>NZ_KB905378.1:1507422-1510226 GCF_000379085.1 Halomicrobium katesii DSM 19301 | reverse complement strand
AGGCATCTCGAAGCATCATCTCCAAAAATACCTCGGATTTCTCGCACTGAAACTCAACTCACCGGACGACTGGTTCAAGAAACTGCTGTGTTACAATGTATCGGGATGAGCGATCGGTCTGTTCCCAGGTACGAACGTTCGAGAGGACGAGGAGATTGTCGAGATCGAGCGCACGGAGTTGAATCAGTAGGATCGCCGTGTTGGTCTTGCCAGTGTTCGGGTTTCCGGCAGCGGTGATGAACGCCGGAGCACCGTTGTTCTCGATCTGTTCGAGCAGCATCATGGGGAGCCGCAGCGCGGACGCATCGAGATCCTGTTCGGTGACGCCGACGATGTGGGACATGATCGAGCCGTTGCCCTGGGCGACGGCTTCGGTGGCAGTCCCAGTGATCTGTTTCGAGGCGAGCACTTGGCCGAGCGACGTACCTTCGAACGTCCTCGACGAGACTGGGAGTTCGTCGGCTTCTCGGAACGAAGTTTCGAGGAACGACAGTGCCGCTCGATCCTGGGTATCGTCGACGATCCCGGTGTGCGGAAGGAGACGATCGTCGCCGTCGAGATCGCCACGGACCTGCTCGTAGAGCTTCGCCGCCGTCAACAGGTGTTCGTCGACACTTTCAGTCATCAGCAGGCGCACCTCCGTTCCCAGCTCCGGCGAGATCAGCAAGGTCCTGGTCGAAATCGATCCGAACGCCGGGGGTTTCGGACTCCTGCGAGTCCTCTTCAGTCTCGCGAATCTTCCGCTCGAGGCCGAACTGCTCGATCGCGTTGTCGATCTCGTCGGTCAACCCCTCTCCTTCGTCTGGAAGGGTCCCGCGTTCGAACGTCGAGACGATCCGAAGCACGGCCTTCCGGGTGGCGTTACGGATGATCGTGAACGCCTGGGCTTCGATCGCGAAGCCACGTTTGGCGTCTTCCTCGAGCTGGCCGCGACACTCCTCAACGGCCTGGAGCGTTTTCATCAGCTCGCGGTCGGACATGGTACCGCGCCAGGTGCCCTCGACGGTCTGCTCGTCGAGATCGACCTGCTTGCCGAAGGCGAGATCGGGATTCACCCAGTCAAGTTGGCCCTCGGTGATCGTCCACTCGCTGAATCGCTCGCCGGGAATGCGGAAGATCCCGCCTTTCGTGTAGCGAGCGTCGACGTCGACGAGCCAGACGTACGTCGGTTCCCACAGGAGCGATCGAACCTTCTTGCCGGTCGGTCGTCCGACGATCGGGACGATGATGATGGCTGTAACGCCGATGATCCGGAGGTTGCGCGGGAGTTCGTAGCCGATGACCGACGCCAGGATAAACACACCGAGACCAAGACCCGACGCGAGCAGCGTCAGGTTCTCGGTCAACCAGCGGAACGCGCGGAACCAGCGGGATCGACTCGGGTTCTCGGGTGTGTCGTCGGGCTGTTCTTGTTCCGGTTCAGGATCACTCATGCGACGCGCTCACCCCGTTCGGTGGTGCCGACCTTGGCGGCGACTGCTTCGTATAGGACGGCGATGACAACGCCGAGAGCGCCACCGAGAGCAGCGTCACGAACGTCCGAACCAGTCCACGGACCAGAGATCAGGAAGCCCGATTGCTTGCGGATGTAGTACGCCTGTTCTCGTTCGAGACTGTCGTCAGTCCACATCGAGACAGCGGACGAGGCAGTGATGCGGACGGTCGTCATGGTGTCGGCCTCGACGACGACGGACCGGAACGAGATCGAGCCGGAGTGACTGCTTGTGTCCGGAGCTGCCGAGAGGGTGACAGACTTGAACTCGTCCGAATAGAACTCGATGACGAACACGCCGTCCTCGACGCTGTAGTCGACGACGCCGACGTTCTCGTCGATCACGAGTTCGTAGTTCGATGGACCGCCATCAGGACTGGAGGGACCCGCTAGAGTTGCTGTGTTGCCGGCGGTCTGTTGACCGATCGAGACGCCAGCCAGGACTGTACTACAGACGAGCAGGACGAATGCGATGCTAACGACGTTGTGATTCATGTCTGAAACCGGGTAGGGGAATGGTGTTACCAGAACTGCCACAAGGCAGTTAGTTGCGACTTTATCCAGCCGATTGCGTCGTCGACGAGTGGCGAAACGAGATCTACGGCTGGGCCGATCACGGGGACGCCCATAGCCTCGAGGCCGAACCCAAGCAGCGCGATCGCGGCGACGGGTTTCATCGGGATCGCTTTCAGCACCAGCCAGTAGACCATTAGTACGGACCTCCCTCGTCGCGGTTGTTCAGGAGGAGGAGACCACCAGCGAGGGCGGCGAGGATCCCAAGGCTGGTACTGTTGCCGAACGCGAAGCCGCCAGCGCCGCCGCGCATGTTCTGCTCGCGAGCTTCCCACTCGGCGCGCTGCTCTTGGAGCTGTTCGTAGCCCTCAATCAGCGCTGTCACATTCACGTCGGCTTCCTCGTACGTAGTCTTCTCGATCGTCGCGTTCTGTCGGCTTTTGCCGTCAGTGTTCTCGATCGAGTCGATCGTGAACTCGCCGTCGAGTTCGACGAGTCGATCAGCCGTGACCACGAACTGCGGGCCGGTGATGTTGGCCGTGTCGTGGGTCGTGTTGACCTCGAACAGGCCACTGTCCGGGTTCGTCTGCGACATGAGGATACCAGTGTGCGTGGTGCCGCCAGCGGTCGTGACGTTGAACTCGCCCATGTTCGACATGGCTTCGGGGGAGTTCGTACCCAGCAGCGTCAACTGGGCAGCCGTCCACGACTGGTACTCGTCACCAGCACTGAACTCGTTCGACAGCACGTACGGGTCGACGAGATCGGTGTTGTTGATCTCGCCCGACTGGTACTCGTC
>NZ_KB905378.1:1369977-1507322 GCF_000379085.1 Halomicrobium katesii DSM 19301 | reverse complement strand
TTTTTTTCGACTGTTTGTTGAAATTCGGCTTCTTGTTCTGGATCAGCCTCGTGATTTCGCGGCCGTGCTGTCCGGCAGGACAGCCCGGCCTTTCCCAGGAGTTTCCGAGCGTGGCCTTCGCTGTATTCGACTCCGTACTCTTGTTTGACATGGTGAAGGAGCAGTTTCGGCGACCACGCTTGTTGCTCGTAGCCGAGTTCTGTCGGCGATTGTTGGAGCCGCTCGAAGAACTGTTTGCGTTCGTGTTTGTCGAGCTTCGAGGGGCGGCCTGGTCTGGATTCGTCGTAGGGAGCTTGCTCGATCGGTTCTTCAGTGAACCGATCGAGCCAGTTGCGGATCGTCTTCTCCACGACACCATGTCGTTCAGCTAGTGTCTCGTGTTCATCGCCCTGCTTTCGGCCGATTGCAGCAAGAACACGTTCTCGAGGAACCTCACCCTCTGTTTGTTCACGGAGCTCCTGAAGCTCTTCCAGAGTGATATCGTCTAACCGTCCCATTACCGCAAATTGAGTCTACACTGGCAAATACTTTCGCACGACTGTATGAGTCCTGGCTAGCCTCAAGCTTTCGATACCTAGACCGTCTGTACGCATTACGAGCATCCGAGCGGCCGAGCGGTCCGGAGGACCCGGCAGGTCACCGGGAGACCCGCTTGGCTCACGTGTCGCTTCGTCGTCGGGTGGCATACCACCCGACTGCCCGAGGGACCGTCGGCCCCTCCCTACTCACGATAATCACGCGAATCGCTCCGCGATTCGCGCCTTTTTGTCCGAGCTTTTTGCGCAAGTGGTTCGAGCGCGCGGAGCGCGACTCGAACCCGTAGGAAAAAGGTCGTCTCACATAAAGTCCGCAATCCCGCTCTGCTTGTTTTTATCGTTCTCGAACACGCGCTTGATCGACTTGTCGAGGATTTCGAGGCGCTGTTTGGTGTACTCCCGGCAGTCGAACTCCTCGGCGACCATCGTCGCCGTGTCGATATATTTGTTGACCGAGCCCTCGTGGACCGTGAGGTTGACCCGACCGCCACACTCCCGGCAGTCGCCGGTCAGGGGCATCCGGCGGTACTTCTCGCCGCAGTCGAGACACCGGACTTCCTGGCGGGAGAAGGCCCGGAGGTTCCCGATCAGGTCCGGCAAGAAGTGGTACTCGATGATTCGTTCGGCCACGTCAGTCTCGTCGACGGCCCGCAGCGTCCGCGAGAGATCGAGCTGGGCGTCCATCTTGTCGGTCATCGAACCGAGCGTCTTGTAGGCCGACAGGTCCGGGCCGAGCGCGATGTCGGTGGTGTCGTGGGTGTGATCGAAGCCGGTGTACTCGTGGTCGGTGCCCAGCGTCTCCTCGGCGATGGTCATGATCTCCTCGACGTCCTCGGGGTCGGCCATCTCCCGGGTGGCCTCGTAGAACTCGCGGGGATACTCCCGCATGATGTCCATGTTGTGGGCCTCGTCGTCGATCTCGCTGGGGTCGATCCGCGAGGACATGACGAGTGGCGCGTCCATCTTCCCACCCCGCTGGTTCGGCAGGAACGTCTTGCTGAAGTTCAGCAGGCCGTCCATCAGCAGCATCACGCAGTCCTCGTCGCCGTCGCACTGGCCGGAGTAGGTGCCCTCAATGGCGACCCGGTGGGTGTCGGCGACGGTGAGACAGTAGACGTGGTTCGTGTCGCTGTCGACGTACTCGACCGACACCACTTCGTCGAACGGAACGCCGTCGTCGGCACCCGCCGAGGGCTGTGGGGCATCGCTCGCCGTCATCACGGTCGTCTCGCCGCCGTCGTAGGCCGGGAGTTCGTCGCCGGCAGAGAGTTCGCTGGCCGGTGCTTCTTCGAGCCCGTCACCGCTCCGCCGGAGCATCGTGTGGTCGGGAGTTACCCGCAGCGAGCGGTCACCGACCTCGATGCGGACCATGTGATCGGGAGCGTGATGTTTCGAGACCGCCTCGACGGGCTTGCGACACGGGCGACCGTCGGCGTCGACCGAGGGCACCGTGACCTCGCTGTCCAGTTCCTCGACCAGGGTCCCGAAGTCGTCCTCGCGCGGGTCGTCGAGTCGCTCCTCGACAAGATCGGCGATAGGGCCGTACTGCCAGTCGCCAGCCTCGTCCTCGTACCAGAGTCGCGATTCGGGGTGGAAGCAATTGCGCCGCTTGGCGGCGTGGAAGTACGGATGCGCGTATCCGACCGCCGCGGAGGTGAAGCCGACGACGCGCCCGACCGTCGCGGCGCTGGTGTGGGGTGCCATCCCGAAGACGAGTTCGCCGACGAGGTCCTCGCGGTCGTCGAGTTCGTAGAACCGATCGAGCCCGTAGTACTGCTCTAGGAGGTCGTCGACGAACGCGGCGGTCTGGAGCATGTGCTCGGCCGCGCCGTCGGAGAGCACCACGTCCTGGACCCTGAGCTCGACGAGCTGGTCCTCGTGGCGCAGCGGGTCGCCGTGGATGTCCGACTCGTAGCCCAGCCCGCGGAGCTGGTCGACGCTGACGTCGAGTTCCGACGCCCGGACCGCGGTGACCGGTAGGTCCGTCATGTCGTAGCGGACGGTGCCGTCTTTGAACGCCGACACGTCGTGTTTCGCCCGGAGGATCCCCTTCTCCATCGGTTCGGGAATCTTCTCCTTGGAGGTCAGTCCCTCGACGCCTTTGACGATGTCGAAGGCCGTCTCGCGTTCGCCGACGGCACCCAGCGCGTCGCGGAACTCCTCGCCGAGGTCGATGGCCTCGTACTGGGTGGGGTAGGCCATCGTCTCGCAGTGGGCACACTCGACGCGGCCCGACTCGTCGGGCTCGACCTCGGAGTCGCAGTCGGGACAGACGTAGACGGCGTCGGTGACGCCGTTGCAGTCCGGACAGCGGCCCCGAAAGGTCTCGGTGCCACAGTCCCGACAGCGGCGGCGACCGACCTCCACCTCGACGAGGCCCTGCTGGTCGTTCATCTCCTCGGCGTGTTTGGTGGCGTCGGCGACCGAGCGCTGAGCGCCGCCGGCCTCGTCGATGGGAAACAGCGTGTGGACGGCCGGGGACAGCTCTCGCTCCTCTGATTTCTCGGGGCGACCCATCCGGTTGCCGATCCGGGTCGGGGCGCGCTCGCGGAGCCGGACGGGAGCGATCTCGTTGATCGCCTCGATGGCGTTGTCGCCGTCCGCGTACGTGCTGGCGTGCTCCGAGAGGTCGTCGAGCGACCACTCGCGTTCGAGAGCGGCGTCGAAGCCCAGCGTCCGGACCAGCGGCTCCCAGTCGGGAACGACGACGGTGTCCTCGCGCTGAGTGTGCTCGACCAGCAGGTGTTCGAGCGTCTGGACGACGGGCTCGCGGTTCGGGAGGACGAGGTCGCCGTCGGTGCCCCGGCCGGGCGACGGCGTCGGCGCGACCGCGCCGTCCGTCTCGGCCCTCTCGGCGTCTTCGACGGCGGCCGCCAGCGCGCCGACGGCGTCGACGGTCACGTCGTGCCAGCAGTAGGTGTATTTCGGGTGCAGAGGGGCGTCGTAGTCGGTCGCCCACCGCAGCGCCTCCTCGGCGGTCGGGTCTGTCAGGTCGACGTGAACGTCGTCTTGCAGGGCCTGCACGTCGCCACCGGCGTCGTCGAACTCCTGTCGCCACCACTCGACGGTGTAGGAGGCCGGCACGAGCGGGTAGTTGTTCTCGACGAACTCGCCGTAGTTGACGAGGTACTCGCCCAGATCCAGCACCTTCTCGACGCCGTTGCGGACCTCGATGGCCTCGGCCGGGTCGTCGATCCGGCGCACGTCCCCGTTGGCGAGCTTGACCGTCGGCCCCTCGATGGTGTCGACCGGGACCACGCCAGCGGCCTTGCCGGGCCGTTCGGTCTTGATCTGGGTGCCGGTCGCGAGGAAGTCGTCGACCAGGTGCATCGTCGCGGGGTGGACGCCGGCAGTCGCGTTGCCGTGGTTGCGCGCCCGGCCGTACCGCAGGCGAAAGCCGCCGGGTTCGCTCGGATGTGAGAAGACCGGTCGGCCGGCGATGAGGTCACGGAGGAACTTCGTACTGGGATCAGCACGCGGCGGGCCGTCGTCCTCGCCCGTAGAGGTCTCGTCGCCCTCGTCGTCGTCTCCGTCGTCTCCCTCGTCGGCCGCGTCCTCCTCGCCGTCCTCGTCGCCGTCTTTGCCGATCGTTCCGTCGATGAGGTCTTGCAGCCACGGCCAGTCGACCTCCGCTAAGTTGCGGGTGTAGCGCTGGATCTTCGGAGCCTTCAGCGCGATGCCCTCGGCGGCGACGAGACACATCCCACCGCGGGCGGAGTTGGTGTCGACCCGTTCGAGGTCCCGAAAGCCCGAGACCTCCTCGTCGCCGGTCGCCTCGCCGTCCAGCATGATCGGCATGTGCTCGGCGATGAACTTCGACTCCTTCTCCTTGGGCGAGTACTGGAGGCCCGTCTCCTTGTCGTACAGCTCGATCTCCTCGGCGTAGCGGTTGATCTCCTCGTCGCGGGCCTCGTACTCCTCGATGCCCAGCAGCGCGCGGGCGTAGTCGGCCACGAGAACCGAGAGCGCCTGTGCGGTCCCGCCGGCCGAGCGGATCGGGCCGGCGTAGTAGACGTTGACGAACTCGGTGCCGTCGTCGTTTTCGAGGATCTCGACGCGGTCGATCCCCTCGATCGGCGCGGCGACGACCCCCTCGGTCAACAGGGCGACGGCCGTTCGAACGGCACCCTCGACCTTGCCGGCCTTGGAGTCGTAGTCCCCGACCTCGCCCTCCACGAAGTCGGAGACCAGCTCCAGTGCGGCCTCCTCCCTGCTCATCTCGCCTTCGAGTTCGCGGACGCGTTCGGCGACGCCGTCGATCCCGAGGATGTTCTCGACGCGGTCGGCCATGTCCCGGGCCGTCGGGATCTCGACCTCGGGGACGGGATCGCCGCCGCGTCGCTTGGCCGCCTGGGCCACCTCGAAGGCGTCGTCGAGCTGGGATTCCAGGCGGTCGAAGTAGCGTTCGTCGACCTCGCGCATCTACAGCCCCCAGAGGTCCAGATCCGTCGTCTCGTCGTGCTCGCGCGCGAGTTCGGCGTCGAAGGCGCGAACGTGGAGTTCCCCGGCGAAGACGGTCGCGCTGTTGAGGTGGCCCGCAAGCGCCGATCCGTCGGGTCGCGAGAGGACGGCATGGGTGTGGGCGAACGGCTCCCCGTCGAGCAGCGAGACGTTGCCGACGCAGGCCGCCACCTCCAGCGGTTCCGGGAAGGTCACGGCGTCGTACTCTTGGCGGTCCTGGTCGTAGAAGTAGATCTCGGCGTCCTCGACGGCACCGAGCCCCTGGAGGAAGGCCGCGTCGATCCCCTGCTCGTCGGCGAAGTCCTCGATCTGGGCGCGCCAGTCGCGCCCGGTTTCGAGCCGACAGACGTACTCTCGGGTGGTCTCGACTTCGCGATAATCCATACTGGAGTGAGAGGGCAGGGCAGGCCAAAAGGGTTGTCACCCGAGAGAAACCCGGCCGGACTCCACCGCGTGGGCCGCGTCGTAGAAGGCCAGTTCGTCGACGACCCACTCGATCGGTTCGATGTCGCGGTCGAGGAGCCGCCGCCCGCTGGCCCGATCACCGCCACGCGCGACGGTGACGTGTGGCGTGTACTCCTCGCCCTCCAGCCGCGGGACGGTGTGGAACGCGTCACAGAGCGTCCGGTGGAGGTCGTGCAGCCCCGGGCTCTCGACGGCGAGATAGACGACCGGTGCCGTCCCCGAGGTCGGCTCGGCGAACCAGTCGACGCCCGTGATCCGGACCGCGACGGCGGGCTGATCGGCGAGGACCTCGCGGGCGCGGGCCTCGACGACGCTGGCGGGATGGTCGTCGGTCGCCAGGCGCTTTGCGACCATCGAGTGCTCGCCCCGGGGACGCGGGCTGGCGCTCGGCCACTCGCGAGCTAAGTCGCTCGCCAGCCGCGCGACATCGCCCGGAATGGGGACGTTCAGGCTGAACACGTCCGGACCGACGACGGCGACGGCGAAAAGCGACGCGATTTCGGCCGGTCGTACACGCGGCCGAAAGCCATGTACCGCGAGGCGGCAAACACCGAGTGATACGGTTTATTGTAGTTGCTTACCGGTGATCGTTGCCACGGAGTAGACAATCACCGGTAAATCGCTACAATAACCCGTATGAGATGTCGACAGCTCGCCGGAGGCGCGCCACCGTGCTGGCGCTCGGGGACGTGAAATAATCACACACCGCGTGTGACTCGGAACCTATTTATATCGAACCTCGGATAGTGGCGAGTACATGAGTCAGACTGCGACCGCTGGCGGACGCGAAGTCCTCAGCGGCGAGTCTGGCGCTCTTCTTCGACAGCGGCGACGACGACGGGGCCGTTTCTAGGCCCACAATACTCACACTCCCGATTTCCGGTTCGTTCGACTCCAAATCACCGACCACCGTCTGTTGGTCGCGTCGTCGCGGCTGTCGTCACCCCGCCTGCGCTCACACGCCTCGTGTGATCGACCCCGCGGGCGATGACGACGGGTGCGGGCGGCGAAAATCACGGACACGCCACCCAAACACGAAACCCATGACACCAGAAACCGCATCCGGAACCGTCGCACTCGCCTTCTCGGGCGGGCTCGACACGACAGTCTGCGTATCGCTGCTGAAAGAGGAGTACGGCTACGACGAGGTCGTCGGCGTCACCGTCGACGTGGGCCAGCCCGACTACGAGTTCGAGGAGGCCGAAGAGACCGCCGAGGCGCTCGGCGTCGAGCAGTACGTCGTCGACGCGAAGGAGGACTTCGCGGACCTCTGTCTGAAGGCCGTCAAGGCCAACGCCGACTACCAGGGGTACCCGCTCGGGACCGCGCTCGCGCGCCCGGTCATCGCCAAGGCCATCCTCGAAGTCGCCGAGCGAGAGGGCTGTTCGGCCGTCGCGCACGGCTGTACGGGGAAGGGCAACGACCAGCTGCGCTTCGAGTCCGTCTGGCGCGACTCCGAGCTGGACGTGATCGCGCCCGTCCGCGAACTCGGGCTGACCCGCGAGTGGGAGAACGAGTACGCCCAGGAGAAGGGGCTGCCGGTCGAGGGCGGCGACGGCGGACGCTACTCCATCGACACGAACCTCTGGAGCCGCTCGATCGAGGGCTCCGAGCTCGAAGACCCCAGCACGATCCCGGAGGACGACATCTACAAGTGGACCGAGAACCCCTCGGGCAAGGAGGCCGAACTGGTCGAGATCACGTTCGAGCAGGGCGAGGCCGTCGCCGTCGACGGCGACGATCTCGGCAAGGTCGAGCTGATCGAACAGCTCAATTCCCAGGCCGGTGCCCACGGGATCGGTCGCACCGACATGATGGAAGACCGCATGCTCGGGCTGAAGGTCCGCGAGAACTACGAGCACCCCGCCGCGACGGTGTTGCTGACCGCCCACGAGGCCCTCGAAGGGCTGGTCCTCACTCAGGAAGAGCGTGCGTTCAAGGCCCAGGTCGACCAGGAGTGGTCCCAGAAGGCCTACGAGGGGCTCGTCGACGCCCCGCTCGTGAGTGCGCTCGAAGCGTTCGTCGACGACACGAACGAGCGCGTCACCGGCACCGTCACGGTCAAGCTGGAAGGCGGCCACTGTCGCCCGGTCTCGCGCGAATCGGAGTACGCCGTCTACAGCGAGTCCGCAGCGTCGTTCGACGAGGAGGACGTGACCGGCGGCATCACCCAGGAAGACGCGACCGGCGTCGCCAAGTACCACGGCTTCCAGTCGCGTCTGGCGAACAGGATTCTCGAAGACGCGAAGACGGGCGAAGCCGTCGCCGACGGTGGCAGTGAAGCCACAGACAGCGCGAACGGCGAGAGCGAGGACTAGACGATGAGCGACGGAGAGCACGACGACGGCGCGGGCGAGGCGACCGGCGAGAGCGTCGTCCGCCGGGACCGCTTCTCGGGCGGCCCCGCCCGCTCGTTCCTCTCCTCGCTCGACGACGACGAGCGCATCTTCGCGGCGGATCTGGCGGTCGACCGCGCCCACGTCGTGATGCTCGCAGAACAGGACATCGTCGACCGCGAGACGGCCGGCGAGATCCTGTCGGCGCTCGCAGACGTGGAGGCGGCCGGACACGGAGCGCTCCCCGAGGGCGAAGACGTCCACGAAGCCATCGAGTCGGCGGTCATCGACCGCGTGGGAGCCGAGGGCGGGAAGATGCACACGGCTCGCTCGCGCAACGACGAGGTGGCGGCCTGTATCCGCTATCGCCTGCGCGGGGACCTGCTCGCGCTGATCGAGACGGTCGTCGAGGCCCGCGAGCAGGTCCTCGCCGTGGCCCGCGAGCACACCGAGACGGTGATGCCCGGCTACACGCACCTCCAACCGGCACAGCCGACGACGGTCGCCCACTGGATCGCCTCCTACGAGCAGGCCCTGCAACGGGACACCGCACGCCTGCTGGACGCCTACGATCGGGTCAACCAGAACCCGCTCGGGGCGGCCGCGTTCGCCGGGACGCCGTTCGACGTGGACCGCGAGCGCACCGCGGCGCTGCTGGGCTTCGACTCGGTGCTCGAAAACTCGATGGACGCCTCCGCGACGCGCGATTTCCTCGTCGAGACGACGAGCGCGGTCGCGACGCTCGCGACGACGCTGTCGGGGCTGGCCGAGGACGTGATCGTCATGGCGAGCAAGGGCCACGTCGAGCTGGCCGACGACTACTCGTCGACCTCCTCGATCATGCCCCAAAAGAAGAATCCAGACACGCTGGAGCTCGTGCGCGGTCGCACCGGCGACGCGACAGCCGGGCTGAACGGCCTGTTGACGAACCTGAAGGGCCAGCCCCGCGCGTACAACCGCGACCTCCAGCGGGCGGGTCGCCACGCTTGGGACGCCGTCGACAGCGTCACCGAGAGCGTCGCCGTCGCGACCGGCGCGGTCGCGACCGCCGACTGGCCCGCCGAGACGCTGGCGGCCGCGGCCGGCGACGGCTTCTCGACGGCGACCGGCGTCGCGGACCTGCTGGCGATGGCGGGCCTGCCCTTCCGGACGGCCCACGAGCTGGTGGCCGAGGCGGCGGGCGACATCGAGGGCGGCGACGCGCCCGACTACGAGACGATCGACGCGGTCGCCCGGGACCGGCTCGGCGAGTCACTGTCGGCCTACGCCGACCGCGAGGACGTGGAGGCGGCCCTGGAGCCGGCCGAGAGCGTCGCGATGCGTGACTCCGCCGGAGGCCCTGCGCCCGAGGCCGTCACGGCCCAGCTGTCGGCGGCCGAGGAGACGCTGGCGGCGGACCGGAACGCGCTCACGACGCGTCGGGAGCGTGTCGAGTCGGCCGACGAACGGCTTGACGCGGAGGTCGATCGCTATGTCTGAGCCCGCCCGCCGTCGCTGTCAGAGTGGCGTCGTCACCGCGGCGCGGCGACGCGGGTCGCGGACGGGCAGCCCGGAGCGTGATCGGCGGCTGATCGACCGACGATCCCCGCGAGGGGAAATACTACCATAAAACTGATACAGATATCAGGACAGTCCCGTTTTTCGGATTTTCGCGCCCTTAGAGACGAGTATAGATACCTAATTAATTCTGATAGGTTCGAAGAGCTTAAGTGCAATGGGGCGCGAGTGAGTGATACAATGGCAGAATGCGTCGAATGCGGGGCGGAAGTCTCGCTGCACGACAACCTCGAAGCCGGAGAGATCGTCGACTGTGCGACCTGTGGTGCCGAGCTCGAAGTGCTCTCGGCCGATCCCGTCGAGCTCGACTCGGCCCCCGAGCTCGAAGAAGACTGGGGCGAGTAACGACGGCGGGCGGCCGAGCGCGGTGATACAACAATGAATGTAGGAATACTCTACTCGCGGATTCGTCGGGACGAGAAGCTCCTGCTGGAGGAGCTGCGCGATCGAGACCACGAGGTCACGAAGATCGACGTCCGGAAACAGCGGTTCAACATGAGCGAGCCGCCGGCCGCCTTCGACGGCGTCGACATCGTCGTCGATCGGTGTCTGGCGACGAGCCGGTCCGTGTACGCCACCAAGTTCGTCGAAGCCTACGACGTGCCGGTGGTCAACACGCCGGGGACCGCGGAGATCTGTTCGGACAAGGTCAAGAACAGCCTCGCCCTGGTCGACGCCGACGTACCGACGCCGAACACGGACGTGGCCTTCACCAAGGACGCCGCGATGGAGTCTATCGAGGAGTTCGGCTACCCCTGTGTCCTCAAGCCCGTCGTGGGCTCGTGGGGTCGCCTGATGGCCAAGATCGATTCGCGCTCGGCCGCCGAAGCCATCCTCGAACACAAGGAGACCCTGGGCCACTACGAACACAAGGTGTTCTACGTCCAGGAGTTCGTCGACAAGCCCGGTCGAGACATCCGCGTGCTGGCGACCGACGGCGAGCCAGTCGCCGCGATGGTCCGATCCTCGGACCACTGGCTGACAAACGCCGCGAAAGGGGCCGAGACCGACGCCTTCGAGCTCGACGACCGCGCGCTGGAGCTCGTCGAGCAGGCCAGCGACGCGGTCGGCGGCGGTCTGCTCGGGATCGACCTGATGGAGACCGGCGTCGACGAGGACAGCGAGGCGGGAACCGCCTCGGACAGCGCGAGCGGCGGCAAGCCGCGAGTGGGCGACCCCGAGGACTACACGGTCCACGAGGTCAACCACACCGTCGAGTTCAAGGCGCTCGACGAAGTGAGCGACGTGGACGTGCCCGCCGAAGTCGTCGACTGGCTCGAAACGAAAGCCGAACAGGAAGCCGGGGTGACCGCCTGATGACGTTCTCCGCGAGCGTCGTCGGCGGCTCGGGCTTTACCGGCGGGGAACTCCTTCGCCTGCTCGATGGCCACCCCGAGTTCCGGATCGTGCAGGCCACGAGCCGCTCGAAGGAGAACAAGACGGTCGGTCACGCCCACCCGAACCTCCGACACAAGGACCTGCGCTTTTCCAGCCCGGCGGACCTCGAATCCGTCGACGTGCTGTTCGCGGCGACGCCCCACGGCGTCTCGATGGAGCAGATCGACGCGTTTCGAGACGCCGCCGACACCGTCGTCGACCTCTCGGCGGACTTCCGCCTCGACACTGAGGCCCAGTACGACGAGTGGTACGACGGCCACAGCCGTCCGGAACTGCTCGCCGACGCGGAGTACGCCCTGCCGGAGCTGAACCGCGAGAACCTCGCGGGCGCAGACCTGATCGCCTCGGGGGGCTGTAACGCTACGGCGACGATCATGGGCCTGTTGCCTCTCTTCGAGGCCGACATCCTGAGCGGCGACGAGCAGGTCGTCGTCGACGTGAAGGTCGGTTCCTCGGAGGGCGGCGCTGGCGGCGGCGAGGCCTCCAGCCACCCCGAACGCTCGGGGGTCGTCCGGCCGTACGCGCCGACGGGCCACCGCCACGAGGCCGAGATTCAGCAGTTCCTCGGCGTCGACGTGTCCTTCACCGTCCACGCGGTGGAGATGACCCGCGGGGCGAGCGCGACCTGTCACGTCTTCCCGGACGGGCCGGTCTCGAAGGGCGACCTCTGGAGTGCCTACCGCGAGTCCTACGAAGGCGAGCCGTTCGTCCGGATGGCTTCGGGCGGTGGCGGCGTCTACCGCTATCCGGAGCCCAAGGCCGTCGCCGGGACGAACTTCGCGGAGGTCGGCTTCGAGGTCGACCCCGCGAACGAGCGACTCGTCGTGTTCTCGGCGATCGACAACATGATGAAGGGCTCGGCCGGCCAGGCCGTCCACGCCGCCAACGTCGCGCTGGGAATCGAGGAGACGGCCGGCCTCGAACTGACCGGGTTCCACCCCGTCGGCGCACCGTGACCGCAGGAGTGAACTTTCCATGACAGTAGTTATCAAAGTCGGTGGCGCTCGTGCGGTCGATCCCGCGGGTGCCCTTTCGGACGTTGCAACGCTTGTAGAGGGCGAGCAGAGCGAGACCGCTGAACAGTCGAGCGGGCAAGGCCCGCGAGAAGACGTGGTCCTCGTCCACGGCGGCTCCACCGCCGTCGACGACACGCTCGAACGGCTCGGCATCGAACCGGAGTACGTCGAGACGCCCAGCGGCGTCGTCGGCCGCTTTACCGACGAGGCGACGATGGAGGTGTTCGAGATGGTCTTTGGCCACCTCAACACCCAGCTCGTCGCCGGGCTCCAGAGTCTCGGCGTCGACGCCGTCGGCCTCTCGGGCGTGGACGGGAAACTCCTCCACGGACCCCGGAAGTCCGCGGTCCGCGTCGTCGAGGACGGCACGAAGAAGATCAGGCGCGGCGACCACTCCGGCACGATCAAGGAGGTCAACACGGACCTGCTGTGGTCGCTGCTCGACGGCAACTACCTGCCGGTGGCCGCGCCGCCGATGGCCGGCGACGACGACGGTGAGATTATCCCCGTCAACACGGACGCCGACCGTACCGCCGCGGCGATCGCCGCCGCGCTGGACGCCCAGCTGGTCCTGCTGACCGACGTGGCGGGCGTCTACGAGGACCCAGACGATCCCGAGACGCTGATCGAGACCGTCGAGACCGGCGAGGAGTGGCAGGCCCTCGAAGCGGCCGCGGAGGGGTTCATGAGTCGCAAGATCATGGCCGCCGAGGAGGCACTCGACGGTGGCGCACCGGAAGTGGTCGTCGCCGA
The DNA here is from genome assembly GCF_000379085.1 of Halomicrobium katesii DSM 19301. Lineage (GTDB taxonomy): Archaea > Halobacteriota > Halobacteria > Halobacteriales > Haloarculaceae > Halomicrobium > Halomicrobium katesii. The sequence goes on along the minus strand of NZ_KB905378.1, from coordinate 1,494,800 downwards.
CGCCAACGCCGACGCGCCGATCACGGGCGCACTCGACAGCGAGGGAACACACATCTACAAGGAGGCACTCCAATGAGCGGATTCGTTTTCAACGAGAAACCCATTCAGATCGAAGAAGGTGACGGCGTCTGGCTGTCCGACGATGCGGGCAACGAGTACCTCGACATGGGCGCGTCGTACGCCTGTGTCCCGCTGGGTCATCGCCACCCCGCGGTCGATCAGGCCGCCAAGAGCCAGATCGACAAGCTGACCTACGTACAGGGATCCTACCCCAACTCCGCGCGGACCAGCCTCTACGAGACGCTGGCCGACACCGCGCCCGATCCGATCGACAAGGTGTGGCTCTGTAACTCCGGCACCGAGGCCAACGAGGCCGCGCTGAAGTTCGCCCGTGCTGCGACCGGCGAGTCGAAGCTCGTGGCGACGATGCAGGGCTTTCACGGCCGGACGATGGGGTCGCTGGCGACGACCTGGAAGAGCAAGTACAAGCAGCCCTACGAGCCCCTGGCCGGCGACGTGGAGTTCGTCCCCTACGACGACTCCGAGGCCATGCGGGACGCCGTCGACGAGGAGACGGCGGGCGTCATCGTCGAACCCATCCAGGGAGAGGGCGGCATCAACCCCGCTTCGACCGAGTTCCTCGAAGCGACCCGCGAGGCGACCGAAGACGCGGGCGCGGCACTGATCTTCGACGAGGTCCAGACCGGGATGGGGCGGACCGGATCGCTGTGGGCCGCCCAGGAGTCCGGCGTCGTCCCGGACATGATCACCGCGGCGAAGGGACTTGGCAACGGCTACCCCATCGGCGCGACGCTGTGTCGCGAGTGGATCGCCGACGAGTACGGCTCCCACGCCTCGACGTTCTCGGGCGGGCCGGTCATCTCGGCGGCCGCCGACGCGACCGTCTCGACGATCGTCGAGGAGGACGTGCCCGGCAACGCCGCCGCGGTCGGCGAGTACCTCCAGACAGAACTGGAGGCCACGCTGGGCGACGAGGTTCGCGACATCCGCGGCGAGGGCCTGATGATCGGTATCGAGGTCGGCCGGGGCGCGATGGGACACCTCAAGCAGCTGGCGATGAGCGAGGGCGTGCTGGCGCTGCCGGCCGGTCGAACGGTGGTGCGGCTGCTCCCGCCGCTGACCCTCACCGAGGAGGACGCCGACCACGTCGTCGACGCGCTGGAATCGGTGATTGTAGAATGAGCGCGAGACGCCACGCATCTCGGAACGGCGAGCGGGCGGTCCCGCCCGCGAGCGAAAGGGGAATGTGCTCACCGGAGGTGGACACGTGAGCCAGACCGTCCAGGCCCCCGACCAGGAAGCCCGCGACCTGCTCGAAGCGATCGTCCGCATCCCGTCGGTCACGCCCGACGAAGAGCGGGCCGCGAAGCGACTGGTCGAGTTCTTCGACTCCCACGGCCGCGAGGCCTGGGTCGACGAGATCGGCAACGTCCGCGCGCCGGCCGACGACGGCGTGTTGCTGACCTCCCACATCGACACGGTGCCGGGCGACATCCCGGTCCGGATCGAGGAGAACGACGACGGCGAACTCGAACTGTGGGGCCGTGGCTCCGTCGACGCCAAGGGGCCGCTCTGTGCGATGGCGGTCGCCGCCGTCCGCACCGGCGCGAGCTTCCTCGGCGTCGTCGGCGAAGAAGTGGATTCGCGCGGCAGTCGGTACGTGATCGAGGACCGCGAGGGGACGCCCGACGCGGTCGTCAACGGCGAACCCTCCGGCTGGGAGGGGATCACGCTCGGCTACCGCGGTCTGCTGGCCGGCACGTACGTCGCCACCAGCGAGTCGGGCCACTCCTCGCGACCGGACAACAACGCGATCCAGGACGCGCTGGACTGGTGGGCCGCCGTCGAAGGCGAGTTCGAGAAAGACGAGTGGGAGCCCGTCTTCGAACGGGTCACCTGCAAACCCGTCGACATCGACGGGGGAGTCTCCGACGACGGGCTCTCCGTCGAGACGACGATGGACGTACAGCTTCGGGTCCCGCCGGAGTACACGACCGACGAGATCCGCGAGATCGCCGACGGCCACCTCGTCAACGGCACCGTCCACTGGGACGACAAGGTCGAACCGGTGATGCAGAGCCCCCGGACCCCGGTCGCCCGCGCGTTCCGGACCGCGATCCGGTCGGCCGGCGGCGAGCCCACCCTGTTGCGCAAGACCGGGACCAGCGACATGAACGTCTTCGCACAGTCCTGGGACTGCCCGATGGTCACCTACGGCCCAGGCGACTCGGACCTGGATCACGCGCCGAACGAACACATCCCGTTAGCGGAGTACGACCGCTCCGTCACCGTCCTCGAAGACGTGACTGAACGCCTCCTGTAACCATGCCCACGCACCTGCTCGACGTCGACGACCTGACGACCGACGAACTGACGACCGTGCTCGACCGCGCGGCCGAGATCAAAGCCGACGGCGCGTCCGACCTGCTGGCCGGGCAGACCCTCGGGATGCTCTTCGAGAAGCCCTCGACGCGAACCCGGATCTCCTTCGAGACCGGCATGACCGACCTCGGTGGCCACGCGATTTTCCTCGGTCCCGAGGACATCCAGCTGGGCCACGGCGAGCCGATCAAAGACACCGCGCGCGCCGTCTCGCGGTACGTCGACTTCCTGATGGCCCGGATGTTCGACCACGGCGACGTGGAGGAACTGGCCGAGTACGCCAGCGTTCCCGTCGTCAACGGGCTGACCGACGACGCCCACCCCTGCCAGACGCTCGCGGACCTGCTGACGATCCGCGAGCGGTTCGGCAGCTTCGAGGACGCCACCGTGGCGTGGGTCGGCGACGGCAACAACGTCTGTCAGTCGTTCGTGCTGGGCGCTGCCATGACGGATCTCGACCTGACGGTCGCGACCCCCGAGGGGTACGGCGTCGACGAGAGCGTGCTGGACCGCACCGCCGAACTCGGCAGCGTGCCCGCGACGACGACCGATCCTGAGGCCGCCATGGCCGACGCCGACGTGGTCTACACCGACGTGTGGGTCAGCATGGGCCAGGAAGACAAGCGCGAGGAGAAACTCCGGGCCTTCGAGGGGTTCCAGATCACGCCCGACGTGCTTGGCGACCGCACGCTGATGCACTGCCTGCCCGCCCACCGCGGCGAGGAGGTCACCGACGCCGCCATCGAGAGCGACAACGCCATCGTCTGGGACCAGGCCGAGAACCGCCTGCACGCACAGAACGGGTTGCTGGCGTGGCTGGCCGAGCAATAGGACCGCTCGAACGCAGTGAGAGCGGCTTTTTCACCGACGTTTTGCGACGAGTGGTTCCCGCAGCGAACGATGCGAGGCGCGCCGAAGGTGGGCCTCGCAACGTGAGCGAGGAAACCCGAGGAGCAAAAGGTCGCTGCCGGACCAGGCCGAGAACCGCCTGCACGCACAGAACGGGTTGCTGGCGTGGCTGGCCGAGCAAGAGTAGGGCGGCGAGCGGAGCGAGCCGTTTTTTCGCCCACGTTTTTCCACGAGTGGTCGCGAGCATCGCGAAGCGATCCGACGTGGAAAAAGGTGGCTGCAGAACCGCCTGCACGCACAGAACGGGCTGCTCGCGTGACTGGCCGAGCAGAAAGAGGACTATGCCGAGCGCACCGATGTATAGCTTTGTCGCACACGTTTTCTGGTTGGCTCTACAGCCACTGATCGATCAACGCACATCGCCGCCCAGCTATCGGTAGTGATCACCCGAACGGTTAGAGCTGGCTCAACAATCATAACCGTGTCCAATACGGTGGAAGTGGCCCAGGTTGCCGTCTCGAAGCCGCTACAGACGAGACGGGGTCGGACAGCAGAAATCCAGAAGATTCAAAACAGTCAGCTGAAACACTTCCCGCGATCACTGAATCCAGCTATCATCCATATTGAAAGCGTCTGAGGTCTATACCGACGTTGTACGATATCGATCGACGTATTTCAGGCCCGAGTCCTGGGTTTAGCAGGAACACTCCTGGGTCCGAACGTCCGTCTGACCTACAACTTTGATACCACAGCCCTCGTTGATTATTGAGATCGCCCCGGCACCAGCCGTCATGATAGCACCCGTAATGGCTATGACAGCCCCGGGAATTGCACCCGCCGGACCGAACGCGAAGGCCCCGATCGCGCCGATGATTATCCCCGCGATCGTCATGAACGTCCCCGTGGCCAAGAAGGCAAGTGCGATCTCGTCGGTGGTGTCGTCGTCGAAGTAGACTGTGTCACCCTCCTTCTTTGTAACACCGTCGCAGTCTTGCACCGACACTTGTTGATCCGCGGGAGAATCTGCGGTCCCGTGTGAGCGACTCCGGTCCCGAGCCCGAACGCGTCGGACCTTGGCCCGAGCTTTTGTTACCAGTTGCTCGCCCTTTTCGGTGACGTAGAGCAGGATTCTGCCGTTCTTTTTTTCGATCGTCCAGATGCCTGCGCGTACTCCTTTGTTGATATCTTCGGCGAAGTCCTGTGCCGAATACTCCCCCGCTTTCGTGAGGTTGCCTCGGGACCGTTCAGCGGAGATGGATCTGGTTCGCTGCGCAGAGATCGTTGTCACTTTCGCCATCCCACCCTCCAAGGTGATCGCGTCACCAAACCCGGAACTCCAGCCGTCTTTCTGGCTATCGCTAGAACTTCCGGAGCGGCCGGCGACGGTCTGGGAAATCAGACCACCACCGGTAACGGTTGCGCTAGTCTTGAGAATCTGTCGTCGACTCAGCGAACTTGGAATCTTTCTACTCATGCTCCAATCTAAGGATTAATTCTGTTTTGATATAACTTTCGATTAAAAAATATTAATTAGATGCCATATATTAGATTGTCAAGACTGATCGAAGAAGTGAACCACAACGTTCGGTACCGGCCATCCGTCCTCTTAGAATTACGTCGAAATGATCCTGGCACCGGATATCGAGGACAGGTGCTTACACGGATCCATCTGTGCTGGGAATCCAATTACGTGCCAGACAGAACACCTCAGAAGGCAACGACGACGAGACGGTCATCTCCCAGATGGGTGACCAGGTTTGCGAGTGGCGGAGTCACCCCGATCTCCGGCACACGTCTACGGAGAGTGAACGGAGTACGGAACGGGAACTTCTGATACTGTCGCTCGGATGGGCGTCGAGGAGAGTGACCAAGAAGTCTTTGGGACTCTTCCGGATGGAACGTCTGCGTCGAGTACGGTATCAAAGAGAACACAAAGCCGTTGTCCCAGTGACGGGACGTCTCCTTTGCGAGGGGATCCATCAGCCGGTAATGGGACAGTCCATCGAGATGTTACCTGACGCCCACATCGATCCGTTCTCGAAGCACCTCGATAACGTCGGCTTCGTCGACGGCCAGATCACGGCGGGACGCCAAGATATCGAAGTGTGGTGCCGGACGATGGAGCACGATAGCGTCGTCAGTCACAGTCAGATTGTGGAACCCCGTCCACGGGATGATCTTGCCAGCGGTTACTCCGCCTCGATGCCGGTGCTGTTCGAGTCCAATGGGGGTGACGCGATACGTGCTTTCGGACACAAGGCCGACGAGGCCGACGAGGAGGAGCGCTAGAAGGAATCCAACGGCACTCACGCCCCACCATCTCAGCAGCCAGAAGGACATCACAAAGAACGGTATCGTGAGGAAGATAACACCCACCAGGCACTTCATCTGGTCTCTGAGAGGCCATCCAGCCGTCCACTCTACGTCCACGTCCGCATCCTTGATCGACACTCGCATGAAGCGCGTGCGCGCCATGATCGTCAGTACCCCACCGAGGCACCCGGCCCCAATACCGAGGGCAAACCCAACGACCCCGACGAAACTGGCCGCAGTTGCAGGTTTCATACCTGACAGGTGATGCCCGAGGTAGAGGAGCACTTGGACCAAGTACAAGATCGCAGAGAGGACACCGAGAGCGGGTGCGAGCACCGCCATCCCGGTCGAATTAAACCAACCGACAACCGATCCCCACCGACTCACTTTCCACGCCACGAGAGTAGTGATAGCGGTTCCAACAGCTCCGAGCAACCCGATAGTGACCATGGTGTCGGCCAGTTGAAATTGGTAGACAAGGGCAATCACCAGAGCAGGAGTCAGGAGGCCCCCCACGTACAGTCCAGCTACCAGTCCGATGCGGAAGTCAAGCCGATCCGGTGTTCTTATCGCCCCGTTATCGTGGTGGGAGCTCATGAAGAGTCACTTGATTAAGGAAAGGCATGAGGGGTAATAAGTGGGCCGGTGTTGTCATTTAGTCACCTTTATCAGCCGATTTAAAACACGCTAACTCGCTCTAGCGACCGAAGGAATATCGGAGTTAGATGTCCAGTACCAGCACGAACCAAGCGATTCGTAGTAGTGTCGGGATTGTACAGTATCGTTAGCACATATATGGCTACCAACTTAGATTATCGGGCTGATGTTTATAATGGCATTACCATACTTTGATTAGTAGATTTTTGCAACCGAATATGATAAGACAAAATCGATTCCACGCCCAGAACGGACTGCTTGTAGAGTTGATCGAACAGGCGTCCAGCGTTAGCAGACATCTTCGAGCCGTCGGAGACGGACAGAAACGGCACCGTACAGCCCGACGACGAGCCCGAAGAACAGGATCGCGAACCAGACGGACGAGAGATCGCCGTCACCGGCCAGAAACAGGAACCCCCCGAACAGTTCGACCAACAGCGCAACGCCGATGGTGTTGTCCATGGCAGTTCCAGGAGCGAAAAGAGTTCTTCTCGGACCAGCGCAGTCTGGCGGTCTCCAGTCGAAACGGTACCCTTTGTGCTCCCCGTGATACGGTTTATTGGGCCGTGTTTAGACGCTCCTCAACCGGCGAGTCACGGGCCGTTGCGGTTGATCTAAAATCTGTCCTGAGTGCCTCATCGTGTCGATCTGTTCGCGGAGCATACGCCGCAAGAGCCGATTTGTACTGCGTCTAAACAAGGCCGTTTATTGTAGTTGCTTACCGGTGATCGTCGCCACGGAGTAGACGATCACCGGTAAATCGCTACAATAATCCGTATGAGTACGTTTGGCATCGGGTCGCCGCGGCCGAACCGTCGAATCGGCAGACGGTCGGCGTCCCGTCCGGCGGTCTCCATCCGAAACAGTACCCGTTCGTCACTGGCGGCGAGCAACAGCAACGTTTTCCGTCGCGCCACGGCTACGGTCAACGATGGCCTCGACACCCACGGCGGCGGTCGAAGCGGCCCTCGGCGGGTCCGTAGAAGCGAGCGAGCGGCTGGACGGCGGGATGGTCGGGGACGTGTTTCGCGTCGAACTCGCCGACGGCCGTGTCGCGGTCGCGAAGACCGGCGAGCACGACCTCTCGATCGAAGGTCGGATGCTGTCGTACCTCGCTACGGAGTCCGACCTGCCGGTGCCCGAGGTGTATCACGCCGACGCCGACCTGCTCTGTATCGAGTACGTGGCGGGCACGTCGACGATCACGCCGGCCGTCGAGCGCGACGCGGCGAGGCAGCTGGCCGATCTGCACCGCGTCGCGGGGCGGGCCTTTGGCTTCCCGTTCGACACGCTCACCGGCCCGGTCTCGCAGCCGAACCCCTGGACCGAGCGCTGGGTGTCGTTCTATCGGGACCAGCGGGTACGGTCGATCTGTGACCGGGCCAGCCGGGCGGGAGCGCTGTCGGACGAGCTGGCGACCCGCGTCGAGCGGGCGTGTGCCGACTTCGAGTCGCTGCTGAGCGAGCCCGAGACCCCCGCGCTGTTGCACGGCGACGCGTGGCGGACGAACCTCCTGACCGACGGCCGGCGAGTGACGGCATTTCTCGACCCCACCTGTTACTACGGCCACCCGGAGGTCGAGCTGGCCTACGTCGACTGGACGGAGACGTTCGGCGACGCCTTCTTCGATCGCTACCAGCGCGAGCGCGGCGTCGATCTCGGTGCAGCGTTCTGGGATCGGCGGCGCTACATCTACAGGCTCTCCCCGCTGCTCGTCCACGTCCACCTGTTCGGCGACCAGTACCGCGAGGAGCTGGCCGAGACGCTGGCCCGACTGGGCTACTGAACGATCGACGAGAGCGTCGACAGAGTGACCCAACCGCCGACGGGAACGCTCAAGACGGTGCCGGGAGAAGGGCTCGACAATGAGCGAGCGACGGACCGTCTCGGCCGGCGAGCTGGCGGTCGAGGAGCTGCTCGACCGGCTGGAATCCGGTGAACGCCTCGTCGTCCGCACGGAGTTTCTGGGTACGGACCACGAGGTGACGCTGCGCTACGACGGCTCGACGTTCTACTGTGACACCCCCACGCGACTCCACCGCCACGAGAGCCGCGAGGCGATGCGGACCTGTCTGGAGAACCAGGGCTACGCGAGCCAGTGAGCTGTAGGTAACGCGGCAATTTATCCGCGATGGCCGGCAACGTCGGGTATGGCCGCCGACCCCTCGCCCAACCGGTTCAGAGAACTGCTGCTCGACGACGAGCCGTCGCTCGACGAGGTGATGGCCTGTGTCTTCGGCATCCAGGCCCACGAGGTCCGGACCTACGAGACGCTGCTCGACTACCCCGAGAGCACCGTCGAGGAGCTGGCCGACCAGCTCGACCGGGACCGGTCGAACGTGAACCGTTCGCTGTCGACGCTGCGCGAGAAGGGGCTGGCCTCGCGTCGCCGCCGCCTGCTCGACAGCGGCGGCCACGTCTACCAGTACACGCCCACACCTCGCGATGAGGCCGCCGACTTGATGCACGAGACCCTGGAGGAGTGGGCAGAGTACGTCCACGATCGGATCGACGAGTTCTAGCGATGAGCGAGGGGCGTCGCGAGCGAAGCGAGCGACGACCCTCGATGATGCGAGCGGGAGCGCAAGCGACACGCGAGCTGCTGGGCGTGAGTAGCGAGCGACGACCCTCGATGATGCGAGCGGGAGCGCAAGCGACACGCGAGCTGCGGTGATCCTCAATCGGGCGAGCGAAGCGAGCGGGGGAGAACGGCGAACCGACAACCGCCCCACTTTTGCCGATAGGGGACTTCGCCCCCGACAATGGCCGATCTACAGTTGACCGACGAGACGCCGGGGGTCGCCGACGACGGCGTCTGGCTGACGTGCATCGAGTGTGGGGAGACGTTCGCGCCGTTCGCAGCGGTCAGGTACACCTGCGACGAGTGTGACGGACTGCTGGAAGTTCGCTACGAGGACCTGCCGACGTTCGACGACTTCGACGGCGAGGGCGTCTGGCGCTACAGCGACGCACTGCCCTTCGAGGAGGGCGTGACGCTGCCGGAGGGACACACGCCGCTGCACCGGGTGCCCCGCCTGGAAGCGGAGGTCGGTGTCGACGCCCTGCGGATCAAACACGAGGGGATGAATCCCACGGGGTCGTTCAAGGACCGCGGGATGACCGTCGGCGTCCGCGTGGCCCAGGCCGTCGGCGTCGACCGACTCGCCTGTGCGTCGACGGGCAACACCTCCGCGGCGCTCGCGGCCTACGGCGCTCGCGCGGACCTTGAGACGCTCGTTCTCCTGCCGGCCGGCAAGGTCGCCGCCGGGAAGGTCGCACAGGCCTCGCTCCACGGCGCACGGATCCTCGAAGTCGACGGCAACTTCGACAGCTGTCTGGACATCGTCCAGGAGCTCGCGGGCCGGGGCGAGGCGTACCTCCTGAACTCGCTGAACCCCTTCCGGCTGGAGGGCCAGAAGACCATCGGCCTGGAGATCATGGAGCAGTTCGCCGCCGACTACGACGACTACCCCGACCGGATCGTGCTGCCGGTCGGTAACGCCGGCAACACCGCAGCGCTGTACAAGTGCTTCCGCGAACTCGTCGCGGCCGGCGCGATCGAGGAGTCGGACGTACCGAAGATCACCGGCGTCCAGGCCGAAGGGTCCGCGCCGATGGTCGAGGCCATCGAGGAGGGCAACGACGAAGTCCGACGCTGGGAGGAGGTCGAGACCATCGCAACCGCCATCCGCATCGGCAACCCCGTCAACGCGCCCAAGGCGCTGCCGGGCATCCGCGAGACCGGCGGCACCGCGGTCGCGGTCAGCGACGAGGAGATCACCGACGCCCAGCGCTCACTGGCCGGCGAGGGCGTCGGCGTCGAGCCGGCCTCCGCGGCCAGCGTCGCCGGCCTCCGGAAGCTCCGAGCCCAGGGCGAGATCGGCAGCGACGAGCGGGTCGTCTGCCTGACGACCGGCCACCTGCTGAAAGACCCCGATGCCGCCGCCGAGGCAGGGGCCGATCCAGAGCCGGTGCCCAACGACACCGACGCCATCCTAGAGCACATCGACGAGGGGTCGTCGGTCGTCGACGCGGTCGGTCGAGCGGCGTCGAAGGCCGTCTCGGGCTCGAAAGTACCGCTGCTGGTCGGGGCCGGTCTCGGCGTCGCGTACCTCTATCGAAAGCTTCGCTCGACAGAGTGACAGCCGGCAGTGTGAGTCCGGTGGGGTTCCCCGGCAGCCGGCCACTGTGAGAGCGATACCGCGGCCGTTCGAGCGGGTCGGAGAGGAACCGTCTTGGGACCGGCGGTCGAACGGACAGAGAGACGCCACTGATGCCCACCGTATTACTGACCGGCGCGGCCTCCGGGATCGGCCGCGCCACGGCTGAGTCGTTTCTCGACAACGGCTGGACCGTCTACGCGACGGATATCGACGCCGATGGCCTCGACGAACTGGCCCGCGAGGGGTGTCACACAGAAGTGCTCGACGTGACCGACGACGCGGCCGTCGAGGCGGTCGTCGAGCGGGTCGAGACCGACAGCGGTGGGATCGACTGCCTCGTCAACAACGCCGGCTACGGTCAGATGGGGCCCGTCGAGGACGTCCCGATCGATCGGATGCGTGCGCAGTTCGACGTGAACTACTGGGGCGCGATCCGGTGTACGAAGGCGGTGCTCGCTGGAATGCGCGAGCGCGGTGGCGGAACCGTCGTCACGGTCGCGAGCGTCATGGGACAGGTCGCCTCGCCCGGGTGGGGTGCCTACGCGGGCTCGAAGCACGCACTGGAGGGGACGAGCGACGCGCTCCGGGTCGAGGTGGCCACTGAGGGAATCGACGTGGTCCTCGTCGAGCCCGCGTGGGTGCGAACCGGCTTCGCCGACCGCGTCCACGACCGGCTCGCCGGCTTCGATCGGACGGGCTGCTACGAACGGATCTACGAGTCCCTCGAAGGCAACGGCGTCGTCGGGGGCGGTCCGCTGTCTGTCACCCCCGACCGGGTCGCGAATCGGATCGTCGCGGCCGCCGAGAGCTCCGATCCGGTGGCCAGATACACCGTCGGATTGGGGGCGCGGGCGATCGTCCTCTCGGGGCTCCTGCCCGACGCGGTTCGGGACTACATCCAGCGGCTGCTGATCCGACGGTTTTCCGAGGGGAGATGAATCTCGACGCGACCGAGCCCACGGAGACGGTGACGCTCTCGACCGGGCACGCGGTCGAGGTGCCACTGCCGCTGTCGGCCCGGATCACGGGAGCCGTCTTCTCGGCACCCCTCGGGCAGATCACGGCCCTGCTTCCGGACCGACTCCGCCCGCTCCGGGTGACCCCGCGCCGCGGTGGAGTGACGATTCTGTCGGTGTCGTACGACCGTATCGGCGAGGACGTGATGGCACCCTACGACGAGGTGAGCGTCCAGATTCCCGCCGTCGAGCGGTCGGCGAGGACGGTGCCGGTCCTCACCGGCCAGGCCCGTACCACGAGCGGGTTCGTCTGGGCGATGCCGGTAACGACCGAGGCGTCGGTGGCACTCGGCCGCGAGGTGTGGGGCTATCCCAAGCGGGTAGCCGACATCGAGATCGACGCCGGAGCGTCGCAAACGGACACGACGGTCGACATCGACGGCCAGCGACTCCTCGATTTGAGCGTCGAGCGGCCGCCACAGGTCCCGTTTGGGCTGTCGGGGTACACCTACACCGAACGCGACGGAACGCTCCTGCGCGAGGCGACGGCGATCCGCGGGCGGGTCGGCGGCTGGCTCTACAGCGAGGCAGCCACGCTCGAACTGGGCGAGCACCCCCTGGCCGAGCGCCTCGCGGCGGTCGACCTCGGAACCACGGCGGTCCAGCGGCTGGCCGCAGACTGTCAGTTCACTATCTCTCCACCGCGACACCTCGCCGACGAGTGACGGCGAATACCGGCGAACGCAGTGGCTGACGCCCGTCCGACGGGGCTTTTTTGCCGTGGGAATTATCCAGACGCTCATGTCATCGGACGGTCCACCGACCGGGAGCGACACCCCGGCAGTCGGACTCGAACGGTCGGGCTCCGTCGGAACGGTCCACCAGCTCGAACGGCGGCTGCTCCGTGAGCGGATCGAACACCTGGAGGCGAAGCTGGCGCGTGAACGGCGACAGCGCCAGCAGATCGTCGAGCAGTACGAGCGGCTACTGGACGAGGAACGGCGGAGAGCGGAAGGCGAGAGCGGCGAGGGGCTGTTCGAGAAGCTGTTGTGAGGGTCCAAGGTGTTATAGAACGATTGGCATACCTATCTTCTAACCACCCGAATCGTTCAATACAGGGCGAGGAGTTGCCGCTGCGGGTGAGTCACAAGCGTGGCATCCGCGAGCGACCAATGATACGGAAAGTTGTAGTTGCTTACCGGTGAGCGTCGCCACGGAGTAGACGCTCACCGGTAAATTCCTACAACCGTCCGTATGAGAGAGAGAGCAGCCTTTTTTATCAAAGTTTTGCGCGAGCGGTTCGCCCCAGGCGAACCCGACGTGGAAAAAGTTTGCACACGTAGTGCCGTTCAGTTCAGTTGGACGTGTTGACGACGTTTACATGCACATAACCTGCGAGACAACCAATCGGAATAGTCACCCACCATGTGAGAACGAACGCGGTAGCAAGGAGGCCGTAGGAGAATGTAATGGCGCTAATTGGATCTGCTCCGGTCAATGAAAGCGCGGACATGGCCGTCAGTAATGCCCCGAAGAGTACAGTTGCAACAAGATATGTTGCTATGCTCCCTAACCCGCCGCCAACGATGCCGATTGGTGTAGAATACGATGGTAGCAATCGCCAACTAATGACGCCGACAAGGAATGCAGCTGGGACGACAAAGGGAAGCGCGAGAAAAAAAAATACCATCCCAAATGCTCCTTCGATACCGGCTGTGAATATTTCTATGGCACTGATTACTGCTCCGTATAGGAGCGTTGCAATGACCGCAGCGGCTGCGGCTGCATATCCCGCACCGATATCGTTCTTCTCTGCGTGGGGGAGACGCCCGGGACCATACCGCTTACAGACAGTGTGGAGGGTGCGGATTTGCGAGGACTGCATACTGAAATATTGCAGTTAATTCATGATAAGAGTTGGGAGGTATCTGTATTTTGGCTGTCTATCACACAAACAGTACTGAAAAGTTTGCACACTGACTGAGAAGGCAATTCATTCTGTACAGTTCTGAAATCAATCACCTTGTGAACTGTTTTATGACACTCTGAGGGGCGCTATTCGCCGTTGTCCAGCGAGATGTACTTCGTCTCGATGATCCGCTCGTCGCCGTTGAGTCGGTCGAGCACGTCGCTCGTCGGCGGCTCGTCGAGGTTGTACACCGACAGGGCTTCGCCGCCGATGACCTCGCGGCCGTTGAACATCCCGGCGATGTTGATGTCGGACTCGCCCAGCACGGTGCCGATGAAGCCGATCGTCCCCGGTTCGTCGCGGTTGCGAGCGACGAGCATGTGACCGTGGGGGACGGCGTCGACGCGGTGGTCGTCGATCCGGACGATCCGCGGGTCTTCGCCGGCAAACTGGGTCCCGCAGACGCTGACGCTGTCTTCGCCGTCGCCGACGGTCACCGTCACCAGACTCTGGAAGTCCTCGGACTGGCGAGTCTTGGACTCGGTCACGTCGATACCGCGGTTCTCGGCGATCTGGGGGGCGTTGACCGCGTTGACCTGCAGCTCCGACGGTGCGAACACGCCTTTCAGCGCGCTGGCGGTGACCAGTTCCACGTCCTGGTCCGCGATGTCACCGGCGTAGGTGACTTCGACGCTGCCCATCTGGCCGTCGAACAGCTGGACGGCGATCTTGCCGGCCGTGTCGGCCAGTTCGATGTAGGGGCGGATCTGCGGGAAGATGCTCTCGTCGATCGACGGCGCGTTCAGCGCATTGATCACCGGCTCGTCGTTGAACGCGGCGACGATCTGGTCGGCCGTCGAGGTGGCGACGTTCTCCTGTGCGGCCTCGGTGGAGGCCCCGAGGTGGGGCGTGACGATGATGTCTTCGACATCCAGCAGCGGGCTGTCGTCTGGCAGCGGCTCCTCGGCGAACACGTCGACGGCAGCGCCTTTGAGGATGCCGTCCTCGACGGCCTCTGCGAGCGCCGGCTCGTCGATGATCCCGCCGCGGGCGCAGTTGACGACGTAGCCGTCTTCGAGCTGTGCGAGCTCCTCCTCGCCGATCATGTTCTCGGTCTCGGGGGTCAGCGGCGTGTGGATCGTGAGGAAGTCGGCGGCGGCGAGACACTCGTCGAGTTCGTCGACGAGTTCCGCGCCGAACTGGTCCGCTCGCTCCTGGCTGATGTAGGGATCGAAGGTGACGATGTCCATCCCGAGACTGCCCAGTCGCTTGGCGACCTCCTGGCCGACGCGGCCGAAGCCGACGACGCCCAGCGTCTTGTGGTTGACCTCGGTGCCGAGATAGTCGCCTTTCGCCCACTCGCCGCCGGTGAGCCGTTCGTGGGCCTGCGGGATCGAACGCGCCGTCGCGAAGGCCATCGCCACGGAGTGTTCGGCCGCGGCCCGGACGTTGCCTTCCGGGGCGTTGGCGACGATGACGCCGTGTTCGGTCGCGGCGTCGATGTCGATGTTGTCGACGCCGATACCGGCCCGGCCGACGATGACCAGGTCCGGTGCCGCCGACAGCACCTCGTCGGTCACTTCGGTGCCGGATCGGACGATCAGTGCGTTGGCGTCGGCGACGGCCTCTAACAGCGCGTCGCCCTCGACGTCGTACGCCGTCTCGACTTCGTGGCCCGCTTCGCGGAGCCGTTCGAGACCCGCGTCTGCGATGGGGTCTGTCACGAGTACCTTCATACCCTCTCGATTCGCGCCGTCGGGGATAACGTTTGTTTTCTCACCGCGACGCAGATGACACAATAGACACACCACCGTCTCCCCCTCGAATTCGCTCGCTGCGCTCGCGGACTACTCACACGGAAAGAGATACTGGTGAGCGAAGTGATCGAAAAGCCGTCGGTACCGCGAACTGCGTCGTCTACCGCCAGGCGGGCAGCGAGGCGGCGTCTTCGAGATCGAGCGTGAGGTAGGCGTCGTCGGTCGTTACGTCCGCGATGATGTACGTGTCCGTCTGGCCGTGTTCGACGGAACCCATGACTTCTGCGTCCGCTGCCACCTCCGCTTTGGCGACCGTGTCCGGCTCCATGCATGACAATATGTAACAATCACATATAAACGTGCCGAAACCGACGGACGAAGCCGGGAATATGGTTAGTAAGCGAACAACAAAAGCGGCGATAGTGTCCGCTTCTAGATCTGGGAGGCGTCGAAGGCCGTAGTGAGTGGTTATATTTCATTTTCCGCGTGTGCGTGTTGGGGGTCGGTGGGAGTCGCCGTCCGGAGAAGCCGAAGGGCAGGACTTAGTACGTGGGACGGGACAAGGGATAGTATGAACGTCGCAGACGCCATGACGCCGCGCTCGGACGTCGTCACCGTCGAGATTCCGGGCACTCGTGACGACGTACTCGAGTACCTCCAGGAACGCTCTTTCTCCTCCGTACCGGTCATCAAGCAGACCGACGACGGCGAGGCGTTCCGCGGAATCGTCTCCCGTGACGCCCTGATCAACAACCCCGACGAGGACCAGCTCGCGCTCCTGACCGAGGAGGTTCCCACCGTCACCGCCGACGCCAGTATCCAGGCCGTCGCGGCCCTGATGGTCGAAGAGCGAGCCCGCCGGATCCCCGTCGTCGACGGTCGCCTCGAAGGGATCATCACCGTCACGGACGTGATCCGGGCCATCGCCACCGGCGACGTCGACGGTGCGACCAGCGTGGACGAGCTGGCCCGCCGAGACGTGAACTGCGTCTACGCGGGGACGCCGCTGACGGTCGCCGAACGCGAACTCGACTACGCGGAGGTCCCCTACGGCGTCGTGCTGGGCGACGAGGGAGAGATGTGTGGCATGCTCACCGAGGTCGACATCATCGACGTGGCCCGCGTGGTCGAAGGCGAGGCCGAGACGGGCGAGAACATGGCCAGTGACGACGACGACTGGAAGTGGGAGAGCGTCAAGGCCGTCGGGAGCCGCTACATGCCCACCCGCAACGTCGAGATCCCACACGAGCCCGTCCGAGCGTTCATGACCGAAGACGTGCTGACGGTCAGCAAGCGCGAGACGGCCAGAGACGCCGCACAGCTGATGATCGACGCCGAGATCGAGCAGATCCCGCTGGTCTCGGGCGACGACCTCGTGGGCATCGTCCGCGACATGGATCTGCTGGAGGGCCTATGAGCGACGGCGGCGACCTCGTCGAGCTGGCCAAGCGCAGGGGCTTTTTCCTGCAGTCGGCCGGCGCGTACGGCGGCGTCTCTGGGTTCTACACCTTCGGCCCCTCCGGGGCCGCGCTCAAACAGAACATCGAGGACACCTGGCGCGACCGCTTTGCGATCCAGGAGGGCAACATGGAGGTCGACGCCCCGACCGTGATGCCAGAGCCCGTCTTCGAGGCCTCGGGCCACCTCGACGGCTTCGACGACATGCTCGTGGAGTGCCCGGAGTGTGCCGAGAGCCACCGGGCCGACCACATCGTCGAGGACAACACCGACATCGAGGAGGCCGAGTCGATCCCGGTCGCCGAGGTCGAGGAGCTGATCGCCGAGTACGAACTCGTCTGTCCGACCTGTGGCACCGGGCTGGCCGGCCAGGCCATCGAGGACTTCAACCTCATGTTCGAGACGAACATCGGTCCCGGCTCCGCCGATCCGGGCTACCTCCGGCCGGAGACCGCCCAGGGCATCTTCATCGAGTTCCCACAGCTGGCCGAGTACGCCCGCAACCAGCTTCCCTTCGGCGTCACACAGATCGGCCGGGCCTACCGCAACGAGATCAGCCCGCGCAAGTCCCTGCTGCGAGTCCGGGAGTTCACCCAGGCCGAGCTCGAACTGTTCGTCGATCCCGAAGAAGACGAGCCCGACCTCGCCGCGGTCACGGACGTGACCGCTCCCTTCTACCCCGCACGCGAGCAGGAGGCCGCGGACGGCCAGCCCTACGAGGCCACGATCCGCGAGGTCGTCGACGACGGCGTCGTCGGCAAGCCCTGGATCGCCTACTACCTCGGCGTCGCCAAGCAGTGGTACGAGTCGATCGGCGTCGACATGGACCGCTTTCGCTTCCGCCAGCACCTCTCGGGCGAGCGAGCCCACTACGCCGCGGACTGCTGGGACGCCGAAGCGGAGGTCGACGGCGACTGGATCGAACTGGGCGGCTTCGCCTACCGCTCGGACTACGACCTCTCGAAACACGACAGCTACTCCGACGAGGAGTTCACCGTCTTCAAGCAGTACGACGAGCCGGTCACCGTCGAGCGAGCGACGGTCGACCCGGACATGAGCTACCTCGGACCGGAGTTTGGCGGCTCGGCCGGCGCGGTCGCCGACGCCCTCGAAGCGCTCGCCGAGCGCGATCCCGACGCCTTCGACGGATCGGAGGTCGTCGTCGAGGTCGACGGCGAGTCACACGCGGTCCCCGTCGAGAAGACCGACTTCGGCGTCGAGGAAGTCACCGAGTCGGGCGAACACATCACGCCCCACGTCGTCGAGCCCTCGCTGGGCATCGACCGGGCGCTGTACACGGCGCTGGATCACTCCTATCGCGAGGACGAGGTCGACGGCGAGGAACGCACCTATCTGGCACTGCCACAGGAGGTCGCGCCGACGACCGTCGGCGTCTTCCCGCTGATGGACCGAGACGGCATGGGCGAGTACGCCCGCGACCTCGTCGAGGAGCTGCGCGCGGCCGGCCTCGCAGTGACCTACGACGATTCGGGCGCGATCGGCCGACGCTACCGCCGCCAGGACGAGGTCGGCACGCCGTTCTGTGTCACCGTCGACTACGCGACGCTCGGGGAGGCCCGCGACGACGAGGGCGAACCGGCAGCGCCAGACACCGTCACGGTCCGCGAGCGAGATACGACGGCACAGAAACGCGTTCCGGTCGCCGATCTCCCCGAGACGCTGAGGGCGCTCCGGGACGGCGAGCGCACCTTCGACGACCTGTAGATGGCCGACGAGATCGCCAGGCGACTCGTCCACGCGAGCGGGACCGGGCTGCCGGCACTGCACCTGCTGGAACTGACGGACTGGCGGACCGTCCAGTACCTGCTGGTGGTGGGCGCGGCGGTCGGGCTCGCACTGGAGGTGATCCGCCTGGTGGTCGGCCTCGACTGGGCCATCTACGACCGGCTCACTCGCGAGTACGAGCAGGACAACCTCGCCGGCTACGCGCTCTATCTCGTCAGCGCCGCCGCCGTCGGTCTGCTCGCACCCGAACACGTCGCGATCCCGGCGATCCTGATGCTGACGATCGGCGACCCGATCAGCGGACTGCTGGGCTCGGGGAGCCTGACCAAAGAGACCTACGTCCTGCTGGCGATGTTCGGCGTCTGTACCGGGATCGCCTCGTTTTTCGTCCACTGGGTGCCCGCGGTGCTCGGCGGCCTGGCCGCGACCGCGGCCGACGGCCTCAAGCCCGTCGTCGCGGGGTACGTCCTCGACGACAATCTGACGATTCCACCGGCGGCGGCCGTCGCGATGGTCGCCGGGATGGAGCTGATGGCGACCCTCTCGCTGTAGTCGGCCTACCGATCCAGCAACGGAACGAGCCGGCCGGTGATGACGTCGGCGTACTGGACCAGGACCGTCCCGAGGACGCTCATGACGAGCACGTAGCCCACGGCGAAGGCCGTGACGACCGGTGCGAAATCGGCGAGGGCGTCGTTCCCCGAACCGGCCGCGCTGACCACCAGCGCGGCGATGATCAGCGAGAACTCGCCGCGAGAGATCAGCGCCAGCCCGGTCCGCAGCGACCGGGTCGGCGAGAGCCCGTAGATCCGACCCGAGATCGCGCCGCTTGTGAGTTTCGTCACCGTCGTCGTGACCACGGCGACGGCCAGCAGTCCCGCGACGCCAGCAAGCAGCGTCACGTCCGTCTGTAACCCGATCGAGAAGAAGAAAAACGCCGCAAAGAGGTCCCGAGCGGGTGCGATCACGTGTTCGATGCGCTCGGTATGGCTCGTCTGGCTGAACGCCGTCCCGACGAAGAAGGCGGCGACGGCCTCGCTCACGCCGATCGAGAGCGCTACACCGGCGATCAGCGTCGCGGTCCCGACCACCGACAGGAGGAACAGCTCGTCGGAGGGGAGATCGAACGTCGCCTCGACGAATCGGGTCGCGTACCACGCCACGAGAGCGAGCCCCCCCAGGAAGGCGAAGGCGACGCCCACGTCGACGACGGCCCCGGAGAGCCCGCCGGTCCCGGTGACGAGCGCCGCGACGACCGCCAGATACACCGCGATCAGGATGTCTTCGAAGACGAGCGTCCCCAGCACCGGATCGGCTTCGGGGTTCGCGATCCATCCCTGCTCGATCAGGGTCTTCGTGACGATCGCACTCGAAGAGATGTAGACGATTCCCGCGAGCAGGACCGTCTCCAGTGGCGTCCGGCCGAACGAGAGACCGATCACGATCCCCATCCCGAAGTTCAGCACGAAGTCGACGACTCCGGCACTGGCGATCCGGCGGCGGTCGTCCAGCAACTGACCGACGCTGAACTCCAGCCCGAGGAAAAAGAGCAGCACGACGACCCCCAGCTCGGCGGCCAGTTCGACGAACTCTCCGTAGCCGACGATCTGGAGCGAGAGCCCAGCCACCTCTGTCGGCGGGTTCGGACCGACGAGAATGCCGACGAGGATGTACGCGGGGATCACCGACAGCGAAAGTCGGTTGGCAGCGATACCGGCAAGCGCGAGTGCGACGAGTGCGACGCCGAGTTCGACGAGCAGTGCCGCCATCTATGCGTCCAGCAGTTCCTCGAACTCGTGCTGTTGCTCGCGGGTGCCGAGCACGACGAGCGTGTCGCCCGCACGCACCGTCTCGGTCGCTTCGGGGTTCGCGATCGTCTCCTCCCCGCGCTGGATCGCCACGACCGAGACACCGATCGCCTCTCGGAGGTTCGACTCCGCGAGCGTCTCGCCCACGATCGGAGGCCCCTCGTCGAGATCGGCGATATCGTACCACTCGATCAGCGAATCACCCAGCGGGACCTGGACCTCGTCGAGGTCGACCGGCTGGAAGTGTGCCCCTTCGAGGATCGAGCCGAACTGCCGGGCCTGCTTGTCCGACAGCGAGAACAGCCGCTCGCTGTCGGCGTCCGGATCGGGCCGACGGTACACGTCCCGCTTACCGTCGTGGTGGATGATGACGACGAGGCGCGCGTCACCCTCCAGTTCGAACTCGAACTTGTGGCCGACCCCCGGCACCTCGGCCTCGTAGATAGTCATGGGTCGAGATTCGCTCGTCGGGTCCTTAATTGTGTGCGTAGTCCACTTTCACCGCGGTACGCGAACGCTTAAACAGATTCCCGGCCAGAGCCCGGACAGATGGCCCAGTCCGACGCCGACGGCGGCCGACGAGACGCCGGTGTGCCGTCGAATTCGAGTTCGAACACATGGGGTACCGCCACCTCGTATAATCGTCATGCGAGAACCGTCGCCCGAGACGCACATCACGGTTGGACGGCGAACTCCGAGGGAGACGCAAGACCCCGCCAGATACCTCGGTCACGTTCAGAACTCACGTTATCGTCCGGCGATCTCGACAATCGTGATCGCGGTCCAGGTCCCGCTGGGCGTGCCAAACGCCACATTGCGATGATCGAGCGGAATGCTGTCCCGCTATGCGTCTTCGACAGACGATTCTGCTATCGTAATCGTTCCGTTTTCTGCGACTCTCAGACCGAGAGTGATGATCCCCGGATTTGATCGGTCGCCAACGTATATTTCGTCTTGATACCGATGGCTGCCAGCAGGAAGACAGGGCAGGTCACTACCGTGGGTGTACACGTCGTACACCTCTGGGACAGATTCTCCCGAATCGAGTGTCCGTCCCCAGACCTCGGAACGGACGTACCGGTCTCCGTTTCTCGGGAAGCGATGACACCCGTCGTCGGTTTCGACCGGAGTGGCCCACGGACCGATAGACGTTCTCGGATCCAGGATCAGCTGATTAGACCACTCGAAACGTGATGAGTCAGACTCCGGCGTATACAGCAGGGTGGGGCCGAATATCACTTCAACGGCTTCAGATGCCGTATTCGTCAGCGTCGCTTCGATACTAGCAGGAGAATCGCTCGTCGATTGGCTGGCTACCTCGGCTGAAAAGTCTATCACCGTCGGGTCGTATTCCACGCTCATTTCAGATTTTGTCTGGCTGTGCCGCTCCCGAGTTTGCTGAGAGTCGCCAGTACACCCTGAAAACAAACCTGTCAGCGCCATACCGACGGACGTAAGCAGATTCCTTCTACTATGAGACATACTTCACCCTCCGAACGCGCTTATTTTCATACTGTATATTCTTTACAGTGGCCGCACCACTTTCACCGCGGTACGCGAACGCTTAAACAGATTCCCGGCCAAAACCCGGACAGATGGCCCAGTCCGACGCCGATCCGGGGAGCACCGACGGCCACGTCGATCACCCGCTGGTGACGCCGGGACTACTCGAACAGCGGCGCTACCAGCGCGAGCTGGCCGATACGGCGCTGGCCGACCACACGCTGGTCTGTCTCCCGACCGGCCTGGGCAAGACGACGGTCTCCTTGCTCGTGACCGCCGAACGGATACAGGACGCGCAGTGGAAGTCCCTCCTGCTCGCGCCGACGAAGCCGCTCGTCCAGCAACACGCCGAGTTCTACCGGGAGGCCCTGCAGGTGCCCGACGACGAGATCGTCGTGTTCACCGGCGAGGTCCGGCCAGCCAAGCGGTCGGACCTCTGGGAAGACGCCCGCGTCGTCATCGCGACGCCACAGGTCGTCGAGAACGACCTCGTGGGCAATCGCATCTCGCTGTCGAACGTGACCCACTGTACCTTCGACGAGTGTCACCGCGCGACCGGCGACTACGCCTACAACTACATCGCCGAGCGCTACCACGAGGACGCGGATGACGCGCTCGTGACGGCGATGTCGGCCTCGCCCGGCGGCGACGAGGAGGAGATCCTCACGGTGTGTGAGAACCTCGGCCTGCGTGAGGTGGCGGTGATGACCGAGGACGACGCCGACGTGGCCGAACACACCCACGACACCGAGGTCGAGTGGAAGCGCATCGAGTTGCCCGAGACCGTCATCGAGATCCGGGACGCGATCAACGAGGTCGTCAGCGACCGGCTCGCACAGCTCAAAGAGCTGGGCGTCACCTCGACCACCCAGCCCGACGTGTCCGAGCGCGAGATCCAGAAGATCCAGGGGAAGCTGTCCGAGCTGATGGACAACGACCAGAGCGAGGGGTACAGCGGGATGAGCCTGCTCGCCGAGGTCCGAAAGCTCCGCACGGCCGTCACCTACGCCGAGACCCAGAGCGTCGAGGCGCTGCGTCGGTACTTCGAGCGCCAGAAGGAGGCCGCCCGCTCGTCGGGAGCCTCCAAGGCCGACCAGCGACTCGTCTCGGACCCGACGGTGATGGAAGCCATGCGGAAAGCCGAGAACTTCACCGACCTCCACCCGAAGTTCCGCCGGACCAGAATGTTGCTGGCCGAGACGCTGGGCATCGAGAACGGCGAGCGCGTCATCGTCTTCACCGAGTCCCGAGACACCGCCGAGACGCTGACCGACTTCCTCTCCGACCACTTCGAGACCGAGAAGTTCGTCGGCCAGAGCGACACCGACGGCAGCGAGGGGATGACACAGACCCAGCAACAGGAGACGCTCGACCGGTTCCGCGCCGGGGAGTTCGAGGTGCTGGTCTCGACCAGCGTCGCCGAGGAGGGACTGGACGTGCCCGAAGTGGATCTCGTGTTGTTCTACGAGCCCGTGCCGACGGCGATCCGCTCGATCCAGCGTAAAGGACGGACCGGCCGCCAGACCGAGGGTCGCGTCGTCGTCCTGCTGGCCGAGGACACCCGCGACGAGGCGTACTTCTGGAAGTCCCGACAGGACGAGCAACGCATGGAGGACGAACTCCGCACGCTGAAGGGCGTCGCCGGCCAGCTAGAGTCGAAACTGGGGGGTGGGCAGACTGGCGTCGGTGAGTTCGACGACGGCCAGACCGGCGACGAGCGGGATGGAGAACCCGGAGGAGACGGTCTCGA
The DNA here is from genome assembly GCF_000379085.1 of Halomicrobium katesii DSM 19301. Lineage (GTDB taxonomy): Archaea > Halobacteriota > Halobacteria > Halobacteriales > Haloarculaceae > Halomicrobium > Halomicrobium katesii. The sequence goes on along the minus strand of NZ_KB905378.1, from coordinate 1,471,528 downwards.
CGGGGACGAACCCACCGCTTCGAGTGGAAACGACGGCGGTCCGTCCGACGCCGAGCGCCAGCCCTCGAAAGCGTCGAACACGGGCGAACGATCCGAAGCCGACGGCCAGACGGCCGACGGTGACGGACAGGCCGGTCTCGACGCCTTCGCCGACGACGGCGCGACGAGAGCAGACGAAGATGAGATAGTCGGCGTTCCAGACGAAACGAAGGGGTCGACGCCGGAGCCACACGCCGACGGCGACGAAACCGTCGCGATCGTCGCCGACCAGCGAGAACTCGACTCGACGATCGCACGTGATCTCTCGACCCGCGAGGGCGTCCAGACGGAACTGGAGACGCTGGCGGTCGGGGACTACGTGCTCTCGGATCGAGTCGTGGTCGAGCGCAAGACCGTCAGCGACTTCCTCGATACGCTGACCGGCGGCGACCGCTCGATGTTCGAGCAGGTCGGCGACGCGACGCGCCACTACGCCCGCCCCGTCGTCGTGATCGAGGGCGGCGACCTCTACGGCGAACGCAACGTCCACCACAAGGCGATTCAGGGGGCGCTGGCCTCGCTCTCGGTCGACTTCGGCGCGAGCGTCCTCCAGACGGCCGACGAAGAGGAGACCGCGGACCTGCTGGAGACCGTCGCTCGCCGCGAGCAAGAAGAGTCCGACCGCGAGGTCAGCGTCCACGGCGAGAAACAGGCCAAGACGCTGGGCGAGCAACAGGAGTACGTCGTCGCGTCGGTGGCGGAAGTCGGCCCCGTGACCGCGCGGGCGATGCTGGAGCACTTCGGGAGCGTCGAGGCCGTCATGACGGCCGGCGAGGACGACCTGATGGACGTCGACGGCGTCGGCGAGGTGACAGCCGAGCGGTTCCGGGACGTGGTGGGGAGCGAGTTCGAGCAGTGATTCGCCCAGCGAGCGTGTTCGTGCGCGAGCAGCGGATCACTGCGAGAGAGGACTGATTCGCCCAGCGAGCGTGTTCGTGTACGCGCAACACGACGAACGGAGGGCTCGGACCACCGCGTCATTTCGGCTGAGGTATACGTGAGTTAGGCTTATTATCGTCTGGTCTGGAGTTGGACGCGGGGGTCACGAGAGCGTGAGCAAGTGTCGCGTCGGACGAGACGAATCGATCGTATTTACACTACCCGATGCGAGCGTCGGCGGAGAGAAGCGCCGTTCCGAGACGTTGGCACGCGAACACGAGCGGGTCCTCGTCGTCCTGTTGCGAAGTCACTACTGTCCACTGAGTCGCGAGATCGTCCAGTCGCTCCGGGACGAGTACGGGTCGTTCGCGTCTCGGTCGACAGCCGTCGTGGCGGTGTTGCCCGACAGCGTCGAGCGGGGAGCGGTGTGGCAGCGACGCTACGAGTTGCCGTTTTCCGTCCTGGCCGATCCCGGCGAGTCGGAGTCGGGAGACGACGAAGCGGCTTCGAGTTCGCCGTCGTTCGGAACGTTCGAGCCCTACGCTGACTATCTCCAGTCGCTCCCCGGCGGTGCGCTGTTCCGGACCGACGGCGACGAACTCAGGCTGATCGAGACCGTCGGTACCGACGGTCGACAGTCGTTTCCGTCGATCGAGGAGCTACTGAGCGAGATCGAGTCCCACGACCGGGGCGAGACCGGGCAGCGGGTCGGGCCGCGAGCGGACACCTACGGCCGTCACTGACGCACCTGCGGTCGTCACTGACACGCCGACGGCGTCGTCGACGTGTGAATTCGGTACTCAGTACCGGGTCGCGTCGAGCGTCTCGGCCGCCTCGCGAGCGGCTTCGAGGTACTCGCGGGCCTGTCGCGGGCTGTCGGCGTCGCGAGCGCGCTGGGCGTACTGTTCGACGGTCTGGACGAGGAGCCCGCGTGCGGTCTGCAGTTGCTCGTCGACCGAGTCGGGAGCCGCCGAACGAGGGTCGTCGGCGGCTCCGCCGGAGCGGCCAGCCGGCTGCGTGCCCGTCGCGGCCGGATCGACCGACGGTGCGTTCCGCGGGTCGGCGGACTCTTCGGGTGCCGGCCCGGTGGCATCGTGTCGACCGTCGACCGGAGCGTCGCGCTGGTTCTGGCCAGCTCCGGCACTCGACGGTCTACCGCCAGTCGGTTGCCGGCTGTCGGCTTCGGACGCACGTGGTGGCTGCTGGCTGCCCGCCTCCGATCCTCCCGGCTGTTGGCCGGCGCTGTCAGCGGCTTGCTGCCGGCTGCCCGCTTCGGACGCTGACTGCTGGTCGTCGGCGTCGCCGAACTGGACTGTCGCGTCGTCGCTCGGCGTCGTCACCTCGATGTTGTCGCCGGTGTCGTCGCCCGCGTCGTCGCCGCGGTCGACCGGCTGCTGGCAGGTGGGACAGAACTCCTGCCCGTCGTACCGGAAGATGGGATCGCCGCAGTTGTTGCAGTGGGCGTTGGTCATCGTCGCGCCTTTCAACAGGAGGTCGCTCATCTGCTCGGTGGCCTCGCGATCGGACTGTGCGTCGCCGTACTTCTCGCGGAGCTTCTCGCGTTCGGCCTCTTTGTCGAAGTCGCTCATACCCGTAGGGAGGCCACCGAGGAGAAAAGGGCTTGTGGGAACCACTCGACGCGACCGATCGACCACGGCGATGAATGGTCGACGCGTGTCCGACACGCTTTTCGTCCAGCCATTCGGTGGTACTAGGTGTCATGACAAAGGTAAGCGTGGTCGGCGCAGCCGGAACGGTCGGTGCCGCAGCAGGGTACAACATCGCGTTGCGCGACATCGCGGACGAGCTCGTCTACGTCGACATCCCGGATCAAGAAGACGTGACGATCGGGCAGGCCGCCGACACCAACCACGGGGTCGCCTACGACTCGAACACGACGATTCGACAGGGCACCTACGAGGACACCGCCGGCTCCGACGTGGTCGTCATCACGGCGGGCATCCCTCGCCAGCCCGGTCAGACCCGGATCGATCTCGCCGGGGACAACGCGCCGATCATGGACGACATCGGCTCGTCGCTGGCCGAGCACAACGACGACTTCGTGACGATCACCACCTCGAATCCGGTGGACCTGCTCAACCGTCACCTCTACGAGACCGGCGATCGCGCCCGCGAGACGGTGATCGGCTTCGGCGGTCGGCTGGACTCCGCGCGCTTTCGCTACGTGCTCGCCGAACGCTTCGACACGGAGGTTCAGAACGTCGAGGCGACGATCCTCGGCGAGCACGGGGACGCACAGGTGCCGGTCTTCTCGAAGGTCCGCATCGACGGCGAGGACCCCGATTTCTCGGAGGACGAGCGCGAGGAAATTCTGGGCGAACTGCAGGAGAGTGCGATGGACGTCATCGAGCGCAAAGGCGCGACCGAGTGGGGGCCGGCGACCGGCGTGGCCCACATGGTCGAGGCCGTCCTGCGCGACACGGGTGAAGTACTCCCCGGTTCGGTCGTCCTCGACGGCGAGTTCGGCCACGAGGGCACCGCTTTCGGCGTCCCGGTCAAACTCGGCTCCGACGGCGTCGAGGAAGTCGTCGAGTGGGACCTGGACGACTACGAGCAGGATCTGATGGCCGAGGCGAGCGAGAAACTGGCCGAACAGTACGACAAGATCGGATAACGGCGTCGTCCGGTCGTCTCGGCGGTGTCTCGTTCTGTGAACAGTGACCGAGTAGTCGGCGTCGACCAGGTGATCGACCGCGATGGTGATACGTCACTGGCCGGCCATGGGTGACCCAGTCACAGACCGGAGCACGTATTCGGCGACACCGAGAGCGGTCATCAATCCGAGTGCGGCCAACAGACTGAACAGATTCCGCACGTACGAGACCCCGGGAGACAGCCGGTCAGGTTGGACGATGCTGAACGAGAGAATCACGATGACGACGACGGGTGCCACGAGGGAATACTTCGTCCACAGATAGCCGACGAGAGCCGCAATTTCGACGAGGAAGAGGATATGTAGCAGCGACAGTACACTCATTCCGAGCGGTGAGGCGACGAACGTCGCAACCGGGTCTCGCGTCGCCTGGGCCGTCATCACGATGCCTCCGACGGTCCCGTACGAGAGGCCGAAACGGAGTGCCGATCTCGTATGACTGGAATCCAGCCTGGAGAGAGAGACGGTCACGACGGAAGTATTTCGTCTTGTAAGTCAAAAATATATCTCTGAGAATGTAGAATTGAGCCAGACAGTATTTGTTGTCCGTTCAAATGTTGGTACGGCAGGGAGAGGAGCCACATGGGAAGCGCCAGTGAGGATCACTCCGCGTGATCACCGCGGTACTCCGACTCCGACGGGAGCCACGTACCCGATTCGTCATCGAGCAGTTCTTCCGAAACATCCTCGCCGAGGAGCGACGCCCACTCCTCGAGGTGTGAGCTATCAGGCTGGAGCATGGTCTCAGCGGGTACAACTCTGTCGGAATATATAATGATTGTGCCGGTCGCCGAGAACTGGGAAGCCGTCAGCGCGGTGACTCAGTGACGCTCCCCCGTAACGTGCGTTGGCGGCGGCCCTCGGAGCGCGACGACACACCTCCGTAGTACGGCCGGTTCGTCCTACAGGAGCGGATCGTGAGAGACGTACGGGACCTGATCGCGGACGAGGTACTCCCCGAAGCCGACGACGACGAGCGCGCCGAGGACGTACGCGTGGACGATCGGACTGGAGTAGAGACCGATAAATGGCTCCATGCTCCCGCGGTCGACGAACGCGGCCCAGGACAGGAACCCACTGAGGAGGAGCGGTGACAGGAGTCGGTACCGAACCAGCAGGTACGCGGGAACAGCGCCCAGCGCGAAATGTCCGAGCCACACTAACGGCGTCGTGATAACCAGTAACAGTCCCCCGTCTGAGAAATCCAGCGGATCGATTTGCCATCGCGCGTAGAGGAGGAAAGCGACATTCGCGATACCGAATACCGTGCTCAGGATGACGTACGAATCGATGTGGAATGTATCTCTCATAGTTTAGTCGTTCGTCCTACAGTATCGGGTCGTGAGAGACGTACGGGACCTGATCGCGGACGAGGTACTCCCCGAAGCCGACGACGACGAGCACGCCGAGGCTGTACGCGTGGACGATCGGGTTCGAGTACAGTACGATGAACGGTTCCATACTCCCGCGGTCGACAAACGCGTACCACGTCAGGAACCCGCTGATCGGTAACGGTGACACGATCCGATAGCGCACCAGCAGGTACCCGGGCACTGCTCCCAGGAGGAACGGGCCGAGAAACACGATCGGTGCCGTGAGGACGAGGACGACGCCTCCATCAGAGAACATCTGCGGGTCGATGTTCCAGTGTGCGTAGAGGAGGAACGCGACGTTAACCGCACCGAGGAATCCACCGACAATTGTGTACTTGTTCACCTGCAGTGTTTCTTCAAAAACCCCGCCCATTTTCTCACTCATACATTAGTTTTAATATTTATTTGATTGTTAATAGTGCGATACAATCGGGTGGTATTCACCCGTTCGAAATATACTCTCTCACGGCCGTGTTTAGACGCTAGTAAGAGCGGCTAAATATCTAACTTACTAGGAAGTGAAGCGGGAAAAGCCGGTTGTGTCTACACAGCTCGCCCGCTTCACTGATCGGGTTGTCTCGCTTGCTCAAAAAGCCGTCGTCGGCGAACCGGATCCAGCGTACGAAGAAGGAGAAAACGGCTACGCAGATTGGGTGATCGTCGCGCTTCACGGTCTCCGCGAGTATCTTGATCACACGTATCGGCGGTTGCTGGACGTGCTCCACGAAATGCATGGAATTGTCGCCAAACTCGGCCTAGCGGTGGCTAATCTGCCTGATTTCACGACCGTGTGTACACGCAAGCAGGACCTGGAAATGCGTATCTGGCGTGTCTTGCTGCGGCTGTCGGCGGAGTTGCACGATCTTGGCGATGTTCAGGCGATCGACGCAACCGGCATGGATCGGATAGCCGCCAGCCAACACTACGCAAAACGGACGAATTACACGTTCGAGGCGGTGAAAACGACCCTCCTCAGTGATTGCAAGACAGGTGCGATTCTAGATATACATTGCTCGATGAAACAACCGCACGATTCTAAGATCGGCTGGCAAATGGTCAAACGCAACCTCGACAAACTGAATATTCTTACAGCTGACAAGGGCTACGACTGGTGGCTCCTCCGCCAAAGGCTCCGTGCTGAAGGCGTCAAACCGGTGATTAAGCACCGCGAATTCGGCTGGCACGGCGTCGCCAACAATTTCTTGCAAGATGATACGATCTACCATCAACGCTCGAACGCCGAATCCACGTTTTTCGCGCTGCGACGCAAATACGGCGAGATCGTTCGGGCTCGAACCTGGTTCGGTCAGTTCCGCGAACTCGTTCTGAAATGTGCTGTCAGAAACATCGAACTCAGCGTCAGCCACTCATGACCGTGAAATCACGCGTCTAAACAAGGCCGATGGATAACTATGAGCGAACTCGAACTGAACGCGGACGACACGGCCGTACTGATCATCGACCCGCAGATCGACTTCCTGAAGCCCGAGAGCGTCATCTGGGACAAAGTCGGCGAGACCGTTGAGGAGAACGCGGTCGTCGACAAGCTCCGGCGACTCCGCGAGGCCGCACGCGAGGGAGACGTTCTGGTCGTCTACTCGCCCCACGAGTACGAGGACGCGGAGTACGAGAGCTGGGAACACCTGAACACGATCGACCAGATCATGTTCGACACGCGCATGTTCGACGTCGCGGGAGAGGGTGCGGACTTCGTTCCGGAGCTCGAACCCGACGACAACACGTTCGTGCTCTCGCCGCACAAGCAACTGTCCGGTTTCTGGAGCAACGACGTGCAGATACAGCTCCGCCAGCGCGGGATTGACACGCTCGTGCTCGCGGGCATGAGCGCGAATCTCTGTGTCGAGTCACACCTCCGCGACGCCGTCGAGAACGGCTTCGAGGTGCTGACCGTCACCGACGCGACCGCCGCGGCCGGTGAGGAGGCACTCGAGGCCGCGCTCACGAACTACGGCTTCATCGCCCACGAGACCGCGACGACCGACGAGGTCGTCGACCGACTCTCCGCGGCGAGCGGCGAGTAGCGTCACACCGCCGGCGAAGGCGCAGTCGGAGCGCCGGGGGGAGAGTTCCCCGGCCCTCTCGGCGGTCCCCGCTTCATACGGATTGTTGTAGCGATGTACCGGTAATCGTCTCCCCCGTGACGACGGTCACCGGTACGCAACTACGATAAACCGTATCACTCCCCGTCGAACGACTCCCAGAACATCTCCGGAAGCTCCTGATCCGGGTTCTCCTCGAGATAGTCCTGTTTGGTCAGGTTCGCGTCCTCGATGAGGGCGGCGGCCTCGCCAGCCCAGACGTAGAAGCCGATCAGGGTCTCGCGTCGCATCCGTTCGAGATCGACCGAGTGATAGACGTTGACCACGCCGCCCTCCTCGCGGTTCAGTTCGGAGCGGCGAAGCAGTCCCAGCTCGACGAGGGTGTTGAGGTATCGCGTGACGGTGCTCCGATCGTATTCGAGCGACTCGGCGACTTCGTTCGCCGACAAGGGGCCTTCACCGATGACACAGAGACAGATATCGAGTCCCGCCTTTGGCAGCCCGAAGGCCTGAAGCAGTACCTGCTTGACGTCCGGCGGCTTGACGCTCATTTCCACGTCGGTCACGCGCTCCATCGGCCTATCGTGACAGGACATCGGAGGCTCGTCCCGGCCGAGTGCGAGGACCACGTTATCACAGTCGGGACACTCGTAGAGATCGTAGCGGCTGGACGTCGGATCGTACTGTACCTCGTCGGGCTGTTCTTTTTCGGACTGACTCGCCTCTTGATCTGTCATTAATCATCTCTCTCCATTTGGGTGCTAGTTGCGCGGAGTGCGAATTAATACTGTTCCTCTCTCGTTACTGCTGGTGCGACGTGGAGGCGTCGACGATCACCACCTCGGCGGTATCGAGTGCAGGCAGTTGCTCGCCGGTAACCGCCACCACACACGCCCACTGGGCTCTCTTCGAGCTAATTCATAGGCTTCCAACCCGCTCAGGTGTGCTTCGATTGTCGATCTGTCGGCTTCGAGTGTCGCTGCGAGTGCTTCGGTGGATATCGTCTCTGCTCGCTCCGCATCACTTACGGCGGCGAGCTGTTCCAGAACGGCCCGTCTCGTGATACTCATCTCACGCACCCTATTCCTCCACCATCTTACTGATCTCGAGCGTGTAGGCTTCGAGGACATCTCGACCGAGCAGGACGGGATAGGTCATCTCCGCCCGGTCAGTAATACTGGCCGTGACGGTCCGCCATCGCCCGTTCAGGCAGAGGCCCACGTCGACCAGCGGTCTGGTTTCTGTCTCGCTTCCCGTCCCCGACCGAACGTCTGTCGTCCCGACCAGCGGCCCGGTACCGATTCGACCGGCGAGGTCCGTGTCGATACTGGTCCGCTGGGCTCCGATATCGGACTTCGCAATCGCCTGCTCTGCTCCGTCACGGCCGTTGGTTCGTATTCGGGAAGTGCAATTCCAGTGGCTCCGGTGCCGCCTGATCGTCGCTCGCCCAGGTAACCGACCGGTTAGCGGATCACGCGGGCGTATGAAACAGTTATAATAAGGGTCAGCGAACGCCCACCGAGAGCGCGGAGCAGGATAGCGCGTCCCCTTCGACCGGACCGGCCGCGTGGCTCGTTGCGGACGGTCCCGTCGTTCGCGAGCGTCTAGGCTCGTCGGGGCGGTACCGGGCTCCGCCCAGCCGCTCGGACGGCCCCGACAAATCCGGCGTCGACGGGGCGCGGGAACGCTCACCGCGGAGCACAGTCGATGACCGAATGGGACAGCGACAGCGGACACACGCTGGTCGAACGCGGCTCGAACCTCCGACGAGCGGTGGCTGAACTGGTCGATCAGGAGTTCGAGTACTCGACGGGGCATCTGACGGCGATCCTCAACACGTGCCTGTTCGCGCCGTCGCTACTGACGTTCTGGTTGGTCAACGGGATCCTCGATTTCTCGACGGCCGTCGCGATCGGCGCCGTCACGTCGCCCGCCGGCCTCCAGGTTCGGCTGGTGGCGTACCTCCTGCTCGTGCCGGTGTTCCTGCTGACGCGCGTGATCATCCACCTGCTCCATCCGACCCACCGGGCCCAGATCCTCGCCGGGTCGTGTCCGAACACCCGGCTGATGAGTCTCGATTGGTTCAGCATGGGGATCCTGGCGACGGGACTCCCGCTCGCCATCCAGCGTCTCGGCCCCTGGCTCGCGCTGAACGGGACGATCCTGCTGGGTGTGTTCGTCCTCCCGCGGTTCGCGCCGGCCCGGCTGGCGGGGTCGATCAAGATCGGCGCGATCGGTGTCGCGATCGCGCTGTTCCTCTACGCCAGCTACGGCGCAGTCGTTCCCCGGGTCCCACACCCGGCGTCGGTACTGGGGCCGCTCGCGACGCTGACGCTCACGGAGTCGACGACCGGCTGGCTGGTGCGGGCGTTCAACAGCGCGCTGGTCGGGCCCCTCTTGGTCGGCGTATTCGGCGTGGCGATGAACATCCTCCTGACGCGGCCGGAACTGACCACCATCCCGCTGTTGCACCACTCGCTCCCCAGCCGGGATCCGGCGCTCGTCGTGGCGACCAACGCCGCCGCCGGCACGCTGTTCTACCTCCTCGTGGTCGGCGGCACGACCGGTCAGCTGTTCCTCGTCCCGTGACCGCTCGGGCGCCGCCTTCGTTACCTGGACCACAGTTACTGATTTCCGTGTGGGCAGTGAGGTGCGTACAATTGCTATGACAGGAGAGGAGCCAGCGCCTGCGGAGGGGCGGCCGGTTCGCGTGCTGTACGTCGGGCGGGAGGGCGAGCCGCCGCCGGTGTCGCTGGCGGGAGATCTCGCCGTCGGAGCGGTGACGGCCGTGTCCGATCCCGCCGACGTCCCCGATCGGATCACCGAGGAGCCGGTCGACTGCCTCGTCAGCCGGTACCGGCTCCCGGAAGGCGACGGCCTGCAGTTACTTCAGCGCGTCCGGGAGCGGGATCGATCGCTCCCGTTCGCGCTCGTCACGGACGCGGGCGACGAGGCGCTCGCGGCCGACGCCATCGGTGGGGGCGTGACCGACTACGTCGTCAACGACGGGGACGCGGAACAGCTCGTGCTGGGAGAGGCGGTCTCGGCGGCGATCCGCAGCCGTCGGGGAGGCGGTGACGGGACCGACGAGCGCTACGCGAAGATCTTCGAGCACAGCAACGACGCGATCATGGTCGTCGACGTGGACCGGGAACGGTTCCTCGAGGTCAACCCGGCGGCCTGTGAGATGCTGGGGTACGACCGCGCCGAACTCCTGTCGCTCGCTCCCGCCGACATCCACCCGGGGGACATCGACCGGCTCCGCGAGGAGTTCATCGCGGCGGTCCGCTCGGAGGGCGTCGGCTTCACGACCGATCTGACCTGTCTCACGAAGGGCGGCGTCGAGATCCCGACTGAGATCTCCGCGGCCATGCTGGAGACGGCACCCGACAGCGACCGGGCGCGGACGATGGTCGCGATCCTCCGGGACACCGCCGAGCGGGACGCGTACCGGGCCGAACTCCGCCGGGAGATCGAGCGCCTGGACCGGTTCACGCGGGTCGTTTCGCACGACCTCAGGAACCCGATGAACGTCGCAATCGGTCGCCTCGATGTCGTCCGAGACGAGTACGAGAGCGAGCACCTCGAGGCGATCGAGCGGGCTCTGGAGCGGATGGAGCGGCTAATCGAGGACCTGCTGGCGGGCGCGAGTGAGAGTGGGGCGGTCGAGAGCGTCGAGCCGCTCACCCTCGAGGCGGTCGCCCGGCGGTGCTGGAACAACGTCGAGACGGGAGACGCACGCCTCGTCGTCGAGACCGACCGGACGATCCGGGCCGACGACACCCGGCTCGTCCGACTGCTGGAGAACCTCTTCCGGAACGCCGTCGAACACGGAGTATCCGATGAGCAGAGCTCATCGAGCTCTGACTCACAGGCTCATCAGGACGCCGTGGAGCAGAGCGACGACCCGGTGACGGTGGCCGTGAGCACGCTTGAGGGTGGCTTCGCCGTCGTCGACGACGGCCCCGGGATCCCGGCCGACGAGCGCGATCAAATCTTCGAGCCGGGGTACTCCAGCCGCCCGGGCGGGACCGGACTCGGCCTGTCGATCGTGCGACGCATCGCCGAGGCCCACGACTGGGAGGTCGGCGTCAGCGCGGGCGCCGAAATCGACGACGCGCCCCTGGACCCGCCGGGGACGCGGTTCGAGTTCACGGACGTCGAGATCGTCGACGAGCGGGGCGGGGACTGATACTACCGGCTGTACGTCTGCGACGGCTGTCGCGATCCCCCGGGTTGCGAATATCTCGAACCGGTTACGGCCGGCAGTCTGATTATCCCCGGCCGCCAGCCAGCCGGTCGGCCTCGGGGAGCGACCGCAGCCACAGCATCGCGGCCGTCCCGACGAGCGGGCCGAGAACGAGTGGTGCGAAAGCCCATCGCCAGCCGACGACGCCCTGCACGACGGGGATCAGCTGGATGGAGCCGATCGTGATGAGAAAGCCGACGGCGGTCTGCAGGGTCAGCGCGGAGCCGACGTAACTCCCGTCGGCGAGTTCCGAGACGGTGGCCGAAAACTGCGCGGAGTCGGCGACGACGAAGAACCCCCAGACGAGGACGAACGGGACGACGACGAGCAGCGACGAGCCGTAGACGACCCCGGCGAGCAGACACGCAGCGCCCGAGATCCCCATCGAGACGCTCGTCACCAGGGACCGTCCCCAGCGATCGGCGGCCGAGCCCGCGAGCCAGGCCCCCGCTCCGCCGATCGCGATCGTCCCGAACGCGAGCAGCGCCGCGAGTCGCTGCGCGTTCGCCACGCCGCCGGCCTCGAGGCTGGCCGCGAGATAGATCGGTATCCAGGTCCAGACCGCGTACAGCTCCCACATATGTCCGAAGTACCCGGTGTTGGCCAGGACGACACCACGATCGGTGACGACGCGCCGGATCGCGCCTGGATCGAATGGCGCCGTCTCGGGCTGGTACGGGCCGTCCTCGTAGGCGAGGACGAGGAGTCCGCCGAGCGCCGCGAGTCCCGCCGTTCCGTAGAGGACGAGGTCGGGCCTGCCGACACCACCGATCCACCGGAGGAGATGCGGGGACGCCGAGCCGACGGTGAGCGCGCCGACGAGGACCCCGATCGCGAACCCGCGCCCCTCGTCGAACCACGCGGCCATCATCTTCATCCCGGTCGGATAGACGCCCGCCAGGGCGACGCCGGTGAGGAACCGGAGCACGATCGCCGGGACGCCGCTCGAGACGAATCCGGCGATCAGTGCCGTCGCACCGGCGCCGGCGAGCGCAGAGCCGGCGAAGAGGTATCGGGGCGGGACGACGTCCGCGATCGTGAGCGACGCCGACAGCAGCGCACCGACGACGAACCCGAGCTGGACGGCGTTGGTCAGCCACGCTGTCTCGGCGGCTGAGAGGTCCCACGCCGTGGCCAACTCCGGACCGACCGCCGTGCCGCTGAACCACAGCGTCATCGCGAACAGCTCCGCGGTCCCGACGAGGACGAGCGCACGCCACTTGCCGTCGGCGACGGCAGTCATCATCGTCCCTCGATGCTCGCTCGGGCGCATCGAAGCCCTCGACCGGTCGGGGTTGCCCGTTCCCCCCGACTGGCGACGACGATCCCTATCGGTCCCGATCGCGTCCCGGACGACCGATCCGTCGGAACGTTCGCGAACTCCCCGTTCCCGCCGACCGCGCCGTGTCCCATTACACCAGCACCTCCAGTCCGAGGACGATCCCGCCAACTAGCCCGAAGACGACGCCGAGACCGGTCTCCATCAGCTCGCTCGGGACGTACTTCCCCACGCGGGTACCGATCGTTCCACCGACCAGCACGCCCGGGATCGACCACGCGACGACGTACCAGACCGGCGTCGCCGTCAGGGCGTGGACGACCGCGCCCGCGACTGCGGTGATGCCGAGCACGAACACGCTCGTCGCGACGGCGACGCGGGGCGGGAGCCGACACCGGACGATCAGCTGCGTGGTGACGATCTCCGGCAGGCCGGCGCTGATCAGGCCGGTGACGAACCCGCCCAGCGTCGACAGCGCCACGCCGGGCACCCGCCAACAGGTGTCGTAGATGAACGTCTCGCCGTCGGCGCTCTCGACGGTCGTGGTCCCGTGGCCGCTGTTTTTCTCCCTGAGGAACGCACCCTCAGCCTGGCCCGGTTCGTAGTCTTCGGGGGACTCGTAGTAGATCAGGAAGCCACCGAGCGACAGCAGGCCGACGCCGAAGAGGATCTTGAGGATCGTCGGATCGACGTAGTGGGCGGCCAGGGCGCCGATGATGATCGCCGGTACCGACCCCAAGAGCAGCCACTTTGCTGTCCGGAAGTCGACGACGCGTTGCCTGACGTACGAGCGCAGGCCGTTGCCCATCCCGAACACCTCGGTGAGCAGGCCGGCCCCGATCGCCTGGGAGGGCGTCAGCCCGACGACGAGCATAAAGAACGGGCTGAAAAACAGCGCCCCCGAGACGCCAGCCGAGAGCGCGACCGTCGCGAAGACGATCGACGCCGGGAAGATCCACCAGTGGGCGAGGAACTGGTCCATTGGGAACCCGGCCGACAGGAACTGTCCCGAAACGACTGCCATCGCCGTCGTTCCGGCGGCAGCGAGGCCGACGAAGCGGCCGGCGTCGACTGGCACCGCCATACGTCAGGCGAACAGATCGGCGATCGTCTCGTCGTCGGGGGTCCAGCCGACGAACTCCCCGCCCTCGAAGGGCAGCTCGACCGCCGCGACGTAGTTACACAGGCCGACGTAGAAGTCGACCAGCAGCCCCACGGCGACGATCTCGTCCGGGTCGTAGGCCGTTTCGAGCGCCGCGTGGATCTGGTCGGTGACGTCGCCGGCGGCGACGGCCTCGGCGTACTGCAGCAGGACGAACTCCTCGTCGTCGAACACGGAGAAGTCCCCGCCGCCGATGGCACGCATCTCCGCGGTCGTCACGCCCTTGTCGCGGGCGATATCGACGTGCTGGTGCCACTCGTAGCGTGCGCCTCTTGTGGCGGCGACCGTGAGGATTACCAGCTCCTTCGTCCGCGGGGTCAGCTGGTCGTAGAGCGTGTTCAGGTACTCGAGGGTCGCCTTGAGGACCTCCGGATTGTGGGCCCACACCCGGAAGATGTGCCGATCGCCGAGATAGTCGTCGGTGAACAGATAGTGATACTCCTCAGGGATGTCCTCGATATCGAGCAGGTCGAGTCGCGTCATACTCCACCGAACGCGATCGGGTTTCATAACCGTAGCTCACCCGAGCGTAACAGGGTGGGCGCGGGCTCGCGTTCTCACGAGTCCCCCTTCACGTCGTCGACGACGTCTTTGATTGCCTCCCACTCGGGCTGCTCGTCGGGCGCGTCTGCGACCCAGCGATACCGGACTGATCCGGTCTGGTCGACGACGAACACGGCCCGTCTGGCCACGCGACGGTGCCCCTGCCGCTCGTCGGTCAGGATGCCGTAGGACTCGGCGACGCTCCCGTCGTTGTCGGAGAGCAGCGGGTACTCGAGCCCTTCCTGTCGAGCGAACTCGCCGTGACTGAACACGCTATCGGTCGAGATCCCGAACGTGTGGACCTGCTCGTCGAGGTCGAACCACGCGAGGTCGTGCAGCTCACAGACGTTACGACGACACTCGGGGTGGAAGTCGAACAGGTAGAAATTGAGTACCGCCGGCCCAGTCTCGAGGCGCTCGGAAAGCGTGACGGTCTCGATGTCGCTCGACTCGGCTCCCCGGATCCCCTGGAGCGTGAAATCCGGTGCGGTATCTCCGAGTTCCAACATTATCAGCAAACCACGCGTATCAGTACTAAATACTACCGTAACGCCGCGGTAACCTCGACAGTCTGTGATCCGTTCTATGCCTCTCGTCCCCGTCCCCCGTGGGCAGTTACCCGCTGCTCATCGGGTTACGGCATTGAAAAATACGATTAAATACGTCCTCACCAACAAGTGGACGTGAACGATACGAAAAGCGGCGACGGATGGACAGTCGAAGTGACTGACGGAACGATGATCTGGGAGTTCCTGCCGGGAATGGAACTCTCAGTGTTCGGCGACGAGGCATTCGAAACCTTCGAGGAACTGCTCGCTCGCGATGATATCACCGGGATGATGACTGTCGTCAAACTGGACGACCCGTTCACTCCGGAGGTGTTCGATATCTGGGAACGATCGGCCGAGTACGCCGACAACGCCGGCATTGACCGCTGGGCGGTCGTCGCCGACGGCATCAAGGCCATCTCCCTGCGGGGAAAGATCGACACGGGTGATCTCGAGACGCTGACGACCGAGAACCGAACCGAGGCCGTCGAGTGGACGAGCGACGAGTAGCGGTTCTCTCGGCCGGTATCCATCCACTTACTGCCCGTGTCTTCCGCACCCTCCTGTTACGGAGCACCGTCGCGATTTACCGGTGAGTGTCTCTCCCGTGGCGACGATCACCGGGAAGCAACAACGACAAGCCGTATCGGTTGTGGCGTTTTGTCACCGTCACTCTCGGACCGCCGGCCCGTGTCGACGCTCTAGAGCGGCACGTACGTCATCATCGCCCCGAGAACGAGACCGTATACGAAGTGAAATAGCGCAAACATTCCTACCATCCCGGGTTCTGGCTCCATTGCGAGCACGACGCGCATCCAGAAGATCGCACCGACGACCGTCAGTCCGAGCGCGAAGACGACGGCCCACAGCAGGCTCGTCCCGAGCGCGCCTGCCCCAACGCCGAGCCCGAGCGCGGTCACGCCCACGGCGAAGGCCACACCGGCACCGATCCCGTACAGCAGGTGTAACACCATCCCCTGCATCATGTACGACTCCGGTCCCTCGTCACCGACGTACTTCGCCCACAGCGACGCAGTGGGTGGCGGGGAGTCGTCGCCCAGTGCCATCATGAACATCGTCATAACGATCGTTGCGACCAATCCGCTGACCAAACCGCTGAGTATGCTAACCATGATTTGCGTCCGGATTCGCATCCGGTTACCTCTAGTAATCCTGTCGTCACTTCCCTTATTAAATGGGCTGTAACGCCGCCGGGACCTGGTTTCACGCGGGTAACGCGAATCTCCGTGACGACGAGGTAGCCGTCACCAGGGTCAGACATGGATATCCAGGACCTACTGTCACGGAATGCGGTTCTGTCAGTCGAGATTCGGGGTTTCGCCGTCGCTGCGGCACTGATCATCGCGGCGGGACTCCCGACGGTCGCGTCACTCCCAGCCGTCGACTTCGGTGTCGTCGAAATGGCGACCAGTGCCGGGCTCGCACGGCGGTTCGGCAGTTCGGACTGACCGGGTGACGCATCGGTTGGCCGGTCAAAAATGGAAGGTTCACACCGACTGGGACCACGATTTTCAGCCCGGATGCCGAATCGGATGTATGACCCGCACAGCAGTCATCGCTGGCGTCGGACCAGGCCTTGGAGCGTCACTTGCACGAAAATTTGCGTCTGAAGGGTGTCGAGTCGCTCTCTTTGCCCGGTCCGCGGCGTACATCGAAGAACTGGCGGACGACCTCCCTGAACCGGGCGAGGGGCTAGCCGTCCAGACCGGCCTCGCCGAGGTCGACCAGATTCGAGACGGGTTCGACGCAGTCCGTGACGCCTTCGGGTCCGTCGACGCCCTCGTCAATCACGCGAGCGCTGCCGCCTGGAAGGGGCTCATGGACATCGACGAAGCAGAGTTCGAGCAGGTGTGGGCACTCAACGGTCGCGGTGCGTTCGTCTGCTCGCAGGAAGCCGTCGGCGACATGCTCGGTGCGGACGGCGGAACCGTGATCTTCACCGGCGCGACCTCGTCCGTGCGGAGCCTCGGCGGTGCGGTCGGATTCACGGCGGCGAAGTTCGCCGCTCGTGGGATGGCGATGGACATCGCCCAGGAGTACGGTCCCGAAGGGGTCCACGCCGCCCACGTCGTCGTCGACGGCCAGATCGACACGCCGGGCGTCCGCGAGCGGTTCGGCGACCGCGACGACGACACGTTCCTCGATCCCGACGAGATGGCCGAGACCTACTGGCACATCGTCGAGCGGGACGACGTCGGGACCCAGCCCTTCGAGGTCCACATCACGAACGGCCCGCGAAATTCGGAGTTCATCTAGCGGGCGTCGATCCTCAGTCGATCACATCGGGTTAGAGGAAGTGTCTGCTTGGATGCGGTGTGAAGCCTACCCAAGCAGACAGCGAGATAGAGGAAGAGCACCTGCTTAATTTTGTCCTCAGCTTTGAACGTTAGCGTCGGCTGTTGAGTGAACGAAGAGGTGATCGATCTCCTCCATGAGGTCATCGACGCCACGATCATTGTTGTCTCGAACCCACGAGAGGAGGTTGTAAACGGCTTCTTTCAGGGAGTGCTCAAGGTTCGCTCGAAGCGATGACGCTTTCGAGCGAACCGTCCCCAAGGCGCTCGATTCGGGATCAAGACGAACGAGACTGTAGGCAGCCATCAGAAGGTGCCAGTGCCGACTGGCACCTTCGTCGGTCTGCATCTCGCAGTCTCCCAAGCCGAGATCCTGCTTCGAGTCCTCGAAGAACGTCTCGATGCGCCACCGCATCCCGTAGGAGCGAATAATGTGCTCGGTCGGTGCGTCGATCTTGTTCGTAGCGAGGTACTTGACCGGGTTCTCTTCGTCTTCTTTGTCGGTTTTTTTTTTTCAGCGAGGACCAGCTTCACGTCTCCCAACTGGGAGACGGGAAGCTTCTTCGTCCAGATGTGGTAGATTTCGTCCTCAACGTTACGCTCAACCGTGTCGATGCGCTCTTCCAGCGCATCGACGCGGATCACTTCTCCGCCGTAGGTCACCTGTCGATTGCTCCGGAGCGGGCCAATCCAGTCCTTGTCGTATGATTCGATGAGTTCAGGAAGGCCGGAGTTGTGGGCGAACCACGAGTCGAAGAGGTAGGTGTCCGCCGGGACACCTACCTCGTCTTCGAGTTCTGTGACGATATCGCGGGCGAGGTCGTACTTAGTGTCGTGGTCTTGGCCGTCTCCATCCTGTTTTTCGTAGAGGCGGAAAGTGAGCGGATAGGCGGTTTTGTCGTCAGCGTAGAAGGCGTAGATGAGGTCTTGGCCCCAGACAGTGTCGCCTTGGGCGTGATCGTAGAAGCGACCGACGCCGGGGACGTCGTCCCCGGCTTTCTCGGTGATCGTGTCGTCGAGGATGATGTAGCCATCCTTCGACCAGCGCGTTTCACCGTGTTTTTGGAGTTCTTCGAGGCGTTCGTGGTTGAATTGCTGTTCGTCCCAGTCGTACTCGGTGAGGAACTTGTTGAGAGCGCGTTTGTCTCCAGCTGGAAGGACTTCGCGTGCGATACCTGCCACGGTCTTGTTGCTGGCCGCAACAAGACCTGTGGCGTAGGTTTTGGCGTGATAGCGTTGCGCCGGTGAGAGCGACTCGAACTCGTCGAACACACGCATACACGACAAGAAGTCCGTAATCGGCATCATCCGTCTTCGCTACCGCCTATGTCACGCTCCAACTTCAACGTTCAAAGCTGAGTTTTCTAGTCAAGTATCCTCTGATCTTTAGATCTACGTCGCTCACCACAGGAGTCTGATGACTGTGTCTTCAGTCACCATCCCAGTACTGTCTGCAGACTCAACAGAGCAGATAGATACCACACGAGGACGGCGAACACGTCCACGAGTGCCGCCGCTGTGATCAGCGCGTCCACACGGAACACGCACCGCAGGAGTGTGAGGCGTGTGGCGGGGCGATGCGGGCCGTCCACGCGGCGAACGCGGAGTAGCGACTACGACAGCGCCGCCAGCAGCTCGTCGGCGGGTCCGTCCATCCGTCCGATGAGGTCCCGGCAGCGCTCGCGGGCGGCCGCGTCGGCGGTCACCAGCACCATCCCCTCGTCGGGCTGGCCGTAGACGACGCTCGCGCCTTCTGGAACGGCGAGCACCGCCGGCAGCGCCGCCAGATCCTCCTCGCCGTCGACCCGGATCAGCGTCGTCCCGTCCTCGCCGAGCCCCCGGCTGAGCGCGCCGATCAGGGGGCCGGTGATCGTCCCAGCCGGGTTGTCGACGGTCCGGCAGTGGTCGAACCCGCCGACGGCGTCTCGAACCTCCGGATCGACCGCGGTGCGCTTGGTGCGATCGTCGACGAACGCGACCGCTGGCGTGTAGCCGGCCTCCAGCAGGTGGTAGGTGACGATGTCGCCGACGGCGACGATCGGTTCGGCGGCGACCGTCAGCAGTTCGTCGGCGTCGGTGTAGATCGGACCCAGCGGCTCCTTGAGTTCGTGGCGTAGCGACGACGGGAGGTCGAGGCGGAGCGAAGACACGTTAGCGGACTTTCAGTGCGTACTGGCCGGACTCGGTCACTTCCATCTCCTCGGCGATCTCGGAGGTCTCGGGGTGGGCGATGACGACGTAGCCGGCCCAGTCTTCGGTCAGCGAGGTCGAGCCACAGATCTCGCAGGACTCTTCGGCTTCGGAGGGCTGGACGCGGTGACAGTCACGACAGACGAGGCGATCAGCCATCAGCTATCACCGGCTTCCGCCTCGGCGGCGCGTTTCTCCCGTTCCTCCTGGAGCCAGCCGTGCTTGCCCAGCCCGACCTGCTTGGCCGTGAGGCCGATCTTGGAGTCGCGGGGGTTGCGCTCGTCGATGCTCTTGGTGACGATGCGTGCGCGGACGGCGTCGCCGGTCCCCAGGGTCCGGTTGGACTCGCGGGAGGCGAGCGCCTGTCCCTCCTCGTCGTAGGCCAGATACTCATCAGAGATCTGGGAGACGTGGAGCAGGCCGTCGACCGGCCCGATGCCGACGAAGGCACCGAAGTTGACCACTTCGACGACCTCGCCGTCGACGACTTCCTGCATCTGTGGGTCGAAGGTGAGCGCGTCGAACTCTGCCTCGTAGTAGACGCCGGGCTTGTTCGGGAGCACTGCCCCTTCACCGATGTCCGTGACATCGATGACGGAGACGATCGAGCCCACGTCTTCGTCCATTCGTCCTTCGAGCTTGTCCTGCAGGAGCTTCTTGACCAGATCCGGAGACACGTCTGCGAGGTGCCGCGGGGGCACTTCGACCGTGTCGCGGAGTCGAACCCGTTTGTACATGTTATGGTTGAGTAATGGCGAGTTTGTTCCGGCCCCTTAAACTAATTACTGGAACGCCACGGTCCAGCAACCGTCGTCTGAGGGGTGCGTCGTTCGTCACGGCGTGTGTCACGTCGTCGTCGCCGGCCAGTTCGACCACCGCGTCGTCCGCGTAGTCGGCCGCCGCCTCCCGGACCGAACAGCGGTCCGCGAGATCCCGGCCCACGCTGGCCGCGGTCGCTTCCGCCCCCGCGCCCGCCGAGAGTTTGTCGAGTTCGGCGAGGACGGACCGAGGGACGAGACAGTCGGTCTCGTCGAATCCGAGGCGATCGAGTTCCGCGAACAGACGGACGTTGCATTCGACCGGCATCATGAGTGCGTTCGTGTCCAGGAGGATCATTCCCGGAGCGTGCCGACGCCGATGAGCCGCCATCGAGCGCCGACACGTCGGTTGATCGCGATCTTCGCGCCGGCCTCGGCACAGACCGGCCGCTTGAGTGCGACTTCGCACTCGCCGCCGCGAGCGCTCGTGACCGAGCCGACCGTCGTCGCGGTCCCGATCGTCAACATGAGCGGTTCGCCGGTCGAGATCGCTTCGACCTCGCCGCCGTCCTCGCCGACGATGCGTTCGAGCAGGTCGACGTCCATCTCGAAGCGCTCGTGGGTCGGCGGGAGCGTGCCGGGCGGTCCGGCCACGCGGCCGGCCAGCGCGTCACCTTTGGTGATCGACGGATCGAGTCCGGTACCGACGCCCAGCAGCCCGCCGGGGGTGGCGGCGTCGACAGACTCGCCGCCGGCCTGGAGCGATCGCACGTCGGTCGTCACCGGCTGCCACTCGCTCTGGCCGCCCTCCTCGACCTCGCGGCCGGGGCGGAGTTCGATCTCGTCGTCGGCTTCGAGCTGGCCGTCGACCAGCGAGCCACCGAGGACCCCGCCCTTGAGGTTCTCCCAGGTCGTTCCCGGACGGTTGATGTCGAAGCTCCGTGCGACGAGCATCCGCGCGTCGGCGTCGGGGTCGCGCTCCGGCGTCGGAATCTCGCGTTCGATCGCGTCGATGAGCACGTCGAGGTTCACCTCCTGGCCCGCGCTGATCGGGACGATCGGCGCGTCTTCGGCGACGGTGCCGGAGACGAACTCCTCGATCTGCTCGTAGTTGTCCTGGGCGCGCTCGCGGTCGACCAGGTCGACCTTGTTCTGAGCGATGACGATGTTGTCGATGCCGATGATGTCCAGTGCCATCAGGTGCTCTTCGGTCTGTGCCTGTGGCACGTCCTCAGTCGCGGAGACGACGAGGACGGCACCGTCCATGATGGCAGCACCCGAAAGCATCGTCGCCATCAGCGTCTCGTGACCCGGCGCGTCGACGAAAGAGACCGTCCGCAACGGCTCGGTGTCGACGCCGTGTTCTTCACAGTGCTCGGCCGCGGTGAACGCATCGGGTTCGTCGGCATCGGGACAGCGACGGAACGTGGCGTCCGCGTAGCCCAGACGGATAGAGATACCGCGCTTCATCTCCTCTGAGTGCTGGTCCGTCCATTCGCCTGAGAGAGCCTGGACCAGCGTCGTCTTCCCGTGGTCGACGTGGCCGACGAGTCCGATGTTCACCTCCGGTTGGTTGTGCGATGTCATCTCGGGAGTAATCTTGGTAGAGGTTCGCCCCCTGCGAGTGATAAACCTACTGTTTCGGCCACACAGCGGTCGCTTGGGAGCACGACGCACGATTCGACCGGACGCGGCTGTCAGACGGAGTCGGCGGCCGTGCGCCGACGGATGTGTGTGGCCATCGCCGCGTACTGTTTGGTCGAGACCTGCTTGTGGACGTAGTCGACCTCCGCGTCGCGCGCCTCGATCATCAGCTCGGCGTCGCCGTCGCTCGTATAGAGGATGCGGACGGCGTCGGGGACCCGCTCTCGGACGCGTTCGAGGAAGGTCAGCCCGTCCATCTGTGGCATGTGATAGTCACTGACCACGCAGTCGAAACGGTCGTCCAGCGCGTCGAGCCCCTGGCCGACGCTGGTCGCCGTCGCTACCTGGAGGTCGTCGCCGGTCCGTTCGAGATAGGTCCCGACCAGCTCTGCCATCTGTGGCTCGTCGTCGACCACCAGTACGTCGATCGCTCTCGCGTTCCCACCGCCGTCACCCACGGATGCCATCTCCCCCCAACTATTCCCCGCCACGGTATAAAATACCATGCTGCTTAGAGCGGTCGCCGCGCCGTTTTTGGCCGTCGCCGCCCTGGACGACGGTGTGCGCGAGTTTGCTTTCGAGGTCGGGCTCTGTCGAGCGATCGAGCGCGACGGGATCGTGGCCCGCCAGCTCGGGGCGAGCGTCCACGGCCGACGCGTGCTCGACGTCGTCCAGATCGAGCCCGGTCCGGCATTCGAGGACCGTGCGGCGATCACGCCCGAACGCCTCCCGAGTGCGGCCGTCGAGGCCGACGTGGGGCCGGGCCGGGCCCGCTACTGGAAAGACGCCTTCGACTGCCACCCGGAGCGGGCCGAGCGCGCCCTCGAACTGGCGAGCGAGCGCGGCTTCTTCGAGCGCGAGCGACACAACGGTCGCACGTACGTCCGCCAGACGACGCGCTATCCCGACTGGTTCGACCGCCTCGTCGCCGTCGAGAACAAGCCCGACCTCGATCGGCCGGGCGATCTGGAGCGCCAGTTGCGAACCGACGTGTCGCTGGCGGCCGTCGACGCGGTCGTCCTCGCGACGGCCTCCCACGTCACCCGCGCCCACCTCAACCGGCTGCCAGCGGAAGTCGGCGTCTGGCGGTTCGATCCCGAGACCGGCGACCGCGAGGTGCGCCGCGAGCCCGCCCAGCTCCCGGTCGACGAGCCCGGCGTCGAACTCGTCGCCCAGGAGCCCGGACGGACGGGGATCCGGATCGTCAGCGCCCAAGAGAAGGCGCGGCTCCGCCGCCGCATCGCCGAGCGGGCCTACGGGAAGGGGTGGCGATCCTACGACCTGCCGCCGTGTGAGCGCTGTTCGCCCGACGACGACGGCCTGCCCTACTGCGAGTGGAAGGAGCGACCGGTCCAGGCCAACAGCGAGTGCGACAGCGACTGTGGCGGGTTCGAGCCCGCCGAGCCCCCCGAGGTCGACGCCGACCGGCTGCGGGCCGAGCGGACGCCCTGGGACCCCGATCCGGAAGGGAGAGCGCGCCGACAGTCGGGACTCGACCGGTTCTTGTGACGACAGAGGCACGGAGTCAGCGCCACACGGGCTGGCGCTCGCCGTAGGTCAGGGTCCGCCAGCACCACTCGACCGGACCGAAGCGGAAGAATCGGAGCCACGCGACCGACAGCCCGATCTGGACGGCCCAGATCGCGACGACCACGCCCAGCAGTTCGACGCGATCGAGCCGCCCGAACAGCCCCAGCCCGTGGCCGTAGAAGATCGACGTGGCCAGGACCGTCTGGAACAGGTAGTTCGTGAAGGCAGTGCGACCGACGGCCGCCAGCGTCCGGGTGACGATCCCCGTCGGCCGCCAGCGCGTGTACAGCGTCACCGCGCCGACGTAGCCACCGGCCACGAGCAGGCTCCCCCAGTGGTTGAACTGTCGCCAGTACATCGCGGCCCCGGCCGACCAGTCGTTGGCCTCGATGTACCAGACGCCGGCCAGCACGACCAGGAGGCCGACGACGCCGACGGCGACGAGCCGGCGGTAAAACCGCGTCGAGCGCTCGCCGGTCAGCACGCCCCAGCGATAGAGCGCCATCCCGAGGAACATCGAGCCGCCGGCACGCCACAGCGTCGACCCGACGAAGCCGGAGGTCTGTCGCCAAAACGTCGTCGGGACACGATGGTCCATCTGTGCGAGCCACCCCGAGCGGTAGGTCGCGACCTCCCGCTGGAGGGTCGCCGCCGGGGGCTGCCACTGCTGGGCGATCACCGACGGCCCCTGAGCGATGGCGGCGAACAGCTCGGTGGCGAACGGTGCCAGCAGGAAGAGCACGCCGAGGCGGGCGAGCACCGCGGGCTCGCGGTTACGAAACGAGACGAGCAAGAGGCCACAGAGGGCGTAGGCGACCAGCACGTCGCCGTACCACAGGAGGTAGGCGTGGCCGAGCCCCGCGAGGAGGAGCCAGCCGATCCGGCGGTAGTACAGCCCCATCGCCGCCTCGCCGTCCCGGCGCTTGCTGTCGGTAAACAGCAGGATGCCAGCGCCGAACAGCGCCGAGAACAGCGTGATGAACTTCGACTTCGCGAAGACGTGGGCGGCCAGCCACGCCCAGTAGTTCGCGCCGGTGAGGTCGCCGTACGTCTGGGGGTTGAGCAGCACCAACTCGGGCATCGCGAACACCCAGACGTTGATGAGGAGGATGCCGAGCACTGCCAGCCCGCGGATGGCGTCGAGGCTCACGATCCGGTCCGATGGCGGCGTGGGCGTTGCGGCGTCGCTCATCGCTTCGCCCCCGTGAGCTCGAAGCGCTGGCCGTCAACCGCGATGTCGTCGCAAAAGGCCCGCTCGGGCGGCACGAAGTGGGCGGTGTGGACGATCCGATACCGGTCGGCGGCGAGGTCGTCGGCCAGCGCGCGGGCACCGGTCAGCGTCATGTGTTTGGTCCCGAACGTCCGGGGTCGGCCGGCGTCGTCGTAGTGATCGCCCCCGGCCGGGTGCTGCGAGCAGAGGTCGGCGTGGACGATCCCCTCGACGAGCGCGAGGTCCGCGCCCCGTAACACCTCGCGGGCGTCCTCGTCGATCGCGTAGCTCGTATCGCCCGAGATCGCGAGGCTCGCGCCGCTGTCGGGATCGTCGACGCGGAGGCCGTACGAGACGAGCGGCGGGTGGACGACCGGCACCAGCGTCACCTCGAAGCCCGCCGCCTCGAAGCGCTGGAACGGAGTCCGTCCGCGGACGGAGATCCGATCGAGGTAGTGATAGCGGTCCCGGATCGTCCCGGCGACGCTCGTGCCGGTCTGGGGGTCCGTCTCGTCGGCGGCGTACACCGGCAGCGAGTCGACCAGCCGGTAGACGTTGCCCAGCCCGTCGAGGTGGTCGAAGTGGACGTGCGTGACCACTGCGGCGTCGGGCAGCGGGACCGACTCGCGGAGGAACTGCTGGCGGAAGTCGGGACTGAAGTCGATCAGGAGCGATTCGCCGCTCGCGCGTTCGACGTGGACCGAAAAGCGAGTTCGCTCGACGCCGCGCTCGCGGGCGCGCTCGCAGGTGGCACAGTCACACCCGACCGTCGGCGTCCCCGTCGTGTTCCCCGTGCCCAGCAGCGTGACCTGCATCGTCCCCGGATGGGTCCCTCGCAGACAAAGGCGTGGCGGTCAGTGGTCGTGATCGTGATCGTGGCCGCCGTCCGGGGTCGCGCTCTCCGCGTTCTCGTCGGAATCCGCACCGGAAATATCGCCCCCGGCGACGAGCGCGTCGTGATCGCCGTCGATCATGTCCATGTTCTTGAGGTTGTCCCGCTCCTCGAAGTCGGTGACGGCGTCCCGGAGGTCCTGCTGGGTGAGCGTCGTCCGCTCCTCGGTCAGCGCTTCCAGCACTGCCTCGCGGAGGACGAGCCGGAGGTCGCTGCCGGTCAGGCCCTCGGTGAGTTCGGCCAGTTCGTCCGGTTCGAAGTCGACGATGTCCATCTCCTGGGTGACGACCCGGAGGATGTCCGAGCGCATGTCGCGGTCGGGCTTGGGGAAGTTGACGATCTCGTCGAAGCGCCGCCAGGCCGCGGCGTCGAGCTGGTCCGGGTGGTTGGTCGCGCCGATCAGGAGCACGTCGTCCTGGATGAGGCTGACCTCGTCGATCGACTTCAGGAGGGTGTTGACCGCGCGCTTGATCGCCGCGTGCTCGTCCGACGAGCGGGTCTTGGCGACGAAGTCGAACTCGTCCATGAAGAGGATACACGGCGAGAGTCGCTTGGCCACCTCGAAGGTCTTCTCGACGTTCTTGGCGGTCTCGCCGAGATACTGGGAGGTGATCATCGATAGCTTCACCTCGACGAAGGGGAGATCGAGGTCCTGTGCGAGCGCGCGGGCGACGCTCGTCTTCCCGGTGCCCGGCGGCCCGACAAAGAGGAGCTTCCCGATCTCGCGCAGCCCGATCTGGGCGAGGTAGTCGCGGTGCTCGATGGCCTTGACGATCTTGTGGATCTCGGCCTCCTGGTCGGGCGTGAGGACGAGCTGGTCCATCGTCATGTCGACCTCCTCGGGTGCTCGGACCTCGACGAGGTCGAGCATCCCCTCTTCTTCCTCTTCCTCGTCGAAGGCTTCGTCCAGCAAGGCGTCGATCAGCGCCCGGTCGGCGCGGGCGGGGCGGTTCTGCTGGCGCGCGCTCTCGTAGTCGACGCCGTCGACGCGGTCCTCGAAGGCCGCGGCCATGACCGGGTTGCGCTGGAGGCACTCGGCGTCGGTGCGCTTCTCGTACCACTCCTCGGCCATCTCTCGGTCGGTAAAGGAGATCGCGCCGGAGAACTCGTCACGGTCGGTAAACATCAGCTCCGAGACGGCTTCCCAGGGCCGTTCGATGCCGGTGGCGGTCGTGGCCGCGCTGCTGGTCGGCGTCAGCGGTCGCTCGATCTCCCCGTCGGTCCAGAACGCGGCCCGGTATCCCGGCGGGAGATCGTCGGGTTCCAGATCACGCTGTTCGGTGTAGATCTTCGTCGTCAGCAAGAACTCGACGATATCTAGCTCCGGATCACTCATTCCCAACCACGTACGCCGGGCACGGGGATAAGTGAATCGAACCCGGGCGTCCGTGGGAGGTCCTCGCGAGGGGTAAACGGACGACACCGGCCTCCGAGTTTGTGAGATTTTAACACGGCTGCGCTCCACGGTGGGTGTATGACACGGACACCAGTCGTCGTCGACGCGGTACGGACGCCCCAGGGCAAAGAAGACGGCGTGTACGCCGACACGCGGAGCGAAGACCTCTCGGTGCCGCTGATCAACCAGATGCTCGCGAGCACGGGCGTCGAGTCCGCGCAGGTCGACGACCTCGTGTGGGGCTGTGCCCAGCAACGGGGCGAGCAGGGCAACAACCTCGCACGCGTGATCGCGCTGCTCTCGGACCTCGGCGAGTCGGTGCCGGGGACGACGGTCAACCGCTGGTGTGCCTCCTCGGCACAGGCGATCACGACCGCCGCAGACGCCATCGCCGCCGGACAGCGCGAGTGCGTGATCGCCGGCGGCGTCGAGTCGATGTCCCGGGTCAAGATGGGCGAGAACACCCACAACGTCCACCCAAAGCTCGCCGAACTGTACAACATCGGCGAGCTACAGATGGGGATGACCGCCGAGAAGGTCGCCGACGAGTACGACGTGGCTCGACGGGAACAGGACGAGTACGCCCTGCGGAGCCAGCAACGCGCCGCCGAGGCCACCGAGTCCGGTCGGTTCGACGACGAGATCGTCCCGATCGAGACCGACGACGGCCCCGTCGACGCCGACGAGGGTATTCGCCCCGACACCACGCTGGAGAAGCTGGGCGAACTCCCCACCGTCTTCAAGTCCGACGGCTCCGTCACGCCCGGCAACGCCTCGCAGGTGTCGGACGGCGCTGCCGGCCTCATGCTCACCTCGGAGGCCTTCGCCGAGGAACACGGGCTCGACGTGCTGGCGGAGGTCGGCGACCACTCCGTGGCCGGCGTCGACCCGACGGTCATGGGCATCGGTCCGGTCCCGGCCGTCGAGTCGCTGTGTGAGCGGACCGGTCGCGACCCAGCGGAGTACGATCTGGTCGAACTCAACGAGGCCTTCGCCAGCCAGACGCTGTACTGCCAGCGCGAACTGGGCTTCGACGACGACAGCTTCAACGTCAACGGCGGGGCCATCGCGATCGGCCACCCGCTGGGAGCCAGCGGCGCACGCCTGCCGGTGACGCTGATCCACGAGATGAACAAACGGGACGCGGAACTCGGGCTGGCGACCGAGTGTGTCGGCTTCGGACAGGGCCAGGCCATCGAGTTCCGTCTGCCCCAGTAGCACCGGCGTCCGGCGACCGCGTCGCCGGTTCTCCGAACGCGAGCCGATAGCTCGCGTTCGGCCTTTTTCGCCCACGTTTTTGCGCAAGTGGTTCCCGCAGTGAGCGGTGCGAGGCGCGCCGAAGGCGGGCCTCGAGGCGAACGGGGAGGGACGACCCGTGAGCAAAGCGAACGAGGGAACCCGCAGCGGAAAAAGGTGGAGGGCCAGGCCATCGAGTTCCGTCTGCCCCAGTAGCACCGGCGTCCGGCGAGCGAGCGGTCCGGCAGGTCGCCGATCAGTGAGAGACCACAGAGCGCCAGTTTCGGGGCGTTCTCGCAGGTTTATCTGTTCGGCGACGCTGAGAGCGGTATGGAAATCGGAGCGATGTTCGAGCAGATCCCGTTCGCCGCGGAGCTGGGTATCGAATTCGACGAGGTGGCGGACGGCCACGCCGAGGGCCGCCTGCCGCTGCGCGAGGAGCACTCCTCGAACCCGGGCCGGCAGATCGCCCACGGCGGCGTCACGTTCTCACTGGCCGACACCGTCGGCGGCGCGGCCGTCGTCTCGAAGTCCGAGTCCGTCTCGCCGACGATCGACATGCGGATCGACTACCTCGCGCCGGCGACCGCGGACTTGCGGGCCGTCGCCGACGTGATCCGGTCGGGAGCGAGCGTGGCGACCGTCGACATCGAGGTGTACGACGCCGACGACCACCACGTGGCCAGCGCCCGCGGCGTCTACAAGACCGGCGGCCAGGGCGAGGAGACCCCCTGGACCGACGGGACCGACGTCGAGCCAGCCAGCAACCGCGCGGAACAGCGATCCGAGGAGTGACACACGTCGCACTCCGGGACGGGAGAGAGCCGACGACGGTGACAGCCAGCAGCGTCAGTCCCAGATGTCCCCGAACGCGTCCGACACGACTCGATCGCCGACGAGCGCGGCAGTCTCGTTGGTGAACGCCCCGGCGCTACTGTTCGTGCGCTTGATCGTGGTCAGCGGCGACCCCATGCCGCCGGCCCGTTCGAAGACGAACGCACCGCCAGCGGCCTGCCCGGTCGTGTTCTGCGGGAAGTCGGCCCCACCACGGAACGAGCGCTGCTTGCTGGCGACGATCCGTTCGGCGGCTGCCCCGTCGCCCGATTCGACGTAGGCGAACTGCGTCGTGACGTTTGCGTCCCGCGAGAGACCGCCGGGATCGAACGTCGTCGTCTCGAAGCGGACGACCAGGAGACTGCCGGAGACGGCTCCGACCTCGTCGCGGTGTTCGACGGTGGCACCCCGGTCGCGAAGCGTCGCGGAAAGTCGCTCGGTGAGTGGGGCCGCCAGCACGTCGTTGTCGCCGGTGACGACGAGGTGGACGGTCTGGTTCGGGAGGTCCGGGACACCGGCGTCGGCCGGCGTCGCGGAGACCGACGCCGCCGAAGTGTGGTGGAAGTAGTCGTTCGAAACGGCTGGACTGTACGCCAGGGCGACCGGTGTCGTACACACGCCGACGAGGAGTATGCACGACGCGAGGAGTGTTCGTCGTTGCATCGTGTTGAACTGAGAGAGCCGGCGGGGGTCGAACGGGAAGCTGCGTTCGCCGTCGGTGGAAGCGTACGTCACGATGAGGGTCGTGACGGCCCCCGTCGCCGGAACGAGTATCGTCTTCGGGTTCGAGGCCCCCGACACGGCCGACTGCTCGATACCGCCGACCAGTTCCGTCGCTGTCTCGAACAGTGCGTACAGGAGCCCGAAGGCGAGGAAGCCACCGAGAAATCGTTTGAGCTTCGCGATGAGACCCTGTTTGCGGTCGTCGGTGCCGAGGAACACGATGGCCGGGTTATCACACGGGCCGTACACCGCCATCTCTTTGCCCCGAGCGGAGTACCGCGTCTCGGTGACCCGGACGAGATCCACCGCTTCGAGCTTCTCGATGTGATACATGACGTTCTGGATCGTCGTGTCCGCTCGCTCTGCGAGTTCCGCGGGCGTACCCGGCGTGCGGTGGATCTCCGCCAGCACCGTCCGCGTCGTCTGCGAGGAGAGCGCGTCGAAGACCGCGTCGGCTTCCTCGTCGTCGACATCGAGCAACCGCAGCGGTCCGTCCTGGGACGACTCGGTCTCCGAGCGCGAGGAGGGCAACAGCGACATACTGGTCGTACGAAGCAGGGAGCCATTAGCATTTAGTGATGTCTCTGTGTTCAACGGCGATTGAACACAGGACGACGAGAGAGAAGTATCATTCAACCGATGAGTCGACCATCTGCATCCCCTCGCGAACGGATTCGCGACCGCCCAGCAGCGTGATCATGTCGCCTTTCTCGATGACGAAGTCGGCTGTGGGCACCGTCGTCTCGCCGTCCCGAGTGACCAGGGCGATCAGGCAGGCGTCGGGCAGCATGGAGCCGATCTCGTTAATCGGTTTCCCGACGAACGTCCCGCCACAGACCTCGACTTCCTGTACGTCGCCCTCGTGGCCGATGTCGGTCATCCAGTTGGCGATCGCCGGGCGTTCGATCTGGTTGTCCATCGCCCAGGCCGTCGCCATCGACGAGGAGATGGTCCGAACGCCCAGATCCTCGAACGCCTCGACGTTGTCGGGGTTGTTGGCCCGTGCGATGACTCTCTCCACGTCGAACTTCGAGGACGCCAGCTGTGACACGAGCAGGTTCACGTCGTCGTCACCGGTGGCGGCGGCGACGATCTTGGCGTTGTCGGCCCCGGCGGAACGTAACGTGTCCGTGTCGGCTCCGTCGCCGTACTCGACGGTGTAGCCGGCGTTGCGCGCCGATTCGACGACTGATTGATTCTTCTCGATGATGACGATGTTCTCGCCGCGGTCTTCGAGGCGTTCGGCGAGCGACCGGCCCACCTTACCGCCTCCGACGATGATGACTCGCATTGGTATCACGTCCAGGTATTCTGCGATGTAGCGCGCGAGGCCACCTTCGAAGATGGCCGTCAGCAGGATCGCGAGGAAGACGACCCCCAGCAGGAGACTGGCCTCCTCTGGGAGCCCTTCGGATCGGAGTTGGACGGCAAACAGCGTCGCGACCGACGCGGGAATGATCCCGCGGGGACCGACGAGGCTCATGAACGTCCGCTCCTGTAGCGTGAAGCGGTCGCCGACGGTCGAGATAAAGATCAGGAGCGGGCGCAAGACGAGCGCGATGATCACGACGACGGCGACGCCCGCGAGCCCGACCGTCTGCAGAGTCGAGAACTCCAGCAGGGCCGCGAGCGTGATGAAGACAAAGGAGAGGACGATGAGCGTGATGTCGCCCTTGAAGTCCTCGATGTCTTCCTCGTAGGGGATGTCGGCGTTGCCAAGCAGGAAGCCGGCTGTCGCGACGGCGGCGACGCCGGCCTCACTCGCGACCGAGTTAGCCGAGGCGTAGGCGACCAGCGCCCCCGCGAGGACGAGCAGTCGGGCGTTGCGCGGTGCGTCTCCTGGTGCGAGATCCACGTACCGGACGAGGTAGTACAGCACACCGGCGACGACGACCCCGAAGAAGAGGCCGATCCCGAGTCGCCCGCCAAACCCCCGTAACAGCCCCTGAAAGCTGCCTGCTGGATTGACGATCTCGAAGAAGACGACGGCCAGAATGGCGGCGCTCACGTCGTTGACGATCCCCTCGGTCTCCAGGGTGGCCGCGACCCGGTCACGGACCGGGACGATGTCGAGGATCGGCGTGACGACGGTTGGCCCCGTCGCGGTCAACAGCGCGCCGATCGTCAGCGAGAGCGCCCAGGAGGCTCCGAGGGCGAACCGGACCGCGATAGCGGTCCCGAGCAGCGCGATGAGCGCACCGACCGTGACGACTCGCAACGCCGCTGCCGGTGCTTCTCTGATGCGTTCGACCCTGAGGTGAAACGCCCCCTCGAAGACGATGATCGCGACCGACAGGCCGACGATCGCCGGCAGGGCGTCACCGAACGACGCCGGGTCGATGACCCGGCCACCGAGGAAGGGGAGAGAGTCGGACAGATAGCCCGAGATAGGGCCCAGCAAGAGGCCGGCACCGATGTAGAAGATGATGGTCGGGATCTGGAGGCGGTCCGCGAGCAGCTGAGCGAGGACGCCGATCGCAGTGATCCCTGCGACGAGAAGTATCAGTTCAGTAGCCGCCATCTACACGAATGCACGGAGTCGGTCCGTATAAACGCACTCACTCGCGGCAGTGTCACATCACACACCGGTCTGGCGATTACGCGTCCTCGCCGCGGCGGTCGAGATACGTCAGGACGCCGCGAACGTTCATGGCGACCTCGGCCCGCGCCTTGTGGTCGCTCCAGACGGCGGGCGTCTCGACGGTCTCGACGAAGTGGTCGACGACCGCCTCGTCGGCGGCGTAGTCCGTGCGTGCGGTCTCGACGGCCTCGACCCACGTTTCGAGGGCCGTGGCGTACTCGTCGAGGCGGGCGTCGGTCCGGGCCGGGCCGTAGTGTGCGTAGCAGAGCCACGTCCGATCGAGGTCGGCGAGCATCGCCACGTCGTCGAGGGCACCGTCGAGATCGAAGTTCGGCGGCGGGCTCGTCACGTGGACCTCGTCGGTCGAGGGCGTGTAGATACCGGCCGCGTCGGCGGTGAAGACGGCGTCCAGTTCCGGCGCGTCGAAGACGACCTGATGGGGTGCGTGGCCGGGCGCGTGACGGGCACGGAGACGGTGGTCGCCGAGGTCGATCGCGTCGCCGTCGGTCAGCGTCTCGATACGCGACTCGGGTATCGGCGTCGGCTCGGTGTAGTAGTCGATCTGGTCGCCGACGGCCTGTTTCGTGCCGGCCCAGAGGCGAGCGGGATCGACGAGGTGGCGCGCCCCCGACTCGTGGACGAACACGGTCGCGTTCGGGCACGCCTCCACGAGGGGACCCGCGCCGCCAGCGTGATCGAGGTGGACGTGCGTGAGCGCGATCACGTCGAGCGCCTCGGGAGCGACGCCGGCCGCTTCGAGGAGATCGAGGACGCGCTCGACGTTGGTTCCCAGACCCGTGTCCACCAGCGCCGGCCGGTCGCCGTCGACGAGGTAGACGGAGCCGTACTCCTCGACATCGTACATGCCGGTGTCGACGTACCAGCAGTCGTCGTGTACCGCTCGTGCTCGAACGGCGTCGCCGATTGCCATACGACGAGTGGGGAGCGGCGACGCGTTAAAGCCACCGCCACTTTGGCATATGCCAAAACAACTGTTTTTGAGGAGGCTCTGCACGGGACTAATAGATGGCAGACAACAGTCCAACATCCGGAACAGAACTGAGTACGAGCGGATCGACCGCCTGGCCCGAGCGAACGTCGAACGACGAGTGGTGGCCCGAGCGGCTGAGCCTGGAGATTCTCGACCAGAACGTCCGCGACGCGGACCCGCTGGGCGAGGACTTCGACTACGCCGAGGAGTTCCAGAAGCTCGACCTCGAAGCAGTGAAAGCGGACATCGAGGACGTACTCACGGACTCGAAAGACTGGTGGCCGGCCGACTACGGCCACTACGGTCCGTTCATGATTCGGATGGCCTGGCACAGCGCCGGGACCTACCGGTCCTACGACGGCCGCGGCGGCGCGGCAGGCGGACGACAGCGCTTCGCCCCGATCAACAGCTGGCCCGACAACGCCAACCTCGACAAGGCCCGACGCCTGCTGTGGCCCGTCAAGCAGAAGTACGGCAAGCGCCTCTCGTGGTCTGACCTGATCGTGCTGGCGGGCAACGTCGCCATCGAGTCGATGGGCTTCAAGACCGTCGGCTTCGGCGGCGGCCGCGAGGACGCCTTCGACACCGACAAGGCGGTCAACTGGGGTCCCGAAGAGGAGATGGAGACCAACGAACGCTTCGAGGAGCCCGGCGAGATCCAGGAGGGGCTCGGTGCCTCCGTCATGGGGCTCATCTACGTGAATCCCGAAGGCCCGGACGGTAACCCCGACCCCGAGGCGTCGGCCAAGAACATCCGACAGACGTTCTCGCGGATGGCGATGACCGACAAGCAGACGGCGGCGCTGATCGCCGGCGGCCACACGTTCGGGAAGGTCCACGGCGCGGACGATCCCGATCAGAACCTCGGTCCCGAGCCGGAAGCGGCCCCCATCGAACAGCAGGGCCTCGGCTGGAAAAACGAGAGCGGCTCCAAGGGCGGCGAGATGATCACCAGCGGGATCGAAGGCCCCTGGACGCAGGACCCGACCTGGTGGGACATGGGCTACGTCGACAACCTGCTCGACTACGAGTGGGAGCCCGAGCGCGGCCCCGGCGGCGCGTGGCAGTGGGCACCGAAAGGCGAAGAGCTGGAAGACAGCGTGCCCGACGCGCACGACCCGGACGGGACCCAGACCCCCATGATGCTGACGACCGACATCGCGCTCAAGCGCGACCCCGACTACCGGGAGATCATGGAGGAGTTCCAGGAGAGCCCCATGGAGTTCGGGATGGCCTTCGCGAAGGCCTGGTACAAGCTGACCCACCGCGACATGGGTCCGCCCGAGCGGCTGCTGGGCCCGGAAGTGCCCGACGAGACGATGGTCTGGCAGGACCCGGTCCCGGAAGTCGATCACGAACTGATCGGGGACGCGGAGATCGCCGACCTCAAAGGAGAGCTCCTCGACGCGGACCTCTCGACCGCTCAGCTGGTCACGACCGCCTGGGCGTCGGCCTCGACCTACCGCGACAGCGACAAGCGCGGCGGCGCGAACGGTGCCCGACTCCGTCTCGAACCCCAGCGTAGCTGGGAGGTCAACCAGCCCGAGGAACTCGAAGCGATCCTCGAAACCTACGAGGAGATCCGGGCGGAGTTCAACGAGGGCCGATCCGACGACGTGCGCGTCTCGCTGGCGGACCTGATCGTCCTCGGTGGCAACGCGGCCGTCGAGGAAGCCGCGGCCGCGGCCGGCTACGAGGTCGACGTGCCGTTCGAGCCGGGCCGGACCGACGCCACCGCCGAACAGACAGACGCCGACTCCTTCGAGGCGCTGAAGCCGAAGGTCGACGGGTTCCGCAACTACATCCGGGACGGCCTCGAACAGCCGGCCGAGACGCTGCTGGTCGACAAGGCCGACCTCCTGAATCTGGGTCCCGACGAGATGACCGCGCTGGTCGGCGGCATGCGCACGCTCGGCGCGACGTACGACGGCTCGGATCTGGGCGTCTTCACCGACGAACCGGGGACGCTGGACAACGACTTCTTCGCGAACCTGCTCAGCATGGACACCGAGTGGGAAGAAGCCAGCGAGGGAACCCAGGTCTACGAGGGGTACGACCGCGACACGAGCGAGCACAAGTGGACGGGTACCCGCGCGGACCTGATCTTCGGGTCCCAGTCCCGACTGCGGGCGATCGCCGAAGTGTACGCGGCCGACGACGGCGAGGAACAGCTCGTCGAGGACTTCGTCGAGGCCTGGACGAAGGTCATGCAGGCCGACCGCTTCGACCCCGAATAGAGCCCCCGTCCGTGCCTGCCGAGACACGGGCCGGAGCGCGATCGAGCAGACGACAGCCACTTTTCGCAGTCGCCGGAGCACTGGAGTGACGCGCCGAGTTCGTTTCACGACAGATCGCTGGCAGAACTCACTGCAGGCGGTAGGACTATGTGTCGGTATCACATGGTGTGCAGTGGATCGCTATGCAACCGTGCCACAACTGCCAGGCGGCTATCGACGAGTACCTCTTGGACAAACACCTCGAACCCCTGCGCGAGCTGACGGTCGACGACTTCAACCTCTGTGTCGACTGTACGACAGTGGTCGAGGACGCGTGCGTGGAGTGTGGCGGCGCGGTCTACGTTCCGAGAAGCGAGTCCACGGTGCCGGACTACTGTCCGGCGTGTCGGTCCGAGCACATCGCGGAGACCGGCGAAGATCCCGGCTGGACGGTCGACGCCCAGTCGAAACGCGTCTAGCCGAACGTCCCGTTTTGCCGCCGAATCGACCGCCGTACTGCGGCCGTCCCGTCACCGCCCCGGAGCGGCGAGACCGGTCACCGACGGCAGCCGGCGGAATCACTCGACCGCGTCCAGCAGAATCGCCTCGAAGTGCTCGACCAGCGTCGAGTAGTGGCCCGCGTCGACGGCGGTCGCACTGCACGGAGTTGCGGAACGAATGATGCCTGCCGATGCCAAAGATCAAATCGTTCGCGCGTGGACTGCCAGTGAATGGCCGATTCGTACTGGTACCCCGGTGTCGAAGACGTACTCGCGATCCACGAGGACATCGTCAGCGAGTACGACGACACCAGCCCGGGCGTCCAGAACGAGGGAGACATCGAGTTCGCGCTCGACTACGTCGAACACGGCAACTTCGGGACGGTTCCGGAGACACTCCACGCGAAAGCCTATCATCTCACTCGACTCCTGGTCGCCAACCACCCGTTCGTGGACGGCAACAAACGGACTGCCCTCAACACGACCGCCGTGTTCTACTTCCTGAACGGTTACCGGTTCGCATACGACGACGAGATCAGAACGATCTTGCGAGCGTTCGGGACCGACGCCGAGACCGGCGACGAGGACGCGGTAACCGAGTATCTTCGAACGAACACCGCACCGATCGATCTGGCAGGTGAAATCAGTCAGTGGCGCGAGGAGCTCGTTCGGTACGGGGTCGGCGAGTTGACGACGGACCGATCGGATCCGAACGATTAACGGCTCTCGGGATACAGATTCAACTATGGCGACAGACGAACCGTCCGAGGCGGACTCGCCGCTCGACGACGTGATGGCGGACATCCGTCGCGAGTTGGTTCGGCGCGTTGCCACGGCAGACCGGGACGAACACCGGGACATCTACGACGCGCTCGAACACGAGTAGGCCGGCATCGGCCAGTTCGAGACCACTATCTTGTCGCGTCCAGCAGAATCGCCTCGAAGTGCTCGACCAGCGTCGAGTAGTGGCCCGCGTCGACGACGCTCACGTCGGTGTCGGGCAGTCGGCTGGCGACGGCCTGGGCGACCCGGAGCGGGACTCGCTCGTCCTGACGGCCGTGCCACAGCGACAGCGTCCGGGCGCAGTCGGCGAGGTCGAACCCCCAGGGATCCCCCAGCATCGGGAACTCGTGGGCCGGCCCGCGCCCGCCCTGAGCGAACGCCTCGGCGGCGTCGGCCACGACGACGGTGCCGTCGGGAGCGGCAAACAGCTCGCGGTCGGCGTCGGACGCGCCGCTCTCGATGGCCTCGCGGAACGGTCCGAGCCAGTGGCGCGCCAGCCAGCCCGTCAGCCCGAACAGCCCCCGCGAGAGCCCCGGAACCGATCTGGTGGCGGCCGTCAGCCGGCGGTTCGCCGCCGTGGCGTACTCCCGAGTCTCCGGCGGACCGGGACTGCTGACGAGGACGGCCCGCTCGACGCGGTCGAGTGCGTGAGCACAGGCGGCCGCGTGGGGACCGCCGGCCGAGAAGCCGACGACGGAGAGGGTGTCGAGATCGAGCATCTTGGCCAGCGTCCGCACGTCGTCGGCCCAGTCCAGCAGGTCCCGGTCGGGCCGGAAGTCGGACGCGCCAAAGCCCGGCCGGTCCGGCGCGATCAGCCGGGCGTCGTGGTGCTGGGCCGTCTCGTCGAACAGCGACCACAGCAGCCGGGAACCGGGGTTGCCGTGGAGACACACCACCGGCCGCCCGTCGGTGCGGCCGTACTCCTCGTAGGCCAGCCGCCGCCCGTCGCCGACGACGACCGTCTCCGGCTCGGTCATTGGCGGCTGTTCTTGCCGGTCGGTCTTATAGGCGGGCGGTCCCAACAGTAGTACCTGGTGTCGCTAGGGGTCGACGAGACAGTGATCGGCGGTGCCAACGAGTACCGAAAGCCCTCACCCCACTCGTCTGTCGAGCCATTCGCTCGCCAGTGGCTCGCGAAGACCTCTCACAGTGCCGTCGCTCGACGGAGCGAGCGACAGCGCGCGCCACGTCGTTGCTGTGAGCATCCGGGCGACCGAGCGGTCCGAAGGACCCGGAAGGTCGCCCGGTTCACCGCGAGCGCGCCGAAGGCGCGACTCGCGGCCTTTTTCGCCCACGTTTTTGCGCAAGCGGTGCGCCGGAGGCGCACCCGCAGCGGAAAAAGGTGGATCGGAATGATTAGGGCCGGGCGTGGACAACCGCCGTCCATGTTGAGCAGACAGTTCGTCCGTGAGAACGCCGAAATGGTCCGAGAGGCCATCGAGCGGAAGGGCGTCACGGGCGTCGACCTCGACGAGATCCTGCGGATCGACGCGGAGTGGCGCGAGCTGAAGGCGGAGGGCGACGACCTGCGCCACCAGCGCAACGAGGTCTCCAGCGAGATCGGCGAGTACAAGCGCGAGGGCGAGGAGGAGAAGGCCCAGGACGCAATCGAGCGCTCAAGCGAGCTGAAAGCGGAGCTCCAGCGCGTCGAGGACCGCGCCGACGAACTCGAAGCGAAGCTGGAGGCGCGCCTGCTGGAGATCCCCAACGTCCCTCACGAGTCGGTGCCGGTCGGCGAGGGCGAGGACGACAACGTCGAGCGCTACCGCGAGGGGTTCGACGACCTGTGGACCCTGCCCGAGGACGTGGTCCCTCACTACGAGCTGGGCGAGCGACTCGACATTCTGGACTTCGAGCGCGGCGCGAAGGTTTCGGGCGGCGGCTTCCAGTTCGTCAAGGGCGAGGGCGCACGGCTGGAGTACGCGCTGATCCAGTTCATGCTCGACGTACACCGCGAGCAGGAGTACATCGACGTGTTCCCGCCGCTGCCGGTCAACAGCGAGTCGATGCGTGGGACCGGCCAGCTGCCGAAGTTCGCCGAGGACGCCTACCGCATCGGTGCCCGACAGGACGACGACCACGACGACGACGACCTGTGGCTGCTCCCGACCGCGGAGGTGCCGGTGACCAACATGTACCGCGACGAGATCCTGCTGGACGACGATCTCCCGATCAAACACCAGGCGTTCTCGCCGAACTTCCGGCGCGAGGCCGGCGAACACGGGACCGAGACCCGGGGGTACGTCCGGGTCCACCAGTTCAACAAGGTCGAACTCGTGAACTTCGTCCGGCCGGAGAACAGCTACGAGCGTCTCGAAGGACTGCTCTCCGAGGCCGAGGAAGTGCTCGACCGCCTGGACCTGCCCTACCGCGTGCTGGACATGTGTACCGGCGACATGGGGTTCACCCAGGCCAAGAAGTACGACATCGAAGTGTGGGCACCCGGCGACGACATGGACGACGGCCCCGAGGAGGGCGGGCGCTGGCTGGAGGTGTCCTCGGTCTCGAACTTCGAGGACTTCCAGGCCCGCCGCGCGGGCATCCACTACCGGCCCGAGCGCCACGAGTCCGCGGAGTACCTCCACACGCTCAACGGCAGCGGCGTCGCCGTCCCGCGGGTGATGGTTGCGATCATGGAGTACTACCAGAACGACGACGGCACGATCACCGTCCCCGAACCGCTCCGGCCGTACATGGGCGGTCAGGAAGTCATCGAAGGCCACGAGCCCGTCGGGGAGAGCGCCGTCGGCGAAGGCGACGGCGACGCCTGATACGGACGGTTGTAGGCGTTTACCAAGTCGACCGCACGACGGCGTGCGGTCGATCTGGTAAAGACCTACAACGTTCCGTATGAAGCGGTCGTCCGAGCGTCCGATAGGGGGGGACGGCCGGCGACGAGCGAGTCCGCTGGCGGCGTCGGGTGGGAGTCGGAATCGGAAGCTGACGCCGCTGTGACGGGGAATGCCTATCTGTATCCGGTCCGTGACCGAAACGCATGACGCTCGAAGGACTCGACGAGCTGGACAAAAAGATCATCCACGAACTACAGACCGACGCGCGCCACACGTCTTCCGGAACGATCGCCGACGCGGCCGACGTCTCGGCCAGCACGGTCCGAAACAGGATCCAGCGACTGGAACAACAGGGCCTCATCAGCGGGTACCACGCCGACGTGGAGTACGAGAGCGCCGGCTACCAGCTGTACACGCTGATCATCTGTACCGCGCCGGTCCCCCGGCGAGAGGAGCTGGCCGAAGCGGCTCTGGAAGTGCCGGGCGTCGTCCGCGTGACGGAGGTCATGACCGGCGAGGAGAACGTCCACGTCAGCGTCGTCGGGGCGGACGGCGACGATCTCAGCCGCATCGGTCGGGACCTCGACGAGCTCGGGCTGGAAGTCGCCGACGAGGACCTCATCCGAAGCGAACACGTGGACGCGTTCGACGGCTTCGACGCCGACTGTGAGGACAGGTCGTAAACATAGATACAGCAAATCTATCGAATCGTCAATTACATCGGCTAGCTTATTGGCGTCCGTCTGTAACGGCCGGGTAACGTGGACACCCGGAGGGACAGGGTGTCGATACGGTAACACATGATTCGACAGTCACCACCCAGTCACACTCGCACAGCAGTCGCGCTCGAACCGTCGGCCCCCGTCGACGGTCGGTCACTCGTCGCGCGAGCGGAGGCGACCGATCCCCCGCCGGGCGTCCGGACGGCCGACATCGCGGAGTCCGACCGAGCGCACACCGCCGGGACGCGACGAGACAGATGAAACAGCTGGAACGGGACCTGGGACTCCCGACCGTCCTGGCGATCAGCGTCGGCGCGATGATCGGCAGCGGGATCTTCATTCTCCCGGCGCTGGCGCTCAAGACGGCCGGACCCTCGGTCGTGCTCGCCTACCTGC
The DNA here is from genome assembly GCF_000379085.1 of Halomicrobium katesii DSM 19301. Classification (GTDB taxonomy): domain Archaea; phylum Halobacteriota; class Halobacteria; order Halobacteriales; family Haloarculaceae; genus Halomicrobium; species Halomicrobium katesii. Next base: position 1,431,013 of record NZ_KB905378.1, on the reverse strand, counting down.
TCGCGGGGATCCTCGTCGTGCCGGCGGCGCTGTCGAAGTCGGAGATGGCGACGGCGATGCCCGAGGCCGGCGGGACCTACCTCTACATCGAGCGCGGCATGGGGCCGCTGTTCGGGACGGTCGCGGGCGTCGGCACGTGGTTCTCGCTGGCGTTCAAGGGCGGGCTCGCGCTGGTCGGCGGCGTCCCCTACCTCCTGATCCTGTTCGATCTCCCGGTCAAGCCCGTCGCGCTGGGGCTCGCGGCAGTCCTGATCCTGGTGAACCTCCTGGGAGCGAAACAGACCGGCCGCCTGCAGGTCGCGATCGTCGTGGTGATGCTGGCGGCGCTGTCGTGGTTCGTCGTCGGCAGCGGGGCGAGCGTCCAGCAGGCCAACTTCCAGCCGTTCTACGCCGACGGACTGTCCGGTCTGCTGGCCGCGACGGGGCTGGTGTTCGTCTCCTACGCCGGCGTCACGAAGGTCGCCAGCGTCGCCGAGGAAGTCGAGAACCCGGACCGAAACATTCCGCTCGGCATCCTGGGTTCGCTGGCGTTCACGACGCTGCTGTACGTCCTGATCGTGGCGATCATCGTCGGCGTCACCGACGCGGGCGTGGTCGCCGGCTCGGCCACGCCGGTCGCCGAGGCCGCGGCAGCGACGCTCGGTGAGTGGGGAGTCTGGGCCGTGGTGCTGGCGGCGATCCTCGCGCTGATCTCGACGGCCAACGCCGGCATCCTCTCGTCGTCTCGGTACCCCTTCGCGATGGCCCGTGACGGCCTCGTGCCGACCTCGCTGGCGGAGGTCAGCGAGCGCTTTGGGACGCCGTCGCTGTCGATCTCGCTGACCGGGATCGTCCTGCTGGCCCTGATCGCGTTTGTCCCGGTCCTCGAGATCGCGAAGCTGGCGAGCGCGTTCCAGATCCTCGTGTTCGTCCTGATCAACGTCGCGATCGTGGCCTTCCGCGAGGGCGAGGGCGACTACGAGCCGAGCTTCGAGTCGCCGCTGTACCCCTGGATGCAGGTCGCTGGCGTGCTCAGCGGCACCGTGTTGCTCACCCAGATGGGACCGGTCGCGATCGTCGGGGCCGTCGTCATCACCGTGGGCAGCGTGCTCTGGTACGTCCTCTACGCCCGGCCCAACGTCGAGCGACAGGGTGCCGCGGCCGACGCGGTCGGGCAGGGGATCGGCGACGCGCTCATTGACGAGACCGAGTCCGCGATGGAGAACAAACCCTACGAGGTGCTGGTCGCGATCACCCGAGAGATGGACCGCGAGCGCGAGGCCGGTCTGCTGCGGATCGCCGCCGACCTCGTGCGGCCACACGACGGCCGCGTCGTCGCCGTCTGGTTCGAGGAGGTGCCCGACCAGATGGACCTCGAAACGGCCTCCGAGACGCAGTCGCCGGCAGACGTACAGTTCGAAGAGCAGACCGACGACCTCGCGGACGACCTGAACGTGGCCGTCGACACTGGCGAGATCGTCAGCCACGACACGAAACACGCGATCGTCAACTTCGCGCGCCACCGCGGCGTCGACGCGATCGTCGCGGAGCACGAACACCGACGGCTCCGCTCGCGCCTGCTCGGTGATCCGGTCGACTGGATCGTCGACCACGCGCCCTGTGACGTGTTGCTGGTGGACAACAGGGGATACGACCGACCGGAGCGCATCGCGGTCGAGGACGACGGCGGCCCCTTCCACCCCAACACCGTCGCGATCACGGACGCACTGGCGGCCGAGAACGACGGACACGTCGTGTTCACCGCCCAATCGGACGACGAGAACGGCCCCGGTGTCACGTACCGAGAACAGCTGACGGACCTGCTCTCGGTCCCGGTCTCGGACGCCGGCGCGGAGACCGCCCAGACCAGACCGGACATTCGGATCCGCCGGGGAGCCGATCACCGACTCCGGGGATCGCTGCTCGACCGGCGGCCCGACGGCCCGGCCGACAGCACCGAGATCACGGTCCACGCACACGAGTCCGAACAGCCGGGGCTGCTCCGGCGACTGTTCGAGCGCATCGTGTTCTGACGCTCACACTGCCTGCTGTAACTGTTTCAAGAGATTCGCGATGCGGGCTCGCGAAATTCTTCACAGACGTACAGCCGGCAGTATCAGGACTCGGCGGGCGTGTGAGTCCTGATTCGGGCGATCACGCCGTCCTCGAACGCGAACACGTCGACGAACTGCGTGATCTCCGCTCCGTCACTGTTCAGAAGCCGTCCTTCGACCGCGACGGTCGACGCACCCGTGTAGACGGCGTCGATCGGGTGGCTGGTGTCGGTCTGGGGGCGCTCCTCGCGCATGAATCGGACGAACCGCTCGCGCCCCTCGAAGGTCCGATCCGGTCGCTCGTGGACGAACGACGGCGCGAGCACGTCCGAGAGCAGGTCGTAGTCGTGCTCGTCCAGTGCCCGGTAGTACGCGCGTGCCGTCGCCACCCGATCCATGACTGGCTTCTCACCCGGCAGCGACGAGAAAGTGGTGGTCCGGCGGTCGGACGGGTGGAGACGATGGCTCGGTCGATCGCACGCCGGTGTGTGACCGAGCGGAGAGAGCACTACGATCGGTCGCGTCAGTACCGCTCGCCGTCGTCTTCGTCGTCCGCGTCGTCCTCGGCGAGTTCCTCCTCGGTCGGGATCGCGGCCATGTCCTCGTCGCTGGCCCCGTCCGGTTCGTCGAGTTCGTCCGTCTCGTCGAGGTGGTCCCGTTGGTCCGAACCGTCGTCGAGCGACGCTCTCTCGTCGCCATCGTCGAGCGCGGCCCCGTCGCCCGATCCCCCGCCGGGTTCCAGCGAGCCCGATCCCGGCGGCGGAACGTCCGCCTCGTCCGGGTCGAGCGAGGGCGTGTCTGGCGTGGAGTCCGCTCGCTCCTCGTCCGGGCCGTCCGCCCGCGAGCCCTCCCCTGCCGACTGGCCCGTCTCCAGGTCCGCTTCGAGTTCGGCCGGATCGTCGTCGCCCCCGGCGTCACCGTCGTCGGCGTCCGGGGGTGCGTCGACCATGCTCGTCGGCGTCTCTTCCGGTTGTCCACCGGTCGGGTCGTCGGGCCGGTTGGCGGTCAACTCCGCCTCGATCGCCTGGAGTTCCGCGTCGTCGATCCCCTCCTCGCCGCCGGTCTCGTCGCTCGACCCCTCGCCGGCCGGAGTGTCGTCGAGCGACGGCGCGTCGGCCTCCGGGCCGCCGGTCGCGGCCTCGTCGATGTCGATCGCCAGCTCGACCTCGGCGTCGTCGTCCTGCGGGAGGATGCTCTGGGCGTCGTCGGCGTCGAGGTCCGGCGGCCAGTCGTCGGGATCGATCGGTTCGCCGATGTCGCGGGCGGTCTCCAGCGGTCGCTCGGCGTCGTCCCGGAGCCGCTGGCCCGCCGCGCCGGCACCGCTGGAGTACTCGCTGGCCGACTCCGAGAGCCACTCTGCGGCCTGCCAGAGCGAAGTCGCCTTCTCCTCGGCGCGCTCGTAGTACGTTGACAGGTCCGCGTCGTCGACGAACCGAACGGCGCTGTCGAAGTGGTCGGCGGCCTCCTCGAAGGTCTCTCGTGCCCGCCCGAAGTCTGACTGAGCGAGCATCCACTCCGAGTCCCGGTAGGACCCCATGGCGCTCGTGAACGCCCGCCGGCCTTCTGTGTAGTGGGCGTGGCCGACGCGATAGCGGGCGAACGCGGTGTCGTCACCGCCGGTGTCGCCGATCGTGTCCTTGATGGCGTCCACGTCGGGTAGGGCCAGCGGACTCTGTGTCGACCAGGCGTACCGGACGACGCCGTCGTGGTCGACGACGAACACCGCCCGTTCGATCAGGGCCTGGCCGACGGCGTCCTCGAAGGTGACGCCGTACTCTCGGGCGACCTCGCGGCGCGTGTCCGACAGCAGCGGGACGTGCAGGTCGTACGCCTCGGCGAAGGCGGCGTGGCTGTACAGCGTGTCCGCGCTGATCCCCAGCACGCTCACGTCTTTCTGCATCGTGAACAGGTCGAGTTCGTCCAGGTCCGACTCCTCGTCACAGGCCGGGTTGAAGTCGCCGGGATAGAACGCGAGAATGACCACGTCCTCGCCGAGGTACTCGTCGAGCGCTACCCGACGGTGCTCGCCGTCGACGACGGCCGGCAGCTCGAACCGCGGCGCTTCGTCGCCCTCGGAAATCACTGCGGAAGAGTTTCTCGTTCGACTACTTAACTGTATGTCCAAAATCGAAGCTCGTGGCGCTTATGTCGGCTGACGGCCTACGAGCGACCGTGGAACTACACGTCCGGTACGAGGGCGACGACGATCCCGACAAGTGCAGCGCCCGGCGGCTCGCGCAGTTCGACGAGGCCGAGTTGCACCGCGCGAGCCGGTCGACGCCGCCGGGGATCGTGCTGAACCCCTTCGCCGACCAGGCCCTCTCACCGGCGGATCGGGCGGGCTCCGGCTCTCGCACCGACCGAGTGGTGGCACTGGACTGCTCGTGGGAGACCGCCGAGCGGGAGGCGTTCGACCTCGAAGGGCTCCACCGGTCGCTGCCCTTCCTCGTTGCCGGCAACCCCGTCAACTACGGCACCGCCTTCCAGCTCAACACGGTCGAAGCCTTCGCCGGGGCGCTCTGTATCCTCGGCGAGCGCGACCACGCCGAGCGGTTGCTCGAACACTTCAGCTGGGGCCACACCTTCCTCGAACTCAACGAGGAGCCACTGGAGCGGTACGCCGCGTGTGCGGATTCGAGCGAGGTCGTCGCCGTCCAGGACGACTACCTGGCCGAGGAGTGAGGAGCCGGCGGTCGGCGAGGGCGGCGGCGAGGACAGCGCGGCCACACGGCCGCGACGCGCCCGATCCTCACCAGCCGAAGCCGCGACGCGCCGTCGGTTCGAGCGGGCTCGACGGGAGCCCCGCCTGTGGCTCGGGCGCGTTGTACTCGCCCGGGGCCACGTCGTTGGGCGCGTCGGGGTAGCACAGCGACGCCAGCGCCTGGAGCTGCCCGCGGCCGACGCCGAGTTCGAACTGCCCGCCGCCGTACAGCTGGATGCCGCGTTGCTCGCAGTAGGCGATCGACTCCAGTAGCGACTCGACGGTGCCAAAGCGGGAGGGCTTGCAGTTGAGCCACGACGGTTCGACGGGCAGCGCCTCGATGCTGGCGATGCCCGTGATCGGGTAGTCCCAGCTCAGCCGCTCCTCGCGGCCCTCGAACGCCGATCGCGTCTCGTCGGTGATCGCCGCGTCCTCGACGACGGCGTCGGGCAGCCCCTCGGCGACGCGCCGATAGAACTCCGCGTCGACCGGCGTGTCCACGTCGGTCCCCTCGTAGTAGGCCTTCAGGTCGACGACGCGGACCGCGTCGGTCGCCGCGAGCGCCTCGATCAGCGCGGCGTCCCAGTCGGGCGTGGGGTCGAGCTTGAACTCGATGTCGGGGTCGATGTCGAGCCACGCCTCGACGCGATCGGTCGTCGGCCGTCCGTCGCCGTCCTCGCTCAGGCGCGTCGAGACCACGAACCGGACGGGATCGTACGTCCGATCGAGCGCGTCCCCGAGCGTCCGGCCGGCCTGTTTCAGCGCCAGGTCGAGCGCCGCGCTCTCGAAGGCCCAGCGCCGGTAGTGACGGGCGGCGTCTCGCGTCGGCGGCTCGGGCCACAGATCGATCTCGTCCAGCCGGTCGGAGAACGAATCCAGCGTGTACTCGCCGGCCAGATCGGCCGTGAGCGCGTGTATGGAGTCGTGATCCTCGGGCTCGTAGGTCACGTCCTCCCCGCGCCCGACCTCGCCGTCGCCGTGGAGCGCGACCGTCGTCGTTCGGCGCGTGAACCCACTGGAGGTGTCGCGGCGACGATCGGCCAGCTCGTACTCGTCGACGGTCAGATCCAGGTCGGCGACCCGCTCGTACATACCGCTCCTTGGTCGCGGGGCGAAATAAATGGCCGGCAGCGAGTGGCCGAGTGACTTACAACGGCAGGACACGGTGGTGGATACGATGTCGCGTACAGCTGCCACCGTGGTCGTGGTCGTCCTCGTGACCCTCGCGGGCTGTAGCGGGCTGCTGGTCCCGGAGGACGCCGCGCCGACGGTGAGCGAGACGGAAACGCCGACCGCAACGCCGTCCTCCGTTGAGACTCAGACCGCGACGCCGACGCCCCGTTCGACTGCCACGCCGACAGCGGCTACGACGCCGACGCCGACGGCAACTGCCACTCCATCGCCGACAGAGACGCCCACGCAAACGCCGGACGACACGCTCTCGTCGGACAACCCGTGGGGCCAGGAAGTCGTTCCGGTCCGGATCAACGACAGCGCCGACGACGGACGCAACACCACCGCGCTCACGCTCCGGACGATCGACTACTGGAACGCCAACGTCGAGCGCTACACCGACTTCGAGTACCGCTTCGCGCTGGCCGAGGACCCCGACGACGCGCGCGTCGAGGTCCAGTTCAGGGAGTCGATCGATCGCTGTGACGGTCGGGAGACCAACGTCGCGGGCTGTGCGGCGTACCTCCACGAGGGGACGAGGGCCAGAGACCTCGAAGTCGCCGCCGTCGAGAGCCGGGGCTCGAACTCGGGGGTCTTGGCGACGACGCGCCACGAGTTCGGCCACCTCGTCGGCCTGAACCACAGCGACGAGCCCCTGGACCTGATGGCACAGCGCTACGAGGGCGACATCCGCGACGCCACCGACCGGGCGTTCCCGTGGTACGGTGACACCCTCCACGTCGCGGTCGAGCCCGACACCATCGACGGGGACCCGACGGTGGTCCGAGAGCAGGTCCGCCACGCCGTCGAGTACTACGACGACGGGGCCGACGAGACCGTGCCGACGAACGTCAGCGTCGTCGTGAGCGACGAGCCGGAGGTCGCCGAGGTCGTCGTCACCAACGACAGCGAGCGGGGCTGTACGGTCACCGACGGATCGGGCGGCATCCGCTCGGTCCGGACTCTCGACACCGACGAGCGCGCGGAGCTGTACACCCGGATGGTCGTCTGCGTCGGTCCCGTCGGCGAGGACGCCGTCGGCTGGCACACCGGCTACTGGCTGGGAGCGGCCTTCGGGCTGGAAAGCGGCGAGCGCGCCGCGGTGTTCCGGGACGCCGACTACGGCGAGCGCAGGAGCGAGTGGTGGGAGTAGGGTTCCGAGCAGCAGCGGCCGACCAGGGACAGACACTGATACGGATTATTGTAGCGATTTACCGGTGATCGTCTACTCCGTGGCGACGATCACCGGTAAGCAACTACAAGAAACCGTATGAAAGACTCGTTGCACTCGTCTTTCACGCCCTCACTCACTTCGTTCGTCAGGACACCGAAAGGGCGAGCCGAGAGCTTTCGGTGCGTCGGTAGCAATCGCACCCCTCGCCAGAGACCACCGAGACGAGATTACTCCACGAGCCGTTCGATCTCGGTGACGAGCACGTCGCTCGCGCCCGCGTCTTTGAGCGCGGTGATCGTCTCGAACACGTCGGCGTCGTCGACGACGGCGTGGACGGCCACGTCGTCGCTGCCGGCGATGTCCATCACCGTCGGCCCGCCCATGCCGGGCAGGACGTCCTTCACGTCGTCCAGGGCCTCCTCGGGAGCGTTCATCATGAGGTAGCGCTTGCCCTCAGCGGAGATGACCGACGCGAGGGCGGTCTCGACCTGCCCGACCTTCTGGTCGTCGGCGACCTCCTCTCGGGCGAACAGGCGGACCGACGAGTCCAGCACCTCGTCGACGATCTCCAGACGGTTCATCCGCAGGGTCGTCCCCGTCGAGGTGATGTCGACGATGCCGTCGGCGATGTCGACGTGGGGCGTGAGCTCGGTCGCGCCCGAGACCTCCGTGATCGAAACGTCCACGTCCATCTCCTCGAAGTAGCGGCGCGTAATATTGGGGAACTCCGTGGCGACGCGACCCCCCTCGAAGTCGTACACCGTCTCGACGGCGTCGTCTTCGGGCGCGGCAAGCACCAGCCGACACGAGCCGAAGTCCAGATCGAGCAGCTCGGTGAGGTTGTCGGGACCGGCCTCTCGGACCTGGTCGAGTCCGGTGATGCCCACGTCGGCCGCGCCGTCGGCGACGTACTCGGGGATGTCGGCGGCGCGGGCGTAGAGAATCGTCACGTCGGGATCGACCGTCTCGGCGTAGAGCTGACGGTCGGCTCCGTCGACGACGTGGAGCCCCGCCCGTTCCAGCAGGTCGACCGACGGATCGTGCAGACGGCCCTTGTTGGGGACGGCGATGCGCATACCGACACCTCGCCGGCCCGCCGCAATTGCTTTTCCCTTCCGGAGTCGTGGGCGGCCGTCGCTGTCCGCCGGGATTCGCCGCTCCGGTCGCGGGGACCGTCCGGGGAGAGAGAGAGAGACAGCAGTGCGAGCGAAGGCGGTGGATTCAGGCACCCGCGGACAGAAGCCCCGAGCATGAGTGAACTCCTCGTTTCCGGCGGGCGGGTCCTCCGACCGGACCTGACCGTCGAGCGCGCGGACGTACTGGTCGATCAGGACAGCGGCGACGTCGCGGCCGTCGGCGAGCCCGGCGCGCTCTCCGGCGACGACGAGCTGGACGCCAGCGAGGGACTGGTCGTGCCGGGGCTGGTCAACGCCCACACGCACGTGGCGATGACGCTGTTGCGGGGGTACGCCGACGACAAGCCACTGGACGCGTGGCTGCAGGAGGACATCTGGCCAGTCGAGGCGGAGTTGACCCCGGAGGACGTGCGGGCCGGTGCCGAACTCGGCCTGGTCGAGATGATCAAATCCGGGACGACGGCGCTCTCGGACATGTACTTCCACGTCGACGAGATCGCCGGGGCCGTCGAGCAGGCCGGCCTGCGGGCCGTGCTGGGCCACACCGCGGTCACCGTCGGCAAGGACGAGGCGGACGCACGCGAGGACGTCCAGCAGAGCCTCGACGTGGCAGAGCGCCTCGACGGCGCGGCCGGCGGGCGTATCCGGACGACGTTCCAGCCCCACTCGCTGACGACCGTCGGGGAGGAGCTCCTCCGGGAGTTCGTCCCCGCGGCGAACGACGCCGGCCGGCCGATCCACCTGCACGCCAACGAGACGAGCGACGAGGTCGGCCCGATCGTCGACGAGCACGGCAAGCGGCCACTGGAGTACGCCGCCGACATCGGTCTGCTCGGGCCGGACACCTGGATCGCCCACGGCGTCCACGTCGACGAGCGAGAGATCGAGTTGCTGGCCGACACCGACACCGGCGTCGCCCACTGCCCGGCCTCGAACATGAAGCTCGCCAGCGGGATGGCACCCGTCCAGGAGCTGCTCGATGCCGGGGTCACGGTCGGGCTGGGGACGGACGGCGCGGCCTCGAACAACGACCTCTCGATGTTCGACGAGATGCGCGACGCCGCGATGATCGGCAAGCTCGCCGCCGAGGACGCGAGCGCGATGGCGGCAGCGAGCGTCGTCGAGATCGCCACGGCCGGCGGGGCCGAACTGCTCGGGTTCGACAGCGGGCGGATCGAAGCGGGCGCGAACGCCGACCTCGCCGTGGTCGACCTCGACCAGTCCCACCTGACGCCGGCCCACGACCTCGTGAGCCACCTCGTCTACGCCGCCAGCGCGAGCGACGTGCGCCACACCGTCTGTGACGGGACGGTCCTGATGCGCGACCGGGACGTGAGACCGTTCGACGAAGCGGCCGTCGTCGAGCGTGCAGACGAGCACGCGACGGCGCTGGTCGAGCGCGCGACGGAGTAGCGGCGGCCGCCGAGCGGAGTTAAACGACGAGAACTGTTTCTAAACGTTCTCGCGCCGTCTGAGAGAGTTTCGAACCGCTCCGAACTGACTGAACCGGATTCGGGGTTTATGCCGGTGTTAGCACACGTCTCTGATACGATGCGCACCGAACTATTCGCACTGGCGATGGCCGTCACGCTGGTCGGGGCCGCAGTCGGCCCCGGCGTCGCGGCGGCCGACGACGAGACCGGGAACGCGGCGCTGTCGGTCAGTGTCGCACAGGACGAGGACGTGACGATCAGCGTCACGGCAAACGACAGCGCCGTCGAGAACGCCACCGTCGACGTGGGTGGCGAAGAGGGGAGTTCCTACGAGGGAATCGGGTCGTACACGACCGACGACGACGGGGAAGTAGAGCTGGACTCGCCCGCGGAGAACGAGACCATCTCGGTCACCGCGACCGCCGACAACCGGACGGCCACGACGACGGCCGACCTGCTCGGCGAGGAGTACCTCGAAACGAACGAGACCGGGGCCTTCGGCCAGCAGGTGTCTGCCTACGTCCAGTCGCTGCTGGACGGTGACCGACGCCACATCGGTCCGCAGGTCGCCGCCTTCGTCCAGGCGAACAACCCCGGCGACGCACCCGCCCACGCGGGTCCGCCCGAACACGCCGGACCGAACACGGACGAGAACGAGACCGACGCCGAGAACGAGACTGACGAGAACGAACGCGGCCCGCCCGAACACGCCGGTCCCGACGCGGACGAGACCGACGCCGAGAACGAGACCGGAGACGGCGAGCGCGGCCCGCCCGAACACGCCGGTCCCGACGCGGACGAGAAAGACGACGACGAAGCGTCCGAGACCGACGACGAAGCAGAAACTGAGGAGTCGGAAGACGAAGAAGACGGAGCGGAGAGTGACGACGACGGCGGTCCGCCGGACCACGCCAACGCGGGCGGCAACTGATCCCGGTTCGGTAGCGTTTTCAGCGGCCTGCTCTTTATCTGGGGTATGACAGACCCCATTACCGCGCGACTCGACGACCCGGCCACGGCCCGCGAAGAGGGCCGCCGCAAGATGGACTGGGCCGTCCAGCACATGCCGATCATGGCGTCGCTCCGGGAGTCCTTCGAGGCCGACCAGCCCTTCGCGGGCGAGCGAATCGGCATGGCGATGCACGTCGAAGCCAAGACCGCCGTCCTGGCCGAAGTGCTTGCCGCCGGTGGGGCCGAGGTGGCGATGACCGGCTGTAACCCGCTTTCGACCCACGACGACGTTTCGGCCGCGCTGGACGCCGTCGACGGCGTCACCTGCTACGCCGAACGCGGCGTCGACGACGAGGAGTACTACGCCGCCATCGAGGCGGTCATCGACCACGAGCCGACGATCACCGTCGACGACGGGATGGACCTCGTGGCGGCGATCCACGAGGATTACCCCGAGCTGATCGACACCATCGTCGGCGGCGCAGAGGAGACGACGACCGGGGTCCACCGCCTGCGCGCGATGGACGACGACGGCGCGCTGGAGTACCCCGTCTTCGCCGTCAACGACACGCCGATGAAGCGACTGTTCGACAACGTCCACGGCACCGGCGAGTCCTCGCTCGCGTCGATCGCTATGACGACGAACCTCTCGTGGGCGGGCAAGACCGTCGTCGTCGCCGGCTACGGGAACTGCGGGAAAGGCGTCGCGAAGAAGGCCAGCGGCCAGAACGCGGACGTTGTCGTCACGGAAGTCGAGCCTCGCCGCGCACTGGAGGCCCACATGGAAGGCTACGACGTGATGCCGATGGCCGAGGCCGCCGCCGAGGGGGACGTGTTCATCACGACGACGGGCAACCGCGACGTGATCGTCGAGGAGCACTTCGAAGCGATGCAGGACGGCGTCCTGCTGGCAAACGCCGGCCACTTCGACGTGGAGGTCGACCTCGACGCGCTCTCGGCGCTGGCCGTCGACACGTACGAGGCCCGCGACGGCGTCCGCGCCTACGAGATGGCCGACGGTCGCCGACTGAACGTCCTCGCAGAGGGGCGACTCGTCAACCTCGCGACCCCGATCGCGCTGGGCCACCCCGTCGAGGTGATGGACCAGTCGTTCGGCATCCAGGCCGTCTGTGTCCGGGAACTGGTCGAGCGCGGCGAGGCGTACGCGGCCGGCGTCCACGACGTGCCCGACGAACTGGACAGGGAGGTCGCGGAGATCAAACTCGACGCGGAGGGCGTCGACTTCGACTCGCTGACCGAGAGCCAGGCCGAGTACATGGACTCCTGGCAGCACGGGACGTAGGCCGGTCTCGCGCGCAGTTTGGACGAACCCGCCGAGCGACGGGCAAACGAAGCTTCCGCACGTCCAGCTCGTGAAACGGGTCAGTGGGAACTAAGTTCTGACCGTCGTAGAGAGTAGCAATGAAGCTCGGTGTTCTGTCAGACGTTCACGGAAACGAGGTCGCACTGCGGGCCGTCCTCGCGGACATGCCCAGCGTCGACGGACTGGTGTGTGCCGGGGACGTGGTGGGGTACAATCCGTGGCACGCGGCGTGTGTCGACGCGATCGCAACACCGGAGAGCGGGCCGATCGCGGACAGCGACGCCGCGTTGCTCGACGGAACGCTCCCGACGGTGCAGGGCAACCACGACCGGGCCGTCGCGACGGACCACGCCCCACGCTTCAACCACATGGCGGCGGCCGCCGTCGACCACGCCCGCGACCAGCTGACCGACGACCAGCTGGCGTGGCTCGACGGCTTGCCGACAGAGCGCCGCGTGCTCGACGGGCGAGTGAAGATCGTCCACGGCCACCCGGACGATCCCGACCACTACACCCGGCCGGGTGAGTTCGGGCCGGACCTGCTGGGAGACGAGGACGCGCTGATCATGGGCCACACCCACGTCCAGCACCACGAACGCTACGACGACGGGACCGTCCTGAACCCCGGGAGCGTCGGCCAGCCACGGGACGACGACCCGACGGCGGCCTACGCCGTGCTCGACGTGGCCGAGGGGACCGTCGAGGAGCGACGCGTCGACTACGACACGGACGCGGTCATCCGGGCAGTCGAGGACGCCGGGCTACCGCGACAGATCGGGTTCCGGCTGACACAGGGGCGGTAGTCGAAAGTCACACAGCCGACGGCTTCATACGGAAAGTTGTAGGTCTTTACCAGATCGACCGCACGCCGTCGTGCGGTCGACTGGGTAAACGCCTACAACCGTCCGTATCAGAACACGTCCTGAACGAGCGAGAGGGCCTGCTCTCGGTCCGACCACGGGACGAACACGGACACCGAGGTGGCGGAGGTGATCACGTCGTAGAGGTTGATGTGAGCGTCCGAGAGCGGGTCGATCACGCGCTTGACGATGCCCGGCTGGTTCGGCAGCTCACCGCCCGTGACGCGGACGACGGCGATGTCGTCCTCGACGGTGACACTGGAGAGGGTGTCGTCGTCGACGACGTGATCGTGCAAGAGCGCCTCCGCGTCGTCGGCGTGGTCGGTGTCGACGTAGAAGGTGATCGAGTCCATCCCGGAGGAGACGCCGTCGATGTTGATCCCCTCGTCGCCAAGCGCCGTCGAGAGCTCGCCGAGGATGCCCGGACTGTTTCGGATCGCGCGACCGGCGATAGTGACACAGCAGAGGCGCTCTTCTTGCAGATCGATGAGGTTCTGGAACTCGCCCTCGATCGAGGTCCCGCCGGACAGCAGATCACCGTGCTGGTAGTGGACGACGCGGACGCCCAGATCGCGGTCCTTGTACGACAGCGCCGAGGGCGCGACGACCTCTGCGCCGCGAAAGGAGAGCGAACGCAGTTCGTCGACGGAGATCTCGCCGACGTTGCGTGCCCCTTCGACGACGCGGGGGTCGCCCGTCATGACGCCTTCCACGTCCGTGACGATGACGACCTCGTCGGCGTCCATGTGTTTGCCCAGCATGACCGCCGAGGTGTCCGAGCCGCCCCGCCCCAGCGTGGTGACGTTGCCCGCGAGGTCCTGTGCGAGAAAGCCCGTGACGACCGGCACCACGTCCTCCAGCTGGCCGGCCAGCGCGTGAGCGCGCTTGGTCGTCTCCTCGACGTCGACCTCGCCGTACTCGTCGGTGATGATCGGCCAGTGCTCGCTCCCCGGTTCGAGGAACATCGCCTCGACGCCGCGGGCCGCGAGCGCGCCCTTGAGCATCCGGACGGAGGTGCGCTCGCCCATGCTGACGATCTGTGCGCGGTCCTCGGGCTCGGCGTCGTACTCGATCTCTTCGAGGAGTTCGTCCGTCGTGTTCCCCATCGCGCTGGCGACGACGGCGACCTCGTGGCCGTTCTCGATGGCCGACGCGATCGAGTCCGCGGCCCGGTTGATCCGCTCGCCGTTGCCGAGGCTCGTCCCGCCGAACTTGGCGACTACGCGCATGCTACCACCCTGATCGTGCGTACGTGACTCATTATCCGAGCCGTAGCCCATGGTCGGGGATAACTGTGTTCATCTGGCGCGGCACACGGTTTATTTGCGTTCGCGCCGACACTCCGGTATGGAGATCCGGGACGCCGTCGAGGCCGACGCCGAGCGCATGGCCGAACTATCGGGGAGCCCGCCGGACGTGATGCGCAACCTCGTCCACGACCGGACGGTGCGGGTCGCGGAGACACCGGCCGACGGGGACGAGGAGACGAGAGTCGCCGGGTTCGTCAGCTTCGACGCCCGGGACAGCACCGTTCACGTGACACAGATCGGGGGCGACGAGGCGGCCTGTGCGCGGCTGATCGAGGAGCCGATCAGTTTCGCCGAGCGCGAGGAGATGAGCGTCGAGATCCTGTTGCCCGCGAGCGAGGACGCGGCACGCACGGCCATCGAGGACGCCGGCTTCGAGAACGAGGGGGCCGGCCCCCAGTTCGAGGGCCAGCAGACGACCCGGTACCGACTCGACGCCGGTCGCGCCCACCAGTAGCCCTGCTTCCACCTGGCCGAACGTGGGGCGCTACTCGACCGACTGGGACGGCCACAGCTCGACGGCAGCGATCCGTGCCCCGTCGACACGCAGGACGGAGATCCGGTAGCCGTCGGCCTCGATCTCGTCGTCGGCCTCCGGTGCGCGACCGAGGCGGTCCAGCACGAGCCCGCCGATCGTCTCGAAGGCGTCGCTCTGGAAGTCGCTGTCCAGTTCCTGGTTGACTGCCGAGAGGGGAACCGAGCCGCCGACGCGGTAGGAACCGTCGTCGCGGTGCTCGATCGAGAGTTCGCGCTCGTCGCTGTCGAAGTTGTCCTGAATGTCCCCGACGAGCGTTTCCAGTACGTCCTCGACCGTCGCGATGCCCTCGAACGCGCCCCACTCGTCGATGACGACGGCCATCTGGCGCTGCTGGTCCTGGAACTCGCCCAGCAGGTCGTCGATCCGGGTCGATTCCGGCACGAGCGGGAGCTCACGGGCGATGTCGCCCGCCGTCGCCGAGGATTCGTCGCCGGTCTCGATGACCCGCAACACGTCCTTGGCGTCGACGAAGCCGACGACCTCGTCGTCCTCGTCCACGACGGGGTAGCGCGTGTGGCCCGCGTCGAGGACGACCGATCGGAGTTCGGCGACCGGCATGGCGGCGGGGACGCTGATCACGTCCGGCCGCGGGACCATCACCTCACGAACCGGCCGGTCGTCGAACTCGAAGACGCGCTGGATCATCTCGACTTCGCTCGCGTCGACGTGGCCGGCCTGCCCCGACCGGTGCAACACCCGCAAGATCTCCTCCTCTTCGAGCGTCTCCTCGCTCTCGGAGGCCGGTTCGACGCCGATCAGCTGCGTGAAGTAGTTCGCCGTCCCGTTGAACACGACGATGCCCGGATAGAAGAGATAGAAGAAGAACTTCATCGGCGCGGCCACGAGCAGCGAGATCTTCTCCGCGTCCGCGATGGCCAGCGTCTTTGGCGCGAGTTCGCCGAAGACCACGTGGAGGAACGTGATGACGGTGAACCCGACGGCGAAGGCGACGGCGTGAACCGCACTCTGTGGGAGGATCGGAGTCAGCACCGGCTTCAGCAGGTCGGCGATGGCGGGCTCACCGACCCACCCCAGTCCCAGCGACGCGACCGTGATCCCCAGTTGCGTCGTCGCGAGGTAGTCGTCGAGGTTGTCCATCACGTCGTCCAGCACGCCGGCACCGGCGGCCCCCTCGTCGACCAGTTGCTGGACGGAGGTCGCCCTGATCCGGACGAAGGCGAACTCCGAGGCGACGAAGAAGCCGTTCAGCAGGACCAGAAAGAGCGCGAGCGCGATACCCCCCAGTGAGAGTGCGATATCGGTCATGTGGCCAGTCCTTCCAGCGTCTCGGGGTTAAACGGTGGGGTCGAGACAAGCAGCTTGCTCCGCGACCCGCCCCACGGGCATGGAGACTGTCTGGCGACTCATACGGACGGTTGTAGGCGTTTACCCAGTCAACCGCACGACGGCGTGCGGTCGATCTGGTAAAGACCTACAGCTTTCCGTATCACGTACGAACACGACCGCGACCTTCCGGCGGCCATCGACGCCGACGTGCGGATGCCACCGGCGCTGGCCGAGCGGCTCGTGTGCTGATACACCGACCCCGACGAGGACCCCAGCCACACGACCGACGGCCTCACCGGCACCTTCGGCTACGGCTCCGCCACAGCTACGCACTGGTGTTCTCGAAAGCGGAGTGAGAGCCGAGGAGGAGTCGACGAGGCAGACGAGAGTTGTGCTGTTGAACCGCCATTCCATCGGTTGATTGTCGAATGAAATAGGCATTCAGTAGGTGTGCGAAGATACTGAATCCACTACAATCGGCCTTGTTTAGACGCAGTACAAATCGGCTCTTGCGGCGTATGCTCCGCGAACAGATCGACACGATGAGGCACTCAGGACAGATTTTAGATCAACCGCAACGGCCCGTGACTCGCCGGTTGAGGAGCGTCTAAACACGGCCCTACAATCAAAAGTGGCAACACGTGGCCCCGATTTGACCAATTATGAGCCGAACCACCGACGTACTCCTGTACTTAATACTATTCGTTAACCTGACCATGTACTACGAGATGGTGTACGGTGCAGACGCACCCCGCGATCCACCGCTGTTTATCTACGGAATCGCCGGAATTGGGGCAATAGTCCTCGTTGGTAGTCTCGTTCTGGATTCGGCGACGGAATGATACGGTCGTGCATTAGTTTTTACTGGTCGCTCTTACGCAGACTGGCGAAAAATATCGGCAGCGAAGCAGTCAACGAGTCCGTGGATTGGTGCGCCAGCGAGATTCAATGACCGCAGGAAGCCGTAGGTACGAGCGGCCTGTTCCAAGCCCTGCTTGGACAGGCCGCGAAATTTCTCGATCCACGGTTGCAACAACGACCAGAGACACTCAGCTTGGTTGGTGCGAACACCCGCATCTGAGACGTATGCTTCGTCGTGAACCACCGTTCTGTGGTCGTGCTCCATCTGTTGATACGGCGGGTACTCATCCGTCCAGACCTCTCCCAGTCGCTGGGAGAGGTCTTCAGCTTCTTCGATCACTGGCTTGAGTTCGTCCTTGAACTTCGTTCCTTCCTCAGCAGAAACCACGCGAAGCACGTCGCGGCAGGCCGCGACGAGCGTCAGTTCATCACCCTGCTCACCGCTCCAGCGTGTGCGACCGCCCTCTGGCGACCCGCCGCGGGACAGACCGTCCCGCGGTGGGTCGCGTCCCTTGTACCCAGAGCAGACCTGCTGGGTTTCATCGACCTGCGTTGGCCCGTCGAGAGTGTGATCGATGCGATCCCAGACGACGGGGAAGCCGCGCTGGAACGCGGCTTCCACGTCACGAATCGCCGAGTGAATCGTGTTGTACGCCCGATCAAGTAGGGAAGGGCCGTGTTTAGACGCTCCTCGATCGGCGAGTCACGGACCGTAGCGGTTGTCTAAAATCTGTCCTGAGTGCCTCATTGTGTCGATCTGTTCGCGGAGCATACGCCGCAAGAGCCGATTTGTACTGCGTCTAAACAAGGCCGTAGGGAAGCAATTTGATTGATGCTGAGCAACGAATCAGCGTAGAGGACGAAGGCGACGAGGAACTCGCCGGGGGCGAGTTCCGCGTCGTAGAACGGTGTACCGAGCGTGTAGGTACTCATGAAGCCGCAGCCACGGCACCAGATACGGTCGAGATCGTCGTAGGTTCGGATGGTTGTCGCGCCACAATCAGGACAGGGTGCCTGTTCCCAGATGGTCTTGAGACGCCGCTCGACGATGACGTCGAGCGGCTCGGGCCGAAACTCCAAAGCGCCAAGCGATACAAGTTGCTGAAGCATCCCGCCGAATGCTGGTTGTTTGGTCACAGCTGATAGCAGGAGACGGGATGCTTTCCATACAACGGAGGGCCTTGTTTAGACGCAGTACAAATCGGCTCTTGCAGCGTATGCTCCGCGAACAGATCGACACGATGAGGCACTCAGGACAGGTTTTAGATCAACCGCAACGGCCCGTGACTCGCCGGTTGAGGAGCGTCTAAACACGGCCCAACGGAGTCTTTTCGCTAGCTTGAGCAAGAGCGACAACGGTTTTGTTGGTCAGTTTCGGCCGTTTTTTTTTCGACTGTTTGTTGAAATTCGGCTTCTTGTTCTGGATCAGCCTCGTGATTTCGCGGCCGTGCTGTCCGGCAGGACAGCCCGGCCTTTCCCAGGAGTTTCCGAGCGTGGCCTTCGCTGTATTCGACTCCGTACTCTTGTTTGACATGGTGAAGGAGCAGTTTCGGCGACCACGCTTGTTGCTCGTAGCCGAGTTCTGTCGGCGATTGTTGGAGCCGCTCGAAGAACTGTTTGCGTTCGTGTTTGTCGAGCTTCGAGGGGCGGCCTGGTCTGGATTCGTCGTAGGGAGCTTGCTCGATCGGTTCTTCAGTGAACCGATCGAGCCAGTTGCGGATCGTCTTCTCCACGACACCATGTCGTTCAGCTAGTGTCTCGTGTTCATCGCCCTGCTTTCGGCCGATTGCAGCAAGAACACGTTCTCGAGGAACCTCACCCTCTGTTTGTTCACGGAGCTCCTGAAGCTCTTCCAGAGTGATATCGTCTAACCGTCCCATTACCGCAAATTGAGTCTACACTAGCAAATACTTTCGCACGACTGTATCATTTGGGCGTAGTACCGCTTCTGGTAGCTGGCGAACCAGCGCGTTTCAGCCTGTACGGACCACTCCTGATACTCCGGATCAGACGGACGACCCCTTTCGAGATTGACCGTCGTCCGGCGCGTATCGGCGTAGTCCTTAAGGGTGCGAAGTACGACGGTTCCCCAGGTGACGGCCTCGCGGCGGACGACCTCCTGGCCTTTCACCGGGTCGTCCCACTCTCGCGGACCGGGAGATTCGTAGCTCTCCGTGAATTCGCGGGTGTACTCTTCCCGGAGCCGTTCGCCGTGGGTAGTCGACAAGCGGAGGTAAGCACGGTCGGAATACTCCTCGTGGAACTCTGAAACGCGCTCGTACGGAGTAGGTAACTCCGAACCGATTTTTGGTGAGTTACCCCCGTCAGAGTCGTTTACAGAGTTGTTCAAGTTGGTATGCCGAGAGCCGCCGGTGGTGGGTTCGTCTGTAGACAATGTTAGAAAGAATCAGAGTTCGCAGAGTCCTCGGAGACGAGACCGCTACCGCGACCGCCTGACGAATGCCCCCTGCGCTTCGCTTGGGGGCGTGCGCTCCCGGCGTCGGTCGGACCCCCATGGGAGGGGGCCGCTCCCTCCGGCCGGTCGCTCGTGGTGTTCGTCGAGTGTTGGCTACGAAGTCGCTGCTCGTAGTCCTCGACGAGATCGTCGATGTGGCAGCCGCGACATTTGCCCAGCTGGGCGGGATCGCTCTCCTCGTGGTTGATGCAGATCTCGCCGCAGTCCTCGCAGTCGTAGTGAACGTACTCGGACCAGCAGGTCATCGGTAGTCACCTCGCTCCTGGTTGAGCGGCGGATACTGCTCGGGATCGCCCCCAGTTCGACAGACTGGGCAGAGATCAGTCTGGTCGGGATCACGCTCAACGATCGTGACACCGCAGTCGTCGCAGACGTAGGCGGTCCCGTTCATCGGGAACCACCGTCCTCGACCTCCTCGATCGCCTGGCGAACCTCTCGATCAGTCGCTTCCAGGAGGCGAGACGCGCGGACGAACTTGTCGGGATCGAATGGCCAGCTCTCGCGGGAAGGGCCATCGTCGGGAGAGATCACGCCGACCACCTCCCGGTAACGGAGTATACCAGACGGCGGAGGGGTGCGTTCGCACCTGTGTTGGGCACCAAATTCTGGCTCTCAAATCGAATCTGAGAACAGTCTAGAGAGGGTGACGAACGGCTTGATAACCGTGTTATCTGGAAAAGTACGGAACCGACGGTTCTGGAACGGGCACGGTGGGATTCGAACCCACGACCGTCGGATCGCTTCCACCGTCACGGCCGTGACGGCGTTAGAAGTCCGACGCTCTATCCGGACTGAGCTACGTGCCCTCGTCGCCGCGTACTCCCCGGGCAGTCAAAAGCGGTACGACTCGGACTGGTGGCCGTCGCGTCGTCCGGGGCGGTGACCAGCGACGGGTGGTCGGCCGTCTCATCCTTCCTGGTCGATGTCTTCTTCGGCTTCGTCGGGGTGGATCCTGATCGCGTTGGTGGTCTCGACGGCGGCCAGTCCGTCGATGGCACAGATGTCGCCGACCTGCTGGTGTGGGACGCGCACTTCGAGTTCGCCGAACTGGAGTCGGCGCTCGACGGTCGCGTCGGCGGCCCGAGCGGCCGCGGCGACGGCGTCGGGATCGGTCTCGTCGTCGGGTTCGAGGACGAGTCCGACCGATTCCCCCTTGATGGGGTCGTCCCGGATCGACCGGACGGCTCTGGAGACGTACATGCCGACAGCCTGGCACGCCAGGCGCTTGACTACACCGGATCGGCTCCTTGCCAGCGGGTCTCGGCGATGGCGAACGCGAGCGTGCTGCCCAGGCCGAGCAGTGTGCCGGCCGTCAGTGCCACGGCCAGTTCTTCGATCGTGGCCGTACCGAGGAAGTAGGAGCTGACGCCGTAGAGAACGGCCGCGATCGACAGCACGTAGAACGGGGCGTTGAGGTAGCGCCACTCGAAGCTGTCCGAGAGGTACTTGTCGGTGACGCGGCCGAAGCTACTGGTGATGCCGGCGGCGGCGAACCACCGGACGGAGCCGAAGACGAGGCCGGCAATGGCTTCGGCGACCGATTCGACGGCCATCGACTCGACGGTCCGGACGCCGCTGACGCCGCCGATGACCATTAGTGCCGCGGCGACGACGTAGGTGATTACCGTCACGCGCCCGGCGTACAGTCCCGAGCGGACGCGGTCGACGGTCCGGTCCAGCGTCTCCTCGGCACCGAGACCGCGCGCGAGGACGTACAGGCCAAGCAGACCGGAGATGATCCCGATGGCGGACCCCGGGAGTTCGAGGAAGTTCGCGAGGATCGCCACCGGATAAATCAACAGCAAGATCCCCAGTGGCACGAGGATCGTCCCGCGGGTCTCCGGATCATCGAGCACCTGCTTGATGGTGTAGTACATCGATTCGAGGTCCTGTGCCTGGCGGACGACCACGCGGTGGACGCCGTCGATGTGGATTCGCGAGCGGATCACGGGCACGACCGACTCGTCTTGAGCACCGTCGGTCACGAGCAGTGCGCGCACGTCTTCGCTGGCGGTCAGCGACGCGAGTACCGTGTCGACCTCCTCGCCGACGGCGCGGTTGGCTGCCACGTCGCTCCCGTCGACGCCGGTGACGGCCGCTACCTCGACGGCCTCGTCGTCGATGGAGTCGTAGAGGTGGACGCCCTCGAACAGCACGTTCACGTCGGAGTCTTCGGGGTCGGCAGTCGCCAGTTCGACTGCGGCCGACTCGACGGCGTCGCGGCCGACGACGGGCGTCTCACACTCCGTCTTGCGGCCGAGGTCGTCGTCGAGGTCGACACACAGTATCAGCAGCATCGAGCGGGAGTACGAGGGGGACCCGTATAATCACTTTTGTCGTCCGCCGTCGCTCCGCCCGCAGTCATCGTCTCCGGCGTCAGACACGCACGCCGTCTCGGGCTCTGTCGAGACGGCGATGCTGCAAGTACGGGTGTCGGTCTCGTCGGTACAAGAGCCAAACAGTAGATCGTGTGGCTATCACCCGAAAGAGATGCGGGACTTGTAGCGAAGAGGTGCCTATAGGCGAATAGAAATACCGGATATGGGCCAGGTATTGAGAATATGGGCGCAAAAGTGCAAAACTGGGACAATACGATCAGAGGTGCGTGGATTATGAACCCGAAATCGATGGTGTAGTAGCACCTTCGGCCGGGGAGACGGTGTAACGCTGAACTGATCCCTCGGCGGAACCGGGACAGCTCTCAGAGCACTGTGGCGGCGTGTGACTGTTTGCTCGCCAACGCGAGATGGCATCGTCGTTCCGTGTCCTGTTCTTTGACATCGTCAAAAAAACGTCGTGTTTATTTCACCCCGAATACAGGTCGATATCGCTCTCCGAAATGAATACGATGATAAATAATTCATCTAACGACGGTACCGGTGTTAATTATATTCCGTTGTCACCACGGCTGTTTACTATTGTCGAATATGGATCACTCATGCGGACTGGAGATTGATCTCGACGACGTTTGCCGCCTGCACGACGCGCTCCGGAATCTCAGAGGCGAACTGTTGGCCTTGGAGCCTGCTCGTCGGGGCCGAGAGACTGATCGCTCCGCGAATCTGGCCCTCGTATCGGATCGGCGCACCGACGGCGCGCAACCCCGTGATTTGCTCTTCGTCGTTCTGTGCGAATCCCTGCCGTCGGACCGCTTCGAGCTCTTCGCGCAGCGACGCCTCGTCGGTCGTCGTCTGTGGCGTCCGTTCGGCGAACTCGTAGTTCGGGAGGATCTCGTCGCGCCGCTCTGGCGGCGTGTGAGCCAGAATCGCTTTGCCGGCGGCAGAGCAGTGGAGGTTCCACCGCGGGTGGCCCTTGTTCTCTTCGTACAGCGTCTCGCCGACGGCGTCTGGGCCGAACCGCTCGTACAGCGGGATTTCGCGGCCGTGGCTCTCGACCACGAGGTGGCTGGCCTCGCCGGTCTCCTGTGCTAGCTCGTCGACCTCCGACTTGCCGACCCGGTAGAGCTGGGACTGACCTCTGACGTACTCTCCGAGTGGCACTGCGAACAGTCCGACGTGGTACTCTCCGTCTCTGTTTCGGACGTACCCTCGGTCTGCCATCGTCGCGAGGTAGGTGTGGGTCGTGCCCGGCGAGCGATCGATCTGGTCGGCGACCTCCGTCACCGTCGCCCCTCCCGAATCGCGTAACACTTCGAGGATGTCGAACGCCAGCTCCACCGACTGAATTCGTCGTGGCGTCCGGTCGTTCGTCATGTACTCCGTACCACTTCATCGGCTGTAAAGTTTGTCATTGTCAAATATATCTTGTGGGCCGTTCTCACGCGACGGCAGACGGCGCTGTTCTCCGCTGTACCGTGCTTCATCCTGTGTCGGCACGCTCGCCGTCGCTCTCCGGACCGCCGATAGATTTTTTAACCATAGTAACGCAGGGTGGTGTACGTCGCCATGAGCAAGGTACGTCTCTCTGATGTCACAAAGGTGTACGACGATCTTCTGGCGGTCAAGGAGATAGATTTCACCGTCCGGGACGGGGAGTTCCTCGTGATGGTCGGTCCGTCCGGCTGTGGGAAGTCGACGACGCTCCGGATGATCGCGGGGCTCGAAACGATCACCTCGGGCGAGATCGAAATCGGTGACCAGATCGTCAACGACGTCCGACCACAGGACCGCGACATCGCGATGGTGTTCCAGAACTACGCGCTGTATCCCCACATGAGCGTTCGGGAGAACATGTCCTTCGGGCTGCGCCTCTCCGACGAGTACGAGGACGCCGAGATCGACGAGCGGGTGAACGACGCCGCCGATCTCCTCGAAATCCCGGAGCTGCTCGATCAGCTCCCCAAGCAGCTCTCTGGCGGTCAGCAACAGCGCGTGGCGCTGGGACGCTCCATCGTCCGAGACCCCGACGTGTTCCTGATGGACGAGCCGCTCTCGAATCTCGACGCCAAGCTGCGGACCCAGATGCGCACCGAGCTCCAGCGCATCCAGGAGGAACTGGGTGTGACGACGATCTACGTCACCCACGACCAGACCGAGGCGATGACGATGGGCGACCGCATCGCCATCCTCAACGACGGCGAACTCCAGCAGATCGCCGAACCGGAGGTGTGTTACGACCGTCCGAACAACAAGTTCGTCGCGGGGTTCATCGGCTCGCCGAGCATGAACTTCTTCGAGGTCGACGTGACCGAAAGCGGCGACGGCGTCCACCTCTCGGGCAACGGGTTCGAGACGACGCTCGGGGTGTCTCTCGACGCCGGTGCCTACACGCTCGGCGTCCGCCCCGAGGACCTGACTGTCGGCACCGACGAGGGCCACCTCGAAGCCGCCGTCGACGTCGTCGAGCCGATGGGCTCGGACAACTTCCTCTATCTGCATTCGCCCGAGGGCGACGGCGAGATCATCGCCCGCGTCGACAGCGAGTACCACCCCGATCCCGGTGAGACGGTTTCGCTGGGCTTCGATATCGAGGACATCCACTTCTTCGACGAGACGGGCGATCGCGTCCCGATCGACGACGAACCCGAAGCGATTCCGACAGCCTGAGCATGCTCTACGATTCAATCGGCGCGACCGACAGCGAGTGGGCCGGCAAACCGTACGCGGAGATTCGCGAGGTCGCCGACAGCGACGGGTCGGTCCTCGTCGTCCCCATCGGCAGCATTGAACAGCACGGCCACCACCTCCCGGTCGCGACGGACACCATCCTCGTCGACGCGGTCGTCCACGGTGGCACCGAACAGACGGGCGCTGACGTCCCCGTCCTCGTGACGCCGACGGTCTGGACGGGCTTCTCGCCCCACCACCTCTCGTTCGGTGGGACGCTGTCGCTGGAGCTCAACCACCTCCGTGCGGTGCTCGAAGACGTGGCGCTGACTGGCATCCAGAACGGCTTCGACGCCGTCTGTTTCGTCAACGGCCACGGCGGCAACGCGGCGCTCGTCGACGCCGTCGTCAGCACCGTCGGCACCGAGACCGACGCCGAGGTCTTGGGGACGACGTACTTCACGCTGGCCACCGACGAAGTCGGAGCGCTGCGGGACAGCGAGGACGGCGGGATGGCCCACGGCGGCGAGTACGAGACCTCGCTGATGCTCCACCTGCGGCCCGACCTCGTCGCCGACGCCGCGAAGCGCGAGGGCACTCTCTGGGACGAACACTACGAGTGGAGCGGCGGCGACCTCCTGGATGGCGGTCCCGTCTCGGTGTATCGGTCCTTCGACGAGTACTCCGAGTCGGGTGCCATCGGCGCGCCGGAGCTCGCCAGCGCCGAGAAGGGGGCCCGAATCTACGACGCCGTCACGAGCGAACTCGCTGCCTTGCTGGTCGCGATCCACGAACACAACGCTTGACCGCTTGCTGGCTGTTGTTTTTAATAATCGACCCTGATAAATCGGCGGATTTATATACTATCGAGTGAACAATGCTGTCAGATGCCGAGCGAACAACCAGACTCACTTTCGGACGGACGTATCGACCGACGACGAATGCTCGAAGCCATCGGTGCCGGTGGCCTCATCGCCATCTCCGGCTGTATGGGCGACGGCGGCGACGGCGGCGATGGCGGCGACGGCGGCGATGGCGGCGATGGCGGCGACGGTGGAAGCGACGGCGGCGACGGCGGTGACGATCAGCAGACCATCCAGTTCCTGACGATGGGGGTCGGCGACAACATCGCCGAGTTCTTCGAGGAGAACAACGCGGCCTTCGAAGAGGAGTTCGGCGTCACGCTGGACTTCACGAGCGTCACCTGGGGCAACGCCCAGCAGACGGTCAACAACCGCGTCGACGGCGGCGAGGCACCTGACGTAAGTCGCTGGCCGGCCCGCTGGATCCCCCAGCTCGTCGGCAAGGAAGCGCTCGTCCCCATCACCGACATGATGGAAGGCGAGTTCGGTGACCAGTTCTACCAGGGCATGGCCGACGGCTGTATGTACCAGGGCGAGTACTACGCCGCTCCCTGGGCCGCATCCAACAAGTGCTTCTACTACAACAAGGACGTGTTCGAGGCGGCGGGCCTCGATCCCGAGGACCCCCAGCTCGACACCTGGGACGACATGCTCTCGGCCGCCCAGACTATCACCGAGGAGACCGACACCCCCGCGCTGGGGCTGGCCGGTGCCGACGCCATCGAGACCGGCTCGCAGTACTACCACTACCACTGGTCACACGGTGCCGACCTGATCGACGACGAGGGTCAGCCGGTCGTCAACTCCGACGGGGCCGTCGAGGCGCTGAGCTTCTACTCGGACCTGCACCTCGAACACGGCGTCACGCAGTCCTCGCCGCTGTCCTCGACGCGCCAGGACATCCGCCAGCTGTTCGAGTCCGGCTCGCTGGGCATGGTCATCGCCCACGTCTACACGGGCATCAACATCGACGACAGCGACGCCGACTTCGACTACGGGATCGCACAGGTGCCGGAGGGGCCCGCTGGCCGCTACAGCCTGAACACGATCGACGGCGTTTCGATCTTCGCCCAGACCGAGGTCGAGGACCTCGCGCGGGACCTGCTGCGGTTCTACTTCGACGAGGACCGCCACTTCGAGTACGCGAGCAGCAAGGGGTTCATGCCGACGGTCGAGGCGGTCGGCGAGCGCGACTACTTCCAGGACTCGGAGAACTGGGCACCGTTCATCGAGGCCGGTCAGTACGCCCGCGCTCGGCCGAAGCTCTCGAACTTCAACGAGTTCAACAACCGCATGGTCCAGGCCATCCAGGAAGCGGTGGGCGACCAGAAGTCCCCCCAGCAGGCCCTGGACGACGCACAGGCGGACCTCGAAGAACTGATGCAATAACAGATGGGAATCGCAGAAGAGTACACGGAGCCGTCGGCCGGCTCCCGTTTCGAACGGGGACTGCAGTACCTATGGAAGCACAGGCAGGCGTATCTCCTGATCGCGCCGGCCGCGATCTTCCTGCTGAGCGTCGTCGGGTGGCCGATCCTGGAGACGTTCCGGCTGTCGTTCTACGAGTCACCGGCGGACTCGACGATCGAGACGTACGTCGGCTTCCAGCACTACGTGGAGATCTTCCAGAGCGACATCTTCTATCAGTTGCTCTGGCAGACCGGCCGCTGGGTGCTGGTCGGCGTCGCCGGCAAGGCGCTGCTGGGCCTGCTGATCGCGATTCACCTCAAGGGCGACATCCGCGGTCGGAAGTTCTTCCGGACCGCGTTCCTCATTCCGTGGGGGATCCCGTACGCGATCTCGGCGGTCGTCTTCCGCTGGATCGAGCACCCCCAGTACGGCTACCTCAACGCGATCCTGATCAAGCTGGGCGTGATCGACCAGGGGATCGGTATCCTCGGCAACCCGGAAGTCGCCTGGCTCGGCGTCGTCGTGGCCGACATCTGGATCGGGACGCCGTTCATGGCGATCATCTTCCTCGCGGGGCTCCAGTCGATCCCCGAGGAGCTGTACGAGGCCGCAGCCATCGACGGCGCGGAGAAGTGGGAGCAGTTCCGCTACATCACGATCCCACAGCTCAAGAGCGTCATCCTGATCGCGACGCTGCTGTCGACGATCTGGACGTTCGTCAGCTTCGACACCATCTGGACGATGACCGGCGGCGGGCCGATCAACACCACGTCCACGCTCGTGATCTGGATCTACCAGGTCGGGCTGCAAAACGGGAACCTCGGCCGGGGCGCGGCCTACAGCGTCGTCGGGTTCCTGTTCCTGCTGGTGTTTGCCGTGATCTACCTGCGGATCTACACCCGCGGAGGTGACGAACTATGATGGCCGGCCAGGAGCGCAGCCAGCTCCGCAAAGTTCGCCTCTACGGCGTGTTGATCGCGCTGCTGGGGATCATGATGTTCCCCTTCTACGCGATGTTCTCTAGTACGTTCAAGCCGGAGTCGGAGATCTTCTCCAGTCCGGCGACGCTGTTCCCCGCGGAGGCGTCAATCCAGTCCTACATCGAGGTCTGGGCCCAGACCGACGTGTTGCTGTGGATCGGGAACAGCTTCCTCATTTCGCTGGGGACCGTCGCGCTGACGCTGCTGCTGGCGATCCCGGCGGCGTACTCCTGTGCGCGAAACGACTTCGTCGGCAAGCGGTCGTTCCTGCTTGCCGTCCTCGTCGTGCAGATGTTCGCGCCGGTGGTGCTGATCGTCGGCCTGTTCGACGTCATCACCCAGTTCGGGATCTACAACACGTATTTCGCGGTGATCATCCCGGCGGCCGCGTTCACGCTGCCGTTCAACGTCTGGATGCTGTATGGCTACTTCCAGACGATTCCCGAATCACTGGAGGAGTCGGCCCGGATCGACGGGGCCAGCCAGCGACAGATCCTCACCAAGATCGTGCTCCCGCTGACCAAGCCCGCGCTGGTCGCGAGCATCACCTACACGTTCCTCTACGCGTGGAACCGACTGCTGTTCGTGCTCACCTTCCTCACCGACGCGGGGAAGTACAACATCCCACGCGGGGTGTTCTCGATGGTCGGGGCACTCCAGACCGACTGGCGGATGATGCTGACCGTCTCAGTGATCGGCATCCTGCCGCTGTTGGTCCTGTTTGCCTTCCTCGAAGAGTACATCGTCGCGGGCATGACTGCGGGCGCGGTCAAGGAGTAACGACCCCGCCCCTTCTCTCGCCGGCCAGAGCCGATACGTTCATTGTGGCTCCGCTGGCATACGTGAGCATGGAGATCACCGACGTGACAGCGACGACTGTCGACGTACCGCTGGTGGACCTCGACGAACGTCTGGGCATTGGCCCGTACGTGACGAACCACGGGCGCGTCGAATCGATGGAACGTGTCCTCGTCCGCGTGGACACCGACGAGGGCGTCGCCGGCTGGGGCGAGATGCGGACCTTCCTCTCACCGGCGGCCACGGAGTCGATCATCGAAGACGGAATCGGCCCGCTGATCGAAGGCCAGTCGCCCTTCGAGGTCGAACGGCTCCGCCGACAGGTGTTCATCGAGTACACCAACATCGAACTGTTCTTCGCCGCCGTCGAGACGGCCTGCTGGGACATCGCCGGTAAGGCGCTCGACAAGCCCGTCTTCGAACTGCTCGGCGGGGCGACTGCACCGTACCAGACGACCGCGATGAACGCCGCCGCTGGCGGTGCCGACGCCGCCGACGACCGCGCGGTCGAGTTCGCCTTCTGCCTGGGTATCCTCTCTCCCGAAGAGTCTCGCGTGAAGGCCCAGGAAGCCCTCGACGCCGGCTTCTCCGTCCTCAAGACCAAGGCCGGCCGCGACTGGCAACAGGACGTGGCCCGCATCCAGGCGATGCACGACGAGGTCGACGGGCAACTGGAGTTCCGGCTCGACCCCAATCAGGGGTGGTCGCTCGATCAGGCGGTCCGCGTCGGGGCCGCCCTCGAAGAGTCCGGCATCTTCCTGCAGTACATGGAACAGCCCATCCGCGTTAACGCCCACGACTCGCTGGCGACACTGCGCCAGCGTCTCCGCCAGCCGATCGCTCCCAACGAGGACACGTACATCCCCAACAACCTCCGCTCGCTCGTCGAGGCCGGTGCGATGGACGTGGCGGTCCTCGATCTGACACCCGCGGGCGGTATCGCGGGACTGCGCCAGCAGGCGGCCATCGTCGAGGACGCCGGCGTTCCCTTCACCCACCACTGCGCGTTCGACCTCGGGATCCGGACGGCCGCAATCTTGCACGCGGTCCACGGGCTCCCCGGATTCTCCCTCCCGCCGGACACGACCTACTACGGCTGGGAAGACGACGTCATCGCGGACCCCTTCACGGTCGAGGAGGGCCGGATGACCGTGCCGGACGAACCCGGCCTCGGGATCGACGTGGACCTCGACACCGTCGAGGAGTACCGCGTCCGATAGCTGTCGTCGTCGACAGGTCGTCGCTCTATTCTCGCCGCCCGGGGGAACCTTCTTGGGACCCGCGACCGTGTGTCGGATCGATATGATCGAGTTGTCCCTCGCGGACCGACCAGCGATAGTGACCGGTGCGTCACGAGGCATCGGGCGGCAGATCGCCGAGACCTTCGCCGAGGCCGGCGGCGACGTCGCGATCTGCTCGCGATCCTACGAGGACGTGGCTCCGGTCGCCGAACGGCTCACGGCGGAACACGACGGTCGGGTCGTCCCCGTCGAGTGTGACGTTACCGACCCCGACGCGGTGCGGGATCTCGTCGACGTCGCGATCGAGGAGTTCGGCGATCTGCGCGTGCTCGTCAACAACGCCGGGGGAGCCGCCGAGTCGGCGGAGCTGCTCCACCAGTGTGACGAGGAGACCTTCGAGTGGATGCTCGAACTCAACCTGAAGGGACCGTACCTGCTGGCTCGGGAGGCCCTGCCGGCGATGACCGCGGCCGGCGGCGGCTCGATGGTCCACGTCGGCTCGGTCAACGGACTGTTCGGCATCGGACTCTCGGGCTACTCCGAGGCCAAGAGCGGACTGTTGGCGCTCTCGCGCAACATCGCGAGCCACTACGGCCAGTACGGCGTCCGGTCGAACGTCCTCTCGGCGGGCACGATCGAGACCGAGAGCCGCGAGGAGGAGATGGAAAACACCGACGAGCGGGCCGACGAGACCAGTGCCCGAGATCGCTGGCTCGATCAGTACCCGCTGGGTCGGTTCGGCCGTCCCGACGAGGTCGCCGACACCGCGCTCTTCCTGGCCTCGGAGCGGTCCGGCTTCATCACGGGCGAGAACATCGTCGTCGACGGCGGGCTCACGAGTGGCCTGCCGATGTCCTTCCAGAACGAGATCTATCACGCGGACGAGCCCCCGACCAGACCAGATCGATAGATTCAATGTCGTGTTGTGACTGGCTTCTGGTATGCGAGAAATCCATACGGACGACGCACCGAGCGCGATCGGACCGTTCTCACAGGCGATGCAGGACGGCGACCGCATCTACGTCTCCGGCCAGGGGCCGGTCGACCCCGAGAGCGGCGAGATCGTCTCCGAAGACATCAAAGAGCAGACCGCACAGACCCTCGAAAATCTGGAGACGATCCTGGAGGCCGCCGACGCGTCGCTCGACGACGTGCTGAAGACGAACGTCTACGTCACCAACATGGACAACTACGACGCGGTCAACGAAGTGTACGCCGAGTACATGTCCGAGCCGTACCCGGCCCGCGCAGCCATGGAAGTGTCCCGCCTCCCCATCGACATCGGCGTCGAGATCGAACTCGTCGCTCGCAGCGAGTAACGCGGCCCGCGACGCCGTCACACTCAACCGTTCTCCACCACATCCGCGGTGGTCGATCTGTCCCCCAGCTTCGTGTACGATTCAGTTGTGCATTTGTGGATAGTTCGATAGCGGTGGTCGCTGTGTCGATTGGTGGATAATACAGAAGTACTACGACAGTTTTGGGTGCGTAATTCTAAATATCTGTCTTAAAAAACCCTATTTAGAGTAAGAAGAACAAAAAGAACTCGAAACTGGTAGTAAATACTCATATTTATCTACACTCTAGAAATATTATTCCCGACTATAGCAATAAGATGCTTGCTGACACAAAGAAATTCATGAAGGAGAGAATCAGGTGACGGGTGCGGCTGAGATACGGCTGTCGACGGCGGGTATGGTTGGATACGAGACCGACGCGCTGCGATCGCGTTTCGGACGCTTTTTGCCGCTGGACGAACAAGACCGGGCACTGAATGATCTCCAAGGGCTGTGAACAGTGTGCCGAGGGCGGGAAGATGGTCATGTTCGTCTACGGCTACTGTGACCAGCGCGATTGCTTCTACTGTCCGCTGGGCGAGAACCGCAAGAACGTCGATCAGGTGTACGCGAACGAGCGCCCCGTCGAGTCCGACGAGGACGTGATCGCCGAGGCGAAACTGATGGACGCGCTGGGGACCTCCATCACGGGCGGCGAGCCCCAGGAGGCGCTGGACCGAACGTGTCACTACCTCGAACTGCTGAAAGACGAATTCGGCGAGGACCACCACACGCACCTCTACACCGGGATCACGGGCGGGCGCGAGAACATGCGCCGCCTCAGCGAGGCGGGCCTCGACGAGATTCGCTTCCACCCGCCCCTCGAACAGTGGGGCGACCTCCACGGCACCGAGTGGGAGGAGATCCTCTACATCGCCCGCGAGGAAGGTCTCACCCCGGCCTTCGAGATCCCCGGCATCCGCGCCGAAGAGGAGTTCCTCGACTTTCTCGACGAAGGAGCCGCCGACTTCTGTAACATCAACGAGTTCGAGATGTCCGACGGGAACTTCCGCCGGATGCAAGCGGAGGGCTTCGAGCGCAAGGAAGGCCACATGAGCGCCGTCGAAGGCAGCCACGAGATCCTGGAGACGATGGGCGACCACGAGCGAGTCTACTTCTGCACGAGCGTCTTCAAGGACGCCGCCCAGCACCGCTCCCGGATGAAGCGCATGGCCCGCAACATCGGCCGCGAGTTCGACGAGGTCACCGACGACGGCACGCTCGTCTACGGCAAGACCTGGGTCGGCGAGGACCGCCTGCAGGAACTGGGCGTGCCCGAGGAGTTCTACGCCGTGAAATCGGAGCACGTCGAACTCGCCTGGTGGCTCCTCGAAGAGATGGTCGAGGACGGCGACGTCGAGAAGGGTGAGATCGTCGAGCAGCACCCGACGTACGACGGGACCGTCGTGGAACGGACGCCGCTGTCCTCGGGGCAGCCGGGAAGCGGGCAGTCGGCGGCTGGGGACTGATACTGCCGATCGTCTGCCTGAATGATAATTCGAAGACAATGTCCGGGCACCGACCCGTCCGTACAATCCATTGAACTGTCTGACGAACTTTTATTAATTAGTGTGAATATCTGCGAAACATGGCAGCGACCGAACGTCGGAACGGTGTCGAAATCGACGACGAGTGGGAGCCAAGTACCGCGATCGTCCGAGCGGTCAGTTCACACACCGGACAGCCGGTGGTGGAACTCCCGCCGCTGTACGAAGTCGTCGACCCGGACGCGCTGGACGCGCTGTTCAGCGGTCGCCAGACGCTCGGCGTGCTCACGTTCGCGTACGCGGGCCACGACGTGACGGTTCGGGCCGACGGGCACGTCGAGGTGTCGCCGATCTCGGGCAGTTAGAAGTCCACGTCCGCGTCTTCCTCCAGCGAGCCGATGTCTTCGGTCGCTTCTCCGAGCCCGTCGTCACGGACGCCGTCGGTCAACACCGTCCCGATCCCGGCGTCGTGGAGCACGTCTTCGTACTCGCTCTGGAAGCGACCGCTGACCTGCCGGGCGCGGGTCTGGGCGGTGACGACGCGCCGGTAGCGTGCCAGTTCGGCCTCCGTGAGATCGAACGCCTCGCGGACGGTCTCGGCGGCGTCGGCCTCGCGCAGTCGCGCCAGGTCGAACGGGGCGTCGGTGTCCTCGTCTCGGAGCAGGTGGAGGTCGATGCGGGCACGGGTGACCACGTCGGTGTCGGCGTCGACGGCGTCGGCGATGGCCGCGTCGTCGTCGCCCTCGTAGTAGCGACGGACGACCGTGACGAGTGCCTCGTCTGACAGCGGCGTGTCCACCTCGAAGCGCTCGCGCAGGCGGTCGATCACGGCGAGCAGGCGCTCCTCGACGCCCGCTTCGTCGGAGAGTAGCGAGCCGTGGCCGGCCTCCTGGCGCTCGGTGACGGTGTCCTCGCCCGCTACGTCGACGAAGATGTCACGGAGTGCCTCGGTTTTCTCGTCCATCGGACCGTATAGGTGTGCCTTCTGCCGTTTATACCTGTCGACGACGTGGCAAGACCGCGATCGCCGACGAGCTCGACAACTCAAAACGCCTGGCTCGTTCTCGCAAGACGGCGCGGGTTCGGAGCAAAATTTAAGCGGCTCGCGGTTCGTGGTAGCACATGACAGTTCCACTCCAGACCACCACCAGACCGACCTTCTGGCAGATCGGACCGGTCGGGAAGGCGGTGTTCTACTACCTCGCGGCGCTGGCGTTGCTCGTGTTCGCCTTCGGCGTGTACGAGCGTCTGACACGCTACGCTCGCGGGAGTGACGAGCCGTTCCCGCGCCTGGACGCGCTCCCCTCGCGGATCCTCTCGGGCGCGCGCCTCGCGCTGACCAACGCCAAGCAGTTCGACCGCGACCTCGTCGCGGGCGTGATGCACACGTTCGTCTTCTGGGGCTTCCTGACGCTGTTGATCGGAACGACGATTCTGGGCATCGACATGGACCTCTACCGGCCCCTGACCGGCGAGTCCTTCTTCGTCGGTTCCTTCTACCTCTCCTATTCCTTCGTGATGGACGCGATGGGACTGTTGTTCGTCGTCGGGGTCGGCGTCGCGATGTGGCGGCGGTACGTTCGCCGGACGGACCGACTCCACGGCCGTCACACCGCCCGCGAGGACGACTACTTCCTCGGCGCGCTCTTCCTGCTCGGTGTCGGCGGGTACGTCACCGAAGCGGTCCGCATCCTCGGAACGAGCGCGGTCCGGGACGTGAGCTTCGAGACGTGGAGTTTCGTCGGCTGGGCGGGCAAGGAGTGGCTCGCCGCCGCCGGCGTCACCCCCGAGATGGCGACCGCCGCCTACCCCGCGGTCTGGTGGAGTCACTCGCTGCTGGCGCTGGCCTTCGTCGCCTGGGTCCCCTACGCCAAGCCGTTCCACATGCTGTCGTCCTTTGCCAACGTCGTCACTCGCGACGAGAAGGCCGGCAAGCGCCTCCCCGGCGTCCCCGAAGACGCCAGCCCCGAGGAGATCGGCCCAAGCGAGATCGACGACTTCTCCTGGAAACAGCTGCTCGACCAGGACGCCTGCACGAAGTGTGGCCGCTGCTCGTCGGCGTGTCCGGCCAAGGAGTCTGGCCGCCCGCTCGATCCGCGCGACGTGATCCTCGACCTGAAACAGTACCGTGAACGGCGAGACGGCGGCGGCGAGACCGTCGACATTATCGCCGATGGCGGCACGTCAGTCATCGACAGCGCGACGATGGAGTCCTGTATGGCCTGTATGGCCTGCATGGACGCCTGTCCGGTCGAGATCGAACACCTCACCCACTTCACCGAGATGAACCGCCGGCTGACGGAGTCGGGCCAGATGGACGAACACGTCCAGGACGCGATGATGAACGTCTTCCAGCAGGGCAACACCTTCGGCGAACCCGAACGCAAGCGGCCCGACTGGACCGAGGAACTGGATTTCGACGTGCCCGACGCCCGCGAGGAGCCCGTCGACTACTGCTGGTACGTCGGCGACTACCCCAGCTACGACGACCGCAATCAGGAGATCGCCAAGGCGCTGGCCCGCGTGTTCGAAGCCAGCGACGCCTCCTACGGCATCCTCTACGAGGACGAGCAGACCGACGGCAACGACGTGCGCCGCGTCGGCGAGGAGGGGCTCTACGAGATGCTCGTCGAGGACAACGCGGCCGCCATCCAGGACTGCGAGTTCGACCGGATCGTCTGTACGGACCCCCACTCGTTCAACACGTTCAAACACGAGTACCCCGAGTTCGAGGCCTGCGAGTGGGAGGGAGACGACGTGGCCCACTACACGCAGGTCGTCGCCGACCTCGTCGAGACCGGGCGACTGGCCGTGCCGGCGACGCTCGACGACACCGTCACCTACCACGACCCCTGCCACCTCGGGCGGTACAACGGCGAGTTCGAGGCCCCGCGGGCGCTGATCGACGCGACGGGCGTCGACCGCGTCGAGATGCCCCGCAACCGCGACGACTCCTTCTGCTGTGGCGGGGGCGGGGGCGGCCTCTGGATGGACCTCGAAGAGGAGGCGAAACCCAGCGAGGAGCGCCTGCGCGAGGCCCTGGAGGACACCGAGGCGGGCGCGGCCGTGGACCGCTTCGTCGTCGCCTGCCCGATGTGCATGACGATGTACGAGGACGGCCGCAAGACCGGCGACTACGAGGACGACATCGAGATCGTCGGCGTCACCGAACTGCTGGCCGAAGCGATCGCCGCCGAGAGCGCGGCCTAACCGTCGCCAACACTTACCTCCCCGAGGATCTAACGACGGCCCGATGCAGGTCGCACTCATCACCGTCGGCGACGAGATCCTCTCGGGGGACACGGAGAACACGAACGCCGGGTGGCTGGCCCGTCGGCTGACCGAGCGCGGGGTCACGGTCGCGCGGATGCTCACGATCCCCGACGACCGGGCGCTGATCGCCAGCCACGTCCGGGAGTGGGCCGACGCCTTCGACGCCGTGATCGTCACGGGCGGCCTGGGCGACACGCCCGACGACGTGACGCTCGAAGCGGTCGCCGACGCCTTCGACCGCGAGATGACCGTCCAGCCCGCCGTCCGCGAGCGCGTCGAGGAGAAGGCCCGCGAGTACCGCGAGGAGAACCCCGAGCGCTACGAGGAACACGACTTCGACCTGGACTTCGAGGAGACTGCGGCGCTTCCCGCAGACGCCCGCCCGCTCCAGACGGCGGCCAGCTTCAACCCCGGCTGCGTGGTCGAGAACGTCTACGTCTTCCCCGGCTTCCCGGAGGAGTTGCAGGCGATGTTCGACAGCGTCGCCGACGAGTTCGGTGGCGACGCGGTCGCCGAGTCCGTGCCGACGGTCACGCCCGAGGGCGCGCTCAAGGACGTGCTCGCGGGCGTTCGCGAGCGGTTCGACGTGGCGGTCGGTAGCTATCCCGCACACGGGGACGCGGACGGTCGGGTGAAGGTGTCGGGGACCGACCCGGAAGCGGTCGAGGCCGCCGCCGAGTGGGTCGCACAACGCGTCGACAGCCCCGAGTAGTCGACCGGATCAGTCGTCGGCCGGCGAGGGCGTCCCAGCGGTCGCCTGTGCCGGTGTCGTCTCCTCCGAGATCGGCGTCCACTCCAGGTCCTCGGCGTAGTGGAACGCGCAGTGCTCCTGCTCGGGGTCGACGACGGTGAGGTGGAGCCAGTCGTTGTCCAGCAGTTCGGCGACCTCGGGGTTGTCGGCGAGCACGTCGGTGACGCGCTCGACGGGCGCGTGGACGACCGTCGAGAGGCG
Organism: Halomicrobium katesii DSM 19301; assembly: GCF_000379085.1. Taxonomy (GTDB): domain Archaea; phylum Halobacteriota; class Halobacteria; order Halobacteriales; family Haloarculaceae; genus Halomicrobium; species Halomicrobium katesii. The sequence continues at coordinate 1,394,412 of NZ_KB905378.1, read as the reverse complement.
AAGCGGCTGGTGGTACGGTTCGTCGTCGGCAGCCATCAGCGATTGCAGCGGGAGGCCGGTCAGCAGGTCGCCGCCGTTGCCCTGGTAGACGCCGACGTTGCCGACGGGGTTGTGAGTCACCTTCGAGCCGCTGCCGAAGACGGCGTTGTCGACCGTCGAGAAGTAGTACTGGGCGTTGATCCACTGGGTGACGACCATCGGCCCGGTCAGAATGGCTTCGAGCGCGTCGCCCTCGTCGTCGGTCGTCCAGTCGTAGGAGTGGAGGAACGCGCGGGCGTCCAGATCGAGCCCGTCGGTGAGTTCGCGCGGGCCGACGACGAAGCCGGCGTTGCCCGCCAGCCCCCACTCCGGGCGCGTCTCTGCCCAGTCGGCCGCGCGGCGGTGCGTATCACGGCCCGCGTCGCCGTCCGCGCCCATGTCGTCGGCGCGCTCGGCGGCCGCACCGGCACGCGCGGTTTCGAGATCCCCACGGAGCGCGTCGAGATCGTCGGCGTGTGTCTCGGGGACGGCGTCCGCGTACAGCTCGATCTCGTCGGTGGTCGTGTTGTGCTCGCCGGCCAGGAAGTAGGTGTCTTCGGGCACGTCGATGCCACGGTCACGCAGGCGTTCTCTGACGGCCTCGTCGTTGCAGAGAGCGGCGAGGACGCGGGCGCTGGGGCCGCCGGGGTTGCCGGCACAGGCACCGCAGTCGAGGCTGGCGTCGAAGGGATTGTTCGCCGTCTGGCTCGCGTGGCCGGTGAACACGACCAGGCGGGCGAACTGCTCCCAGCCCATGAGTTCGAACGCCGTCGCGGCGTACTCGACTTTCTCCTCTATCGTCAGCCCCGCCGGGAGTTCGTGGGCGTGGTCCGGATCGTGATCGACGGCCGGCTCCCAGACCGCGTGGTCGTCGGGCGTGCGATCGTCGACGGCGTCGAGCAGGTCGTGGACGCGTCCGGGGACCAGCGTCCGGGCCGCGAGCGCGGCCCCGTACCCCGCGCCGGTGGTCTCGACGTAGCTGAACGCCGTCGCGGCGTTGGACCGGAGCCGCCCGATCACGCTCTCGGCGGCTTCGCGCGTCGCCGTCCAGCGGTCGTGCTCGGCGTGGCGTGACGCCTCGCCGTCCGTGGGACGATCCGCGATGCGGTGCTGTGGGTCGAGGATCGGCGGACAGGCGTCGACGGCCACCTCCGAGTCGTGTCCCTCGTAGCGCATCGGGACCCCGAAGAAGCCGGCGTAGCCGTGGGTCTCGTAGTCGCCGGCGGCCTCGACGTGGCGGCGGATGATCTCCGAGCGGGTGTCGATACAGAAGACGAGCTGTGCGTCCGGTCTGTCCCCCTCGTCGGTCTCCGCGATCGACTCGCTTGCGTCGGTAAGCTCCGCGACGAGCCCCGAGCGGTAGGTCGCCTCCCAGGCGGTCAGCCAGATCTCGGGGAGCGGGACGGCCCCGTCCGCCGTGGCGTCGTCCCCGTCTGCCTCCGCGGGCGTGCGCGGGGCGTCGAACAGGTCGACCAGCGTCAGGCGGACCGCCAGATAGCCGGCCATCGTGATCGGGTACGCGGACTGCCAGGCGTCCCCCTCGTCGGCCCGCTGCTTGAGCAGGCCGGTCCAGCCCGGTAGCGCGGCCAGGTGGAACTCGAAGATGTCCGGCCACTCTCCGACGGGATCGTTCACGAGCTGCTCTCGGATGGCGTCGAGCGGGCAGTCCGGAAGCTCGGCGATCGCTTCGGCGTCGGGGATCTCGCCGTCGTGGCGAGCGACGGCGCGGAACGCGTCGTAGAAGCCGTCCTCGCGTTCCGGCATCGGCCACTTGGCCTGTCCCTGATCGAGGAACGCCGACAGCCACTTGGTCAGCACCGCGTCCACCCGCTCGCTGGCGGTCGTCGCGGTCTCCGCGGTGACGACCTCTTCCGCGTTTGCCATGCGATCGAGCGTCGCCTCGGGCTCGCTCTCGTACCCGTGTTCGCGCAGCGTGGTCCGGAGGGCATCGGGGTCGATCCGTCCGTCCTCCCAGGCGCGGCGGAACACGTCGGCGTCGGGGTAGCCGTCGCTGCCCAGCGTGTCTGCTGCGGCCGCGACGGCCTCGTGGAAGGGCTGGTCCTCGAAGCCCGAGAGGGGGTTGGCCGTCACGAACGAGTGCAACGGCCAGCGGGAGCCGACCGTCTGTGCTGCCGTCTCGATACTCTCGTGGATCGCGTCGTCAGTACTCATTGTACTCCTCCGTAGCGGTCAGTTGCGTCTCGGACGGTGGCTGTGTGGCGTTCAAAAGCATCACGTAGAGGCGCTGGCTGTGCTTGTAGGCACCGCGCTCGATCGCGAGGTACGTGGCGACGAACGCGGCGGCGACGAGGCCGTGGACCACCGTCAGCTCCGCGGTCGCTCCGACCCCCGGCAGTCCGCCCAGCAGTCCCTCGATCGTCCCGTAGACGACGCCGTAGATCCCGATCGCCGGCAACGCCACCAGCGGGACGGCTCCGTACCGAACCGACGCGGGCAGCGCCGACCGCGTGACGAGGTCGCGCGCGGCGTGAAGCACCGTCAGCACGACCAGCAGCGCGAGCACCAGCCCGCTGTCCAGCTTCGTCCCTTTCCCGGTGAGGGCGGCGAACAGGACGCCACCGGCCAGCGCGGTGGCGGCGATCACGACCGCGCCGACTGGTCCCGCCGAATCGGTGGCCGTCGGCGACTGCGGGCTCTCGTGGGCCACCTGACTCCCCGAGCTCAGGAACTGATAGCCCTTGTAGAATCCGTGCAAGACGAGGTGCGTGACGGCGGCCCCGAAAAAGCCGAGGCCGGCTTGCATGATCATGAACCCCATCTGGCCGACCGTCGAACAGCCGAGTTGCCCCTTCACGTCCGTGCGGACAGTCTTCAGGAGCTTTCCCGACAGCGCGCTGGTCGCACCGACGACGGCGACGGCCAGCATGAACCACCCCTCGACGGTGACCACCGGCGCGAAGCGAACCAGCAGGACGCCACCGGCGTTGACGAAACCGGCGTGCATCAGCGCGGAGGCGGGCGTCGGTGCCGTCATCGAAGCGACGAGCCAGGTGTGGAACGGGACGAGCGCGGACTGGATCATCGCCGCCAGCACGAGCGCGGTGGCGGCAAACAGCACGACCGTCCCGGAGGCCTCGCCCAGCGCCGACGCGACGCCGGAGACCGTCGTCGCGCCGGTGTGCCACCACAGCGTTCCGAGCGCGACCGCGAGCGCGCCGGTGCTGGCCAGGAAGTACCGGCGCGAGAGCGCGGCGGTAGCGCGTGCCTGTGGCCACCCCTCGACGTGGCCGATCAGGTCGGCCATCACCAGCCCCATCCCGAGCCACGCGGCCACGAACAGCGCGAGGGCGTCGGCGGCAACCAGGACCATCACGATCAGCGTGAACGCGAACACGCGTCCGAAGAAGCGATCGATCGCCCGGGTGCCGGCCATGTAGCGTCGCGAGTAGCTGTGGACGATCCCGCTGACGAAGGTGACGGTCACCCACAGCACGGCGGTCAGGCCGTCGACCGCGACGAGCCCGTCGATCTCCCAGGGTCCGCCGCCCCGGAGCCCAAGCGCCAACACGCCGACACTCACGACACAGAGGAACCACACGACTCGCGTCAGTGTCGCCGCGACGCGCGAGTCCTCGCCGTCTGGCGTCGGTAGCTGTCCTACGGTCGTCGCCTGCGTTTGTCCGGTCATCGTTTGGCCCGTCTCCGACCGATCACCGTGACCTCGCGTGGCACACGCGATCACAGCGACCGGTCATCTTCACCCAGATATACGAACAGACTGTCTATTAAATCTATCTATACTACCAGATCGTTCTGGAAGAAGTGAATTATAGAACGTGATGGTTTTCGGACGCTTCGAGCACGGGACCGACGCGGTTCGCACACGTCGTCACCGCCGCGGAGACCGCTCTCGCGTTCCCCGCCGCGCTGCCGTCGGCTTGCCCACCTTGGCCCATAACGCTACCGAATCGTTCGAATATCGCATATAGAAAACCATATCGTTCTCTGTACACCACCACGGGTATGCCTGCGTTAGAGGGAACCGTTCTCGTCGGTGAGTCGTTCGAACCCGTTACGGGCCGTGTCGTCGTCGAAGACGGCCGGATCGAGGCGGTCGAGGAGACCGACACGGCGTCGACGGACATCATCCTGCCGGCGTTCGTCAACGCACACACCCACCTCGGTGACGCGGTCGCGAAAGACGCCGCCGTCGGGCTCTCGCTCGACGCGGCGGTCGCACCGCCCGACAGCCTGAAGCACCGTCGACTGGCCGACGCCGACCGGGCCGAGCTCGTGACCGCGATGCGCCGAACGCTTCGGTTCATGCAGCGGACCGGGACCGCCTCGACGCTGGACTTCCGGGAGTTCGGGAGAGAGGGCGCGCGGACGCTCCGTGAGGCCGCCGAGCCGCTGTCGATCGATCCGTTCGTCTTCGGGAGCGGAGACGCGTCGGTCCTCGACGTGGCCGACGGCTTCGGAGCTAGCGGTGCCAACGACGACGATTTCGGGCCACAGCGCGACGCGGCGGCCGACCGGGGCGTCCCCTTCGCCATCCACGCCGGAGAACCGGATCAGACGGACATCCACCCCGCGCTCGATCTGGATCCGGACCTGCTCGTCCACATGGTCCACGCCGCGGGGGAGCACCTCGAACGCGTCGCCGAGCAGTCCGTCCCGGTGGCGGTGTGCCCGCGCGCCAACACCGTCCTCGGCGTCGGCCGGCCGCCGATTCGAGACCTGCTCGATCACACGACCGTCGCGCTCGGCACGGACAACGTCATGCTGAACCCGCCGTCGATGTTCCGAGAGATGGCGTACACGGTCCGGCAGTTCGACGTGAGCGCCCGCGAGGTACTGCGGATGGCGACGACGGCCGGTGCCGAGATCGCGGGCCTCGACTGTGGCGTCGTCGCGCCCGGCAAGCGGGCGGCCCTGACCGTCCTCGACGGCGACTCGGACAATCTGGCCGGCTCACGTCACCCCGTCGAGAGCGTCGTCCGGCGCGCGACCGCGCTGGACGTCGAGCGCGTGCTCTGTTAGACGTCTTCGGGGTCGAACTCCCCGAAGGGCGTCGTCTCGTGGCTTCGAACCAGCACCTCGTCGGCGACCGTCACGCCCATGTCGAGCAGCTCCTGTGCGACCGGCGTGATGTCGCTGTCGGACTCCCCGACGACCGTCACGAGGAGGTTCTCCTCGCCGGTGACCAGCTCCTGGACGGAGACGACGCCGTCGATCGACAGGATCTCCGGGACGATCTCGCCCCGCTCCGGGATCGACGCGGTACAGAAAAGCAACATTCGGAGCGGATAGCCCGACTCCTGGTAGTCCACCTCGGCGCTGTACCCTTTGATGATCTCGTCGCCTTCGAGGCGCTGGATGCGCTTGCGGACCGTGCTGTCAGAGGTGCCGGTTCGTTCCGCGATGTCGCCCGAGGACATGTCGCGAGCGTCTTCCTGCAGCGCGTACAGGATCGCTCTGTCCACGTCGTCGAGGTCCGTATTGCTCATGCCCGTACCTCCAGCGCAGAGACACTTTACCTTTGTTAGCCGACCAGTTCGTCGTCGACCTGACGCGGCCGGTCTCTCACAGGAACCACAGGAGGCCGGCCTCGTTGAGGTAGTAAAACGAGACCGCGAGCCACGTCTCGAAGACCAGCGTCCCGACGGCCGACAGCGCGGCGAACCGACGGACACGCATCTCAGCGACGCCGGCCGGCACCGTCAGCATGCCGCGGGTGAACAGGAGCGCGTTGCTGACGGGGACGGCGGCGTGGCCCCAGCGATCGAACCAGCCGTCGAAGCGGTCGAGCTTCGACTCGCTGACCCGGAACCACGGCTTCTGGAGGAGCCACTCGCGGCCGCCCCGCTGGGCCAGCACGAACAGGGTCGTCTGGCCCGCTGTCGCCCCGACGACGGCCACCACGAAGATGGCGACGATCGCACCCCACTCGTAGCCGCCGTCGGTCGTCGCCAGCGCGCCGATGGCGGCGGGGACGAGCACCTCGCTGGGGGCGAAGTACAGCAACATCGCCCCTTCGAGGACGAAGATCACGAGCAGCGCCGCGAGCCCGTAGCGCTGGATCAGCTCGCGGGCCAGCTGCTCGTCGCCGACGACGAACAGCGCCACGCCGGCTCCCGCCAGCACGACGAACGAGAGCGCGATCGCGAGCAGGCCGTACTCCTCGACCCACGTCCGGAGCCGCGAGCGAGCGGGGAACGCCAGAGAGGCCATTCGAAAGGGGCAACGATCCTGCGGTGGAAATGCTTTCTGTTACCCGCCGATGCCGCGGTGCGCGCGGTCCACCCAGCCGACGAGTACCACGGCACTCGCGACGATCGCTGCGGTGTAGGCGATCCAGAGCCGATCGCCCGCGTCGCCGGTCCAGGTCAGGACGGCCATCGCGCCCGTAGCGAGTCCGACGAGGATCGTGTACGTGCCGACGAGATCGACCACCGACGGGTCCGGGCTGTCGTCGGGGCCGACGCCCGCGATCAGCGTCGTCACGCGACCGAACCTGATCAGGACGCCGAGGGCGAGCACCAGGAGCGCGCTACCCGCGACGGTCACAGTGCCAGCAGCCATAGCTCGCCGTTCGGGCGACGGGACCGAAAACGTTCGCCACGGGCTCGCCGGACCGGCGCTGCTGGGTCACCGGGAGCGGTGACTTCATTGGGCCGAGCCACCGAGACTGTCGTATGCAACCGACACGCCGACCGCGCCGGCTCCGGACCGACGGCGTCCGCGGGCTGGTCAGCGAGACGGCTCTCTCGCCAGCGGACCTGATCGCGCCGATCTTCGTCGACGCCACCACCGACGAGCGGGTGCCCATCGAGACGATGCCGGGTCACGAACGCGTCCCGGTCGAGGCGGCCGTCGACCGCGTCGAGGAGGTGCTGGCGACCGGCGTCGAGGCGGTGATCGTCTTCGGCGTCCCCGAGGCAAAGGACGAGCGCGGCTCGCGAGCCTGGGCGACCGACGGCGTCGTCCAGCGCGCGGTCCGGTCGATCACCGACGAGACCGACGCCTACGTCATCACCGACGTGTGCCTCTGTGAGTACACCAGTCACGGCCACTGCGGGATCGTCGAGGAGGGCGCGGTCGACGACCCGACGCTGACGGTCCGCAACGACCCGACCCTGGAACTGCTCTCGAAGACGGCGGTCTCGCACGCCCGCGCGGGGGCGGACATGGTCGCGCCCTCCAGCATGACCGACGGGATGGTCGGGGCGATCCGCGAGGGGCTCGACGACGACGGCTTCTCGGACGTGCCGATCATGAGCTACGCGGCCAAGTACGAGTCGGCCTTCTACGGTCCCTTCCGCGACGCCGCCGACGGCGCACCCGCCTTCGGCGACCGGCGGCACTACCAGATGGACCCCGCGAACGGCCGCGAGGCCATGCGGGAGGTCGCCCTCGACGTAGAGCAGGGCGCGGACGTGCTGATGGTCAAGCCCGCGCTGCCCTACCTCGATATCGTGAGCGCGATTCGCCGCGAGTACGACCACCCCGTCGCCGCCTACAACGTCAGCGGCGAGTACGCGATGTTGCACGCCGCCAGCGAGAAGGGATGGCTCGACCTCGACGCGGTCGCCCGCGAGTCGCTGCTCTCGATCAAGCGGGCCGGCGCGGACCTCATCCTGACGTACTTCGCCGAGGACATCGCCCAGCGGCTCTGAGACTGCCCAGCGGTGTGGTCGCCACACTCGCCAGCTCTCGCTCTCTGTGACGCGGCCGTGGCTCCAGATCGGACGGCGGACTACCGGGCCATTCATTTATCGAGCGTCGCTACCGACGCGTAGATGGTCGCCCTCCGCCGGATCGTTCCGTCGACGGACAGTCGCCGGCTCGAACTCGCAGAGATCACCGTCACCAACGCCGTGCCGGTCGTCGGCGTCGTCGCCTTCGAGTGGAACGTCGCCGCCCTCCTCGTGCTCTACTGGTTCGAACTCGGCGTCGACGCGGTGTGGGCGTTCGTGCGTGCGCTGTTTGCCGCCCGACCGCCCGAGGTCGACACCGACGGGCTGTTGATCGGGGCGGTTGCACAGCGCCGGCCGACGCTCGCCGTTCCGTGGACCGACCTCCACCTCCACGTCGTGACGCTGCTGACCCTCCCGATCGCGGTGCTGGTCGTCGCGGGGGTCTGGCTGTTCGCCGGTGCCTTCCTCGTCGGCCCGCTGGGCACGTCGGCACTCGACGACGACGCGGTCGCGAGCGTGACCCTGGCCACGCTCGCGATCTTCTGTACCACTGGTGTGTCGACGATACGGACCTACTTCCTGCGCGGCGAGTACCGGGACCACAACTCTCAGACCGCCATCAGCGGTGTCGTCTTTCGCATCTTCACCGTGTTCTTCGTCGGTATGTTCACGCTCTCGATGGTCGGCATCGTCAGCGCCGGACCCGACACGACGCTGGGGTCGCTCGATCCCACCGCGGTCGGCCCGGCGCTGCTGATCGCGATTATCGGTCTGAAGTACGCCTCTGACTTCCTGGGCGTGTACAGCGACCGACTCGCCGTCTACTTCGTCTCGTACGACGAGGCGTACGGGTGGTCCCAGGCCCCGCCCGAGCCCCAGTCGGTCGCGGGCGTGCCCGCCGATGCGGCCGACCGGGTTCGACCGACGCTCGCGGGTCGCGTCTTCGGTGGCGCGCCGCGTCTCCCACAGCACCCGGGGGCCGCCTTTCTCGGTGTCTTTCTGCTGGCCGTCGCGGCGCTGTTTGCCTTCGGCAGCGCCTGGCTCGTCGTCGGCCTCCTGGTCGCGCTCGGCGTCGCGATTCCGCTGACGCTCGTCTCTGTCGATCACCTGCTGCGATACGGCGCAGTCGAGTACCGCGCCGCACAGGGCGAGCGCGCCCTCGTCGCGTACGACCGGCTGTTCGGCGTCTCGCTGTGGCGCGTCGAGCCGTGGGACGAGACGGCCGTTCGGATCGAACGGACGCTCCTCGATCGGCTGCTCGGCACCGAGACGGTCGTCGTCGAGCTGCCCGACGACGAGTACCTGCTCCCGCATCTCCCCGCGACGCCGCCGATCCTGTCGGTCTTCGACCGCGAGACCGATCGGCCCCAGTCGTGAGCCCGGGCGAGCAGCGCCGACCCGCTCACCTCACGACTGGGGACCGGTGCGGCGACACTGCTGTCATACGGATTATTGTAGCGATTTACCGGTGATCGTCGCCACGGAGTAGACGATCACCGGTAAGCAACTACAATAAACCGTATCAGTGGGTGCGCGCGAGCGAAATATCCCCGAAGCACCGCAATCGGCCGTTCGTCCGGTTGACGAACGTTCGAAATCCGGGCGGACAGGCGGCGGTTTTCTGGACGGAATACAACCTTATATCGATAATATCATACCTTAATCTGGACGATCGTCTACGCAACACCCTCCTATCTCTGTTATTGTAAAGCAAATCCTTATGTAGGGCTACGGCAAGACCACTTCCGTGAGCAAGTTGACGATGACGGGCGCTGTGGAGATAAAGATGGACATTCAGACGCAATTCAAACACGATCCAAAACAATGACGTACGAACTACTACAGTCGAACCCGGAAACGATTGTCGAGGGAGTCAACCTCCTGTGGGTACTGGTGGTAACGTTCCTGATCTTCTTCATGCACGCGGGCTTCGCGATGCTGGAGGCCGGTCAGGTCCGTTCCAAGAACGTCGCGAACCAGCTGACGAAGAACCTCCTGACCTGGAGTGTCGGCGTCGCGCTGTTTTTCCTCGTCGGGGCGACCGTCGAGGGACTGGTCGGCGGTGCCGGCCTCTCCTGGCAGATGAACGGTAGCTCGTCGGGCTGGGTGACGTGGCTGTTCGGGGCCGTCTTCGCGATGACGGCTGCGACGATCGTCTCCGGGGCCGTCGCCGGCCGCGCGAAGCTCCGGGCGTACGTCACGTACACGGTCCTGATCGCGGCAGTGATCTACCCCGTCGTCAGCGGGATGTCGTGGTACGACGGCGGTCTGCTCGCCGGCCTGGGCTTCGCTGACTTCGCCGGCGGCATGGTCGTCCACGGCATGGGCGGTATCGCCGGTCTGACGGCGGCCTACGTGCTCGGTCCGCGCATGGGACGGTACAACGAGGACGGCAGCACGAACGTCATCCCCGGCCACTCGATGACCTTCGCCGTGCTGGGGACGCTGATCCTCGCGTTCGGCTGGTACGGCTTCAACGTCGGCACCGCCGCGACCGTCTTCAGCATCGAAGAGGGCGCGATCGCGCTCGGTGACTTCTCGTACGTCGGGCGTGTCGCGATGACGACGACGATCGCCATGGCCAGCGGGGCCATCGGTGCCGGTCTGATCTCCTGGGTCAAGACCAGCAAAGTCGATACGCTGTACGTCGCCAACGGTCTCCTCGCCGGCCTGGTCGGCATCACCGCGATCCCCAACACGACGACCTGGTGGGGTGCCTTCCTGGTCGGCGGGCTCGCCGGTGCACAGCTGCCGATCGTCTTCGAGTTCGTCGAGAAGCGCCTGCAGATCGACGACGTGTGTGCAGTCTTCCCGGTCCACGGGAGCGCGGGCGTCCTCGGGACCCTGCTGTACTCCTTCGTCGCGGTCGACGCCTGGGCCGGCGGTGCCAACGTCGGCTTCATGATCGACGGCTTCGTCACGCAGCTGATCGGCGTCGCGATCATCACGGTCTGGACGGTCGCCGCGACCGGCCTCATTTGGGGCGCTCTCAAGGCGGTCGGACAGGCACGCGTCACGCCCGAGCACGAACAGGAAGGCCTGGACGTCTCGGAGCACGGCGTCGAGACCTACCCCGAGTTCGGCAGCGGCAAGGGTGCCGTCGCCGACGGTGGCACCGTCGAGTACAACGAGGTGACCAGCGATGACTGACGAGATCAAGATGGTCGTCGCGATGGTTCGGCCGGACAAGCTCGGCGACGTCAAGGAGTCGCTGGCGGAAGTCGGCGCGCCGTCGCTGACGGTGACGAACGTCTCCGGCCGCGGTTCACAGCCGGCCAAGAAAGGCCAGTGGCGCGGCGAGGAGTACGTCGTCGATCTCCACCAGAAAGTCAAAATCGAGTGTGTCGTCGCCGACATCCCGGCCGACGACGTGGTCGATGCGATCCAGGAGGGCGCACACACCGGCGAGCCCGGCGACGGGAAGATCTTCGTGATCGACGTGGAGGACGCAATCCAGGTCCGAACGGGTGAACGCGGACCGGACGCCGTCTGATCGCTCGATGAACGTCGACGACACCGAGCGCCGGATCGTCAACGCCCTCTTGGCGGACGGCCGCGCCAGCCTCCGCGACATCTCCGGGGCGACCGGGATCGCGGAGTCGACCGTCTCCCAGCGGATCGACCAGCTCGAAACCCGCGGCGTTGTCGAGGGGTACGAGCCCCGCATCGACTACGAGTCGCTCGGCTACGACGTGACGGCCGTCTTCCAGCTGACGATCGACGGCGACGGACTGCCCGGCGTCCCGGAGCGACTCGGCGACGCCGAGCAGATGATCGGCGTCTACGAGGTGACGGGGAGCCACGACGTGGTCGCGATCGGGAAGTTCACGGACACCGCGGCGATGAACGCACGGATCAAGGAGCTGATGACAGACGACGACATCACCGCCGTCGAAACGTCTGTCGTGCTCAACACGGTCACGGAGTACGGGCAGTTTCGCGTCGAGGGGGAGTAACGTCGGTCCGCGACGCCGCTGGCGTCGCGCTGTTCGACCGGCGTGCCGTCCTCGCGACGACGGGTGGCTCCGAGTATCAGACGCTGAAATCTCGGCGGTGCGATTAAGCGAGTGGCTCCCGATTCGAGCGTATGAGCCTGCAAGTCGACGTGCGGAAACTCGACCTCTTCAACAAGATGGCCAAGGAGGGATCGGACACCGTCGCCGATCACCTCTCGCAACTGACCGGTGTCGACGCCTCGGTGCGAACCTCCCAGATCAACTTTCTCGACATCGGCGACGTCAAGACCCACCTCGGAAACGACGAGCGAATCGGTATCTACGTCGAGTTGATCGAGGCTCCCGGCGGGTACGTGCTGTTCGTCCTCGATCCCGACCACGGCAAGCGCCTGGCGGGACAGATGATGGGCGGTATCCAGGGGGCCGACGAGGGGTTCTCCGAGATGGAGGAGTCGGCGCTCCAGGAGATCGGCAACATCATGACCAGCGGCTTCATCGACGGGTGGGCGAACGTCCTCGACGCGACCATCGACATGACGACCCCGAGCCTGCTGGTCGACGACACGGCGACGATCATCGACTCCATGGGCGGCTGGCCCGACTCCGACCTCGTCTTCGTCGTCGACTCACACATCGTCGCCGAGGGAGCGGACATCGACATGACGGTGTACACCTTCCCCCAGCTCGAAGACCTCGTGGCGATGATTCAGGACATCGACCTCGACACCGACGTGGCAGAGGACACGACGGCCAGCGATCTACTGTAGTGCCCGTCTGGCACCTCCCGCGGCCGTAGGCGCTACTTATCGTCGATCGGGCTCTCGGGACCCGTCCCAGAACGGACACGCCGTCACGGTACGTCACGTGCGACGCCGCTCACCCCAGTTTGGCGCGACCTGTCCGATCTGCACTCGTCTTGTTCTCCGCACGATCCCGTCGGCGATTGTCAGCGACCGACACGCGGTCGTCGGATGCGCCGACGAGATCAGTCGTCCTCGCCGGCTCTGGTGTCGACGACCGATGTGCGGTCGTCGGATGCGCCGCTGAGATCAGTCGTCCGCTGACAGCGGCGTCCCGTCGGGTGCCGTCGGTGCGGGACTCTCGCCGTCGGCGAAGGGGTACCACGAGCCCTTGGCGTCGTAGAGGCAGGGGTCCTCGTACCCCTCGACTTCCTCGGGCTCCGCGAGTTCGACGATCGTCTCGTGGCCCGTCGCGTCGACCCACTCGCGGAACGTCTGGCCCTCTTCGCGCAGGGCGGCGTAGGCCTCGATCAGGTTCTGGACCATTCCGGGCAGTTCGTCGGCGGGCACGCGCTGACGGACCCACTCGATGAAGCTGGGCTCCTCGCCGATACCGCCGCCGACGCCGACGTCGACGGCCTCGATCATCTCTCCGTCCTTACGGGCTCGCATCCCCTGGAGTCCGATGTCGGCGGTCACGGCCTGGCCGCAGTCGGCGGTACAGCCAGAGAAGTGCATCTTGATTCGGTCGACGTCGTCGGGGACGGCGACGTTGTCGCTCAGCCAGCGCAACAGGACGGCCATCCGGGTCTTGGTCTCGGTCAGGGCGATCGAGCAGAACTCCGTTCCCGTACAGGCCATCGCGCCCTGGACGAAGGGGTTGGGCTCGGGGCTGTACTTCGAGAGGAGCGCCTCGTCGAGCAGCCCGTCGACGGCCGCCTCGGGTACGTCCATGACGAGAGGGTTCTGCCGGCGGCTGAGCCGGATCTCGCCGGAGCCGTACTCGCTCGCGAGGTCCGCGAGTTCGATCGCGTCGGCCGCGGGCAGCCTGCCGACGGGGACGCTGAGACCGACGTACTGTTTGCCGTCTTTCTGGTCGTAGACGCCGACGTGATCGTGTGCGCCGCGTTCGCTGGGTTTGCCGGCGTTGTAGGTGTACTCGCCCCGGAAGTCCGTCCCCGCACGTTCGAGTTCGAAGTCCAGCCGGTCGTCGAGCGCCGCCCGGATCTCGTCCGTGCCCCACTCGTCGACGAAGAACCGGGCGCGGTTCTTCGAGCGGTTCTGACGGTCGCCCTCCTCGTGGTACAGTTCGACGAACGCCCGGACCGTCTCCTTGGCGTGTTCCGGACGGACGAACAGGTCCAGCGGGCGTGCTGGGCGGGGCTCGCGGCCGCCGAGACCGCCGCCGACGCGGACGTTGAACCCCTCGACTTCCTCCCCGTCCACGAACGTGTGGGCCGGCTCCAGTCCGATGTCGTTGATGGAGTCCTGGGCACACCCCTGTCGACAGCCGGTCACCGAGATGTTGAACTTCCGGGGCATGTTGCAGAGCTCGTCGTCGCCGCGGATGTCCGTCTGGATCTCGTCGAGGAGCGCACGGGAGTTGACGTACTCCTCGGCCTTGCCGGCGACCGGACACCCCGAGACGTTTCGCATCGTGTCGCCGCCGGCAGACCGGGAGGAGACGCCGACTCCCTCCAGCTTCTCCCAGATCTCGGGGATGTCTTCGAGCTTGAGCCAGTGGAGCTGGATCGACTGTCGCGTCGTGAGGTCGACGTAGCCGTTGCCGAACTCGGGGTTCCGACGGGGCCCTGTGCGTACTCCCGAGCGACTTCGCCGATGGCCCGGAGCTGGCCCGGTTCGAGGACGCCGCCGCAGTTGGTCAGGCGCAGCATGAAGTACGACTCTTGGCCCGACCGCTGGTGGAACACGCCCCAGAACTTGAACCGGGCGAACCACTCCTCGGGGATCGAGTCCCAGCCGCGCTCGGCGAACTCGACGAGCTTCTCTCTGACCTCGTCACCGTACATCTCGTCTTTCCAATCTTCTTTCTTGTGTGCCATCGTTGTGGGTGTATGTTTCGAAATTCTGCAGATATACTCACGTGTGTCTGTTGTTCTACGATGGTAGACACATCTTCGTCGCACATAATCCTAAGCATTAAATAAATCTCTATTTAGGGATATTTCGTGGACGGACGTTCGAACTACAGGGTCTTTAAGGACGCATTCGGTTCTGAAACTGGAATATTCTAGACGAACTTCAACCTAAACTCTCCGCGCGGTAGTGTTCAACTTCGCATGGAATCAGCTTATCTGAACACTACCCATCGGCCTTGTTTAGACGCAGTACAAATCGGCTCTTGCGGCGTATGCTCCGCGAACAGATCGACACGATGAGGCACTCAGGACAGATTTTAGATCAACCGCAACGGCCCGTGACTCGCCGGTTGAGGAGCGTCTAAACACGGCCCTACCCATCTGGTTCAGCAGCAGTCCCACCAGGGTTACTTAGAATCAATTCAAACGTCTATCAAAATTTTACAAGATTAAGAGCGATTGTATAAAGGTCTCTGCCAGTAGTCGAGGGCGTGAGTGGGGACGATTCGAATCCGCTTCCGAAGGTGTTGATGTGTGAGTCTTTCAAGTCAGCAGTGTCTGATTTGACATCACTACGGGTGATCTCTGGTTCCTTTCCACGATTGTTGACGGTCTGTGAACGCTGATGTCCAGCGTCTCTTAGAGTGTATTCACTATTATCGATTGTTTCCTATCAATGCGATATAATCTGTAGAGAGATTGTCTGGTGGAACAAGCGATGCGCGAGAAGCCAGTTCAAGCTACATCTATTATTTTTATCTCGATATTTTCCGATGATTATATACTAATATATTATATTATTTATGGTAGATAACATATTTATATATAAGGAGAATAATTTCTAGATATGATAGAAGATAATCACAACCTCAACAGGCGAAAAGTGCTAGGAAACATTGCGGCTGCTGGGTCTGCATCTCTCATTGGGATGACGGCATCGGTTGGTGCAAGCTCGGATGAAGCATCCGTTGATATGGATCGGGTGCTACAGTCTAACAGTATAACTCAGCTTGGCCTTGTTCAGACGCGTGATTTCACGGTCATGAGTGGCTGACGCTGAGTTCGATGTTTCTGACAGCACATTTTAGAACGAGTTCGCGGAACTGACCGAACCAGGTTCGAGCCCGAACGATCTCGCCGTATTTGCGTCGCAGCGCGAAAAACGTGGATTCGGCGTTCGAGCGTTGATGGTAGATCATATCATCTTGCAAGAAATTGTTGGCGACGCCGTGCCAGCCGAATTCGCGGTGCTTAATCACCGGTTTGACGCCTTCAGCACGGAGCCTTTGGCGGAGGAGCCACCAGTCGTAGCCCTTGTCAGCTGTAAGAATATTCAGTTTGTCGAGGTTGCGTTTGACCATTTGCCAGCCGATCTTAGAATCGTGCGGTTGTTTCATCGAGCAATGTATATCTAGAATCGCACCTGTCTTGCAATCACTGAGGAGGGTCGTTTTCACCGCCTCGAACGTGTAATTCGTCCGTTTTGCGTAGTGTTGGCTGGCGGCTATCCGATCCATGCCGGTTGCGTCGATCGCCTGAACATCGCCAAGATCGTGCAACTCCGCCGACAGCCGCAGCAAGACACGCCAGATACGCATTTCCAGGTCCTGCTTGCGTGTACACACGGTCGTGAAATCAGGCAGATTAGCCACTGCTAGGCCGAGTTTGGCGACAATTCCATGCATTTCGTGGAGCACGTCCAGCAACCGCTGATACGTGTGATCAAGATACTCGCGGAGACCGTGAAGCGTGACGATCACCCAATCTGCGTAGCCGTTTTCTCCTTCTTCGTACGCTGGATCCGGTTCGCCGACGACGGCTTTTTGAGCAAGCGAGACAACCCGATCAGTGAAGCGGGCGAGCTGTGTAGACACAACCGGCTTTTCCCGCTTCACTTCCTAGTAAGTTAGACATTTAGCCGCTCTTACTAGCGTCTAAACACGGCCCACCGATTGTATCGTAGTTGAACGTATCGAGAAGGACTGTTGCCGCGCGTATCCAGACAACCGAGTACCCAGCGGCCAAGTAGTCATGCGTCACCTGCTGAACATCCTTGTCCTCGTGACTGTGCTGCACCTCAACCGCAAGTCCTTCCCCAAAGTAGGGGTTCCAATCGTCGAACGTCGCGAGGGCGTCAGCGCGGCGTTCAGTCACAGGTGTCGGTTCCTCAGATACGTCGACGTCCACCTCTGTCTCGATGCGGGCGTTTTCTCCGAACTGCTGATGCAGAGCGACCTCGACACGGGCGACTGCGCGTTCGTGGGTTTCCGACTCGCCGCCGTTCGAACAGCTTTGGCTGGCATCGTCTGATACATGGTAGAAATGTCGAGACCTGCCCGGCGCCGATCGCGGGTACATCGTCCCGCCGCATACCGGACAGGTGACCTCTTCTCCATCGTCGATAATGGCGGGGACGACCGGACGACCGTCACGACGACCGCGGAAGGGCATATCCCCACAGAATATCTCAATAAGCAAGTATCTCCCCCAGCTAATCGGCCTAGTTAAGTGAAGCTAGAGTCCTAGGGCCGACTCTCCGGAGGGATTTTCTAAGCAGTATTTTGTGTTCTATGTCCCGGATCAGACCTCGCCTCCACGCCGTATTCCTAATCAGTATTCAAAAACTCGAGAACAGTCTCCAGCGATTCTATTCGTCCGATGAGTCGTCGGACCGTGTGTTGTCGGGGCTGTCGCTGCCCTTGAATGTCTCGTTGGATCCGAACTGCCCCAAGTCGGGGGCTTCTCCGTCTCCGGAGGATCCGGAGTCACCAGAGTTGCCTTCCTCACTCATAGTATCAGTCGATCACATCGGGTTAGAGGAAGTGTCTGCTTGGATGCGGTGTGAAGCCTACCCAAGCAGACAGCGAGATAGAGGAAGAGCACCTGCTTAATTTTGTCGTTAACAGCCTCGACGAGGAGCTTGCGTTAGATCTCGGCGAAGACGTTGAGGTCACGACGGAGACGTTGTACGAGGTCCTCGCCGGCGCCAGCGCCGGCGGGACCTCGATCAACCACGTCTGCGAAACGACCGACGACTCGCCGCACGCCAATACCGTCCGTGGATATCTCACCGATCAGTTCGACCTTGACTCTGTTGAGGCGGTCGGAGACACGCTCCTGCAACGGGATGCTCTTGAAACACTGCCGGATCGATCGGTGGAGGTCGTCGCCGACCTCCACCTCGATCCCTACTACGGCGACGAAGATGAGACAGAGGCGTTGTACTCGTCTCAAGCGAAACGCGGAACAACGACGTTTCACGCCTATGCAACGCTCTATGCGCGGGTACGCAACAAACGGTACACGCTGGCGGTTCGCCAGCTGGTCGCTGGCGACACCACCAGCGATGTCCTCGCCGAGTTTCTCGAACTCCTCGACGGCCTTGACCTCGGCGTCAAGGCCGTCTACCTGGATCGCGGATTCTACAATAGCACCTGTCTCAGCCTGCTGTACGCGCACAACTACGCTTTCGCCATGCCGATTGTCAAGTGGGGTGAGACGATTCAGAACGAACTTAGCAGCGGCTGGAGCCGCGAGATCGAACACGATCTCGCCGGCAAGGTGACGTTCCCTGTGTTCATCGACTGCGTCTACCAGCAAGGACGATACGACGAACACGGGGTGGCGCGTCACGGCTACGCCGCTGACGCGCCGTTTATCGACACACCACGAGATGCACGAGAGCACTACAGCAAGCGCTTCGGCATCGAATCGAGCTACCGATTAGCCAAGCAAAGCCTCGCGTTCACCAGTTCTCAGGACGCTGGTCTGCGACTGGTGATGTTTGTAGTGAGCCTCCTGCTCCAGAACAGCTGGCGGTATCTCCACTGGATGTACGTGGCGGCGCCCCGCCGAGGGGGGCGCCGCCTCTGGCAGTGGTCATTCACGGAATTCTGTGAGATGGTGCTGCGAGCAGCCTGGACAGCGCTCGGTGTGCGCAGGACAGTTCCAGCAAACCAACCACTCGACGACCGGTTCTTCCGGTAGCTGTCCGCCGATCAGGACAGTGGTCGTGAGTGGCAACACCGTCGCGTCGGCGGCGATTTGCCGCCGACAGCGACTCCGAATTACCGAGACTCTCCGTCTGTGTCATTTTGAGAACTAACTACGCATCTCAGCTTTGAACGTTGAAGTTGGAGCGTGACATAGGCGGTAGCGAAGACGGATGATGCCGATTACGGACTTCTTGTCGTGTATGCGTGTGTTCGACGAGTTCGAGTCGCTCTCACCGGCGCAACGCTATCACGCCAAAACCTACGCCACAGGTCTTGTTGCGGCCAGCAACAAGACCGTGGCAGGTATCGCACGCGAAGTCCTTCCAGCTGGAGACAAACGCGCTCTCAACAAGTTCCTCACCGAGTACGACTGGGACGAACAGCAATTCAACCACGAACGCCT
The DNA here is from genome assembly GCF_000379085.1 of Halomicrobium katesii DSM 19301. Classification (GTDB taxonomy): domain Archaea; phylum Halobacteriota; class Halobacteria; order Halobacteriales; family Haloarculaceae; genus Halomicrobium; species Halomicrobium katesii. Next base: position 1,375,543 of record NZ_KB905378.1, on the reverse strand, counting down.
CGAAGAACTCCAAAAACACGGTGAAACGCGCTGGTCGAAGGATGGCTACATCATCCTCGACGACACGATCACCGAGAAAGCCGGGGACGACGTCCCCGGCGTCGGTCGCTTCTACGATCACGCCCAAGGCGACACTGTCTGGGGCCAAGACCTCATCTACGCCTTCTACGCTGACGACAAAACCGCCTATCCGCTCACTTTCCGCCTCTACGAAAAACAGGATGGAGACGCCAAGACCACGACACTAAGTACGACCTCGCCCGCGATATCGTCACAGAACTCGAAGACGAGGTAGGTGTCCCGGCGGACACCTACCTCTTCGACTCGTGGTTCGCCCACGACTCCGGCCTTCCTGAACTCATCGAATCATACGACAAGGACTGGATTGGCCCGCTCCGGAGCAATCGACAGGTGACCTACGGCGGAGAAGTGATCCGCGTCGATGCGCTGGAAGAGCGCATCGACACGGTTGAGCGTAACGTTGAGGACGAAATCTACCACATCTGGACGAAGAAGCTTCCCGTCTCCCAGTTGGGAGACGTGAAGCTGGTCCTCGCTGAGAAAGAAACCGACAAAGAAGACGAAGAGAACCCGGTCAAGTACCTCGCTACGAACAAGATCGACGCACCGACCGAGCACATTATTCGCTCCTACGGGATGCGGTGGCGCATCGAGACGTTCTTCGAGGACTCGAAGCAGGATCTCGGCTTGGGAGACTGCGAGATGCAGACCGACGAAGGTGCCAGTCGGCACTGGCACCTTCTGATGGCTGCCTACAGTCTCGTTCGTCTTGATCCCGAATCGAGCGCCTTGGGGACGGTTCGCTCGAAAGCGTCATCGCTTCGAGCGAACCTTGAGCACTCCCTGAAAGAAGCCGTTTACAACCTCCTCTCGTGGGTTCGAGACAACAATGATCGTGGCGTCGATGACCTCATGGAGGAGATCGATCACCTCTTCGTTCACTCAACAGCCGACGCTAACGTTCAAAGCTGAGTACGCATCGAAAACGCAGATTCACGCTCTAATGGAGCGATTAGAGAGTTCTTGATGTGATCGACTGAATCTTCGTCAGCGACATGAGCTTCGGCGCGCTCAGCGAGGAGGCGAAGATCGCGATTTCGAAAGGGGCAGACCAGGCCGGCACGGGCGTCTGTTCTGGTGAGGGCGGGATGCTCCCCGAAGAGCAGGAGGCCAACTCCCGGTACTTCTACGAGTACGCCACGGGGAAATTCGGGTGGGACATCGAGAAGGTTGAGCGCGTCCAGGCGTTCCACTTCAAGGCCGGGCAGGGGGCCAAGACGGGGACTGGCGGCCACCTCCCCGGAGAGAAGGTACAGGGTCGGATCGCCGAGGTTCGCGACCTCGAACCGGGGACCGACGCCGTGAGTCCGTCCCGGTTCGACAACCTGGAGACGCCCGAGGACTTCGCCGAGATGGCCGATCGGGTGCGGGACGTCGGCGGCGGCATCCCGATCGGGTTCAAGCTCTCCGCCCAGCACGTCGAAGACGACATCGATTTCGCCCTGGAGGCCGGCGCGGATTACCTGATTCTGGACGGCCGCGGCGGCGGGACCGGTGCCGCCCCGGACGTCTTCAAGGACAACATCTCCGTCCCGACGATGGTTGCGCTCGCCCGGGCGCGCCGCCACCTAGACGCGCGCGACCGATCGGACGTGACGCTCATCGCGACGGGCGGCCTCCGGACGGAGTCGGACTTCATCAAGGCGATGGCGCTGGGCGCCGACGGGATCGCGGTCGCGAACTCGGCGATGCAGGCCATCGGCTGTCTCGGAATGCGCGCATGTGACTCGAATAACTGTCCGGTCGGGATCGCGACCCAGCGGGAGGACCTCAGGAACCGGCTCGTGATCGAGTCCGCGGCCGACGGCCTACAGAACTTCTTCGAGGCGACGGTCGAACTGATGAAGGTGATGGCCCGTGCCTGCGGTCACGACAGTCTCTCCGGGTTCGAGCGCCGTGATCTGACGACCTGGAAGAAGGACATCGCCGACTTGACCGGCGTCGAATACGCCGGCGTCGCGTCGACCCGACGCGGCGGGTCCAATTAAAAATCTATCGGAGAGTCGCGGTAGAGTAACACACCTGACGAACTATCAAACCCCCTCGGGATGTGACATACTCACATGGGAACCGAAACGATGTCATCGACAGCCCCACCGGAACGAACAGACGTGCCGCCGGAGACGTTCGCGATCCACGTGACCGACGAGCGGATCAGCGTCTGGCAGTACCGCGTCACCGTTTCCAGCCCCGGCGGGGAGTGGACCGCAGTCGAGACGCTCGCGCTCGACGACGAGCCACGGCTCTCGCTCGAATACGCGAAACCGGCAGCACCGACCGAAGACGGATACTGGATCTACAGCCGAGAGTACAGCTGTGAACTGGATTGTGAGTGAGACACGATGAATACAACAATTGAGCTGATCGTGGTCGCTGCGGTGGCAGAGAACGGCGTCATCGGCAAGGACGGCGAGATACCATGGCCCAGCGTTCCCGCGGATAAACAACAGTACCGGGCCCGGATCGCAGACTCGCCGGTGGTCCTCGGTCGACGGACGTTCGATTCGATGCGCGAGGACCTGCCTGGGACTGCCCAGATCGTTCTGAGCCGTTCGACGTCCGAATACGACATCGAATCGGCGCTCCACGCGAGCGGGATCGACAAGACAGTCGAGATCGTCGAGTCACTCGGGTTCGACCATGCCTACGTCGTCGGCGGCGCGGGCATCTACGACCTGTTCCAGCCTGTCGTCGACCAGATGGTACTCAGCCGGATTCCGGGGGAATACGACGGCGATACGTACTTCCCCGACTGGGATCGGACGGAGTGGACCCTCGTCGACCGCACTCTCCACGACGACTTCACCCTCGAGGAGTGGGAGCGAGAACGGAGCTAGCGACACCTCCTACCCAATCATGGACACATCCGATCTACCGACGGCCGTCGCAGAGTATCTCTCCACCAATCGCCAAGAACTGTACGAGATCACAGAGACGCTCGTCGGCTACGAGACACAGAATCCACCCGGGCGGACGGTCGATATCGTCGAGTGGCTCGAAACCACGCTCGACGAGCCGGCGCTGACAGTCGAGCGCTGTGAGGTCGATCCCGAGAAGCCGAACCTCGTCGTCACACTCCCCGGACAAAGCGACCACACGCTGTGTTTCAACGGCCATCTCGACACCGTCCCGTTCGACGAGAGCGATTGGACGTACGATCCGTCGGGTGAGCGAGACGACAAGCGCATCTATGGGCGTGGTGCGACCGATATGAAGGGAGCCGTCGCTGCAATGGTGCAGGTCGCGCTCGCCTACGCTCGTACGGAGACGGAGCCGCCTGTAACACTCCAGTTCGCGTTCGTCAGCGATGAGGAGGCGGGCGGCGACGCCGGCCTCACGACGCTGCTGGAGACCACGGAGTTCGACCCCGACGCCTGCGTCGTCGGCGAAACGACCGCTCGGAACGGGCGCTATTCCGTCTCTGTCGCCGATCGCGGGAACATCTGGCTCACGCTCGAGGCGTCGGGCACTGCCGCTCACGGCTCGCGGCCGATGATCGGGGAGAACGCCATCGACCGACTGACGGAGGGAATCGAGCAGTTACGCAACGACTTCGGACAGCAGCAACTGTCCGTCGATTCATCGATGGATGAGATCATCGAGGAGTCCGTCGACTTCTACGAACCGGAGGCCGGTGCCGACTCGACCCGCCGTCTGTACCGCTATCCCACCATCAATCTCGGCATCATCGAGGGGGGAACGGCGATCAATACGGTACCGGCCTCAGCGTGTGCAAGAGTTGATGTCCGATTGACCGCAGGTGTCGATACCAGGGAGGTACTCGGCGGGATACGGAACTGCTTGACCGGGATGGACGGCATCGAGATTACGGACATCTCGTGGACCCGTGGGTCGTACGAACCACTTGGGAGTCCAATCGTCGAAGCGAGCGCGTGGGCGGCCGAACGCGTCGTCGACGACCAGGTCTACCGACGGAGCGCGACCGGTGGTGGCGATGCCAAGGTCCTTCGGCACAACGGGATACCGACGGTCGAGTTCGGTTTCGGCACCCAGACGGCGCATGGAACTGACGAATACACGACGACCGAGGCCCTGGTTCGAAACGCCATCAGTTTCGGAACGCTCCCAGCCCTCTACGAGCAACTCACGAGCGCTGATGTATGATTTCAGCTATTGGGGGGACGACAGTCGCGCTGATGACGCTCGTTATTCTAATTGCCGGAACGACGAACGGACTCGCTGGTTTCGGGTTCGCTCTCGTCGGGACGATGGCACTTGCGACGGTAATCGATCCGGCGACGGCAGTCGTGTTCATGATTATCCCAATTCTCGCGGTGAATCTCTCGCTGGTACGTGATCTCTCCAGGGAAGAGCTTCGAACCTGTAGTCGACGGTTTGGACCACTCATCGGTGCAGCGCTGGTCGGCACGGTTGTCGGGATGGTCGTTCTCAGCAGCATTCCCAATGGCCCATTGCGTGTCGGTCTGGGACTGTTGACTCTCGGATTCGTCGCGACAGCCCAGCAACGGATCCCCCTCCCGGAATGGTCGTCAGGTGGGATCGGTGCGTTCGCTCAAACGCGAGTCGGAATGCTCGGTGTCGGCGGCATCTCTGGACTGCTGTTCGGCGGAACAAACGTCGGTGTACAGCTCATCGCGTATCTTCGGAGCTTCGATCTCTCACACGGATTGTTCGTCGGCGTCGTCGCGCTCGTATTCCTGGGACTCAACGGGATCCGCGTTGGTGTGGCAGGTCTATTGGGGCTGTATCCGAGCCGGATAATCATACTCGCATCCGTCGTCGCTGCCATCCCGGCCGTCATCGGAGTCGCAGTCGGGAAGCGCCTGCGAGTTACCGCCAGCGAGCGTGCACGCAGACTTGTCGTCTTGGGACTCCTCACTGTCGTCGGATTCCGTCTCGTCGGCGGTGGATTGGGACTGATCTAGTCGTCGGTGCCAATACGTTAGTCGTCACCCGATTCCAGGGAATAGATCCGCTGTCTAGCATCCAAGAACGATATACGGGAGGTGACAATCTTGTTCTCTTCGAGCTGCGTGAGGGCATACCGAACGGTTCAGGGCGGGAGAAGCGTCGACTCAGCTAGCTCCGACTGCGTACAATCACCCTCGTATTCGAGTGTTTTCGAAACGAGTTTGACACTCGGCGGGAGATCCGCAAGGGCAGCAGAAGCTTCCTGATACGGTCGTACATTAGTTTTTACTGGTAATTAACGACAGAGATACTTCCAGATATTCGGTTCATCAACAGTTGGAAGGCCTCGCTGGATTTGCTGTTTTAGCGTCGAAAGATCTGGGATGAGTCGATGCTTGAACCACTCGTTGAGACGATCCCAGCATCCTTCGACTGGATTGAGCTCCGGTAATTTTGGTGGGAAGTACCAGATATCGAGGTCGGTTTCCTCGTCCCCGCGCACGCACGCGACCGAACTGTCTCCGACAGTTTCGGTCGCGCGTTCACCGCTAACGTGTTCCCAGAGATCTCTGTTGTAAAAGTATCCAGCACG
>NZ_KB905378.1:1367411-1369877 GCF_000379085.1 Halomicrobium katesii DSM 19301 | reverse complement strand
GTTGGAGCCGCTCGAAGAACTGTTTGCGTTCGTGTTTGTCGAGCTTCGAGGGGCGGCCTGGTCTGGATTCGTCGTAGGGAGCTTGCTCGATCGGTTCTTCAGTGAACCGATCGAGCCAGTTGCGGATCGTCTTCTCCACGACACCATGTCGTTCAGCTAGTGTCTCGTGTTCATCGCCCTGCTTTCGGCCGATTGCAGCAAGAACACGTTCTCGAGGAACCTCACCCTCTGTTTGTTCACGGAGCTCCTGAAGCTCTTCCAGAGTGATATCGTCTAACCGTCCCATTACCGCAAATTGAGTCTACACTGGCAAATACTTTCGCACGACTGTATGAGGTGAAAGAGACGTCTGGTTAGGCATGAATAGCACAGGGGCTAAGAACCATCTTAATAGACTATCTGGCCTGCCGTTACATTGCACAACCGGTCACTACTTGGAAGTCACTCGTCCGTTGAAGCCCACTCCAACAGTGGTTCGAGACGGGTTCTCACCTCATATCCATCATCGGTCAGTGAGTACTCGACACGGGGTGGGAGCTCGTTATACTGAGTTCGGGATATCAGTCCGGCCTCCGCGAACTCATCGAGCCGTTTCGAGATAGGCGAGGTGCTCGCTGTTGGAAGGTGCTCTTCGATTTCCACGAACCGAAGTGAGTCGTGCGCACCGATGATGCTGACGAGCTGCATCGCGTATTTCTGGCCCAGCGTATCGATGACACCTGTGAGTGGACAGTAGCACGTTCCGTCAACGTCGCAGACGGGCGCATCTACAGTGGTATCTGCCATAACTTTGTGGCCCCGAACTTACTCTATAGCTTTGGACTCCGAAGTATAAGAACTTCCTATCGTAAATCATAGACACAAATGGCCAGCGCGTCTAACTATGATCTCGTGATCCTTGGCGGCGGAGCTGCCGCCTTCGCCGCGATTACAGAAGCGAGCCGCCGAAATCTCTCGACGGCGATGGTGAACACGGGCCTGCCGATCGGCGGAACGTGCGTGAACGTCGGCTGTGTCCCGAGCAAGCATCTCCTCGCGGTTGCCGAGCACGGCGCCGCAGCGTCGGATAACCCGTTTGAGGCCGTCACGTACTCCGAGGAGCCGACTGTTGACTGGGCGCAAGCGCTAGACTGCACTAACGACCTCGTCGAGCGGTTCCGACAGGAGAACTATGTCGACGTTGCCGAGCACTTCGAGACCGATATCTACGAGGGGTACGGGAAGCTGGTCGACGACACCACCATCGAGGTCGTCGACGACGCCGACAAGGGCGCCAAGATCAGCGGCGAAAAAGTGCTCATCGCGACCGGCAGTTCTCCCTGGACACCGCCCATCGACGGACTCGAGTCCGTCGACTACTACACCAGCGAGACCATCCTTGAGGAACGCGACCTCCCCGAGAGCATCATCATCGGCGGCGGGTACATCGCGCTGGAGTGGGGCCAAATCCTCCACCGCGTCGGCGTCGACGTGACGATTCTCCAGCGCTCCGAGCGCGTTCTCTCGGGGATGGAAGGCCAGCTTGGCCGGGAGATCCAGCGAGCCTTCCGCGAAGAGGGCATCGACGTGGTGACCGGCAACGACTTCCGGCAAGTCCAGTCGCCAGCGACCGACAGCAGCACCGAAGCAATCCAGCAGGATGTCACGATCGAGACGACCGTCAACAACGAGCGTCAAGAGTTCACCACAGAGGCGCTGTTCGTCGCGACGGGCGTCCAGCCCAACAGCGAGAACATTGGCCTCGACACGGTCGGCGTCGAGACGGACAGCGACGGGACAATTCGCGTCGACGAGCACTTCCAGACGACTAATCCCGACGTGTACGCCGCTGGAGACCTCATCGGCGAGCCCGAACTCGAAACGGTCGCCGCCAAGGAGGGCAATCACGCCGTCAAGAACGCCTTCGGTGAGGAGGGCGTCACCATCGACTACGACGCCGTCCCGGCGGTCGTGTTCACCAGACCGGAGGTCGCAGCCGTCGGCACGACAGAACTGGAATACATAGATGAACACGGTATATGTAGCTGCCGAACCGTCCAGATGGAAGATGTGCCGCGAGCGAAGGCCGTTGAGAACACCGACGGCCCATTCGTCTTTAGCTAAAAAACTCAGCTTTGAACGTTGAAGTTGGAGCGTGACATAGGCGGTAGCGAAGACGGATGATGCCGATTACGGACTTCTTGTCGTGTATGCGTGTGTTCGACGAGTTCGAGTCGCTCTCACCGGCGCAACGCTATCACGCCAAAACCTACGCCACAGGTCTTGTTGCGGCCAGCAACAAGACCGTGGCAGGTATCGCACGCGAAGTCCTTCCAGCTGGAGACAAACGCGCTCTCAACAAGTTCCTCACCGAGTACGACTGGGACGAACAGCAATTCAACCACGAATGCCTCGAAGAACTCCAAAAACACGGTGAAACGCGCTGGTCGAAGGATGGCTACATCATCCTCGACGACACGATCACCG
>NZ_KB905378.1:1274540-1367311 GCF_000379085.1 Halomicrobium katesii DSM 19301 | reverse complement strand
TTATTCGCTCCTACGGGATGCGGTGGCGCATCGAGACGTTCTTCGAGGACTCGAAGCAGGATCTCGGCTTGGGAGACTGCGAGATGCAGACCGACGAAGGTGCCAGTCGGCACTGGCACCTTCTGATGGCTGCCTACAGTCTCGTTCGTCTTGATCCCGAATCGAGCGCCTTGGGGACGGTTCGCTCGAAAGCGTCATCGCTTCGAGCGAACCTTGAGCACTCCCTGAAAGAAGCCGTTTACAACCTCCTCTCGTGGGTTCGAGACAACAATGATCGTGGCGTCGATGACCTCATGGAGGAGATCGATCACCTCTTCGTTCACTCAACAGCCGACGCTAACGTTCAAAGCTGAGTAAAAAATAAACCGCGTGACAGCGACGGCTTATCGAGGCTACTTTTCGAGAGGAATGAGGAGGTGTCCGCTGTGCACACAGAAACCTCCTCATCGAGAATCATGCGTCGACTCACTACACTGTTTCCCTCCGAGTTCCTCGAAGAGCACGCCGAGGAACTCGGCGTGATCGAGCGAGAAGGCAAGCTCCAGATTTCCGTTCTCGTGTGGGCGCTCGTGTTCGGCTTCGCCGCAGGCGAGAGCCGAACACTCGCTGGATTCAGACGGAGCTACAACTCGACGGCTGACGAGACACTCTCCCCTGGTGGCTTCTATCAGCGGTTAACGCCGACGCTCGCAGAATATCTGCGCGACCTCGTCGAGCGCGGTCTCGACGAGGTCGCTGTTCCGAACGCTGTTGACGCTGATATCGACCGATTCAGGGATGTGATGATTGCTGATGGAACCGTGTTGCGGTTGCACGAGTTCCTCTCTGAGGCGTACGAAGGCTGCCACGAGGAGCAGGCTGGAGCACGGCTCCACCTGCTCCACAACGCCACCGACCAGACAATTGAACGGATCGACGTGACTGACGAGAAAACGCACGACAGTACGCTGTTCAAGACGGGGTCATGGCTGCAAGGCTGGTTCTATTCGATCGCGCGTACTTCAAGTACCGCCGTTTTGCGCTGATCGACGAGAACGACGGCTTCTTCGTGAGTCGGCTGAAGAAGAACGCAAATCCGGTGATAACGGCGGAATTACGGGAATGGCGCGGGCGCGCCATTCCCTTGGAGGGCAAGCAGATCCACGATGTGGTCAATGATCTCTCGCGGCAGTACATCGACGTTGAGGTCGAAGTCGAGTTCAAGCGGGGACAGTACGAGGGAACTCGTTCGCTGGACACGAAGCGGTTCCGCGTCGTCGGCGTCCGCGACGAGGACGCCGACGACTACCATCTGTACATGACGAATCTGCCGAGAGAGGAGTTTCTCCCGTCAGATCTAGCGATGCTGTATCGATGTCGATGGGAAGTAGAAACGCTGTTCCGTGAGTTGAAAACGCAGTACGAATTGGACGAATTCGACACGAGCAACTCTGCTGTCGTGGAAATTCTACTGTATGCGTCGTTGCTGTCGCTGCTGGTGAGTCGAGATCTGTTGGACTTGGTCACTGAGCAGGCTGACGATGAGATCGTGTTTCCACCGGAGCGCTGGGCGGCGACCTTCCGGTCGCACGCCCAGCTCATTCTCCACGAACTCGGCGAGTACCTCGGCTACTCGCCACCGCCCCTGTTGGAACGGCTGATCGAGGACGCACAGAAGATTCACCAGCAACGACCGATCTTACAAGAGACGCTCGCTACCGCTACACAACCGAGGTGTGAGTCTTAGCTAAAGACAAATGGCAGGCGAAGGTTGGTATCACCATTCTCAAGCAAAAGCAACAGTAGAACGGTTATATGTCCGCATATCAGTTCGTTCGGGGGCTGGCTACGGCACGAACTCCTGGTCTTCTCCCCAGAACTGAATTCCGATGTGATCTGTGATTTCCTCAATGAGGTCGTCGGAAAGCGGATGGTTCGAGACGATCAAAAAACACCCGTTGTCGAGAACGAGATCGATCAACCACGACATTGCCATCAACCGCCGGTTTCGGCACTTAGCGTTCGAAATTCGTCTCAGAGACGCGTTCTTCCGGGTAGTCTTGCCAGGAACGGATCCCGACGTGGTCTGCGATGTCGTCAAGTGGCTCTGGGTGGTCTGGCATGTGCTTCGAGACGAGAATGATACTCCCGTCTGGTAGTTGCTCACTTACGTCGGCTGGTGCAGTCAACAGACGCTGTTCACCGATGGTCTCCACCTCCTCTGGCGGGAAGATATCCAGCCAAGTCAGGAACTTTCGATCTGAGGGCGGCAAGTCGTCTGCTGACACTGGGTGATGCATCGGCTGGTGTTCTTCAATACCGTACGACGCCTTTACGGCGGTCTCGATTTCTGCGTACGTTTCCTTTGCCGTCTTGATGAGTGCATCGTAGGCCTTCGTTGCGTCTACTACAGTTTCAGGCTCAAAAGTATCGTACGGCGCAAATATCCGGACGATTGTTCCTTCCGGGTATTCATGCCCTGTCCCCTCTGAGATGACGATTTTAAACCTGAGAGCATCTTTCTTAACATTTATACGCTTTTCTCCGAACGCATTTTCGCCATTATTTTGGAGCGTGTACTGATCGCTACTATCAATGTATGATAGCAGCCTCTGGTGAATCTCTTCTACCGGTTGACCTTTTGTTATGTGAATTATCTTTGACATTTTACTTCTGAGTGTATCCCGTATCGCTGCTTGTTAACTGAGTATGAGGGTCTATCCAGTTACACTTACGGGATCCCCTATTCGGATGCCCTCCGTATTTTCGACGTATTTTTTCAACTTTGGGGGAATTGCGTTATTTTCGTCCGCTTTTTTACTTACCCGAATCACCATATCCCCCTCAGGAGCCTTCCTGAGTGCCTGCGCGGCCCGGTATCTGATAAATTTAGTTCTGATTTTATCAGGTTCCAGGCCGCTCGGTTTATTTTTGGCTTCGATATATCTGCCGTTTGCTATCACGTCTAGTTCTAATTGTCCACCATTTAGCGCACCCGCTATGTCCTCTTTTGAAGCCCCGTCTGGACTGTTCTCTATGACCCGTTGTTTTTTAGCCTCACTTAGTTTTGACCATCGTGGTAATTTGGTAGCCTTGCCGATCGCCGAAACTTCTTCACCATTTTTCGACAGTTTGGCTCCGATCCGAGTTTCAAGTAACGCTCCTTTCGCAGGGTTCCATGCACTTGGGCTTCGGTATTTGGTTTGACTTGCAAAGCTTTGTGCAGCACCTCTGTAGTTAATCTGGGTTTTTTCTAGATATTTAAGATCAGACGTGAATGTTTTCACTTTCGCAATGGTCATGTATCGTACGAAGTCGTCTCCACCAGAACCTTCTGCGTAGAAGCCAACTACTGAGCGTTTGATGTCAGTCGCATAGGGGCCTTCGTAGGTTGCGAGGCGCTTTGCTGTTGGCTTATCAAGTCTTTTGGCGAGTTTCGTACCGGCCCTTTTTTTGCCAACATCCTCACTGATCCGGATGATCGCTGCGTCATATTGCTTGAAGGCCGATGCGATTTTGACCCGATCATCCAATTTGAGATTCTTGGTCAGTCCCGACTTCCGGAGTGCTGCATACGCCTCGTCGGATTTACCCGGGTTGACTTTGACCCATTTGGTACTGATTTTGATAGCCTTCGGTGCGTCAGATGCCAAGAAGGGAGCGAGACTGACAGCGTCGAGAGCTGCGTCCCCGTAATCTCCCTGTCCGGTGTTCTGTGCGGCGTCACGGAGGTCCGCCGGAATGTCGATCACGGGGACTACTGATAGGCCAATCCAGCCGATCAGGTAGCCAGGGTTGTCGTTGTAACCGCTGGTGACCACACCGTCAGGCATTCCAGTTTCAGTCGATCACATCAAGAACTCTCTAATCGCTCCATTAGAGCGTGAATCTGCGTTTTCGATGCGTAGTTAGTTCTCAAAATGACACAGACGGAGAGTCTCGGTAATTCGGAGTCGCTGTCGGCGGCAAATCGCCGCCGACGCGACGGTGTTGCCACTCACGACCACTGTCCTGATCGGCGGACAGCTACCGGAAGAACCGGTCGTCGAGTGGTTGGTTTGCTGGAACTGTCCTGCGCACACCGAGCGCTGTCCAGGCTGCTCGCAGCACCATCTCACAGAATTCCGTGAATGACCACTGCCAGAGGCGGCGCCCCCCGCGGCGGGGCGCCGCCACGTACCTCCAGTGGAGATACCGCCAGCTGTTCTGGAGCAGCAGGCTCACCACAAACATCACCAGTCGCAGACCAGCATCCTCAGAACTGGTGAACGCGAGGCTCTGCTTGGCTAATCGGTAGCTCGATTCGATGCCGAAGCGCTTGCTGTAGTGCTCTCGTGCATCTCGTGGTGTGTCGATAAACGGCGCGTCAGCGGCGTAGCCGTGACGCGCCACCCCGTGTTCGTCGTATCGTCCTTGCTGGTAGACGCAGTCGATGAACACAGGGAACGTCACCTTGCCGGCGAGATCGTGTTCGATCTCGCGGCTCCAGCCGCTGCTAAGTTCGTTCTGAATCGTCTCACCCCACTTGACAATCGGCATGGCGAAAGCGTAGTTGTGCGCGTACAGCAGGCTGAGACAGGTGCTATTGTAGAATCCGCGATCCAGGTAGACGGCCTTGACGCCGAGGTCAAGGCCGTCGAGGAGTTCGAGAAACTCGGCGAGGACATCGCTGGTGGTGTCGCCAGCGACCAGCTGGCGAACCGCCAGCGTGTACCGTTTGTTGCGTACCCGCGCATAGAGCGTTGCATAGGCGTGAAACGTCGTTATTCCGCGTTTCGCTTGAGACGAGTACAACGCCTCTGTCTCATCTTCGTCGCCGTAGTAGGGATCGAGGTGGAGGTCGGCGACGACCTCCACCGATCGATCCGGCAGTGTTTCAAGAGCATCCCGTTGCAGGAGCGTGTCTCCGACCGCCTCAACAGAGTCAAGGTCGAACTGATCGGTGAGATATCCACGGACGGTATTGGCGTGCGGCGAGTCGTCGGTCGTTTCGCAGACGTGGTTGATCGAGGTCCCGCCGGCGCTGGCGCCGGCGAGGACCTCGTACAACGTCTCCGTCGTGACCTCAACGTCTTCGCCGAGATCTAACGCAAGCTCCTCGTCGAGGCTGTTAACGACAAAATTAAGCAGGTGCTCTTCCTCTATCTCGCTGTCTGCTTGGGTAGGCTTCACACCGCATCCAAGCAGACACTTCCTCTAACCCGATGTGATCGACTGAGATTGGGATGTCCAGTCGGAGTGGATTCTCCGCGTTCGGCCCGGTCACCAGTTCCGTGTCGACGGGCGCCTCGTCGTCGAGCGGTGTTCGGGCGAGCTGGGCCGTGAGGATCTGCAGGTCGTCCCACGACGGCAGCTCCGTACGTGGAACGCCCATCGCGGAGATGCTCCCGTGTTCGCCGATTCCCTCCGGCCCCTGCTGTGCGAGTTTCTGGATGTAGTGCGCGTGCGGTTCCTTCTCGTAGTCGGGCTCGCCGTAGAACTCGGGGTCGACGGCCCCGCCGTCGATGTCGTTGGCCGACCCCTGCATCGCCCCGTCGCCCCCGTCGCCGCTCTCGGGGGAACCGTACGGTTGGGGATTGTCGTCGGCCCACGCCGCCACCTCCGCTGCGTCGACGTAGACGGCGTCTTCCTCCGCGTCGACCCAGGCGGTGAACGTCTCGAGGACCTCCGAGTTGTCGTACTCGCTTATGCCGGAGTCGACTCTGTAATCCCAGCCGTGGACGCCACAGATGATGTCGTCCCCCTCGACGTGGCCGTCCCCGAGGAGGACGCCGCGGTGGAGACACCGCCCGTACAGGACCGACACCTCGCCGTCGTACCGGACGACGACGAGGTCGACGCCCTCGACCCTGGCGTGGGTAGGTTCGCGATCGGGGAGGTCGCTCCAGGTGGCGACCGCGTGCGGCGTCTCGGCGTCTGTCGGACGTGTCGGGGTCATCGAATCCCCGCCCGGACCGGATTCGTCGGTGCCGTCCGTCGCCCTGTTCCGCTGCGGTGTCCTCGTGTGTCGGACGCTCCGGATGAGATCATGATCAGTCTCGTTTCGATGGATCGGATCGGTGTGTCTCGAGGGACGCTCCGACACTCCGCGTGATACGGATTATTGTAGATCTGTCCCGGATCGACCGCACGCCATCGTGCGGTCGACCGGGCAAACGGCGACAATAATCCGTACGAGTCGCGTCGTCACAGCTTCGATAACACACTGTTCCGACCACGCGAACGTAATTTCTCCCCGAGGGTAGAAAGTTCGGTCGGGCGTGCAATCCGCTTCAACACCCGAAGAGTCGTCATATTCCGACGGGAGAGACAGTACGGCATGGCATCCGACTACCCGGACCGCCTGTCCATCGACGAAGTGGAATCGACTGTCAGTTCGATCAAGAAGATGCTCAAAATCGGTGCACTGTTCGCCGTCGTCGGCTACCTGCTCGTCGGCGCCGCGCTGTTCTTCGAGCTGACGGAGTTCCATCCGCTGCTCGATAGCTTCTTCAGCACCTACGCGGACACGAGCCTCGCCGGCGGCAGCGGTGGGACCCGCGGTGCCGAGGTCAACGGGGCCCTAACCCAGATCCACAAGTGGCCGTCGACGCTGATGTGGCTCAAGCTCGGCGGCGTCGCCCACGTTCTGGTCGGCATTTTCGTCGCTCTGGCGGCGATCGTCCGCGCGCTGAGCGTCATGCCCCACCGGCTGAGCTACGAGATGCAGCGCGCACAGGAGTGACCACGTACGGAGGCCCCGGCGATGATACCGAACTCCCCCACTCCGAAACCGAACGCCGGAGCGTGTCGCCCATGAGTGACCTCGGCCGCACGGAGAGGGGCGGCGTCGTGCTCGTCGTCGGATATGCGATCGTCCTCCTCGCGGTCTATCGAACCCCGGCGAGCGCGTTCGAAACCGCGACGGCGAGTCCCGAAGCCGCGCTGTACTTTCTCGTGCTCCCGGCCGTCGGGATCCTCGGTGGGATCTACGCGTACCGCGACGGTCCGTTCGGCGCGGTACCCCTGTTCGTCCTCGGCAGTTACCTCGGCTTCTTCGGACTCGCGTTGAGCCTCGGAGAGCTCCTGTCCGCACGTCCGCTCGGCGTCCCGCTCGTCGCCGGCCTCGTCGGCCTGCTGTGCGCGACCCTGGCGCTGATCGCGGGACTCCCGACGGTCGACACGGTCCCTCGCGTCGGGACGCTCGGCGTCGATACCGACTGAAATTTTTATGAAAGGAGACGCGCTGCCAGAGACACCACCGATGACCCCACACCCACGTTCCCGCCCGGAGGTGATCGCCCCCCGTGAATCAGTGTAGCCATCGGTACGGAGCCGACGGATCCGAACGGTCGTGTCCGCGTCCGACAGCCACGGACCGGGACCGATGCGTGTTCCACCTCACGCCGGCGGAGCGCCGGAGGGACGACGTCACGTCGGCGTCGCTTCGGGCGGCGTTCCTCGCGGATGTCGAGGCGGACGATCCCTCCCGGCAGGAGTATGTCGACGTTCACCTGGCGGAGCTGGATCTCTCCCGGCTCGTCGTCGACGGTAGCGACGTCGCCCACGTCACGTTCCGCGAGGTGACCGTCGACGGGACGCTCGACTTCTCGGAATCGGTAGTCGGCCACCCGGTGACCATCGAGGCGTGTGACATCGGCAGCATGGACGTGAGTGAGACGGTCTTCCGGCGGCAGGTCGGTGTCAGGGGGACGGAGTTCGGGAGGCCCTCCGCACCGGCGACGTGCCTTCGCGCTCGCCGTGGCTCGTTCGAGCGGAGCCTCCGAATCAGCGATACTCGTTTCGACGGAAGCGTGGAATTCGCCCAAGGTAGCGTCCGGGAGTGGCTGAACTTCGATAGCGTCACTGTCGAGGGACGGGCGCACTTCCCGAACGTCTCCTTCGGAACGGCGCAGTTCGTGTCCACGACGTTCCGAGACGACGTCGAGTTCGTCGGTGCCGCTGGCGAATACGCGACCTTCGACGATACCGGTGTCGACGAGAGCGTGACGGGAATCGATCTCTCCGAGGGGTCGTTCGGACGTCTCCGAATCTATCCGGCGACCGATCTCGAGATCCGTCTCAGCGACGCGACTGTCTCGGCCGGAGATCTCGGCCAACCCGACACGGGCGTCGCAACGTACGACCTCACCGACGCTACTGTCGGTGACGTCGACCTCGAGTGCGAACCGGAGACGTTCGACCGGTACCGGTTCTACCGAACGCGGTTCGACGGCTTCCACTTCGCGGCCTATCGAGACCTGTTGCGGTCGAACCGCTGGCTGCTCCACGAGTACGTCGGTAGTGCTGACGAGCCCGATACCACCGAGGGGCTCGAACACACGTATCTGGAGGCGAAACAGGGCGCGTCGGACGCCGGCGACAGCGAGACGGCGTCGATGTTCTTCGTCCGGGAGCTGCGATACCGGCGGCAACGGTACGCCGCCCACGCCGGATCGGCGGACTACTCCCCGACACACCGCATCGACGCGACGGTGCGCTGGATAACGAACGGGTTTCTCGATGCGGTCGCCGGATACGGTGAGCGACCGGGCCGGACCGCCGCGCTGTCGCTGGCCGTCATGGGCGGCAGCGCGCTCGTCTATCCGGCGTCGGGCGGCCTCAGCACCGGCGGTGAGGTCGTGAGCTACGTCAGTCACGGCGCCGACGCCGTGTTGAACGGCCTCTACTTCAGCGTCGTGACGTTCGCGACGCTCGGCCTCGGGGACGTCCACCCGGTCAGCGACGTCGGCAGGTTCGTCGCCGCGTCGGAGGGTCTCGCGGGCGCGTTTCTGACTGCTGTCTTCGTCTTCTCGCTGGCCCGTCGCGTGACGCGGTGATCGAGAGCCCTCCCGGAACGGGTGCGACGCTCACAGGGAATGCCGTCTTCGTCATTCTGCGAGATCTGAGCTCACTGCGTCAGTCACAAATCCGATGACCGCGCCGAGGAGCATCGACAGTACGGCCGCGACTGCCTCTCCCGGAAGTCCAGTCAGGCCGAACGCAGTCGCGTTCGCAGCGTGGACGCTGAACATCGTCGCGTAGCCGAAGAATCCGCCCGGCGTGAACGACAGCAGCGGAACGAACTCGTGGAGACTGGCGAGGAACATGAACGCACCCACGGTGACGCTGAGGGCAACGACCCCACCGCCGAGGTAGGTATCCACCACCGCGAGCGTCAGCACGGCGTAGACGATGCCGGCGAGGTTACTCGCGTAGCCCCGAACGAGGCCACTGAGGCCACCACCCGCGGCGTAGAACGTCGCGGACGCGATAAACGACGGCCACAGCGGGATGTGTAACCCGGCCACGAACACGTACGTCCACGGAACCGAAGCCAATCCGAATACGACCGCTAGAGCTACCGTTTCGTTCCGATCAGTGATTCGGTCCCACGCGATCCTGGTCATCGTTCGAATTTTTATGGGTAACCGTCAGCCACCGTTCGCATCACCGATTCCCAGTCGAGTCAGTACTCCCGGCAGCAGTAGTCCCTGAACCACGATACTGATGATAGCCACCCCGAACACCATCACCTGTAGTTTCTCTCGGAATGGGAACTGCGCGGGGAGCGACAGCGCCAGTGCGACGGGGACGACGGTGTGGAGGCCGCCCCAGACCATGACGTGCTGGCAGCGCACGGGGACCGGTCGTCCACTGGCGAGGTTGGTCCCCGAAACCAGTGGGTAGATTGTCACTGTACGGGCGACGAGCACCAGCACCGCGGCCCCGATCACCAGGTCAGCGTACTCGAAAAACGCCCCGATCCGGACCTCGGCGCCGATGAGGAGGTAGAGGATCGTCGAGACGAGAAACGCCGCCATCGTCCAGAGCTCCTGGACGTGGTACTCACTCGTACTCATTTTGTGGTGCGTCTCTTCGTGTGCGCCCATCAACAGCCCGGCGCCGACGACAGCGAGAATCCCGCTCAGATCGAGGGTGTGTTCGGCGAGCAGGAAGCTCCCGTACGCCACGATGACCGTGAGCAGCAGGACGCTCATCTCGTCCTCGAGGCGTCGCATCACGACGTGTGCGAGGTATCCGACGACGCCCCCCAGCGCGAGACCACCGCCCCCGACGAGTGCGATATCGCCCGCGATAGCGAGCAGTCCGTCGGGCGTGCCGAGCGACGCTGCCGATCCGGAGGACTCGTAGGCGGCCATGAGTGTCGAGAAGATCACGACCGCGACGCCGTCGGTCATGAGGCTCTCCCCCTCGATCGTGATCGCGAGCCGCTCCGCGACGTCCAGTTCCTCGAAGATGGACAGTACCGCGGCGGGGTCGGTCGGGAGGACGATCGCGGCGAAGACCAGTGCCACGATCAGGGGAAAGTCGAACGCGACCGTTCCGACGACCCCGAGGAGGACGACCGAGAGCGGTAAGCCGATACCTGTGAGGACCGCGATCAGGCCGACGTTGCGCCACAGTCGACGGACGTCGAGGGTCGTCGTCCCGTGGAAGATGATGGTCGGCAGGAACACCAGCAGGATCAGATCGGTCGTCAGTCCGAGACCGAAGGAGAGCCCCAGCGCCGAGACGGCGACGCCGATGGCCACGAGGACGCTCGCGAATGCGAGGCGATCCCGGTTTCGGACGAGCAGCCGAACGACCAGCGCCAGGGCGAACACTCCGAGGAGACTCGTCAACAGTGCGGTGAGATCTGTCATTTAGTATCGAGACGCTGTGAGGGAGGTATGGCAGCGTTCGTCGCTGCGAACGGAGTGATTCAGATCGGATCGGAGTCGGTGCTGATCTCGACGAGCGCCGGACCGTCGTAAGCGATCGCGGCCTCGAGTTCGTCCTCGAGGTTCGCCGCGTCGTCGACGTAGGCCCCGTACCCGCCACAGTTCTCCGCGAAGTCGGCGAACTCCGGATTGACGAGGTCGGTCTGCCAGATGTCCCAGCCGCCGGTGCGCTGTTCCTTGCTGATCTTGCCGAGTTCGTCGTCGTTGAGCAGGACGTGCGTGAGGTCCATCTCGTACTTGACCGCGGTCGTGAACTCGCTCATGTACTGGCCGAAGCCGCCGTCGCTGGACACCGAGACGACCGGGCGGCCGGCGAACCGCGACTCCGGCTCCTGGGTCGCGGCCCAGGCACCGAGTGCCGCCGGGAAGGCGAACCCGATCGAGCCGAGATAGCCCGACATCAGCACCGACTGGTGCTCGGGCTCGAAGTACCGGCCGAAGGCGTAGGTGTTGTTCCCGACGTCGACCGGGACGATCGCGTCGTCGGGGACGAGGCGGCTCATCGCCTCAAACACTGTCGCGTAGTTGACGCCGCGCTCGGGCGTCCCTGCCCGGCGGGTCGCCTTCTCCTCGCGCCAGATCTCCCACCGCTCGGCGAGTTCCTCGCGCTGGCTC
This sequence comes from Halomicrobium katesii DSM 19301, assembly GCF_000379085.1. Lineage (GTDB taxonomy): Archaea > Halobacteriota > Halobacteria > Halobacteriales > Haloarculaceae > Halomicrobium > Halomicrobium katesii. Next base: position 1,355,993 of record NZ_KB905378.1, on the reverse strand, counting down.
TCGGCGGCGAGGTCGCCCCCCTCGGGGAGCCTGTCCCGCAGTTTCCCGACGGTGACGCCGATCTCGCCCCACACGGGGACGTCGATACTGTGGAACTTCCCCAGCGTCATCGCGTCGTAGTCGACGTGGATCGTCGGTTTGTACTCGGCGATGCCCGTGTGGTTCGAGAAGCTCGCGCCGAAGACCGCCAGCAGGTCCGACTCGTTCATGAAGTGGCTCGCGATGGGCGTGCCGCTCCGCCCGAGGACGCCCCCCGCGAGCGGGTGCGAATCGGGAATCTGTCCCTTCGCCTTGAACGTCGTCAGGACCGGACAGTCCAGCCGCTCGGCGAGGTCGACGATGCCGTCCATCTCGAAGCGCGCGCCGTGGCCGACGACGATGACCGGTCGCTCGGCGCTCTCGAGGAGGTCGACCGCGTCCGCGAGGTCGTCCTCCGGGGGTGCGATGTCACGGTCGGTGATGCGCCCCTCCGGATCGCCGGGGTCGACGCCCTCGGCGGACTGGGTCTGGATCTCGTCGGGGAAAATAAGGTGCGAGACGCCGCGTTCGAGGATGGCCGTCTTCGCGGCACGCGTCGCGAGTTCGGCGTGTTGGCTGTCCGGGAGCACCGTCGCCTCGAACTCGGCGACGTCGCCGTAGGCGGCTTCGAGGTCCACCTCCTGGAAGTTGCCCGTCCCGAGCACCTGCGAGTCGACCTACCCGGTGAGTGCGATCGTCGGCGAGCGGTCGACGTTCGCGTCCCACAGCCCGGTGAGCATGTTCGTCGCGCCGGGGCCGGCGATGGAGAAACAGGCCGCCGGACGGCCGGTCAGCTTTCCGTACGCCGACGCCGCGAAGGCGGCGGCACCCTCGTGTCTGACGCCGTAGTAGGTGAGATCGCCGCTCTCTGCCTCCCGACGGAGCGCGTCGGCCAGCCCCAGGTTCGAGTGTCCGACGATGCCCCACACCTGCCTGACGCCCCAGTTCGTCAGCGTCTCGGCGATCACGTTCGAGACCGTCCGCTCGTGGGGTTTCTCTTCGGGGAAGCCGACGTAGATACCGTCCTCGCGTTCCTCGACCGGAAAGCTCTCGACGGAGTCGTCGTGTGGGCCGGGCGTCTCGCCGGTCAGCGGGTCGAAGTCCCAGCCGTGCCAGGGACACCGGAGACAGCCGGTCTCGATCGACCCTTCACCCAGTGGCCCGCCCTGGTGTGGACAATTGTTGTCGAGCGCGGCGTACTCGCCGTCGTAGTGGGTCACTGCCACGGTCGTGTCGCCACAGCTGATAGCCGTGACTCGCCCCTCCGGGAGTTCGTCCGGAGAAAGCGCCTTGTACCACGTCATGCCCTCGTGTGGCGTGTCCGAGGACGAGTTCTCGCGCATACAAACATGACCCGAGGAGTACGAATATAATTGTGGTGCGGGCGTTCTGTTCGGTTCCATCTCGCCGCAGTAATTATATACTGGTTGCCGAGCAGCGCTTCTTTTTTCGCTCTTACGCAGACTGGCGAAAAATATCGGCAGCGAAGCAGTCAACGAGTCCGTGGATTGGTGCGCCAGCGAGATTCAATGACCGCAGGAAGCCGTAGGTACGAGCGGCCTGTTCCAAGCCCTGCTTGGACAGGCCGCGGAATTTCTCGATCCACGGTTGCAACAACGACCAGAGACACTCAGCTTGGTTGGTGTGAACACCCGCATCTGAGACGTATGCTTCGTCGTGAACCACCGTTCTGTGGTCGTGCTCCATCTGTTGATACGGCGGGTACTCATCCGTCCAGACCTCTCCCAGTCGCTGGGAGAGGTCTTCAGCTTCTTCGATCACTGGCTTGAGTTCGTCCTTGAACTTCGTTCCTTCCTCAGCAGAAACCACGCGAAGCACGTCGCGGCAGGCCGCGACGAGCGTCAGTTCATCACCCTGCTCACCGCTCCAGCGTGTGCGACCGCCCTCTGGCGACCCGCCGCGGGACAGACCGTCCCGCGGTGGGTCGCGTCCCTTGTACCCAGAGCAGACCTGCTGGGTTTCATCGACCTGCGTTGGCCCGTCGAGAGTGTGATCGATGCGATCCCAGACGACGGGGAAGCCGCGCTGGAACGCGGCTTCCACGTCACGAATCGCCGAGTGAATCGTGTTGTACGCCCGATCAAGTAGGGAAGCAATTTGATTGATGCTGAGCAACGAATCAGCGTAGAGGACGAAGGCGACGAGGAACTCGCCGGGGGCGAGTTCCGCGTCGTAGAACGGTGTACCGAACGTGTAGGTACTCATGAAGCCGCAGCCACGGCACCAGATACGGTCGAGATCGTCGTAGGTTCGGATGGTTGTCGCGCCACAATCAGGACAGGGTGCCTGTTCCCAGATGGTCTTGAGACGCCGCTCGACGATGGCGTCGAGCGGCTCGGGCCGAAACTCCAAAGCGCCAAGCGATACAAGTTGCTGAAGCATCCCGCCGAATGCTGGTTGTTTGGTCACAGCTGATAGCAGGAGACGGGATGCTTTCCATACAACGGAGTCTTTTCGCTAGCTTGAGCAAGAGCGTAGCCGGTCGCTCATGCTCATATCATCGAATGCTTTACACAACGTTGATGGATGAGGGAGATCGTCCGCTTCAAGGCCGATCTCCCCGATTATTTGTGGCATCTCCTTCAGCAGGTCGATAGTCATCCGATAGGACGTGTCGAGGTAAACCCGGAGACAATGGAGAGAAACGAACGCATAGTCGGCGAATCCGCCGCCTCCTTCCGGAGCGGCGGATTCGTCTCCATCGCCCGTGACTCTTTTAGCGACCGGCACAACTTCCCCAATGAAGCGGGAGATTTGGGTCATGGACAACCGGAGTCTCCCGCTTCAACGCCTTTGATTTACTGACCTGTCCCGACGCTGTCTAGTGATTCAACACAGCCCTTACGACCGATTACAGGGGACAAATCCGCTGAATCCTCTACCTGTATCTCGCCGCATTGAGGATGTTCTATTACTTAATCGTCGTCAGCGGTGTACGCGCCGTCTCGACGCTTGATACGCGCGACGACAAGCTGCTGGTCGTCCTGACGGAAGGTCACAGAGAGCCGAAACCCCCCGATGCGTATTTTCTTGTGCGGACTGTTCTGGAGTGGCTCCCCGTAGTCGGGCGGGTCGCGCCACGGCGAGGAGACGATTTTATCGAGCTTGTCGAGTATCCGGTCTTGGTCGGCGGGGGAAAGCCCATCAAGGTCGTCCTCGGCTTTCGAGGAGAGTTCCCACGTCCACCCGTCGTCACTCATCGCTCGTGCCGAACCGCTCGCGGGCTTCCTCCGCGCTCGTCGTCCGTTCCTTGCGGATGTCCTCCTCCGCTTCGAGCAGGGCGACGAGTTCGTCGCGGTCGAACGTCGGGAACTCGACGGCGTCTCGAAGCGTGTACCGGATGAACTCGCTCCGACTGTTGAATCCGCGTCCTTGCCACGTATCGTCTATCTGTTCGAGGAACGACTCGGTGAGCTTGAAGTTCACCGTGGCGATGTCGTCTCCGCTGTCGTCGTTTGTGGCCGCTTCAGACATATAGACGTAATACGCTGGTCTTACCAATAGTCGTTTCGGCGGCACTCCATTCGCCGCGTAATCGTCGTGGATAGCCGCATCGAGGGATATTCTATCAGGTTCCTGACTACACTTCACTCGTTCCTCTGCGAGCACAGATTAGCGAAATCAGGTGTGTCCCTGAGGATGCGCTCCCGGTCAATTTCGGGGCTATCCCGCCGCAGTCTGCGGGTTGATTTGTGTGTTCTGATAGTTTGGAGAATCACCATACAGCGAGGGATACCCTGTTTAGTGAGACAAGGCTGTTTTGACTATGTTGTGTTCAAGACAGATAAATCTGTAAAGTGCGCGTATAAGTCGTGTACGGCAGAAAGAGCCTAGGCCGGGATTTGAACCCGGGCTCTCGTCCTTACCAAGGACGCGCTTTACCTCTAAGCTACCCAGGCGCGCATTCATCCGTTGTCCGGAGTTGTCTTTAGGCGTTACGATTCGGGGACGGCACGCTACTCTCTCTCAGTGGTCGGCCGAGGTGCGGACGCCGTCGGCGCTCGTGGTGTCGGTCGTCAGCGTCGCGAGCGTCTCGCGAACGTCCTCCTCGGCAAACGTCTCGACAGGTGGCAGTCCGTCGGTCACGAGGTCGCTGGCGTACTCACGCAGGCGTGGCGCGGGTCGGTTCCCGGCGGCGGTGACGCCGGCCACGGCGGCGAGTTCGAGCACGTCGGCTTCGAGGTTCCGATCGAGCGTGGGGTCGTCGGTTTCGCGGCGGACGGTCTGGTCGGTACCGAACGCCCGGACTACGTCGACGGCGGCGTCGGCGGCCTCCGTTCGGGCCAGCAGGTAGAACCCACGCGAGACGAGGATGTCGGCGATGAGAACGTCCAGGTCGGCGGCGTCGCGGTCGCCGCCCGCCCAGGGGTCGTCGTGGGCGAGTGCCCGCGTCAGCCGGAGTCCCTCGTAGATCAACTGGACACCGGCGGCGCGGTCGCTGATGCCGTCGAGCTGTCCATCGCAGCCGGCGGCGCTCGCGCTGACGAGCGTGCAGACGCCGGGCGTCATCGAGGCGGCGTCGAGCCGGTCCTCGATACGGTCGCGCAGACGAGCGGGGTCGACGTCGTCGACTGCCGCCAGTGCGGCTCGTCGGACCGCAGCGGCTTCCTCCATTACCTTCGCCTAGCGACGGGAAGGGCAAAGACCTTTGGAAACGTCGGGTCGGGCATGGGGACGATACGGACCGAGCGGACGGGCGAGGTACTGGTCGTGACGATCGACCGGCCCGACAGCCGCAACGCGCTGACGGCCGACGCGCTGGCGGCGCTGCGAGATCGACTCGCGGACGCGAGCGTGCCGGTAGTCGCAGTTCGGGGCGCTGGGTCGGCGTTCTGTGCCGGCGCAGATCTGGCCACCGTCGACGCCCTCGACGGGGACGACGCGCGTTCGTTCTCGCGGCTGGGCCAGGCCGTCGCGGACGCGCTGGCTGGCTACGACGGGGCGACCGTCGCGGCCATCGACGGGGCGGCACGCGGCGGGGGCGTCGAACTCGCGCTGGCCTGTGACCTGCGGGTCTGTACGCCCCGCTCGACGTTCGCCGAGTCGGGCGTGACGCTGGGGCTGTTCGGCGCGTGGGGCGGGACCGATCGGCTGGTCGACACCGTCGGCCGGAGCGTGGCGATGGACCTCTCGCTGTCCGGTCGCGTCGTCGACGCCGAGGAGGCACTGCGGGTCGGCCTGGTTTCGCGGATCGTCGACGATCCTCTGGCGGTCGCACACGCGGTCGCCGACAACGACGCCGGAGCGGTCCGGACAATCAAGGGGCTGCTCGCCGAGTCGGCCGACGGCGACCGCCAGTCCGAGCGGGAACGCGAGGCGTTCGCGGCCCTCGTCGAAGCGCGGGCCAACCGCAAGGATTGAAGCCGTTCCGGGCACACTACGAGACGATGGTTGACTGTGAGTACTGTGACGGGTCCTTCGACAGCGAGGACGCGTACCTCGATCACCTCGGCAGCGCCCACGAGGGTGAGCTGGGGTCGATCGATCAGCGGCGGGTCGCCGAGCACGACGGGAGCGACGAGGGCCGGAGTCTCTCGCTGGGGCCGGCTATCCTGATCGGTGTCGTCGGCTTCTCGATCGCGGTCGTGGTCTACGTCGTCGCCTTCATGGGCGCGGGCGGTGGTGGATCGAGTCTCCCAGACAGCGGCGATCAGGCGGTCGTCTCGCAGGTGACGACCCAGGAGTCCGAGGGGCGGACCCACGTCGACCGGGGCACGGAGCTCACCTACGAGCACATGCCGCCGACCTCCGGGCCACACTACGCCGACTGGGCGACGGGCGGGTACTACGACGACGAGACCGCGCCGCCGCTGGGCGATGTCGTCCACGCGCTGGAACACGGGGCGATCGTCGTCTACTACGATCCCGACGGTATCGATCCGGACGTTCGCGAGAGCTTCCGGCAGTACGGGAACCGGTACACGGACGACTTCATGAGCTTCCTCGCGGTCCCGACGCCGGTCGAGGACCCGGAGGCGACCTACGTCCTGACGGCCTGGACCAAGCGCCTCGACATGGACGAGTACGACGAAGAGACGATGCGGCAGTTCATGGCCGAGTACATCGGGCGCGGGCCCGAGCAACGGGTCCGCTGACGGCGTCGCCCGTCCGAGCCGCCACCGGCGGTCAGAACAGCGGGTCGGGACCCGGCGGCGCGGCGCGCTTGTGCTTGCTCCCTTCGTAGAGGGTCCTGACGTGTTCGACGGCGTCCTCGTCGACGCCGATCTCGGCGGCCGTCGCCGAGGCGGAGACGCCGCCCTCGACGTGGAGCGCGAGGATCGAGTCGAGCGTCGGGTAGTCGATGCCCAGCTCCGCCTCGTCGGTCTGGTCGAGCCACATCTCGGCGCTCGCGGTCTTCTCCGCGAGGTCGTCCGGGACGCCGACGTGTTTGGCGAGCTGGCGGACCTGGCCCTTATACAGGTTCGCGATCGGGTGGCAGTCCACGGCACCGTCGCCGTACTTGGTGAAGTAGCCCACCAGCGCCTCGCTTCGGTTGCCCGTCCCGAGGACGATCGAGTCCCGGTGGTTGGCGGCGAGGTAGTTCAGTACGGCCCGACAGCGCACCCGGAGATTACCGACTGCCAGCTGATCGCCCTCGGCGTCGGGGTACCCGTCGAGGAAGGCGTCGGCGATCGGTTCGACCTCGATCACGTCGTACTCGATGTCCAGCAGCTCGCTGGCGACGCGCTCGGCGTCGCTCATGTTCTCCTCGCGGTTGACCTCGCTGGGCATCACCAGCCCGTAGACGTTCGCTGCGCCCAGCGCCTCGACGGCCAGATGCGAGGTGAGCGTGCTGTCGATCCCACCGGAGAGCCCGATGATCGCCGTCTCGACGCCGGCCGCGTCGGCCTGCTCGGCGATGAAGTCGGTGATGTGATCGCGATACGCTTCCAGTTCCGCCTCGGAGAGAGTCAGATCCAGCGGATCGTCGGCTCGCTGGACCGGTTTCGCTTCTGCCATCGTATCCCGAAGAAGGGACGCTAGCGACTAATACCCCACCGAGTCGCCCCCAGGAGTGGACGATCGGTCAGTCTCAGGTGTCGCTGCGACGTTCCTCAGTGTCGAGACTACCGTACTCTTGTTGGTGTTTGGATGACTAGTCCCAAGATCGGATCAGATATCTCGGGAATGACTGTATTTGACCTGAATATCTACAATATAGATTCTGCAATAAAGTATGGGGAAAGTAGTATTTCAAAATATCAGCTAATATCATACGAAAAGATTTTTAAACTATACCCTTCATTGGAAAATGCAATGCGAGATAACACAAACCGACGGCAGTTCCTGAGTATCGCAGGTACGACAATCGGAGCATCAGCAATTCCAGCAGTCGGTGCAGCCCGCAGGGGAAGAGGTAGAGGACACGAAGACGTAGACCCTGCGCCAGTTGAGCTGGAGGCCCGAGAAACGGTAGTCACTAAAGAAAGCGTATATAGCTTTGCTCGGGCAAAAAATACCGAGACAGGAGACGTCCACGAATTGGCTCTAAAAACAGAAAAGAAAAATATAGAGGTGAGCGCTACTACGGCAAGCACACACTCTATTGAGACCTATGAATTGGAAGCTGGTAGCGTTGAGGCAGCCCAACAGATGGTTAGCAGTCAGGATTGGCAAGATGAAACTGCTTATGATGATCTTATTGACGAAGCCGGGAGTGGCATAGCAGAGACAGTCCAGCGAGCTAAGGTATACAAAGGTGATCGAAATCAGGGATGTCCGGCTTATGGATCTGATTACGGCCAGCACAATGTTGTTGGTGCTTCAGTTGAGTACTACGATGATATTAATACGCTAACGAAGACAGTTCTCGGGACAGTAGTTGGCACAGTTGCCGGTATCATAGTTGGGTTGCTAACCGGCATTGCCAGCACGCCTGTGACAACTGTTATCGGTGGGGTTGTAGGTACAATCGTCGGGTTTGCGTTTGACCATCTGAAAGATTCGAATATTCTGACTTTCGGCGGGTATGATATGGGCCTATGTGCAGGCGACACGTGCTTGCCGGCAGCTGTCACATTCGTCAGTGGGCATTGGATGCCCACAGACACGAATAAAATGTATCAAGTAAATCTCGAACGAGATATCCACATGTCGGGTACACTTTCTGATTGATAGATCAAGGAGTGAGCTGGCTGTAGCAAGAACTGATTACAAAGATATCATATATCGGCAGAGGGACACTGGAAATGAATAGTTAGAGATTTGATGGATCTACAACCTTGTTAATCATCCCGCAGTTTGGGGTGTGTCCTAGCACGGTTGAGCTGTTGATTTAGGAACAGTAGGACTGATCCCTCTCAGCTCAGTCTGACAATTGGAAGAATATCTTCTCTTTACGATTTTACACCAATACCAATTTGATAAAATAAAAATGGTATAAGAACTATGGAAAGTGTGAGAGAAAAAGTAACAACTGAGAGGATTATCGGGAGTTCGACGTACCAAACTGTATCGGGCACGATTGGTCCCATTGCAAATATAATGACCACTGCGACGGCTAGGGAAACCATTCCTGCGAAGAATATTTCTAACCGGCTTGACCATGCGCTCTCTCGCATGAGGAGGTACTCTTTCGGCGGAATCTCCATATTCCACACACTAATTCGACTGTGATAAATGTGCGGGACACTCCGCAGGCGGTGTTCAGATAAGCAGCAGCACTGACTGACATATAGACACCGAAAGCCCTCGGCACGCTCGGCGGTTCTGTGGCGGATATCTTCACTGCGTTCGATAGTGCCGCCGCAGAACCGCCGACCGCACCTCGCCCTTTCATCCACCAGGAATCGGCTGGTTCACCGTCTGAACCCTGGCGGATGAAAGGGCGAGTGCAGTTGCGGGAACCCCGGCGAAGCAAGCACGCGGAGCGCGCGTAGCGAGCCGCGGGACCGCAACTGCACGAGGGCTTTCGGTGCCTCGACGATGCTACTCTCGATCTCTTATCTGAACACTACCACTCCGCAGCAGGTTGCAATCTTTCTGATTGGCAAGTGAGTGTGGCTGCCGAAATCAGTCGCTCGACTCCAGCGGCTCCACGAACTCCAGCACGTACCCCTCGGGGTCCTCGACGAAGGCGACGTAGGCGTCGGCCGGTTCGATCACGGTGGGTGCGGTGACGACGGTTGCGCCCTGCTCTGTGGCGCGCTCGACCATCGCCTCGGTGTCGTCGACGGTGAGTGCGACGTGGTCCACGTCCGCTCGATTCGGCGCGATCGGCGTCGTGCGGTCGGGGTCGTGCCGGAGCTGCAACTCGCCGTGGTCGCCGCCGACGTAGACGTTCTCGACGCCGTCGAGCGTGAACGACCACTGTCGTTCCAGCCCCAGTTCGGTGTAGAACTCGACCGCGCGATCCATCTCCGAGACCCACAGCGCGACGTGTGCAACGTCCATGATCGGACGTGCGCGGCCCGGTAGTTGTGTGTATCGACTCGGTAGCGCTCGGATAAGAGAGTGAGGGCCGAGGGCTTTCGGTGTTTGCACACCGGTATCTCGGCTGCGCATGTGAACAGGACCACCGACTCCGGCGGGCCAGTTTTCGCGGCCGGCGTGTCAGAAGCTTGCCGTTGACTACTTGGTCAGTCCCCACGACCCCCGTGTATGGAGTACACGACACTCGGCTCGACCGGGATCGAGGTCTCGAAGATCTGTCTGGGCTGTATGAGCTTCGGCAGCGGCGACGAGTGGATGCTCGACCGGGACGACTCCGAGGCGCTGATCGAGCGCGCGCTCGAACTCGGGATCAACTTCTTCGACACGGCCAACGTCTACTCGACGGGCGAGAGCGAGAAAATTCTGGGCGACGTGCTCGGCGAGTACGACCGCGACGAGCAGGTCGTCGCCACGAAGGTGTTCGGCGAGATGGGCGACGATCCCAACAGGCAGGGGCTCTCGCGGAAGGCGATCGAACAGGAGCTGTCGGCCTCGCTGGAGCGGCTGGGGATGGACACCGTCGACCTCTACCAGGTCCATCGCTGGGACGACGACACGCCCATCGAGACGACGCTGCGGGCGCTGGACGACGCCGTCCGGCGCGGCCAGGTGCGTCACATCGGAGCGTCGTCGATGTGGGCCCACCAGTTCCAGCGGGCCCTGCACGTCAGCCAGCGGGAGGGGCTGGCCCGCTTCGAGACGATGCAGGACCTCTATCACCTCACCTACCGCGAGGAGGAACGCGAGATGTATCCCGTCTGCGAGCAGTGGGACGTGGGCGTCATCCCGTGGAGTCCCCTCGGCGCGGGCTATCTGACCCGCCCCCACGAGGCGTTCACCCGCACGACGCGGGGCGAACACGAGAAGGAGAACATCGGGCTCCCCTACGACGAGGGGCCGGGGAGTCGGGAGATCAACGAGCGCGTCCAGGAACTGGCCGACGAGAAGGGCGTGACGATGGCCCAGATCGCGCTGGCCTGGCACTTCGAGAACGAGTACACCGATGCGCCGATCCTCGGCACGTCGAGCATCGAACACCTCGAAGCGGCCGTCGAAGCACTGGAGATCGACCTCTCGGCGTCGGAGATGGAGTCCCTCGAAGAACCGTACGAGCCGGTCCCGGTGTACGGCCACGAGTGATACTGCCGGCTGTCGACCTGTGACCGATTTCGCCACCCGTAGCGACCCCCGCCACGCGGTAACGAACGGGGGGCGGATCCGATACGTCACGCCAAAGCTCACTCGACGGCGTCCCAGCCCGGCGTCGGCGGTGCGCCGTCGTCGTCCTCGATCTCGCGTGCGCAGTCGGGGTCCGGTGCCGGCTCGCCGACCGCGTCGGCGATCGTCTGCCAGCGCTCGATCGCTCGCCCGGTCCACGACGGTGCGTCCCGTGCGCGCTCGTGGTACCGCTCGTACCAGTCGTCGCTGACGGCCCCGGTCCCGGGTGCGGAGGCGGCCGCGACGGCGACGAACTCCGCGCGGTCGGCGGCCGTCAGCTCGTCGGCGACGAGGCGAGACACGACGCCGGAGAGGCGCTCGGGCTCGGGGTGTGCGAACAGCTTCGAACCCAGCGCGGCCGGGCCGAGCAACGGCGTGGCGTCGGCCGGCGGTTCGTCGTCCCGGAGTCGCTCGCCAGCAGCCTCGCCGGGGGCGTGCGCCTCGACGCGCTCGCACTCGGTCTCGACGGCCAGCGAGACGTTCTCGCCGGGGTAGGCCCCACAGGTGTCCGGATACAGCTCGCCGCCGTGGAGCCGACACTGCAGGGTCACGGGATCGAGGAAGACACAGCTCTCCAGCCAGGTGGCGTCGGCGTCGAACGGCGCGACGGGTTTGGGCGGCTTGCGAAGGCCGACGTAGAACGCCGGCCGACCGTCGATCGCGGCGACGCTGTGCCCGTCGATTCTGACGCCGTCGTCGTCGGCGAACAGGCGGGGCGTGAGGGCGTCGCCGTGACCGCGGTCGACGAACGCACGCACCTCGGCGCGGGTCAGCGGGACGAGGTTGGCGGTCTCGTCGAGCGGCTGGCGACTGCCGCGCCGCTCGTGATCGATGTCGGCGTCGGTCAGGGGCCGCCAGTCGATACAGCAGCCGGCACACCCCTCGCAGTCGACTCTCATGTTCGACCGTTCGGGCGTGCGGGAGAAAAGGCCCCGCCCCGAGACGCCCTAGGCGAACTCGCCCGTCGTGTCCGTCGAGGAGACCATCCCGACGTAGTCGCCGTGGTCGTCCATCACCGGGAGGTGTTTGATGCCGAAGTTGGTCATCATGGCCGCGGCCTCGTTGAGTTCCGTCGTCGTCTCGACGCGCTCGACGGGAGAGGTCATCACGTCCGCGACTCGGGTCTCCGAGAGGTCCGCGCCCTCGGCGACGGCGTGGACCACGTCGGTCGTCGTGACGATCCCGGCGTCCGCTCCCGGGACGAAGAGCCCGTTGACGTTCGATTCGCGCATCTGCTCGGCGACGGCCCGGACGGTCGCGTTCGGGCTCGTCGTCTCCAGCGGTGTCGACATCACGTCCTCGACGAGGACAGTGTCGGAACTCATACCACGACTGTCGTGGCCAACTGTCATTGTCCTTTCCCTCCTTCGACGCCGCGACGTTCTTTGTGGTCCCGGCGCAACGTCGGCTATGGAACACGTCGAAGCCGGCGGCGCGTCGATCCCGAAGATCGGACTCGGAACGTGGCAAAACACCGGGACAGCGTGTACCGAGACGGTTCGGACCGCTCTGGATCTCGGCTATCGACACGTCGACACCGCGCAGGTGTACGACAACGAGCGGGCGGTCGGCGAGGGGATCGCCGCGGCCGACGTGGATCGCGACGACATCTTCCTGACGACGAAGGTGTGGCGCTCGAACCTCCGGCGCGAGACGGTCGTCTCGACGGTCGAAGAGAGTCTGGCGAAACTCGGCGTCGACTACGTTGACCTGCTGTTGATCCACTGGCCCCACCCGCGCGTCCCCGTCGAGGAGCCCCTCGACGCGATGGCCGAACTGCGCGAGCGGGGGCTGGTCGAACACCTCGGCGTGAGCAACTTCACGCGGTCGCAGCTCCGGGCGGCCGCCGACGCCGCCGACGCCCCGATCGTCGCCGATCAGGTGCTGTACCATCCCTACAAGGAGCAGTCGGCGCTGCGAGAGTACTGCGTCGACGCGGGGATCGCACTGACGGCCTACAGCCCGCTCGCGCGGGGGCGGGTCCTCGGAGACGATCTGTTGGCCCGGATCGGCGACCGCTACGACCGGAGTCCGGCACAGGTCGCGCTGCGCTGGCTGGTCCAGCAGGACGGCGTCGTCGCCATCCCGAAGAGCACCAGCCGCGATCACCTGGCCGACAACCTCGCAGTCTTCGAGTTCTCCCTGACCGACGACGAGATGGCCCGCATCCACGAGCTGGAGGGGGGCTTCAAGACGAAGCTTCGCAACCGTCTGCCCGCGCTGATGCGCCGGCTGCCCGTCTGATAGCGGTCGGCGTCGCGATCGACGGGTGGGTGTAGCGACGCAGCAGTGAGCGGCTCTTCCGGGGCGACGGCCATCGGGAAGCGAGGAGTCCGTCCGAGACCGTCGTTTGGCCGGAGTGTCTCGCCTTTCGATGGCCACTATACCTGTACTAGGACCTCCCAGAGACCCCCATCCATTAGTTCCCCTGGTAGGGAATCACTATCAGTAGCGAGTCGAACTGCTGGTACCGTGTACTGCACGCCACGATCTGTGATCGGGTCGTCCGGCCGACAGCCGACGCCGTTTGTCCGACGGCCGGCGACAGCTATCGCGCCGGCCGTCTCCGTCTCACGAGGAGCGTTCTCCCGAGGGCGGGACAGCCGGCACAGCCGTGAGCCCGGCGGTGTCCGCCCCCCGGAGCGACACGGTCGGGGTTCGCGCTCGCCGCCGGGCGGTGGTCGCCGTGAGTGACTCGAAACGCACCCCGTCCGACGCCGCACTGGCCCGCGAGGGCTCCGGGCTTGCGACCGACCCGGAAGCGGTCCAGCAACTTCGCGAGCAGTTGCCCCGCTTCGTCGAACGGACGCTCGAACGGGCCGGTGCCGAGGGCGTCGTCGTCGCGCTGGACGGGCGAGTCGGTTCGACGGTCGCGGCGGTGCTGGCGATCGAGGCCGTCGGCGTCGATCGGGTCTGCGGTCTCGTGTTGCCGGCCAACATGAACGACGAGGCTTCGGCCAGGGCGGCGGAGGCGGTCGCGTCGATGCTGTCGATCGAGTACGAGCGACTCCAGTTGCGGCCGCTGCTCTCGGCGTTCCAGCGCGTGCTCGGTGCCAGTGGGGAACCGGCCGACGACGTCGTCGCACTCGACAACGCACGCGAACGGTTCCGGATGGCGTGTCTGTACTACGTCGCCAACACGACCGACCGGCTCGTGCTCGGCTCCGTCGATCGCACCCGGCGGCTCCTGGGATCGACGACGAAACACGGGGACGACGGCGTCGACCTCGCGCCGCTGGCACCGCTCTACCACACCGAGGTGCGCGCGCTCGCGAGAGCGGTCGACGTGCCGTCGAATATCCTCGACCGATCGACGCGGACGGCGGGACGCGCCGACAGCGACCCGGAGCAACTCGGCGTCGACCCCGAGACTCTCGACGAGATCCTCCACGCTCTCGTCGACGAAGCGCAACCGCCAGCCGCCGTCGCCGAGCGACTCGCCGTCGATCGAGCGACGGTCCAGCGGGTCCGACAGTGGCGAGAAACCACCAGACACAAGCGCCGCCCGCCGCTGACGCCGTCGATCGATCTCCAGTAGTCACGACCACGAAACTCATGGTTGCTGACCGTCAACAGACAATTAACGAATGAACGCGAACGACATCGACCTCTCTCCGACGCAGACTCAGCTCGTAACGACGCTCGTCAACGAACACGAGACCGCTGACGGCCCGGTCACGAGCGGTCAGGTCGCCGAGATCCTGGACCGCAGCTCGGGCACGGTCCAGAACCAGCTCACGACCCTCCAGTCGATCGGGCTCGTCGAGAGCGTCCAGGGACCCACCGGCGGGTACGAGCCGACGCCAGCGGCGTTCGCCGCGATCGGTCGCGAGCCGATGGACGACGCCGAGACGGTGACGGTCTCGCAGGCGTTCGACCGGATCGACGCCACGGTCGAGGAGATCGACCTGACCAACGTCCACCACCCGACGGAGTGTACGGCACACGTCTCCCTCCAGGAGACCCTCGACGGTATCGAGGTCGGCGATCCGGTCGTCGTCGGGCCGACGCCCAGCGCCGATCTGGTCGTCGCGGGCGAAGTGACGGCCGTCTCCGAGACCGCCGACGAGCTGGTGCTCGCCGTTCGACGCATGGACGCGCCGGTAACCGAGGAGTAGATGACGGCGACCTCGCCGCGGTGGCGTCGTCGCAGCGAAAACCAGTCGTGATGCCAAGAGCGTGGCGTGTCGTTCTCACACCGTCGGCTGTCACGGCGTGACGGGCAGCGGTCTCATACGGACGGTTGTCGTCGCGTAGCGATGCGCGTCGCCACGGAGGAGACGGTCACCGGGACAGTCCGACAAGCGTCCGTATCACTGCGGGGCGATGCTGACGGTCACGGTACCGACGCCGGGGACGGTGACCCGACGAGGCGTGTCGGTCGTCCGGCGGACCAGCGCGGCCAGTCCGAACTGCGTGCCTTTCACCGCGAGTGCCGTCGCGGCGAGCGCCGTCGCGGCCGCGAGCGGATAGCTCAGGGCGACGAGAGCGGCGACGAGGAGGACGGGGAAACCGACCAGCGTCGCGAACGACGGGGAATCGACTGCGGGACCACGCTCGGATCGTGTGCGAAGATGGGACGTGTTCGATGACATTGTGAGTGCTCCGTGGGGGGCGAGCGGTCGCGGGACCACTACCGTACATACACCAATACTCTCGCTATACAAAAAGTTTCAGAAACTCTATTGGTTTTGAGAGATGGTATCAGTGCACATCCTGTAGAAATGCTTTTCACGCTCCGAAATGCGGTGCAACAGTTACCACGGTATTCGTTTTCTCAACTCGACTTTCTTATATTTCGTCTCGTAGTACCGTGTCGACGGGGGTCGTGTCGTCTCCGTCGATCCGGCTCTCTCCTCGGGTGTCGGTCGCGACGCCGTCGGGTCTCGGCCCGCCGCGAAGTGGGAAGCTGTACGCCGTTCGAAATCCTTTTACGCGCTTCAGGGGCAATGTAGGGACAACGAACCATGGAAATCGACATCATCAAAGAAGACGACAACCCGATGTTACACCGGACCGACGTTCGGTTCGAGGTGCGACACGACGAGGCGACGCCGTCGCGACTCTCCGTGCGCGACTCGCTCGCGGCCAAGCTCAACAAGGACGCCGAGGAAGTCGTCGTCCACGAGCTCGACACGAAGTTCGGGATGCGAAAGACCGTCGGCTACGCGAAAGTGTACGACGCGCCCGAGTTCGCCCGCGAGGTCGAGCAGGACCACATGCTCGAACGCAACAAGATCGTCGCCGACGGCGAGTCGGGTGAGGAGGCATAAGATGGCCCGTCACGAGTACTACAGCGACGACGGTCAGATCGAACGCGAGCAGTGCCCCCGGTGTGGCGACACCTTCCTCGCCGAGCACGACGACCGCAAACACTGCGGCAAGTGCGGCTACACCGAGTGGGAGTAACGCCCGCATAGCGGCTTCACAATGCGCGTTCTCGGCATCGAAGGCACAGCCTGGGCAGCCAGTGCTGCGATCTTCGAGGCGGACGAGAGTGACCTTCGAGATCCCTCGGCGGCCGCCAGTGACGACCACGTCTTCATCGAGACCGACGCCTACCAGCCCGACAGCGGCGGCATCCACCCCCGCGAGGCCGCCGAACACATGGGCGAGGCGATCCCGACCGTCGTCGAGCGCGCGCTCGACCACGCCCGCGAGCGAGCGCCCGACACGGAGACGGGCCCGCCCATCGACGCCGTCGCCTTCTCGCGTGGCCCCGGTCTGGGTCCGTGTCTGCGCATCGTCGGGACGGCGGCCCGAGCCGTCGCCCAGCGGTTCGACGTGGCGCTGGTCGGCGTCAACCACATGGTCGCACACCTCGAAGTCGGGCGCTACTTCTCGGGCTTTTCCTCGCCCATTTGCCTGAACGCCTCGGGTGCCAACGCGCACGTCCTCGGGTACCGCTCGGGACGGTACCGCGTGCTCGGCGAGACGATGGACACCGGCGTCGGCAACGCCATCGACAAGTTCACGCGCCACGTCGGCTGGTCTCACCCCGGCGGTCCCAAGGTCGAAGACCACGCGACGCGCGGGACGTACGTCGATCTCCCCTACGTCGTCAAGGGGATGGACTTCTCGTTCTCGGGAATCATGTCCGCCGCCAAGCAGGCCACTGACCGTGGCACGCCGGTCGAGGACGTCTGTCGCGGGCTCGAAGAGACGATCTTCGCGATGCTGACCGAAGTCGCCGAGCGCGCCCTCTCGCTGACCGACGCCGACGAACTCGTCCTCGGGGGCGGCGTCGGCCAGAACGAGCGCCTCCGATCGATGCTCGCGGAGATGTGTACGCAGCGCGGTGCGGAGTTCTACGCGCCGGAACCGCGCTTTCTCCGGGACAACGCCGGGATGATCGCGATTCTGGGCGCGCGGATGTACGCGGCCGGCGACACGCTGTCGATACCCGACTCCGGCATCGACTCGGACTTCCGGCCCGATCGGGTCGAGGTGACCTGGGACGCGGGCGAACCGGTCGCTCGCGTCGGCGGCGACGCCGACGAGATTCAGGGGGCCGAAGCGCTCGTCCGCTTCGAGGGCGACCGCGTGATCAAGGAGCGCCGTCCCCGCTCGTATCGCCACCCGGAGCTGGACGAACGGCTGCGTTCGGAGCGCACCAGACAGGAGGCCCGCCTCACCAGCGAGGCCCGCCGGCACGGCGTTCCGACGCCAGTGATACACGACGTCGACCCACGGGACGCCCGGATCGTCTTCCAGCGGGTCGGCGATCGAGAACTGCGCGACGGGCTGACCGAGGAGCGGGTGCGGGCGGTCGGGCGGCAGCTCGCTGCGATCCACGACGCCGGCTTCGTCCACGGCGATCCGACGACGCGGAACGTCCGCGTCGAGGCGGACGATCCCGGCGTCTTCCTCATCGACTTCGGACTGGGCTACTACACGCGAGACACCGAGGACCACGCGATGGACCTGCACGTCCTCGATCAGTCGCTGGCCGGCACCACCGATGACGCCGAGCGACTCCGGGCCGCCGTGGCCGACGCCTACCGGACCGCGAGCGAGCGCGACGACACGGTCCTCGACCGTCTCGACGCGATCGAGGATCGCGGCCGATACCAGTGAAAATTAAGTGGGTCCCGCCAGACCGCTCCTGACATGGACGACGCACTCGTCGTACTCGATACGGACGAACGTGGCCGCGAACTGTTGGCCGAGGCCGCGCAGCTGGCCGATGGCGCGGACGCGCGCCTCCACGTGCTCTCCCTGCTCACTCACGAGGCGTTCGAAGAGAAACGCGACTCTCTCGACGCCGTGGCCGCGGAGGAACACACGAGCTACGACGACGGCGTGATCATGGACGACGTTCACCAGGAGGCGGCGGCGGTCGTCGAGGAGGTCGTCGGCGACTCCGACGTCGAGTGGGACGTCGTCGCGGGACGGGTCGGACAGGCCGAAAACGAGGCCGACCGCATCCTCGAAGCCGCCGCGGACAACGACATCGACCACGTGTTTCTCACCGGCGACCAGCGGTCGCCAACCGGCAAGGCGGTGTTCGGTGACCGGGCCCAGGCCGTGATCATCAACTTCGACGGCCCCGTCACCTCGCTGCTGGGCTGAGCGAGGAAAAACGACTTAACGCGGCGTGCCGTACCGGATTCCATGACCGACAAACCACAGTCCGGCGAACTCTTCGGAGTGCCGTACAACTTCGAACGCCCGAGCGTTCGACGGATGCTGTCCTCGTACTGGCAACCCGGCGACTCGATGCTCGTCGAGAAACCGTTCGGGATCGGGTACTCGCTGAACCTCGCCAACTGGCGCTCCTGGGTCGTCCTCGCGGTCGTCGGCGCACTGGTCTGGCAAGAGCAGGGCGGCATCGAGGAGGAGCCAGACGCCGAGGACGAAGCGGTCGAAGTCGTCGTCGACTGAGTCGCGAACATCGACGGCTATTTTCCCGTCCTCGCCCGACTCGCGGTATGCTCAAGTTCGTCACGACCAACCTCGGGAAGGTCCACGAGGCCAGGGAGTACCTGGGCGCGGAGACGGTCGAGCAGTTCGACTTCGACTACACGGAGGTCCAGGGCGACGACCTCGCTGCCGTCGCCGCCCACGGCGCACGCGAGGCCTATCGGGCGGTCGGTGAGCCCGTCATCGTCGACGACTCCGGTCTGTTCGTCGACGCGCTCGATGGGTTCCCCGGCCCGTACTCCTCGTACGTCGAAGACCGGCTCGGCATCGAGCGGGTCTGGCGACTCACCGAACCGGAAGACGACCACAGCGCCGCCTTCGAGACCGTCGTCGCCTACTGCGACGGCGACGGCTTCGAGGCCGCACCGAGCTCCGTCGATCATGACGACCGGCGCGGAGACGACCTGGCCGCCGACGAGCGGGGCGGAGCGACCACCGACGCGCAGGTCGACGGTGAGACGCTCCCGGTGAAGCTGTTCCGGGGGCGCGTCCCCGGAACGATCGTCGCACCGCGAGGGGACGGCGGCTTCGGCTTCGACCCGATCTTCGAACACGACGGCGCGACCTTCGCCGAGATGGACACCGAGCGGAAAAACGCCGTCAGCCACCGCGGCCGGGCGCTTTCGACCTTCGCCGAGTGGGTCGAGACGACGGGTCGGATCGATGACTAGCGAGGGGCGACACGAGCGAAGCGAGTGTCGGCCCTCGCTGAATGCGAGCGGGAGCGAGAGGAGTGAGCGACACGCGAGCACGGAGCGAAGCGAGTGTCGGCCCTCGCTGAATGCGAGCGGGAGCGAAGGGAGTGAGCGACACGCGAGCACGGAGCGAAGCGAGTGTCGGCCCTCGCTGAATGCGAGCGGGGCGCGCCGCGCCTCGAAAGCGAATGGGGGGACAGTCTCATGAGCGGCAGCGAGGCAGCGGGGACGGCCCTGATCACGGGTGCCAGCGCCGGGATCGGTGCGGCGCTGGCCCGGGAGTTCGCTCGCCACGGACACGATCTCGTCCTCGTGGCCCGCCGAGAGGACCGTCTCGAATCACTCGCGGCCGACCTCGAACGCCACGGCGTCACGGCTCACGTCGTCGCGATGGATCTGGCGGCGGACGACGCGCCCGATCAGCTGTGGGCGACGCTAGAGGACCGTGGCATCTCCGTCCAGACGCTCGTCAACAACGTCGGCGTCGGCACGCACGGCCCCTTCGCGGAGAGCGACCCCGACGCGGAGCGGAGACAGCTCCGGCTCAACGTCTCGGTGCTCGTCGAACTGACCCGCCGGTTTCTCGACGATCGGGACGCCGGGCAGGTCCTCAACGTCGGTTCGGTCGCGGGCTTCGTCCCCGGCGCGTACATGGCGGGCTACTACGCCAGCAAGGCCTACGTCAACAGCTTTTCCCAGGCGCTGGCGGCCGAGCACCGGGACAGCGCCCTCGACGTGACAGTGCTGTGTCCCGGCCCGACCGAGACGGAGTTCCAGGAGCGGGCGGGGATGAGCGACTCGGCGGTCGGTCGCACGCTCTGCTACACGCCCGAACGGGTGGCGCGGGCGGGGTACCGGGGGCTCCAGCGCGGCGAGCCCGTCGTCGTGCCGGGGCTGGCGATGACCGTCCTCGTGGGTCTGCTCTCGTTCGTCCCGCGCCCACTCCAGCGGTGGGGAAGCCGGCTCGTCAACGGGAATCGCTGACGGCGACCTACGCCCGCGGGTCGCTGTCCGGTCCGGGGTAGTCGCCGTCGTGGGTCGCCTCGTACACCGCCGCGGGGTCGAACAGCCGGGCGAACGCGTCCGGCGGACGGACGCTGAGGTCGGCGTGGGGCTGGATCGACAACCCCGTTCTGGCCGACCGGAGCGTGTCGTCGTACGACAGCAGGTGCGTGGCCTCGCCGCGGTAGGCGGCGGCAAGCCCCGGGTGGTCGTCGGGCGGGTGCTCGACGCAGTGACACGCCGTCGTCACGCGCTCGCGCCAGTCGGCGGCCAGCGAGTCGTCTGCGAGATCGGCGATCACCGCCTCGGCGTCGTCCAGCAGCGGGACGCTGGCGACCAGCGTCACCCAGTCGTGTCGGCGCACGTGATCGAGCGCGGCGCGGGCGTCCCCACCGACGAGGAGGTCCGCGGCGAGTACGTCGGCGTCGGCCACGACTCGGGTCGACTCACCCGTCACGGCGTCGCTCCTCCAGTGCCGAACGCACGCTCTCGACGCTCGTCTCGTACGCCGTCGCTCGCTCGAAGAGTTCCTCCCAGGTCACGCCCGACGGGAGGCACGCGCGAGAGAAAAACCCACGGACTACGCCGCCGTCGAACGCCCGTCTGACGGGTATTTATGTACGGTCGTCCTAACCCGTCGACACGGGCGCGCACATCGACTGTACATTCAGTCTCCCATCCTCCCGAGCGCGCCCGGACACCGCAACCCACCCCTCTCTTTGGTCCGCGAGCCGACGCGCTGACACCGGATCCCACAGAGACTTACGTCGGCCCCACGCAGTGGACGCCGAAGCGATGAGCAACACCGCCACAGAGCAGACCAGACCGGGCTTCCCGGGCGTCAGCGTCGTCGAGGCGCTCGGCGTCCTCGCCGTCTTGCTGGCACTGCAGTTCCTCTACGCCGCGAGTGGCTTCGCCGACGGTGTCCTGACGATCGCCCACCGGATCGTCTACATCATGACGACTGCGCTGGCCTGTACCTGGACGCTGCGGCTTCACGACGGCTTCTCGCTGAAGTTCATGGGCGTCACGGTCGGCCTGGTCGCGGGCGGGATCGTCTCGATCGTCGCGTTCGCGACCGCACCGCCCCTGGCCGTGACCGCCGCCGCGATCGCCGTGCCGGTGGGCTTCGGGATCGTGGTCCGTCTCACCGACGCGCTCCCCAACTGGACGGGGACGCACACGACCCTCTTGCTGGTCGTACTCGGCACGACGGCGATGTTCGTCGCGGCCGCCCCTCGCGATGTCGGCTCGCTCGCGTCCGTCGGTTTCGGGATCGAAATCGTCCCCGTCACCGACGGCCTGTCCAGCCGGCTCGAAATCGTTCGGGACGGCGTGACCAGCGTCGTCCACGCGCCGCTCGCGGCCGTGGGTGCCGGGCTATACGTCCTCGGTCGCGTGTTCGAGTGACACTGTCGAGTGCCAGTCCGTCCTGACAACTAACCCTGAGAGAGCTCTTCCCGACCGCTCGCAGCCGTCGAGCGCGACTCCGCGCTACTCCGCTGGGTACTTCGGCTCTCGGCGTTCTGCCCGTTCGAGCGCGCGTTCGACGACCGCTCGAACGTCGCCCTCGAAGACGCTGCCGTGGCCGGCGTACATCGCTCCGACCGACGCGGGGAGCCGGTCGAGGAGGGCCCGAATCGACTCGACGAGGCGCTCGCGAGACTGGTCGGGGGCGTCGGTCCGGCCGAAACTACCGTCGTCGAACGCGCCGTCGTCGTGGACGACCACGTCGCCGGAGAACAGCGCCGTCTCGGAGACCAGCGAGACGTGGTCGTCGGCGTGGCCCGGCGTGTACACGACCGTACAGTCGTGGTCGCCGACCGTGACGGTGTCTCCGTCGGCGAGTGCGTGGTCTCGTCGCGGATGGTCGCCGTAGGCGTACAGTTCGGCGTCGAACGCGTCGAGGACGGAGGCCAGCTCCGCGACGTGGTCGCCGTGCTGGTGGGTCAGGACGACGCGATCGAGTTCGTCGACGTGGTCTCTGATCGCGTCCACGACGCCGACGTACGCACCGGCGTCGATCAGCGTCGTCCGTTCGCCCGTGACCAGATAGGCGTTGCAGGTGAACGTCTCCGCGCCGTCGGTGACGGTGTAGACTGCCATCGTTCCCGATAGGGGCGGCTCGTGTTTCAGGCTGCCGACTGTCCGGTGAGAGACGCGACATCCCGAGGTGGTGACGGCCGTGTCACTGCGCCGTCCTGTAGTTCTACTGTCGTTTCCTGCGACGGTAGCGGCAAAACCGCCGAGCGATTTATCACGGGGAATCTATAATGGTTACGTGTATGGGGTTTGGGAGCTACGACGAATCCGAACAAGACAATCAGGAGTACGACACAGAGTACGACGACGAGGATGGACTGTCCACCTCGGAAAACGAGCACGACGGTGACGTGGAGTTCGAGTTTACGGCCTCGAACGACGAACTACTGGACCGGCTCGACGACATCAAAGGCGAGAACACGTAATCGAAACCGCCAGACTGCGGGCTCGGGAGTTTCGAGATGAAAGCCGGCGTCC
This sequence comes from Halomicrobium katesii DSM 19301, assembly GCF_000379085.1. Classification (GTDB taxonomy): domain Archaea; phylum Halobacteriota; class Halobacteria; order Halobacteriales; family Haloarculaceae; genus Halomicrobium; species Halomicrobium katesii. The sequence goes on along the minus strand of NZ_KB905378.1, from coordinate 1,333,164 downwards.
GCGCGCTGGGCGTCGCAGAGTCGTATCGAGGGTCGACGAGCACGCTGGCCGGCGTTGTCGTCCGCGCTAGTCGGGTCGTCGACGGATTCGTTTTCGGCAGTTGCACGGTCGGTGGGAGCGACGCGACCGCCGAGATCGCCGACATGGTCGATCGGCTCGACCGCGAGGACGTTCGGTACCTGCTGGTCTCTGGCATCGCGCCCGCGTGGTTCAACGTCGTCGATCTCGACGAACTCCACGACGCCACCGGACTCCCGGTCTGTTCGATCACCTACGAGGAGAGCGAGGGGCTCGAATCGGCGATCCGGGACGCGTTCGACGATCCCGCGGTCGCGGACGATCGGCTGTCGACCTATCGAGCCCAGCCAGAGCGCCGTCCGGTCTCGGTCGCCGACGGAACGGTGTACGTCCGGAGTGTCGGCATCGGCGAGGACAGGACCGGGGAGATCGTTCGCGCGTTCACGCCCGAGGGCGGACGGCCGGAACCGCTCCGGGTAGCGCGGCTGGCCGCCAGCGCTGCCGACGCCGCTGACCGAGAGCGGTAACCCGACTACGTGCCCTTGAGCGACGTTCGCACGTCGTCGAGCGTCTCGGGACTGGCCATGACTGCGACGGTGTCGCCGGCAGCCAGCTTCGTCCGTGGGAGCGGGATCGTCATCGGTTCACGGTCGCTCCCGTGCGCGTAGATCCGCGCGTCGCCGGGGAGATCGAGCGCGACGACGCGCTCGCCGACGGCGGGCGATCCGTCGGGGACGGTGACGCTGGCGACCGAGAGCTGTTCGGTGAGATCTGCCAGGACGTTGAAGTTCCCGCCCAGCAGCGCGGTCTTGGCACCCGCAGCACCGAGTCGCTCGGGGTAGACGATCTCGTCGACGTCGGCGGCGTACTTCTCGTAGATCTCCTCGCGGTAGTCGGCGTCGATCCGGAGGACGGTTCGACAGCCGTGTTCCTTGCCGATCATGCAGGCCGCGAAGTTGGTGTTGAGGTCGCCGGTCAGCCCCGCGATGGCGTCGGCGTCGTCCAGCCCCGCCTCTTCGAGGACGGACTCGTCGTTGCCGTCGCCTCGGACCGTCTCGAACCCTTCCTCCGCGCTCCGATCGGCCTTGTCGAGGTCGTTCTCGACGATGACGACGGTGTGGCCCTCGCTGTCCAGGATGCGTGCCGTCCGCGTCCCGACCCGACCGTAGCCGACGATGACGAACTTCATACCGCGTGGTACGTCACCATCCCACAAAATGCTGCCGCCCGTTCGATCGGCGACTGGATTCGACGGACGTGAGACGATCCCACGTTACGAACCCCCCCGTTTCGGCTAGAGATCGACTCCAGTCTTGCGGTTCTTCTGGACCAGCTTCACTTTCACCGCGGTGCGTCAGACGCGCGAAAGACGCAGGACGGCGGTGGGTTCGAGGGGAAACGAGGGGGTCGTGGTGAGTGTTCTCACCCCGTTGCGGGGGCCAGTTTCGAACGGTGAGCGTCGCCGTGGGTCACTCGTCCATCAGGCCGCCCTCTTCGACGCGCATGACCGCTTCGCCGTCCGGGAGGTTCGGCGCGTCGACGAGCTTGACGATCCGCTTGTTCCCCTTGGACTTCCGGAGGTAGATGCGGAACGTCGACGTGTGGCCCAGGATGTTCCCGCCGATGGGCTGGGTCGGGTCGCCGAAGAAGGAGTCGGGGTTGGCCGCGACCTGGTTGGTGACGACGACGGCGGTGTTGTTGAGGTCGCCGACGCGCATCAGGTCGTGGAGGTGCTTGTTGAGCTTCTGCTGGCGGTCGGCCAGTTCGCCACGACCGACGTACTCGGCGCGGAAGTGGGCCGTCAGGGAGTCGACACAGAGCAGGCGGACCGGAAAGTCGTCGTCCTGGCTCTCGCCGGCGATCTCCTGGGCTTTCTCTGCCAGCAGGATCTGGTGGTTGGAGTTGAACGCCTTCGCGACGTGGATCTTGTCGAGGACGGACTCGACGAGCGCTTCCAGCAGTTCCTCGTCGCCCGCGTCGGCGTCGCCCTCCTCCTCGACGAGGTCGTGCAGGACCATCGTGTCTTCGAGAACGTCGTCGTCGAGGCCGCGGACCATCTGATCGATCCGCTCGGGGCGGAACGTGTCCTCGGAGTCGACGAAGATCGCGCTCCCCTCCAGACCGCCGTGTTCGGCCGGTAGCTGGACGGTCACCGAGATCTGGTGGGTGACCTGGGACTTGCCGGCCCCGAACTCGCCGTACACCTCGGTGATCGACTGGGTCTCGATGCCACCGCCAAGCAGGTCGTCGACCTCCGAGACCGACCAGGTGAGCTTCCCGATCTGTTCGCGACGCTCCAGGACGGTCGCGCCGGTCTCGAACCCGCCGATGTCGGCGGCCTCTCGGGCGGCCTGGATGATGTCGGCCGCCGACGATTCGCCGATGTCGGCCGTGTTCGACAACTCGCCGGGGGAGGCGACGGCGATTCCCTGATAGCCGTCGAAGCCGTTGTCCTTGAGCTTCTCCGCTGTGGCCGGACCGACGCCCGGCAGCTCTTCGAGGTCCTCTGATGTGGACATACACGTGGCTTGTGCGTCGGGGGTAATAAACCTCCGTTAACAGTAGGGTGAAAGTGAAAGTGGCCGCCAGCGACGAGACACTCGACAGTCGATGCGAACGTTCAAACGAGAAGAGTCGTTCGTCGTCGGGAACGGACGGCGAACGGAGAGTCGACCCGACGGCTACAGCGGCGCGTGCGTCGCGGTCCCCGCGACGAGGACCAGCGCCACGAGCAGACTGTTGACGAACGCGCCGACCCAGACGCGACCGGTCCGCCGGAAGAAGTACGTGGAGACGGCGGTGACGATCGAGAGCAGGGCCACGAACTGGAACGCCAGCACCGTCAGGAGCGGCTGGCCGAAGGGTGAAGGACTACCGGCCAGCAGGACGCCGTACTGCACCGCGAGGAGCAGGACGAACCCGCCGACGACGGCGATCCAGTTGTGGGCCAGCGCCTCCCGGAAGGAGCGGTCGCCGGTTCGGAGCTGGCCGTGCAGTAGCAGCTCCAGTGCGAGGAAGAACAGCGTCAGCGGCACCAGGTACACCAGTGCGATCCGGAACTGCGTGAGCGTCGGGAGCTTCATCGCGAACACCCAGAAGCGGAAGTCGGTGCCAAAGAGGTAGCCCACGGCCCCGAGCGTGCCGAGGAAGCCACCGACGATCGTCGCCGCCGCGACGGCCGAACGGGCGACCGTTCGCCAGCCGTCCGTGTCGAACCCGTAGCGCGCGAGCGAGTCACGGTCCGACCGGTAGTGCCACGCGCCGACCAGTCCGGCGACGATCAGGCCGTTCCCCAGCGCCCACACCATCACGCCGTTGGTGATCTGCTGGGGGAACAGCCAGTTGATCGGGACGAACCCCTGGCCGACGAGATTCAGCGGGAAGTAGGTCACCACCGGGACGAGTGCGGCCACCGCGACCGCGCCGTACCAGCTTCGCCCCTCGACGCCGGCCGGCTCGGGTACCGTCCGACGGAGCCCCGAGAAGCGCCGGTCCGAGAGGACCATCGCGCCGAAGGGGAACAGGAAGAGGACCCCGCCGAGCAGCGAGGCCAGCGTTCCCAGCTCTTTGAGCCACCAGATCTGGTTGCCCGGCGGTAGTTCGTCCTCGCCGTCCAGCGTCACCTGCATCCACTCGACCGCGTCGCCGACGGCGGTCGTCGAGAGGTGGTCGCCGGGGTGGGTCGTCGACGGAGTGTACAGACGGCGAGCGGTTCCGTCTTCGAGGCTCCCGTAGGTCCGTCCCTCCTCGACGGGTTCGTCAGTGCCGAACAGCGTCTGGAGCTTCTCGCTTCGCTCGACGTTCGACGCGTGGGGCACACCCCACATCAGCATCGAGAACTCGTCGTACTCGCTGAAGACGACGGCCGTGTTGCGCGGGAAGGTCGCGTTGCCGTCGGCGACGCCCGAGTTCCCCGTCGAAGAGCCGACCAGCGCGACCGACTCGTAGCCGTCCCGGTCGCTCTGGGCCGCTGCGACGCTGGCCCAACCGCCCATCGAGTGCCCTTCGAGTCCGACGTTGTCGTCGTCGACGAACGCCAGCGACCGCATATACGACAGGGCCGGTGGGCCGCCGAAACCGTTCCCGAACGCTGGGGGATCGGAGTGGCCGTGACCGGCCTGATCGATCGCCAGGACGACGAACCCGCGACGCGCGAACTCGATGGCGAACGGGGACTGTGTCTCGCGGGTGTTGATGTAGCCGTGGGTCGCGACGACCCCCGGGCTGGGATCGTCGGCACTGGCACCGGGCGGGACGTACAGGGTCCCGTGGATCATCTGTCCGTCCGGAGCGGCAAAGCGCACGTCTCTGGTCTCGACGCTTCCGCCGTCGGTCTGGACCAGGTACGCGACCGTACCGCCACCGAACACGAGCAGGAGTGCGATGAACAGAACAGTCGTCTTTCGTGTCATCCTATACCGCGTTGCAGATACATGTACAAATAACTTTCCAGTATTGTCTACAGTGTGTATATAGATTACTAGCGTTAATCGATTGGGCGGCGGTGGACTACAGTAGATTCGAGCCGAGCGCGGCGAGCGAGAGGCTCCCCGCGAACACCGCGACCGAAAAGACCCACTCGGGCGCGGACACGAACTGCTCGCCGACGAGCCCGACGAGCAGGACGGCCCCCGCGAGGGTCGAACGGCGGGGACTGTCGGCCAGCGAACCGACGACCGTCCGGAGCTGCCAGCCGAACGTGTCGAGACCGTCCCGGAGTCGCTCACCGACCGGGCGGTTGCCGTCGGGGTCGTCGGCCGGTTCGAACGCAGTGAGATCGCCGCGGTCGACGGTGAACACCTCACCGGTGTGCTCGCGGCGCGCGTCCGCGTCGGCGACCCGGAGTAGCGTCACCGTCTCGCTGCCCGTTCCGACCACGCGGTAGACGCCGGGCGCGGCGTCGGGCTCGATCGCCGCTGGTTCCGACAGCAAGACGTGATCCGAGACCGAGACTCCGTCGGGCGTCACTCCCACGGGTGGTTCCCCGGCCGGTCGGGCCACAGCGGGTACCAGTACTCCTTGTCCGATTCGACGGTCAGCTCGCCGTCGAGGTTCGAGTCCAGCTTGAACTCGGCGGAGGAATCCCGCTCGTGGCTCTCGTCGGTCTTCGGTGCGAACGGGTAGTACGTGCCCCGCCGGAAGGAGTACACCCAGTAGACGAGCTGCCCGTCGCGTTCGCGCTCGAAGGCGAAGACCGCGGCCAGGAGTCGAGACCCGTACCGTGCCTCGATCAGCGTGTCGGCGGCGAAGTGGATCGACGTGACCAGATCCTCGAAGCCGTCGTCGTGGAGGACGATCCAGTCGTAGCCGTGCTCGTCGGTCGTGAAGTCGGCGGTCGTTCCCGTATCCACTTCGCCGGCTTCGAGGATCGCCTCGACCTCCGCCATCGCGTCCTGAAAGTCGGTGTTGTCGACGTCGGCGAAACACAGCGCGGCGTCGCCGGTCGGGGCGTAGCCCAGATCGGCCTCCATCGTGACGTAGGCCGTCGACATCCCGAAGAGGTCTTCTGGGTCGGCGTCCCGAGTCGCGTCGGCTTCGGCCTTCGTCCCGAGGATGCTCTTGAGTCCGTCCAACAGTCCCATACACGTCCCGTGGAGGCGTATGCCCTTATGTGTTGTAGAACGGAACTATCTGGCCATACCGGTCAGAATTATACAATATAGAAGGCAAATGTGCGACTTTCACTGATGTATATCTGATTAACGATCTTATATATCCCGTTTACCGCACTATATGGAGAGATACAAAAACAAATAAGCCCAATAACTGTACTTTAGGGAGATATATGGGCAGGAATGGCGCTCGATAGCTTGATATTCTCATACGCTGCTTCGCGAGACGGATACGGGAATCGACGGCCTCGGTTCGGTGACGGGTAGTCACGACGCGCCGCTTCGACGCCGTGTCGATAGTACCAGTGTTACGCCCTCTCCGGTGTTCACTATTGGGAAATAACGACAGGATCTTTCACACTGTACACGGCTGGGTCGGACCACTCCGGCCGACGCGTGTTTCCCACTGTCTAGGTTGTCCCCTACTGGAGGAACCCACAGCCACTGATTACTAGGGTCCTCGACATATCCGGTGTAACGGATTTTTTCACTGTTGGGTGAGTGGACCATACGGTGTTCCGGGTAGCTGACTCGCTTCTCAGGGCTGTCGGCACTCGTTCTCGAGGAGAGTTATCTTCAGAGTCCGACTGGCGATACGGCAGTCTCTGGTAACAATAACGATTGTACCACTATTACGTTTTCGCCCGCCGTTTCTTGATGGTATATGTATGCCGGTCGTTCAGGATCTATCCGACATCTGTTTTCTATGATGAAAGTCAACTGGGGACACGGGTCATGTGAACTCTCAACAATGTACAGGGAAGCCGTTGAGTGGGTCACTGCGGTCGAACTCGGAGATGAACCCCATGATCGAAAATGCCGCCGGACAGTCGTGTCGAGACCATCGCCGCTATATAGAAACGCTCAGGAAGCTTAGGGGAAACACTCTCAGAGAGATACTCAACCGAAACAGGTTCGGGAGCCCGCGTCTCTCGCGTATCGCCGAATCCCTCCCTCGCTGTCCGCACTGTCAGCCTCGCCGCTTTGAACTGCTGATCACGTTCGGGGATGGACGACCGACGGCATCACTGGTCTACCAGTTCAGCCGGTCGAGATGTGTTTCGGTCCGGTCGTCGGGCGTACGCGGTCCCGTACTGTTAGCCGTAGCTTCCGAGGGTATTCTCCGCTCTGTAGTGGCGAAGTCGTTTACAGATGTACATCTGACAGTATCAGCATCGGACGCCCACGCGTTTGACTCTGGCTGTCCTCCAAACACTCAAGATGTGACATAGTGTAGAAACGTGATAATACTGGCTCACAGATACTGTTCGGGCAGTACGACAACAGACTTTCGACGACTGTGGGATGAATACGCAAACCTTCTCATCGGAGACTATACGGCGGATTTAAGCGGCTAACAGCTGAACTATCTCCCGCCGTGACTACCAGCGCACTCCCAGTGCTCTCTGTGCTCCTGGTCACTCTCCCGTACTGATCGCGGAATGCACATTGAGAGACGCTCTGACCCTGCTCTAGGCAGACGACGCTCGAACGATGGCCTGTCGGTCGAACCCCCAACGAACTGCTGTCGATAGTTGTCCAGTCACCATCGATAGTGATAGTCTTGGCTGCTTGCCACAATAGACTCGCTCACACCGGTACGCCGACGCTCCGATCTCAGATGCTACCGGCATTTGCTCTCGACGTACTCGATCGTGTACCAGGTCGGAGCCCTCGGAGAGAAGCACTTTTATCGGCATCTCGTCGGCGCTGGCATGTCTCTGGCTGTGGTGTCTACTCACCGATTGCTCGCTTTGGGCCACAACAGTATTGTGTAACAGTCGAATAACAACCCCCGTCACAACTCGGCAGACGTTGCCGTCTGCGGGCTACCTGCGGTTCGGTGTGTGGCTCAATACCATCTATTCGACATTCGCGCTGAGGCTCGGGTTTTCCGACATAGGCCGAAAAAACGTTAGCTAGCTTCTTCAAATCCTTATCTGAACTCCCTGTGTAGAATTATCCAAAACCTTTATTATCAGACAACGCCGCGGGATAACGTGGATATGGCAGACAAGTCCAACGACTACAAAGACGTTCTTAGCCGCCGCCGGTTCGTCGCGCTGACAGGCGCGGCAGGTGCTGCTGCACTCGCCGGCTGTGACGGCTCGGAAGGTACGGATGACAGTACACCGGCCGACGAGGGTGGGGACGACGACACGTCGACCGAAGACGACGATATGTCGACCGAAGACGACTCGATGGAAGTCGCCGACGTGCGACACCGCAGCGGGACGAGCCTCTCGCCCGCAGACATCCAGTTCAACCCGTGGGGCCAGAACACCGCACAGATCTCGAACGAGCTCATCTTCGATCCGTTCGCGGAGTTCAACTACGCTACTGGCGAGTACGTTTCCGCGATCATCGAGGAGTGGGAGTACACGGGCGATACCTTCGAAATGGTTCTTCAGGAGGGTGCGACCTGGCACGACGGCGACCCCGTCACGGCCCAGGACCTGGCGACCTATCTCCGGCTCGACCGCGAGTCGGGCAGTTCGATCTGGGACTGGGGCAGCGACGTCGAAGAGATCGACGACCGGACCGTCGCCATCACTATCGAGGGCGACATCAACCCGTCGCTGATCGAGTTCTCCGTGATGGAGAACCGGCTCACCACCAAGCACTCCCGCTACGGCGACGTTCTCTCGGAGACGCAGAACGCCGACGACAACACGCCGCTGACGGAGTTCGTCGACGACGAGCCGATCGGCAACGGGATCTTCCAGTACGGCGAGGCAGACGAGCAGGTAATTCTCACCGAGCGCCACGCCGATCACCCCAACGCCGACAACGTCAATTTCAAAGAGTACGCCTTCCAGTACTTCGACGGCAACACGGCGATCCACCAGGCGCTGCTCTCGGGCAACATCGAGAGCATGTTCGCCATCTACACGCCGGGCAACGTCGTCACCGACCTGCCCGACTCGATGAACGAGTACCGCACGCCACGGAACGGCGGCGTCGGGATCATCCCGAACCACACCCACGACCACCTCGGTCGACGCGAGGTCCGCCAGGCGATCGCGTACGCCATGGATCGGACGCAGGTCGCAGCCAACTCCGACCCGCGCACCAAGGTCGCGCCGCGCGTCCCGACGGCACTGCCCAACGCCCAGCTCGAGAACTGGCTCGGCGACTCCATGGGCGACTTCGAGACGTACGGTCGCGAGTCCAGAGAGACCGAGCAGGCCGCGAGCGTGCTCGAAGAGGCCGGCTACAGCCGCAACGGTGACGACGTGTGGGAGGACGAGGACGGCAACACGCTCTCCTTCGAACTCATCGCGCCCGGTGGCTGGTCCGACTGGGTCACCGCGATGGAGTCCGTGGCCGATCAGCTCAACGCCTTCGGCATGGACGTGGAGTTCTCGACGGTGCCGTTCGGTGACCTCGGCGGATCCGACGGTCGCTGGGCACAGGGGAACTTCGACGCGACCGCCGAGTACTGGACTGCGGCGTTCGCGCGTGCCGCTCACCCGTACCACAACCTGCGCCACCAGATGGTCAACCCCAAGGCGACGCTGCGCGAAAACAACTACTCCTATCCTGGTGCTATTGAGGACCGCGGCGGTTCCGAAGCCGACATCACCGTCCCGGCACTCGACGGCTCCGGCGAGCTGACGGTCAACCCCGTCGAGGACGTCGGTACGCTCGGTTCCACCAGTGACAGCGACACTGAGGCCGAGCTCGCGCTCGACCTCCTGTGGGTCTCGAACCAGGATCTGCCCATGATCCCGATCCAGGAGGGACTGAACCAGACGTTCATCTCCTCGAACCGGTTCGATATCCCGGCCGAAGACGCCGAAGTCGCACAGGTGCAGTACGCCAACACCTGGCTCCCGCGCCAGGGCGAGATGACCTACAACGGCAACTAACGGGCAGCTACTGGCCCGGATTCCTGGGTGGGATGTCGGGGCCACGTCGCTGTCGTCGCGAGGGCCGATCCGCCGCGTCGACGGAGTGACAGCGAGCCTGCGATCGACACAGTTGACGAACTGACGTTTTCGTCGGGGACACCCGGTTCGGCGAACCGCCGGGAACCGTAATCCATATTTGTGTGAAGCGTAAGGACTCCACCATGCGCTACTACGCAGAACGGGTAGCTCGCTCCGTGTTAACGGTGTGGGCCGCCGTAACACTGACCTTCGGAATCCTTCGACTGATGCCAGGGGGACCACTGGTACAGCTCCGGGGGCAGCTATCTCGACGGAATATGTCACCAGAAGAGATAGAAAACCAGATCGCAGTGTACAGAGAACGACTCAACCTCGTCGATGCGCCGATCCACGAGCAGTACATCGCGTACCTCTCGAACTTACTTCAGGGGGACTTCGGCCAATCGCTCAAAGAGGGGGAGCCAGTGCTCCAGCTCATCGGCGAGGCGCTCCCGTGGACGGTGTTCGTGATGACGGTGGCGACGATCCTGATCTTCGCGATCGCGATCGTCTGGGGGGCGTTGACGGCCTACAAGGAAGGATCGACGTTCGACAAGGTCTCCTCGGTAGCCGGTGTGCTCCTGGGATCGATCCCGTTCTACGTGTTCGCGTTCATCCTGTTGCTGTTCCTGGCCTACCAGAACAAGTTCTTCCCGGCCAGCGGGCGGATGACGCCGTTGACCGATGTCGAACTGACGGTCGGTTTCATCATCGACGTACTACACCACGCGGCGCTGCCGATCGCGTCGGTCGTCGTCGTCCAGGCCGGACTCCAGATGCTGTCGATGCGTGGGAACAGCATCCAGGTGCTGGGGGAGGACTACGTCCGCGTTGCCAGACTTCGCGGGCTCTCTGACCGCCGGATCTCGACGCGGTACGTGGCGAGAAACGCGATCTTGCCGATGTACACCGGCTTCCTGACGCTGATCGGCTTCAACATCGGAAACTCCGTGATCCTCGAACAGGTGTTCACTTACCGGGGGATCGGCTACGTCATGTTCGACGCGCTCGAAGTCCAGGACTACTCGGTGTTGATGGGCGTGTTCCTGGTGTTTACCATCGTTCTCGTCGTCGCAGTGCTGATCGCAGACCTGACCTACTCATGGGTCGATCCGCGGGTCAAATCGGGTGATGCAAGTGAAGCATACTGACTCAGACACGGACGGTGAAGAGTTCGTCTTCGAAACACAGACCTCGACTGTCGAAACGTCTCGCAGCGAACGACTGCGAGACTTCTACGAGGAGTTCATCTACAAGCCGGGTCTCGTCGCCCTCGACGACTCGCGGACCCTCATCGGCGGCGTGATCCTCTTCGTGTTCATCCTCATCGCACTGATCGGAACGCGGGTGTATCCGGCACCGGTCACCAACCAGGTCGAGCGGAGCCTCAAGCCGTTCGAGACGATGAACGCACCGCTCGGATCGAACCCGTCGGGGACCGACCTCCTCGCGCAGGTCATCCACGCGACGCCGTCGATGCTGGTCCTGGTGACCGCGGGTGCGGTCTTCTCGACGTTCATCGCGGTCTTTACCGGGACCGTCGCGGGATACAAGGGCGGGAGGACTGACCGCGTCATCACGACGATCTCGGACATCGCGATGTCGATCCCGGGGCTTCCGCTGGTGATGGTGCTGGCCGTGACGATCAAGCCCGAGAATCCGGCCGTCGTGGGGATCCTCCTCACGATCAACTACTGGTCGGGGCTCGGCCGATCCATCCGGTCGCAGGTGCTGACGCTGCGCGAGGAGTCGTACGTCGAGGCCTCGCGGACGATGGGTGTGAGCACTCGACGGATCCTGACGAAAGACGTCATCCCGAACCTGATGCCGTACATCCTGGTCAACTTCGCGTTCGCCGCGCGGTACTGCATCTTCGCTGGCGTCGGGCTGTACTACCTCGGCGTGTTGCCGGCGGACCTGGCAAACTGGGGACTCCAACTCGACAGTGCGTACAACGACTACAGCGCGCTCGTCGGCAGCGGCTCGGAGTATCTGGTGATCGTTCCGATGATCCCCATCGCCCTGCTGTCGCTCTCGCTGGTGTTGCTCGCCCAGGGACTCGACCGGATCTTCAATCCGCGCGTTCGCACTCGGCTGGCCGGCGAGTCGGAATCGATCGAAGAAGACGACGACGATGTCGTCCACACGGGGGGCGTCTAAATGGCCAGTACGACCGTCGAAACTCGCGAGCCAGACTCGGAGGATCCCGTCGTAGAGCTCCGGAACGCATCGGTGACTTACGACGACGGCAACTCCTACGTCCTCGATCACGTCTCGATGGACGTTCACCGTCACGAAGTGATCGGTGTCATCGGCGAGAGCGGTTCGGGCAAGTCGATGCTCGCCGAGTCGATGCTGGACTCGATTCCAGACCCCGGCGTGTTGCGTGGACAGGTCAGGTATAACCCGAGTGAGGGCGAGCCGATCGACGTGCTCGACCTGACCACCGAAGAGCTGCGACAGCTCCGCTGGGAAGAGATCTCGATGGTGTTCCAGGGCGCGATGTCGTCGTTCAACCCGACGATGCGGGTCGGGAAGCACTTCGAGGAGACGCTGTCGGCACACGACGCGGACATCGACGAGGGGCTGGCGTTCGCCCGCGAACTGCTCCAGGACCTCTATCTCGAACCCGATCGCGTGTTGAACTCCTATCCCCACGAGCTGTCCGGCGGGATGCAACAGCGGGCCCTGATCGCCTTGTCGCTGGTGCTGGAGCCCGAGCTTCTCGTGATGGACGAGCCGACGGCGGCGCTTGACCTGCTGATGCAGCGCTCGATTCTGCGACTGCTCCGGGAGCTCAAGGAAAAGTACGACCTGACGATGGTCTTTATTACCCACGACCTCCCGCTCATCGCGGCACTCGCAGACAGACTCGCGATCATGTACGCTTTCCATCCCGTCGAGATCGGGCGGACAGAAGAGATCGTTCAGAACGCGGCCCATCCGTACACGCGGGCGCTGCTGAACTCGACGCCGAACCTCGACGCGCCCATCGAGGAGATGGTCCCGATTCCCGGATCGCAGCCGGCACCGATCAACGTGCCGGACGGCTGTGCGTACCATCCGCGGTGTCCGCTGGCCGACGAGCAGTGTCGCTCTTCGAAGCCGGATTACGTGTCGGTGAGTGACCGTCACACCTCCGCGTGCTACCACTGGGACGACGCACGGGACGAAATCGCGCTCAACTACTCGGAGAACCTTGGCGACGCCGCCCGCTCCGGAGGTGACGAGTGATGCCGGGTGACGAAGTCGTGTTGAGCCTCGAAGACATCGAGGTTCACTTCGAGAACAAGTCGTCGCTCCTCGATTTCGGCGGTGAGTCCGAGACCGTCAGAGCCGTCGACGGCGTCTCACTCGACATCTACGAGCGCGACGTGATCGCACTCGTCGGCGAGTCGGGCTGTGGGAAGACGACGCTGGGCAAGACCTCGATCGGTCTCCAGCGACCCACCGGCGGCTCGGTGAAGTACCGCGGCGAAGACATCTGGGACATCCGTGACGGAAAGGTCGACACCGACACCGAGTGGGCCGACATCCGCCAGTCCCTCCAGATTATCCACCAGGACCCCGGCGCGTCGCTGAACCCGAACCGCCGGCTCGTCTCGATCCTCTCGGAGCCGCTCCGACAGGTCAACCCGAACCTCTCGAAACAGGAGAAGCGCGAACGCATCTACGCGCTGTTAGAGCGCGTGGGTATGACGCCGGCCGCCGACTTCGCCGAGCGCTACCCACACCAGCTCTCGGGCGGCGAACAACAGCGCGTGGCCCTCTGCCGGGCGCTGTTGATGAACCCGGACGTAATCCTGGCCGACGAGGCAATCAGCGCGCTGGACGTGTCGCTGCGCGTCGAGATGATGGACCTGATGCTCGACCTCCAAGAGGAGTTCGACACGTCCTACGTGTTCATCAGTCACGACCTCTCGAACGCTCGTTACTTCACCGCCCACAGCGGCGGGCGAATCGGCGTGATGTACCTGGGACAGATCGCCGAGATCGGTCCGGCCGAGGCGATGATCCAGGATCCCCACCACCCTTACACCAACGTCCTCCGGTGGGCGACGCCGGACCTCTCCCTGCAGGACGCGGGCGAGGTCCCGATGCGCAAGATCGACATCCCGGACCCGGTCGATCCGCCGAAGGGCTGTAACTTCCAGACGCGGTGTCCGGAGGCCCGAGAGGCCTGCCGACAGGCGGACCCACAGAGCTACCACGCGGAGAACCAGCGCGTCAGGTGCTTCCGCGAGGACGAGGACCACGAGTACTGGGAGAGCCCGGAGCTGACGGACTAGCCCTGCCCACGGTCCGTCGGGAACGTCGCCGCCACGGTCGTGAGACGGTGACGGCTGACAGTAGCAGCGGTCTGCCCGTCCGTTTTTTCGACACCGTGAGCCGACGCCAGTGGACAGAGCAAGACTCTTGTCTACTCGCCGGTAGTACGCTTTTATGGCGCGTTTCGAGGCCTTCTGGCGGACCATGTGCGCGTACCGGTCGTACATCTGGCTCGCCGTCATGGTCCACATCTTCTTGCTCTTGCTCGCGATCTTCGGACTGGTGGTCGGGCAGCCGGGAACGGCGTCGTACACCCTCTCGATCGTCAACGTCGGCCTGCTGACGGTGTCGGGTGGGACTGCCTTCCTCGTGTTCTACACGTGTACTCGCCGCGAGGGAGAAGAGTACTAGGCGTCGGCCTGTGCCTCGATGAAGGTCGCCGTCTCGCTGGCCAGTTCGCGCAGATCCTCGTCACGCTGCTCGTCGTCAGCAACGTCGCGAAGCGGCTCGATCGCGGTCGGCGGTGCGAGAAAGCCCAGTGCGGCGACTGCCGTACTGACCGTGGGCGTGTCCTGGTGAGCCAGTAGTTCGACGAGGGGATCGACGGCACCGTCGACGAGCGTCGGATCGTGTTCGGCGACCGACGCGACGATGTTCGCGACCGTCGTCAACACCCCCACGGCGTCGCTCTCGCTGTCGAGGACGGCGACCAGCGTCGGGACGTGGTCGGCGACCGCTTCCGGCTCGATCGATGCCAGCTCGGCGACCATGTTGGCCGTGACGACTCGCGTCGCCCACTGGCGTTTGGTCTCGTCTTCCGAGACCATCTGGTAGAACTCCTCGCGCTGGGGATCCGGCGTTTCACCGGCTCGTCCGTCGGTGAAGTCTACTTCCGGATCCTCGACCGTTCGATCGACCAGTTGCTGGAGGTGTGGGCGGTAGGCGTGTGGCATCGTCGTGATCGACTCGCGCACGAACTGGACGGCCGCCAGCTGCAGAATCGGCGGGTCCTGATCGAGCAGGTCGACGATCGGTCCGACCGCGTCCTCGACGGCCTCGGGCGCTTCGCCGACGAGCGAGGCCAGCGCCAGCGCGCTGTGGAGCTTCACGTTCGTCCGCTCGTGTTCGAGGTTGGCGATCAACTGCGGGGCGTGTTCGACCGCTGTCGCGGGGTCGTCGTCCGCGACGGCGGCGGCGACCCGCACGGCGTGGGTGCGAACGAGGTTCGTCTCGTGTTCGAGTCCCGACCGGAGTACGTCCGCCGAGACCTCGTCGGCCGACACTGACTCGATGTCGTGTGTCAGGACACCGTGGCTAAGCGAATCACTCATCGGTCATCGAACGACGCCGACGCCAATAATGGTGGCGATGGGGACCGTCGCCGGTTCCGTCTCGCCCCCGTTCGTCACGGGAGAACGGTCCGTACCGTCGACACGGACGCCCACGCCACGTCACACCACGACGATCGGCACAGAGACGAAACAGTTCGCGTATGGTTCTGTGTTTCTGACTGTCTCCGAACAGTAGCGCGTCAGTAGATCCTCGCTCGCTCAGACTGTGGCATATCGAAACGCAAGAGGATCAGATACAGTATTTTAGGGAGGATTTCGTTCGGAGTCTGTCGTCACGCTTCGAGAGCACGCCGTTCTCTTCTCGCGGACCGAGAACGTCGAAGCGGTCCCACAGACGAACTTGCTCGGCGCTCTCAGATTTCGGTGTGTACTCTGTCCGATCTCTAATTACGAGAACTCGACAGTTATGTGGAAGTGATAGTTACCGCTGTTCCAGCTCCCGCTCCAGGTCCTGTAGACGATTGATCCGCTGTTCCGTCGAGGGGTGCGTGCTGAACAGCTTCCCGACGAAGCCGGACTTGATCGGGATGATGAAGAAGGCGTTCATCTCGGCCTGATCGCGCATGTCCTCTTTGGGGACCTTGTCCATTCGGCCGTCGATCTTCATCAGCGCCGTCGCGAGCGCCGAGGGGTTACCGGTGATCGACGCGCCGCCGCGATCGGCGGCGTACTCCCGGTAGCGGCTCAGCGCTCGGATGAGGAGGAACGAGACGATCCACACCACGAGCGAGACGAGGATCGCGACCAGTACCGGCGCGCCGCCGTTGCCCCCGCGGTCCCGACCGCCCGAAAACAGCCAGCCCCACCGCACGACGAGGAAGGCGATCGTCGAGAGGAACGAGGCGATGGTCATTACCATCACGTCGCGGTTCTTGATGTGGGCCAGCTCGTGGGCCAGGACCCCCTCCAGTTCCTCCTGATCCAGCGTCTCCATGATACCTGTCGTCACGCAGACAGCCGAACTCTTCTTCGAGCGGCCGGTCGCGAAGGCGTTGGGGACCCGAGAGTCCGCGACGGCGACTGTCGGCTTCGGGAGGTCGGCCTGCTGGGAGAGGCGCTCGATCGAGCGATGGAGCTCCGGGTACTCGTCGGGTTCGACCTCGCGGGCACCCATCGAGTACAGCGCCAGTTTGTCGCTGAAGAAGAACTGTCCCACCAGGAACACGCCCATCCCCAGGATCGCGATACCGAAGAAGCGAGTCTGGGTCATCACCGCGACGAAGACGATGTACAGCGCGAACAGTAAGAACATCGTCAGGATCATGCGAGCGCGGAGACCCCAGTCTGTTTGCCACTCCATACCCGTGCTACGAGGCTGACGACTAAAAGGGTTGTTCGACGGAGTGCGAGTTGTTCTCAGCGCCGTCTCCCGGTTTCTGGCACGCAACGGCACCGGCAGAGCCGATTCGACCACAACTGGTTTGTTCCTGTTGGCTGTGTTATCTGTATGTCGCTCACCGACGCTGCTCCCGATCGGTTCGATCGTCGCGATCTCCTCTGGGCACTGGCGGCCGTCGTCCTCGTCAACGTCGTCGGCGGCGTCCCGGCCGTGCTCGGTGGTCCGGGGTCGGCGTGGTTCGATGGACTCGTCGAGCCCGCGATCTATCCGCCGGGCTGGGCCTTCGGCGTCGTCTGGACGCTGCTCTTTACCCTGCTGGGCGTCGCGGTCTACCTGGTCGCCAGCGAGGGACTGGACGAGCGTCGCGTCCGGGTCGCGCTGGGGCTGTTTGCCCTCCAGTTCGCGTTCAACGTCGCCTGGACGCCGGTCTTTTTCGCGCTCCAGCGACCGCTGGCCGCGCTCGGGGTGATCGTCGCGCTGGCGGTCCTGATCGTCTCGACGATCTGGGCCTTCGATCGCGTCGACCGCCGGGCGGCGGCGCTGCTAGTCCCCTATCTCGTCTGGGTCCTGTTCGCTGCGCTGTTGAACTACCGGTTCTGGGTCCTGAACGCCTGAGGATTCGGTCCCGACCCCGGAACGCACGACTTAACCGCGACAGCCACCAACGGCGTCGCAATGAGTCGATCCGGAGCCTTCTGCCCGCGCTGTGGCGACGAGATCTCGGACCACGAGCGCGAGCGCCCGAGCGTCGCGGGCCAGCACGACCCCGACAGCGTGCTCTGTGACGCCTGCTACTTCGAGGAGTTCGATCTCGTCGACGCGCCGGACCGCATCGAGGTCCGGGTCTGTGCCCAGTGTGGTGCCGTCCACCGGGGCAACCGCTGGGTCGACGTGGGTGCCGAGGACTACACCGACATCGCCGTCGACGAGGTCAGCGAGGCCCTGGGCGTCCACGTCGACGCCCAGTCGGTCGCCTGGCAGGTCGCGCCCGAACAGGTCGACAAGAACACGATCCGGATGCACGCGGAGTTCTCCGGGGTCATCCGGGAGACGCCGGTCACCGAGGACGTGGTCGTCCCGGTCAAGATCAGCCGCCAGACCTGCACGCGCTGTGGCAAGATCGCGGGCGGTTCGTACGCCTCGACGGTACAGGTGCGGGCCGACGAGCGCACGCCGACCGGCGAGGAGGCCGACCGCGCCAAGGAGATCGCCCACGAGGTCGTCGACGAGATGGAGGCCACGGGCGACCGGGACGCCTTCGTCACCGAAATTTCCGAGCCCGAAGAGGGCGTCAACATCAAGGTCTCGACCAACAAGATCGGGATGAAAGTCGCCCGCCAGATCACGACTGAGCTGGGCGGGACGTTCACCGACAACGAGACGCTGGTCACCGAGGATTCGGACGGTAACGAGGTGTATCGGGTCACGTACGCGATCCGGCTGCCGCGCTATCGCCCCGGCGAGGTGATCGATCCGGCGGACGGCGACGGTCCGGTGTTGGTCCGCTCGGTGCAGGGCAACCTCAAAGGGACGCGCCTCGCGACGGGCGACCCCTTCGAAGCGTCCTTCGAGGACGAAAACGCCCCCGACGCCCGTCGCCTGGGGACCGACGCCGACGCCGAACGGACCACCCTCGTCGCCGTCGAGGACGAGCGTGCGGTTCAGGTACTCGACCCCGAGACCTACGAGGCGAAGACGATCCCCCGGCCCGACTACCTCGACACCGACGCCGACGAGGTGGCGGTCCTCAAACACCGCGAGGGGCTGCACGTCGTGCCCGACGGGAGCTGACGAGAGAGTCGCGTCCCCCGCCTGCTGTTGTCGTCCAGACGGGAGACACTTATCGGCAGACGCTGGCCCCGTTCGCACGGGTGCAACGCCGCCAGTTCCTCGCCGTGACCGGCCTGACGCTTCTCGGTGGCACCACCGGCTGCGTGGGCCAGCTCTCCACTCCGCTCGCGCCGACGAGGCACGCTGGCGGCGGTAGCTCGACACGTTCATGTCGAACATGTCTCGGAAAGAGCGGCGGCCGAACGGTCGACACGAAACGGGTTTCAGTTCCGGCCGCCTGACACCCACCGATGAGCGCAGACGATCGTCTGGCCGTCGTCGTCGCCCAGGACCGCACCCAGACCGTCATCGACCGGTTGCAGGGACTGGACGCGTACGACGACAGCCGGTCCGTCCAGCCGTGGGACGACGACAGCGTCGCCGTCCCGGTGACCAGTGTCCCCGCCGACCTCGCCGTTCGAGACGTGGTCCGTCAGGTCGGCGAGCCGAGGCTCCGCGATCTGGACGACTACCTCCGTGAACGGGGGTGGACCGACGCGGAGATCGACCTGGCACCCGCTTCCTGGGCCGTCGTCGGCAGCGTCGTCCTCGTGGACGTCGGCGACGCGCCACGACCCGAGGAGGTCGGCGCGGCGCTCTTACGGCTCCACGGCGAGGCCGACACCGTCCTCTCGCGGGGACCGATCACCGGCGAACACCGCGAGCCCGCGGTCGAGGTCATCGCCGGCACCGGCGACACCGAGACGGTCCACCGCGAGCACGGGACCGCCTACGCGCTGGACCTCGCCGAGGTGATGTTCTCGCCGGGCAACAAGGCCGAGCGGAGCCACATGGGCGCGGTCGTCCGCGAGGCCCGCGAGGGCGAGCGCAGCGAGCCCTCGGAAACGGGAGCGGGAGCAGCGCGACACGCGACCGGCGAACGCGAGCGGGTGCTCGACATGTTCGCCGGCATCGGCTACTTCACGCTCCCGATGGCCCGCGCCGGGGCGACGGTCACTGCCGTCGAGCGCAACCCCGCTTCCTTCCGGTACCTGATCGAGAACGTCCAGCTCAACGAGGTCGCCGACCGGGTCCAGCCCTACCGGGCCGACTGCCGGGACGTGACTCCGGACCTCGCCGCCGACCCGGTCGACCGGATCGTGATGGGCTACTACGAGGCCCACGAGTATCTCGACGCCGCACTGCCGGCGCTGGCTCCCGGCGGGGTCGTCCACATGCACGAGGCGACGCCCGACGGACTGGTCTTCGAGCGACCGATCGAGCGGATCGAGGCCGCGGCCGCCGACGCGGGCCGGGGCGTCGAGATCCTCGACACTCGCCGGGTCAAAAGCTACAGCGAGGGCGTCGCACACGTCGTCGTCGACGCTCGGATCGAGTGATTGTGTCTGCGTCCGCTGGCGGTCGCGACCGGGTCCCAGCGGTGACTGCCGCCCGCCCGTCTCCGGAACCTATTCGTCGCTGGTCTCGGATCGGACACGTATGCGCCGTCGCTCGTTCCTCGCGACCACGACGACCCTCGCCCTCCCGCTGGCCGGTTGTATGCGCCCGGACTACGGTTCACTGACGATGACGTCGATAGCGTCCGACGCGGCGATCGCTCGACGCCACGCCGAAGACCTCGACGCTCTCCCGCCGGACTCGCGTGCCCTCGTCAGAGACGCTATCGACGGCGAGACGCCAGCCAGAGCAGACACCGGTCCCCCGTTCGACGCCGACCGGCCGTTCGAAGACGACGGCGCGTACTACGACATCGGGTACGAAGTCGTCGAGCGCCGCGCTGGCACCCAGTACGATCTCCGGATCGACTACGATCCCGTCGCGGAGCCGTCGTCGGTCGTCGCGTACGCCGATCTCCCGGCCGTCGACAGGCGCGCCCTCTCTCGGCTCTTGCCGCCGCCCGAAGATCCCCCGACCGGCAGGGGTTTCGACGTAGACGTTGCCGACACGTACCTCGACGACACCGCGAGCGTCCTCGTCCCGGAGCCGGAGTACGAGGCGGTCTCCTACGACGGCACGGCCTACCGGGTCGGCGTCGGCGGGAGCCGGGAGATCGAAGTCGACCGATACCAGTACAGCGCCGAGCGGATCGCCGACAGCCCGGCGGCGTTGGGCCGTCAGCTGCGCGAGCGGTACCTGTTCACGCTCAGCGGACTCCCAGAGGCCGAACGAGAGATCGTCCTGGAAGCCGCCGCAGAGGGCTACTACCCCGACAGCCCGAGCCGGGCGTTCCGATCGCTGACCGAACGGCTCGGCGCACACGAGCCGGTCCGTTCGACGGCCGGCACCGGCCACTGGCTGGTCCGGTACGACGGTCGGGTGTACTGGGCGGAACTGTCGACACCGGGGGAGACGACGCCGTAGCACCTCGAAACGCCTATCCGTCCTCACTGGCAACGCGTGGGTATGGATCGACAGCAACTCCTCGCGATCGTCCTCGTCTTGCTCATGGTGGGCTCGTCGGCCGCCTACGCACTCTCGATGTTCTGATCGGGCCGGCCGTTCAGTCGCCGCGTCGACTGTCGCTGGCGTATCACAAACTATTCACTACACCCTACAGTTCTCCGACGTATGCGCCGCCGAACATTCCTCGCGACCGCAGCGACCGCCGTTGCCCTCCCCCTCGCAGGCTGTGGCCACCCCTACGACGGTTCGCTCTCGATGCGCGAACTGACGAGCGACAGCGCTATCGCCGAGCGATACGCCGGTGAGACGGAGGGGCTACCGCCCGAACGGACGGCACTGATCGACGCCGCCATCGTCGGTGAGAAACCGACACGAGAGGGGCGATATCCGCCCTACGAGCGAGATCGCCCCATCGAACACGAGGGCGCGTACTACCGGATCACGCACGAGGTCGTCGACAGCCGTACGGAGACCCGATACACGGTCGATATCGACTACGATCCGGACACGACGCCGTCGTCGGTGATCGCCTACGAGGACCTCCCCGACGCCGACGAGACGGCGCTGGGCGAGTTGATCCCGCCGATGGAGGACTATCCCGATAACGACGGGTTCGATGTCGGTCGCACACACCGGTATGACGACGTTTCCGAGAGCGTCCTGGCCTCCGCTCCCGCCTACGAGGGGATCTCTCACGACGGGTCGACGTACCGCGTCAGGGTGGCCGACAACGGCGAGGTGACGATTGAGACCTACGAGTACAGCGCCGAGCAGGTCGCCGAGAGCGCCGCCGACCTGGGCGCGCAACTGCGCGAGCAGTACCTGTTTGCCCTCTCGGGGCTCTCCGAGGCCGAGCGCGAGATCGTCGCCGAGGCGATCGACGGGAGCTACTTCCCTGACGGCGGCGAGGTGCCCGACGCGTTTCGGTCACTGGCCGATCGCTTCCGCGATCGGGCGGGTATCGACACCACTGAACACGGCGGGACGTGGCTGGCTCGCTACGAGGGCACCGTCTACTGGACTGACCTGCAGTACCCACCGGAGGTGGACTCTCAGTAGGATCGACGACCGTCCGTCTCACTCCGTGTCCCACACGTCGGCCATCGGACTCGTTCCGGAGGAGCGCCGCCGGGACCGCGAACGGGACCGCCCGCTATCGGCTCCGTCGTCGGTCGAACCACCGGAGCTGCCGCCACCGAGCGCGCTCGCGGGGTCGAACGCGGGCAGCTCCGGCGGGCCCATCTGATCGACCTGATCGGCGAACCAGTCGGGCATGTCGACGCGGGCCCGTTCGAACAGGTCCAGCAGCGACGAGTCCGCGAGATAGGTCGCGCCGTGGTCGTCCGGGGCACGGACGACGCGGCCACAGGCCTGAATGACCGTCCGCAGCGCCGTGCGGTAGTACCAGGCCCACTGGCCGTCCTCCAGGCGCTGGGCGACCCGCGAGTCGCGGGTGTTGGGATACGGTGCCTTGCAGATCACCTGCCAGCGGCAGAGATCGCCCTCCAGGTCCAGCGCCTCCTCCATCTTCACCGAGAGGAACACGTCCGGGTCGTCGCTGCGCTTCCAGGCGGTGAGTTGCCCGTCGCGGTCCTCGCTGTCGTGGCTCCGCAGGCGCGATCCGACGCCGAAGTCGACCAGTAGTTCGTCCAGTTGCTCGGCGATCGCGTAGGAGTGACAGTGGATCAGACCCTTCTCGTCGGGGTGGTGTTGCATCGCCCGCACGACGATACGGGCGATCTCGGGCAGCGTCTCCTCGCGGTGTTCGTAGGTCATCTTCCCCCGGGTCACGTCGTACAGCGGCCGGTGTTCGACGGGGAAGGTGTGGTCCACGTCCACGAGCGCGACGTTGTCCGGGTCGAGCCCGACGTTGGCACAGAACGCCTCCTTGTTGAGGATCGTCGCCGACAGCAGGGCGTGGCGGTGGCCCCGATCCCAGACCGTGTGGTTGAGGTACTTCTCCGGGTCCAGCGGTTTGATCGTCACGCTCCCGCCCTCGCCCTCGGGCTGGTCGACGACCCACGTCGTCACGCTCTCGGGATCGCGGTAGTCCTCGACGAACCACGAGAGGTCCTGCCGGAGTTTGTTCAGTCGATCGCGCTCTGCGACCGCCTCGGGCGTCAGCTCCTCTTGCTGGCGCAGTTCCTGCACCCGGCGCTCGCCCACGTCGGCAAGTCGCTGCGCGTAGCCCGCGGCGTCTTCCAGATCGTCGACCGCCTGGGGCCTGGTGTCCTCCCAGACCGGCACCGTCTCGGGACCGAGCTCGATCGTCGCGTACATCTCCGCCCAGTCGCCCAGCCCGTGGGCCTCGTCGATCACGACCACGTCGCGCGGGCCGAACACGTCCGAACCGGCCGTCTGCATGAAGTAGGCAAGCGTCATCGCCGCGACCGGCCGGTTCGAGGCGATCGCCCGGTCGGAGAAGTACGGACAGCGGTGTTTCACCTGACAGTCGAACTTCCGCTCGCGGGCACAGGGTGCCTGATCGACCGGCGTGTCGGTCTCGCCCGGCAGGATGCAGTCGTAGTTGTTCTTCCCGCGGATCACTTCGAGATCCGAGAGCAGCGGGTCCTCGGCCACGTCGTCGAGCTGTGAGACCTGCGGGGTCGTGTAGTAGGCGTCGATGACCTCCTCGGCCCCGGCCTCTCCCGCCGTCCGGGCACAGCCGGCGATGGCACGCGCGAGCAGGGACTTGCCGCTCCCGGTCGGCGCACGCACCAGCACCACGTCGTTGCCGGCCGCGAAGGCGTCGCGGACGTCCGCGAGCGCCTGGCGCTGGTTCCCCCGGTATTCCGGGGCCGGAAACTCGTCGAAGATACGGGCGGGATCCACGAGGGATGGCAACCGTGCGTCGCTCGTAAAACTGCCGGTCAGCGCAGCGCCGTCGAGACGAACAAGTATTTGCCGTCCCAGAGGGTGGGCCACTGTATGGATCAGACACGCCGCGCCCTCCTCCGCGCGGTCCCGCTGAGTGTGACGGCCGGGCTCGCCGGCTGTTCGGCCCTCTCTGGCGACGGCGAACCGGCGACGGACACGGCGACCGACACCCCGACCCCCGAGCCGGTCCTCGACGGCGACTCGTCGGCCACGGAGTGGCTGTTCCCGCCGTCGGCGCTGGAACGGGACAACTACCCGTTCGTCTCGCTGCACCCGTCGGCGATGCTCGAATACGCCGACGCGCTGCCCGAGGCACGCGTCAGCAACCTCCAGTCCGATATCGGGCTGAGCGGCTTCGACACGATCGGCTCGCTCGACGGCCTCTACCAGTTCGGGCAGGGGGTCGCCGTCTACGACGGTCCGTTCGACCGCGATCCCCTCGTCGCGGAACTGACCGAAGCGGGCTTCGAGGAGATCGGCTCCACTCACGGCTTCGACCGATACACGCCCGACGACGAGCGGCTGGTCGCCGTCGGCGAGAGCGACGTGTTGCTCGTCGACCTCCGCGGTGGCGACCTCTCCGTGACCGCCGACAGCGTCGCCGGAGCGGCCCTGGACGCGGTGACCGGTGAGGGCGACCGCTACCAGGACGCCAGCGACGACTGTGCGACGCTGCTCGACGCGCTCGGGACGGGTCACGTCCGCACCGGCCGGGTCGGGTCGACGGCACTCGACGGCGACGGCGGCGTCGCTCAGGGCGCTCGCTGGCGAGTGGACAGCGAGACGACGGCCGTCACCGCCGCGACGGTCTTCGAGAGCGCGGACGCGACGGACGAAGACGCCGTGGCGTCCTGGGCCGCCGCGTCGGGCCCCTTCGGTGAGACCGCGCCAGCGACCGCGAGTGACGGCCGGGTCGTCTCGGCGACGGCCGACGTTCCGACCGGCGAGTTGGGGCCGTTCGAACTCTCGTCGTCGCCCGACGCGGCACCGCAGGTCGCGCTGGACTTCGACTACGACGCCGACGCGGGGACGGTCACCGTCACTCACAACGGCGGCGACAGCGTCCCGGCCACGCGGCTCGAACTCCGGGGCGACGGCTTCGCCGAGCGCGACAGCGCCGACCAGAGCGAGTCCGGACTGTGGGACGGCGAGACCAGCGGTGACGACGAGACGGTCGTCGCCGGTGACAGCGTCGTCGTCGGTGTCTCGCCGTCGTACCGTCTGTTCGTCCTGTACTCGCCCGAGTCCGGCCGCGGCGTGACGCTTGGCTCGTCGAGCGGTCCCGAGGCCTGACTGCTCAGAGCGCCGCCACGTCGTCAGCGGTCACGTCCTCGTCGGGGAGCCGGTCGATACAGTCGAAACAGAGGAAGTGCTCGGTGTCGTCGACGAGTTCCAGCGTGATGCCGCCGGTCGGGGTGTGCTCCTGGGTCCAGATGTTGGCGATGCCACCGGCGATGGTCACTTCGACGCCACAGCCGTCACAGGGCTGGGTTGTCATAGCTCCCCTTCGGCCGGGAGAGTGGAAAACGCGTCGGTGACGCCGCCTCGAACGGCTGTGGACGGAAGGATGTTTCAGGCTCCCGGCCTATCGGCTCTACAATGAGCGAATCGGACGGGCCAAAACAGGTCGACGACCCGGACTACCACAGCGAGAACCACACGGCCGCCCAGACGTGTGGCTGGACCGCCAACGCCCTGCGTGGCGAGGGCAAGTGTTACAAGTACATCTTCTACGGCATCGAGTCCCACCGCTGCATCCAGATGACCCCCGTCGTCAAGTGCAACGAGCGGTGTGTCTTCTGCTGGCGCGACCACGCGGGCCACGCCTACGAACTGGGCGACGTGGAGTGGGACGATCCGTCGGCGGTCGCCGACGCCTCGCTGGAACTCCAGAAGAAGCTCCTCTCGGGCTTCGGCGGCAACGACAAGGTCCCGCGCGAGCGCTTCGAGGAGGCGATGGAGCCCCGTCACGTCGCCATCTCGCTGGACGGCGAGCCGTCGCTGTACCCCTACCTGCCCGAACTCATCGAGGAGTTCCACGACCGGGACATCACCACCTTCCTGGTCTCGAACGGGACCAACCCCGACGTGCTTGACCGCTGTGACCCCACACAGCTGTACGTCTCCGTCGACGCGCCGGACCGCAAGACCTTCGACGACACCGTCAAGGCCGTCGAGGACAGCGCCTGGGACTCGCTGATCGACACGCTCGACGTGCTGGCCGACAAAGACGACACCCGCACCGTGATCCGGACGACGCTCGTCAAGGGCCACAACATGCACCACCCCGCCTGGTACGCCGCGATGTGCCAGCGCGCCGACGCGGACTACGTCGAGATGAAGGCCTACATGCACGTCGGCCACTCCCGCGGGCGACTCGACCGAGAGTCGATGCCCAGCCACGACGAAGTGCGGGCGTTCACCGAGGAGGTCGGCCAGTTCCTCCCCGAGCACGACACGATGAAGGAAGTCGAGGAGTCCCACGTCACGTTGCTGGCCCGCGAACAGGAGACCTGGGTGCCGAAACTGGAGAAGAGCAGCGAGTTCTGGGAGCGCGATCCGGTCGTGAGTTACTGATACTGTCCGGTCAGTCCTCGCCGCCCCACTGCCACTGAGCGCGTTCGGCCTTCGTTTCGAGCGCATCGATCCTGTCCGCGAAGCTGTCGCCGGCCTCTGGGTGTACGTCCGAGAGCTGTTCGGCCCGGCGGAGGCGTTCGAGCGCTCGCTCGTAGTAGTCGACGGCGTCCGCGTGTCCCTCGCCCCGTTCGTCGCCCTGGGCCGCCAGTTCGGCGGCCGCCGTCGAGAGCGCGCCGACGCAGCGATCGACCACCCAGACCAGCTGGAACCGAACCATCTCCTCGGTCACGCCCGCGGCGGCCGTCCACCCGGCGGCGGCGATGGCCCTGTACCGGTCGAGCGCGTCCTCCCAGGCGTCGACCCGCTCCGGGGCCGTCGCCGCATCGAGCGCGTCCTGACAGCGCTGCGCTGCGCGCTCCAGAAACGTCGCAGCGAGTTCGTCGTGCGTCTCACGGAGCGCTTCGAAGCGGTCCTCGACGGCGTCGTCGATCTCGCTGGCCCCGTCGAGTGACTCGCCGGCCGCGACCAGTGTCTCGAAGGCGGTCTCGTAGTCGCCGTCCTCGTGGGCGCTGCGAGCCGCTTCGAGTCGCGTCTCGACCTCGTCGGCCGTCGCCACCGCACAGAGCCGGTCCAGCTCGTCTTCGACGGGCTCGATCTGTGCCCGCATCGCCGCCGTCGGCGCGTCGTCCTCCTGGGTCGCACAGTGGTAGGCCTTCGAGAGCCGGGCGCGCGCGTGCTGTCGGTGCCGGTCGACGGTTTCCGACGCCTCGATCGCCTCGCGCAGCGCGTCGAGCCCGGCCCGCGCGTCGTCGAGTGCCGTCGACAGCTCGGACCAGCACGAGCCGACGCGGTCGACGTACGCCTCGGCGGCCGCGGCCTGCTCGGCGTCGATCGGGTGAAAGACGACGGACTCCGCCGGAGTCCGGGCGGTCAGTGTCGTCCGTAGCAGCCCGTCGTCGAACGTCGACTGTGTGACCCCACCCAGGGCGAGGGTCACCATCGCCGTCGTCGGCTCGTCGCCCAGCAGCGCGTACAGCCGGTGGTCCGTCACGACCACGTACGCACCGTGGCCGTCGTCGGGCTCGATGCTCGTCGTTTGCCCGTCGACCGTGTGTTCGATCGCGCTGGTGCTTGCCAGGACGTACTGTGTGGTTTCCTCGTCCCCGAGGAGCGATTCGAGCGGCCCGGTACCGAGCTCCGCGATCGTCGGTTCCCCCCGGACGGTCTCCCTCGAAAGTTCGCTGATTCGGTCGAGCATTGAGTGGCCCCCGAAGTGCAATCCCGTTGCTGTCCGATTATAACTATCGATGCGGTAGGTAAAATTCAGGATATTGTACCGACAACGATGGGCTACTCGGTCCCGCCCCACTGCCACGCTCCGAGCTCGATCTTCTCTTCGATGCCGTCGAGTCGCTCCGTCGAGACCGGCGCGGTCGCGTACGTGTGCTGGCTCGCGAGCTCTCGTGCGCGGGTGAGCTGTCGTTTGGCTCGTTCGTAGCGGTCGGTCGCCTCGTCGCTGTCGTCGATCTCGTCGCCCTCGACTTCGAGCGCGTCGCCGTAGTCGATGTGGGCGTCGATCAGGCGCTGGGTCACCCACGCAAGCTGGAATTCGAGGGCCTCGGCGCTGACGCTCGCCTCGCCGTCCCAGTCCGCAGAGAGCGCGGCCCGGTAGCGCTGGCGTGCCTCCCGCCAGGCGTCGACCGCGTCCGCGGGATCGTCCGTCGACTGCCCGCGGTGGCAGGCCGCCGTCGCGTCCTCGAAGGTCATCTGTACGAGCTCGTCGTAGGTCGATCCCAGTTCGTTGATCGCGTCGAGGACCCCGCCGTCGGTGACGGCCTTGCGCCCGTCGGCGATCGTCGAGTGAGCGCGAGCGAGCGTTCCGAAAGCCGTCTCGTGGTCGCCCTCGACCTTGGCCTGGCGGGCCTCGGCCAGCAGCGACTCGATTTGCTCGGTGTCGATGGCCACACAGAGCTGGTCGAGTCGGTTCTCGACGGGTTCGATCAGCTCGGTCATGCGCTCCGTGGGCGCGTCGTCGTCGTGGGTGGCGGCGTGGTGGGCGTTCGAGATGTAGGATCTGGCACCCTGGACGAGCCGCGAGGTCTCCTCGCCGCTGGCGAGTCGCTGTTCGATCTCCTCGATCGTGTTCCGTGCGTCCGTCAGAGCGGCGTCGAACTCCCCCCAGGCGGTGGCCATCCGTTCGATGTAGTCGGTGACCGTCGCCCCCTGATCGGCGTCTGTGGGCGTGAACCGGACGGAGCCGTCGGCGATCTTGACCAGTATCGTCGCGTTGAGCAGTCCGCTGTTGAACTCCGCACTCGTGATCTCCGCGTGGGGGAAGGTTACCTCGGCCGTCTCCGGATCGTCGCCGAGCACGAAGTAGACGCGACGGTCCGTGACCACCATGTACGCCGTGTGGCCGCCGCTCGGCTCGATCGACGTCGAGCGTCCGTTGGTCGTGTGATCGAGCCCACCGTTCCCGGCGACGACGTGTTGCAGTGTCTCCCCCTCTCCCAGCAGCGACGCCAGCGGCCCACCATCGAGTTCGTCGGCCGACGGAGTCTCACCGTTCGACAGCGACTTATTCGACAGTTCACTGATTCGATCGAACATCGAAGTCCCTTGAGAACTATTAACAACGCTGTTGCAATTATACTCTTCGGTGATCGTCCGTGAACGTCTGTCGCCGTGTCGACAGATCCGACGGCTTCGCCGGACGATCTGGGAGGGTCGGGACTGTGGCGGCCCCGGAACCCTTTTGCCCGGGACTCCCCTACTCGCCTCCAACAATGGGTCTTGGCGGCTCCGATATGTACCGACAGCAGATCCTCGATCACTACAAGAGTCCTCGCAACTACGGGGAGATCGAGGAGCCAACGTTCACCCACGTCGGCGAGAACCCGATGTGTGGCGACACCATCGAGATGGACGTCGTCCTCGACGACGCCGAGGAGACGATCGAGCGAGTTGCCTTCCGAGGCGACGGCTGTGCCATCTCCCAGGCTTCGGCCTCGATGCTCTCCGAACAGCTCCACGGTATGTCCATCGAGGAACTCGACGAGATGGACCGCGACGACGTCGTCGACATGCTCGGCGTCGATATCTCCCCGATGCGGGTCAAATGCGCCGTGCTGGCCGAGAAGGTCGCACAGGACGGCGCGGACATCTACTTCGGCGAACTCGACGTGGAAACGACCAGAACCGAAGAGGACGACGCCGACGTGCCCGACGACGCCCAGTAGCACCCGACTTTTCGCTCGCCTCGCTACCGGTAGCTCACTTCGCTCTCTTCGACGAACACCGGGACGTGGCGGGTGTGTTCTCGCCCGTCGCTCAAAACGCCGTTAGAGCGACGAGACTCCAAGAGCGACCACTCGTGTCACTCGTGGCCGTTCTCAGGCGAGAAAGACGTGCCGAGGACGGTCTGCGAGCACCGTTCGGCCCCGACTCCACCTTTTTTGTCGTCGGGTCACTTACGTGACCACTCCTCGAAAAACGTGGGCGAAAAAGCGGCCACTCGTGTCACTCGTGGCCGTTCTCAGGCGAGAAAGACGTGCCGAGGACGGTCTGCGAGCACCGTTCGGCCCCACTGGACGGTCTCGGCGAACTCGTCCGACCGGAAGAACGCCATCGCGTCTTCCTTGCCGTCCCACTGGCTCGCGATGAACATGTCGTTCTCGTCGTCGCGGTTCGCCAGCAGCGTCGTCTCTCGGTGGCCGTCCATCTCGTCGAGTAGCTCGCCGACCTCGTCGAAGGTCTCGACGAACTCCTCGCGGTGGTCCGGCTCGACGGTGTAGAACATCCCCATCGTGCCGAAGCCGTCGCCCTCGTCGGGACGGCCGACGATCTCCGGGAGGTCGGTGAGGAAGCCACTCGCCGTGTCGGCGGCGCTCTGGGTCTCCCAGAGGCTGACGACGGCCGCTCGGGGCTGGTCGGCGTCCGCCGTCGCGGCGTCGAGGGGCTCGCCGGCCTCGTAGACCGCAGTACCCTCGTGTGTGTCGTAGTGATCGAAGCTCTCCGTGAGCTCGGCCACTTCGGTAGACAGCGTCTCGGGGTCGGCCTCGGAGTACAGCACCAGCGCGAACACGTCCTCTCCGTTCGGCTGTCCGGCGTAGACGTTCGCGTCGGCAAGTTGCTGCTGGATCTCCTCGCTGGAGTTCGCCGTCGTCGGCTCGGGCTCGTCGGCGGCTCCCTCGCCGAGGTGGCCCCCGTAGGTGTCGCTGACCCCGGACACGTCGCCCAGGAACCCGGCGGCGGTCTCGGCGGCTTCCCGTGCGGTCCAGATGCTCACGACGGCCGCCCGGCCGCTCTGGGCGCGCACGGTCGTCGCGACGTGGCGGTCGTAGTGGTCGAAGCTCTCCCGGAGATCTGCGACTTCGTCGGCCAGTGCCTCGGCGTCGCTCTCCGAGTAGAACAGCAGTCCGTAGTCGCCAGCGTCGTAGTCCTCGCCCTCGGACAGCCCCATCGTGGCGAGGCGCTGCGCGAGGTCGTCGGTCTCCTCGTAGGACGCGTCACCGGGGTCTGGACGGCCGCCGCCAGCGGGGTGGCCGTCGCCGCTCTCGCTGGCCTCGTCGGCTTCCCCGTCTCGGCTGGCCATGTCGCCGCCGTCGTGGGGGTGGTCGCCCTCGGCGGAACTGCCCGGATGGACGCCGCCGTGACTGCCCGCGTCGCCGGACTGGCCGGCCGTCGCGGTCTCGCGGGTACCGGGATGGGCTCCGTCGGTGGGCTGGGTGCGTCCGTCGGTCGTCGCTCCCGATGCGTTCGTGTCTTCGGTCGGGACGCGCTGGCCGTTCATCACCGCCGGCAGGTCCGACGGCGCGAAGCGGCGACCGACGTAGAAGCGCCCGAAGTCGGCGAACTTCGAGGTCGAGGGATCGAAGCGCATCTGAGTCAGCAGGTCCTTGACGTGGGTCATGTCGTCGCTCCAGAGCGTGATCCCCCACTCGTGGTCGTCGAAGCCGATCGAGCCGGCGATCATCTGCTCGACCTTGCCGCCGTACTGACGGCCGATGTCGCCGTGCCGTTTGATGTGTTCGGCCCGCTCGGCGAAGGGCAGGTCGTACCAGTTCTGGTCCGGCTCGCGACGCTTGCTCATCGGGTAGAAGCAGACGAACTCCTCGTCGGGGACGTCGGGGTGCAGACGGGCCTGGATGTACTGTGCCAGCCCGGAGTCGTCGTCGACCTCGCCATCGAAGTACTCGCGGGCCTTCTCGGTGTAGCCCGAGGCCTCCGTCACGGAGACGTAGGAGGTGGCCTGCTCGGTGTAGCGGGCGAACTCGGTCTGCTCGAACTGCCGCTCGGCGGCGTCCAGGTCGGCCATCGTCGGCCGCAGGTGCAGGATCATGAGATCGGCCTTGTCGCCCAGCACGGTGTAGACCGCCGACTGCCCCTCTGAACTGTCCTCGACGGCCTCGAAGTACTCCAGATAGTCGATCCCGTCGGTCAGCGCTCGGTCGCGGTCCCGTTCGGGGGCCGCCCGCCAGGCGTCCCAGTCGACGTGGCGCAGGTCGTGCAACACGTACCAGCCCTCTTCGGTCTGTGGCGGCTCTCGTTTCATGACCGTAGCTACTGCTTCGATCCTAAGGAAGCTTCCCATGTCGAGCCACGGGTGGCCGATACCGGCCGCCGCCGTGGCCCGCTATTTAGAGGTTCGAGACGCCCTCGCCGGACTCGATCCGGTCGAGTGCGTCCTCGACGCGGTGGTGGGTCTGGCCGTCACAGGCCGGATAGATCCCCGCGACTTCGCCGTCCTCGCGCACGACCAGACAGATCACCGGGAGGTAGAGCACGTCCGAGTCCGCGGTCTCGTGGCCCGTCGCGCGATGGAAGGCGGGCTGCAACGAGATCGACGTTCCATCGGCGGCGTCGAGCAGTTCCTCGACGATTATCGGACAGGAAGATCTCTCGCTGTCGTCTGTCCCCGGCGTACAGACGCGCGTGCTCCACCACTCGCGGGTCACCTCCTCGACGAGCCCTCGGTCGGACAGCGCTTCCAGCCGTGCGACCACCTCCCGTTGGCGTTGCTGGGCCGCGTCCGGCGCGAACCGTCGCATGCAGAGCTGGACGGTGCTGGCACCGGCTGACATCTGGCTCATATCACCGGATACTACTAATACTCAGATGAAAAGTGTTGCTGATAGTGTAAAACTTCGGTTGCTTTTGGGTGCACGATACACGCCGATGGGTTCGGTCTCCCGGCGGGCCACCGCCGCTCACCCCTCTGTCTGTGTCAGTTCGCCGATCTCGGCCAGCAGATGCGAGACGTGGATCCGGTCGCTCGTCCCCTCGACGAGGTCGGCGTCGATCCGGCCGGCGATCCGATGGATCTCGGCGACGCGATCGCCCGAGTAGCGAGCCCGAACGACCGCGAGTACGTCTTCGAGCACGTCCCCGCCGCTGTGGCCCTCGTCGACGAGCAGATCGTCGAGGGTCGCACGCGCGTCGGTGAATTCGCCGGCCTCGGCGGCCGCGATCATCGACTCGACCTGGTCGTCGGCCTCGACGGCGTTGAGGGCCTCGTAGGCGGTGTTCATGGTGATCTCGCCCGCCTGTTCGTCGGTTGTCTGGGCGGCCAGCACCGCCTGGCGGAGGTCGCCGTCGGCGTAGCCCGCGACGTACTCCAGGCCGTCCGCGTCGTAGTCGACGCCCTCCCTCTCGACGACTCGTTCGAGCGCGCCGACGGTCTCCTCGTGGGTCGGCGCACGCATCACGATCGGGAAACACCGCGAGCGGATCGGCGGAATGAGCTGGGAGGGCTGGCGCGTCGCGATCACGAACTGCGTCGCCTCGTAGTACTGCTCCATCACGCGACGCAGCGCCTGCTGGAAGTCCTTTCGCATCCCTTCGGCGTTGTCCAGCAGGATCGTCTTGTACGAGCCCGACATCGGCGTGTAGCTCGCCGACTCCTTGAGGACGTGGTTGATCAGGTCCGCCTTCGAGGAGTCACGTCGGCGCTTCGAGTCGATAAACGACGAGAACCGGGGGTCGTTGGCGACTTCCTTCTTGCTCAGATCGAACACGTCGGCGACGTTGATCTCGACGAGGTCGGCGTCGGGGTTCTCGTGGGTCTCCTCGGCCAGCGCCCGCACGGCCGCGGTCTTGCCCGCCCCGATCGGTCCGTGAACGAGGAGGTTCATCGGCTCCTCGATCGCGCCCTGGAGGTGCTCGCGAGCCTGTGGCTGGGGGATGTCTGCGAGCGATGGGGCGTGTTTCTCGGTCCACAGCGGTGCGTCCATCGAATCGTCGTTGGCCAGCGACGGGTATGGATTTTCCGGATGCGCGCGAGGGGCGTGACGAACGGAGTGAGTCACGGCCCTCGGAAGCGGCGAGCGGGAGTGTCACCGCCCGCTCTCCCGCGGGTCGCCCTCCGCTCGCGTTTTCGAGACCGCACTTCGGTCGGCGTCTCGCTACTCCTCGAATCCGAAGATCGTCCGATGCTGGGACTCCAGTTCCTCGACGTAGCGCTCCAGGACGGTCTCCAGCTTCTCGTCGTCGACGACGATCGCGGTCAGGCGTTCGGTCGGGTCCTCCGGGAGGTCGATCCCGAACTCGCCGTCACCTTCGTAGACCGGTTCGGACTCGTTGAGGATCTGCTGGTCGATGGCGTGGATCAGCTCCGAGTCGTAGCGGTCGTTCATCACCTCGAAGGCCTGCTTGTAGGCCTTCTGTAGCTCTGTGAAGTAGTGTTCGTACTTGTCCTCGAACTTTTCGGGATCGAACGCGGTCATACCCGGAGCAAGCCGCCGACGCTACTAGTCGGCATCGAAACGCGTGCCGAAACGGCCACACTGCACCAGCCAGCGATCGGTCACGAGATCGAGCCTCTCCCGGCTCACGTGTCCGTGGTTGCAGTTCTCATCTGGTGTTCGTGTCACGCTGGCCGACGACGGGGTCGTCGTTCGGCGTCGCCGGAACCGACTTCGGCTCGCCGTCTTCGGTGACGCCGGTCGTCACGGGCAGGCCCAGCCCGGCCTTGACGCTCATGTCCGTCTCGTGGAGATCGCTCTCGGGGACGAGCGCGAGACGCCCGCCGGTGGGATTCGGGCTGTTCGGGAAGTAGACGTTGTACACCGATTTCCCGCCGAAGGCGTCTACGTCGACCGGGCTGTCGCCGGTGACGAGACCGATCGAGTAGATCCCCTCGCGGGGGTACTCCACGAGGACGACGCTCTCGTAGGCCTCGTCGCGGTCGACGAGCGAGTTGGCGACCTGCCGGACGCTGGTGTAGATCGTGTTCACGAGCGGCACGACGTTGACGATCCGCCCCACGTTGCCGAACAGCTGTCGACCGACGTTGCGCTGTGCGAGCGAGCCGAGCACGACCACCGCGACGAGGACGGCACCGATCGCGACGAACTGGGCCAGCAGCTGGTCGTCGCCGGTGTAGCTCGCCAGTCGCGTACTGGCGACGATCGGTTCCACGAGCTGGAGCGTCCAGTTGGCGAGTGTCCGTATTACGTAGACGGTCACGACCAGCGGCGCGAGGAGGATCAGGCCGGCGACGAAACTGCGCCGCAACCGCTCACTCAGGCTCATACTGTGTGATTTACGACACCCGGGAAAAAAGTAGCGCCACTCGCCGCGCCGTGCCCACCCGCTCGGGACGCTCGGAGCGATGCAGTATCAGCTCCGATAATTCGATGGCGTGTCTTATGTCCCGGTAGTCTCCTCCTCCTATTCGTATGCATATCGCTCTGTCGGCCCGCTCACTCGCTTGGGCGGCGACAGGACCCGTTCGCCGTCGGTGGTCGAACCACGCCGTCTCGGGCACCAGTATCGGTTCTGATAGCCACCTGGGGGAGAGCGATGGCTAGCCGGCCACGAGGCGGTCGCGGTCGACTCGCCGCGCCCGTCGACGCCGTGAGCGTGGGTCCGATCCACGTCGTCACCGCCCTGCTGGTCGTCGCAGCGGTCGCCAGCGGCACACTGGCGGTGTCGGTCAGCGACGACGAGACGCAGGTCCGCCCTGCCGGCGGCGCGACAGTGGCCGAGCGGCTGGTCGACGCCGACGACGCCGAAACCGACGGAGCCGCGATTCGACGACAGCGCGTCGGCGGTACCACCGAGCCCGACGGTTCGACCGCGTCGGTGAACGCGACGGACACCGACGCCGACGGGCTGATCGACGAGCGGGAACGCAGCTTGGGAGCGGACCCGACAGATCCCGACACGGACGGTGACGGTATCCCGGACGGTGCCGAGGTCGACGACCCGCTGTACCCCGACGCCGACCCGCTCGAACACGACATCTACGTCGAGGTCGACGCGACCGGCGAGAATCGGTTGAGCGAGGCCGCCGTCGACCTGATCGAGCGGACGTTCGCGGACGCCCCAGTCGAGAACCCGAGCGGTGAGTCGGGGATCGATATACACGTCCTCGTCGACGACCGGGGGCTCGAAAGCAACGCCACCGTCTACTCTACCGACAGGCCCGGACCGCGCGACGACATGTACGACTTCCGCGAGGACCACTTCGACGCCAGCGGCTCGGCGTACTACTACGTCGTCCTGGCCGACGACGTGGCCTACGACGGACAGCCCCGCTACGTCGGTGCCGGCCGCCCCGGCATCGTCGCGATGCAGACCTTCGACGCGCCGAAACTCACCGCGTCGCTGTTCATGCACGAACTGGGACACGCCTTCGGCCTCGACGGCCGAGCCGAAGGCGTCGACAGCAAGACGTACTCCACCGAGGAGTACGACAGCGTCATGAACTACAACGGGCTGTACGACCAGCTCGCCTACTCGAACGGCACCGACGACCTTGGCCGGGACGAGTGGCAGTACGTCGCCCGAGAGCGCCACCAGCCCGGTGACGACGGCTGACGCCGCCCTCGGGTCGGCGGCCGCCGCCTTCGCCCACGGATCGCGTCATCTCGCCCGCAGGACCACGACTCGTGGGAGTGGCCCTCGCTACGCGAACAGCTCGCGGGCCTGATCGAGTGCGTCGACCAGCGCGTCCACTTCCTCGCGAGTGTTGCGAGACCACCT
The DNA here is from genome assembly GCF_000379085.1 of Halomicrobium katesii DSM 19301. Classification (GTDB taxonomy): domain Archaea; phylum Halobacteriota; class Halobacteria; order Halobacteriales; family Haloarculaceae; genus Halomicrobium; species Halomicrobium katesii. The sequence goes on along the minus strand of NZ_KB905378.1, from coordinate 1,297,007 downwards.
TTTTGCTCTGCGGGTTCGCTCGCTGTACTCGCGAACCGCTTGCGCAAAAACGTGGGCGAAAAACGCCGGATCTCCTGCAGTCGGACCGGTGAACCGCGCCTATGGCGCGGATGCTCGTCCGCTACGCGAACAGCTCGCGGGCCTGATCGAGTGCGTCGACCAGCGCGTCCACTTCCTCGCGAGTGTTGTAGATGTAGAACGAAGCCCGCGTCGACGCGGAGACGCCGAGCTTGTCGTGTAGCGGCTGCGTGCAGTGATCGCCCGCGCGGACGGCGACGCCGTTGGCGTTGAGAATTTCCGAAACGTCGTGGGCGTGGACGTCGTCCATGTCGAACGAGACCAGCGCGGCCCGTTCGTCTCCGCCCGGCCCCAGAATCTCGATGTCGTCGAACTCCTGGAGGCGATCGTAGGCGTACGCCGCCAGTTCCGTGCCGTGGCGGTGGACGCGCTCCATCCCGATCGAATCGAGGTAGTCACAGGCCTCGGCGAGCGCGATCCCCTCGCTGATGACCGGCGTGCCGGCCTCGAACTTCCAGGGGAGTTCGTGCCACGTCGAGTCCTCGAAGGTCACCTTCTCGATCATCATTCCCCCGTAGAGGTACGGCTGCATCGCGTCGAGCAGGTGCTCTTTGCCGTAGAGGACGCCGACGCCGGTCGGCCCGCACATCTTGTGGCCCGAAAAGGCGAAGAAGTCCGCGTCGATGGCCTCCACGTCGACGGGCATGTGTGGCACCGACTGCGCCCCGTCGACGAAGATCAGCGAGTCGTGGTCGTGGGCGATGTCGGCCAGCTCGGAGACGGGGTTGACGGTCCCCAGCGTGTTCGAGACGTGGACGACGCTGACCATCTCGGTGTCGTCGGTGATCAGCTCGCGAGCGTGGTCCATGTCGAGGCGTCCGTCCTCGTCGACCTCCACGAACTTCACCGTCGCGCCGGTCTTCTTGGCGATCTGTTGCCAGGTCACGAGCGCGGCGTGGTGTTCCATCTCCGTGAGGACGACCTCGTCGCCGGGGCCCAGCTCGGCGAGCCCCCACGCGTAGGCGACCGTGTTCATCGACTCCGTCGTGTTCTTCGTGAACACGACCTCTTTGCGCCCGCCGCTCGCCCCGATGAACTCCGCGACCCGGTCGTGGGCCTCCTCGTAGGCGATCGAGGCCTCCTGACTCAGCTGGTGGAGGCCGCGGTGGACGTTGGCGTTGTAGTGTCGGTAGTAGTGACTGATCGAGTCGATGACCTGATCCGGCGTCTGGCTCGTCGCCGCGTTGTCGAGGTACACGAGCGGCGTTCCGTCGAACTCCCGGTCGAGGATCGGGAACTCGTCCCGGATGGACTCGACGTCGAGGGCCTCTGTCTCACTGTGACTCATTACTTACAGCGTAGGCCCCGACGGGGAACTTTCCTTCGGTTCGTCGGTTCGTTGCCACGTTGTGCTGCCGGTTCGCACTGTTTCGAGGCGTCCGCGACTCCGGACGCGAGATGCCGCCCAGACGGACGGCCGGCAGTACGAGCCGCCGCCGGCCACCCACTCGACGATCCCTGTCCCGTCACATCCAGAGCAGCTGTGCGTGCCGCGTCCCGTCGATGTCCAGCACGTTCTCCTCGTCGATGAACCCGTGTTCGACTGCCAGCGTGACGGTCTCGGTGCCCACGAGATTGGCGACGGTACACTGCGAGAGGCTGTCGAGGACGGTCTGCTCGTCGACTTCCTCGCCGTCGTAGAACCCCTCGTCGACGGTCAGCGAGATCTCGCCGTCGTCGAAGGTCTCGCCGATGATGTCGGGATCGCACACGGAGACCAGCGTCCCCTCGTCGGTCTCGCGTTCGTTGAGGATCATTCGAGCAGTTCTTGTTCGGCCTCTTCCCGCATCTCTTCGGCTTCCTCGACCAGTTTCTCGGCGCGCTCGTACTCTTCCATCTCCTCTAATGCGCGGGCCTTCTCTTCGAGGATGTCGGGGTTGCGAAAGCCCAGGCGGGTGGCGTTGTCGAAGGCGTCGACGGCGTCCTCGGCCAGCCCGCGCTCCAGCAGGAAGAAGCCGCGGTTGTACCAGGCTTCGGCGAACCGCGGATCGATCTCGACCGCTCGCTCGGCGTGTTCGAGCGCCTGTTCGGTCCGCCCGGACTCCCACAGCGCGTACGCGAGGTTCGTCTCGGCCGTGGCCGCGTGCTCGTTGCTCGCGCTCGGCGCGTCGTCCCCGAGGGCACCGCCAGCGTCGCTCTCTTCCTCGACGTTGAGGGCTTCCCGGTAGGCACCGATGGCGGCGTCCCACTCCTCCATCTCGGCGTGGGCCGCGCCCTTGTTGGTCCAGGCCTCCTGTTCGATCCGCTCGTCGTCGGCGAACTGGGCGGCCCGTTCGAAGGTCTCGGCGGCCTGTTCGTGGCGGTTGATGTGGACGTACGAGACGCCCACGTCGAGCAGTTCCTCGGCGTCGACCGCGTCGGTCGGGACGTTTTGCTCGTCGAGGATGTCGGTGACGACTCGGGAGTCGACGGGATCGACCTTGTCCGTGTCGACGGCCAGCTCGGGCGGATCGATGTCGAACCCCTCGTAGGGCTCGTCGAACCCCTGCCCCGAAGAGAACTCGTGGTCGTCGCGCTCTGGATCAGTCATACTCCGGGGTTGGCGGTCAGGATGGTTAAGGGCTACGTCACTCGCCGTCCGCGGCGGTCGCGTCGGGCTCGGCGGCGTCTGGCGAAACGTAGACGGCACTCACAGCGAGGTACAGGAGACTACCGACGACGAGGAGCGCGGCGACGGGGAGGGTTTCCGAACTGACGGCCCCGACCAGGAGTCCCACGGCGACCACGACGACTGCCGTACAGCGGCGGACGGTCCGTTGCAGGGCGGCAACGTGTTCCATATCGGCTCGTGTGCGGCGGGCGAGATAGTGGTTGTGGAAGACTCAAGTCAGCGACGCCCGATCGCTCCGTATGAGCAAGCGACTGTTCGTCAGCGTCGGACTGGACGGGCTGGCCGAGGCGGTCGCCACGGTCCAGGAACCCTTCGTCGACGCCAGCGGCCTGAACCACGTCGACCCGGAGCAGGCCCACGTCACCCTGCAGTTCCTCGGAGAGACCGAGCCCCACCGCGTCGACGAGCTCGTCGAGGAGCTCCACGCCGCCGTCGCCGACAGCGGCGTCGGTCCGTTCACCGTCAGCTTCGAGGGGCTCGGCGTCTTCCCGAGTCTGGACTACATCACTGTCGTGTGGCTGGGCGTCGACGACGGAAGCGAGCAGCTGACCCGCCTCCACGACGCGATCGAGGACCGGACCACCGCGATGGGGTTCGAACCGTCCGATCACGAGTTCACCCCACACGTCACGCTCGCCCGGATGAACCACGCCGGTGACAAGCAACTGGTCCAGGAGCTCGTTCGCGAGCGCGATCCGACTGCGGGCACGCGCCGCGTCGAGGAGATCCGACTGACCGAGAGCGTCCACACCGACGCGGGGCCGCTGTACTCGACGATCGCGTCGGTGCCGCTTTCGTGACCGCCCGGTCAGGGACCCAGCCCGAGTGGTGCGCCCGGCTTGATCCGGGTCGCGATCCACTCTTTGCCCGCCGAGTCGGCCGGCGCGAGCGCGAGTCTGACCGTGGTGCCGACCGGCCGCGCCGCCAACTTCTCGCGGACGAGCGAGTCGGCGTAGTCGACGACGTGGTGGGTCGCGGTCGTGCCGGCCTCCCGGACCGTCACCGAGCCGTCGTCTCTGACTGCGCTCTCGATAACGAACGTACCTTCACTATTCGATGGCTTCACCGTGGACATGTTTCTGAATTCCGCGAAATCTTGTATAAACGTTCTCTAATAGGGGGTTAGTACAGTTCGATGTATTATACTGGGACCCACCAGTACAAGGACGACGTAACGGTTGAAGGTGTACTAGGACCGCCGCCCGATTTAGGGTTCCCAAAAACATCGAGATAATGATAGGTCTTATGGCGTCGTATCCGCAAGATCCGATATGGCTCTCGTCGAGAATCTCGTGTTGGTCTTCGTCGCTGGACTGATTACGGCGCTGGCCACCGGGCTCGGTGCGATCCCGTTTTTCGTCGTCGACGACTTCAGCGATCGCTGGAACGTCGCGCTGTGGGGCGTCGCTTCCGGGATCATGATCTCGGCGTCGCTGTTCGGACTCGTCCGGGAGGGGCTCGCCTACGGGTCGTCGATCCTGCTGGTACCCGGACTGCTGGCGGGGGTCGTGCTCGTGGTCGTCGGTCACCGCGTCGTCGACTCCTACGACCATCATCCCGAAACGTTCGAGGAAGCGGACTTCAAGAAGCTCGTCCTCATCCTCGGGGTGTTGACGATCCACAGCTTCCCGGAGGGCGTCGCCGTCGGCGTGAGCTTCGCCGAACTGGGGCTGGCCGGCGCTGAGACCGTCACGGTCCTCGGGCTCGGCCTCCCGGTGCTCGCGGTGTTCATGACCGTCGCTATCTCGATCCACAACGTCCCCGAGGGCGTCGCCATCTCGATCCCGCTGCGGACGCTCGGGATCAGCGAGTGGAAGATGGTGTGGTGGGCGGTCTTCTCGTCGCTGCCCCAGCCCATCGGTGCGGTCGTCGCCTTCGCCTTCGTCCGACTGGCACGGGAGTTTCTGCCCTTCGGCTTCGGCTTCGCGGCCGGGGCGATGGTGTATCTCGTCGTCACGGAGTTCGTTCCGGAAGCCCTCGAATACGGGCGCGACCTCCCCGATGGCGGTCGGAGAGAACTCGTCACCGGAGCGGTTGCCGGCGTCCTCCTGATGGTGCCACTGGCGTTCGTCTGAGACGGACGGTCGTCGGCATTTGGCCGGTCGGCCACACGACGGCGAGGGCCGCGATTTCGGCGACCTCCGTCGCCTAGATGCGATTCTTGACGACTTCGAGGTCGACGAACGCGCTGAGGGGGTCACCGTACTCGTCGACGCGGTTCTCCATCCGATAGTTCGAGTGGTCGACGACGAAGTAGTACGGGCCGGCCACGTCGAGTGACTCCCGTGCGCCGTTCTGGGTCGACGCCTCGTAGGTCGACTGGTCGTCCGGCTTCGGGACCGCGGCCTTGCTGAACTCCTCGTGGCCGGCCGGCGTCTCGGTGGGCTCCTCGTCTTTAACGTACGCGTCGTAGTGCTCGTACTGGTCGTCGCCAACGAACAGATACACGTCGAAGCGTCGGTCGTCCGACCGGACCGTGTACGAGACGGCACCGCCGGTGTCGGATACGTCCGGGATCTTCTCGACCCAGCCGCTACCGGGCTCGACGCGGACGCTCTCCTGAACGCTCACGATCGCTTCCCCACCCAGTCCCAGACAACCGGTGGCTCCGAGCGACACTGCGACGCCGGTAGAACGCAGAAAGCTCCGCCTTTTCATTGCTGATACTATCACGATCACAACAGCATAATACTGTCTGGCCAGTTTCCATCTCTGATAACTCCCTGCACAGCGCCGTGGTCGTCGATGGTGGGACCGACGCTGACCGAAAAGAACACACATTTAAGCTACGGCGCGGAAGAGACGCACATCATGAGCAACAAATCGAAAGCCCAGAAGAAGCGCCTGGCAAAGCTCGACCGCCAGAACAGCCGCATCCCCGCGTGGGTCATGCTCAAGACCGACCGCGATGTCCAGCGCAACCACAAGCGTCGCAACTGGCGACGAGGCAACACTGACGAATAATGAGCGCTAACGACTTCGAGGAACGGGTCGTCACCGTTCCGCTCCGCGACGCAGACGCAGAAGCGAACCACAAGAAGGCAGACAAGGCGATGTCCATCGTCCGCGAACACCTCGCGAAGCACTTCGCCGTCGACGAGGACGCCGTCCGCCTCGACCCATCGATCAACGAAGCGATCTGGGAACGCGGTCGGTCGAACCCGCCGAGCAAGCTCCGCGTACGCGCCGCCCGATTCGACGAAGAGGGCGAGAACGTCGTGGAAGCCGAGACTGCAGAGTAAATCTTGCTCCGCGCGGCCTTCTCGGGTTCGTCGTACGTCGGTGTCTTCGCACGGGCGACGGACGACTGTCTGCTGGTTCGCCCCGACATCGAGCAGTCGCTACAGGACGCACTCGGTGCCGAACTCGACGTGCCGGTCGTCCCGACCAACGTCGGCGGTTCCGGCACCGTCGGCGCACTCGCGACCGGCAACGAGAACGGGCTCCTCGTCTCCAGTCGCGTCCGCGACCGCGAGATCGACCGGATTACCGACGCCGTCGACCTCCCGGTCTACGAACTCCCCGGCCGGATCAACGCCGCCGGGAACGTGGTGCTCTGTAACGACACCGGTGCGTACGTCCACGCGAACCTCTCGGACGAAGCCGTCTCGGTCGTCGAGGACGCACTCGACGTGCCGGTCGAGCGAGGGACGCTCGCAGACGTCGAGACGGTCGGGACCGCCGCCGTCGCGACGAACCGCGGCGTCCTCTGTCACCCCACGTCGACGGACCCGGAGCTCGACGCCCTCGAAGCGCTCTTTGGCGTGCCCGCCGACATTGGAACGGTCAACTACGGCGGACCGCTGGTGGGCTCTGGCCTGCTGGCAAACACCAACGGCTACGTCGTCGGCGACGACACGTCCGGTCCGGAGCTGGGTCGGATCGAAGACGCACTGGGCTACATCGACTAGCTTTCCGTCGGCGATCTGCTCTGCCGTTCTCTTGGTGGCGCTCCGGCCACACCGTTTCGCACGTACCGTCAGTTTCGACGAACGCCGTGCGCTGGGCGCGAATCGATCGGCGACGCCCGTTCGCTGTCGCGCAAGGAGAAGATACTTCCCTATCCCCGCCGCATCCAGAGGCATGAGTGAATTTACGGTCACCGGGACGTTCGAATCCCGTGACGGCAACCAGCCATTCGAGAAGACGGTCGAAGCACCGAACGAGAACGTCGCGCGAGACCGAACGTTCGCCGCCTTCGGCTCGGAGCACGGCCTCAAGCGCACGCAGGTCGAGATCAGCGAGGTGGCACAATGATGGGCGGTGGCGGCGGTGGCGGCGGCGGCCAGATGCAGCAGATCCAGCAGGAGATCGAGCAGATCGAACAGGAGCAGGAAGCCATCGAAGAGGAGATCGAGTCCCTGCGCAACGAGCAGACCGAGATCGACGAGGCCATCGAGGCCATCGAGACGCTCGACAGCGGCGACACGGTGCAGGTCCCGCTGGGTGGCGACGCCTACCTCCGCGCCGAGATTCAGGACATCGACGAGATCATCGTCTCGCTCGGTGGCGGCTACGCCGCAGAGCGCGCGGAAGCCGGTGCCATCGACAGCCTCGAAACGAAGCAAGACACCATCGACGACCGCATCGAGGGCCTCGAATCCGACATCGACGAGCTCGAGACCGAGGCCGAGAAGATGCAACAGCAGGCCCAGCAGATGCAACAACAGCAGATGCAGCAGATGATGCAACAGCAGGAAGAAGGCGACGACGAGTAAGGGGCCGATGTTCGACGGACTGAAAGACAAGCTCGGTAGCTTCACCTCCGACGTCGAGGAAGACGTCGACGACGAGGCACAGGAAGCTGCCGAGGCAGAGGCGGAGACAGAGAGTGACGACGCTGCCGTCGAGAGCGAGCCCGAAGAATCCGCCGCGTCGACCGACGACGCCGACCTCGACGGGGCCGGTGATTCGCCCGACGCTGCCGACGAAGCGGACGACGCTGACGACGACCGTGGCCTGACAGAGAAAGCCAAGATCCTCGCGTCGGGCAAGTCGATCATCGACGAGGAGGACCTCCAGGACCACCTCGACGATCTGGAGCTCGCGCTGCTTTCCAGCGACGTGGAGATGGGCGTCGCCGGAGAGATCCTCTCGGGCGTCGAGGAGAACCTCGTCGGCGAGACGCGCCGTCGGCTCTCCAGTACGGGCAACCTCGTTCGCGACGCGCTCCGCGAGTCGCTGTACGACGTGATCAGCGTCGGCCAGTTCGACTTCGAGCAGCGGATTCGAGCGGCCGACAAGCCGGTCGTCATCATCTTCACCGGCGTCAACGGCGTCGGGAAGACGACCACCATCGCCAAGCTCTCAGAACGGCTCGAAGAGCAGGGGCTCTCGACGGTGCTCGCAAACGGCGACACCTACCGCGCGGGCGCGAACGAACAGCTCCAGAAGCACGCCGACAACCTCGGTCAGACGCTGATCTCTCACGAGCAGGGATCGGACCCGGCCGCGGTAGTGTACGACGCCGTCGAGTACGCCGACGCCAACGACACCGACGTGGTGCTGGGCGACACGGCCGGCCGGCTCCACACCTCGGACGATCTGATGGCCCAACTGGAGAAGATCGACCGCGTGATCGATCCGGACATGACCATCTTCGTTGACGAGGCCGTTGCGGGACAGGACGCCGTCAACCGGGCCCGCGAGTTCGACGAGGCCGCCGAGATCGACGGCGCGGTGTTGACGAAAGCCGACGCCGATCCACAGGGCGGGGCGGCAATCTCGATCGCACACGTCACCGGGAAACCGATCCTCTTCCTGGGCACCGGCCAGGGGTACGACGATCTCGAACGGTTCGATCCGGAAGAAGTCGTCGACCGGCTGCTCGACGCCTGACGCTGCCGGCTCTGCCTTTTATGCGGTCTCCGCGTCGACGACGAGCCGTCGGCGATCAGTTCCGGGCGTCTTCGACGGCCTGGACGAACTCCGCGGCCTGCTCGCGGACGCCGTCCATGTCGCCGGCCTCGATGGCCTCGTAGTTCACCAGCGCGGAGCCGGCACCGACCGCGACCGCACCGGCGTCGAAGTAGTCGTCGACGTTGTCCGCGGAGACGCCGCCGGTCGGCATGATCGGCACGTCACCGAGCGGGCCCTGGAGCGCGCCGATGTGGTCCGGCCCGACGGTCGAGGCGGGGAACATCTTCAGGATGTCCGCACCGGCGGCCATCGCCGCGTCGGCCTCCGTCGGCGTCATGACGCCGGGGATAGCGACGACGCTCTCGCGGTTGCACACTTCCATGACCTCCTCGTTGAGATTGGGTGCCAGGACGAACTCCGCGCCGGCCTCGATGACGTTGCGCGCGGCGGCGGCGTCCATGACAGTGCCCGCGCCGATGACGGCGTCCGTGCCCGCCAGCGCGCGGTCGACCTTCGCGATCATCTCGCTGCAACGCTTGGCGTCGGCAGTCAGTTCGAGCGCGGTGACGCCGCCCGCGTGGATGGCTTCGGCCACGTCGACGATGTCGTCCTCGGGAATCCCTCGCATGACCGCGGTGACGCCGCTGTCGACGATGCTGTCCATGACGGCCTGTTTGTTCGTCATGGGCGAGAATGTGGGGGGCGGCGACTAAAGTCCATCACATCCGCGTTTTTCGTCAAATAGAATTGTAATGGCACCAAAACCCATATATTTAAACTTAAAATAATTTCATAAATATCTATAGTCGATTCAATTTCCTCCTATCGAGAGAAACTATATTAAATAGAAGTGAGCCTGTCATAGAATACGCCCCACACTTTGGTCGGTCTGATTACTGTTTTTAAGCCGTAACAGATTCAGAAGCTCGTGCACTCGGTGCACGGACTATAGAACCAGTCAGAAAAAAAACGTTCCGTTGTGAATATTGATATTTAGACAGCATCAACGGTGATTCGGTGTGGAGCGCACGACTGCTGTGAGAATGGAGATGACGGTCTCGGAGTCGCTGACTCCGAATACACAAACAACCATACGGACTATTTTATGACACGCTGTAGAAGTACATATTAGATAAGTGTTAAGACTAGAGTAGTTAGTTTCTAGAGTTCCACTAATGGGACAGTCTACATCTTTCCGTGCTTAACTAAGTACTGCTCCTATTTTATGTGGAAGTTTTATTTAGCTTGATAACTAATTATGAATATGAAACAAAAATCTCCCTCGCGTGCTGATTTAATAAATTGGTTAAAAATATATGTGCCAATAATTTTTTCACTGGTTTTTTTATTTCTACTTCTTCCATCTCCAGATTCTCCGATTATTTTAGGTATATTTATTGGAGTTGTATTTTGGCTAATCAGAACAGTTAGATAGTGAAATAGTTAATGAAGCGAATGATATAGTAGCTATTGAAAGTCAATGCACACTTGATCGCACGACAGCAGGGTGATCGGTGTGTAAACCGTTTCAATTGTTACTATATATTGATATCAGATCAGATCCACTCACTGGGCGGAGCAACCGAAGGAAGAACAGGAGCAGCCGGGCCCCTTATCCTCACAGCATTCGTTTGTGCAAACTGTATTGTACATCTCTCCCCTATTAGTATCTTCACAATCGTAGATTCTCATGTCTTCTCTTTCATGAAGTGAAGTTATACACGGTAAAGTTGACCAGCAGTTCTCATTTATTGATTGGCATTCCCGACTAGTACAATAAGAACTCGTGTGCATGTATTCACAATCCTCGACATCATTGGTCGAAACTGATCCTGTATCAGTATTGTCCTTTTGTTTTGGATCTTTCAACTTCTGATCGTCAAGTTTAGCTGGATCAACCGTTCCAACAACTTTCTGTTCGCTATTGCTTGTAGAGGCTGTTTCCATCTCGTTATTTGTAGTTGATATATATTTTGACCCACCTCCCTCAAAGTCCACCATAGCATAGCTCCTTTCAGATTCTGGGAGTGTAAATATTGCTGTCTCATTACCCCTGTTCCTTTGAATAATTCGAATGACCGCAGTTTTAGTCTGTGTTTGATAGTCAAACGTACTCATTATTTTAACTATACTTTCATTTATGCCTCCGTTTTTCTCGAATACATCAAGATCTATTGGATTGCTATTCTCAATATAACCCTCTTTTTCAAGTCTTACTAAAAGTGACTGTGCGTACTTTTCAACTGCATCTTTTATTTTTTCTCTATTATCATATTTGGATCGGATTTCATCATGTTCATTGCCGTTTCCCGATCTTTGTGCTAGTGATCTACCACTTATTCCAGTGATACTAGTTGTACCGACGGCCCCATCATCCTCAGAATTCCTCGCCGGTTCAGTTGTGGTTTATTCTTCTTATCAAATTCACTTCTGTTTTTTCTCATAGTATAGTTTATTAATGCAATTAGTAATAAATGTATTGAATTAAGTACTGCATATCTCTTTGCCCGCCGAATCCGAGAGTCCCGGACGCTTCATACGGACGGTTGTAGGCGTTTACCCAGTCGACCGCACGACGGCGTGCGGTCGATCTGGTAAAGACCTACAACTTTCTGTATCACTCGGCGTCGTCGTAGGGGATCGCCGGGTCGGTCTTCGGCGCGCCGGTCCCCATCACGGTCACGTCGCCGTCGGCGTCTGCGGGGTTGTACGCCCGATGGGGACTCTCGGGCTCGGCGACGAAGACCTCACCCTCGGGGACGACGAACGCCTCGTCGGGCGTCTCGACGTGGAGCGTCCCCGAGAGCACGACGAACGCCTCCTCGCGCTGGCGGTGTGCGTGGTAGACGCGAGGGAGCTGCTCGCCGGGGGCCATGGTGTAGCGCGCGAGGTGGAGCAGCGACGTGTCCACTCGGTCGGAGACCGCTCGTCGGTCACAGGGGTAGTCCGGCGTCGCGTCGATCTCGTCGGGGTCGATCTGGTGGTAGGCCACGCCCGGCGACACGGCTGGCACGGGTATGTAGGTGTCGAGAGGGCGACCCAGCAGACAAAGGCTTTAACGACGGGGTCGCGTATCTCCGGCAAATGGTACTCGACGATCTGGGCAGTTCCCTGCGGGGGACGCTCGACGATCTCCGTGGCAAGTCCCGCATCTCCGAGGAGGACATCGAGGACATCGTCAAGGAGATCCAGCGGTCGCTGCTGCAAGCGGACGTGGACGTGGGGCTAGTTCAGGACCTCTCTGACGGTATCAAATCCCGAGCGTTAGACGAGGAACCGCCCGCCGGCACGACCCCGCGAGACTGGGTCTTGCGCATCGTCTACGAGGAACTGGTGGATCTGGTCGGCGAATCCACCGAGATCCCGCTGGAGAACCAGACGATCATGCTCGCCGGCCTCTACGGGTCGGGGAAGACCACGACCGCGGCAAAGATGGCGTGGTGGTTCTCGAAGAAGGGGCTGCGGCCGGCGATCATCCAGACCGACACGGACCGACCCGGCGCGTACGACCAGTCGAAGCAGATGGCCGACAACGCCGAGGTCGAGTTCTACGGGGACCCGGACTCGAACGATCCCGTCGAGATCGCTCGCGAGGGACTGGCGGCGACGGAAGACGCCGACGTTCGCATCGTCGACACGGCCGGTCGTGACGGCCTCAACGAGGAGCTGATCGACCAGATCGAGCGCATCGGTGCGGAAGTCCAGCCCGACCGGAACCTGCTGGTGATCGACGCCGCGATGGGCCAGTCCGCAAAGGACCAGGCCCAGGAGTTCGAGGACGCCATCGGCATCGACGGCGTCGCGATCACGAAACTCGACGGCACGGCGAAAGGTGGGGGCGCGCTGGCGGCCGTCGACCAGACCGACTCCACCATCGCCTTCCTCGGGACCGGCGAGACGGTCAAGGACATCGAGCGCTTCGAACCGTCGGGGTTCATCTCGCGGCTGCTCGGCATGGGCGACCTCAAGCAGCTCACCGAGCGCGTCGAGCGCGCGATGGAGGAGACCGGCGAGGAGGAGGGCGACTGGGAGCCCGAGGACATGATGGAGGGCTCCTTTACTCTCAAGGACATGCGCAAGCAGATGGAGGCGATGAACAACATGGGGCCGCTGGATCAGGTGATGGACATGATCCCCGGGCTGGGCGGCGGGCTCATGGACCAGCTGCCCGACGACGCGATGGACGTGACCCAGGAGCGGATGCGGGACTTCGAGGTCATCATGGACTCGATGACCGAAGCGGAACTGGAGAATCCCCGCGTGGTCGGCCAGTCTCGCACCGAGCGCATCGCCCGCGGGTCGGGCAAGCCCGAGGAGCGGATCCGCGAGTTGCTCCAGCAGCACAAGCAGATGGACCAGATGCTCAACCAGTTCCAGGGGATGGGCGAGGGCGACATGGAACGCATGATGCAACAGATGCAACAGCAGGGCGGCGGCCCCGGCGGCGGCATGGGCGGAATGGGCGGCGGTGGCGGTCCGTTCGGCGACTGACGCCTCTCTCCCGCAGCGCCAGCAGACACGCCGTGAGGAGGACGTGGAGATACGGCGACTGGACGAACAGCGGCCGCGTCGTGCGATTTAGTTGGGGGCCGTCGAAAAACCGATTCCGCTTTCCGCCGGTCAGTCCGCAGCCTCGTCGTCGTCCCTGGCCGCCGCGAGCGACCAGAAGAAGCCGTAGTAGGCGAGGACGCCGGCTCCCATCGTGAGGTAGTAGGCCCACTGTGGCCCGGCCAGCAGATCGAACAGCAGGGTCACGACCGTGACCCAGATCACGGCGAAGGCCAGGTCGACCAGCATTCCCGAGCGGTGTTCCCGAACGTGTTCGCCGATCGCTTCGAGGACGCCCATCAGGGCTCGTCGGCCTCCCCTTCGGCGTCGACCACGAGGACGGGCAGGCGAGTCCGGCGCAGCACCTTCTCGGCGACGCTGCCCAGGACGACCCGCGAGAGCCCTGACCGGCCGTGTGACCCCATCACGACGAGGTCGATCTCGGTGTCCTCGACGAACTTCCGGATCGCTCGGGCCGGCTGGCCGGCCGTGACGTGTTCCTCGACGGTCAGACCGTGCTCGGCCGCCCGGTCGACGACGTAGCCGGTGGCCTTCTCGGCCTCGTCGGTGACTTCCGTCATCTCGTCGAGATCGCCCCGACGGATGCGGTCGATCTGTTCGGTGCCCAGCGAGTAGTTGGTCGCGTCGATGTCGACGACGTAGAGCGCGTGCAGCGTCGCGTCGTACTTCGCCGCGATGTCGATCGCGTGCTCGACTGCGCTTTCGGCCGTGTCGCTACCGTCCGTCGGCACGAGGATGTTGTCGTACATCAGTCATCACCCGGCGTTTCCGCACCGCCGACGACCTCTTCGGCCGTCTGCTGTTGTCCCATCGGTTCCGGACTGTGACACTGGCGAACCATCCGCTTGGTCTCCAGTGGCGGTTCCTCCGTGGCCATCGAGACGGCGATCGTGACGACGAACACCACCGGTGCGGCGACGAGCGCCGAGCCGATCGCCGGGAGCCACTGTGCGAGGGTCGCCGAGAGCACGCCGTCAGAGCCGGCTGCACCCGCGAGGAGCCCGTAGCTCGGGACCACCTCGTTGACCATGGGGATGAGCCAGATGACGAGGCCGGTGGACATCCCGGCCAGTGCGCCCTGTCGGTTCGTGTTCTCCCACCAGAGCCCGAGGAAGAACATCGGGAAGAGCACGGAGCCCGCGAGCGAGAACGCGTAGGTCACCAGCGCGGCGATCGGCGCGGCCGGGTCGAGTGCGGCCAGCGTCGTGATGACACCCAGCGCGACGATGCTCAGGCGACCGACCAGCACCTGCTGGCGCTGGGTCGCGTCGGGGTTGATCAGGCCCTTGTAGATGTCGTGAGAGATCGCCGAGGAGCCGGCGATAAAGAGGCCGGCGGTCGTCGCGATCGCGGCGGCGATCCCGCCGGCAGCGACGAGGCCGACGAACCACTCGGGCAGTCCCGCGAGCTGGGTCGCCAGCACGACGATCACGTCGCCCGCGGCACTGGACATCCCGGGATCGCCGTAGACGGCACCGATCTCGTTGGCGTAGAGGTCGGTCCCGAAGGCGGCGAAGGCCGGCGCGCTCAGGTACAGCAGGCAGATGAAAAAGAGGCCCCAGACGGTCGACCAGCGGGCCGTCCGCTCGCTCTCGACCGTGTAGAACCGCACCAGTACGTGGGGCAAGCCACAGGTCCCGACGACGAGCGTGAAGGCCGTCGCGATCCACGTGTAGTAGCTCTCGGTGGTGAACGGCTCGCTGAACTCGGCGCTGAGCGCGCCGATCAGTCGACCGTACTCGAGCTGGGGCAACACCGTCGAGTACCCCTGGGTGTACCCGACCGCGTAGAGGCCGGCCAGGAACGCGACGATGAGGATGACGAACTGGACGGTCATGTTCTTGGTCGCGCCCAGCATCCCCGACAGCGTGAGGTAGCCGACGGTGATCGCCATCATCAACACGACCATCGACTGGTACCCCGAGAGCCCGGGGATGCCGATGTCGCCGAAGATGTACAGTCCGACTAGCCCCATTCCGCGGGCCTGACCGATCGCGTAGACGAACCCGATGAGGAACGTCGTCACGGCCGCCATCGCGCGTGCGCCGTCGGAGTTGAACCGGTCGCCGACGAAGTCCGGCGCGGTGTACTTCCCGAACCGGCGCATCTGGGCGGCCATGAAGATCAGGAGGATGAAGTAGCCCGTCGACCAGCCGACGACGAAGGCCAGCCCGTAGAAGCCAAACAGCGCGATCGTCGCGGCCATCCCGAGGTAGGAAGCCGCAGACATCCAGTTCGCGCCGATC
This sequence comes from Halomicrobium katesii DSM 19301, assembly GCF_000379085.1. Classification (GTDB taxonomy): domain Archaea; phylum Halobacteriota; class Halobacteria; order Halobacteriales; family Haloarculaceae; genus Halomicrobium; species Halomicrobium katesii. The sequence continues at coordinate 1,281,644 of NZ_KB905378.1, read as the reverse complement.
GCCATCCCGTTCTCGACGTTGCCGATCGAGCGGCCGGCGACCCACATGCCCTCGGTGTCTGCCACCTTGAACACGTAGCCGACCGCCAGAAAGAGCAAGAGCATGGCCGTGACCATGATCCCGGGGATGAGCTTGAAGGAAATCTCCAGCCCCTCCGGGAGCAGGCCCGACTGGAGGAGGAGCCCGCTCATTCGGCCGTCCCTCCGTCGGCCGCGGCCGCGACCTCCGTCTCCGGCTCGGGCTCGGTCTCGTGGCTGATCCCGTACTCCTCGTCGAGGGCGTCACGCTTGCGGGCGTACCAGATCGACAGGAGCAACGCGCCGACGGGCGCGCCGATCCCGACCAGGAAGTAGTGCAGCGGGAACCCGATGACCGGGATGGGTGCCGTCATCACGCCGGGGATGATCGGCGTCAGCGACACCGGGCCGAACACGATGAGCAGCCACGCGACGAAGCCCGACCAGATGATCCGCAGGTGGTCGCGCATGAACGGCGTCGACGGACTGAAGATGTTGACTTCTGCGTCGAGGTACGCCACCTCGTCGCCGGTCGCGACGCCGCCGTCCGGCCGCGGTTCCGAATCGGTCGTTGACTCGTCGGCCGACGAGTCGACTGTCCTGTCGCTGCCAACATCACCATTTTTCATGATGTACACTGGGCCGGTACTAACGCCTGTTTGAAAACTCTATGGTCGAAATGGGTGGTAGTGTTCAAACAAAGGTCATTGAACTGGAGACGCTGAAAGGGCGGGGGTGCTCGATTCTTCTCGGGTGAAATCTGTGAATGGCACACAGACCACCACTGACTCGGGAAAATTCGACGACATCTCGCCGAAGGAGTGTGTTAGCGACTCGTACAAGTTGGTCCGGCTCGAACTTCGTCCGGAGATGGTAGAGAACCGTATTCGTAGGCGGTGAGTTCTCACTGGAACCACACAGCGTAGAGACCGAGGTCCGTCGGTGTATATCTCGATGAGAACCTCGTAGATCTCCTTAGCTTCGATTTCAGCCTAGCGCCGATGTCAAGTCAATTTATCGCTGAGCGTGTTGATGAGAAGGATATGGAGTTGGTCTTCGTGGATTTCACCTGCTTGCTTGGTCTTGAATCCACCATCAGCAAGCAGACGTTCTATCTAATCGGCTTTGTGATATAGTGAAATTTAGATAGTAGGTGCCTGTCATACAATAATTCCCACCAAATATTATTCATATATCTGAGGTTGTATAGAATCGTCGGATGTCGAAAGCACGGACTTAAGCGCGAATTTAGCTGTACAATAGTTGGGCAGAAGGCGCGAGGTATATACTCTAATATAATACTATAATTTTATATATTTGGAGTTAATATAATACAGTATGGATAGACGAGATATCCTTCAGACTATCGGAATGAGTGGAATTAGCCTGACAATAGCTGGAGTTGGATCTGCGCAGTCATCCAGTGGCCTTTCAGGAAGTGGTGAGGTTGTTGAAATGAATGAATTGGAGGGCGAAAAATTGGTAAGAGCACGGCAAGATGTTATGTTCAATAAAGAGGTCAAGATATTAATCCAGCGCTCATCTCGATAGATCGTAACATCAATTCTGCTGGCGACTCAGTAGCAGCCAACGATGGACGAGCAGTCAGCTCAAGTGTTCCTTCCACCGCGTGAGCGATGCTTCGAGCGTCTCCGTCTCGCCCGGTTCGGCGAGACGGTGACGTGTGTTCACTGCGAGAGTGACGCGGTTGTCGACCGAGGAACGACCGGTAAGGACGCTCAGCAGTACTGGTGCAAATCCTGCGAAACCTACTTCAACGACCTCACAAAGACGATCTTCGGCCAGCATCGCTTCGATCTCGAAGAGATGTTCTATATCGTCAAGGAGATGCGATCTGAGCCGACCGCTCAGATCGCTCGTGACCTTGATCGAGACTACGAGGCTGTTCTCAACTACGTTCACAAAGTGCAGGAAGTGAGTGATAATATCGACGAATTCGACCTCTACGACGTGTGCGAAGCTGACGAGGTCTACGTCACGGCTGGTGAGAAGGGACTCGAAGATGAGGATGGGAGTCCGCGCGAGCGCGGACTCTCAAAAAGGGGCGCGGAACCTTCGAATCAGACAAACCGCCAGTGTTGACACTCGTCCGTCGGAGCGACGGACGAGTGCGATTTCTCGTCTGTAAGGATCTGCAAGAGGCCGACGAGGACATCTCTGAGTACGGCGACGGAAGCGTCATCCTCTGTACCGACGGCTACACGATCTATGAGGATATCGAGGAGACGGAGGGGGTGGACGGCCATCTGGCCGTCACCCACTCCGACACCTACGTCATCGGTGACGCCCACACAAATACCTGCGAGAACCGCCACAGCTTCCTTCGCCAGTGGCTGGCGAAGTTCAGAGGCATCTCGAAGCATCATCTCCAAAAATACCTCGGATTTCTCGCACTGAAACTCAACTCACCGGACGACTGGTTCAAGAAACTGCTGTGTTACAATGTATCGGGATGAGCGTAATCCAGAAAGCATCTGCAATGGGTTGGCAGTCACTGGGCCGTGTTTAGACGCTCCTCGATCGGCGAGTCACGGACCGTAGCGGTTGTCTAAAATCTGTCCTGAGTGCCTCATTGTGTCGATCTGTTCGCGGAGCATACGCCGCAAGAGCCGATTTGTACTGCGTCTAAACAAGGCCCAGTCACTGTGGAACGAGATGAGAGTAGTGAGTAAAACTGTTGAGACTGAGGAAGGATCTGGAACAATTAATACAGCGGTTATTCCATTTAAAAATCAAAATCATATATATTCAGATGGTAATAGTGAAATGCTACTGCATTTTGATGTGCATGTGGATGCTGAAGTAAAATCCTTCCTTGCAGGGACGCTCTTGCTCAAGCTAGCGAAAAGACTCCGTTGTATGGAAAGCATCCCGTCTCCTGCTATCAGCTGTGACCAAACAACCAGCATTCGGCGGGATGCTTCAGCAACTTGTATCGCTTGGCGCTTTGGAGTTTCGGCCCGAGCCGCTCGACGCCATCGTCGAGCGGCGTCTCAAGACCATCTGGGAACAGGCACCCTGTCCTGATTGTGGCGCGACAACCATCCGAACCTACGACGATCTCGACCGTATCTGGTGCCGTGGCTGCGGCTTCATGAGTACCTACACGCTCGGTACACCGTTCTACGACGCGGAACTCGCCCCCGGCGAGTTCCTCGTCGCCTTCGTCCTCTACGCTGATTCGTTGCTCAGCATCAATCAAATTGCTTCCCTACTTGATCGGGCGTACAACACGATTCACTCGGCGATTCGTGACGTGGAAGCCGCGTTCCAGCGCGGCTTCCCCGTCGTCTGGGATCGCATCGATCACACTCTCGACGGGCCAACGCAGGTCGATGAAACCCAGCAGGTCTGCTCTGGGTACAAGGGACGCGACCCACCGCGGGACGGTCTGTCCCGCGGCGGGTCGCCAGAGGGCGGTCGCACACGCTGGAGCGGTGAGCAGGGTGATGAACTGACGCTCGTCGCGGCCTGCCGCGACGTGCTTCGCGTGGTTTCTGCTGAGGAAGGAACGAAGTTCAAGGACGAACTCAAGCCAGTGATCGAAGAAGCTGAAGACCTCTCCCAGCGACTGGGAGAGGTCTGGACGGATGAGTACCCGCCGTATCAACAGATGGAGCACGACCACAGAACGGTGGTTCACGACGAAGCATACGTCTCAGATGCGGGTGTTCACACCAACCAAGCTGAGTGTCTCTGGTCGTTGTTGCAACCGTGGATCGAGAAATTCCGCGGCCTGTCCAAGCAGGGCTTGGAACAGGCCGCTCGTACCTACGGCTTCCTGCGGTCATTGAATCTCGCTGGCGCACCAATCCACGGACTCGTTGACTGCTTCGCTGCCGATATTTTTCGCCAGTCTGCGTAAGAGCGTGCAGGGAATACTGATCGGCCCGAACTGGTGTATTTTTCTGATAATATTCCAGATACCATGAGCAAAGAAAGCAAGAGTAATTCATTTGCCCGCCAGGCAACTGTTTACTATGTTGCTAACAACCAGATACAGTCAGAGACAATTGCTTTGGGACGGCCATCATACGACAACAGTTCAAATTCAGAAATTGACACTGAGAGTGCACACTATTGTGATATTTATGTCTCCGTGCTGGATGCTACAGGAACCTCGGATGATTGCATCTCCAACTCATGTATAGCTTTGGCAGCGGCAGGCTCTGTTGTTGCAGTCCTTTCCTGTTTAGGATCTCTTGGGTTGTTGTGCATTGCCGGTCTTAGTATAGGCGTTGCCAGTATAACTGATTGTATTGGATGTGATGAGATGTGGGAAGGGTATATTTCCGTTGACCAGCACTGGCTAGAGGAAACGTTAGACGCCAAAGTAACTAATCCTTGTAGTTACTTCACTCCAGATAGACCTGGAGCTGTATCAAAATGTGGGCTTGAAGATATGTCGACGAAAGAAGATTACAATTACGCAGAATGCAATTAGGGAATCATAAGTCAAAATAATGTAGTGATCAGTTGGCCACCTATGAGTGATACTATTTATAATAACTCAGCTTTGAACGTTAGCGTCGGCTGTTGAGTGAACGAAGAGGTGATCGATCTCCTCCATGAGGTCATCGACGCCACGATCATTGTTGTCTCGAACCCACGAGAGGAGGTTGTAAACGGCTTCTTTCAGGGAGTGCTCAAGGTTCGCTCGAAGCGATGACGCTTTCGAGCGAACCGTCCCCAAGGCGCTCGATTCGGGATCAAGACGAACGAGACTGTAGGCAGCCATCAGAAGGTGCCAGTGCCGACTGGCACCTTCGTCGGTCTGCATCTCGCAGTCTCCCAAGCCGAGATCCTGCTTCGAGTCCTCGAAGAACGTCTCGATGCGCCACCGCATCCCGTAGGAGCGAATAATGTGCTCGGTCGGTGCGTCGATCTTGTTCGTAGCGAGGTACTTGACCGTTTTCTTCGTCCTCCTTTGTGGTTTCTTCTCAGCGAGGACCGTGGCCGTCGATGTCTCATGGAGGAGATTCGATCGCCTCTTCGCTTGATGTGAACAGTCGACGCTAACGTTCAGCGCTCAACCGTGTCGATCGTCTCACTCATAGGTGGCCAACCCGGATCACTACTCCTTCGTGGACTTATGATTCTCCGGAATTGCATTCAGTCCTAGTCGTAATCTTCGGTGAAGATTATGTTCAAGCCGCGTTTCGAACCAGGTCGAAGGTGTATCTGCCGTGCGACACCTACCTCGGTTTCGTTACTTGGCGCGTCTAATGTTATCCGCTGGCGAGTGCACTGTGTCGTGGACCTTGGCCGTCTCACATCCATGTCTTTCGTACAAGCAGTGTAAACTGCAACGCGTATACCGACCGGCTATGCACGTCAACCGAAGAATCCTAAAGAGGTGAGGTTGCGACATTAGAGCCTGCTGTTGAAAAAGCGGTCACGTGAGATGGACATGCTGTCATCGGTGTTCCTGTTCGATCCAGCACGAGACATAAACATCAACTTCGCCAGCGCTTTCACCGTGTTTTTGGAGTTCTTCGAGGCGTTCGTGGTTGAATTGCTGTTCGTCCCAGTCGTACTCGGTGAGGAACTTGTTGAGAGCGCGTTTGTCTCCAGCTGGAAGGACTTCGCGTGCGATACCTGCCACGGTCTTGTTGCTGGCCGCAACAAGACCTGTGGCGTAGGTTTTGGCGTGATAGCGTTGCGCCGGTGAGAGCGACTCGAACTCGTCGAACACACGCATACACGACAAGAAGTCCGTAATCGGCATCATCCGTCTTCGCTACCGCCTATGTCACGCTCCAACTTCAACGTTCAAAGCTGAGTTGTGACTTAGATCGACTGCTGTTGAAAGACGCGGTCGCCTAGATGGACATCACGCTGTCTCATCGCTGTTAGGCTCTGCCACCAGCCGATACACGAACAGCACGACGTAATAGACCACTAACATCGTCGCTGCGGCGACTGCCATCTCGCCGAACCGACCCAATACGAATTGATCGGTAACCGCCACGCTGAGCGCGCCGCCGAGCGCAAGCGTGAACAACCACATCGCTTTCCCGTCACTATCGCTCATACTCTGCGGAATCGCCCGAAACATTTAGCAGTTGTCATTACTATCGAAACGGCGAGTGCTTCCGATTGGTGTCATTCGCCACCATACCGCTGCTTCGGAATCCATCCAGTTCCTCATATTGAGCCGTCGGTCAGGGGTTCCGTGTCTGAAAGGTGTCGCCCACGAGAGAGTGTCTTGCTGTCGATTGAGTGACGAAAAAAAAAAGATTTGTTAATTAGTGCTACTATAGTGAGTGCTGATATTCGCAACCCCAGTGATCGCCTGAAACGAAATCAATAGAGCGCATCTGGGAGGGACTCACATTTTTCGTTCTAGTGAGGGCGATTCCAGTGGCCTTCTTTTTAGTCCCACCTTGATCGTGGTCGTGTCCTGCTAACGTAACCCAGTTGCCACCAAAGTCAGCAGCCACCACGCCACTGAGTGCGTTAGTTACGCTCCGGACGCTTATTCCGTTTCGGATGGCAGCGATCGGAATCCGTGAGGCGATCTTCGCGATTGCGGCGCCAATAATCACTGCTTTTGACGCACCTGCAAGGTACTTGTTTACTTTCGAAGATCCGCCCGAGAACATGTGAATACAACTGCTATCGTGCGAGCAGGATCCGATCTTTTTATTGAACTCGTTCGAATCTGTAATGATCAAGTCGCCAGTGATTCCCTGAGCCCTAACTTCTCCCCGGTTGGCAGTAGATACGCCAGCGTCGAGCGGCGCGACAGACACCGTCCCGTCTGATTTGTCTACATAATATGCGTACTCGCCTTCATCGGTTGAGATCTTCCCAGTCTCAGTCGATCACATCGGGTTAGAGGAAGTGTCTGCTTGGATGCGGTGTGAAGCCTACCCAAGCAGACAGCGAGATAGAGGAAGAGCACCTGCTTAATTTTGTCGTCAACAGCCTCGACGAGGAGCTTGCGTTAGATCTCGGCGAAGACGTTGAGGTCACGACGGAGACGTTGTACGAGGTCCTCGCCGGCGCCAGCGCCGGCGGGACCTCGATCAACCACGTCTGCGAAACGACTGACGACTCGCCG
>NZ_KB905378.1:853863-1274440 GCF_000379085.1 Halomicrobium katesii DSM 19301 | reverse complement strand
CACGGAACGCTGATGATCCGAAAGACATCGAGTACAGGGTCGAAGACCGCATCGAAAAACACAGCGAGGACGTCCAGATGAAGCAATCAACGTTAGACGAGACGTATAACCGCCGTACGGGAGTAGAGCGAACCAACGAATCAGTGAAGGACTGCGGCCTCGGGCGAACGCACGCCCGAGGCCGCGTCCACGCACGAGCGCAGGTGTTTCTTGCTCTGTGCCTTCGCCTCGTCGTCGCTATCACCAACTACGAACGTGGAGACAACCCGGGAAGCACGATCATCACGGTGTGAGAAGAGTTCTATGACAGCCTCATGTCAAATACCAGTGCCCGCAGGAGTATGAGGAGTCGCTTGGTGGCGATCCGGTATTACGTACGGAACGGATCGAGAACGCAGGAGACGTGACGATCGGTGAGATGACTCGTCAGCTCGGTCTTGAACAGTACGACCGCATCTGCTATCTCTACGACTACGGCGACGAGTAGCGCTTCTACGGCATCCTGAAAGAGGCTCTCAGCGAGGAACCGAGTGACACAGAGCCAGCAGTCGTGAACGAGAAGGGCGCCCCGATCGACGCCCAGTACGAGTCGTCAGGGGTCGATGAGAGCGACCCTCCTCTGCCTGATCCACTCTATTCAGTGCTTCCAGAGACTGCTGTGCCCGTCGCGGATCTTCGTGCACTGGAGGAGTGTGATGAGATCGTTCACGTCATCCCGTTACTCAGCATCGAAACCGGGTTTGGAGCGGTCTGCGAGCGGTTCGCGATTCAGTTCGAGGAGACAGGATACGTCCTCGAAAACTTCCAGCCAGGATGGCAGATCGTCGAGGAGGTCGACGGAGCAAACAAGACCGAAGAGGAACTTCTCGCCGCGCTTGCGGACGCAGTACGCGAGTGGCACGCTGAGATCGCGGAGGTCTCGGGAGCGATGACGGGACAGCACTTCGACGAGGAGACTGTCGAAGCGATGCATGTCGAACTGGAAGCCGAACTCGAACGCAAAGGGTACGGCCACCTGTTGTAGTAGTCGTCCAGCACTCTGTCGATCTGGACGAATTCTTGTGTGCGTCCTCCTGATTCTCCCGTAGTGGCTTCGACTCCCGTCTCTCGTCGAACGGTCTTTCGAGGAATCGCTCAACGATCGTACGTCGAGTGGCCGGCGTATGAGTCGACACCACTGTACGATCGAACGTCGCTTGCGGGACTGGAATCGGATGTTCGGACGGTTTCGGGCGCGTGGTTCGCCCACGAGATCCACGACTCAATCGGGCAGTTCGTGTGTTCGCTACCGCTGGCCTACTTCAGATTCGAGTCCCACGACCGCTACTCGAAGTCGACCCGGTACGGGATGGACTCCCTCTTTCGAGTGTTCGTGCTGAAAGAGATCCACGGATGGAATCACGAGACGGCACTCGTCGAATACCTCGATAGCCACCCTGAACTTTGTAAGCAACTCGAGTTTGAGGCCGTTCCGAACCAGTCAACACTGTGGCGGAGTTGGCACGAGCGTTTCACCGCCGATTTGCGGGAAACAGTCGAGACTGCCGCACAAACGATTCTCATTACCGCTCAGAACGAAGGTGTCACTGTTCCACGTCATCCGGAGCGGAAGCCCCCACAGCGAGAGAACGAAGGCAGGGAATCCGATCCCGACGACCGGGCCGTCTTGGAACGGGCGGAACAAATAATCGACCACGTCGGCCACGTCGTCTTCCCGGTGTTCTCGTTAGACCGTGGTGAGGGCTGTGAGATTCACGAGAACGCCTACTGGGGGTTACAGACCTATCTCGGGTTGCGTGAGAATCTCGCTGCTAACGAGGGCGCTCGGAGCTTCATCCATGAGTCGACACGTGATCGGACACCGCTTGGTCACGCCCACCGCGACCAGATTCGTGACTTCTCTATCGCGGAGATCCGAGAAATGTACCGACAGGCAGTCACCCGGCTACTGGATGAGGTCGGCCGAACAGAGGAGTTCCTCCGGGCGGGAATTATCGCGATCGACATCACCGAAGCTGACCCGTTTACTGGCGATAGGACGGGCCACGAAGACGAGATCATCGGCACGAAGGAGAAGACCGACGAATACGCGTACCAGTGGGCGACGGTTCAGTTAGTCGGGAACGCTGTCCCGATTGTACTCGATGCGCGACCTGTGCGGCGGGGTGAATCACGGAAGGAGATTGTTGAGGATCTCTTGGACTCTGCTGAAGCAGCCGTTCACGTCGACAACGTCCTGATGGACCGAGAGTTCGACAGCCAACACGTTCTGGAGATGATCGGCCAGCGGGGACTGTCGTATGTCGTGCCCAAGCGGATGCAGACCAGCGAGAAAGCCCAGGCAAAGCGGTTGCTTCGACGTGATCAAGATCGGTACGAAACCGACAGGAAGCTCCACCTCGGGAAGAACGAATGGCACGAGACGACGCTGATCTACCGCCGGAAGGAGAACTCCGTGCACGACGATCACCGACAGTATTCGGTGTTCATGACGAATCGAGGGAGCGGGCACCTCACGGAGTACGGCTACCGCTGGGAAATCGAGAGTGGCTACAAATCGATCAAGCGATTCATGGCCGCGACGACCTCGAAGGATTTTGGGCTCCGGTTCTTCTACTTCGCGTTCGCCTGCCTGCTGTACTCGATCTGGCGGGCCGCCGATCTACTCGTCCAAGTCGAGGTAACTGGCGAGTATGAGCACTCACCGGTGATTACAGCGGACAACACGCTGACGCTGCTGAAGAAGGAAACTGGAATCGGGTAGAGAGACACTCTGTCTGGGTTAGCGCGCCGTCTGAGTGGCTACACTATTGGACATCTGAAAAACTTGTCCACAAGGTTGGTGGTTTGGCAAGAATGGCCGCTTGGAGAGTGATCTGGAGCAGTTTCCGCTGACCGAATCGGTCAAATTCACGCATCACAGGCCCTCTATACCCGCTGTAGTCTCAACTTCCATCGGACCCCCTTTTTGAACCGTCTTACCATTTATGGCTGGTTTAATGGTTCAAAGACAGCGTGTCATAGAACTCTTCACGTACTACAGTCAGTCTAGTTACTGTTTCAGATCGTTACCGCAGTAGAGAGGCGTGCACGCGGTGCACGTTGTTTAGAACCGTTCAGAGACCGCCGTTTTATTCTCAAATACCGATATTTCTTAGGTGGTCCGCGTGGTTCAGATCAGCTTCGGTGATTCCTACAACAACGTATTCATACGGTCATGCGAAAATATTTGCCAGCGTAGACCCAATTTGGGGTAATGGGACGGTTAGACGATATCACTCTGGAAGAACTTCAGCAACTCCGTGAACGAACCGAGGGAGAGATTCCTCGAGAACGTGTTCTTGCTGCAATCGGCCGAAAGCAGGGCGATGAACTGGAGACACTGGCTGAACGGCATGGTGTCGTAGAGAAGACGATCCGCAACTGGCTCGATCGGTTCGCTGAGGAACCGATCGAGCAAGCCCCCTATGACGATCCCAGACCAGGCCGTCCCTCGAAGCTCGACGAACACGAACGCAAACAGTTCTTTGAACAACTTCAGCAGCCACCGACCGAACTCGGCTATGAGCAACAAGCGTGGTCGCCGAAACTACTGCTTCACCACGTCAACGAAGAGTACGGAGTCGAATACAGCGAGGGCCACGCTCGGAAACTCCTCGGAAAGGCCGGGCTGTCCTGCCGGACAGCACGGCCGCGCAATCATGAGGCTGATTCAGAACAAGAAGCTGAGTTTCAACAGATGGTCGAAAAAAACGGCCGAAACTAACCGAGAAAACCGTCGTTGTCGTCGATCAGTTTACCAAGCGCGTTGGCACAGTGCAACGACATGGCTGGTACCCTATCGGGTCAAATCCAACGATAGAGACATCGAACTCCTGGGATAAGGTGACAGTGCTGGGCGCTGTCACCGACGACGGTGACAGCTTCTACTGCTGGACCGAAGAGAATCTCACCTCACAGCAAGGAATCTGGCTGCTCGGGGCGCTCCAAGAACGGTTTGGAGAAGAGTTGGTAGTGTTTCTTGACCGTGCTGGGTACTTCTACAACCAGTCGATCATATCGGATTAGAGTGAGTATCTGCTTGGAGAAGATGTGCAACAACCCCAAGCAGACAGCGAGATAGAGGAAGAGCACTTGCTTAATTTTGTCGTCAACAGTCTCGACGAGGAGCTTTTGTTAGATCTCGGCGAGAACGTCGAAGTCAGCACAGAGAAGCTCTACGAGGTCCTCGCCGGCGCCAGCGCCGGTGGGACCTCGATCAACCATGTCTGCGAAACGACCAACGACTCGCCGCACGCCAACACCGTCCGTGGCCATCTCACCGATCAGTTCGAGCTTGACTCGGTTGAGGCGGTTGGAGACACGCTTCTCCAACGAGATGCTCTTGAAACACTGCCGGATCGGCCGGTGGAGGTCGTCGCCGACCTCCACCTTGATCCCTACTACGGCGACGAAGACGAGACAGAGGCGCTGTACTCCTCGCAAGCGAAACGTGGAACGACGACGTTTCACGCATACGCCACGCTCTATGCGCGGGTACACAACAAGCGGTACACGCTAGCGGTTCGCCAGCTGGTTGCTGGCGAAACTACCAGCGATGTCCTTGCCGAGTTTCTCGAACTCCTCGACGGCCTTGACCTCGGCGTCAAGGCCGTCTACCTGGATCGCGGATTCTACAATAGCACCTGTCTCAGCCTGCTGTACGCGCACAACTACGCCTACGTCATGCCAATCGTCAAGTGGGGCAAGACGATTCAGGACGAACTCAACAGTGGCTGGAGCCGCGAGATCGAACACGATCTCGCCGGCAAGGTGACGTTCCCTGTGTTCATCGACTGCGTCTACCAGCAAGGACGATACGACGAACACGGGGTGGCGCGTCACGGCTACGCCGCTGACGCGCCGTTNATCGACACNCCACGAGATGCNCGAGAGCACTACAGCAAGCGNTTCGGCATCGAATCGAGCTACCGATTAGCCAAGCAAAGCCTCGCGTTCACCAGTTCTCAGGACGCTGGTCTGCGACTGGTGATGTTTGTAGTGAGCCTCCTGCTCCAGAACAGCTGGCGGTATCTCCACTGGATGTACGTGGCGGCGCCCCGCCGNGGGGGGCGCCGCCTCTGGCAGTGGTCATTCACGGAATTCTGTGAGATGGTGCTGCGAGCAGCCTGGACAGCGCTCGGTGTGNGCAGGACAGTTCCAGCAAACCAACCACTCGACGACCGGTTCTTCCGGTAGCTGTCCGCCGATCAGGACAGTGGTCGTGAGTGGCAACACCGTCGCGTCGGCGGCGATTTGCCGCCGACAGCGACTCCGAATTACCGAGACTCTCCGTCTGTGTCATTTTGAGAACTAACTACGCATCGAAAACGCAGATTCACGCTCTAATGGAGCGATTAGAGAGTTCTTGATGTGATCGACTGATCCTGTATCCCCTGACGGTGACATGACCGGACTTCGGCCCGGGGCATTATTATTGAGAGCCGACAGGTGACCTCACATGGCATTCGATCCAGAGCAGGTGTCGACGATCACGTTCGACTCGTACAGCACACTCGTGGACGTAGACGCTGCAGAGAAGGCACTTACAGAGCGTGTCGCGGAACCAGAGCCTGTCTCGCGGCTCTGGCGAGCCCGGTCACTCGAGTACACTTTCGTCGCGAACGCGATCGACGCGTACCAGCCGTTCTACGAGATGAACCGCGACGCGCTCCAGTACGCCCTCAATGTCTACGGTGCTGACGTCACGACCGAGGGACGTGACGAGATCCTCGCAGTCTACCACGAGCTCGATGTCTTTGACGACGTGAAGACCGGCGTCAAGCGGCTCCGGGACGGTGGATACGACTGCTACGTGGTCTCGAACGGGAACCCCGCGATGCTGGACTCGATGGTCGAACACGCCGACATCGGGGATCTCTTGGAAGATACGATTAGCGCCGACGAAGTCCGGACGTTCAAACCAGCCGCCGAGATCTACCGCCACGCCGCCGCACGAACCGGCACGCCGATCGACGAGATCGTCCACGTGACTGCGGGCTGGTTCGACGTCATGGGTGCAGATCACGCCGGGATGCAGACTGCGTGGATCGATCGTAAATCGACGCCATGGGAACCGTTTGGACCCGATCCAGATTTTACCATCGAAACTATCTCCGAACTCGCTGCGGAACTCGACGTCTGAGACAACTGGTCTCCTGACCGGTGAGGCGTCGTCGGCAAGTGGTTTCTAGGTGACACTAGTACCACCTGGTTGTTATTATCTCACACGCTTTGGTACTATTGTGTCACGGAAAATCACTCACGATGCAGAAGGACCGTACGTCATCGACGAGGACGAGCTAGAAGAACAGGGCGGAACTGTCGCCGTCTGTCGATGTGGGCTCTCAGCTAACAAACCACATTGTGACGGCTCCCATCAGGCCGTTGCTGACGAAGACGACGTCGTCTACGAGTACCAGGGCGACGACGAAGGCGAGCGAACCGTCGTCGACGAGTGAAGTCGGAGTTTCTCTTTTTGTGCTCGGTTCCGGACATATCGACTCTCACTCTCCCGTCGACCCTACTCACCGTAGGTGTGGAAGTCGACGGCCTGTTCGAGGAGTTCGTCCGGGATGTCGGGGACTTCTTCGGAGCGGACCGGACCGAGTTCCGCCAGCTGCTCCGGTTCGCGGGGGAAATCCCGCAACTGGAAGTGGACATCGATCCCGGCTTTCGCGCCCTGACCGAGTGCGACCGGGATCTGGTTGTGGCCGGGCGTGCAGTCCCCGACGGCGTAGACGTTCTCGACGGACGTCTGGCCGTGGTTGCCAACCTCGATGGTCCCGTCGTCGTTGATTTCACAGCCCAGTTCGCGCGCGAGGCCGTTGTTGTACTCCGCGCCGTACATCGCGAACCCACCTTTGTACTCCCGCACTGTGCCGTCCTCGAATTCCAACGCTTTCAGCCACCCGTCCTCGCCGTTCTGGACCCCAGACACGTCTTCGTGAAACACCTCGACCGGGTGCCGGTCGAGCATCGCAGCGGTCTCGTCGCTCCACTCGGGCTCTTCTCCTCGGGTCAGCAGATCAACATCGTCAGTGAAATTCAGCAGGATCCCGGCGACGTGGGCTGCGCTCTCGGCGTGACCCATCACGTAGGTCGACTCGTCGACGAACATGTGGGCGTCGCAGTGCAGGCAGTAGTGGAGCCCCTGTCCGGTCCGTGGAAGCGGGGGCTCCGGCCGTACGTCGTTGAATCCCGTCGCGAGGACGACCATCTCCGCCTCGTAGTCGGCGCTGTTGCCCGAGAGCCGGAATGCGCCCTCAGACGGACGGTCACACGAGGAGACCATATCGCGGTGGATGTCACAGCCGTAAGATTCGAGCTGTTCCTGTCCGATTCCAAGGAACTCCCCGCCGCTGGTCTCCTCACGGACACCGAGCAGATTGTGGACTTCCTGCATCATCGCCGCGCGTCCACCGCCGCGAGTGACGACTGCCGTGTTGTGACCTAGCCGCGTGCCGTATAGTGCTGCCGTCATACCGGCGGGGCCGCCACCGACGACGACCACCTCGTACTTGTGGACATCTGTCTCCTGACTCATACTATCGAAGAGGCGGGGGTGTACAAAATAGCTAGGCTCGCCGGAAGCCGGGTTACCTCGATCTCACAGCTAGCATTTCGGGGACGAACCACGAGGTCTCCCGCCAATTTCGTCACCAAGTCTATACGGGTCCGTGTGGCTTGCCCTCATGTTGACGGCTGTTATAATTTACCGATGATTGTTTTCCCCAATAGTGGACACCGGTGCGCAACGACACCGTTCCGTCTCAGCAGTCGACTAACGAGCAGTCGAAGACGAACGTCTCCTGAAGTGTGTCGATTTCGGCGACCAGCGTCTCGATGTCTGGGCGATCGCCTAGATCATCACCCTGGTAAGTGTAGACGATCTCAGCCTCGTCGCCGCGGGTGTCGAGGATCACGCTCTCCGGTAGTCGGCCGATCAGATCGTGGATCTCGCCGAGTTTGCCGTAGCGAGTCGGCTGGTCGTACTCGTCGGCGACATCTTTCTCGGGATCCGCCAGCAACGGGAACGGCAAATCGAACTGGGATTGCCACTCTCCAGCGCGCTCGACCGGTTCGGGGAGAATTGGTAGTACAGCGGCGTCGAGTTCTGCAAATTGCCTCGCTTCCTCGGCGAGGGTCTGGACCTGCTGTTTGCATTTCGGACAGTGGTAGTCTCGGAGAAAGAGGAGCACGGCGAAGTCGACACGGTCGACGAGCCGATCCAGCGAGAGTGGGTCCGGCCCCACCCCCACGTTGGGGAGTTCGAACTCTGGAGCCACCACCAGTTCGTCATGGGAACCAGTCGACGTCATGGCCCCAACGACGGATCGCCGGCGTTTCAACCTCCTGTAATATTGGCGTAACGTGGGTACTATTTGGATATCAGGATACACAATTGTAACGACGCACGAGCATCGAATTGTCGGTTTCCCGTGACCGGCGCACGGCCAGTTATAATTAATATATATTCGGATAGAAGTCCATTTGGATACACAGATGGGATTTCTGGATAGCATCTTCCGTGGTGGGAGTAGAGAACAGGTGACCGAGCAAACAACTGCTCGAGACGAGGAACGAAGGTACGCGGTCCTACTGAACGCGGGACCAGACAGGACACCGGTTGCGGGGAACGGGTTCAACTACGCGACCGAGCTCGCGTCCGCTGGGTACGAGGTCGAGCTCTACCTGGACGGGGAGGCGACGAAGTGGCCGGCCGCCTACGCCGAGAACCCCGACCACCCGTTCCACGACGAGTGGGGGCGGATCGTGCAGTCCGGAATCCTCGCCGGCGCCTGTGGATACTGTGCCAACGCCTTCGACGTGGCCGACGCCTACGACGACGCTGAGGCCGATCTGCTGAGCGACGCGACCGATCACGCGCCCGAGATCGCACAGCTGGCGGACGACGACTTCGAGATCCTGACCATCGGCTAATCGCGCCCCTCACAAACTATCCGCGGCCGCCCCCAAGTCGCGTAGCGTCGGGCGAGCGTCGGAGTTTGACCATTACGACTGTTCCGATGTTGACGCTCCATACGAGGACGAAGGGGCGACTACGACCAGCGAGCGGCCGAAGACGGGGCCGGTACCGAGACAGGCCAGTCCGCTGACGACCATACTCGCGCACGTCACTGTGGTTCGACCGAAGCGGTCCGCCGCCGACCCGGTCACGATGGCACCGACACTGCCGATGGTAATCGTCCCGAACGCGAGCGAGCAGTGCACACTGGCTACGCCGACAGTGCGACCCAGTATGCCTCTCCGAACGGCGTGGCGTACGGGATGTCGAGGGATTCGTAGAGTGCTTCCGGGAGCCCGATGTCGGCCAGAAAGCACTCGGCATCGATGCTCGTCAGCCCTGTCTTGGGGAGTGCGAGGGTCACGACCCGATCCGGGTGGATCACCGGGCCAGGACAGTTGCCTGTCGTCGCGTCCACCCCTGAGGGAATGTCGAGCGAGACGACGGTGGCGTCTAGTCCAGTCGTCTGCTCGACCAGGTTGCCCGCAGTCCCGTGCAGTGGTCCGTCCAGGCCGTACCCGACGAGTGCGTCGACGAGCAAACCTGGGTTTCGGTCGGCGACTGGAGCTACACCGTACTTGACCGGGACGCCCATCGCCGCGAGCGTCTCGTACTGGGTGCGGGCCGCGCCGGCGAGGTCTGCCGGGGGCCGATCGAGGACGACCGAGACCGCCACGTCGCGGTTCGCCAGGTGTCGTGCCGCGCAGAGTCCACCACCACCGTTCCCACCAGCGCCGGCGAGAACGGTCACGGACTCGGGCTTACAGTCCCGCACGTGCCAGGCGAGGGTTCGTCCGGCGTGCTCCATCATCTGAAGCAGCGAGATGCCAAAGTCGTCGACTGCGGCGTCGTCGACAGCACGCATCTCGTCGGCTGTGACAGCGGTCACGGAGTGACCTGCCGGGGTTTGGAAGGCGTCGGAGTCCATTGCGCTACTCCGGGGACCACTCGCAGGCGTCGCCGACGGTCAGATCTCGCTCGTCGATAAACGACGAGAGACAGGCGTAGTTGCAAAAATACGACGACAAGCCACAGTCGTCAGTGCACTCCCGAACGTAGATCGGATCGTGATCGAAGATCGCTGATCTGCAGCAGGCACAGGACTGGTCTCGGTCCGGTGTCTCGATGGTCGCGGACATGAGTGATCGTAGAATCCGCTGGCTTCTGAATGTTCTCCCGTGCCCAGTGCCGACAGTGGGAACGGTTATCCGAACAAGACAAAAATAGGCAGCGCTCAAAGCCACCGATACGAGCGATGGAGATCCAAGATGTTCTCCCACGAGACGCGATTCCGAGCGTCGACGACCCGTCGTTCGCTGCGTCGTACTTCGGCGAACCGGAGGACGAGGTCGTCGTCGTTGAGAGCGACAATGGGGCAGCCAGAGCCTACCCGATACGGATCCTCAGCTACCACGAGATCGTCAACGACACCGTCGACGGCCGGCCGATCGCCGTGACGTGGTGTCCGATCTGCTGGAGTGCCGTGGTCTACGACAGGCGTATTGACGGACAGACGCTGACGTTCGGCGTCTCGGGCAAGCTCGCCGACGACGCCCTGGTGCTGTACGATCAAGAGACGGATTCGGAGTGGAAACAGCCGACAGGTATGGCGATCACTGGCGAGCTCGCGGGCCGGCAACTCGAGGCGCTCTCTGCGCCGATCATCTCGTGGGAGCAGTTCCGCACGCGGTATCCCAACGGCGTCGTCCTCCAGGCGGCGAGAGGGCCTGGAGACGGTACCGAAAGCGCACTGCGGGACACGTACGACATGAACCCCTACGACCGCTACGCGGCGAGCGACGAGTTCGGTCTCTACGGGATGCGCGGGACCGGAGCGAAGCGATCGTGGGACCGGTCGGATCTCGACCCCAAGACGCTCGTCCTCGGGGTCGAACGCGGTGGCGACGCGGTCGGCTACCCACGCCCACGCGTCGCAGCGGCTGGTGGTGCCGTGACCGACACCGTTGGCGGTGACTCGATTGTCGTCGTGGCGATTGATGACGGGATGCACGCCTTCGAAGACACGGGCCTACGCTTCGAGATCCGGGACGGTGAACTCTTTGCAGACGGTGCCCCGTGGGACGTAACGACCGGTAAAAGTGACGACGGCCGCAGACTCACACGGATCCCTTCCCGCCGCCTGTTCGCGTTTGCTTGGCAAGACGCGTACGGCCCCGACTCGTTTTATGCCAGTGTTGGAGAACGTTGATTTGGCGAGGCTTCGATGTCGACGATATGGAAGGGTTCGACTTCCTTGTCATCGGTTCTGGCTCCGGTCTCGACGTGGCGAACGCGGCCGTCATCACCGCCATTCGTCAAGATCGAGTGACACTCTCGCCTGGACCCAGGCATCCTCGTACTTGTCGTCGTAGATGATGACGTGATCGCCGGCGGTAACGTACGTGTATCGGTCGTACGCGCTGGGGCTCGGGCCCTGCGTGGGATACCTGACGGCCGTGTCGGTCGATTTCGTACTCATTGGTAACACACCTTTCCTGTGTTTCTACCTACAATCCGGTTACATATAGTGTCCCGGCAACGGCAGAGTAACACGGTTACCGGACACTCACGGACCCGGCGCTGTCGAACGACGTTACTCCGACGTGAGTCGGGACTTTACGACTGGCCGCCGTCGTCCAAGACGAACGTCATGCCAGACTCAGAGACCGAACTGACCGCACCGGAACTGACCCGGGAGGACTTCCTGCGGATCGACGACCCGCACTTCGAGCCCGACAGCGTCGCGATCGTTACCGGCGCGGCATCGGGCATCGGCCAGGCGACGGCCGCCGCACTGGCGGTCAACGGCCTCACCGTCGTCGGTGCGGACATCGACGTCGAGGGACTCGACGAGACCGCCGAGACGATCGAGCGTTTCGACGCGGACGCCGAGTACCACGGGGTCGAGACCGACCTCACCAGTGACGACGACGTCGAGGCCATCGTCACGGCGGCGGCCGAGGAGGGAAACCTGCGCTTCGTCGCCAACATCGCCGGGATGCAACACATCGCCTCCATCGCCGATTTCCCCATGGAAAAGTACGATCTGCTGACTGACGTGATGCTCCGGTCGCCATTCAAGATGGCACAGGCGGCGATCCCGCACATTGAGGCGACCGACGACGGCGTCGGCGCGATCGCCAATATGTCCTCGGTTCACGGCCACTACGCCACGAAGGACAAGCCCACGTATATCACCGCCAAACACGGCCTGACGGGACTGACCCGCGCGATCGCCGCGGAGGGTGGTGGCACGCTCCGGGGGTTCACCGTCAGCGTCGGCTACGTCCTTACGCCGCTGATGGTGGATCAGATTGAGGACACCGCCGAGGAGCGCGGTCTCTCGAAGGAGGAAGTCGTCGAGAACGTCATGCTCGGACAGGCACGCACCAAGGAGATGATGACACCGGCGGAAGTGGCGAATCTCTTCACGTTCGGCTTCTCCAGTCACGCCAAGCACCTGAACGGGGCGGACCTCCTCTTCGACGGCGGCTACACCCACACGTATGAGTGAGACAGCGACGGCGGACGACGAAGTCGACGACGGGCCGACCCGGGTCGCGATCGCCTGTCAGGGCGGGGGCAGCCACACCGCCTTCACCTGCGGCGTCCTGCGGACGGTCCTCGAACACTGGGACGAGGAGCAGTACGAACTCGTCGGGGTCAGCGGTTCCTCCGGCGGCGCGTTCAACGCGCTGGCGATGTGGTACGGCCTCCTGGAGGGAGACGCGGAGCTGGCTCGGGAGCTCCTCGACGGCATCTGGGACGACATGGCCGTCGACGGTCCACAGGACCGGTGGCTCAACAGTATGGTGACCAGTATCTCCCGCATGGAGAGCGCTGGCTTCCCGGTCCCGTCGGTGAGTCCCTCGCAGCTTCCGATGCCCGAGGTCGGGAAACGGAAGATCCGGACCGTGCTGGAGCGGTACATCGACTTCGAGGAGATTCCGGCGCTGTGCCGGCGCGACGCCCCCGAGCTCGTCGTCGGGACGGTCAACGTCAACGACGGCGTCTTCGAGACGTTCACCAACGAGGACGTGACCGTCGAAGCAGTGCTGGCCTCGGCAGCCGTCCCGAACCTCTTCGAGGCGGTCGAGATCGACGGCCATTACCACTGGGACGGGCTCTTCTCACAGAATCCGCCGGTCGGCGATCTGATGAGTCAGCCGCCCGAGCGCAAGCCGGAGGAGCTGTGGGTAATCCAGGTCAACCCGCAGGGCTTCGAGGGCGAGCCGACGATGAGCGAGGTCATCGCGGATCGGCGCAACGAACTGTCGGGCAACATCTCGCTGAACCAGGAGCTGGGGTTCATCGAACGGGTCAACGAGTGGGTCGAGACCGGCAAGCTCCCGGCCGACGAGTTCACGAGGACGGAGATCCACCGCATCCAGATGGGCAGACAGTATCACTGCTCGACGAAGGTCGACCGCGACCCGGCCTTCATCGACGAACTCCGCGAACTCGGCGCACAGCGGGCTCGTGAGTTCCTCAACGAACGCGAGGAGTAGCAATCGGCGGCGGCGACTAGTTCAGGTTGACGTCGTCGAAGGCGTACTCGACGACCTTGTTTAACGTCGGGTGAGCGTGGATGGTGTCGGTGATGTCGGAGACCCGTCCCGAGCCCGCACGCATCGCGACGACGACCTCGTGGATCATCGTTGACGCCTCGTGGCCCAGCGCATGACAGCCCAGAATCTCGCCATCGGGCGCGGCCAGCACCTTCACGAACCCGTGGTCAAGTTTCTTGGCCCGGCCCATCGGCGTGTCCGGGAGTTCCTCGTGGCCAACGACGTACTCGCGGCCTTCGTCTCCGAGTTCGTCCTCCGTGGCTCCGACGCCGGCCATCTGGGGCTCGGTGAAGATGGCGTGGGGCATCGCGGTGAAGTCGGCGGTCGCCTCGCCGCCGTGGACGGCGTTCTCGATCGTGATCTCGGTCTCATAGTCCCCGGAGTGCTTGAACATCGCGTTGTCGGCGATGTCGCCCTGGGCCCAGACGCCCTCGGCCGAGGTCGCGAGGTGGTCGTCAGTGACGACGAAGCCGTCGTCGTCGGTCTCGATGCCCGCGGCCTCGACGTCGAGCGTGTCGGAGTTCGGTCGCCGGCCGAGCGCCACGAGCAGCGCCTCGCCCGAGACGGCGACCGCGTCGCCGTCCTCAGTCTCCGCGTGGACGGTCACGCCGTCGACCTCGTTCTCGACGGCGGTCGCGCGGTGGCCGGTATACACGTCGTGGCGCTCGGCGGCGATCTCGGTGAACGCCGCCGCCACGTCCGAGTCCTCCCGGGGGACGAGCGTATCCATCATCTCGACGATCGTCACGTCCGTGCCCAGCGATTGGAAGAAGTATCCCAGCTCGACGGCGATGTAGCCGCCGCCGAGGATCACGAGGGAGTCGGGCTGGTCGCGGCGGTACAGGGCCTCTTGACTGGTCATGTACTCGACCTCGTCCAGTCCGTCGATCGGCGGGACGAGCGGTCGACTCCCCGCCGCGACGACGACTTTCTCCGCGCTGAGCTGTTCGTCGCCGACCTCGACGGTGCGGTCGTCGACGAACGTCGCCGTGTCGTCGTACAGCGTCAGGTTCGCTTTCTCGCGGTAGCTGGCCTCCATGCCCTCGGCCAGCGGCGACAGCGTCTCCTCCATGTCGTCGACGATCGCGGCGTAGTCGATATTCTCCAGCGACGCGTCGAGGAAGAACTTCTGGGAGTCACGGACGTGCTCGGCGGCGTTCGCGGCCTGGATCAGCATCTTCGAGGGGTTACAGCCGCGGTTGAGACAGGTGCCGCCCAGCGGGCCGGGTTCGATCAGCGCCGTCTCCAGCCCGGCGTCGGCGGCCGCCGCCGCGACGTTGTTACCGGTGCCCCCGCCGATCACGAGAACGTCGTAGTGGGTCGTCATCCCGACTCCGTCACCGGTCCGTGTTCGGCGTCCCAGCGGACGATTTCGTCGAGGATCGGTTCGAGCGCCCGACCGCGCTCGGTCAGCGAGTACTCGACCCGAACCGGCTGGTCGCTGACGATCTCCCGGGCGACCAGTTCCCGATCTTCCAGCGACGAGAGGCTCTCGGAGAGCATCTTCGAGGAAATCCCCTTGAGTGATCCTTTCAGTGCGCTAAAACCCATCGGACCGTCCGTGAGTAGGTGGTAGACGATCCGTAGGTGCCACTTGCGCCCGAGGATCTCGTTGACGTTGCGGAACACGCTGTCGGGATCGACGAAGTGCGATCGATCGGTCAAGCGGGCGTCATCCCGGTGAAGCGACCGTGATTCCGAACTCATACACCATCGGATACGCGGAACGATACTTAATGTGGTTCAGACGAGCAATCGGGACGCAGGTCACCGCCAGTTTTATATACCACGTCTCAATCGTCCGAGCGCTCTTCGGTGAACTGCTCCCAGAACACTTCGTTGAGGGCGTTCTCCACGTCGGCGTCGCGGTAGTCTTCCTTCGTGAGGTTCGCCTCTTCGATGAGTGAGGCCGCCTCGCCGGCCCAGGTGTAGAAGCCGACCAGCGTCTTCTCGCGCATCTCGTCGAGGTCGACCGAGTGGTAGACGTTGACGAAACCGCCCGTCTCCCGGTTGAGCTGTGACTTCTCGAGCAGGTCGAACTCGAAGAGTTCGTCGAGGTACGTCCGGACGGTACCCTCCTCGTAGTCCAGTCGCTCGGCCAGTTCCGCCGGGGAGAGCGGCCCCTCGCCGATCACACACAGACAGATGTCCAGTCCGGCCTTGGGGAGGCCGAACGCGTCGAGGAGGACCTGCCTGATGTCGGGGGCCTGATCGATAGCGGGGCCTCGGTCACGCGCTCCATCGTCTCCCCGTGACAGGTCATCCCGCCGCCGCAGTCTCGCAGCGTCAACACGACGTTATCGCAGTCGACACAGCGGTAGATACGGTACTCTCGGTCCGGGAGGTCGATCTCGCACCGGCCGTCGGCGTCGGTCGTCAGCTCGGACGACTCGTTGCTGGGATCCTCGTCGGCCATACCGTGTCTTGTGTCGAACTGCTCACGGCACAGTCAAAACAGTACAGTCTCCCGCAATCGTGGCTGTCACTCGTCGACGAGCTCGATCGCGACGACATCGTCGAACGTCAGGTCGAGTTCGAGAAACTCCCGCGCCGTCACCGTGGGCCGATACCCGCCCTCGACCGATTTGAGGAACTCACGGCGACACAGCGACGTGAGAACCGGGCGGACGCGCGACGCCGGTTCGTCGAGCGACGCGGCGACGGTCCGGACACTCGTGGGGCCGTCGGTGCTGTCGTACTCTGCCAGCACCGCGTCGAGCACGTCCTGGGAGCTGAGTGCCATCGGGGTCACGTGAGTGTCCGGTATTTTGGATCGATGTCGACCGCGAACAAGTAGCTTACTTACCCGGAGACTACCCCGTTACATGGGCTTCACCGGACGTTTATACAGATCCACCAGGACGCTACCGTATGCGACGGCATACGAGACCGAGATCTCTCGGAAGGAACCCGAGATATCCGTGATCGATCCGGAGACTGGCCCGGACGGCGAACGCCGTGTCGAACTGTTCGTCAGGTCGCTCGCACCCGAGACGGTCCTGGAGGCAGCCAATCGTCTGTCAGAAGCGGCGATCGACGAGGCGTGACAGGTCCGAGCGGCCTGTCATAGACACCGGTAAGTGTCGCGCGGTATCGTGCGACTAATGACTTTGGTTGATAAATATAACATATGAGAGAGATACGGGCGTCACGTCGCGACCTGCTCCGCGGGCTCGGAGCGACTGCGGCGGGCGCTGCGACGAGTATCGCCGGCTGTCAAGGCCTCACCGGCGGATCGAAGCCGGACACGCTGACACTGGGGACGCTCAACGTCTTCCCGATGATGCAGTACTTCGTCATCGAGCAACAGGGGTGGTACGACGAGCTGGGCCCGGACGTCGAGGTCCAGACCTTCGGCGGTGGCCCGCCGCTGGTGCAGGCCTACGCCTCTGGGGAACTGGACCTGGCGTACGTCGGCATCAGCCCCGGACTGGTGGCGATCGCCAACGGCGTCAGTTCGAAGGTCGTCGCGGCGAACGTGCTGGAGCCGAACGTGATGGTCGGGGACAGCGAGTTCCGGTCCTACTGGGACGACCACGGGGCCGACGCCTTCGAGCGGTTCAGGGCCGACAAGGGTCGCAAGCCGCGGTTCGCGACGCTCCCGGCCGGCTCGACGCCGGACGTGTTCCTGCGGTACTGGATCACGGAGGTACTCGGCCTCGATCTGGACGTGGTCGAGATCGTCGGTCAGAGCCCGAGCGCGCTCCAGTCGACGCTGTCGACGGCCAACGCCGACGCGGGCAGCGCGATCGAACCGGTGCCGACGCTCCTCCAGGCGAACGAGGACAGCGACATGGAGCCGTTCCGGTACGCCGGCGACATCATGCCCGGCCAGCCCGGGGCGGTCCTCCAGCCCTCCGAGTCGCTGGTCGACGAGAACCCCGATTTTGTCCGAGAACTGGTCTCGACTCACGTCCGGGCGACCGACTTCATCCGGGAAAATCGGGATCAGGCGGCCGAAATGGCCAGCGAGGTGGTCGGCAGCGACGTGCTCCCGGTCGAGATCGCACGGACTGCGATCAACTCCCCGGCCTCGAACTTCATCTCCGATCCCCACGAGATCGTCGAGAAGTCCCTCGTCTACAACGACTTCCACCAGCAGCTGGGATCGGTCGACACCGACCTCTCGGAAGCGGACGTGTTCGACCACAGCTTCTACGAGGAGGTCTCCAGTGGCGGGTCGTAACGAATCGGAGACCGTTGGGCTCGAGCCCGAGCGCCTCGGCTTCAGACGGGGCGAGTCGCTCGGCCTCCAGCTCGGCGCACTCGCGGCGTTCGTGGTCGTCTGGTGGGGCGTCGCGCTCGTGACGCCGCGGAACCTGCTCCCGCTGCCGCCGACGGTCCTCGGGGTCCTGGTCGCCGACACCGCCTCCGGACTCGTGTTCGAGCTGATCTGGCAGAGTCTGCGCCACTATGTCCCCGGTCTGCTGATCGGCTCTGCCCTCGGAATGGCCGTCGGGATCGCCGTCGGCTGGTCCGAGCGGATCGATCTCACGGTCGGGACGGTCGCGGGCGTGCTCCGGCCGGTGCCGCCGCTGGCGTGGATTCCCTTCGCGATCATCTGGTTCGGGCTCAACGACCGCGGGGCGGCCTTCATCATCGCCATCGTCGCCTTCTGGATCAACTACTACAACGCGGAGGGCGGTGTCGGCGGCGTCGACGACCAGCTCCTCGAGGTCGCCCAGTCACTCGGCACGAAGTCCAATCTCGGGCTGATCAGGCGCGTCGTGATTCCCTCCGCGAAGCCGGATCTGTTCACCGGCTTTCGGACCGCGGCCGGACAGGCGTGGATGGTCATGGTCGCGGCCGAGCTGCTGGGCGTGCCGGGGATCGGCAAGCACCTCTGGGACGCGGCAAACTTCCTCCAGATGCAGGTCGTGATCGCTTACATGCTCGTGATCGGCCTGCTCTTCCTGCTGTCGGATCGCCTCATCAAGGTATTCGAAGCGCGGGCGCTCGCGTGGCGGTGACACCATGAACTCGACAGAGACACCCGGCGACGCCGAATCCGGGACCGACACCGCACAGATCTCGATCGACGATGTCTCGAAGGTATACAGCAGCGAAACCAGCCCCGTCGAGGCCCTGCGGGACGTGAGCTTCGGCGTTGAGCGTGGCGAGTTCGTCTCGATCGTCGGGCCCTCGGGCTCCGGGAAATCGACGATATTTCGGATCGTCGCCGGTCTCGAAGCCGCGACCGAAGGCGCGGTGTTCGTCGACGGCGAGCCGGTCACCGAACCGGGCCCGGACCGCGGAATGGTGTTCCAGGACGACGCGCTGTTCCCCTGGCGGACCGTCGCCGAGAACGTCGCCTACGGACTGGAGGAGGTCGGGGCTCCCGACGGGTACACGGTCGCGGAGCGCGTCGAGTACTGCCTCGACCTCGTGGACTTGCCGGACAAGGCCGACGCGTACCCGAAAGAGCTCTCCGGCGGACAGCGCCAGCGGGTCGGGATCGCGCGGGCGCTGGCGGTCGATCCGCCGATCCTCCTGATGGACGAACCCTTCGGCAGCGTCGACGCCCGGACGAAGGCCTCCCTCCACCGGGGGCTCCTGAACATCTGGACGGAGACCAGGAAGACGATCTGTTTCGTCACCCACGACATCGAGGAGGCGGTGTACCTCTCCGACCGGATCGTCGTCTTCTCCGGAGCGCCGGGGACCGTCCTCAATATCGTCTCCGTCGACATTGACAGGCCGCGAAATCGGACCGGCGAAGCATTCACCGATATCAAGGGGCAGGTGCTCTCGTACTTCGAGGACGAAGAAGCGGAGTGATGGAGTTTTCAGCAATCAGCGAACAAACAGTCCAAGACGTATTCTCCCAGAATTGCTTAAATCGCCACCTGATGCCCGCATTGAGCGGCTCCGTGTTGATTTCGACGACACCTAGCTCAATCAGCCGCCGAACGCTAGCTGGACAAAAAATACACTCATAGATTGTGACCGGCTCAGTGTAACTACAGAGTCTCTCCGTAGCTCCATATAAGAGCGAGATTCACGACCACTACACAGAGGAGGTCGACAACCCACGGATGAAACGGACCATCCGGACTTATCTCTCCAAAATGACCCAGTACAACCTTCTTGAAGCAGAAGGTACAAGTCGGACCGACAGTATTCGCTCGTCGATTCGGCAGGTACGTCGCCGGTGTGATGGGTCGAGACAGCTCCGGGAACGCTGTATCTCTTCGTACCAAGACTTTTGTCTCTTTTGAGAGGGTGTCATAGAACTGTTCGCATGCTTATCGATGTATGTAGAGTTACCAGCTCCATAGCCGCTGATACGGTCGTGCGTTAGTTTTTACCAGTAGTTATAGACAGAGATAGTTCCAGATGTTCGGTTCATCAACCGTGCGGAGTCCTCGTTGAATCTGCTCTTTCAGCGACGACAGGTCAGGAATAAGCCGGTACTTGAACCATTCGTTGAGTCGATCCCAGCAGCCTTCTACCGCGTTGAGTTCCGGTAACTTCGGCGGAAAGTACCAGACATCGAGGTGCTCCTCCCCTTCTTCATCTCCGTGCACGCACGCGACCGAACTGTCTCCGACAGTTTCGGTCGCGCGCCCGCCACTGACGTGCTCCCAGAGATCTCTGTTGTCAGTCGATCACATCGAGACTTCTCTAACTCCTCCAGTAGAGTCTGGATCTGCGTTTTCGATGCGTGGTCAGTTCTCGAAATGACATGGACGGCGATTACGACGGTGAGGAGTCGCTGTCGGCGGCGGACTGCCGCCGACGCGACGGCGTTGCCACTCACGACCGCCGCCCCTTTCGGGGGATAGCTACCGGAAGAATCGGTCGTCGAGTGGTTGGTTTGCTGGCACAGACCTGCGCACACCAAGCGCTGTCCAGGCTGCCCGCAGCACCATCTCACAGAACTCCGTGAACGGCCATCGCCAGAGGCGGCGCCCCCCTCGGCGGGGCGCCGCCACGTACATCCAGTGGAGATACCGCCAGCTGTTCTGGAGCAGGAGGCTCACTACAAACATCACCAGTCGCAGACCAGCGTCCTGAGAACTGGTGAACGCGAGGCTTTGCTTGGCTAATCGGTAGCTCGATTCGATGCCGAATCGCTTGCTGTAGTGCTCTCGGGCATCTCGTGGCGTGTCGATGAACGGCGCGTCAGCGGCGTAGCCGTGACGCGCCACCCCGTGTTCGTCGTATTGTCCTTGCTGGTAGACGCAGTCGATGAACACAGGGAACGTCACCTTGCCGGCGAGATCGTGTTCGATCTCGCGGCTCCAGCCACTGTTGAGTTCGTCCTGAATCGTCTTGCCCCACTTGACGATTGGCATGACGTAGGCGTAGTTGTGCGCGTACAGCAGTGTGAGGCAGGTGCTGTTGTAGAATCCACGGTCAAGGTAAACGGCCTTGACGCCGAGGTCAAGGCCGTCGAGGAGTTCGAGAAACTCGGCAAGGACATCGCTGGTAGTTTCGCCAGCAACCAGCTGGCGAACCGCTAGCGTGTACCGCTTGTTGTGTACCCGCGCATAGAGCGTGGCGTATGCGTGAAACGTCGTCGTTCCACGTTTCGCTTGCGAGGAGTACAGCGCCTCTGTCTCGTCTTCGTCGCCGTAGTAGGGATCAAGGTGGAGGTCGGCGACGACCTCCACCGGCCGATCCGGCAGTGTTTCAAGAGCATCTCGTTGGAGAAGCGTGTCTCCAACCGCCTCAACCGAGTCAAGCTCGAACTGATCGGTGAGATGGCCACGGACGGTGTTGGCGTGCGGCGAGTCGTTGGTCGTTTCGCAGACATGGTTGATCGAGGTCCCACCGGCGCTGGCGCCGGCGAGGACCTCGTAGAGCTTCTCTGTGCTGACTTCGACGTTCTCGCCGAGATCTAACAAAAGCTCCTCGTCGAGACTGTTGACGACAAAATTAAGCAAGTGCTCTTCCTCTATCTCGCTGTCTGCTTGGGGTTGTTGCACATCTTCTCCAAGCAGATACTCACTCTAATCCGATATGATCGACTGGTTGTAGAAGTACCCAGCACGGTCAAGAAACACTACCAACTCTTCTCCAAACCGTTCTTGGAGCGCCCCGAGCAGCCAGATTCCTTGCTGTGAGGTGAGATTCTCTTCGGTCCAGCAGTAGAAGCTGTCACCGTCGTCGGTGACAGCGCCCAGCACTGTCACCTTATCCCAGGAGTTCGATGTCTCTATCGTTGGATTTGACCCGATAGGGTACCAGCCATGTCGTTGCACTGTGCCAACGCGCTTGGTAAACTGATCGACGACAACGACGGTTTTCTCGGTTAGTTTCGGCCGTTTTTTTCGACCATCTGTTGAAACTCAGCTTCTTGTTCTGAATCAGCCTCATGATTGCGCGGCCGTGCTGTCCGGCAGGACAGCCCGGCCTTTCCGAGGAGTTTCCGAGCGTGGCCCTCGCTGTATTCGACTCCGTACTCTTCGTTGACGTGGTGAAGCAGTAGTTTCGGCGACCACGCTTGTTGCTCATAGCCGAGTTCGGTCGGTGGCTGCTGAAGTTGTTCAAAGAACTGTTTGCGTTCGTGTTCGTCGAGCTTCGAGGGACGGCCTGGTCTGGGATCGTCATAGGGGGCTTGCTCGATCGGTTCCTCAGCGAACCGATCGAGCCAGTTGCGGATCGTCTTCTCTACGACACCATGCCGTTCAGCCAGTGTCTCCAGTTCATCGCCCTGCTTTCGGCCGATTGCAGCAAGAACACGTTCTCGAGGAATCTCTCCCTCGGTTCGTTCACGGAGTTGCTGAAGTTCTTCCAGAGTGATATCGTCTAACCGTCCCATTACCCCAAATTGGGTCTACGCTGGCAAATATTTTCGCATGACCGTATGAATACGTTGTTGTAGGAATCACCGAAGCTGATCTGAACCACGCGGACCACCTAAGAAATATCGGTATTTGAGAATAAAACGGCGGTCTCTGAACGGTTCTAAACAACGTGCACCGCGTGCACGCCTCTCTACTGCGGTAACGATCTGAAACAGTAACTAGACTGACTGTAGTACGTGAAGAGTTCTATGACACGCTGTCTTTGAACCATTAAACCAGCCATAAATGGTAAGACGGTTCAAAAAGGGGGTCCGATGGAAGTTGAGACTACAGCGGGTATAGAGGGCCTGTGATGCGTGAATTTGACCGATTCGGTCAGCGGAAACTGCTCCAGATCACTCTCCAAGCGGCCATTCTTGCCAAACCACCAACCTTGTGGACAAGTTTTTCAGATGTCCAATAGTGTAGCCACTCAGACGGCGCGCTAACCCAGACAGAGTGTCTCTCTACCCGATTCCAGTTTCCTTCTTCAGCAGCGTCAGCGTGTTGTCCGCTGTAATCACCGGTGAGTGCTCATACTCGCCAGTTACCTCGACTTGGACGAGTAGATCGGCGGCCCGCCAGATCGAGTACAGCAGGCAGGCGAACGCGAAGTAGAAGAACCGGAGCCCAAAATCCTTCGAGGTCGTCGCGGCCATGAATCGCTTGATCGATTTGTAGCCACTCTCGATTTCCCAGCGGTAGCCGTACTCCGTGAGGTGCCCGCTCCCTCGATTCGTCATGAACACCGAATACTGTCGGTGATCGTCGTGCACGGAGTTCTCCTTCCGGCGGTAGATCAGCGTCGTCTCGTGCCATTCGTTCTTCCCGAGGTGGAGCTTCCTGTCGGTTTCGTACCGATCTTGATCACGTCGAAGCAACCGCTTTGCCTGGGCTTTCTCGCTGGTCTGCATCCGCTTGGGCACGACATACGACAGTCCCCGCTGGCCGATCATCTCCAGAACGTGTTGGCTGTCGAACTCTCGGTCCATCAGGACGTTGTCGACGTGAACGGCTGCTTCAGCAGAGTCCAAGAGATCCTCAACAATCTCCTTCCGTGATTCACCCCGCCGCACAGGTCGCGCATCGAGTACAATCGGGACAGCGTTCCCGACTAACTGAACCGTCGCCCACTGGTACGCGTATTCGTCGGTCTTCTCCTTCGTGCCGATGATCTCGTCTTCGTGGCCCGTCCTATCGCCAGTAAACGGGTCAGCTTCGGTGATGTCGATCGCGATAATTCCCGCCCGGAGGAACTCCTCTGTTCGGCCGACCTCATCCAGTAGCCGGGTGACTGCCTGTCGGTACATTTCTCGGATCTCCGCGATAGAGAAGTCACGAATCTGGTCGCGGTGGGCGTGACCAAGCGGTGTCCGATCACGTGTCGACTCATGGATGAAGCTCCGAGCGCCCTCGTTAGCAGCGAGATTCTCACGCAACCCGAGATAGGTCTGTAACCCCCAGTAGGCGTTCTCGTGAATCTCACAGCCCTCACCACGGTCTAACGAGAACACCGGGAAGACGACGTGGCCGACGTGGTCGATTATTTGTTCCGCCCGTTCCAAGACGGCCCGGTCGTCGGGATCGGATTCCCTGCCTTCGTTCTCTCGCTGTGGGGGCTTCCGCTCCGGATGACGTGGAACAGTGACACCTTCGTTCTGAGCGGTAATGAGAATCGTTTGTGCGGCAGTCTCGACTGTTTCCCGCAAATCGGCGGTGAAACGCTCGTGCCAACTCCGCCACAGTGTTGACTGGTTCGGAACGGCCTCAAACTCGAGTTGCTTACAAAGTTCAGGGTGGCTATCGAGGTATTCGACGAGTGCCGTCTCGTGATTCCATCCGTGGATCTCTTTCAGCACGAACACTCGAAAGAGGGAGTCCATCCCGTACCGGGTCGACTTCGAGTAGCGGTCGTGGGACTCGAATCTGAAGTAGGCCAGCGGTAGCGAACACACGAACTGCCCGATTGAGTCGTGGATCTCGTGGGCGAACCACGCGCCCGAAACCGTCCGAACATCCGATTCCAGTCCCGCAAGCGACGTTCGATCGTACAGTGGTGTCGACTCATACGCCGGCCACTCGACGTACGATCGTTGAGCGATTCCTCGAAAGACCGTTCGACGAGAGACGGGAGTCGAAGCCACTACGGGAGAATCAGGAGGACGCACACAAGAATTCGTCCAGATCGACAGAGTGCTGGACGACTACTACAACAGGTGGCCGTACCCTTTGCGTTCGAGTTCGGCTTCCAGTTCGACATGCATCGCTTCGACAGTCTCCTCGTCGAAGTGCTGTCCCGTCATCGCTCCCGAGACCTCCGCGATCTCAGCGTGCCACTCGCGTACTGCGTCCGCAAGCGCGGCGAGAAGTTCCTCTTCGGTCTTGTTTGCTCCGTCGACCTCCTCGACGATCTGCCATCCTGGCTGGAAGTTTTCGAGGACGTATCCTGTCTCCTCGAACTGAATCGCGAACCGCTCGCAGACCGCTCCAAACCCGGTTTCGATGCTGAGTAACGGGATGACGTGAACGATCTCATCACACTCCTCCAGTGCACGAAGATCCGCGACGGGCACAGCAGTCTCTGGAAGCACTGAATAGAGTGGATCAGGCAGAGGAGGGTCGCTCTCATCGACCCCTGACGACTCGTACTGGGCGTCGATCGGGGCGCCCTTCTCGTTCACGACTGCTGGCTCTGTGTCACTCGGTTCCTCGCTGAGAGCCTCTTTCAGGATGCCGTAGAAGCGCTACTCGTCGCCGTAGTCGTAGAGATAGCAGATGCGGTCGTACTGTTCAAGACCGAGCTGACGAGTCATCTCACCGATCGTCACGTCTCCTGCGTTCTCGATCCGTTCCGTACGTAATACCGGATCGCCACCAAGCGACTCCTCATACTCCTGCGGGCACTGGTATTTGACATGAGGCTGTCATAGAACTCTTCTCACACCGTGATGATCGTGCTTCCCGGGTTGTCTCCACGTTCGTAGTTGGTGATAGCGACGACGAGGCGAAGGCACAGAGCAAGAAACACCTGCGCTCGTGCGTGGACGCGGCCTCGGGCGTGCGTTCGCCCGAGGCCGCAGTCCTTCACTGATTCGTTGGTTCGCTCTACTCCCGTACGGCGGTTATACGTCTCGTCTAACGTTGATTGCTTCATCTGGACGTCCTCGCTGTGTTTTTCGATGCGGTCTTCGACCCTGTACTCGATGTCTTTCGGATCATCAGCGTTCCGTGCGTTGTACGGAGCGACTGGCACGACCCCTGCGGCCAGCAGGTGGTCGTGCCAGTCGAGCGTGTCGTAGGCGCTGTCACCAACCATCCAGATCGGTTGCCTGATGGCGAGCGCGTCACGTGTGACGCGCATCGCCGTCTCCTCTGGTGCTTGTTTGCTCTCGGTGAACTCGGCTGCAATCGGGATCTTTTGCCCGGTCGAGACGATTGTGCAACCGTAGCCGTGGTAGTACTCGTCGTCGGTTGGATCGTAGCACTTTGAGGCGTCTTGATCGGCGGGCATTGCCCTCACATCGGTCGAATCGATGCAGTAGGTCAAGTCGAGCAGGCCGCGACGGGCGGCCTGCTCGACGAGTCGGTCAAAGACATCGTCAACGATGTGTCCAAGATCAGTCAGAAAGCGATCGACTGCATCTCTGGACGGAGGTCGATCGAAGCCACAGCTCAGCCAGACAACTGTGTTCCGAAGCTCCCGCTCAACTGGACGAATGCCGTAGATGTCGTGGTAGTAGCAGTGGAGGAAGCCCCGCATCAGTTCTGGTGGTTCGTGATCTCGTGTTCGCCCCGTCTCCGCCGGGGCGAACACGTCGAACTCTTCGAGAAACTCGAAGGAGAGGTGCTCAAACAACGCTAACGTCTCTGTCTCCGCGACATTGAAGAACGAGTCTACCGAAGGGTGATCTTGCAGGGTCGCTGGGCTCATACCACCTCAGCGTTCACCCTGCTCTTTGGTGTGCTAATCGTTCTATGACACCCTCATTTGACATTGCTATCCCAGTAGTCCTCGTCATCACCGGCAAACCAGAGATGGCCCTGATCGAGCCCGAATACGCGGTTGATTGCTGATTGGAATTCAGCGATTGTCCTATCCGCCCCGACGACGATATCCCGCCACAGCGATGTCGGGTCCGGGTCGAACTTCACGCGAAATCGGTAGGCAGTCATCCTTACATCTCCGTACCCGTGCGGAAGCTCGTGAGGTCGTCGATACGCTGCTCTAGGTCTTCGATCTCGTCTCGAAGTTGTTCAGCTTCGTCGTCGTCACTTGCCGCGAGGCGGTCTTTCAACCCCTGGAGCCGAGATTCTTTCACGTCTTCATCGACCTCTGCCTTCCGGACGTACTCGCTTTCCTGGATGTCGTAGACATCCGATTCAGAGAGAGTGGTCACTTCGAGTGCTTCATCGACTTTCGAGCGGTCGACACTCAGCACACGTTCACGGTCGATGCCAGCGTTTACAAGGCGTTCCACCACCTCTTCGTCGCCTTTGAGCGATCGATTGCGTCGACTCGTCCGCTGGACAGAGCCATACTGCCCAGAGACCGGACGGTCGTGATGGAGTCGAGCGAGAAGGACATCTGCGACTTCCTACCGGAAGTCGTTAGCATCTCGCTGGACATCCGAAAGAAGTGTGTAGAGATTCACTAGCGCGTTCGTCTCCAATTCAGGGAGATCAGTCACATCGTGACGTTCGAGTGCATCGATGAGGAGGAGCGTGTCCGAGTAGACATCCAGTCCGTTGGGTTCAATTCGGTCCTCGTCCGTAGGTTCCTGTTCCGCGTCGACTACCTGTGTCGCCGTCGCGATCTCTGATTGGGTGATGACACCAGCATTCTCATCAACCTCGAATCGTGGATGGACACTCCACACCACAGGATACGGATCGGCATCTACCGGGAGACGATCAAGATCAAACCCGTCCGGGGCATCCTGAACCCGGCGATAGAGCGTTTCGAACTGGTCTCGCTGAAGCGGCCGCGTCTCGTCCCTGTCTTCGAAGTAGATGATGACGCGAGCGTCCTGCACCTCAGTAATACGAAATCGGTGATGGGAGAGCGGCGTGATGAGCGTCGCATTCTCGGGAAGGTCGTCGAGTTTATCGAGAAGCGTGTGCCAGCTGGCGGTGAAAGATATATACTGTAGTTGCGTGCCATTCCGACTAAATCTTGTTCACAACACGGCCACCGGCGGGTAGTCTGCCGTAACAGACACTCTGATACGTATCTCTTCGGAACTACCGATATGACTGAGACGTACGCACTCCGTGTTCAGATCGAGTCACACGAGTACTACGGCGAATTCTATCTCGTCGGAAAAGAATACGAAACCCCCGCAGACGTGTTGGACAACATCGCTGCCGATCATCTCTTACGAATCGTGAATGCGTCACGTATCGAAGAATACCTACTCGATGTGCTGAAGCACGGAGAGAATACAGGTGAAGCCGAGTATGACGCGACAGACAGCGATGTCGAATACTGGATTCACGTCAACGTTTCCTACCAGAGGTACGCCTTCGGTGTCGGGGACAGAGTGTTCGAGTTCTCCGGTGAACCGACGAAAAGCGAAATCGCGTCGACTGTCACGCAACTCCAGTCGTAGGCTGCAGACTATCGATCAGGGATCGAAATGATAGATGTATGGGTGGGTAGCCTTCCCCGTCGGCATAATCTCTTCGAGGAGCTCGCGAACCTCGGATTCGGAGGGAGCACTGGTGATAATCCGGTCGTCGTAGATCGCCACATAGGCCTCGTTAAGTCCTAATTCACGCAGTTCCCGACCCAAGCTTCGAGCACGGGCCTTTCCCATCTCTTGATGGTAAATCCGCTCCAGTTCGTCGCTTTTCTGCCGCAACTGCTCAATCTCCGACGCGTATCGCTCTCGATTACGCTTGTTCTTCATGTAGAAGCGCAACTCTTCAGCGTCCGTCTTTTCGTCTTCCTCGGGTGCTGGAAGCGAGTCGATTATGCCGAAGCGATGTTTGGCCTCCTCGTACTCGTCGTCGATGTCGGTACTGAGTGACCCTCCGAAGATGATATTCTTGACTCCGACCCATCCATCGTAGACGATTTCGCCTTCGAACGGCAGCAGAGCGACACTCGAAACTGGGACTGGAAGTGCGGATTCATCCCATAATTCGGCGAACGGAAGCCGAGCTGGGCGGACTGCGTATGCCTTCGGTGGTTCTGCCCAATCGAGAAAGATCGCATCGTCCTCTCGATAGCGAACGACGACGAACTCTCCGGTGACGAAGTCAGTCCACGCTGCGACCTGTTCGAGATCAGCGTCCGACAAATCAGCCGGATTCTGTTCAACGAAGTCCTCTATCAGATCCGTCGTTGACTCGTTATACAGCGTGTTTCGGAGCGGGAGAAGCTCGTCAGTGTAGTGCTGTTCCAGATCTGCGACCGATTCGATCTCTTCGATGACATCGAATCGATCGTTGACGTACACCAACAGATGGGCGTACAGATCCAGAAACCGTTGTTCGCTCTCTTCGGACAGTCGTCTGTCGGCTTCACTCATTGGTAATAGACGTATTCACGGTCACACTAATCAGGCGTTTCGAACTTCGAGCGAGTTCCTCATCGATACTCCGAGATCGTCCGATACGGCACGTAGTACCCGATCTCGTCGATCCACGTCGACAGCCACTCGTCAGCAGTCGTTTCATCGATCTTCCCGGCATCGATGGCAGCCAACAGAACTCCGACCGACCCGACAACAGTCACGCCCTGATCTTTCGCAAACGACCGGGCATCCCCGTCATCGGTCAGTAGGCGACCGTCCGCTGCGTCCGCCAAGGCGAACGCCTGGGCCTCGCCGAGATCGAGATGACCACCAACAACGGCCTCTCTATTAGCGACGGTATCCGAAATTGTCGCGACTGGAATCTCGTCGTCGAGTGTATCGAGCGCTGACTGAAGATACGGATGATCGTTGACGCCGTCTTCGAGCTCCTTGCGGACGACTGGAACCGCACAGATTCTAGAGAGTCCTGTAACGACCCACAACTGGTCGGTATACGCAAAATTCGAGAGGACGGTCGCGTTCAGAACGCTCGGATTGGCTGGAATATCGTCACCTGTCATTTCGCGCGTGGCTCCTCGTCGTCCGAGTCCTCATCATCGAATCCGAGTTCGCTTGCTGCCTCTCCCTCATAGGCTGCGTCATCTTCGTCAACGAGTCCAAGACGGAGTTTGACGCCGTGCTCACGGAGGATATCACGCATCGTCCAGCGGTCGACACCGGCGAGTCTCGCAGCGTCACCGAGTGTGATCCGCTCGCGCTTGTAGAGGGCAACCGCAGCTGCAATACGCTCGTCGCTCTTGCTCAAGCTAGCGAAAAGACTCCGTTGTATGGAAAGCATCCCGTCTCCTGCTATCAGCTGTGACCAAACAACCAGCATTCGGCGGGATGCTTCAGCAACTTGTATCGCTTGGCGCTTTGGAGTTTCGGCCCGAGCCGCTCGACGCCATCGTCGAGCGGCGTCTCAAGACCATCTGGGAACAGGCCCCCTGTCCTGATTGTGGCGCGACAACCATCCGAACCTACGACGATCTCGACCGTATCTGGTGCCGTGGCTGCGGCTTCATGAGTACCTACACGCTCGGTACACCGTTCTACGACGCGGAACTCGCCCCCGGCGAGTTCCTCGTCGCCTTCGTCCTCTACGCTGATTCGTTGCTCAGCATCAATCAAATTGCTTCCCTACTTGATCGGGCATACAACACGATTCACTCGGCGATTCGTGACGTGGAAGCCGCGTTCCAGCGCGGCTTCCCCGTCGTCTGGGATCGCATCGATCACACTCTCGACGGGCCAACGCAGGTCGATGAAACCCAGCAGGTCTGCTCTGGGTACAAGGGACGCGACCCACCGCGGGACGGTCTGTCCCGCGGCGGGTCGCCAGAGGGCGGTCGCACACGCTGGAGCGGTGAGCAGGGTGATGAACTGACGCTCGTCGCGGCCTGCCGCGACGTGCTTCGCGTGGTTTCTGCTGAGGAAGGAACGAAGTTCAAGGACGAACTCAAGCCAGTGATCGAAGAAGCTGAAGACCTCTCCCAGCGACTGGGAGAGGTCTGGACGGATGAGTACCCACCGTATCAACAGATGGAGCACGACCACAGAACGGTGGTTCACGACGAAGCATACGTCTCAGATGCGGGTGTTCACACCAACCAAGCTGAGTGTCTCTGGTCGTTGTTGCAACCGTGGATCGAGAAATTCCGCGGCCTGTCCAAGCAGGGCTTGGAACAGGCCGCTCGTACCTACGGCTTCCTGCGGTCATTGAATCTCGCTGGCGCACCAATCCACGGACTCGTTGACTGCTTCGCTGCCGATATTTTTCGCCAGTCTACGTAAGAGCATCTGATGAAATTCAGTATTCAGTTGCATCTCGCTGGATTGTCGCTTTCTAATACTGTTTCAGTTCTTGATATATTTGGTGTCGAACGTGCTCGATCCACCGTTCATAACTGGGTTCACAAGGCCGAGCTACAGCCAGAGTCTGGCCGATCTCCGGATCAGGTTGCGGTTGACGAAACGGTGATCCGAATCGATGACGAGCAGTATTGGCTGTACGCCGCCGTCGATCCAGATTCAAACGAATTGCTCTATACAAAGCTTGAGACAACGCGTACAAACATTATTTCTCACGCATTCTTTGCCGAGCTACGCGAAAAACACGATGTCGACGATGCCGTGTTTCTCATTGACGGTGCGACTCCGTTGAAAGACGCGTGTTCACGGCATGATCTCGATTTCAAATACCAAAAACATGGAAATCGGAACAGTGTCGAACGTGTCTTTCGAGAAGTAAAGCGACGAACCTCTTCGTTCTCAAACTGTTTTAGTCACGTCGATCCAGATACAGCTGACGACTGGCTCAGATCCTTCAGCTTCGCATGGAATCAGCTTATCTGAACACTACCCGGTCGGCGGCTACTTCTTAACAGAGAGCTGAATAGTTAACTACGCACGTCTACCTATTGGCTGTTCAGTCGGACAGGTATCGAACTAAGAGGGTTCCAACAGAGCTATCCGACTCGATGAAGGGAGCCATCCAACTGAACCACTCGAACCCCACAGAATTCTAATGTGCCAAGTAGGGCAACGCTCACTCGAACACGGTTGTCGATTTCTTGCGTCTACAGACGGCATACGGGGTCGAGTCCCCGGTTCTTTTATAAATAGAGTTGCTGATAGAGAGATGAGAAGCACGCAAAGTAGGAATTTGCAGCAAAGATAGCCGCTTTTAGGGCCGAAGGCCACCTCGGTAAAGCAAGTCCTTGGTAAGGACGAGAGCCCGGGTTCAATCCCGGCCTAGGCTTGTCGGTTTTCACTTCTACGAGGCGTTCTGTCGCCGAGCAACTGCTGAAATCGCTGGCGTCGTAACCGTGATTTGAATCACGACGGACCGGGCAGAGCGGGGGTCTGGCATCGGGTTCGAATCCCCGTTGGGCTTTCTGCGACGAACGCGAACAGCGAGATCGGACGCCTGAGAGGGCTGCGATCGCAGACCGACGCGCAGAACCGAATCGGCCAGGGGTAACTCCGCGCTTTCGTATCGCGAATATCGGTATATCGCCGAGGGTGCAGGTCACGCTGTGACAGCTTCCGAAGCGACCAGACCGTCCGCGAGAGCGCTCAGCGAACCGCAATTTCGCGGGCGTGCTCGACCACGGTCGACGGGACCTCGCGAGGCGGCCAGTGAGCACACGAGTCGAGAACCACCAGCTCACCGTCCGGAATGCGATCGGCCGCCCGCTCGGCCCAGGATAGCGGGACCACCTCGTCGTGGCGGCCGTGGAGGAGTCGTGTCGGGACCGCAAGCTCCGGTAGCTCGTCGACGTAGACGGTCCGGTATCCCGAGCGCGTCACTTCGGCCCCGCGGAAGCGGCGGAACGCGACCCCGGCAGTGGGTCGCTGGACTTCCTCGTAAACTGCGTCGACCGCCGCCTCGGAGAGGCCGTCGAGATCCGCGACGATCCCGCCGAGACTCGCCCTCGTGAGTCGACGACTCCGGCGGAACAGAGCGATAGCGATTCGATTGAACAGCTGCACACGTGCGAGGCCGTAGGAGAGTCGCCCGTTTGGCAGCGCCCGTCCCAGTCCGTAGCTGTCGATCAACAGCAGATCGTCGACGAGAGCGGGACGGCGGAGTGCCAGGCCGAGTCCGACGGCACCGCCCAGCGAGAGCCCGGCGATGGAGAACGTGTCGACAGCCAGTTCATCGAGAAACCCCGTCATAGCGTCGATGTGCCGGCCGACCGGGTAGGAGCCCGGTGGGAGAACCGTCCGGCCGTCCGTGCCCTCGCTGTCGACGCCGCTCCGGCCGTACCCCAGGAGATCCGGCGCGACGACGTGACAGTCCGCGGCCAGCGGCTCGATCACCTCGCCCCAGGACACGCGGGCCGCGTCGATGATCCCGCCGTGCAGGAGGACGATCGTCGGAGCCGCCGGATCGCCGGTTTCGAGGAAGTGGATCGCCAGACCGTCGGCGATGACCGTCTCACTGATCGGCATACAGGGACGACGACCGCTGGCAGCAAAAATCCACGCGCTACCCGCCCAACGGCGTCTCATCAGTCTACTCGTCGGGTACAACTCCGTCCCGACGAGACGAGTCATAAAGTACTATCCGCGATAGAGAATGGGTCGGTCCGCGAACCGGCGCTTCGGGAACGGCGTCGTGTTCCACAATCGCTTTTGTACCGGTCGACGACGCCCCGAGCGATGCCCTCCACACTCGATTCGCTCGCACGATCGCTGGCGATGCCGTACTACGACCTCGCCCTCCCCGCGCACGATCGGTTCCACGCGAAACGGGTCCGCGATCTCTCCGTGCGACTCGCCGAGAGGTGGGACCGCACTGTCGATCGAGACGTGTTGTCCGCGGCCGCGTGGCTCCACGACATCGGCCGCCCGCTGGAGCGAGTCGGCGAAATCGACGACCACGACGAGTGGGCCACCGCCGAAACCAGGGAGTTGCTGGCCGACGAAGGCGTCGCCGCCGACCGAATCGATGCGATCGCACACTGCCTGTGGACCCACAGCATCCGATCGAGTTCACCAGAGCCCGAGAGCCCGGAAGCGAAGCTCCTGTTCGACGCCGACAAGCTCGATGCGACCGGTGCGGTCGGGATCGTCCGACTCGCGTGTGTCGTCGGCGAACGATCGGGCCGAACGGGGACCCAGTACGCACACCTCGACGACGCCTCGACACACGAAGCGACGACCGACCGCCCCGACGTTTCGCTCCTCCGAGAGTGGGCGCGCGAACGACTGGAGCAACTGCACACGCCACCGGCCCGGCAGCTCGGCAGATCGCGATGGCGTTTCATGGAGGCGTTCTTCGAGCAGTTCGAGAGCGAAATCGGCGTGCGAGCCGACGCCTGATCGATCGTCGACGATCTCGATCCCGGTGTCCGGATCACGCATCGGCACACGAGAGCGGTCGCTATTGCCGTCGCCGCGAGCTCGGCGAATCTGTCTCGACGCCACTTTGATATCGCGAATAATGATTTATGACGTGACCAGACGTGTGTCCCTGGAACAGTCGACACGGCCACAAACGGCCGGTGCACGGCGTCAGCTGTGT
The DNA here is from genome assembly GCF_000379085.1 of Halomicrobium katesii DSM 19301. Lineage (GTDB taxonomy): Archaea > Halobacteriota > Halobacteria > Halobacteriales > Haloarculaceae > Halomicrobium > Halomicrobium katesii. The sequence continues at coordinate 1,240,403 of NZ_KB905378.1, read as the reverse complement.
CGTGGCGACGGATACGAGAGACGAGTCCGTCTCGAAGCAGAGGTCGGGCCGCAAACTTGCCGTAACCTCGTGGAGGTATTCGCCACCCCAGGGTGGCGGAATCGTCACAAATAGACAGCCGACAGTATCAGAACTCACTCGGACCCGGGGCCGGCACGCCACCGTCGTCGCCACCGTCGAGCTCGAACTCCTCGCGTAGCTCCCGGATCCGATCGCGGATGTCCGCAGCGAGTTCGAACTCCAGGTTGTCGGCCGCCTCGGCCATCCTGGCTTCGAGCCGGTCGATCTGTCGGGCGGCCTCGTCGGCGTCGGCCGGACCGTCACCGGCCACGTCGCTGGTGTCCGTCTCGGCACCCGGAAGCGAGGACTCGCCGATCTCCTTCTCGATGGTGGTCGGCTCGAAGCCGTGTTCCTCGTTGTACGCCTGCTGGATCTGGCGGCGGCGCTGGGTCTCCTCGATGGCCGACCGCATCGCGTCGCTCGTGTCGTCGGCGTAGAGTACGACCTCGCCGTTGACGTTGCGGGCGGCCCGCCCCATCGTCTGAACGAGCGTCGTCTCCGACCGCAGGAACCCCTCCTGGTCGGCGTCGAGAATCGCGACGAGGCTCACTTCGGGGATGTCCAGTCCCTCCCGCAGGAGGTTGATGCCGACGAGCACCTGGATCTCGCCCAGCCGCAGCGACCGGATCAGTTCGTGGCGCTCCAGCGTGTCGGTCTCGTCGTGCATGTAGGCCACGTCGACGCCGCTCTCTTCGAGATACTCGGTGAGGTCCTCAGCCATGCGTTTGGTGAGCGTCGTCACCAGCACGCGCTCCTCGTCGGGCATCGATTCGATCCGTTCGAGCAGGTCCTGGACCTGGCCGCTGGCGTCTGCGACCTCGATCGCGGGATCGACGAGGTGGGTCGGACGGACGATCTGTTCGGCGACCTGGCCGCTCTCCTCGCGCTCGTAGTCGCCCGGCGTCGCCGAGACGTACAGCGTCCGGTCTGTCTTTTCCTCGAACTCCTCGAAGGTCAGCGGGCGGTTGTCGAAGGCGGTCGGCAGGCGGAAGCCGTTCTCCACCAGACTCTCCTTGCGCGACTTGTCGCCCTCGAACTGGCCTCTGATCTGGGGGATCGTCTGGTGGGACTCGTCGACGACGGTGAGGAAGTCGTCGGGGAAGTAGTCCAGCAGGGTGTAGGGCGCTTCGCCGCTCTCGCGGTCCGAGAGGTGGACCGAGTAGTTCTCGATCCCCGAGCAGTAGCCGGTCTCTTTCATCATCTCCAAATCGAACGTAGTCCGCTCCTCGATGCGCTGGGCCGCGACGGCGTCGCCCTGCCGTTCGAAGTAGCGGATTCGATCCGCCAGCATGTCCTCGATCTCCTCGATCGCTCGCTGGAGGCGCTGTTCGGGGATCGAGTAGTGCTCTGCCGGGTGGAGCAAGACGGCGGGCTCCTGGCTGACGACCTCGCCCTCCAGCGGGTCCATCTTCACGAGCCGGTCGATCTCGTCGCCCCACATGTCCACCCGGACGGCGTAGCGGCCGTACATCGGGTAAATCTCGACGGTGTCGCCCCGCACGCGAAAGGTCCCCTGGGTGAAATCCACGTCGTTGCGCTCGTAGTTCAGGTCGACGAGCTGGCCCAGGAGTTCGTCGCGCTCGATCTGCTGGCCCTCTTCCAGCCGGAGGCTCATGTCGACGTAGTTGCGCGGATCACCCAGCCCGTAGATCGCCGACACCGAGGCGACGACGATCACGTCGTCGCGGGTCAGCAGCGAGCGAGTTGCAGAGTGCCTGAGGCGGTCGATCTCGTCGTTGATCGAGGCGTCCTTGTCGATGTAGGTGTCGGTCTGCTCGACGTAGGCCTCGGGCTGGTAGTAGTCGTAGTACGAGACGAAGTACTCGACGGCGTTGTCGGGGAAGAGACTCCGAAACTCCTCGTAGAGCTGGGCCGCCAGCGTCTTGTTGTGGGCGATGACCAGCGTCGGCTGCTGGAGCTCCTCGATCGCCCACGAGACGGTGTTGGTCTTGCCCGACCCAGTGACGCCCAGCAGGGTCTGTTTGTCCATTCCCCGCCGATATCCGTCGACGAGCTGCTCGATGGCGTCTGGCTGGTCGCCGGCTGGCTCGAACGGTGCGTCGACGCGAAACGCCGTCTCGGCGTCCGGTCGGTCCGGAGACAGTGGGCCGGAGTCGCTCATTGTCCGACAGTAGGGCTCGATCGACTTGAGCGGTGTGCTTTGGGCGAATTCGCCGGCTCTCCGCGCTTTCGGCCGTGTTTTGCGGAGAGAGTCAGAATGTGGATCGCGAAGTGATAAACTACTGTACGCTATATCGAATGTAGTAGGTGGCGGCTACCCGCGGTCGACGACGGAGCGTTGGCGACAGGGAGTTCGACGCCGCATCTGGGAAGCGTCGTCGGGCTTGCCGGCGTTACGCCGAGCACCAGCGACGAGACCGGCGAGAGCGTGCGGGCTCGGAACGTCCGAGCCGCCCTCACTCCGGAACGTGCTCGCCGACGCGCCAAAGCGCGGGCCGGCGAAGCTGCTGGGACGGCTCGGGACACGGAAGCTCCGAGACGTGTTCAGGTGTGCGCGAGAAGGAAGTCAGCACACCGGCTTGGGGTTCACGCCGAGGTCTTCGAGCGTCTCGAAGTAGTCGTCGTAGGCGGCCTGGACGACCGCGCTCGCTGCGGCCTCGGCGGCGTTCCAGTCGCCGTCCTCGGCCAGCGCGTCGAGGGCCTGCTCGCGGAGGGCTTCGATGTCGCCACCCAGGTCGCGAAACACCTGCGAGGTCTGGGGGTCGGCCTGTCCAACGAAAAAGCCCGTGAGCTGTTCGTCGGTCTTCTTGGCGACGAGCGTCCAGCCGACGAGTCCGCCGAGACGGGCGGCCGTCTCGTCCTGTCGGGCCAGCGTCTCGAACATGGCCGGCCGCTCGCCCGGTTCGTGGTCGCCGAGTTTGTCGACGATCGTCTCGTAGTGGTCGCTGGCGGTGTCGGCGGCCGCCTCGAAGGTCTCTCCCGCCCACCCGTCGACGGTCTCGCCAGCGTAGTGCGCGCGGTCGGCCGCACCTGATAGGATCGGTCCCTCGTCCATCTCGCCGCCGGTGAGCGCGTACAGCGCCTTCGAGGAGCCGAGCCGCGAGAGCGCCGTCTTGTTCTCGGAACTGACCGTGTCGACGAATTCCTGAGCGTCCATACTGGTCGCTACGGTCGCCAGGGCTTGTAACTGCCGGGATCCGACAGACGAGCACCTCGTCGAGGTGCCACCACGGGGGTTAAGCCCGTCGGCGTCCAGACACGCTGTCATGAGCGAGTCCCCGCTCGTCGTCGCCATCAGCGGTAGTCTGCGCGAGACGAGCACGACGTGTCTGGCACTGGAACACGCGCTGTCGGCCGCAGAGACGGCCGGCGCGGCGACGGAACTGGTAGACCTCCGCGAGTGGGAACTACCGCTGTTCGATCCCGACGACCGCGACCGGGGCGACGCCGAGGCGTTGCGGGCGCTGCTCGCCGACGCCGACGCGGTGGTGCTCGGAACGCCGGTGTACCACGGTATGGTGTCGTCGGCGCTGAAGAACGCGCTCGACTACCTGGGGCGCGACGAGTTCAGGGACACGACGGTCGGACTGCTGGCGACTGCCGGCGGTGGCTCCTACGGCCCGGCGCTGGAACACCTCCGGACCGGCGTCCGGACGGTCCACGGCTGGACGCTCCCCCACGAGGTCGGGATCCGCAACGCGTCCGACGCCTTCGACGACGACGGAGCCTTCGTCGACGCCGACATCGAGGCCCGCGTGCGAACGCTCGGCCGGATGGTCGCGGCCAACGCCGCGACCGAACCGAAAGCCGCAGTATAGCGGGTCCTCACCCGATTATCGAAGTCTGAAGCGATATCGGTCGCCGGCAGCGTCGGTGAACGGACCTGCAGATATATGGTGGCTCAGCCGAATCCCACCACCATGTTCGACCAGCACCTCGGCGACGAGCGACCGTCCCAGTATCACGTCCTGTGGGACGGCGGCCGGTCGAGGTCGGACCCGCGGATCGACGTGCGCCTCCTCGAAGGGTGGGCGCGCAAGTGGGGCTACGACGTCGACCGCCGTCGCCGCGTCGACAGCGACCGAGCCGACGAGCCGCGCGCACAGTGCCGGATCGCCTTCGCCTTCGGCGAGATCGTCGAAGAGACGCTCTCCTACGGCGACCGGGAGTACACGTTCACGACCGATCGGACGCCAGCGACCTACTTCGAACTCGACGAGTGTGGCGACGCGCGCCTCGCGACCTGGGCCAGCGAGCGCACGCTCGCGCTCCGAGAACTGCGTATCGACGGCCGGGACCTCGTCTTCGACGCGGTGTTCGAGCCCGGACCGGGCCGCGTCCACGGCCAGTGGCTCTCGACGACCGTCGATCAGACCCGGTACTGGCTGACCGGCTAGTCGCGAAGTTCTGTCGCTGCCCCGCGGTGCCGTACCCGTCGCTTCCGGGTCAGCGCTCGAAAAAAAACGAGTCGAATCAGTTCAGTTGCCCTTCTTCGCGGGTCGGCCCAGGGCCTCCCCGTTCCGATTCGAAGCGAACTCCCTCGCGGTGCTCAGTCGTCCGCTTCGCCTTTCTCTGCGAGAAGCGAACTGCTGTCTCGCGATGAAACGCTCGGCCGTTCAGTTGCCCTTCTCCACGGGTCGCTACCGCTCCCCGTTCCGATTCGAGGCCTCGTTCGTACCTTACTCGGCCTCGCCCTTCTCGATCGGCGCGCCGACGAGGTTGCCCCACTCGGTCCAGGAGCCGTCGTAGTTGACGGCGTCGTCGTAGCCCAGCAGTTCGTGGAGCGCGAACCAGGCGACCGAGGAGCGCTCGCCGATGCGGCAGTAGGCGACGGTCGTCTCGTCGCCGTCGATGTCTTCGTCGGCGTACAGCTCCTGGAGCTCGTCGAAGTCCTTGAACCGGCCGTCGTCGTTGGTCACGGCCGCCCAGGAGATGTTCTTCGCACCGGGGACGTGGCCGCCACGCTGTGCGGTCTCCTGCAGGCCCGGAGGTGCCAGCACCTCGCCGGAGAACTCTTCGGGGGAGCGAACGTCCACGAGCGGGAGGTTCTTCTCGATGGCGTTCTCGACGTCGTCGCGGTACGCGCGGATGGACTCGCGCGGGCCGGACGCCTCGTACTCGACTGCGGAGAACTCGGGGACCTCGTCTGTCGTCGAGTAGTCGTTGTCGAGCCAGTACTCGCGGCCGCCGTCGAGGAGCCGAACGTCGTCGTGGCCGTAGTACCTGAACTGCCAGTAGGTGTAGGCGGCGAACCAGTTGGAGTTGTCACCGTAGAGGACGACCGTCGAGTCCTCGCTGATGCCGTGGCTCCCGAGCAGGTCCTCGAAGTCTTCCTTCGAGAGGATGTCTCGGGTCGTCTGGTCCTGGAGCTGTGTCTCCCAGTTGAAGCCGATCGCGCCGGGCGCGTGGGCCTCGTCGTACGCTTCCGTGTCTACGTCGACCTCGACCAGTCGGTGGTCGGGATCGTCACTCTGGAACGAGTCGAGGTTGTCCTCGACCCACTCCGCCGTCACGAGAACGTCGTTTGCGTAGTCGCTCATAATACAGACCAAAATATGCACCCCGTCCATATAACCCCACCCTCTCTCGGCATAGCCCGCCACTCCTCCCCTCTGGCGGCAGTTTCTGCCCCTTGTCGGACGTATTAGTATGCGGATATTTCGCACGGTTCCGGCGGCGCTCCCCCGACTGCCGGCGGTTCGGTTCGGACGGCGAGCCGCGGGCTGGAAAATATCTCCGCTATCTTCGAGCGGCCGAGACGGACGGTTTCAAGCCGTCGCGTCCGAAACGGACGGGCAATGACAGATATCGTGTCCCAGTCCTGGCTCGCAGAGCGTCTGGACGACGTTTGGGTGGTCGACGTGCGCGACGCCTGGGAGTACGACGGCATCGGTCACCTCCCGGGCGCGGTCAACGTCCCCTTCGACGCGTTTCGCGCCGACGAGAGCGGCGAGCACGACGAGGGGATGCTCCCCGGGCGAGCGCACTTCGCGGCGCTGCTCTCGGAGGCGGGAATCGCCAACGGCGACGAGATCGTCGCCTACGACGACACGCACGGGGTCTTCGCCGCGCGCTTTCTCGTGACGGCGGCGCTGTACGGCCACGACCCCGCAACGCTGCACCTGCTCGACGGGGACTTCTCGGCGTGGCAACTCGAACGCGAGACGACCGGCGAGACGCCCGCGCCGACGCCGACGGAGTACGCGATCGAGCCGCCGGCCGAGACGCCGCTGGTCGACGCCGACGCGGTCGCCGAAGCCGTCGACGGCGACGCCGTGATCGTCGACACCCGAGAGGGCTGGGAGTACGAGGAGGGGCACATCCCCGGTGCAGTCCAGCTGGACTGGCGCGAACTGGTCGACGACGAGAGCCGCGGCCTGCGCCCCGAGACGGAGGTCCGGGAGCTGCTCGAATCCCGCGGGATCGTCCCCGACACGCGGATCGTCCTCTACTGTAACACGGCGCGCCGGATCAGCCACACTTACGTCGTCCTGTGTCACCTCGGCTACGACGACCTGGCCTTCTACGAGGGCAGTCTCACCGAGTGGACGGCACAGGACCGTCCCCTGGAGACCGGCGAGAACTGACCGTCTGGCGGTCGACGACCTACTCCGTCTGTTCGTGGTCCAGTTGGCGCTGGACCGCCGGCCGATCGTTCGTGAGCAACTCGACGGCTTCGACGAACAGCGCGACGACGAGCGGGCCGGCGATGAACCCGACGATCCCGATCGAGAGCACGCCGCCGGTAAAGCCGATGAAATAGAGGCTCGCGGGAATGTCTGCGGTATAGGGAGCGAGCTGTGGCCGGATGATCGCGTCGGGGAGGAAGCCGACGAAGACCAGTCCGATCACCAGCAGCGTGGCCGCCCCGGTCAGATCCCCGGCGACCACGTCCGTCGCGGCGACCACCGCGATCAGGATGCTCGGGCCGACGACCGGAACGAACTGGAGGATGCCGGCCACGGCCGCCAGTCCGAAGGCACCGGAGTAGCCAAGACCGGCGAAGACGACGTAGGCGATGAGGAACGTGCCGAGTGCCGTCGCTCCCTGGAGGACGTAGATCGCGTACAGGGTGTTTTTGGTCCGCGCGTGCATCGTGCGGACGAGCGAGTGGAACTGGTCGGGGACCGCGCGGAAGACGACCGCCGGCGCGGCGCTGGGCCGCAACAGGAGCGCGTACACGAGCAGAGTGAAGAGAAACAGCTTCAGGCCGATGATCGGCGCGCTCCCGGCCACGTCGACGGCGAGGTTGGTGATCGCGACACGAGCCGTCGCGGCCAGCGATCCCACTTCGAAGCCAAACGGCATCCCCAGAATCTCGAACTCGAAGGCGGTCGGGAGCTCCCTGAGATACGCCAACAGCGTTCCACGACGGCGGTACAGCGACCACAGCAGCGGGCCGATCAGCGCCGCGACAGCGAGGAACGCGACGCTGGTCGCCGCGGCGGCGGCGATCCGACGATGGACCCCTCGCTCGACGAGCAGCCGGCGCAGCGGATAGAGCACGTACGCGACCGTGATGGCGAAGAAGACGGTCGTCACGACGCTCCAGAGTAGCACGACCGTCAACAGCCCCGTCGCGGCGACCAGTCCGACGAGCACTCCCTGTCGACTTCGCATGCCACAGTACATTCTCCCCGATCTCAAAAGCGTTCCCCGCCGGGAACGCGGGCGATCTCGGTCACAGCTTCCCACCGAGAAACTCCGAGTTCCGTTTTATGTCGTCGGACGGTGAAGGTCGGATATGCGACGCACACTCTGCGCACTGCTCGTAGTAGTCCTCGTCGTCGGAGCGCTCCCCGGGACGGCGGCCGCGGCCAGTCGGACCGGCGGGACAGTCACGGTCGGCCCGGGCGAGACGATCGACGACGACCTCGAAGCGGTCGGCGGCACGGTCGTCGTCGAAGGGACCGTCACGGGAGACCTCGAAGCCACCGGCGGCACCGTTATCGTCGACGGCACCGTCGAGGGCGACGTCGAAGCGGCTGCCGGCACCCTCGACATCGGCGGGACCGTCGGCGGCGACGTCGAGGGCGCGGGTGGTTCCGTGACGGTCGACGAGGGCGCTCGGATCGGCGGCAACCTGACCGCCGGAGCCGGCTCGGCCACCGTCGACGGACGGATCGACGGCACCGTCGAGATCGGTACCGAAGAGATCACGCTCGGGCCGACCGCCGACATCCGCGGCGACCTGACCTACGACGGCAACCTGAACCGCGCGGACGGCGCGACCGTCGGCGGAACAGTCGAGCGGACCGACAACGTGACCGTCAGCCCCAGCGGCCCGTCGTTCGCCTTGCCGACCGGGACCTTCACCGCCTACGGCGTCGTCGCGAACCTCGTCGCGGGGGCCGTCCTCGTGGTGGCGTTTCCCCGCTTCTCGACGAGCGTCGCCGACGGCGTGACCGACGATCCCCTGCGGATGGGGGCGTTCGGACTGCTCGCGCTCGTCGGCGGTCCCCTGGTCTGTGTGCTGCTGTTCGCGACGCTGGTCGGCATCCCGCTGTCGATCGCCGGCATGGTCGCGTACGTCTTCCTCGTGTGGGCTGGCGCACTGTACGGCCGGTTCGCCCTCGGCCGCTGGCTCCTCCGACGGATCGACCGAGACAGTCGGTGGCTCGCGCTGCTCGTCGGTGTCCTCGGAGTCGCTGCGGTGAAGTTCGTACCGATCCTCGGCGACCTCGTCGAGGCCGTCGCCGTGCTGGTCGGGCTCGGCGCGCTCGTCCTCGGCATGTCCGATCGCTACCAGGGCGACGAGAACGATCCCGACCCCACCCCCGAGCCGGTCGCTGGCGACGCCGAGCCGTCGGCTTGAGGGCCGCCCGGCGACACGCTCAAGGGCGACCGTCCGAATCGGACCGTATGCGCGTGACAGTCGAGATCGTCGGGGGCGAGACCCGCGAGGTTGAGGTCGCGGTGGGGGACAGCTACGTCGACCTGCTGGCTCCGACCGACCTCAGCCCCCACACGGTCTCGATCCTGGTCGACGGCACGCCCGTCCCGGAAGATCAGCCCGTCGAGACGGACCACGTCCGCGTGGTCCGGCTGGTCAAAGGCGGGTGAGCGTGGTGCCGTTCCGAGAGTCAAATACTTTCTGACGGGAGTCGCCAGTACGAGACGATGCGGGTCCACGAGGCGACGCCGGCCGACCGGGCCGCCGTCGCGAACGTCCTCGACGGGGCGGCCCTGGAGACCGAGCCCGCCCGGCTGAAAGCGAGTCTCCGGCGCGGCGAGACGCTGCTCGCGGTCGCCGACGACGGCGAGCGCGTGCTGGGAGCGCTCGTACTGGACGGCGACCGGATCGTCAGCGTCGCCGTCCGCCGTCGCCGACGCGGGCAGGGGATCGGTTCGACACTGGTCGAGCGGGCGCTGGCCGAACGTGGGCGGCTCGTGGCGACGTTCGACGAGCGGGTCCGGCCGTTCTACGAGACGCTCGGGTTCGCGATCGAGCCGGTCGACGGCGACGAGTCGCGCTATCGCGGTCGCCTGGAGAGTGCGTAGCGTCTCGGGGCTCGTACCGTCGGCTGGCCATCTGTGACCACCGGCGTAGCGGATATCGTCACGAACTGACAGGCGACGGGATCACTCCGCGCTGGCGACGAGGGGCGTGACGATCTCGCGACCGGCGGCGAGCAGTTCGTCGACCCGCTCGCGGCTCGTCGCCTCGGCGTACACCCGGAGCTTGGGCTCGGTGCCGGAGGGGCGAACGAGGAGCCAGGTGCCGTCTGCCAGCGTCATCTTGAAGCCGTCGACCGTCGAGACCGAGTCGACCGAGCGCCCGGCCACGCTGTCCGGGAGCGACGACTCCAGGGCCCCGAGCACGCGCTCCTTGCGGTCGTCCGGACAGTCGACGCTGATCCGGCCCTGGTGGATCTCGCCGTGCTCGGCGAGCAAGGCGTCGACGCGCTCGTCGAGCGGCCGATCGTGTGCGGCCGCGGCGGCCAGCAGCGCCAGCAGGACGCCGTCCTTGTTGCGGAGGTGTGCGGTGAGCCCGAACCCGCCCGACTCCTCGCCGCCCATCAGGGCGTCGTGTTCGGCCATCGCCGCGGCGACGTGCTTGAAGCCGACGGCGGTCTCGTGGACCGACTCGCCGTGGGCCGCGGCGACGCGGTCGACGATCGAACTGGTCGAGACGGTCCGCACGACGCCGGCCGATCCAGCGCCGTCCGGTCGCTCGCCGTCGTGTGCCGTCAGCAGGTCGTCGTACACCGCGGCGAAGAAGAGGTTCGGATCGAGGAACCCGCGGTCGGGCGTCACGACGCCGATCCGGTCGGCGTCGCCGTCGTTGACGATCCCGAGGGCCGCGTCGCCGTCTCGGACCCGCTCGATCAGCGCCTCGACGCGCTCGGCGACGGGCTCCGGTGCGCCACCGCCGAAGTCGGCGTCCCGCTCACAGCGCAGGCGAACGAGGTCGGCCCCGGCCCGCTCTAACAGGCGGTCGGTGACGCCGCGGCCGCTGCCGTGCATCGCGTCGTAGGCGACCGTCAGCCCGTCGAGATCGACCGGCTCGTCGCGGCTCTCTCCGGCGAACTCGACCGCGTGGTCGAGGTACGCCGCCAGCAGGTCCGTCTCCTCGACGCTCCCCCGCTCGGGCTCTGGCAGCGGGTCCGGTCGGGCAAGCGCCGCCTCGACGGCGTCGGTCGCGTCGGCCAGCGCCGGTTGGCCCCCGGCGGGCACGAACTTCACGCCGTTGTACTCCGGCGGGTTGTGCGACGCCGTCACCATCAGCGCGCCGGCCAGCCCGCGGGACTCGACCGTCCACGCGACGACCGGCGTCGGCGTGTCTCGGTCGGGCACCACCACGTCGAAGCCGTTCGCACACAGCACGCGGGCCAGTTCCTCGGCGAACCCTCGGGAGTGAGAGCGTGCGTCGTAGCCCACGGCGACCGTCTCACCGTCGTGGCCCGCCTCGCGGAGGTGGGTCGCGATCCCCTGGCCCACCATGCGGACCCGCTCGTCGGTGAACTCGTCGAGCGTCGCCCGCCAGCCGTCGGTACCGAAGGCGATGGCCTCGGCGTCTGCGTCTGTCATGGCTGGCAGTGCGACCCCGGCCGGCAAAAAGCTCCCGTCCTCGCTCCCGCCGGCAGTATAGTAGCCATCGAAAATCAATGTACACCCGATCGCACGACAGCAGTTCGATCGGTGTGTAAATCGTTTCAATTGTTACTATATCACTCGATCAGTCGCTCTTTGCGCCCCCGCGAGTACTGCTTGATCTCGTACTCGCGGCGCATCGCGGCCGAGCGGCTCTCGAAGGACTCGACGTGGACCAGCTCGACGGGCGTCCGACCGCGGGTGTACTTCGCGCCCTCGCCCGCGTCGTGTTCGGCCACTCGGCGCTGTACGTCCGTCGTGTAGCCCGTGTACAGCGTGTCGTCGGCACAGCGCAGGACGTAGACGTAGTGGTCGCTCATCGGTCGCGTGCCCGGGGCTGGGGAGTTCGTCGACAGAACAGGGCGTCGCGTGGTACTAGTACCACGGTACGGGTGGCCCAGTCGGGCCTCACACCTTGTGGGCGCGCTCTCGGGCAACTTCGGCGATTCCAGCGTTCGCCGAACAGCTCGGGCAGGCGCGGACGTTGCCGCTCTTGTCCGCGAACACTCGAGCGAAACGATCCGACACGTGCGCGCCGCAGTGATCGCACTCTGGCATGGTTGGGGCCGGTCTCTCGGCGTCCGGCACTCACACGTATGGGAGCCAGTTCCATAGCCTCACATGCCAACACAGTTAGGGCGTTACGCGCCGCTCGCATCGTCGATCTGGCGGGCGATCAGCCCGGCCTGCGTGCCGGCCGTGAAGCCGGCGTCGACGTTGACCGTCGAGAGGGCGGTACAGGACTGGAGCATGCCGGACAGCGCCGCTTCGCCCTCGCCAGCGTGGCCGTAGCCGGTCGAGACCGGGAGCCCGATCACCGGCACGTCGACGAGGCCGGCGACGACCGTCGGCAGCGCCCCCTCGCGACCGGCGGCGACGATCAACACGTCCTGCTCGCGCAGGGCCGGGAGCTGGTCGACGACGCGGACGAGGCTGGCGACGCCGACGTCGTCGACGCGCTCCACGTCGACCCCCATCTCGCGGACGATCATCGCCGCCTCGCCCGCCGGGACCGCGTCGGAGGTGCCGGCAGTGACGACGCCGACGCTGGCGTCGAGGTCGGGTCGTTCGTACTCCGGACCGTGGGCCACGAGCCAGCGGGACCGCTCGGACCAGGACAGCGTCGCCGCCGGTGCCACGTCGTCGAGGCGCTCTCGGACCGCACCGGCCTGGGCCTCGTCGGCCCGGGTGACGATCGCTCGACCGGTCGTCGACAGCGCGGTCGCGGCCAGCTGTGCGACCTCCGTCGGTGTCTTTCCGTCCGCCAGCACCGCCTCCGGGACGCCGGAGCGTTGCTCCCGGGTCGCGTCGAATCGACCGGCCTCACCCGTGGCGTAGCCGGCGAGTTCCGCCTCGGCCTCGGCGGGCGTGACCTCGCCCGCGGCGACGGCGTCGAGTAGTTCGCGCATACCCACTCTCTGGAGCGCGCACACTCGACTCTTTCCAACTGTTCGCCCGCCGCGTTCGCGCGCGAGCGACACACCAGCGGTCGCCAGCGGCGGTTTCGGTGGTCGAGGCCACCTCGAAGCGAGCCGGATCGGCCATATTTATATGGGGTGTCGAGTGTCAAAGTGGCTCAAACCCCCGTCAATACCGGCGAGAGGGCCATGATTCAGGAAAGTATTTAACATGGCACCTGGAACACGTTCTCTGTATGGCAGACCTAATCGTCAAAGCAGCCGTGAAGGAAGAGCTCGATGACATGAACGTTGCCTCCGACTTCTACACAGCCCTCGACGACGAGGTCGAGGAGCTGCTCGCAGACGCCGCCCGCCGAGCCGAGGCCAACGACCGGAAGACCGTCCAGCCGCGCGACCTGTAAGGCCGACACCCTCGATCGATTTTTTCGACGCGAACCGACCAGCCGTGGCGCTATCGGTGGCTACAGTTCGGTAACGGTGACGCCGTCAGCCGTCCCGCAGTGGATCTCGTCGGCCACGTCGACGAACAGGCCGTGCTCGACGACGCCGGGGATCGTCGCGAGGTCCGCCGCCAGCGCGGCGGGGTCGGCGATCGCACCGAACGCACAGTCGAACACGAGGTTGCCGTTGTCGGTCACCACCGGCCCGTCCTTGCGCTCGGCGCGGCGAAGCGCCGGCTCCCCGCCGAGTCGCTCGACGGCCGCCGCGACGGGCCGTCTGGCGGCCGGCAGCAGTTCGAGTGGGACCGGGTGGTCGAGCACGTCCGCCTCCTTGGTCGGATCGACGACGACGAGGAGCCGGTCGGCCGCCGTGTCGACGATCTTCTCGCGGGCGTGGGCCGCGCCGCCGCCCTTGACGAGACACCCGCCAGCGACCTGATCCGCGCCGTCGATCGCGAGATCGATCTCGGCGGCGTCGAGGTCGGTCAACGGGATCCCCGCTTCCCGCGCGAGTTCGCGGGACTGAAACGAGGTCGGAACCCCGGTCACGTCCAGCCCGGCGTCGACGGCCGCGCCGATGGCCCGTATCGCGTGGGCCGCGGTGGAGCCGGTCCCGAGCCCGACCACCATCCCGTCTTCGACGGCCTCGGCGGCCGATGCTCCCGCCGCGCGCTTCGCGTCGTCGCTCCCGCCCTGTTTCATGCCCGGAGGGTCCACGGACGCGGACAAAACGTTTGTTCTCCCGAGCGAGGTCGAGACACCGAGCGTCGGCGACTAGACGACGCATACTTTTTGTCACGCTCTCGCGACCTGTCGGTATGTTCGGCACGAGCGGCATCCGGGGACCAGTCGGCGAGGACGTGACGGCGGCGCTCGCCCTCGACGCGGGTCGGGCGCTGGGCGTCGAGGCCGATCGGGTGGTGGTCGGTCGCGACCCGCGCGAGTCCGGCGAGCTACTGACCGACGCGCTGGCGGCGGGACTGCGCGAGTCCGGGACCGACGTGATCGACCTCGGAGTGGCGGCGACGCCGACGGTCGCCCGTTCGGTCGGGTGGCGCGACGCCGACGCCGGCGTAGTGATCACGGCCTCGCACAACCCCGCGCCAGACAACGGGATCAAGCTCTGGCAGCCCTCCGGGCAGGCGTTCGACGAGACCGGCCGCGAGCGGATCGCCGAGCGGGTCCGCGACGGCGTCGCCGATCTGGAAGCGTGGGACGGGCTCGGCACGCGGACGACGGCGAACGGCCGCGAGCGCCACGCGCGGACGATCGCGGACGCCGTCTCGCTCGCTCCGGCGGACGCACCGCCGGTGGCCGTCGATCTCGGTAACGGCGCGGGCGGCGTGAGCGTCGACGCGCTCCAGGAGCTGGGCTGTGGGGTCGAGACGCTGAACGTCCAGCCGGACGGCTCGTTTCCGGGCCGTCCCAGCGAACCGACCGCGGACAACTGCGCGTCCCTGTCGGCGCTGGTCGCGAACACGGACGCCGAGCTCGGCGTGGCACACGACGGCGACGCCGACCGCCTGCGAGCGGCGACGGCCGACGGAAGCTTCGTCTCCGGAGACGAACTGCTGGCCGTCTTCGCCCGCGAAGCGGCGTCGCCCGGCGACACCGTCGCGGTGCCGGTCGACACGAGTCTCGCGGTCGCGGACTTCCTCGCAGAGGCCGACGTGGCGGTGACGTACACGCCCGTCGGCGACGTGTACGTGGCCGAGCGAGCGAGCCGGCCGGGCGTCGCCTTCGGCGGCGAGCCCAGCGGGGCCTGGATCTGGCCAGGCCAGACGCTGTGTCCCGATGGCCCCCTCGCGGCCTGCCGGCTCGTGGCGCTCCACGCCGAGGAGTCGCTTCGGGAACGCGTCGCCGCGGTGCCCGACTATCCGATCCGCCGCGAGAGTATCGCCGTCGAGGACAAGCGCGCCGTCGTGGATCGCCTGGCCGACCGGATCACGGCCGAGTACGACGACGTGGCGACGCTCGACGGCGTTCGGGTCGACCTCGGAGACGCGTGGTTCCTGGTCCGGGCCAGCGGGACCCAGCCGCTGGTCCGGATCACCGCCGAGGCACGAGACGAGGAGCGGGCGAGAGACGCCTTCGAGATCGCGCGCGACGCCGTCGCCGGGGCCCGCGAGTGAGAGCGGCGAGACTCCCCGATTGATACGGACGGTTGTAGGCGTTTACCCAGTCGACCGCACGACGGCGTGCGGTCGATCTGGTAAAGACCTACAACTTTCCGTATGAGCGGTCGCTACGCGCACTCGACTGTCGCACGACGTGCGACGAGAGAAACCCAGCGTTCGCGCGTCTGTGACACCGCGCGGCGGAGGAAACTATCCGCGGCGTGTCGACCGGGCCTCCCGAACGCCCGCGCCGTCGCGAATCTTGTCCTCGCACTGCGGACAGACCCGCGGTGCATCGACCCCGTTGGGCGTGAAGACCCGTGCGTAGTCAGCCGTCACGAAGTTACCGCAGTTCTGGCATTCCGGCATACGTCTCTCGATAAGGAAATCTGGCCTCTTAATGGTTCGTTCCTCGATGCGAGCGCCGGTCGCGGTTCGGCGCGGACGGCGACGGCCGGGCCGTCTCATACGGAAAGTTGTAGGTCTTTACCAGATCGACCGCACGCCGTCGTGCGGTCGACTGGGTAAACGCCTACAACCATTCGTATCAGAACTGGCTGGTGATCGAGCCGTCCTCGTCGAGTTCGACGACGCCGTCGAAGATGTCGCGAAAGCGGTCGACCGTCTCGTCGTCGTGGACGCCGCGGGCGAGGTGGAACAGCCCGACGGCGTCGTACTCGGCGAGCAGGTCGAGCAGCTGGCCGAGCGCCTCGACGGCCTGGTCCTCGTCGGCGTAGTAGATCAGTTCCGTCACGGAGTCGAAGGTCACCCGCCGCTTGCCCTCGTGGTCCGCGAGGAACTGCTCGGTCTGGGAGACGATCGCCGCCCAGTCGTCCGGCGCGGAGACGTACTGGACGTTGTCGGACTTGCGGCGCGTGTAGCCCCGTTCGACCGACAGCGTGTCGAGGATCGTCGCCCGGTCCTCGTCGACCTCGTAGTACTCCAGTTTCTGTTCGACCTCGCGGGCCGTCGTCCGCGTCGAGACGACCAGCAGGTGGTCGGTGTCGGTACTGAGAAAGTCCGTGTCCAGTCGGTCCGTCTCGCCGGTGCTCGGATGCAACAAGAGGACGCCCGTCCCGCCCGGGATCGACTCGGGCGTGTTCTCGATGGCGAGGGAATACTCCATGTGGTCCCAAAGCGTACCCGGCGCGCTTTAGAGTATCGGTCGTTTCCCCCGACGAGAGATGTGACCACACCGGTCGGCCAAGAGGTCAGGCGGGCTCAAAACACGCTGTCGGCGGTCGCGGCCCCGACGACGCTGAAGATCGCGCCCACCGAGACGGCCTTCAGCGTGGTCAAGAACACCGTCCGTTGGGTCGGCTCCGCCAGGATCTCCGCCTCGACGAGGAACGTCTGGGGTGCAGTGAATGCGACTGCCAGAATCGCTACGGAGCCAAAGGACACGCCCATCAGCGAGACGAACCGAATCGGGATTCCGGCGACCTCCGCCTCGGTGTCGGGATCGCGGTCGTCGTCGGCCTTGTACAGCGCGCCGTAGCCGATCGCGAAGACGATGGCGACGACGAGGAGGGCGTGATAGCCGGTCATGTTGGCCGCCAGCACCCACACCTCCTCGGTGACGACGAAGGGACCGGCCAGCAGGAACCCGCCGACCAGTTGCTGGGCGGTGTCGGCGATCCGATATCGCGGGGGCCGTGCCATACGTGCTCTCCTGCCTGAGCCAGGAAAAACCCCGGCGTTTCTCACCGGCTACAGCGCGCTCCGAACGCGCGCCCAGCCGTCGCGGTAGACGAAGAAGTAGGCGACCGGGAGCGCCACGAGCGTGAGCACCGGCAGTGCGATGGCCTGTGTGACCGGGTCCGGCGGCGTCAGTATCACGCCGAGGACGAACGCCGTACAGAGGGCGACGAGCACCGTCTCGACGCGGCGATCTCGCTCGGTCTTCGTGCGAGTTCGCTCCCAGTCGCGCCGAGCGGACAGATAGAGCAGCGGTCCGAACGGCGCGAACAGGGCCAGGGGCACCAGCAGAATCGGAGCGCGGGTGCCGTGGGCCTCGGCGTCGCGATAGAGCCAGTAGCCGAGCAACGCCACCAGACAGAGGGGCGGGGCGAGTCCGAGCACGGCCACGAGCGCCAGTGGCGGGTCGGTCGGGAGGAGGGTCAGAGCGGGGGGCTCGACAGCCATAATTTTGCCTACAGAAGAACGGAAAATGAGTGTTTCGGTCACGATCTTCCGAACCGGTTTTGTCCCGTCCCCGCGTTCGATCGCCTATGAGCGTCAGCGACGCCTTCGACGAGTGGGCCCGCTCGGGCAAGGATCAGGGCATGGAACGACGCCACTGGCACACGGCCAAGCACGCGCTGGCTCGAATGCCCGTCGAGAGCGAGGCGCGCAGCGCCTCGGAACAGTCGAGCGAGGAGCGAAGCGACCCGCGAGACGAGGGCGACACCGTCCTCGATCTGGGCTGTGGCAGCGGCTACGCCGGCCGCGCCCTGCGCGAGACGAAGGGCGCGGGCCGCGTCTACGGCGTCGACGCCGCCCCGGAGATGGCCCACAACGCCAGCTCCTACACCGACGACCCGCGGGTCGGCTTCGCTGTCGGTGACTTCGAGCACCTGCCCTTCGACGACGACAGCATCGACCACTGCTTCTCGATGGAGGCGTTCTACTACGCACAGGACCCACACGCCGTGCTCGCCGAACTCCGCCGCGTCCTGCGCCCCGGCGGCACCTTCTACTGCGCCGTGAATCGCTGGGAGGAGCACGTCCACTCCCACGAGTGGGAGGAGCTGGTCGGCGTGCCGATGTTGCTGTGGAGCGAGGCCCAGTACCGCGAGGCGTTCCGCGAGGCCGGCTTCGCCGTCGCGAGCCAGGACCGGATCCCCGACACGGAGACGGAGATCCCCGCCGAGAGCGAGTTCCCGACCGAGGACTGGGAGACGCGCGAGGCGATGGTCGAGCGGTACCGCGAGTACGGCACGCTGCTGACCGTCGGCGTCAACACGGCGTCGCCAGCGACCTCGCAGTTTCAAACCAGTTAAGGCCGGCCCCGCCCTCCCCTCTCCCATGAGCGAGGTCGAGCGTTCGGGCCGGGAAGAAGTCTGGATCGAGAAGTACCGCCCGCAGACGCTTTCGGACGTGGTGGGCCACGAGACGATCGTCGAGCGCCTGCAGAGCTACGTCGATCGCAACGACCTGAGCCACATGTTGTTCGCGGGGCCGGCCGGAACGGGAAAATGTGTCACAGGCGAGACTCCCGTGCTGACGAGCGACGGAGTCGCGAGGATCAATCGCCTCGTCGGCGACGCTGATGGATTCGAACAGGCACCGCCCTCACTGCAGGTTCTCTCTCTGATCGACGACCGTGAGTTCGAGTACACACGCCCATCACACGTGTTCTCCAAGCCAACATCCGATGGAGTACGTATCGAAACGCGGGATGGTAATAGCATCACAGCGACACCTGAACATCGGGTTCTCGTCCTGACACACGACGGATTGGAGTGGCGTTGTGCGGACGATCTCGAATCCGGTGATCGAATCGTTCGACCACTCGATGTCCCGTTCCCGGAATCGGATCTCGCGATCGACTGGATCGATGAGCTTGATGGCGAAAAAACACACGTACACGTTTCGGAAGCTTTCGCTCACGAGCACGATATTCCGCTGGAAGAAGGGTTTGTCGGGACGAAAAAAGAGATCGTTTGTGGACTCAGGAACGGGCGATCGAACGAGGAAATAGCGGCTTCTGCCGATACGACGACAAAATACGTCGCACAGGTCGCGCGTGATCTTTCAGACGAGTCGTTTGACGATGTCGGCACCGTCTGTTCGTTGTCGTATCTCAGAGACTGTGGTATCTCTGGAGACCGCCTTCGAACAGCGATCGAGGCGATACAGAACGTCTCTCCGGAGAACGGTAGTCGATCGCCACCGATCGAGCCAGTCTGGGAATGTACCCCCGAACTGGCATCCTTCCTCGGTCTCGCGATCAGCGAGGCGCGGATCGAAAACGGTCGAATCAAGTTTTACAATACCGACGAGGACCTTCTCGACCGGTTCGAGCAGTCGGCACGAACGCTGTTCGATCTCGATCCGGATCGCGGCATCCAGCACGACGTTCCGTTCGTCAAGTGTAACACTCGCTCGCTCACGAGATTCCTCAACTGCTGTTCGACTACCTTCGAGGCGGCAACGGGTGGCGATCCCGGTGCTGTCGGTTCACTGCTTGTCAGTGCTGATGCACACTCTCGTTCGGCGTTCCTTCGTGCCTTCTTCGACGCGGAAGCCCACGTTTCGAAGAACGGCTTCATCGAACTGTCTCAAAAGGACGGACGGCTCGTTTCGCTGCTGTCGTACCTCCTCGCGGGTGTCGGGATTCCCAGTCGACGGAAGACGGAACGAAAAGCTGCGAGCAACGGGACGGGAGACGAGCAGACATATCACACACTCTCCATTTCGGGGGCACCTGCAATCCAGCGTTTCCAGAACTCGATCGGATTCTCGGTCGACCACAAGCGAGAAGCGCTGGCAACGCACGTTGAAAAAACCGCGAACCCCAACCACGACACGGTACCCGTGCAGAACGCTGTCGACGACCTCTGTGAGCGTCTCGCACTGACCAAATCCTCGGCCGTTCCTGCGTCGCTCGATTCCACGTCCCCCGGGCGCCTCGCCTACACAGACGCGGTGGAGTCAGTAGTCGAAGCAGCGTCCTCGAAACTGGAGACGGCACAGACAGTCCGCACTGAACTGACCCAGATCGAGCCGAAAATCCGTTCGCTCTCACAGTTACCAATCCAGTGGAGCGAACAGAGAACAGCGCTCGCAGACGGCAAGACCCTCGAAGCGGCTGCTGGTGTGACTGGCATCAATAAAGGTCGGATCGAAGAGTATGCCGTGGGTGAACGAACCCCGTATGCAACCCGAACGATGGGGCTCCTCGAACAGGCATCGGGAGTTGACTTCCCGGATGTCCGTCTGGTTCAGGAGAGATTGCACAGCGCTATCGAACGCCTCGATATATCGTACAATCGGGTTGCGGAGAATACGTCGATGCTGGGTACTGATGTCGCCAATCTACTGACGAACGACGACTGGGAAGTCAGTTCGATGCCCCGGTTTGCGACGGTTGCTGATCGCGTCAAGACGATCACCGACGAGATGCTCTCGATGTCGACACTCGAACGTCTGTCGACACTCGACTCGCTGGTCGAGGCTGACCTCTACTTCGACGAAGTGACTACTGTAGAGCCGATATCGGACAATCTCGATGTGTACGATTTGACGGTTCCGGACCATCGAAACTACGTTGCTGGGCAGGTTCCAACTGTGATGCACAACACGACCTCGGCGACTGCCATCGCCCGGGAACTGTACGGCGACGACTGGCAGGAGCACTTCCTCGAACTGAACGCCTCCGACGAGCGCGGCATCGACGTGGTCCGAGACCGGATCAAGAGCTTCGCACGGACTTCTTTCGGCGGTGTCGACTACAGAATAATATTCCTTGATGAGGCCGACGCGCTTACCAGCGACGCCCAGTCAGCACTCCGCCGGACGATGGAGCAGTTCTCGAACAACGTCCGCTTCGTCATGTCCTGCAATTACTCCAGCCAGATTATCGACCCGATCCAGTCGCGGTGTGCCGTCTTCCGC
This sequence comes from Halomicrobium katesii DSM 19301, assembly GCF_000379085.1. Taxonomy (GTDB): domain Archaea; phylum Halobacteriota; class Halobacteria; order Halobacteriales; family Haloarculaceae; genus Halomicrobium; species Halomicrobium katesii. The sequence continues at coordinate 1,219,691 of NZ_KB905378.1, read as the reverse complement.
TTCTCGCCGCTGGGCGAGGCCGCCGTCGAGGCGGAGATCCGCCACATCGCCGACGAGGAGGGGATCGAACTCACCGACGACGGCGTCGACGCCCTGGTCTACGCCGCCGGGGGCGACATGCGCAAGGCGATCAACGGCCTGCAGGCGGCGTCGGTCTCCGGCGACGTTGTCGACGAGGAAGCGGTCTTCGCGATCACCTCGACGGCCCGGCCGGAGGTCATCCAGGGGATGGTGCAGGACGCCATCGACGGCGATTTCACGGCCGCACGCTCCCAGCTCGACGACCTCATCACCGACGAGGGGATCGCCGGTGGCGACATCATCGACCAGCTCCACCGCTCGATCTGGGAGTTCGACGTGCCGGACGAGCAGGCCGTGCGCATCCTCGACCGGGTCGGCGAGACGGACTACCGGATCACCGAGGGGGCCAACGAGCGGATCCAGCTCGAAGCGATGCTGGCCTCGCTGAGCCTGGACGACTGATACGGACGGTTGTAGGCGTTTACCCAGTCGACCGCACGACGGCGTGCGGTCGATCTGGTAAAGACCTACAACTTTCCGTATGATCAGAGCCGGGTTCGCAGCGCGGCCGCGACGACGCCAAGCACCAGCCCGTAGACGGCGTGCCACAGCAGCGACGGCGGCGCGAAGTTCGGGAACGGCGGCGAGGCCGGCGACCCGACGACGCTCAGCCAGACCGGCATCACCAGCGCGGCCAGCCCGATCCATGTGAGCACGCCCCAGCCGAGGCCGAGTCCAGCGAGACGGTTCGTCTCTCGCACGTCGAGCGCCTGTGCGAGCGCGGCGAAGCCGACGCCCAGCACGGCCCCGTGAGAGACGTGGACGGCCATCCCGAGGCCGGGGTTGGGCGGCGGCGCGAGGCCGTACAGCGACGGAATCGCGACGGCGAGCGTCGCGTCGTTCATCACCAGCACCAGTACACCCATCGCGAGCGCGCCAGCGATGCCACCGAGGACGCCGGCCTTCCAGTCGGCGGTCCCGATCGCGGTTCGCTGCGCGTCGACGTTTTCTGTTGACATGCGGCCGGAGAATCGAAGGGGGAAATAAAACTCGTGTGGTGGTCGTGGCGCGTCTGACACGACCGGGCAACGCTTAAGACCGGCGGCGGTAGACGGCGCGTCACGCCGGCTGTCACGGATTGAGCCTTCGGAACTGTTTTACCCGCTGCTGGGCCAACAGTATCCCAATGAGCGACCTCGCCGACGAATATCGACTCGACTACTTCGAGGAGGAGGGGTTCGAGCGGCTGACGTGTGAGACGTGTGGCGATCACTTCTGGACGCGCGACGCCTCCCGCGAGACCTGCGGTGAGCCGCCCTGTGCCGAGTACGGCTTCATCGACGATCCCGGCTTCGAAGAGACGCTCTCGCTCGAAGAGATGCGCGAGACGTTTCTCTCCTTCTTCGAAGAGCGCGACCACGGGCGGGTCGACCCCTATCCCGTCGCCGCCAACCGCTGGCGCGACGACGTACTGTTGACGCAGGCGTCGATCTACGACTTCCAGCCCCACGTCACGACGGGCCAGTCGCCGCCGCCGTCGAACCCGCTCGTGGTCTCCCAGCCCTGCATCCGGATGCAGGACATCGACAACGTCGGCAAGACCGGGCGTCACACGATGGCCTTCGAGATGGGCGGCCACCACGCGTTCAACGCCGACGAGGGGGCGGGCTACGCCTACGAGGGCGAGGTGTACTGGAAGGAAGAGACCGTCCGGTACTGCGTCGAGCTGTTCGAGGAGCTCGGCGTCGACAGCAGCGAGCTGACCCTCATCGAGGACGTGTGGGTGGGCGGCGGCAACGCCGGGCCGTGCTTCGAGGTGATCTACCAGGGCCTGGAGCTCGCGACGCTCGTGTTCATGCAGTTCGAGCAGGACCCCGACGGCGACTACGAGATGAAAGACGGCAACAGCTACTCGGAGATGGACCGCCGGGTCGTCGACACGGGGTACGGGATCGAACGCTGGACCTGGATGAGCCAGGGGACCCCGACGGTCTACGAGGCGATCTACCCCGAGATGATCGAGTTCCTGCGGGACAACGCCGGGCTCGACTACACCGACGAGGAAGACGAGATCGTCTTTCGGGCGGCCAAGCTGGCCGGCCACATGGACATCGACGAGGCCGAGGACGTCGAGGCGGCCCGCGACACCATGGCCGAGCAGCTGGGCGTCGAGACGGCGCGGCTCGTCGAGCTGATGGAGCCCCTCGAAGACATCTACGCCATCGCCGACCACTCCCGGACGCTCGCGTACATGCTCGGCGACGGCATCGTCCCCTCGAACGTCGGCACGGGCTATCTCGCGCGGATGGTGCTGCGTCGCACCAAGCGCCTCGTCGACACGGTCGGCGTCGACGCGCCCCTGGACGAACTCGTCGACATGCAGGCCGACCGGCTGGGCTACGACAACCGCGACACCGTCCGCGACATCGTCCGGACCGAGGTCGAGAAGTACCGCGAGACGCTGGACCGTGGCGGACGGAAGGTCCGCCAGCTGGCCGACGACTACGCCGAGCGAGGCGAACCGATCCCGGTGACCGAGCTGATCGAGCTGTACGACTCCCACGGCATCCAGCCGGACATGGTCGCGGAGATCGCCGCCGAGCGCGGCGTCGACGTGGACGTGCCCGACAACTTCTACGGACTCGTCGCTGACCGCCACGGCGGCGGCCAGGCCGTAGAAGTTGAGGCGACGGTCCCACACGAGAAACGGCTCGACGAACTCCCAGAGACCGACCGGCTCTACTACGAGGACCAACAGCGCATGGAGTTCGAGGCGGTCGTCCTCGAAGTGTTCGACCGCGAGGACGGCGACTACGACGTGGTGCTCGACCAGACGATGTTCTACCCCGAAGGCGGGGGCCAGCCCCCGGACCACGGGACCATCTCGACCGACGACGTCACCGGCGAGGTGACCGACGTACAGGTCCACGGCGGCGTCATCGTCCACACCTGTGACGCCGATCCGGGCACCGGAGAGTTCGTCCGCGGGCAGGTCGACGCCACCCGTCGCCGTCGGCTGATGCGCCACCACACCGCGACACACGTCGTCATCCACAGCGCCCGGCAGGTACTGGGCGAGCACGTCCGTCAGGCCGGCGCACAGAAGGGGACCGACTCCTCGCGGATCGACATCCGCCACTACGAGTCGATCAGTCGCGAACAGGTCAAGGAGATCGAGCACCGCGCCAACGAGATCGTGAGGGACAACGCCGCCGTCACCCAGGAGTGGCCAGATCGCCACGAGGCCGAGAAGGCACACGGATTCGACCTCTACCAGGGCGGGATCCCGACCGGCGAGCAGATCCGCCTGATTCACGTCGCCGACGACGTGCAGGCCTGCGGTGGCACCCACGTCGGCCGGACCGGCGACATCGGGGCGATCAAGCTGTTGAACACCGAGCGGATCCAGGACGGCGTCATCCGGCTCACCTTCGCCGCCGGTGACGCGGCCATCGACGCCACACACGAGATCGAGGACGCGCTCTACGAGACGGCCGAACTGTTCGACGTGGCCAACGAGGACGTGCCCGAGACCGCCGCACGCTTCTTCGACGAGTGGAAGGCCCGCGGCAAGGAGATCGAGGACCTCAAGGAACAGCTCGCCGAGGCCCGCGCCAGCGGCGGCGGGGACAGCGAAGAGATCGAGGTCGCAGACACGACCGCCGTCGTCCAGCGCATCGACGCCGACATGGACGAACTCCGGGCCCAGGCCAACGCCGTCGTCGAACAGGGCTCGATCGCCGTGCTGGGCTCCGGTGCCAGCGGTGCGCAGTTCGTCGTCGCCGTCCCCGACGGCGTCGCGGTCAACGCCGGCGAGGTCGTCGGCGAACTCGCCGGCCGCGTCGGCGGCGGCGGCGGCGGTCCGCCGGACTTCGCACAGGGTGGCGGTCCCGACGCCGACAGGCTCGACGACGCGCTCGAAGCGGCCCCGGAGATCCTCCGGCAGGTCGCGAACGCGTAACCGCTCCCGGAGTACCAAGCTACTTTTATTTCGACGCGGAATGGGCGAGTGATGCCATACTGTCTGGCCTGCGGGACGAAGACGGATTTCGAGACACAGACGTGTCCGTCCTGCGAGCAGGCGGTCAGGCACCGGATCGACCCGCCGGGCGATTCGTTCCCTGAACCGCCCGAGCCGGAGATCCCCTGGGAAGAGGGGGACGACGCCGACTCCGATGGGGGCGACGCCACGAACGGGGCCGGAGGTGAGGAGTCGAAGCCGCTGGCGGAGATCGACGACACGCTCGCGAGCGGTGAGAACGGGGACGGGGCCGACGAAGACGCCCCGCCGTCGACGGACCCGTCGGGGCCGTCGCCCTTCGCCGGTCGCTGGTCGTTCGGCGTGGCAGCGACCTATCCGGTCGAGGAGGACTACCGGCCGCTGGTCGTCGGCGGGGTCGTGGAGCTGCTCGCGCTCGTGTTGCCCGTCTTCTCGCTCGTCACCGTCGGGTACGGCTTCCGTCTCTGTGGCGCGGTCGCGCGGGGCCAGCGCGAGCGGCCGGCGTTCGACGACTACGGCGAGTCGCTGGTCGGCGGGCTCCAGTGCCTGCTCGTGGCGGGGCTCTACGGGTCGATCCTGGCAGTCGGTGGGGGGGCCACAGCGGCGGTCTGGACCGTCGACGAACCGCTCGGGATCGCACTGGGCGTGACGACCGGCGTGCTGGGACTCTACCCGTTCCCGGCGTCGCTGACGGTCTACGCCGCGACCGGCGAGCTTCGAACGGCGTTCTCGCGGGCGTCGACCGGTCGGTTCGCGACCTCGGGGACGTACGTCAGAGCGTGGCTCGCCTGGCTCGCCGGGATCGTCGCGGTCGCCGTCGCGGCGGTGCTGTCGGTGATTACGCTCGTCGGCCCCGTCGTCGTCCGGGCCTGGGGGACCTACTCGCTGGGCGCGCTGTGGGGGTACTACTACCGCAGCGCCGCCGCCGAGGGCGTCGTCCCGCCGGCTCCCGAGGAGCCCGTTCGGTGAACCGATACGCACAACGTGCTCGCGGGCCACGGCTCGACTATGCCGACCGCGACAGCCGACGGCGTCGCAGTACACTACGAGCGCGAGGGTGACGGCGAGACAGTGGCGTTCGTCAACGACGTGGGGGCCGGCGCGTGGCTCTGGAGCTGGCAACACGGCGTCGTCGCCGGCCCATACGAGAGCCTCGTGTGGGACCTCCGCGGGACCGGGCGCTCGGACGCGCCGCCGGGGCCCTACAGTGTCGACCGACTCGCGGCCGATCTGGAGGCGGTGTTTGCCGATGCCGGCGTCGCGCGGGTCCACCTCGTCGGCGCGGGACTGGGCGGGATGGTCGCCCTGGCCTACGCCCACGAGTACGACCGCGGGGCGTCGCTGACGCTCTTCGGGACCGCCGCCAGCGGCGACGCGGTGACCGACAAGCTGGACGACCTCCGTGCCCCGCTGGACGACCGCGCGGCGCTCGAAACGTCGCTGCAGACCGCGTTCGCATCGGATCTGACCGACCACCCCACCATCCGCGAGGAGCTGGTCGAGTGGCGACAGACCGACGACGCCGAGCCGGCGGCGTGGGACGCACAGGCCGCCGCGATGCGGGCGTTCGAGGCCCCATCGCTGTACGAGATCACGCTGCCGACGCTGGTGCTGCACGGCGTCGACGACGAGATCGTTCCGGCGTCGGCCGGCGAGTCCCTGGCCGCGGACCTCCCGCGAGGGGAGTACCGCGCCGTCGAGGGCGGCCACTGGGCCTTCATCGAGGAGAGTGCCGCCGTCTCGGACGCGCTGGTGGGCTGGCTCGACGAGCAGTCAGGTGAGGACTGACGGAAAGAGCACTCGGCTTGACGACTGTGCGTCTCTGGTGAAGGCCTCGAGCATCTCGTAGACTGTCAGTGGCGAGTAGCGGTACGGATTGCTGCTTTCCCTCGGCCACAGAGCCAGGGTGCACGATTTCAACGATGAAGAGCGTGGCACTGGGTGCTGGCCCGGGGGAATGAGAATATAAAAAGCAACTTCTCACCGAAAAGAACCGTCAGTGAACTACGACAGCGGCGGGTGAGTGCGTATACCGTTCTGTCGGACCTATCTACTCGCCCAATAAAAAACAGATGTCGAACCGGTTTGTACCTCTCGGCGCTGTGGTTTCGCGATCTTCTAGAAGTGGTGGTTGTCGAGACAGACAGCACAGGCGGCACACGCAGCGACCAAGACGCCGTGGCAGACGGGGAACAAGCAAATTGGGCAGGTGAGTGGGCCGACGGGATTTGCACACGCTGGGGCACAGAGTGCACAGGCGGTAACTGCGCCAGCACAGCCAGTACAGAGACCCGTACATTCTGCTCTATTGAAAATGCGGTACGGGAAGCGAATCATAGTGTCTTGGCGAGTTTCTTGATGTTGTTGAGCGCGAACAGAAGGACGATCTCACGAAACTGTCGGTACCAGAACCGCGAACGCAGGGCGGAGTCCTGCGTTCGCTTGACTGTCGAGTAGGATCAGTCGATCACATCGGGTTAGAGGAAGTGTCTGCTTGGATGCGGTGTGAAGCCTACCCAAGCAGACAGCGAGATAGAGGAAGAGCACCTGCTTAATTTTGTCGTCAACAGCCTCGACGAGGAGCTTGCGTTAGATCTCGGCGAAGACGTTGAGGTCACGACGGAGACGTTGTACGAGGTCCTCGCCGGCGCCAGCGCCGGCGGGACCTCGATCAACCACGTCTGCGAAACGACTGATGACTCGCCGCACGCCAATACCGTCCGTGGATATCTCACCGATCAGTTCGACCTTGACTCTGTTGAGGCGGTCGGAGACACGCTCCTGCAACGGGATGCTCTTGAAACACTGCCGGATCGATCGGTGGAGGTCGTCGCCGACCTCCACCTCGATCCCTACTACGGCGACGAAGATGAGACAGAGGCGTTTGTACTCGTCTCAAGCGAAACGCGGAACAACGACGTTTCACGCCTATGCAACGCTCTATGCGCGGGTACGCAACAAACGGTACACGCTGGCGGTTCGCCAGCTGGTCGCTGGCGACACCACCAGCGATGTCCTCGCCGAGTTTCTCGAACTCCTCGACGGCCTTGACCTCGGCGTCAAGGCCGTCTACCTGGATCGCGGATTCTACAATAGCACCTGTCTCAGCCTGCTGTACGCGCACAACTACGCTTTCGCCATGCCGATTGTCAAGTGGGGTGAGACGATTCAGAACGAACTTAGCAGCGGCTGGAGCCGCGAGATCGAACACGATCTCGCCGGCAAGGTGACGTTCCCTGTGTTCATCGACTGCGTCTACCAGCAAGGACGATACGACGAACACGGGGTGGCGCGTCACGGCTACGCCGCTGACGCGCCGTTTATCGACACACCACGAGATGCACGAGAGCACTACAGCAAGCGCTTCGGCATCGAATCGAGCTACCGATTAGCCAAGCAGAGCCTCGCGTTCACCAGTTCTGAGGATGCTGGTCTGCGACTGGTGATGTTTGTGGTGAGCCTGCTGCTCCAGAACAGCTGGCGGTATCTCCACTGGAGGTACGTGGCGGCGCCGCCGCGGGGGGCGCCGCCTCTGGCAGTGGTCATTCACGGAATTCTGTGAGATGGTGCTGCGAGCAGCCTGGACAGCGCTCGGTGTGCGCAGGACAGTTCCAGCAAACCAACCACTCGACGACCGGTTCTTCCGGTAGCTGTCCGCCGATCAGGACAGTGGTCGTGAGTGGCAACACCGTCGCGTCGGCGGCGATTTGCCGCTGACAGCGACTCCGAATTACCGAGACTCTCCGTCTGTGTCATTTTGAGAACTAACTACGCATCGAAAACGCAGATTCACGCTCTAATGGAGCGATTAGAGAGTTCTTGATGTGATCGACTGAAAATGGAAGACAGCGACAGGATTACTCCGTAATTGGTTTGGGAAAATGAGGTCGAGAAAGCGATTATAGGCGTCGCATTGCTCGACCTCGTTGAGACAGCACTACGTGTGAGGGTGTCATAGAAGTCTTCACACACTATGGTCGAGATTGTGATTATTATAGAGCGTTACTAGCTTAGAAAGCCGTGCACTTGGTGCACGGTGCATTGAAATGTTTAGAGTATCCCTTTTCGTTTCCGAATTATGATTTCTCTCACTCGTTCAGCGTGATTTGACTCGGATTGAACGAACGCTGTGAGGATGGCCTCGACGATCTCGGAGCGGCTGGCTCCGAGATCGTCACACTCAGCAACTAATTCGTCCACTTCTTGTACGATCTCTTCGTCAACAGCAACGCCGAATTTCTCTTTGCCCATATCTATAACCCACTAAAAATGGCGTGCACCAAGTGTACAGCGTTTTGAGGAAGTCAACGAAACCATGAGAACCGTTCTATGACACCCTCCTACGTGTAGCTAAACAAGCGTTGGGGAACAGAGCGGGCAAGCCCGACTCCGGCGGGCTTGCCCGCGAGGCTCACATCGTCGCTCACTGTATTCGTAAGGAAGAGGGGCACAGCTACGCCGAACTCGTTGATCGGCTGAGTCTCATGCCAGCGATCTGCGACCGTCTCGGCGTTCACCCGGACGCGCCACCTGATCCGACCACATTCTACCACTCCTTCGACCGCTACGCGATGTATCTCTGGCGGGCGTTGCTGCGCATCTCTGCGCAGCAACACCCGCACCCTGGTCACGTCGCACTCGATACACGTTTTTCGAACGCAAGCAGGCCTCACAGCACTACCTCCAGCGGTGTGGCCGAAGCGTCAAGACGATCAAAGCGACGACGCTGACCGATACAGAGTCCTTAGCGGTGCTGGACGTGCATTGCTGTATCGAGCGGGAACACGATACGAAGGCTGGCCCGCGGGTCGTCCGGCGGAACGCGGACGACCTGCGGGCCGTGGCCGCCGACAACGGCTTCCAGGACTGGCACACCGAGTACGAGATCGCTGCACTAGACATCGAATATCTCGTTCACTACCGTAGCTCGTCGCTGAACGCAACTGCGAATAACGCCCTCATCCGAGCGAAGGGCTACATGCAACGGTGGATGGCAGAAACATCCTACTCGACAGTCAAGCGAACGCAGGACTCCGCCCTGCGTTCGCGGTTCTGGTACCGACAGTTTCGTGAGATCGTCCTTCTGTTCGCGCTCAACAACATCAAGAAACTCGCCAAGACACTATGATTCGCTTCCCGTACCGCATTTTCAATAGAGCAGAACTCCAGACGTTGATGGGATGGTGACACCCCACCCCTCGGTGTGAATGGTCCCCGATAAGATACGACGGTTGTAGAGATAGAGCAGCAGGCTGGTTCGTCTGAAGAACCTAATACGGCACGAAGAGCGGCTTACACGTTCTGCCACGGTAGCTGACCCGATCCGCTACTGCACCGCACCGCAGCTGTAGTTATCTTTATTATACTACGGTCTAAACACCTCTTCGAGCAGACGTATTCTAAAAGGCAAGGCCTTGTGCCGAAGGTTCGCCACTGAGGCAAGAACCCTCCCTACGGCGTGAGGACTTCTGCTGTCAAGGGCTTCTTAATCGCGGTACCCTGGGTGGTGGACCATTCACACCGAGGGGTGTCGGGTAAACCGATCCCATTCACACTCTGGGGGGGGTGTCATCTGCTACGCTACGAATCACGTTGAAACGAACATCTGGCTCCAGTTCAATCTCGTCTACTCGTCGGAATTCACCGGCCCTTTGTACTTCGACTTCACCGAATCTCCTTCCCGCCACTGCCAGTAGTAGTAGCGGTTGTCGTTGATCTCCTTGATCGTGATCGTCGCCTTCGCCGGCACGTCGTCTGGGAGGTCATCGGGGCGCTCCTCGACGTCGGCGTCGTCCGCTTCCTCCTCGAGACGAGCTTTACGCTCCTTGTGTTCAGCCAACGCCTCGGCGTAGCTGGCAGCGTCCCGAAGATGCTCCGGTGTGGCTTCGTTGAGGGCGTCGACGATCTCCTTCTGGAGGTTCGCCGGTGGGGACGGTGGTTCGTAGGATATCGACTCTCTCCGTGTTAACCAACACGGACTCTCTACCCATAGTTTTGTTGTTAAGACGATGGGGCAAGCTCTTGTTCCTCTCTGCCTGTAACACTACTCGAAACTTCTTTATATACAAGTTTTGTACTATGTTACACCGTGCTCCGGCGTATCGAACTCGAAGTCCTCGCCACGGTCGACCGCGGCGACACGATCTCCGAGCTCGCAACGAAGCTCGACCACAGCGAGAGCTACCTCTCCCGTGCCGTCAGTGACCTCGTCGAGAAGGGACTCGTGTACACGGAACGCGACGGCCGGCGAAAACGAGTCGTTCCGTCGGATGCTCGCGCCGTCGAACTCTATCGAGACCTCGTCCGCCAGCACTCCCACATCGAGTTCCCCAAGCTGCTGACCGGGAAGGCACTCGAGGTGCTGTACTACCTCGAGCAGCCACGAACTGTCGCCGAGACCGCCGACCGGAGCGACAACTACCGCAACACGGTCAACCGCGTCCTCAAGCGATTCCGCGACCGTGGTCTCGTTGGGACGGACGACGGCCGCTATGACTTCAACGCCGATTTCGACCGCCTCCACGAGTTCGCCCAGGAACTCGCACACCATCTCCATCGCCACCGCCTCGAAGCCGTCGCCTCGAAGGGCACGATTCTCTGGGAAAACTACGACGAATTCCTCGCCCAAGCCGAGACTGAAATCGACGCAGACGGGTTCCAAGAAACCGGGCTCGCTCGATTCGCGGCTTTCGATCTCCAGTTCCTGCTCACTGACCATCGCTACTACCGCTACTCCGAGACTCTTGACGAGGTCTCGCCGGCGGAGCTCTGCTGTCACACACTGTTGATCGACGACGGCAGCCGCCACCGTTCGTACAGTCTTCTCCTGCTCAGCCACGTCGACGTCGACGAAGAGGACCTCCGAGCGCAGGCGGCGAAGTATGGACTCGAAGACGAGATCGACGCCTTGCTCCGCTACCTCGAGACGCACGGCGAGGTCGACGACGCTCGGCTCCCGGAGTGGGACGAGTTCCAGGAGCTGGCGGCTGACTACGAGGTGCCACTACCACAATGAGACCAACATTCGGACGTGAGTACATCGAGAACGAATTCCGGCGAATCGGGGAGGGACTATCTGAACCGCTTACGGTCTACCTGATCGGTGGTGGCGCGATGTCGCTACGCGACCTCAAGGGGGCGACGAAAGATATCGACTTGGTCGTCCCGGATGGCGACGCGTACGGCCAGCTGTGGGCCGTCCTGATGGACCTCGGGTATGCGGAGGTCCAGTCGTTGGGTCCAGATTATCGGGCGCTGGGGGCGACGAGCTGCGTCGAGAACGACGATGGGTGTCGCCTCGACATCTTCAACCAGCAGGTCGCGAACAAGCTCGTACTAACCGACGGGATGGCAGAGCGCCGCGAGCCGTTCCTCGACACGGATCGACTGACGGTCCGGCTGGTCAGCAACGAGGATATCTTCCTGTTCAAGGCGATCGCCGGCCGCGACGACGATATCGAGGACATGAATATGCTCGTGCAGGCCGGCCTCGATTACGACGTCGTCGAGGCGGAACTCGAAGCCCAGATCGATCGGCTCGGCGACGATCAGTTCGCAACGTTCGCGAACGAGGCCCTGGTCGAGCTCGAGGAGCGGTACGGGGTGACCACGCCCATCGAGGAGCGAGTTCAAGAACTGTCGGAGCAATACTACCGTGGGCTCGAAGTCCTCCAGGTACTCGACGAACCGATGACCGTCGACGAGTTAGCTGCCGAATTGGAGCTAGACACCGACGAGGTTCGGGACCGGATCGCGTATCTCGCGACGTTCGACCGGGTCAGTCGAGATGACGGGACTGTTCGACCGAGAGAATAGTCCTCCTCCGCCCCTACGCAGTGGGAAGCCGGCCGTCTGGTCGGGGGACACGGCCCCGTTTGATCTCGTGATCGACGCGACGCAGATGCTTGCAGCCACCTTCTGGTGAACGCTGCTGCCAGTCGGGACAGGTACACGATTCGTCGATAACGTCGACCTCGTACCGATTTCCGGACGCGGACTGGACCTCGTAGCGACCGCCTTTCGAGAGGAGCGAGACGTCCATCGATTCGTTGACGGCGCGCTTCGTGCGGGGCTCAAGTTCGTCCTGCGACTGTGCGTCCTCGTCGACGACCAGTCGGTCGCGAACGTCGCCCGTTCGGCCACCGTCGGGAGCGACGGCTTCCGCAGGGCCACTGAGGCGCTCATAGAGTACTTCTTCCACCGGATGGCCCTCCGGCCACAGGTAGTGTACCTCACGGCGCTCGCGATGGTCGTAGGAACCGCACGCCGCTGCGCTCCCAGTCCAGACGCGCCAGGCACCCAGCGCGGCCATCACGTCGACGATATCGCGTGGAACTGTCTCGTGGTCGTCCGGGAAGAACACCCGAAAGCGCGTACACGCCTCCTGGGGCGGGACAGTTTCCCACCAGTCTTCGCTGGCGCTCCAGCTGTCGAACATCGCGTCGTCGCTGCCGTAGCCCACCGTGACGCCGTCGATCGGCATCCAGCCCGTCGGGAGGTGGTCTGTCTGCCCTTCGAGTATCCGGAGGGCGGCGTAACGAAGGTACTCGTGGGCTTGGTTGTCCGTCGTTCGGGCGACCTGGTCGTGCTGCTCGGCGACGTGCTCGGCTTCCTCGAGGATCGTTGTAAGATATTCGTCAGTCATGTTCGCGGAGGTCAGAATGCGCCTCCGCCCCTCTGCGGGCGCAGAAAAACTTAACCAACTCAGCTTTGAACGTTAGCGTCGGCTGTTGAGTGAACGAAGAGGTGATCGATCTCCTCCATGAGGTCATCGACGCCACGATCATTGTTGTCTCGAACCCACGAGAGGAGGTTGTAAACGGCTTCTTTCAGGGAGTGCTCAAGGTTCGCTCGAAGCGATGACGCTTTCGAGCGAACCGTCCCCAAGGCGCTCGATTCGGGATCAAGACGAACGAGACTGTAGGCAGCCATCAGAAGGTGCCAGTGCCGACTGGCACCTTCGTCGGTCTGCATCTCGCAGTCTCCCAAGCCGAGATCCTGCTTCGAGTCCTCGAAGAACGTCTCGATGCGCCACCGCATCCCGTAGGAGCGAATAATGTGCTCGGTCGGTGCGTCGATCTTGTTCGTAGCGAGGTACTTGACCGGGTTCTCTTCGTCTTCTTTGTCGGTTTTTTTCTCAGCGAGGACCAGCTTCACGTCTCCCAACTGGGAGACGGGAAGCTTCTTCGTCCAGATGTGGTAGATTTCGTCCTCAACGTTACGCTCAACCGTGTCGATGCGCTCTTCCAGCGCATCGACGCGGATCACTTCTCCGCCGTAGGTCACCTGTCGATTGCTCCGGAGCGGGCCAATCCAGTCCTTGTCGTATGATTCGATGAGTTCAGGAAGGCCGGAGTCGTGGGCGAACCACGAGTCGAAGAGGTAGGTGTCCGCCGGGACACCTACCTCGTCTTCGAGTTCTGTGACGATATCGCGGGCGAGGTCGTACTTAGTGTCGTGGTCTTGGCCGTCTCCATCCTGTTTTTCGTAGAGGCGGAAAGTGAGCGGATAGGCGGTTTTGTCGTCAGCGTAGAAGGCGTAGATGAGGTCTTGGCCCCAGACAGTGTCGCCTTCGGCGTGATCGTAGAAGCGACCGACGCCGGGGACGTCGTCCCCGCTTTCTCGGTGATCGTGTCGTCGAGGATGATGTAGCCATCCTTCGACCAGCGCGTTTCACCGTGTTTTTGGAGTTCTTCGAGGCATTCGTGGTTGAATTGCTGTTCGTCCCAGTCGTACTCGGTGAGGAACTTGTTGAGGGGCGCGGTCGCCCAGCTGGAAGACCTTCGGCGTGCCGATACCGTCTGCCCTGGTGGCTGGTTCCGGGTCTGGCCTGAAGGAGTCTGCCGGATCTTGCCTCCGACGGACGCGTCCGGCGAGATAGCGAAGCCAGCGCGGTCGCGGACTCGACATCGTCGACCCACTACACGACAAGAAGTCCGTAATCGGCATCATCCGTCTTCGCTACCGCCTATGTCACGCTCCAACTTCAACGTTCAAAGCTGAGTACTAATATGTTTTCCTCGACGGAACCATTCGCAACTGTGGAATCATCTTAGACCCTCGTTGCAGCCTCAACACCACCGATCTAAACCCCAAATTAGTGCGCTAGAAAGACGAGTACATCGACGAAACTGTCTGAAGTAAAATCAACGCTCGGGATTATGTGTGCTGAATGCGTATGCATTGAGAGTGCCAGTCTCAACTTGCATCACCATATAGATGTTGAGAATACACCGGAGATAGCGAGCCTGTGATGCGTGGCTTCAACCAAATCCGCGATCAGAAACTGCTTCGGATCACCTCTCATACAGTCGTGCGAAAGTATTTGCCAGTGTAGACTCAATTTGCGGTAATGGGACGGTTAGACGATATCACTCTGGAAGAGCTTCAGGAGCTCCGTGAACAAACAGAGGGTGAGGTTCCTCGAGAACGTGTTCTTGCTGCAATCGGCCGAAAGCAGGGCGATGAACACGAGACACTAGCAGGAACGACATGGTGTCGTGGAGAAGACGATCCGCAACTGGCTCGATCGGTTCACTGAAGAACCGATCGAGCAAGCTCCCTACGACGAATCCAGACCAGGCCGCCCCTCGAAGCTCGACAAACACGAACGCAAACAGTTCTTCGAGCGGCTCCAACAATCGCCGACAGAACTCGGCTACGAGCAACAAGCGTGGTCGCCGAAACTGCTCCTTCACCATGTCAAACAAGAGTACGGAGTCGAATACAGCGAAGGCCACGCTCGGAAACTCCTGGGAAAGCCGGGCTGTCCTGCCGGACAGCACGGCCGCGAAATCACGAGGCTGATCCAGAACAAGAAGCCGAATTTCAACAAACAGTCGAAAAAAACGGCCGAAACTGACCAACAAAACCGTTGTTGTCGTCGATCAGTTCACCAAGCGCGTCGGCACAGTGCAACGACGTGGCTGGTACCCAATCGGCTCAAATCCAACGATAGAGACATCGAACTCTTGGGATAAGGTGACCGTGCTCGGCGCTGTCACCGACGACGGTGACAGCTTCTATTGTTGGACTGAGGAGAATCTCACATCAAAACAAGGGATCTGGTTGCTCGGTGCACTCCAAGAGCGGTTCGGTGAGGAGTTAGTGGTGTTTCTCGACCGTGCTGGATACTTCTACAACAGAGATCTCTGGGAACACGTTAGCGGTGAACGCGCGACCGAAACTGTCGGAGACAGTTCGGTCGCGTGCGTGCGCGGGGAAAAGGAAACCGACCTCGATATCTGGTACTTCCCACCAAAATTACCGGAGCTCAATCCAGTCGAAGGATGCTGGGATCGTCTCAACGAGTGGTTCAAGCATCGACTCATCCCAGATCTTTCGACGCTAAAACAGCAAATCCAGCGAGGCCTTCCAACTGTTGATGAACCGAATATCTGGAAGTATCTCTGTCGTTAATTACCAGTAAAAACTAATGCACGACCGTATCAACGAGTCCGTGGATTGGTGCGCCAGCGAGATTCAATGACCGCAGGAAGCCGTAGGTACGAGCGGCCTGTTCCAAGCCCTGCTTGGACAGGCCGCGGAATTTCTCGATCCACGGTTGCAACAACGACCAGAGACACTCAGCTTGGTTGGTGTGAACACCCGCATCTGAGACGTATGCTTCGTCGTGAACCACCGTTCTGTGGTCGTGCTCCATCTGTTGATACGGCGGGTACTCATCCGTCCAGACCTCTCCCAGTCGCTGGGAGAGGTCTTCAGCTTCTTCGATCACTGGCTTGAGTTCGTCCTTGAACTTCGTTCCTTCCTCAGCAGAAACCACGCGAAGCACGTCGCGGCAGGCCGCGACGAGCGTCAGTTCATCACCCTGCTCACCGCTCCAGCGTGTGCGACCGCCCTCTGGCGACCCGCCGCGGGACAGACCGTCCCGCGGTGGGTCGCGTCCCTTGACCCAGAGCAGACCTGCTGGGTTTCATCGACCTGCGTTGGCCCGTCGAGAGTGTGATCGATGCGATCCCAGACGACGGGAAGCCGCGCTGGAACGCGGCTTCCACGTACAAATCGCCGAGGATGGATCGTGTTGTATGCCCGATCAAGTAGGGAAGCAATTTGATTGATGCTGAGCAACGAATCAGCGTAGAGGACGAAGGCGACGAGGAACTCGCGGGGGGCGAGTTTCCGCGGATGAGTAGAACCGAGTGGAGCACGGTACTCATGAAGCCGCAGCCACGGCACCAGATACGGTCGAGATCGTCGTAGGTTCGGATGGTTGTCGCGCCACAATCAGGACAGGGTGCCTGTTCCCAGATGGTCTTGAGACGCCGCTCGACGATGGCGTCGAGCGGCCGCGGCCGAAACTCCAAAGCGCCAAGCGATACAAGTTGCTGAAGCATCCCGCCGAATGCTGGTTGTTTGGTCACAGCTGATAGCAGGAGACGGGATGCTTTCCATACAACGGAGTCTTTTCGCTAGCTTGAGCAAGAGCGTGCTTGTATAATCTAAACCTGATATAGCAGAGGACGCGATCGTTGACGGAACCGCGGAAGAGACTGCTCCCTGCTGTACACCGCCCGGTGATGTTGACTCAGATGCGATGGCGACGGACCTCCAGGTGTTGACCGCGATGGGGAACGACACGCGATACGAACTGCTTCGCCGAATCGCGAACGCCGACGACGGCGTCTGCGTCTGTGATCTCGAAGCCGCAGTCGGTGTCAGTCAAAGTGCCGTCAGCCAAGCACTCTCTCGGTTGTACACCGCTCAATTGGTCACGCGCCGCAAGGAGGGGTCGTGGCGGTACTACGAAACGACTGCAACGACCTCGGCCATCCTCGAAACGCTTGACGACCTCCGAGGAACCTATGAGTAACGATACTGAGACAACGACCGGTGACCGCGACCCCGAGGATACCCGCGAGATGGTGCGCGAACGTACGGGACTATCGCTTTGGATGGCCAAGACTGCTGTGGCGATGTCGATATTGATGTCACCGACGACGGTGGGTGCTGTGACGGTAACGCGGACGCGACCGGGAGCGAACGCCTCGGCTACGACGCGGACGACGTCGCGTCGGTCGCCGACGGTGCGGACCTCGGCCTCGGGTGTGGAAACCCGAAGGCGTTCGCCGACATGACGCCCGGCGAGACAGTACTCGACCTTGGCTCCGGTGCGGGCTTCGACTGCTTCCTCGCCGCACAAGAGGTCAGCCCGGACGGGGACGTCATCGGTGTCGACATGACGCCGGAGATGGTCTCGAAAGCGAGAGAGAACGTGACAGAGAACGACGCCGACAACGTCGAGTTTCGTCTCGGCGAAATCAGTCACCTCCCCGTAGCCGACGCGACCGTCGATGTCGTTATCTCGAACTGCGTCGTCAATCTCGCCCCGGAAAAACAGCGCGTGTTTGATGACGCATACCGGGTCCTCAAGCCCGGCGGCCGCGTTGCCATTTCAGACGTCGTCCAAACCGCGCCGTTCCCGGACGATGTCAAGATGGATCCGGACTCGCTAACTAACTGCGTCGCTGGTGCGTCAACCGTCGATGCCCTCAAAGCGATGCTCGATAGTGCTGGCTTCGAAGCAATCGAGATAGAGCCCGAGGACGAGAGCACCGAGTTCATCAATGACTGGGACGCTGACCGAGACCTCGGTGACTACCTCGTGTCTGCAACCATCGAGGCCCAGAGACCACCTCGCGACGTCTAACCCACTTCGGGTACTACTGGGTTCGACTACTCAGGCATTCTTACAGGTGAGTTCACCGAACCCTCACGAATCATCAAACCGATCGGGAACCGTCTAATCTCGATATTGAACTACTGGACCGTCGCGCATTTCGACGACTCGTCCGTGGTCGCACACTCGCTCCCGTCGGAGCACTCCGCGAGACCGATCATTCCTTCCATCTCTTCGAGGAGTTCGACGAATGCGTCTCCACTCTCGGTCAGTTCGTACGCCGTCGTGGGTGGCGTCGTCGGCTCGACGCGTTTCTCGACGAAGCCGTGACACTGTAGCTCTTTCAGCCGCCGCGAGAGCATCGTCGCCGTCACGCCGTCGATGGAGCGCTGCATCTCGTTGAACCCATACTGTCGATCCGAAAGCAATCGCAGGACGTGAAACGCCCACTTCGAGCCGAGGATCTCTCGCAACTGATGCCACGACTCCTGCCAGTCAGACACGTCCGTCGGCTCCATACCTTCTCTCGGGCGTGAAGACACTAAAGTACCGTCAATGGGATAGCCGCCGCCAGCTACCGCTCTCACCTGTCGTAGATCTGTAGACGAGGACACGCATCGGGTGCGAGATTCATTCCCTCCAGATTCGCGAGTGGACAGCCACAGTGTTCACACTTGAACTGTTCGGCACCAGTCGCGGCTTCGAGTGCTTTCGTCTCGAGTCGAGCGAGTCGATCAACGACTGTACGACCCGTTTCGTCCTGGCTGTTTACAAGGTGTGGACATGGGGTTTCGACATCCGGGTGAGTTCCCCGGCAGATAGCTTGGTCGAAATCATCGACACGAGTTTTGCTCATCTATAGAGAGTTGACTCAGCAACACCCGGGACTGCAATCAGTCGAGTCAGTGTCTTCGCCGTCGAGTTCGCTGGGGTCACAGTCACACGTAGAGAGCTGTCCACACACACCCTCCATGATCGTCGTAAGGTCGTACTCGAGTTCGTCGACGTCGAAGACGACACTGTCGTCGACGCGAACTTCGAAGATGCCGTCCTCGCCGGGGACGAGTTCGACGCCGTCTACTGTCTCGCCACACGACTCGAGAATCTGCGTCTGCGTTTCGGTCGCGCGGTCGATGAAGCCACACGGGTCACAGTATTCGACTTCGACGCTCGTCATTTGAACATCACGAGAACTACTACGGAGACGACCCTGATAAGATTCCAGTACCCCAGTAGGGAGTACCTTTCAGCGCTGAAACCACCCGCCGGATAGTCTCTCAGAACTGGTCGTCAGTCTCGGGTACGTATGTCTGTGTGTCTCGTTGATATCCACACTAGCGGGTATCAGCAGCACTCGTCTGCACCGCAGACCTGGCCGTACTCGACGCCAGTCTCCTCGGAGATTGCCTCGTTGCACTGCCGCAGCATCGTGGTGAACTGGAACTCCGAGGCGTCAGACTCCGCCGCGGCAAGTTCCTCGCCGAGGGCCTCGGCCGCCGTCAGCACGTCCTCTTCGGAGGCGCTCAACAGCACCCACCTCCCAGTGACTGAGCGAACTCGCGACCGATCTGTTCGCTGATGACGTCGTTGGTCTCCTGGAGGAGTGACACGAACGCCTCCTGAGCCGCCTGGTGGGCCTGGATGATCTCGTTGTCGTCCAGCTCCGTCCGAAGTTCTCGGAGTTCGCTCATCGTCGCGTCGTCGGAGCCACCCCGCTGCAGCTGTCGTTTTTTCTGTTGGTACTCTTCTAGGAGTGCCCTCGCCTCCGAGTCCGCTTCGAGGCGTTCGTTGGCCGCGACGAACTCCTCGTATGTTTCAGAGTCTTTGACCGTCTCTATGAACGTCTGGAGCCGTTCCTCGATCGCCTGCTCGTTGGATACTTCCTGGCTCATTGGATGGTCACCTCCTCCTTGCTGATCTCGAACAGGCCCGTGATCTCGTCGCCGAAGGCGCTCAGCTCTTCGAGTCCGATCGGCTCGTCCCGGCGCAGCGGCACGAGCATCATCGGCGTCTCGAAGCGGTCCTTGATTTCGCCGAGATAGTTCTCCTGCTGTGCCCGGCGGTTCGCGAAGAAGGCGTTGTCGCCGTACTCCTCGGGCAGCAGGTAGTTCGCGACGACGAACGCCGTCTCGATGCCGACCTGGTCGTTGAGGTCCTCGGCTGCCCGGTACGCCTCCATCATCGGCGTGTACTCCGGATACATGACGAACGCGAACGAGCTCCGCTCGGGGTCCTGCATCGTCTCGATGACCTCGTCGTACTGGTCGCCTTTCGCGGGGGCGGCTCCTTTGGTCAGCGAACCCAGGTCCATGAAGCCCTTCCAGTCGGAGGGCAGCTCCAGCAGGCGGAGCGTGTGGCCGGTCGGCGCGGTGTCGAAGACCACCACGTCGTAGCCGTCTTCCTGGAAGTAGCTGACGAACTTCTCGAGGGCCGCCATCTCCTCGGCACACGGCGACTCCAGTTCCTCCTCGACGTTCGCAATCGCGGCGTCGACATCGATCTCCGTGTCCTCCTTGTCCTCGTACATCTTGGTGACGTGGTCGAGGACCTGCGTGCGGTACTCCTCGAGGGCCTTCTCCTGGTCGATCCGGGCCGCGTCGAGGTTCGCCTGGCTCACCGACGTCGGGTCGTGGCCGACCGGCTCGCCGAAGATGTCCTCGAGGTGGGCCGCCGGGTCCGTCGTCACGACGAGCGTCTCGTAGCCCGCCTCCGCGATCTTTGTCGCCGAGGTCGCGGCGATGGTGCTCTTGCCGACGCCGCCTTTCCCGGTGAAGAACAGATACCGCGTCTCGTCGTCGCTCGGCGTCACTCGGTCGGCGATCGATGCCGGATCGGCCAGCGCCTCGACATCGACCGACTGGTCGGTCTCGATATCGGTCGCCGAGCCGACGTCGACGGTCGCTTCTGCGCCGTCGTAGAGGACGCCGGCGACGTCGGACAGCAGGTCGAGACCGGTGATCTCGCCGGGTTGGAGCGGGTACGTCGCGGTCGCGTCGGCGTCGAACTCCTCATGGGCGCGCTCAATAACGGCCTGTTCGTCCTCGCGTTTCCCCGCGAAGAAGGGGTCTTCACACACCGACTCGGGCAGGTAGCCGTTGAGTATCAGCAGCTGCGATTCGATGCCGAGTTCGGCGAGGTCGCCCGCGCTGCGTTCGATCTCGTCGATCGAGGAGTCCTCGGGCTTGCCGACGAACGCAAACGTCGTCTGCTCGGTGTCCTGAAGCGTATCGATTGCGCGCTCGTACTGGACTTTCTTGTCCTCCATCGAGGCCGCGGGCCCGATACACGTCGAGCCGCCCTTCTCGAGTTCTGCGTTCCAGTCGGTTGGCAGCTCCATCAGTCGGATGGTGTGGCCGGTCGGGGCGGTATCGAAGACCACCACGTCGTACTCCGGACTCTCCATGAAGTCGACGAAGTTGTCGAAGGCAGCGATCTCCTCGACGCAGGGGCTGTTAAGCTGCTCCTCGACGGTTTGGATCTCTTCGTCGTCGAGCAGCTGGCGCATTGGTTCGATTGTCTCCTGTCGGTACTCCTCGGCGGCCGTGTCCGGGTCGATTTCGATGGCCGAGAGGTTCTGGATGCCCTCGATTTCGGTCACTTCGTGGCCGATTCCCTGGTCGAAGATGTCCGAGAGGTTCGGTGCAGGGTCGGTCGTGACGAGCAGCGTCTCGTAGTCGTTGTCGGCGAGCCACGTCGCAGTCGCGCAACTGACGGTGCTCTTGCCGACGCCGCCTTTCCCGCTGAAGAAGACGAACTCGGTGTCGTCACCGCTCGGTTCGACGAGGTCTCGGGGTGTCATAGTCGTATCCATCAGTTAGGCCTCCTGTGGTGCGTTCTGTGTCTCCCGAAGTTCGGCTGCGAGTTCGTCGTAGGAGAGATACTCCGACGTGGCGATTACCTCGTCGTCGAGGACGAGTATCGGGAGGATCGACGTGCCGTGTTCGTCGACCAGATCCGCGATCTGCTGGGTCTCGAGGAACTGGTCGATGTCGTGTTGCATGTTCGCTCTCGATACCTCGACGTCGAATTCGTCCTCGAGCTGGTCGAGCGCGGCGCTGACCTCGACGAGTTCGTCGTCGGGATCGGGGCCACAGACGCCAGTCGAACAACACATCGCTTCTTCGTACAGTGTGAGTTCCATCATTCGTGGATGCCTTGGATACCGTGCCGACTGTCGGTAGCTGTGCAGTTATCAACCACTCCTGCTAATTTAGCCACAATTCAATTGAATCTCTACTCATACATACGAATAAACGCATCGGTCCTCTCGAATATGGTCTGCCTGTTTTATGATAATTATCCGTATTCTCTCCTCTCTTTCCGGGAGTGTTCCGCAACAGTTAATTGAGCAAGTAGTCAAGTATCCGCTGATGGCACAAGCAACTGAACGATTACAGCGGTATCTCGACGACGAGCTCGGCGAGTGCCGCAGCGAGGACGTCGAGCGCCGGCTCGAGGAGCTCTCCACGCTCGAGGCTGGCCTCGGGACGGCACAGGCCAAGGCGGAACTCGACGTGCTGTCGGCGCTCTCCAGCGAGACGCGATACACGCTCGTACGCGTGCTCGTCGCTGCCGGCGAGGAGCTCTGTGTCTGCGAGCTCCAGGCGGTCGTCGACGTCACGGAGAGCGGGCTGAGTCACGCCCTCTCCGCGCTCGCCGACGCCGGCCTCGTCGAGAGCCGGAAGGACGGCCGCTGGAAGAAGTATCGAGCGACCAACCGCGTGACGGCACTCGTCACCGTCCTCGAAGGGAGCGTGAACACCGATGAGTGACCTCGACCACGAACACGGCCCGAAATGCGACTGTCCGGACTGCGGGGACCCCCGCTCGATGGACTTCCTCGACAAGTACCTCACCGTCTGGATCTTCGGCGCGATGGCCATCGGTGTGGGCCTCGGCTACGTCGCCCCCTCGGTCACCCAGCCCATCCAGGACCTCCACCTCGTCGAAATCGGGCTGATTCTGATGATGTACCCGCCGCTCGCGAAGGTCAACTACGGCCAGCTGCCGCGGGTGTTCTCCCAGTGGCGCGTGCTCGGATTGAGCCTGATACAGAACTGGCTGATCGGCCCGACGCTGATGGTCACGCTCGCGCTGATCTTTTTCGGCGGGGTCGTCCCCGGCCTGCCGGCCCGCCCCGAGTTCTTCCTCGGGCTGGTGTTCATCGGCATGGCACGCTGCATCGCGATGGTGCTCGTCTGGAACGACCTCGCGGAGGGCTCCAGCGAGTACGCCGCGGGGCTTGTCGCGTTCAACAGCGTCTTCCAGATCGTGACCTACGGGGTGTACATCACCTTCTTCGCGCTCTTCCTTCCCGAGGCGCTCGGTCTAGAGACACTGACAGCCGGTATCGCTGAGTTCAATATCACCGTCATGCAGGTGTTCGAGGCGATCGCGATCTTCCTCGGCATTCCGTTCGCAGCCGGTATCCTCTCTCGATTCGTCGGCACGCGCACGAAGGGGACCGAGTGGTACGAGGAGACGTTCGTCCCGACCATCGATCCGATGACCCTGATCGCACTCCTCTTTACGGTGATCGTCATGTTCGCGATGCAGGGCGAACGCATCGTCGGCGAGCCCACTGACGTGCTTCTGGTCGCGGTCCCGTTAACTATCTATTTCGTGGTGATGTTCTTCGTGAGCTTCGGGATGGGCCACCGTATCGGCGCGGACTACTCGACGACGACGGCGATCGGCTTCACCGCGGCCTCGAACAACTTCGAGCTCGCGATCGCGGTCGCGGTCGCCGTCTTCGGCGTCGGCTCCGGCGTCGCCTTCGCGACCGTCATTGGGCCGCTCATCGAAGTGCCGGTGTTGCTCGCGCTGGTGTACGCTGCGCTGTGGCTGCAACGGAACATCAACTGGCGGGGCCACACCACGGGACAGCTAGATAGCACGAAGCCCGAGAGCGACATCGAGAGCGACTCGAACCCGGTTCCGGAGGACGACTGAATCATGACTGTCAACACGATTCGGATTCCGACCGACAGTAACAACGTGGCCGAGACGGCCGTAACCTGTGGAATCGGCCTCGTCGAGCAGCGGGATACCACTGCCCACTGCGTCTCGGTCGCGAACGAAGACGAGGACTCTCGATGACGGAGTCGCTACAAATCGCCTTCGTCTGCGTGCAGAACGCTGGCCGGTCCCAGATGGCCTACGCGTTCGCCCAGCGTGAAGTGGCTGATCGGGGGCTACGGGAGCACGTCGACTTACTGACCGGTGGGACGCGTCCCGCCGACACCGTCCACGAGGAGGTCGTCCGAGCGATGCACGCGGTCGGAATCGACATATCGGACTGGACCCCGCGAGAGATCACGTTCGAGGAGACCCAGGACAGCGATTACGTCATCACAATGGGCTGTTCAGCCGACGACGTCTGTCCTGCGGGATGGGAAGGCGAGAATCGCGATTGGGACCTCGACGACCCGGACGGGAAACCACCCGCCGAGGTCGGTCGAATTCGCGACGAGATCGAACGCTGCGTGAGCGATCTCTTCGACGAGATCGAATCGACGTAGTACAATCTCACGTCTCCCCCCACGTCAAGTTCGTTCGCAAGTGTAATCTAGTCCGTATCCGCGGTAAGGATATCACTCAGCTTTGAACGTTAGCGTCAGCTGTTGAGTGAACGAAGAGGTGATCGATCTCCTCCATGAGGTCATCGACGCCACGATCATTGTTGTCTCGAACCCACGAGAGGAGGTTGTAAACGGCTCCTTTCAGGGAGTACTCAAGGTTCGCTCGAAGCGATGACGCTTTCGAGCGAACCGTCCCCAGGGCGCTCGATTCAGGATCAAGACGAACTGCTCTGTTGAATAGATTCTGAGTGACGGTTAGAGATGCTCACAGAGCGGTTCTATGTTTGTGATGGCGAACATCAGGACGATTTCACGGAACTGTCGATACCAGCCAAGCGCTCGCACGGCATCGCCGAGCGAGCGCTTCGTTGTCGAATACGAAGTTTCAGCCATCCAGCGCTGAGCGTACCCTTTTGACCGGACGCTCTTACGTAGACTGGCGAAAAATATCGGCAGCGAAGCAGTCAACGAGTCCGTGGATTGGTGCGCCAGCGAGATTCAATGACCGCAGGAAGCCGTAGGTACGAGCGGCCTGTTCCAAGCCCTGCTTGGACAGGCCGCGGAATTTCTCGATCCACGGTTGCAACAACGACCAGAGACACTCAGCTTGGTTGGTGTGAACACCCGCATCTGAGACGTATGCTTCGTCGTGAACCACCGTTCTGTGGTCGTGCTCCATCTGTTGATACGGCGGGTACTCATCCGTCCAGACCTCTCCCAGTCGCTGGGAGAGGTCTTCAGCTTCTTCGATCACTGGCTTGAGTTCGTCCTTGAACTTCGTTCCTTCCTCAGCAGAAACCACGCGAAGCACGTCGCGGCAGGCCGCGACGAGCGTCAGTTCATCACCCTGCTCACCGCTCCAGCGTGTGCGACCGCCCTCTGGCGACCCGCCGCGGGACAGACCGTCCCGCGGTGGGTCGCGTCCCTTGTACCCAGAGCAGACCTGCTGGGTTTCATCGACCTGCGTTGGCCCGTCGAGAGTGTGATCGATGCGATCCCAGACGACGGGGAAGCCGCGCTGGAACGCGGCTTCCACGTCACGAATCGCCGAGTGAATCGTGTTGTACGCCCGATCAAGTAGGGAAGCAATTTGATTGATACTGAGCAACGAATCAGCGTAGAGGACGAAGGCGACGAGGAACTCGCCGGGGGCGAGTTCCGCGTCGTAGAACGGTGTACCGAGCGTGTAGGTACTCATGAAGCCGCAGCCACGGCACCAGATACGGTCGAGATCGTCGTAGGTTCGGATGGTTGTCGCGCCACAATCAGGACAGGGTGCCTGTTCCCAGATGGTCTTGAGACGCCGCTCGACGATGGCGTCGAGCGGCTCGGGCCGAAACTCCAAAGCGCCAAGCGATACAAGTTGCTGAAGCATCCCGCCGAATGCTGGTTGTTTGGTCACAGCTGATAGCAGGAGACGGGATGCTTTCCATACAACGGAGTCTTTTCGCTAGCTTGAGCAAGAGCGTGACCGGATAAGCGCGTTATTTGCGGTTGCGTTCAGTGATGAACCGCGGTAGTGAACAAGGTAGTCGAGATCCAGTGCAGCAATCTCGTATTCGGTGTGCCAGTCCTGGAAACCGGAGTCGGCGGGGACGGACAGCAGGTCGTCCGCGTTCCGGCGGACGACCTGCGGTCCAGTCTTCGTATCGTGTTGCCACCGCGCTGAGATATGAACGTCAAGCACAGCTAGTGACTCTATATCGGTTAATGTCGTCACTTTCAGCGTTTGTACAGTGCTTCCAGACCGCTGTCGGTAGTACGATGAGGCTGAGCGTCGGTCGAAGAACGTGCTGTCAAGTGCGACGTGACCAGACTGCGGGTGTTGCTGCGCTGAAACGCGCAGCAACGCCCGCCATACCCACATTTTGAGCCGATCAAACGATTTGTAGATCGTCGTGTGATCCGGGAGATCGTCTCGATCCAGATCGAGAATGTCACGGAGTTCCGCCATGTATTTCAGCCGATTCGCGTTTCACGGAAGCTGTGCTCTTCTTCAAGCCGAAAACAGTGTAACACGACGTGGATCCATCGGGCGAACCCGCCGCTGGCGGGCTCGCCCGCGTGCTTCCCTAACGCTTGTTTAGCTAGATAGCGACACTGTTCAACGAAGTCGAGGATGTCGACTTCCATGGACAGAGTCAATTCCTCGGCTTCGTCCTTCTACTCCATGATATCATACGATTAGACCGCTATTCAACAGAGCAGATATTGCCGGTGTCTTGCGTTCAACAGAGCAAGTTATCGTGAATCGCCAGCCTGTGGAGGTGTTTCCAACGGTACTGGACGAAAGTCGAAACGCATAAATATATTTTAGGCCAACCTAAAGTATGGCGAATGAGAATCGATTAGACTGCTGTCCCTGTCGAAGAGATCTACTGAAAACTGGCTGCAGTATCGTTGGTGGTGGAATAGTTGCCGGTTGTCTCAGCATCAGTGACGACTCATCGTCAGATAACACCGCTACCACAGCGCTGCCAGATGAGCAGTCAACGACAGAACGTGACAACCCGGCACCGTACGAAGTAACGGTCAAGCCAGCCGGCACACATCAGTTCGAGTCGGTGCCTGAAACGTATGCAAGCTTTCCCGGAGCTTGGATGGATATCGCGATGGCCTTAGGTATCAAGCCATCTGCGATGATGTCTCTTGAGGAAGAGCAGTTGAAATACTATCAAGCACTTCCGAACATTACGTTTGATCTGGGTTCTGTAGAGACGCTTATGGCTTCCAATAATTCAGGGTTTGACAAGGAAGTGTTCTACGAGGTTGATGCCGATGTCCACTTGATGGACCCGCGGATTCTCAAGCGATACTCTGGGTGGGATAATGCTGAGATTGAAGAGATAGAGCGCAATGTCGGTCCGATACTGGGATCGTTGATCCGTTTCCCATACGATCGTGACCCGTACTACACACTGTATGAAGCCTTCGAGAAGGCCGCAAAAATCTTCCAGCGGCAAGAACGGTACGATGCATGGGTCGCTCTCAAAGACGAGGTGTTTGCTGAGATACAGTCTCGTCTGCCTGATAACAAACCGACTGTCGGCGCATTCATCATAGATTTCGATGTTGAAAGCAAAAGCTTTCGCGCGGGGGAGATCTATGCATTCCGGAACGACACCAGAACCCTGCGAAAGCTGGGTGTCAACAGTGCGTTCAAGGGGGATAGCTACGTCCGGTACAAGAAGATCGGTTACGAAAAGCTCCTTGACGTTGACCCGGAATATATTGGACTCACCGATAATCTGACGACAGCAGATAACGAGTCCTTCCAGCAAACTCTCCAAGCAGCCAAGAATCACGAAACGTTGAGTGAGTTGACTGCAGTCCAAAACGAGAATTTCGTCCGGTCAGCTGGGACAAATATGGGTCCGATTATTGACCTCTTTTCTGCGGAGGCGGTCGCGATGCAGTTATATCCGAATGAGTTTGGCGAGTGGCCTGGTTCTATTGGTGACGTTCCCACCGAACTCCAGTTATTTGATCGATATCGAGTCGTTGATATTATAAACGGAGAAATATAAATCGGCGATAGTGTATAATTTACTCCTACAGAGACAAGCCTATCATAGAACGGATCTCACGGGGTGGCCAGTACTCAGTACAGGATATGCTCGTATCGACCTCAAGTCGGCAAGGTCGGAACGAAAGAACTCGCGATGATCGAATCAGCAACGAGGAGAATGAACGCAAATCCACTGCTAAATTCGTGATTTTCAGTTCGTATCGATGCATAAACGTACGCCGCCAAGCTGAGGACCATTTCTTTTTCTACATTACGATGAGGCTATAAATACGATGGTAGTCGATCAAGTCGCAGTTCTCATCGATCAGCTGTTTCAGGCGAGAATATATTTGAATAATGGGGGTTTAACAGAGCCTTTTCGTATATTTTTCCACTACAACACACTTGTATTCGAATCGGCGTCTTAGGAGACTACTTGATTTTGGGGCCACTCTCGTAGGTCCGCCCCGGAAGTTCAACTTCGATCTCGAGTTCCGGTTCATCGACGCCCTCATACTCGACTTCTAACTCGACCGGCTCCCCAAACACGAAGGGCAGTTCCCAGTCGTCGCCGACGATCGTCAGCTCGTCGTCGTCACGAAGCTGTTCGCCGAGCGCGATCAGGAACTCGCCCGGCTCGCTTGCGTCCAGTCGATACGTCTCTTCGAAGTTCCGTCCCGATCGAATTGACGGTCGTTCATCGTCGTCGGACATCTATTGTGTCACCTTGACGGGCTCGTTGATCGCGATCCAGCCGTCGCTGTTCTCACATTCGATGAACACCGCTTTGCCGGGGGCGCTCTCACAGACAGAAAGTTCGGGCTTATTTTCGGAGGATGACTCGACAGCTCGCCCCGTTTCGGACTGCCTCCCTATTGACATACTAATATTTAGGTGGACCTAAAGTAAAACAGTTCGGATCCGGACGCACTCATGCCCTACGACTCACCGATCTTGTCACCAGAACACGTCGTGCCCCCGTCTGGACCTTCATCAGTTGGAACAAGAGTCTCTGCGAGTCGCTCAGCGACTTCCGGACTAACCAGTCCGGCCATTTGCATCGCCTCGCGTTCGTGTGTATCGAGGTCTAGCACCGAGCGGAAAAACCACGAGAGGGTCACATATGTCCCGTGTAACGCTTCCGCCTGCTCACGGCCCGAAGCTGTCAATTTTGCTCCCTCGTACGATTCATATTCGACGAGTCCCTCTGTCTCAAGTCGCTGAAACATCTCCGTCGTCGCGGCCTGTGAGCGGTCGAGTGCCGTTGCAACCTGTCCCGACGATATGGGTGGAGATGACTGCTGTTCGGCGATGAACAAAGCGAGGAGGTAGTCTGATTCTGCGGTCATTTGAACTCCTTATCGGCGGTCTCTTCAGTCGTCTGTTCTCCCACTTCGCGAGCCTGTTTAAAATCGTCGTCGCCATCTCTAGGGGTTCCAAACAGTTGGGCGTACAGCCATGCCCAGGCCTGAGCACGTTGAGACCGAGGTGGTTTACTCATCTGTCATACCCTCTGTGTCAGATGATCGCGAACAGATCGCTGACAGTCCGCCAACAGCGCGTCGAGACGCGTTACCGTTGACAAGATCGGGTACGAAACTGGGAACTCTTGATAGAGAAGCATCAGGAGCGAACGGTGTTCGAGACCGACTTGTGCATCCCGACTCGTCGTCGAATGAATGGTCTCCTGCCGGGCGAGAAGTCGCTCCTCACACCGTTCTCGGTGAGCCGATAGCTGTTCGTGGCGTCGCTGGAGTTCGGAGAATCCCAACCCGAGAAGCGAGGTCTCATTGTGATCTTCAACCCACCCGGTAACGCTCTGGCAGTCCCGGGCAGCCGCTTGGAGCGACTCAGTCTCGCGATCGAGCGCACTACTCATCGCAGTGAGTTCTCGCAACCGCTCCTGGCTCTTCGAACAGATCGCGTTTTGAACCTGTGGGGTTATGTCGGTATCCGTTTCTGGTGCGAGAACGAACGCGAGAGAGTCACCGAGCTCTTCGCGAATCGTTTCGAGCAACGGTTCCTCGGTATCGAGATCGGCGACACTGTGGGGACGAACGGTCTCGGTGAACAGCTCACGGACGCGATCGGCGTCGGTAGTCACGGCATCATGCTGTGATCCGCCTGCGACTGAAAGAGTCTCCCCAGCGGCCGACTGGCTCGTCGAGGTCGCCGTTGCCGGCTGTGGCGACAGCGACGCGACTCCCGATTGGAAGCGCTCGTAGGCTCGACGCTCCGCGTCAAAGTGCGTCTGTTCCCGCTCGACGCGCGTCAGCGCGCTGTCGATGTGCGTCTCAATCGGCATTTCAGCACACCTCCGGAGCGAAAACTTGACCGGAGCGATCGAGCGTTCCCGCGTCCTTGACAGATCGAAACGCGATATGCTGGCCGTCGTCGGAGGCGTTCATTCGAGTCGGAACCCACGCCTCCGCACATCTGTGGACGGTAAGCGCGATCGGAAGTAGCGGGAGCCGTCCGTCGTGGGGTCGGAGTACGTATCCGGAGAGCTCGACGACGAGTTCTGTAATCTGTCCGTCCATCGTCTCGGTATCGATCGTCTGGGCGCTCCGCCGAAAGAGACCGATATCCTGAAGCGCAGACAGCGATTCGTCGACGGACTGTGCTTCTGAGGACCGCGTCGGGGAGTCGGTCACATCCCTCGGCTCGTGTTCCAGTCGTTCTGCTGCTGCCGAGAGGAAGGCGACCTGGTCGGACGGATCAAGGCGATCGGCAAGTTCGACCGCCATGCTCTCCAAGAGCCGGATACATAGCCCGTCGGGGTCAGCAAGCTCTTCTGCGTGTGCGAAGTAGGCGTCCATGATCGCGGATTCGACGCCGTCGTAGCTGTGCTCGGAGAGCGTCTCGAAGACCGCCGCGGCGACGCGGTGACAGAACTCGACGAGTTCGCGGCCGCTCAACGACGAGCGATTCACGACCGGTTCGGTGAGCGCTGCCGAATACGTGGACTGTGAGTCAGGGTGCGCCTCGATACGCGCACACCGAGTCTGGACGCCCACAGCCTGGCACACGACGATGTCGTAGTACGGGAGCTGCGGGTCGTACCGCCGGAGCGCCTGTCGGTACTGTGTGGTCGCCTGCGCGGCCGCTCTCGCGGTCGCCCGCGTCTCGAACCGGAGTTCCGAAGCGGGGACGGGACGGTCACCGTATCGCGCACAGACGAGGTAGTACTCGCCGTTGTCGCTGGCCAGCGACTCGATGTGGTCTCGGATTTCGGTGAGTGTCGTGCCGATCACGGAGGGGTTCTTCGTACTGCTGGCGCGGAGGGGCGGAGTCTGGTCGGGCGACGGTGAGCACCGTTCCTTCCCGGTGCGACTGAACTGCCGATACCGACGGGTAGGTTGCTGCCCGCTCGTCGTTCGGCTGGCATCGGGAACGGTGTCTGTTCGGTCATGGGTTGTCGTTACTCTCCGAGACTCGGGTGCGTCTCCTGTTCGTCGGGGTGCGGCTCGGCGAAGCGCTCGCGCATCACGTCCAGCGAGGCGTCTTCCCTCGCTCGTCGTTCCTCGGCGTCGATCTCCTCACAGCCGGGTGGGAGGTCCCGCCCGCGGTCGGTGAAGTAGCCGTCGGGGGCGACCCAGTCGTGGTAGAACGGCCGGTCGTCGTCCTCCAAGATCGCGACCGCGACCTCCGCGCCGTGGCCGGCACAGACGATCGCCTGGTGAGGCTTCTCGGCGAGTCGTCCCGCCGCGTACAGCCCCTCGACTCCGGTCCGACCGCGCTCGTCGACGTCGACGAAGGCCTTCCCACGTTCGATGACGCCAACGCCGTTGACGCCGTCGAGGTAGCCGACCTCGTTCTTCGTCGCCGCGACGACGTACTCGGTGCGGTAACGGTCGCCGGCCGCGGTCTCGACCGCGAACCCGTCGTCGGTTCGCGTGACCTCCGTGACGGTCGCCTCGTGGCGCGTCGCGCCCGCCTCCTCGGCCTGTTCGCCGAGTAGGTCGAGCAGCTGCCGGGCGTTGACGCCGGCCGGGAAGCCGGGGAAGTTCTCCAAGTGCGCGTTGCGTCGGAGGATCGACCCGCCGGCGTCGACGACGAGCGTGTCGAGCCCGTGGCGGGCGGTGAACGTCGCCGCCGAGAGCCCGGCGACGCCGCCACCGACTATCGTCGTATCGTAGCGTTCAGTTTGCATGAGTGGTCTCGGTATCTTCGAGTTCGTTCGCCCGCTCTCGGATCTCACCGTTGTCGATAACGTCGAGTAGCCGATTCTGGCCGAGGACCTCGACCAGTCGTCGGAGACCCCGCTCTGTCGCCGCCTCGACCTCCTGGTCAGTCCGACGCGTGTCGAACGCCTCATCGATGTAGGCCTCACGAAGGTCCGTCAGTCGGTCTTCGGAGAGATCGGCTTCGATCTCGTTGTCGAACCACGTGCGCCAGCGTTCGCGCTCGGCCCATTCTCCCGCGAACTCCGCGTCGGATCTGAGCCAATCGTAGTGGGGTGCGACCTCACCCGAGTACCCGCGCTCACTCCGTCGGTCTTCCAACAGACATCGGGCGACGTGCGCGCCGTGCCCCGCGACGACGATGGCCTGTGCGCTTCGATCGCCGGCCGGCGAGGCGACGTACAGCCCGTCGATGGCCGTTCGACCGTCCTCGTCGGGATACTCCGGGTCGAAGCGTTCCTCGATTTCGCCGTGGTGCTCCTGTCGCTCGAACATGTCCTCGTCGCCCAGCCCGCGGAGATACGAGCCGTCGTACCACGCTGCGGCGATGACGTACGTTGCGGCGTGTTCAGCTCCGGTCTGTGTCTCGACGACGAACTTCGCGTCGGCGTCCGCCTGCGTGACCGTCTCCACGCGTTCCTCGACGATGTCACAGCCCGCCTCGGTGG
This sequence comes from Halomicrobium katesii DSM 19301, assembly GCF_000379085.1. Taxonomy (GTDB): domain Archaea; phylum Halobacteriota; class Halobacteria; order Halobacteriales; family Haloarculaceae; genus Halomicrobium; species Halomicrobium katesii. Next base: position 1,187,090 of record NZ_KB905378.1, on the reverse strand, counting down.
CGTGAGCGTGCATGAGGGCGGTAAAGTCGTTGACAGCGATTCCGGCCGGGAATCCGAGATAGTTCTCTAGGTAGGCACATCGCGGCAGGGCCGCGCTCCCCTTGTCGAAGATGGCCGTATCGAGTCCGTAGCGTGCGGTGAACACGCCCGCCGAACAGCCCGCTGGTCCGCCACCCACCACGATGACGTCGTGGTCCGACGTCGGTTCAGACGTTCCCATTGACGATGTCCGCGACTCGCTGGCGGTCGAATAGCTGTTCGTCGTCGAACTCGTCCGGATAGACTCCCCGTGCGGCCATCTCCAACTGGAAGAGGTGAATGATCGGCCCCTGGTAGGTCTGTCCCGCGTAGAACACGCGACCGTCCTGTACCGCGGAGAGTTCGCTCGCCACGTCGTGGTTCTGCAGGTGCTCGACGACGTTCGTCCGGAAGTACTCCTCGGAAATGTCTCCTTCAATCCGAACGGCGAGCGCGTCCGGGTCGATGTCGAGAAGCGTCTCGTAGTCGATCGTTCCGCCACCGCCTTGGGTATCCACGACGTCGTTTTCGGCCAGCGCGTCGCGAACCCCCAAGTCGCGCCACTGCTTCGACTGGGTTCCCTCTCCCACGAGGTAGGGGTAGTACGACTCCGGCGGAACCCCGGCGGGAACGAGTACGGCGATGTCGGGCGTTTCCTCCGGGAGCCGAGACTGTACCCGGTCGAGGACCTCGTCGTGATACGACTCGAACGCCTCGTATCGCTCCCGTTCCTGGAAGACCGCCGCGAGCTTCTCGAAGGCCTCGTACAGCGAGTAGTGCCGGTAGTCGTGCCAGTCGTACACCTGCGTGAAGATCGTGTTCCCGAACCACGGCGCGACGTTCTCGCGGATCTCCTCGACGTCGGCCTCACTCCAGCCGAGACGGTTGACCATGAACTTCGGATCGATTACGTGGAGGTCCGCATCCAGTTCGTAGAAGACCTCCTTACCGGTCCCCTCGTCGTACAGCGGCGTCAGCTCACCGACTGAGACGCCGGAAAGTTCCTCGTAGTGGTGGGAGCCGAACCGAGAGGCGAGTCCGATCGCTTCGAGCCCGTCCCCCTGTCCGAGCGCGACACCCATGTCCGCATAGTCGCCGGTGAACGGGAACCACGTCTCAGGAGGTTCTTCGAACTCCAACGTGCCAACTGGCTCCATCGTCACCGAGTACGACGTATCTTCGGGAGTTTCGTTTTCTTCGGAAGCGTCCGTTTCCCCGCCCGTCGACTCTTCCGTGGTCGGACTGTCGGTATCGGTGTTATCGCCACCGGCACTGTCCCCGGTACACCCGGCCAGCAGCCCACCAGTGACGATTGTGCCGCCATACTTCACGTAGTCTCTTCGCGTCGGTTCCTCGTGTGCCGTGTCGGTAGTGTCGATGGTGTCGTCGCTCATTGTCAGTCGTCTCCGGTGATGATATCCGCGACTCGCTGGTGGTCGAACAGCTGTTCCTCCTCGGTGAACTCGGGGTACGTGTCGCCGTTCTCGTACGTGGGCCACGCGCCGAACTGGTCAGAGTACAGCTGCTTGGCGGTCATCTCCAGCTGGAAGAGGTTCATCAGCGGCCCCTGCCACCGCGTCCCTTGGACAGTCACTCGGTCGTTCTGGACGGCCGCCAACTCGCGGCCGACAGGGTCGTCGTCGAGGTTCCGGCGCAGCTCCTCGAAGTCGACGGCGTCCGTGACCGTCCACAGCGAGAGGATCGCGTCGGGGTCGGCCTCCAGTACGGCCTCCATGTCGACCTGCTTGAACGCGCCGTCCCACTCCTCGCCGCCGAAGGCGTCGACCGCCCCGAGCGGCCGGGTGTGGGCGTTGAAGTAGCCCGGCGCGTTGAGCCGGATCACGTAGATCGCGGAGAGATCCGTCGAGATCGAGAGGTACGCCGCGGTCGGGCGCTCGTCCTCCGGCGGAAGCCCAGCCTCGATGGTGTCGAGGAGGTCGTCGTGAACGGCCCGCAGCTGCTCGTACCGGGTCCGCTCGCCGTACAGGTTCCCGACCTGCTCGAACACGTCCCAGAGCCGGTGGTACTCGTAGCCGTCGGCCCACTTGTCGGGCGGCGACTGGTGGAAGCTGCTGTAGTAGTTGCCGAGCCACGGACCGACGTTTTCGGCGATCTCGTCGATGTCCTCTCGGGCCCAGTTGTCCTGGGTCGTCACCCACGCGGGATCGACGAGGTGGAGGTCGCTGTCGAGCTCGTACAGCTGCTCTTTCTCGAACCCGTACGCACCAGTTCTGTCTCGCCACGCGATCTCGACGTCGTCGAGCCCGGCGGTGAAGTACTCCAGCGTCGAGGCGGTACCGTCCCACCAGACGCTGTTGACGCTCTCGCCGCGGTCGAGTGCGGTCGCCATGTCGGCGAACCACGGGAAGTGCGCGAACACGTTCGTTGGCGGCTCCTCGAGTGTGACCTCGCCGACCGGCGACAGCTCGGCAGTGTACGTCGGTTCCTCGGTCGACTCTTCGGCGTCGGTCGATTCCTCTGACTCGTCGCTCCCGTCTCCCGACTTGTTGGTCGGTGTCGACTCCGAACTCGGCTCTTCCTGTGACTGTCCGGTACAGCCAGCGAGCAGTCCCGTACCGGCGAGTGCGCCGCCGTACTTGATCGCCGTCCTCCGGGTCAGTGGGTTCGTTCGATTTGTGTTGTCTTCGTTCACGTTCAGCTGTCTCCGTTGATGATGTCTGCGACGCGCTGGCGGTCGAACAGCTGTTCGTTGCCGGTCACGTCACCGAACTCTTCGGGGTAGATCTGCTTGGCCGCCCGTTCGGTGAGGAACAGGTTGTGAATCGGTCCCTGGTTGAGATAGCCGCCGCGGTATACGCGATCATTCTGTACGGCCGCAAGTTCGCCGCCGACCGAGTGGTCTTTCATGTACGCGAGGACGGTGTCGCGGAACTCTTGGGCCGATTTCCGCTCGTGGCCCCGAATGAGGAGCACGTCCGGGTCGACCTTGAGGAGGTTTTCGTAGTCGAGTTCGCCGCGATTGGTCGTACTGAGGTTCTCGATGTCGGTGCCCGCAAGCGCGTCGGTAACGCCCAGATCGCGCCACTGTTTCTTGCTCGTGCCCTTGTCGATCAGGCGGTACGGCGAGAACGTCTCCGGCTCCTCGGTGCCCTCGAAGGTGAGGAACACGTTCGGCCGCTCGTCGACCGGAGGCAGCCGAGTCTGCAGGTCGGCGATGAACTCGTCGTGAAGCGCGGCAAACGCCTCGAAGCGCGCCGTCTCGTCGAATACAGCTGCGACTCGCTCGAACGCCTCGTACAGCGTGTAGTAGCGGTAGTCGTGCCACTCGTCAGAACGTCGGAAGATCAGATTCCCGAAGAACGGCGCGACGTTCTCGGTGATCTCGTCGACGTCGTCGTCGTCGTCCCAGTCGAACCAGTTGACGAGCATCCGCGGGTCGTAGAGGTGTATGTCGGCGTCCAGCTCGTAGAACTCCTCTTTCGTCCGAACCTCCGGATGCGCCTCAACGGTGTCACGGTCGACACCGACGCCGGGCAGCTGGTCGTACACGTACGTATAGTATCGCGGCGCGTGGCCGAGACCCGTGAGGCCGTCACCCTGACCGAGTGCGACCGCCATATCCGCGTAGCCGCCGTCGTACGCGACCCACCGCTCAGGCGGCTGCTCGAATGTCACCTCGCCTATCGGCTCCATCGATGCAGTGTACGGTTCGGGACCGTCCTCGTTCTCGGTCGCATCGTCAGTCGTCGAGTTGGTGGATGTGCCCCCAGTGTTCTCGTTATCTTCGACTGCGTCGCCGTCAGCGTTACCGGTACAGCCCGCAAGTAGTCCACCACCGACGACCGCACCGCCGTACTTGATCGTGTCTCTCCGCGTCGGTGCTTCCCGTCGACTCACATTATTGTCACTCATTGTCAGATATCTCCGTTGATGATGTCCGTAACGTGCTGGCGATCGAACAGCTGTTCCTCGGCCGGAACATCTGGGAACTGTACCGGGTCGAACGTACCGAACGCATCCGGATACAACAGCCGTGCGACGAGCTCTGTCTGGAAGAGGCTCGCGATCGGCCCCTGTAGGAAGTACGGGCCGGGATAGACCGCGTCGTTCTCAACGGCGGTAAGCTGGCTGCCGATGGAATGCTCGGTTAGTGGGGTGACGAACTGCTCACGGAACCCCTCCGCCGAGAACTCGCCGTCGTCGTCGGTCAGGCGGATCCCGCCATGGATAACAATGATGTCGGGATCGATCTCCGCCATCGACTCGTAATCGAGCATCCCGTCAATCTGTTCCTCGCTGAACGTGCTTTCGACTCCGAGGTCTCGATACTGCTTCATTTCGGCCCCCTCGGAGTCGGTAGTCATGGCGGCGAACTCACCAGCCTGGAGATCAGATCCGAAGTTTACCAGTCCGACTTCGGGGCGCTCGCTCTCGGGCGGCAGTTTCGAATCGATTTCGGCGCGGAGGTCGTCGTGAACCTCGACGAACGCCTCGTACCGTTCGCGTTCGTCGAAGACATCAGCCAGTCGATCGAACGCCTCGTACATCGAGTAGAGTTCGTAGTCGTGAAACTCCCGACGGCGGACGATGTTGTTCCCGAAGAAGGGTGCGACGTTCGTCGCGATACTCTCCGTGTCAGTTTCGTCCCAAGAGCTGTCGAACCCGGAACCGTGTAGATAGTTCGGGTCACAGAGGATGACGTCCGGATCGAGCTCGTAGAACAGTTCCTGGTCCCAACCGCCTCCCGCGAGCGGATTCGGAACGTCCGTCGGCATCGAGACGCCGACGCGCTCGTACAGGTATCCCGGTGGATACCAGCCCGCCGGAAGGAACCCCTCGCGCTGTCCGAGTGCAATCGCCATATCTGCCCATGGGCCCGTGATCGCCATCCACGTCTCCGGAACCGACTCGAACTCGACGGTCCCGACAGGTTCCATCGTCACCGAGTAGCTCTCGTCATCGGGTTCGGTCTCCTCTGTCGAGGTGTTTATCTCCGTCTGTGTGTCTTCGGGCGTCGCGTCAGAGCCTGAATCTCCACTACAGCCCGCGAGCAGGCTCGCCCCGATGGCGCTGCCACCGTACTTGATCGTGTCTCGCCGCGTCGGTGCCTCCCGTCGAATCGTGTCGTTAGTGTCGTTATCACTCATTTCAGTCACCGCTGTTCTCGTCCGCCACCGCTCCGAGTAGTCCCCGTGATTCGAGTTCCGCACGTAGTACGTCGTCGTCGAGCCGAGTTGCAAGCGCCCGCTGCCCTTCGGTCCGGCGTTCGTCCTGCTCTTCTCGGCTCATAAGCTGTGAGAGCTTCTCAGCGACGTGCTGATCTTCTAGCAGGTCGAGTTTCGCATTGCTGTGATCCGAGTTCTCTGGAATCGTCTCTCTGAAGTGCTTTCGGACCTTCTCTTCCCAGTCGTCGTCTCCGTAGCCCTCTTCGAGAAACACCCAATCGCGGTGGTGATCGACGACCTCCTCCCAGAATCCCTCGTCTTCGAGTCGAACGTTCCTGATGAGTTGTGTTGCGACCCGTCCGCCCCGTCCGGCGGCGATGATTACCTGTGCGTCTGCCTCTTCCGACGGCGAGGCGATGTAGAGACCGTCGACCGGGGTCGTCCCGTCCATTTCGGGATACTCGCGATCGAAGCGTTCGTGTTCCTCGCCATCGTGCTCGTACGTCTCGAACATCGCCTCATCGTCTCCGAGTCCGCGCACGTACTCGGCGTCGTAGCGCGTGGCGGCGATCACCCGGCGGGCGGTAACACGCTCTCCGTCCTGGGGTTCGATGGCGAACCCTGATCCGTCCTGTTCGATCGTTTCGACCAGATCGGGGACGATCGTACAGCCGGCCGTCTCAGCGTGGTCGTGTAGTAGATCGTAGAACGTCTCGATATCGATTCCCGCTGGGAAGCCGGGGTAGTTCTCGAGGTGGGCGAGTCGTTGGAGCGAAGAGCGTCCCCGGTCGAAGATGACGGTGTCGAGTCCGTACCGGGCAGTAAAGATCCCGGCCGAGCAACCCGCTGGGCCGCCACCAACGATGACGAGATCGTGGTCGAAGTCAGTACCGGCTTGTACGGTGGCTTCGTCCACGTTCAGATGTCTCCGTTGATGATGTCGGCGACGCGCTGGCGATCGAACAGCTGTTCGTCTTCCGGGATATCGTAGGTCCCATCGTCATTGTAGGTCGGGAACGCTCCAAACTGCTCAGGGTAGATCTGCTTTGCCGCCATCTCTATCTGGAACAGATTCCAAATTGGACCCTGCATCGAATCACCGCCACCGTACAGCCGATCGTTCTGCACCGCGCTCAACTCCGAGCCAACCGAATCGTCTTTGAGTTCGAGCATCGACTGGTACCGTTCGTCGAATCCGCCCGTGCCAAAGTTGTGAATGAGAACGTCCGGATCGAGTTCGAGCATCGCTTCGAGGTCGTAGGTTCCTCCATCCGATTCGTACGTGCGGTCGCTCTCAGCGAATACGTCCCGTACACCGAGCGGCCGATAATGGGACACACCGAAGCCCTCGTTGTCTATTTTGTATGGTGAGAACTCCGCCCAGTCATTCATTACGACGAGTCCGACTGTTGGACGTTCCTCTTCGGGTGGGAGGTTGGACTCGACGTGAGCAACAAGTTCGTCACGAACCTGTTTCAATTTCTGTAGCCTTTCTGTCTCACGGAACACCTGCGCGACTTTTGCGTACAACTCCCATGCAGTGTAATACTCATAATCCTCGATACCCGTATCAGTGTGTGCTCTCGAAAACCGGTTCCCAAAGTAGGGGGCAACATTTTCGGTGATTTCTTCGACGTCATCCTCTCCAAAGTCGAAATACTCTGAATACACGTAGTACCACGTCGGATCGTGGAGGATGAGGTCAGGATCGACCTGGTAGATGATTTCCTTGTCGTCGTGGCCGACTGTTACTCGCGTCGACGGGTCGAACTCGATTCCGGGGAGCTGTTCGTAGTATCCGGTATAGAAGTTGTCTCCCATCGCTTCGATCGCCTCACCGTGTCCATAGGCGACCGCCATGTCTACGTAGTGATTATTATACGCGAGTACCCGATTTGGAACCTCCTCAAATTCGACGGTTCCGATCGGTGATATCGTCACCGAGTACGACGTGTCCTCGGGAGTGTCCGTCCCTTCGGTGGTCGTACTGTCGCTGGATCCGTCGCCTCCATTGTCGCCGGACCCGTCGCTTCCGCTGTCGCCAGTACATCCAGCGAGCAGCCCGCCGCCGACGACCGCCCCGCCGTACTTCACGTAGTCTCTGCGTGTCGGTGCCTCGTGTCGTATTGTCTTTTCGGGGCCTTGTTTAGACGCAGTACAAATCGGCTCTTGCGGCGTATGCTCCGCGAACAGATCGACACGATGAGGCACTCAGGACAGATTTTAGATCAACCGCAACGGCCCGTGACTCGCCGGTTGAGGAGCGTCTAAACACGGCCAAAACGAAGTAGAACGAGTCGAAGCGCTGGATGAAGAGGAACTCGAGTCTTCCAGCTTCGATTTCGATTTCTTCAGTCTTAGTCCAGAGTGTAGCCCATAGATTGACTCCTAAGACGTGTATACCCCGTCAACCAGGCACCACAATTTGAACGTGAAATGAGCGCTGAAAAACCGAATCACCTATTGATCTCAGCTTTGAACGTTGAAGTTCAGTCGATCACATCAAGAACTCTCTAATCGCTCCATTAGAGCGTGAATCTGCGTTTTCGATGCGTAGTTAGTTCTCAAAATGACACAGACGGAGAGTCTCGGTAATTCGGAGTCGCTGTCAGCGGCAAAGGCGGTGTTGCCACTCACGACCACTGTCCTGATCGGCGGACAGCTACCGGAAGAACCGGTCGTCGAGTGGTTGGTTTGCTGGAACTGTCCTGCACACACCGAGCGCTGTCCAGGCTGCTCGCAGCACCATCTCACAGAATTCCGTGAATGACCACTGCCAGAGGCGGCGCCCCCGCGGCGGGGCGCCGCCACGTACCTCCAGTGGAGATACCGCCAGCTGTTCTGGAGCAGCAGGCTCACCACAAACATCACCAGTCGCAGACCAGCATCCTCAGAACTGGTGAACGCGAGGCTCTGCTTGGCTAATCGGTAGCTCGATTCGATGCCGAAGCGCTTGCTGTAGTGCTCTCGTGCATCTCGTGGTGTGTCGATAAACGGCGCGTCAGCGGCGTAGCCGTGACGCGCCACCCCGTGTTCGTCGTATCGTCCTTGCTGGTAGACGCAGTCGATGAACACAGGGAACGTCACCTTGCCGGCGAGATCGTGTTCGATCTCGCGGCTCCAGCCGCTGCTAAGTTCGTTCTGAATCGTCTCACCCCACTTGACAATCGGCATGGCGAAAGCGTAGTTGTGCGCGTACAGCAGGCTGAGACAGGTGCTATTGTAGAATCCGCGATCCAGGTAGACGGCCTTGACGCCGAGGTCAAGGCCGTCGAGGAGTTCGAGAAACTCGGCGAGGACATCGCTGGTGGTGTCGCCAGCGACCAGCTGGCGAACCGCCAGCGTGTACCGTTTGTTGCGTACCCGCGCATAGAGCGTTGCATAGGCGTGAAACGTCGTTGTTCCGCGTTTCGCTTGAGACGAGTACAACGCCTCTGTCTCATCTTCGTCGCCGTAGTAGGGATCGAGGTGGAGGTCGGCGACGACCTCCACCGATCGATCCGGCAGTGTTTCAAGAGCATCCCGTTGCAGGAGCGTGTCTCCGACCGCCTCAACAGAGTCAAGGTCGAACTGATCGGTGAGATATCCACGGACGGTATTGGCGTGCGGCGAGTCATCAGTCGTTTCGCAGACGTGGTTGATCGAGGTCCCGCCGGCGCTGGCGCCGGCGAGGACCTCGTACAACGTCTCCGTCGTGACCTCAACGTCTTCGCCGAGATCTAACGCAAGCTCCTCGTCGAGGCTGTTGACGACAAAATTAAGCAGGTGCTCTTCCTCTATCTCGCTGTCTGCTTGGGTAGGCTTCACACCGCATCCAAGCAGACACTTCCTCTAACCCGATGTGATCGACTGAGACTCGTGTTCGGTGCCGGACCCCGGTGTTTTTTGCAATCGAAAATGAGGAGCGCACATGGTAACCAGACGGTCTCTCGTCGCAACGCTCGGTCTCTCCGCCTTGGCCGGCTGTTCGAAGCTGGCCAAGACGGGTGCGAAGGTGGGCGACGACGCCGCAGAAGCCGCACAGACGGAGACGCCGTCCGAGACGCCCGTCGAGGGGATCGACATGGACGACCTCGGAACGGTCCCGAAGGACGGCGACGCGTCGATGGAGATCGTCGCCGTCGACCACACCGAACCCCGCATCGTCTCGTCTGACCACGTCCCGGACGCGTCCGGTGGTGACACCTTCGAGCTCACGCTGCAGAACACCGGCGTCGAGGGTGACATCCGGGTGACGATGTGGTGGCTCCCGGAGGGAACGTCGGCGGACGAGGACGAGATCCCCGACTCGCGACTCGGACGTATCGCCGTCGGCTTCCGCGAACACCGACAGAAGACCGTGTTCTTCGACGCCGACGAACGGCGGACGGTCGAGGTGACCGGCGAACCGCCCAGCGACGCCGACGGCTACTACTTCACGGCCGACATCGCGACCCGAACCGTTCGGATACGGAACGACGGGTCCCCGGGTGAGGTCACCGTGCGCCTCCAGTCGAAAGCGGCCGAACGGACGACGTTCGACGAGAAGACGGTGTTCGTCGGCGAGGGGCGCGAAACGGTCGTCGAGTTCGCAGCCCACTACCCGAACATCAGCGACGAGTGGGAGTTCGTCCTCGAAACGCCCGGCGAAGAGGGGTGATCGGCGGCCGCCGGACGACGGAGCGGCGCATCGATGGGGCACTCACCCGCGTGGGTCGTCTATAGTAACAATTGAAGCGATATACACACCGATCGCACTGCTGTCGTGCGATCGGGTGTGCATTGATTTTCAATGGCTACTGTAGTGTCACGACCCGGTCGGCCCACTCGCGCAGTGCCGTCAGCGCGGTCCGTTCGTGTCTCGACACGGGATCGTCGGTGCCGAGTTCGTCGCTCGCGAAGGCGTTGGCGACGACCAGTCGTGCGGCCCCACAGTACGCACACAGCGGTCCGATGTCGCCGTCGGCCTGGAACGGGATGGTGGCGTCGTTGACGAACACCGCCGTCGGATCGTCGGGAGCGTCGGCGAACAGCGCCCGGGCGCGGTCGGCGTTGTCGCGGGCCAGCGCCGCCTCGTCGTCGGCTCCCTCCGAGCGCGGTGCGTGAGCGTCGAGAGCGCGGTAGTCGACCGCCGCCGGAAGCGTCGCCACGCGGTCGAGACGCCCGCCAAGAATCCGGCCGTCGCGTTCGACCTCGGGGGCGAAATCGAGGGCGACGACGCCGTCAGTGCCGTGCTCCGCGAGCCACTGCTCCAGCAGCTCCCCGGTCGCCGTCGTCTTGCCGACGTTGGCGGGTCCGACGATCAGGGTCCGCCCGCTCTCGATCGACATCAGGCCAGCAGTTCCTCGCGGACGTACTTGCCTCCGAGGACGAGGGTCGCCAGCGCGATCGCCGCGCCGAAGGTCACGACGAACCCGGAGAGCGGGCCGACGCCGGCAGCCACCTGTTCGCGGACGAAGTTCGCCGCGAGCACGCCGGTGACGGCGAGCAGCGCGACGCCGCCGAGGTTGGTCGCCGCCGAGTTCTGCCGCGAGACCGTGTCGGTGTTGAGCAGGTAGAGGACGATCGCGATCGCGAAGGGCGTCCCGAGCGTGCCGACCGCCAGGATCAACACCAGCTGTCCGAGCACGTTTCCGGGGATGAACGCACCGGGGATCGACAGCAGCGCGACGCCGACCAGCAGCGCCCGGTAGCGGGCGTCGCTCACGTCGGTGTCCCAGCCGAACTTGTCGGCGATCAGGAAGGGCGGGACGATCGTGTTCGCGCCCAGCGTCGAGACGGCCGCGCCGGCCAGGCCGACGAGGAAGAGCCACTGGGCACTGTCGCCGGCGATCGGACCCAGCGCCTGTGCCGCGCCGATCGTCGTCAGATCCGTCGACGTGAGGACGCTCGCGGCGACCAGGAAGATCGCCAGGCTGTACAGCCCGAAGACGAGCAGCATCGACGCGCCGATGTCGAACGTCGCCAGGTCGCTGTCTCGCTCGGTCCACCCGCGGGCCCGCATCGTGTAGGAGTGCATCGTGACGAGCGTGATGTGGACGGCCCCGCCGACGATGCCGGCCGCCATCACCGCGCTTCCGGCGGGCAGGGACGGAACGAGCCCGGCCGCGGCCGCACCCGCGTCGATCGGGACGACGAACAGCGAGGCGACGAAGGCGAGGACCACCAGCGACACCAGCAGCTTCGCGGCGAGTTCGAGGAAGCGATAGCCCCGCCCGGCCAGTCCGACGGCGAGGACGAGCCCCCAGATCACGCCCCAGATGCCGGCGTCGATCCCGGTCATCGTCGCCGAAACCCCGGCGACGGTCTTCATGATCACCAGCTGTGCGACTCCCGAAGCGAGGACAGCGTCGGCCACGAGCAGCCACGCCCAGCTCTCACCGAGCGCGTCCTCGACGACGGCGACGATGCCGCGCTCGGTCAGCAGGCCCAGCCGCATCGCCAGGAACTGCGAGAGCGCGCCCGCCCCCGCGGAGACGATCACGACCCACAGCAGCGTGTAGCCGAAGCCGGCCCCCGCCGACAGCAGGCTCCCCATCGTCGCCGGGCCGGCGGCGATCGCACCGGCGACCCACGCCGGCCCCATCTCGTCGACGTACGAACGGACTGTCCCACGCCCGAATCTCGGTGCCGCAGTCGTTTCACCACTCATTGCCCACACCTTCACGGTCGGACATAAAAGAGTGCTGAACTGCGTTGTACTACCCGGTGGTAGATCGCCAGCCCGCCTGCGGGTGTCTCCCGGCGAGGCCGCCAGAAGCGTGTGAGATATCGTGAACGTCTACCCGGTGCTGGCTGGGGCTGCCAACTCGCCGCACGCTCTTGGACGAACCGCACGCGGCGGCCCGGACGACTTTTATCGACCCTGTCCGAACGGCCGCCATGTCGCTGGTCTTGCCGAGCGAGATCGTCGTCGAGGAGGTCCTCCCGCGGATCCGCGCGATGCTCGCACGCGAGCTCGCCGACGAGGGATTGACACAGCAGGCCGTCGCCGACCACCTCGGCGTGACCCAGGCCGCAGTGAGTACGTATCTGGACGGCGAACTCGACCGAACGGGACCGGTCGCGGGCGATCCACGGACACAGGCGACCGTCGAGGAGATCGCCGCCGGGCTGGCGAGTGGATCGATGGACGGCTACGACGCGCTGGCCGAGTTGCTCGACCTGATCGCCGCGTTCGAGGATCGCGGACCGATCTGTACGCTCCACGAGGACGCGATGCCGGCCCTGCGGGGACTGGGCTGTGACCTCTGTGTACGCGGCGACGACCCCGCGCTGGCGACCGAGCGCGAGACGCTGGCGACCGTCCGGCGAGCCGCCCGCCTCCTGTCGACGGCCGACGGGATGGCGGCAGTGATCCCCAACGTCGGCACGAACGTCGGGACGGCGCTCCCCGAGGCGACCGACCTGACCGACGTGGCGGCGATTCCGGGCCGCATCCACGCAATGGGGGGCCGGGTCGAGGTGCCCTCCGAACCGGAGTTCGGGGCCTCCAGCAACGTGTCGACGGTGATCCTCGCGGCTCGGGCCGTCGATCCGTCGATCGGTGGGGCACTCAACCTCGCGACCGACGACGCGCTGCTGGCGGCCGCTCGCGAACGCGACATCGAGCCGTTACAGTTCGACGCCGACTACGACGACCGCTCCGAGCGGCTCCGCGAACAGTTCGAGCGACGGGGCGACGTGCCGCGGGTCGTCTACCACGAGGGGGCGTTCGGGATCGAACCGATCACGTACGTGCTCGGCGAGACCGCCGAGTCGGCCGCACAGCTGGCCGTCGAGCTGGTCGCCGAAATCGCGTAGACAGGCCGTCTGTGAACCACGTCGACACCGGCGACTCGCCGTAGACCTGTAGCGTCACTCCAGGTCTTCGCGCTCGGCGACGACCGGACAGTCGAACAGCCGGACCCGGTCCATGTCGAGGTACTCGACGATCTCGGCGGTCTCGTGGGTACAGTGGGCCTCCGGTGGTTCGGAGAAGAACGGACACTGCTCGCAGTAGGCGTGTTTCGACACCTCGGCGTATCGGCTCTCTTCGGGCACCTCGGGCTCTCTATCGTCGTCGATCGACTCCCAGACGGCGTCGGCGTCGATCTCGCCCACGTCGACCTGCTCGAAGGCGCTCTCGCCGCCGCCGAAGGGGTCGCCGTCGCGATCGGGCACGTCCGCGAACGGATCGACCGCCGGCTCCTCCCGGTCGGCCGTCGCCGCGTCGTCGCGGTCGAACTCGTCGAACGGATCGTCTGGCAGCGTGGGTTCGGCGTCGCCGTCTCGCTGCGGTGAGCCGTCGGGACCGGCGGACCCGTCGTCGGCGTCGCCGTCTCGCTCGTCACCGCCCGCGCCGGCCGCGGCCTCGTCGTCCAGCCGCTCGAAGGGATCGCCCTCTCGCTCGACGTCGTCGAGCCGTTCGAAGGGATCGTCGTCGCTCACGTCTCCTCACCGGCTTCCAGCTCCGAGGCAGTCACGAGTCGCGCTTTCGTCCTGAAGATCCCGCCCTCTGGGCGCACGTCCGAGACCGCGGCGTGACAGTGGGGACACTCCGGATCGGTCAGCAGCGCGATCTCGACCGACTCGCTGCAGTTCTCACAGCGTGCCGTCGTGAGCCCCTCCTGTGCGGCGGCGCGTTTGATCCGGGCGACGGCCCGCTCGTGGCTGTCTTTCCCCTGGGTCTCGTCGCGGAGGTCACTGACGACCCACGCCACCCGATTGAGCTTGTCTTCGGCGTCGTCGAGGCGTTCGACCGCGGCGTCGAGGCGCTCGTCGGTGTCGTCGACGCGCCCGTCGAGCCCTTCGAGAGCCGCTCGAACGTCTCCCAGATCGGTCTCCAGTGTCTCGATCTCGCCGTCGAGTTCGTCGAACCGCTCGAAGGCCTCGTGGGTGTGGTCGGCCGGTGCCTTGGCGTCGGTCTCTTTTTTCACCTGGACGACCCGCTGGCGGACGTCGTCGAGCTTCTCCCGGAAGTCGGCGTCGAGTTGCTGGATCTGTGCCCCGACCTCGTCGACCGTCGTCGAGCGCCGTTCGTCGAGCCGGCTCTCGACGGCGTCGGCGATGCTGGGCAATTTGTCCCCGACCGCTCGCTCGACGGCGTCTGCCAGCCGGTCCTCCACGGTCGACTCGACCGCTCGCTCGACCTGCTCGCCGACCTCGGCCTCGACCTGCTCGGGCAGCTCGGACTGCAGCCGATCGGCGACGGCCGCCCGCGTCGCCTTCGTCGCCTCGCTCGCGACGGTCTCCTCGACGGTCGCCTGAATCTCCTCGACGGCCGTCTCGTCGAGGGTCTCTGTCGCGTGGTATGTCTGTAGGAGCTGTCGGACGACCTCGGCGCGGTCCGTGTCCGTGCGCTCGGCTTGCTGGTCGAGCCACTCGTCGAGCTCGTCGGAGAGATCGATCGAGACAGACTGCTCTTCACGCGACTCACTCGCCATTGTGGACCGGTTTCGGAACCAGACAGTTAAGCGTTTGCCGCCGATTTCAGGCGCTGATAGGCGGATACGACGCCCGCTCGCCGCAGGCGCTACCGGATCTTGCGCACGTCACTGATGTCGAAGCCGCTGTCGCCGATCTCGGTCTCGAAACGGACGATGTTTTCGTCTTCGATCTGGGAGAGGACACCCCGGAACTGCGAGACGACGAGTGTCCGTGCCCGCGTCGAACCGCCGGACTCCCACTCGAAACGCATCGCGCCCGTCGTCGCGTCGGTCAGTTGGGCGTACCGCGTCGAGGACACCGTCTCGTGGTTCAGGTGGACCAGGATGAGTCCGTTCCAGCGGTTCGCGGCCTTGGTGAGCCCCTGGACGAGGTAGCTGATGTCCGACCACTCCATGTCGTCGCCGATCGCCCCGACGAGATCGGACAGCGAGTCGATGACGACGAGGTTGTTCGGCGCGATCTGGCTGAGCTTGCTCCCCAGCGCCTCCAGCAGCCCCTGGCGCTCGTGGCGCTTGCGCAGATCGGTGATGCTCTCGGTGGCGTCGGCGTACCAGTCGCGGGGCACCGGACTGACGTGGAAGTACCGCTCTGTCAGCTCGTGAAACTGAATCGCTTCGGAGCCGTTGTCGACGATCTCGTCGTCCATCGCCAGGCGCATCTCGTCGACCAGATCCTCCTTCGAGGCGGTAAACGAGATGTAGTGGACGGCGTCGGGATCGACCGCGTCGGCCGTGGGCGACCCGTAGTAGAGGTCGTACAGCTCGTCGCTGTCGCCCGCTGCGAGCCCGTTGATGAGCGCGCTCGTGTACATGAACTCCCGCGACCCGGCACCGGACTCGCCCGAGACCAGGACGACGCTGCCCATCGGAGCACCCCCCTTGATGGTGGTGTCGAGCTGGCGAACGCCGAACGGGATGCGGTCCATACCGCCCAGTGGCCCGTGGCGTCGCTTAACGCTTCGGCCGCAGTTATCGCGAACGATTATCCGAGGGCGTCAGCCGAGCGTCGGCCCGTCCTCGACCGTCGCGCCCCCGTTGCGTGGGCTGGCGACCAGTACGTCGGCGTCGACTGAGAGGTCGCTCAGGGCCATCTCGACGCCCGTCCTGGCCGCCGCCACGTCGCCACGCGTCGTCAGCCCCCACACCGCCGGTCCCCACGAGGACTGGCCGGCTCCGGCGATGGTCGGCTGCTGGGCCAGTCGCTCGACGATCCGGCCGGCCGGCGGGCGGTAGACCCCGCCCTGTTCGTCGGCGTACCAGGCTCCGTTGAGCCGTCCGATCCGGGCTGCGGCGGTCCCGAACTGCCGGTGGTCACCCTCCGCGGCGGCCGGCAGGAGCGTCCGGGTCAGCGTCGCGGCCACGTCGTCGGCGATACCGGGATCGGCTCGCTCGACGGCCTGGCGCATGTGGCGGTCCTCCTCGGCTCCGCTGGCTCCCGGTTCGGCGTCGGGCACGACCAGCACGAACCGCCAGTCGTCGGGGAGCTCGTGGCGCGCGATCACCGGCGGGACCGTCCAGTCGCCGTTAGCGGGTGGCTCGGAGGTAAAGCGCTCCGTCGGGTGGCCGCCGTCGACGACGAACCCGCCGGACTCGAAGGCCGCGACGCCGACGCCGCTGCGACCGCCGCGACCGAGTTCCGGCGCGAGCGAGTGCGGTTCGACCTCGCGGTCGTAGGCCCGCGCGACCGCGACGGCCGCCGCCAGCGCGAGCTGGGTCCCGCTGCCGAAGCCGACGTGGCGTGGCAGCCGCTCGCGGACCGAGACGCGAGCCCCTTCGACGCCCAGCGTCGCGACCGCTCGCCGGACGTACGATTCGGCCTCGCCGTCGTCGCAGTCGATCTCGTCGGCGGGCTGGGCGTCGAGGACCAGCAGTGGCTCGTCGAGGGCGACCCCCACCCCACCGTACAACCGTTCGTTGGCGAGCGCGAGGTTCTGGAACCCGAAGTGGAGTCGCGCCGCCGTCGTCACCGTGACCATACCACCTCTTTCGGCTCCCTCGAAATGAAGGTGGGGCTCCGGAATGAGTGCCCGCGGGTGTGAAACGCGAACACGGTAGTCCGTGCGCTTAAGGTGCATCGAGGACGACTCGACAGCATGAGCAAGCAGGAGCGGACACCTGATGCAGGCGACGAGGGGAAGGATCCGGAGCTTCGGAGTTCGGAAGTCACGGAGGGCTACGAGAAGGCACCCCACCGCGCGATGTTCCGCGCGATGGGGTACGACGACGAAGACCTGTCCTCGCCGATGATCGGCGTCGCCAACCCCGCGGCCGACATCACGCCGTGTAACGTCCACCTGGACGACATGGCCGACGCGGCCTACGATGGGATCGACGAGACCGAGGGGATGCCAATCGAGTTCGGGACGATCACCATCTCCGACGCCATCTCGATGGGGACCGAGGGGATGAAGGCGTCGCTGATCTCCCGAGAGGTGATCGCCGACTCGGTCGAGCTGGTCTCTTTCGGCGAGCGCATGGACGGTCTGGTCACCGTCGGGGGCTGTGACAAGAACATGCCGGGGATGATGATGGCCGCGATCCGGACGGACCTGCCAAGCGTCTTCCTCTACGGCGGGTCGATCATGCCCGGCGAGCACGACGGCCGCGAGATCACGATCCAGAACGTCTTCGAGGGCGTCGGCGCGGTCGCCGACGGCGACATGAGCGAGGACGAGCTCGACGAGATGGAGCGCAACGCCTGCCCCGGCGCGGGCTCCTGTGGCGGAATGTTTACCGCCAACACGATGGCCTCCATCTCGGAGGCGCTCGGGTTCGCGCCGCTTGGCTCGGCCTCGCCGCCCGCCGAACACGAGTCCAGATACGAGGAGGCACGCCGGGCCGGCGAACTGGCGGTCGAGGCCGTCCAGGAGCAGCGTCGCCCCTCCGACTTTCTCAGCCGCGAGTCCTTCGAGAACGCCATCGCGCTGCAGGTCGCGGTCGGCGGCTCGACCAACGCCGTGCTCCACATCCTGGCGCTCGCGGCGGAGGCCGGCGTCGACCTCGACATCGAGGCGTTCAACGAGATCAGCAAGCGCACGCCGAAGATCGCCGACCTCCAGCCCGGCGGCGAGCGCGTCATGAACGACCTCCACGAGGTCGGCGGCGTCCCGGTCGTCCTGAACGCCCTCTACGAGGCGGACCTGCTCCACGGCGACGCGCTGACGGTCACCGGCGACACGCTCGGAGACGCCCTCGAAGCCGACGATCCGCCCGCGATCGAGGACATCGACGTCGACTACCTCTACACCGTCGACGAACCCAAGAACGAGCAGGGTGCCATCCGCATCCTCACGGGGAACCTCGCGCCCGACGGCGCGGTCATCAAGATCTCGGGCGAGGAGTACCTCCGCCACGAGGGACCGGTCCGCATCTTCGACGAGGAGTCGGCGGCGATGAAGTACGTCCAGGAGGGCCACATCGAGTCCGGCGACGTGATCGGCATCCGCAACGAGGGCCCCCGCGGCGGTCCCGGAATGCGGGAGATGCTGGGGGTCACGAGCGCCGTCGCCGGCCAGGGTCACGCCGACGACGTGGCGCTCTTTACCGACGGCCGCTTCTCCGGTGCGACCCGCGGCTTCTCGATCGGCCACGTCGCCCCCGAGGCCTACGTCGGTGGTCCCATCGCGGCGCTGGAGGACGGCGACACGATCACGATTGACATCGAGAACCTCGAACTCTCCGTGGACCTCTCCGACGAGGAGATCGAACAGCGCCTCGAAGCGCACGACCCCGACCCCAACTACGACAGCGGCGTGCTGGCGAAGTACCACCGCGACTTCGGCTCCGCGGCCAACGGCGCGGTGACCAACCCCGGCGCGAAGTGGGACTGATACTGCCGGCTGTAACTATTTCACGAGATTCGCGACCACGGGGTCGCGAAATGCTGTACAGACGTACAGCCAGCAGTATGAGACGGCGTGTTGTTGCCGTGACACGGTGACGGCCGGCGGTACGAGATCGGCCGTAAGCGGTCTCGTCGATGCGACCGAGATCGATTCGTGCGCGAAAGTAGTCGTTCTACAACAAATCCGGGCCAAGAGCCGCGTTCCACGAGATTGCCATGCGACCCGCTGTAGCGGTAAATTACTTCCCCCTACAGCAGTAGTTTATCTAAAGGCTTAAACAATCTCCAGGAATTCACCCAGGTGGACATGTCCATCGAACCGACAGCCATAGAGGCGCACAGACGTGAAACGGCGGCCGACAGACGGGAGGGTCGCGTATGAGCACGCCACTGCAACTCCTCCAGGTCGGGCGGATAATCGACACTGCCCCCGGAGTGGTGGATTGGATCGTGGCGATCGTGTTGCCGATCGTCGCCTACGCGACCGTCGGGCCGAAAGTCGGCGACGGGATCGCAGCCGTCG
The DNA here is from genome assembly GCF_000379085.1 of Halomicrobium katesii DSM 19301. GTDB lineage: Archaea > Halobacteriota > Halobacteria > Halobacteriales > Haloarculaceae > Halomicrobium > Halomicrobium katesii. Next base: position 1,168,172 of record NZ_KB905378.1, on the reverse strand, counting down.
CGGCGCGCGTCGACCTCGACGAGGCCGTCCTGGAGACGCCGCTGGGAGCGTTTTTCCGCGAGGACGAGGCCATCGCTGACGCACTGGCTGGCCTGACGACGTACCTGCTCACGCTGATCGCTCTCGTGATCTCGCTGAGTCTCGTCAACGCCGGCCAGATCGCGAGCTGGGCACAGATCGGTGCCCGGTATCTGGCGTCGCTCCTGGGCAGCGTCCTGATCCTGCTGGCTGGCTTCGTCGTCGCCGGCTACGTCTCGCGCGCGCTCAAGGACAACGACGTGCTCGCCGGCCGCTCGGTCACGCCGCTGGTCGCGCTGGTGGCTCGTGGCGTCGTCTACTTCGTCTCGGTGACGCTGGCGCTGGACGCCATCGGCTACAACACCGTCATCCTCAACACGATGGCCCAGGCGGTCGCGGTCGGTCTCGGCCTCGGCATCGCACTGGCAGTCGGTATCAGTGTCGGACTGGGGAGCCAGGACTACGTGGCCGACCACATCGCGGAGTGGACGAGCGACTAGGGTTCGAGTACTTCGATCAGGTTCCCCTCGGGGTCCTCGACGAAGCAGATCGTCGTCCCGCTCGCCGTCGTCTGGGGCTCGCTGATCGTCTCGACAGCGTCGTCGAGATCGGCGTAGAACGCTTCGATGTCGTCGACCTCGAAGCCGACGTGTTTCGCGCCGGTGTCGTTGACTGCCGCGGCGGCCGCGTCGTCACCCGTGGGCTCGTACGCGACCAGCTCCAGCCGGATCTCTCCGGCATCGAGGTGGGCGAACTGAGCGGCCGCGTCGGGGACGCCGACCCCCGTCTCGAATGCCGCACCCGAGACCGAAAAGCGGCTCAGCACCTCGAAGCCGAAGGTGTCGCTGTAGAACTCGACGGCGCGGTCCAGATCGGCGACAGTGATACCGACGTGGTGGGTCGCTGGCATAGCCGATCCTGTGGGACCGCCGCGAAAAACCGCTTCGGAGTCGGTCGGCGACGATACCCGAAGGGTTATTTGGGCCATCTCTGTACCGACAGATATGACGCGCGACGCACTCGCGACGGCGAGCGATCTGCTCGCTTCGGCAGCACAGTCCGCGGACGGCGACGACGGCGAACGCCTGTCTGACCTGGCCGACCAGCTCGACCGCCTCTCGACGGCCGACGAAGGACCGGACCACGGTCGCCTGGCCCGCATCCAGAACGCTCTCCACGACCTGGAAGACAGCACCGAGGGCGACGCGACGGACGCGATCGTCGAGGCCCACGAACACGTCAAGGAGTACCGCTCGGGCGTCGAGGGCGTCTGATCGAGGCGAAAAACCGACTCTCACTTCGTTCGAGTCCCTCTTACTCCTCCTCGACCAGCTTCTCGGCCAGTAGCGGCACGAACCTCCGCGATCCACCTTTTTCCGCGTCGGGTCGCTCACGCCGTTCCCGACCGCTCGCACAAAAACGTGGGCGAAAAACCGACTCTCACTTCGTTCGAGTCCCTCTTACTCCTCCTCGACCAGCTCCTCGGCCAGTAGCGGCACGAACGTACCGATATCGGTGACCATCCCGACAGCTTGCGCACTGCCCCGATCGAGCAGTTGCGTGACGGTTGCGGGGTTGATGTCGACGCAGACGACCCGCGTCGTCGAGGGCAGGCAGTTCCCGACGGCGACCGAGTGTAGCAGCGTCGAGAGCATCAACACCATGTCGGCCTCGTGGGCCTGCTCGCGGATGGCGTTCTGGGCCTCGACGGCGTCGGTGATCGTGTCCGGCAGTGGGCCGTCGTCGCGGATCGAGCCCGCCAGCACGAAGGGGCGGTCGTTGGTGACACACTCGTACATCACGCCGGAGTCGATCGTCCCCGACTCGACGGCGGCCTCGATGCCGCCCTCGCGGATGATCTCCGAGATCGTGTAGATGTGGTGTTTGTGGCCCTTGCGGGCGTGGTCGAGAGTTTCGGTGTCCAGTCCGAGCGAGGTGCCATAGAGGTCGCGCTCGATGTCGTGGACGGCGAATCCGTTGCCCGCAGAGAGCATGTCGATGTATCCCTCGCGGACGAGGCGGGCGAGGTCCTCGCGTGCGCCCGAGTGGATGAGCGCGGGGCCACAGACGGCGAGGACGGTGCCGCCGTCGGCCCTGGTCTCCTCGATGGCCTCGGCGATCTGGCGGATCGTCGACTCGGAGGGGCGTTCCGAGGAGACCCCGCCCTGCATGAACCCGAAGGCACCTTGCTGGCCCCGCGGGCGCTCGGGCGGGGCGATCCTGATCCCGGTCTCGCCGGTGACGATCTGGTCGCCGGCCTCGACGGCGTTGAGCACTTTCGTGTAGGCCCGTGGCTCGTCGGTGTCGACGACGACGGCGCAGTCCATCTCGACGTTCTGGACCGCGAGCCACTCGTCGTCGTAGCGGACGAACGTCGGGTGGTTCGTCGTCGAGTAGAAGCCGTGGGGCACCACCTGGTCGGCGGGCGCGGGCTCCAGGGTCACGTCTTTCGGATCTGCCGGGTTCGCGCCGTTCTGGTGGAGTTCGTGGACGATCGACTGCAGCGTCGCCTCGTCGTCGGCCTCGACCACGAGTCGAGCGTAGGACTCGTCGGTCTCGTGGCGGCCGATGTCGAACGTCTCGACGGTGAACGAGCCGCCCAGATCCATGATGATGCCAAAGCACGTCTGCATCATCCCGGAGTCGATGATGTGACCCTCAAGTTCCACCTCGCGAGAGACAGTCATGCACGGACCGACGGCCCTGGTCGTCAAGACAGTTGTGTTACCCGCCTTCGTAACCGGGACCGTCCGCGATGTCGGACCGACAGTCGACGGCCCACGCGCAGTCGCCGGCCGCGACGAGTCGGTCGTAGAAGCGTCGCAGCCCCGCCGATCCCGTCTCTGGCAGGACGTGGAGACGGACACAACCGCCCCGGATCGAGACGCGGAACACGTCGGCGCTGCCCTCGTCCCGGACCAGCCACAGCGGCATCGGGAGTTCGATGAACGCCCCCGAACGGTAGGGGCCGTCCGCGAGGACGCTCTCGACCAGCTGGCCGAGTGCCGTCTGTGACATCTCGGTCGCCGGTTCGAGCCGAAATCTCGTCTGGCCCTCGTACTCGACCCCGCCGCTGGAAGGGTAGCGCCGCCGCGGCCGCGCCGGAATCGCAAACGAGGGGTCGCCCGTCATCTACCGCCAGATAAGGCCCGATCGGGCTTAAAATCGCGCCCGTTACGGGGTGATATCCCGACCGTCTCGTCACAGACCGTGGCCGGTCGCGTGAGAACCGAAACGGATAGGCCGGAGCCACACCCGGTGGGAGCTATGGCACCGACCGTCGACGAGCTACGCAACGAGATTCGGGTCGCCGTCGACCGCTACGAGCGCGTCGAATCCACGGCTTTCACGAAAGAGGCCCTGGCCGCGATCTGTGAGGCAGTGGGCTACGAGATCGACACGGACCGGCTCCCACCGAAAGGAGAGATGCGCGGCGGCATTCGCCGCGAGATCGGCGAGACGGAGACCGTAGAGCGGACCGACCGGGCCTTCCGGAAGGCAGAGCTGGAGGCGATCGCAGCGGCGCTGGACGCGGAGTGATCGGTCGGCGACGCCGAGCCGGCTCGGTGTGGGCGATACGGTCGGCCGGAGCGTCGTGAAGCGGTGCCGGTCCCGGTGTGGAGACGTGCTCGCGGCCAGCCGACAGTATTAGACGCGGGCGGCCCCACGTCTGGGTATGTGCGGTCGCTACAGTCTGTTCGCGCCACGCGAGGACATCGAAGAGCGCTTCGGTGCGACCTTCGCCCAAGCGTACGAGCCGCGGTACAACGCCGCGCCCCGTCAGTCGCTCCCGGTGATCACCGCCGACGAGCCCGGGACGATCCAGCAGATGGAGTGGGGCCTGATCCCGTCGTGGGCCGACGACCGGAGCGAGTTCGAGTTCATCAACGCTCGCGCCGAGACGGTCACAGAGAAGCGAAGCTTCGCCGAGGCCTACGAGCAACGCCGGTGTCTGGTGCCCGCGGACGGGTTCTACGAGTGGCGAGCGGAGGGAACCGAGAAGCAGCCGTATCGGGTCACCAGGGACGACCAGCGCCCCTTCGCGATGGCGGGGCTGTGGGAACGGTGGCGGCCGCCACAGCGACAGACCGGACTCGGCGAGTTCGGGACGCGGACGGACGGCGAGCACGGCGAGACGACGACCGTCGAGACGTTCACCGTCCTGACGACCGAGCCCAACGAGTTCGTCCGCGAGCTACACCACCGGATGTCGGTGATCCTCGATCCGGGCGAAGAAGCGATCTGGCTCCACGGCGACGACGACGAGCGCCGCGCCCTGCTGGAGCCCTACGACGGCGAACTCGCGGCCCGGCCGGTCTCGACGGCGGTCAACGATCCCAGCAACGACTCACCCGCGGTCCTCGACGCGCCCGGGGCGTAGGTCCGATCGGGGTCGGAGACCGGTCGGTCGTTCCGTGTGTCGGCTGTACGTCCAGAAGCGTCTCGCGCTCCGGGGTCGCGGAGAACTCGAAACAGTGACTGCCGACAGTCTCACTCAGAGGGGTTGTTGCCGCGATCGAAGCGGTACACCATCTCCCACATCGCGTCCTCTGTGTCCCGGTCCTCCGTGGCTTCTTCGAGCTTGCGGTACAGCTGGTCTGAGACCGTGATCTGTGGCATCAGTTCTTCATAATCGTTCATTGGATATAAATGTGCCCGGACTCGGAACCGAGTTAACCGACACACGAGACGCGACTTCAATTCCCCCAGTACGAGGGGAGACAACTCAGCGTCGTCGCCGTCCAACTACGGGTGCATGACCGCTGCTGGAGACACCGTCGAACGAGTAGCCGCGGCAGAGCGCGTCACCGATCTCGTCGGTGAGACGCCGCTGTTGTGGCTCGACTCGTTTGCGTCGAACCTGTACGGGAAGCTCGAATCGTCGAACCCCTACTCGGTCAAAGACCGCATCGCGCTGGCGATGGTCGAGGCCGCACGCGAGTGCGGTGCGCTGTCAGCGGACGGCACCGTCGTCGAGGCGACCAGCGGGAACACCGGGATCGGGCTGGCAGCGGTCTGTGCGGCCAACGGCTACGACTGCGTGCTGACGATGCCGGCGTCGATGAGCGAGGAACGCCGTCGACTGTTGCGGGCCCTCGGTGCCGACCTCGAACTGACCCCGGCCGAGGACGGCATGGGCGGCGCGATCGAACGTGCCGACGAGCTGGCCGAGGCCGACGACGCCGTCCGAGCCCGCCAGTTCGAGAACGAGGCCAACCCCAGCGCACACCGTGAGACGACCGGCCCCGAGATCTGGGACGCGACCGACGGCAGCGTCGACGCCGTCGTCGCCGGGGTCGGCACCGGCGGCACGATCACCGGCGTCTCCGAACACCTCAAAGCGGATCGGGGCAAGACCTCCGTGACCTCGGTGGCCGTCGAACCCGACGCCTCGCGGCTCCTCTCGGCCGACGATCCGGACAGCCACGACATTCAGGGGATCGGCCCCGGCTTCGTCCCCGACGTGTTGCGACGGGACCTGCTCGACGAGGTCCGGACGATCACGTCGGACGACGCCCGCGAGTGGAGCCGGCGACTCGGCCACGAGGAGGGCGTCCTCGTCGGCATCTCCGCCGGTGCGGCCCTCGGCGTCGCCGTCGAGTACGCCCGCGAGCACCCCGACGAGACCGTCGTCGTCGTCCTCCCGGACACCGGCGAGCGGTATCTGTCGACCGATCTGTTCGAGTAGATCGCCCCGTTAATCCCTCCTTACTCCCGTTAATACCTAGGTACAGCAATTATGAATTAGTAGCCGACCGTGGATGCTGAGGTATGGACACGGAGCGGGCTACGGTCGAGCTGAAATTCGAGCTGCGCGATCCGGAGCACTTCCTCGTCGCGATGTCGGACGAACTCGACTGTCGCGTCGTCAACGAGGACGTGATACACCGGGACAACGGCGACGTGTTACGATACTACACCGTCGCAGCGACGCCGTCGGAGACGAAACGCTTCGCGCAGTCGTTTCCGGGCGTCAGATCGACCCGGATCGTCCGATCGGACGGCGACACCTGTCTACTGGAGGTCGTCGCCGACAGCGAAGAGTGCATCCACTGCACGCTGGCGACGGTCCACGCCGTCGTCAGGCGAAGTGTCGCCGACGCCGGGACGGGGATGGTCGTCGTCGAGGTGCCCCACGACGCCGACCCGATCACCGTCGTGGACGCGGTGGTCCGACACCATGCGGGGGCGACGCTGCTGTCCAAGTGGCACCGTGACGACGCCGACCTCGTCGCCGTGACGGGAGCGGTCGGGGCCGAACGGTACCTCTCGTCGCTGACCACGAAACAGCGAGATGCCGTCCGTGCGGCCGTCCAGAGTGGCTATCTGGCCTGGCCACGCAGAAGCTCCGCGAGCGACTGTGCAGCCGCACTGGGCATCTCACAGCCGACCTTCAGCCAGCACCTCTATCGCGGGCTGGAAGTGCTCTTACTGGAGCTGTTCGAAGTGCCTGACGACGAACACGACAGTGTGCCTGCAAGTCACTAACCATTCAGCATAGGCAGTAGTTTCTCCCCGAGCTATCCCATCCACCAAAGTGGCAGAACTATCCGTGCCGATGGGAAGGGCACGACACCGATCAGCTATGCTCAGCATGACATCAGAGGTTCCGAATCAGAGTACAGCACGTGATCCACCAGCCACGACCGAAGACATCGTTCGGGCCGTCGCGGACCGGGAAGGGGTCGCCGCGACGGACCTCACGCCACTGTACGATGTCGTGGATCCAGAGGCACTCGATGCGATGGTGACACACACAGAGACCACGGTACGGATATCGTTCGACTACGAGGGATACACCGTCACCGTCGAGGACGAAACCGTCACGATCGAAGAGAACTGACACTCATTCTCGCCGTTCACGCGGCGACCTAGTTCGTCGTCGTGATTTCGACGACGTCTCGGTGATCGAGCACCGTGTCCGCACCGATCTGGCGGCCGCTGCGAACGTCGTGGGCGTGCAGGAAGCCGTCGCCGATGTCGGTGTGCAGGAAGTACGCGAAGTCCTCGGCGGTCGCGCCGTCTTCCAGCACGAAGCAGTCCTGCAGGAAGGTGCCGTCCTCCTGGGGCTTGCGCGCGCCGGGGAAGATGGCGATCGAGCCCAGCTCGTCGAACAGCGCCGTCTCGATGGCCTGCTGGACGCCGGTACCGCCGTACTCGCCGACGAACTCGCTGATCTGCTCCAGTGCGGCCGCTTTCTCTCCGGGCACGTCCTCGACGATCTCGAACTCGCTGTCGCCGGGCAGGTAGTCGAGGACGTCCTGTTCGTCGCCGTTCTTGAGCGCCTTCTCGGCGTGGGCGCTGGTCGGGACGATCGTCAGGTGGTCGTAGTCGGGGTCGTCCGTGATTTCCTCGAAGTTCTCCTTGGCGGCGGGCGTGTCCATCTTGTTGGCCGCGATCACCATCGGCTTGGTGCGCTTGCGGATCTCGCGGGCGAGTGCCTCGCGGTCCTCGCCGTCCCACGTGTCGGGGTCCAGTTCGAGATCCAGCGAGAGGATCACCTGCTTGATCTCGTCTTTGTTGGTCCGGAACGCGTCCATCTGGGTCGCCAGGTCCTCCTCGATCGCCGCCTCGTCGCCGTGATACCCCGAACGGTAGCGCTCGATGCCCTTCTCCAGCACGTCGAGGTACCACATGTCCAGTTCGTCTTCGAGGAAGTCGATGTCCTCGCGAGGGTCGTGGTCCTCGGTGGGCTCGCCCTCGATGTCGGTCGTCCCGGAGAAGTCGACGACGTGGAGCAACACGTCGGCCTCGTTGAGGTCCGAGAGGAACTGGTTGCCCAGTCCTCGACCCTCGTGGGCACCGGGGACGAGGCCGGCCACGTCGACGAGACGCACCGGGACGAACCGGGTGCCGTCCTCGCAGTAGCCGAGATTCGGCGTGCAGGTGTGGTCGAACTCGGGGGCGGCACACTCGACGCGAACGTAGGCCTCGCCGACGCTGGGGTCGATCGTCGTGAAGGGATAGGCCCCTTCCGGCACGTCGTTCATCGTCGCCGCGTTGAAGAAGGTGGACTTGCCGACAGAGGGTTTGCCGACGAGTCCGACGTCGAAGCTCATGGACACAGTCATGGGAATCGGCCGTTTAAACGCTGTCAAAGGGATCGAGAGTGAGTGAGAGTGCCATGCATTCGACCCGGCACGTCGTTCATCGTCGCCGTCGCGAAATCGCACCGCGATTTCGCGGCCCGTCAGAGCGACGCTCTGACGGTGGCGTTGAAGAAGGTGGACTTGCCGACAGAGGGCGAGCGAACCGACGGTTCGCGATCCTCGTCGGACCGACGGTCCGACGGTGGTTTGCCGACGAGTCCGACGTCGAAGCTCATGCACACAGTCACGCCAATCGGCCGTTTAAACGCTGTCAAAGCGACCGACAGTGGGGGAGAGTCGCACACGCGAGCTGCCGCACTGGCGTCCCGTCGCTCGATGGGTTACACTCTCGCCTCGTACACGTTGACCGTCCGCTCGATTCCGTCGAACTCGACGGTCCGTTGACCCACGCGCTCGAAGTGCTTCTCGTAGAAGGCGTTCCCGACCTCGTTGGCCACCAGCACCTCGTCGCGGATCGTCGTCGTCTCGATGTCGGCGAGGTGCTGGCGGCCCCGTTCGAGCAGCGCCGTTCCGACACCCGCTCCCCAGTACTCCGGGTGGACGTAGATGTCGAGGTCGCCGACACCGATCGCCTCGGTCATCCCACAGCTGGCGTAGCCGACGACCGCCTCCTCGACCGTCGCCACGAACAGCCCGACCTCGTCGAGGGCGATCAGCTCCGTCAGCACGTCCCGTGCGTACCCCTCCTCGACCATCTCGTCGATGCGCGCCTCGTCGAACACGTCCCGGTAGGTCGCGTGCCAGGCGGCGTGTGCGACCCGCCGAATCGCCGCCGCGTCGCCTTCGGTTGCCGGCTGAACTGTGACAGAGGGTGGCATACTACGTCGTACGATAGAGGGCCACATAGAACTACTCCACCGCCCGGTCCCGGCCAGTATTACAGGTGATACTCCCGCCGGTAGGGCTAAGTCAGGGGATCACAGATGACGGGGTATCAGACGCATGGTTCACAGTCGACAGCACACGTTCCCGGCGATGCAGGCACGCACAGAGTGGGGGAGCTCCCGATGAGTCTCGTTCGCAAGTTCACTGTCGTCGTCGTGACGCTGTTGCTGGCCTCGACGCTCGTCACGGGCAATCTGCTGGCGGCGGCCCACCTGACCGTCCTCGATCCGGGGTTCACCCAGACGACCATCGAGGAGGAAGGCGGCTATCAGCTCGTCGAGAACGCGACGGTGGCGACGGCGAGCGGTCAGGTCTCTGCCGGCGTCGCCGAGGGGGTCGACACCGAGGCGCTGCTTCGTGAGAGCATCGACAGGTCGTACCTGGCCAACCAGACCGACCGCAACGTCGCGGCGACGTACGCGTATCTCCACGGCAACAGCGAGACGCTGAACCTCACCGTCGACACGGTGGCGCTCAAGAGCGGACTGTCGGCGGCGGTTGAGCAGCAGGTGCGCAACGCGACCGTCCCGGAGCTGCTCGCACAGTCCGAGACGGAGCTGGACGGGCCCGTCGACGAGTCGACCGTCGAGCAGATGACCGCCAACGAGAGCGGATACGCGGCCGCGAAGGCCGACTTCCGGACCGATATCCGCCAGCGGGTCCTCGACGAGGCCGTCGAGCGAGCCTGGCAAAACACCAGCAACGACGAGAAGCTGGCGCTGGTGATCCCCGACTACGACCCTCGTGAGTACACCGGGGACGAAAAGGAGCAACTGGTCGCGGACAACGAAGCGGAGATCAGAGCGGCGCTGCGCGAGCGCATCGAGAGCGAGCGCGGCGACGAGATCGACGGGGAGGTCGACGCCCAACTCGCCGAGCTCAACGAGTCGGTCGCACCCAGCGACGCCGACAGCGACGGGCTCGACGCGGCGACGACCGACATGCGGGCGACGTTCGCGGAGGCGCTGACGACCGATATGAGCTACCAGACGTTCCAGTCCGAGATCGACGGCCACAAGGCCGCGGCTGCGGCCGCCGTCGGTGACCGAACGCAAGCCCAGCTCGACGAGCAACTGCCCGACACGCTGGATCTGACCGAGGACATGGATCCCGCGACGCGACAGAGCCTCGAAGACGCCCAGACCGCAGTCACCTGGCTGGATCGGCTGGTGTTCGTCCTCCCGCTGGTCGGGCTGGCACTCGTGGGCCTGCTGTACTACGCGACCCGCTCGGTCCAGACCGTCGCGGGTTCGCTCGGCGTCTCGCTCGTGATCGCCGGCCTCCCGATCTACCTCGCGCTGGGACCGCTACAGTCGTTCGTCGAACGGAGCGTCACACGGCAGGTCGGGGCCGGCGGCGAGGCGTCGGCAGAGCCGATGGTCGAACTGTTCCTGGGCATCGTCGGCCAGCTGTTCGGTCGCGTCGGCACCGTCTCGCTGGCGTTCGCACTCGTCGGTGGCGTCGTGGTAGCGGCGTGGCTCCTGCTCAGGTACGACGTGATCGGCGGGAGCGAGGAGCGCACGGCGGCCGAGGCGGCCGCGACCGCCGACGCCGAGGCGATGGCCCAGACGGAGTCCGAGACCTCGGAGTCGACCGCGGCCGAGGAGCCGACGGCCACCGGGGAGACAGACGAAGCGTCGTCGGCGACGACAGACGAGTAACGGTCAGAGTTCGGTGGCGGCCTCTCTGTGGGCGGCCATCTCGCTGGCGACTTTCTCGCGGAGAACGTCGATCACTGCCGGGTTCGTTCCCTCGGGGACGATGAGGTCCGCGTTTTCCTTCGTCGGCTCGACGAACTGCTCGTGCATCGGCTTGACCGTCGACAGGTACTGCTCGACGACGCCGTCGACGGTGCGGCCGCGCTCGGTCACGTCCCGCTGGAGGCGACGGAGCACGCGAACGTCGGCGTCGGTCTGGACGTAGAGCGCGAGATCGAGCTGTGCGACGATCCGGTCGTGGTACAGCGCGAAGATCCCCTCCAGCACGACGATCGGCCCCGGATCGACCGTCCTGGAGGTCGGCGCGCGGGCGTGTTTCTCGAAGTCGTACTGGGGTACGGTCACCGTCTCGCCGCGCGAGAGGGCCTCGACGTCCGCGACGAGGCGGTCCCAGTCGATGGCGTCCGGGTGGTCGAAGTTGCGATCCTCGCGTTCCGCGAGCGGGAGCTCCGAGAGGTCCTCGTAGTAGTCGTCCAGCGAGATGATCGTTATTTCGGGATCGACCGCCGTCGAGAGATCCCTCGCGATCGTCGACTTGCCCGCGCCGGACCCCCCGGCGATACCGAGCACGAATGCATCAGCCATCCAGACGGCATCTCTGTCGTATCGGTACGAAAGATTTCCTATCTCGGTCGATCGGGAGCGCGACAGCATCCGATCCCGGGAGACGATCCCGCCGGTGAGCCGTCGATCGACGGGACGGGGCCGGCGAGGGCGACGAGACGCCGGAGAGAGTCCTCGGAGCGCGGACACGGAGCGGAGCTCGATCCAGAGTCCGGGATGGAGCGTGGAGACGGTGACGGCTATTCGATTCGCTCGCGGGCTCCGGCGACCAGCAGCGGCAGCGTGATCGTCGCGTCGGCGTACACCGAGGCGTTGCGGGCGGCCTTCTCCAGTTTCCCCCAGGATCGGGCTTCGTCCAGCGTCGCGCCGGAGAGGCCGCCGGTGTTTGGCTGGTCCATCGTCAGCTGGACCGCGTAGTCGTAGGCGTCGGGCGAGACCAGCATCGTCTGGAGGACGTAGTTCTTCGGGACGCCGCCGCCGACGACCAGCGCGCCGGCCTCGTCGGCCTCGTAGGCCAGGTCGGTGATCGCGGTCATGTCCCCCAGCGCGTCCAGGGTAAAGGGCGAGGTCTGTGAGTACATCCACGACTGGAGCCCCAGCACGGAGTCCTGGACGGCCGGACAGTGGATCGGCACGTCGTGCTCGTAGGCGGCGGCGGCGATGCCGGCCCCCTCGTCGATGTCCTCGGACTCGTTGACCTCGGCGTTGGCCCGTCCCAGCTCCTCGGTGAGCCGCTGGATGGAGACGCCGCCGTCGTCACACTCCTCGGCGAGGACGGGAAAGACCTCGTCGCGGAGGTGCGACTCGAACAGCGCGAAGTGTTCCTGCGGGAGGTAGACGTTGTAGATGCGGTCGACGCCCTCGTCGCGCAGCGTCTCGTCGTGCTCGCGTTCGGACTTGCCCTCCCCGTGGACGGCACCGTGGTGGTGCTTGCCGCCGATGGCCTCGATGGTGTCGTGGGTGAGGTTCGCGCCCGTCGTCACCAGCGCGTCGACGTGGCCGTCCCGGATCAGATCGGCGACGATCTGACGCATCCCCGTGGGCACCATCGCACCCGCGAGCCCGACGAAGGTCGTCACGTCGTCGTCACACATCGCCGCGAAGATGTCGACGGCCTCGTGGAGGTCCGCCGCGCCGATCCCCGCCGCGCCGTACTGCTCGACCAGTTCGCCGACGGTCATTCCGCCCCGAACGTCCGCGTGATCGATCGGGTCGTGACTGAAGGTCTCTCGCTCGTCGTCGCTCATTGTCCGTACTCGACGGCCCCGCGCTTTCAACGCCCCGGTTCGCGCCGAAAGCCCATGAGCTCTGATACGGATTATTGTAGCGATTTACCGGTGATCGTCTACTCCGTGGCGACGATCACCGGTAAGCAACTACAATAAACCGTATGAGTCCGTAGTGGGTGGACATGGACACGGTCGATGCCGAGAGACGGCTGCCCGAACGGACGCGCGAGCGGCTCAGAGATCGGGTGACTCGGACGGGCGAACGGGACGACCTCGAAGTGACCGCGCCGTACACCGGCGAGCGAGTTGGGTCGGTGCCGCTGTGTACGGCCGACGACGTGGCGGCTGCCATCGAGCGCGCCCGGGCGGCCGGATCGGCGTGGGCCGAGCGGCCGGTCGAACGGCGGGCGGCGATCCTCCAGTCCGTCGCCGACGAGCTGCTCGACGACCGGGCCGGCCTGCTCGACACCGTCCAGTTAGAGACCGGGAAGGCCCGCTTCGACGCCCTCGAAGAGCTGCTCGACGTGGTCCTCAACGCCGACTACTACGCGCGAAAGGGGCCGGACTATCTGGCCCCGGACGAGCGAGCGGGCGGGCTCCCGCTGGTGACGACGGCGACGGAGTACCACGATCCGGTCGGCGTGGTGGGGCTGATCGAGCCCTGGAACTATCCGCTGACGCTCGCGATCTCCGACATGCTGCCGGCGCTGCTGGCGGGCAACGGCGTCGTGCTGAAGCCCGCCGAGGCGACGCCGTTTACCGCGCTGCGAGCCGTCGAACTGCTGGACCGGGCGGGCGTCCCGACCGATCTCGTCCAGGTCGTGACCGGGCGCGGCGAGACGCTGGGCGAGCCGCTCATCGAGGGGATCGACCACCTCACGTTCACCGGCTCGACGGCGACCGGCCGGATCGTCGCCGGGCTGGCCGGCGAGCACCTCGTCGACGCGTCGCTGGAGCTCGGGGGCAAGAATCCGGCGGTCGTGCTGGAGGACGCGGACATCGCGGACGCCGCGCGTGGGATCGCCCGCGGAGCCTTCGCGAACGCCGGTCAGCTGTGTATCTCCTTCGAGCGCGTCTTCGTCGATCAGCGGATCTACGACGACGTCCGCGACGCGCTGGTCCGAGCGACCGAACGGCTCGATGTGGGTGCGAGCTTCGACTTCGAGCCGGACGTGGGGTCGCTGATCGCCGACCACCAACTGGAGACCGTCGAGGCCCACGTCGCCGACGCCCGCGAGCGCGGCGCGACCGTCGAGACGGGCGGTCAGCGCCGCGAGGACGTGGGACCGCTGTGTTACGAACCGACGGTGCTGACGGGGCTGCCCGCGGACGCCGACGCCGCCAGCGAGGAGACGTTCGGGCCGGTGCTGTCGGTGACGCCGGTCGCCGGCAGCGAGGAGGCGATCGCGCGCGCCAACGACACCGACTACGGGCTCCACGCCAGCGTCTGGACCGGTGACACGGGGCGCGGGCGACGAGTCGCCCGCCGGATCGAGGCGGGCTCGGTCTCCGTCAACGACGGCTATCTCGGGATGTGGGCCTCGACGGACGCGCCGATGGGCGGCGTCGACGACTCGGGGATCGGCCGCCGTCACGGCCGCCAGGGGATCGAGAAGTACACCGAGACACAGACGGTCACGACCCAGCGCGGACCGCCGCTGGCTCCCGTCGACGGCGTCCCCAAGCGCTGGATCGGGCGGGCGGCACAGGCCGGCGTCGAGGCCCTGCGCTGGTGGCGTCGCCACCGCCCGGGAGGACCGTAGTGCAGTTTCTCACCGGCTTCCCCGGCTTCCTGGGGTCGGCACTGGTCGAGCGGCTGCTACGGCGTGGCGACGAACAGATCACCTGTCTGGTCCAGCCGGCCTACCGAGAGGCGGCCCGGCGACGGCGGCGCTCGCTGATCGAGGCCGCCGGAGTCGAGGCCGGACGAGTCCGACTCGTCGAGGGCGACATCACCGATCCCGACCTCGGGCTCGACGACCCAGCGTCGCTGCGAGCGGCGACGAGGACGGTGTATCACCTGGCCGCAGTGTACGACCTCGGCGTCGAGCGGCGGCTGGCCGAGCGGGTCAACGTCGACGGGACCGAGCGCGTGCTGGCGTTCGCAGAACGGGCCGGCGTCGACCGCTTGCACTACGTCAGCACCTGCTACGTCAGCGGCCGCCACGACGGAGCGTTCACGCACGCGGACCTCGACGTCGGGCAGTCGTTCAACAACCACTACGAAGCGACGAAGTTCGCCGCCGAGGTCGCCGTCCAGGAGCGAATGACCGCGGGCCTGCCGGCGACGATCTACCGGCCGGCGATCGCCGTCGGCGACAGCCAGACCGGCGCGACCCAGAAGTACGACGGCCCCTACTACCTCCTGTCTCTGCTCCGTCGCCAGCCACGGATCGCCGTCGCGCCCGCACCCGCGAAGCCGACGACGATGAACGTCGTGCCGCGGGACTTCGTCGTCGACGCCGTCGCCGCACTGTCCGCACGGGCCGACACCGTCGGCGAGGTGTACCAGCTGTGCAACCCCCACCCGCCGACGGTCGTCGGCGTCCTGCGCGCGTTCGGGCGAGCGACCGGACAGACCGTCGTCCCGCTGCGCGGGACCGCGGGACTCTCGACGGCGTTGCTGGACCGACTCCCGGGCGTCGCCGAGCGATGCGGCCTCGAACCGGCAGCCATGCCGTATCTCACCCACCCGACGACCTACACCGACGCGAACACCCGTAGCGCGCTGTCCGGGACCGGCGTGGCCTGCCCGCTGTTCGAGAGCTACGCCGACAGACTGGTCGCCTACGCCCGCGAGCACCCCGAGATCGACGACAGTGCGATGGTGTGAACGACCGTCGTCGTCTGGGAACTACCGTTTTACCGGCTTTCGCCGGCAGGCGAGTGGAACCCACAGAAAATGGGCGCGAGCGTGGACGTACCGTCATCGATGTGCGCGAAAGGCGACGGGTGGAAGTCAAACGTCCAGTAGAACCGGAGCAAAGAAAACGAAATGCAAGCCTTTATTCCCGTGACTGGCATTTCGTTTATTGTAATGGCAAACGGTACTGTCGATTTCTTCAACGACACAGGCGGTTACGGTTTCATCGAGACAGAGGATGCGGACGAAGACGTTTTCTTCCACATGGAAGACGTGGGTGGCCCAGACCTCGAAGAAGGCACAGACGTCGATTTCGACATCGAACAGGCCGACAAAGGCCCCCGCGCGACGAACGTCGTCCGCAACTAACGTTTCGAAGCCGCTGTCGGTGCTGACCACGCCTCGCGGCGTGTGAGGCCAGACCGGTCGCGGGTCTCCCACCGGCCGGCGACGGCGCTTCTCTCTCCAGACCGCCATCGCGGCGCGACGGACAACGTTTTCACCGAACTCACCGACGAGAGCGACGCCACCGTCGTCGCCGAAATATCGCTACAGCCGCCGTCTCATACGGAAAGTTGTAGGTCTTTACCAGATCGACCGCACGCCGTCGTGCGGTCGACTGGGTAAACGCCTACAACCGTCCGTATCAAGCACCCGCTTCGGTCTCGACCGGCTCCGAGGTCTCGGTCGGCGACGGCGCTTCCGTCATCGTACTCTCTCCCGATTCAGTCTCGGTCGCGGTATCGCCGGGCGTCTCGGTCGCGTTGTCGACCGGCGGCGGCGTGATCGTCGGCGTGGGCGTCTCGGTGTCGGGCAGTTCCACGTCGACGGTCGCGTCCTCCGTGCGGATCACCTGGAACGGTTCGCTCTCGCCGTCGACGGTCCCGATCGCCAGCGCGGAGTGGGCGCTGCCGTTGTCCAGTGCGATCTCGGTCGTCGCCACGATCGGTCCGTCGTTGTCCGCGGTCGCCTCGCGAACGTCGACGGTGTAGTTCCCGGCCGGGACGGTAACGTAGTCCGACGCCTCGCCGTAGGAGACGTTCTCCGCGAGGACGGTCGTCTCGTTGCCCGTGCCGACGGTCACGTCGACGGCCGGCGCGTCGGGCGAGAGGTGGAGCACGCTGATTGCCGACTCACCGGCTGCCGGCTCGTAGGCGTTGTCGTCGTAGAGGATCGGCGAGAACGGAACGGTCGCGTCCTCGCTCACTTCGCCGGCCGCCGCGACGGTCGTGACCGATCGGGGGTCGACCGTCACCGTGTCGTCGAAGACGACGGTCTCGGACTCGTTGGTAGCGACCGTGACGTTGTACGTCCCCGCCGACAGCGTCAGGTACTCACCGACCTCGCCGAAGGAGAGATCCGCGACGACGGTCTCGTTGTCGACGGTCACGTCGACTGCCGGCGCGTCGGGGGAAGCGTGTACGACGCGGAGATACGACGTGTCCTGTGTCGCCGGCTCCGCGCTGTCGTCGGTCAGCTGTGTCGCGACGACACCGCCGGCCGTCAGGAGACTGCCGGCCACCAGTAGCGACGCGATCAGCGCACCGATCGTCCGTGCGTTTCGTGACATACACTCGCGTCGTCGGCCCAGCACCGTTTTGTTATAAATCGCCATCCTGCGGGGCCGCGGGTCGCCGTCGGCCCCGGCGAGCGGTACTCCCACGTTGTCCACTGGCATCCGAGGATAACGCGACCGTATCCCGGTGCGTCGTCCAGCTGCCGGCCGGTAAAAACAGGGGTTATCCGCCCGACGACGGCCGCTCGGGGCGACGACGGAACCCATATACGTCCCAGTCGCGAGACCTAGGTATGAACTACGATGCAGCTCTCGACCGGGCGTTCGATGCGCTCCCCGACCAGCCACGGGACGCGGGTGAACGCCTGTCGGTCCCGGACCCCGAAGGACAGACGGACGGCGCGTTCACACGACTGACGAACCTCCAGGCCATCGCGGACGCGCTCTCGCGAGAGGCAAAGCACGTCCACCGGACGATCCAGCGCGAGTTCGGGACCAACGGCCAGTTCGACGGCAACGAAGCGCGCTACAACGGTGACTTCGCCGTCAGCGACTTCGAGGCCGCTATCGACGCCTACGTCGCCGAGTACGTCACCTGCTCGGAGTGTGGCCTGCCCGACACCCGACTCACCACCGAGGACGGCGTCGACATGCTCCGCTGTGAGGCCTGCGGTGCCTTCCGCCCCGTCACCAAGGAGTCGACCAAGAACACCCAGACCGACCGGCCGACCCTCGAAGAGGGCGAGACCTACGAGGTCAAGATCACCGGCACCGGCCGCGAGGGCGACGGCGTCGCCGAGAAGGGCAAGTACACGATCTTCGTCCCCGGCGCGCAGGAAGGCGACGAGGTGGAGATCTACATCGAGAACATCAGCGGGACGCTGGCCTTCTCGCGGCTCGCGTAAGCGACCACAACGGTTTTGCCGCCCCTCGCCATCACCACGAGCGATGCGATTTGGCGTCGACGAGGCCGGAAAGGGGCCGGTGCTGGGATCGATGTTCGCCGCGGCGGTCCGCTGTGACCCCGGCGACCTCCCCGACGGCGTCGGCGACTCGAAGGGGATTCCCGACGAGCGACGGGAGCGACTGGCCGAGGCGATCCGGTCGGTCGCGGCAGTCGGGCTCGCCGAGATCACGCCCGAACGGATCGACGATCCCGAGACGGACATGAACACGCTGACCGTCGCCGCCCACGCCGAGGCGCTCTCGGCGGTCGCGACCGACGGTCTCTCGGGACTGGTCGACGCCGGAGACACGGACGCCGAGCGGTTCGGCCGGCGGGTGGCCGACCGGGTCGACTCCGAAATCGACCTCGGCTCCGCACACGGGGCCGACGAGACCGACCCGCTCGTCGGAGCGGCTAGTATCGTCGCTAAGTCCGCCCGCGAGGCCCACGTCGCGGCGCTGGCCGACGAGTTCGGAGCCGTCGGCAGCGGCTACCCGAGCGATCCGGCGACACGCGAGTTTCTGAAACGGTACGTCGACGAGCACGGCGCGTTGCCCGACTGCGCGCGGACCTCGTGGTCGACCTGCGACGACGTGCTCGCCGCCGCCGAACAGTCGTCGCTGGCGTCGTTCTGAACGCGCAGCCACCGACGGTTCGCGCGGCCATACAGCGGTAGCGAGCAAAAAACGCGACCGTGCTACTCGCTTCGCTCTTCCTCGTCCAGTACCAGCCGGCGGAGGATGTCACCGTAGGCCGGTCGCGTGATCAGGACGCCGATGAGGACGCCGACGATGGTGATGATGGCGAACCCGGTGAGATCACCGAGACCGAGCACCGTCAGCGGGCTCATGGCGATGATCGTCGTCGCGGCGGCGGCTCCGATCACCCAGAACGCCTTGCGGAAGCGGTTCTGGAACACCCGGCCCGTGGCGACCCCCTCGCGCTGGAGAATCTCGTCGGCGATGATGATCAGGTCGTCCACCCCCGTCCCGATCACCGCGATGAACCCGGCGATGTGTGACAGGTCCAGCGGGAACTGGATGGCCGAGACGAACCCGAGCAGGAGTAACACCTCGGAGAGTGCGGTGACGATCATCGGCACCGCCACGCGGGGATCGCCGTAGCGCAGGTAGACGGCGATCGACACCGCGAGGACGGCGATGATACCCGTGATCAGCGAGTTCGTCTTGAACTGGTCTGCCAGTGCCGGCTCCAGCGAGGTGGTCTGTGCGTTCTGGAAGTCGAGCGGCGCGGGCAGTGGCTGGCCCGCCTTCAGGCTGAGCTCGATGTTGCGCGCTTCCTCGCGGGTGTTGGTCTCGATGACGAAGGTCGGATCGTTCGCGAAGCTCCCGTCGGCAAAGAGCTGGACCAGCCCCGGCGAGACGCCCTTGGCGGTGACGACCTCGTTGTTCAGCGACGCGATCAGACACTTGCCCGAGCTCTGGTTCGGGTTCTCGGCGTTGTACTCGCAGCTGATCGCCCCGCGTGCGGTGTTTGGCTCGTCGAGTCCGGTCGCCCGAACCCCGTCGAGGAACTGGTCGACCGCGTCTTCTCGAATCGTGACGCTGACCTGATACCCCTGTCGCCCGTCGACCTTCCGGGCGTTCCCGATGCCGTCGATGTCCTCCCGGCTGACGATCTGCTGGCGGACGAACGTTCCGTTGTCGGCGGCGTAACCGCCGTAGACGCGGACGATCCCGCGGCTGGCGACGATCGAGCGGAGCTCGTCGATGTCGCGGCCCGGTGCCTCGATGACGACGAAGTTCTGTCCGGTGGCCGACTGGGCCGACTGGACGCTCCCGCCGCTGAGCGCGGACTGAGAGAGCTTCTCGTCGATGACTTCGACCATCTCGTCGCGGGTCGCTCGGGTCACGCCGTCGCGAACGTCGCTCTCGGACACGTCGTAGCCCTGCTCTTGCAGGGCGGCGGCGAGTTCGGCCTGCGTGACGTTCTCGGTGTACACCTCGACGGTGCCGTCGGCGTTTGGCTCGTTGGGTGCGCGCGCGTTCACGTCGACGGGATCGACGCCGAGTTGCGAGACGAGTTCGTCCTCGATGGCCCTGGTCTCGTTCGTCGAGTCGCCCTGGCCGACGGGCTGGATGCCGACGTTTTCGGCGGTGATCCCGACGATCGGTGCTCGGATCCGCGAGCCGCCGTCGAGTTGAATCCCGTACTGGAGGTTCGTGATGCCCGCCGCGGAGGCGTTCGCGCCGTCGGTCTGGGCCGTCGCGTTGTCGCCGGTCGCGACCGTCGCGCCGGGGACCAGTAGCGTCACGGTACTCCCGAGGGCGAGCACGACCAGCAGGATGATCCGCCAGTTGTCGCGGAGCCCGCTCATCGGTTCACCCCCTCGAACTTGTACCAGCGAAGCAACGAGAGGTTCAACATGTAGGTGTTCATCAGGTCGGCCGCCAGCCCGATCACCAGCACAGTCCCGATCGAGGCCATCAGCTGGATGTTGAAGAAGGAAGCGACCACTGCCATCACTGCCATCGCCGACAGCGACGTGAGTGTCATCGTCACACCGGTCTCCATCGCGCGGTGGACGCTCTCGTAGAACGACCCCGAGCGACGCAGGATGTGGTTGTTCAGGAGGATGTCCGAGTCGACGCTGTACCCGATCAGCATCAGCAGCGCGGCGACGGTCCCCAGCGACAGCTCGATCCCGAGGACGTTCATCGCCGCCAGCGGGATGACGATGTCGGAGAAGGCGGAGACGACGACCGCGATACTCGGGACGAACGAGCGAAAGAGCGCGAAGACGATCGCACTCATCCCGGCGAAGGCGATCAACACGCCGACGACCGCCGTCGTCTGGTTGTCACCGCCGAAGGTCGCGGAGGTCGACGAGCTCGACAGGAGCTCCATGTCGGTACTCTGGGCCTGGTCCCGCAGCGACTGCGTGTCGAACGACTGGAACCGGACGATGTACTGATTCTCGTTCGGTCCGACGGTCTCGGCCTCCGCGTTCTCGGCGGCCTGCTGGACCGAGATCGGTTCGGTGTCGAACTCGTCGCCGATCTCCGCCTTGGACATCGACGTGACCACTGTCAGTTCGGAGCCACCCGTGAAGTCGATTCCCGGCGAGACGGGCGCACCGGGCGCTGCAACCGATCCGGAGACGAACAGGGACCACCCGACCAGAATCAGTATCGCGAGGGCGAGCACCGCCAGCGGCACGGCCGCCAGCTGGCGGTTCGTGTACTGGTCGTAATCGACCTCCGGTACCTCGAACGCGTTCATGGGCGTGGGTGTGCGAGCCCCCCGAATAAGCCTTCTTATCTCTCGACACACGGACGCGACGACAGCGTCGCCGCGGCCGAGACACGCCACAGTCCCCGACGCCCAGTGTCCTGGCCGGAGCGATCGACGGCTCCGGTCAGTTGGGCAGGTACCGGACCGAGACGACGCCGTCGCCGGCCCGCACACTGACTCGATCGAGGCCGAGCCGGGCGGCCCGCTCCCTGGTCGCGTCGTCGTCGAGCACGTCGTCGGCTGCTGCCTCGGCGTCGGGAACCGTGAGGACGTGGACCTCGCCCTCGCCGGCGCGTTCGCGTGTGGTGATCTCGCCGTCGGCCTGCTCGGCGGCGATGTCGCGAGCGAGAGTCGTCGGCGATTCCGGACTCCGCTCGACCGGGATCTCCCACTGGCGCTCGATCTCGACGATCTGGTAGGCGACTTCGAGCGGTGGTTCCGGTTCGACGGTGGCCTCGATCACCTCGTCGGCGGCGAGGCCAGGATTCTCCGAGAGCGTGACGACCTGCTGGTCGACCACGTCGCGCAGCGTCGCCGTCTCGTCGTCGGCAGCGGTCACGAGGAACGTGCTCGATTTCATGTCTCTCCGTAGCGGTCGAGTGCTTTTGCCCGTCACGGTTCCGGCCGGTCACCACCGGCGCGCGACGAGCGCCATCGCTCCGGCGACGACCAGCGGCGGGGCGAGTCCGGCGAGTCGCGGCAGCGCGTACAGCCCCGCGACGACCGTCGAGAGCAGTGGGTTCGACGGGAGCGTCTGCTGTGTCGCCGGGGCGGAGATCAGCGCCCCGAGATACAGCGACCCGAGAAAGCCGTAGCCCAGTCCCGCCAGGACGGCCGCGAACCGCCTGTCGGCGTGTCCGCGTCGGATGCGACGGGCGACGAACAGGACCGGCGCGATCAGCGGCGCGACCACGAGCATCCCCACGAAGACGAAGAAGGCCCGGACGAAACTGAACTGACCGCCGCCCCCGCCGATCGTCTCGCCGATCAGGACGACGAGCGCGAGGGTGAACAACAGCCCGGTCGCCAGTGCGGCCAGTCCGCCGACGACGACGTAGGTGCGAAACAGGACGGAGTCACTCGACCGGAAGGCGTACGGAAAGGCACCGAACAGGCCGTCGTACGCGTCGTTCGCGTCCTCGTCGGCGTCCGGTCCGTCTCCGTCGCCGTCGGAGCGGACACCGGTCTCGATGGCGTCGCCAGTCGCTCCGCCCGACCTCGGATCGGCGGCGTCTTCGGCCATAGTCCGGCATACGGCTCGCCCGCGGTTAAACGCCGTGTTTCGACGGGAGGACGGTCGGCGATCCGGGCCGCGACGGTGCGGAGCGAAGAGAGCGGACTTTTACCCCTCCCGGTCGAGGCGAGCGTATGAACGTCGACATCGGAAACGCACTGGCAGCGGTGGCCGAGCCCGGTCTCTCCCGCGACGAGCTGGCGGCGCTGGACGACCGCGTCGCTCGGGCCCACGAGCGAATCGAGCGCGGGCGAGCCGACGGCGAGTTCGGCTACGCCGCCCTGAACCTGCCGGCGACGACCGACGCCGAGGCGATCCGCGACGCCGTCGCGCCGGTCGCGGACGCGGAGACGGTCGTGACGGTCGGCATCGGTGGCAGCGCGCTCGGTGCGCGGACGATCACGAGCGCACTGGCAGCGGACGGCGGGACGAGCCACGTCGTGCTCGACAACGTCGATCCGGACCACGTCTCGCGCGTGCTCTCGGAGCTGTCGCTGGCCGAGACGGCGATCAACGTCGTCTCGAAGTCCGGCACCACGGCCGAGACGCTGTCGAACTTCCTGGTCGTCCGCGAGGCGATGGTCGAGGCAGGGGTCGACTGGACCGAGCGGACGGTCGTCACGACCGGCGACGGGGGGCCGCTGGCGGCGCTGGCCGACGAGCACGACCTGCCGACGCTGGCGGTGCCCGACGGCGTGCCTGGCCGCTTCGCGGCGCTGTCGTCGGTCGGGCTGGTGCCGGCGGCGATCCTGGGCTGTGACATCGAGGGGCTGCTCGACGGGGCGGCGGCCGCCGCCGAGACGCTCGACTCGTCGCTGTTCGAGTGTCCCGCCTACGCCTACGGCGCGGTCGCGTACGGCCTCGAAGAGCGCGGCGCGACGATCAACGCCGTCGTCCCTTACGCCGAGCGACTGGAGCCGTTCGCCGAGTGGTTCGCCCAGCTGTGGGCCGAGAGTCTCGGCAAAGACGGCCGGGGCCAGACGCCGGCCCGCGCACTGGGCGCGACCGATCAACACTCCCAACTGCAGCTGTACCGGGCGGGCCGCCGGGACAAGCTCGTGACGCTGCTGCGACCGCGTGAGCGGCCGTCGCTGGACGTGCCGGCCGCGGAGGCCGACGCGCTCGCCCACCTCGAAGGGACCGACCTCGGAGAACTGCTGGACACGGAGCTGCGCGCGACCGAGGCCAGTCTCGCCGAAGCCGGCCAGCCGAACGTCCGCGTCGAACTCGACCGCCTCGATCCGCGGGGACTGGGCGAACTCCTCTACGCGATGGAGGCCGCCTGTGTCCTCGTGGGCGAACTGGCCGGCGTCGAGACGTTCACCCAGCCCGCCGTCGAGTGGGGCAAGCAGGCCGCCAGAGACGTCCTCGAAGGCGACGAGACCGAGAAGACCGCCGCCATCGAGGACAAGCACGAACTGATCGTCGACGGCGAGAGCGGACGGTAGCGTATTTACGGCCGAGCCCCGAACGGCCGGGTAGATGGGGTCGGATCTGTACCACACCGCCGATCGCTCGGTACGACTGGAGGCCGCCGTCACGTCGCTGGCCGTGATCGCGTTCGCCTATCTGGTGGGGCTCGTCCTCGCGTCGCTGGGCGTCAGCGTCGCCGACGCGCTCGGCGTCACGGAGGCGGCCGCACCGGTCGTCTACTACTCGGTACAGTACGCGCTCTTGCCGGCCGGCTTCCTGGTGGCCGTGTTCGGGTACCGCCAGAGCCGCGAGACGGACGGGCTCGTCCGATTTCACACTCCGACGCTCCGAGACCTGGGCTGGATCGTGCTGGGCTTTCTCGTCTTGCTGGCCGCGTCGACGGCCCTAGAGCAGATCATCGGACTGCTGGGCGTCGAGACGGCACAGAACCAGGCGATCCTCACGGGCCGCGAGCACCCGCTGCTCTTTCTGGTCTTGCTCCCGATCACGGTGTTGCTGGTCGCTCCGGGCGAGGAGCTGCTCTTTCGCGGGCTCGTCCAGGGGAAGTTCCGCCAGGCGTACGGCTCGGTGCCGGCGGTCGTGATCGCGAGCCTGCTGTTCGGACTCTCCCACTCGGGGGCGCTGTCCGGAGCGGGAACGGTGACCTACCTCGCCGTGGCGACGGTGCTGGGACTGGTCCTGGGTGCCGTCTACGAACGCACCGAGAGTATCCTCGTTCCGGTCGGGATCCACGCGGCCTGGAACGTCTCGATCTACCTCGGCCAGTGGCTCCAGGCCGTCTACGGACTCTCGGTACTTGGATAGAGAGGGGTGTGACGGCCGTCTGACGGGGATTTATGTCGTAATCTATCCCATCGAGTGATATGCCAACCCGGTACACGGTCGTGTGCGACGACGACCAGGCCAGGGCAGTCAGTCGGCTGGCCCACCGGTACGGGATCACCGAAGAGGAGGTCCTCGAACAGTTGCTCGACCTCGGACTCGAAGCCGCCGAGGAGTCGACAGTTTAAACCGGATTCTTCCGCGAGAGATCGCTGCCACAGATCGGACAGCGGTCGTGGTTCTCGTCGAACTCGCGTCCACACCCCTGACACTGGAAGCGCCAGTCGCGCTGCTCGTCGATGCCGTCCTGTGCGATCACTTCGACGGCGACCGAGAGCTTCTCCGAGACGTTCTGCATCGCGTAGTCGTCGGTGACCAGCCGCCCGTCGAGTTCGAACGCGGCGGCGATCAGGCGAACGTCGGTCTGGGAGAGTTCCGCGAGGTCGCCGGTCTCGTCGGCGGCCCGCTCGACCCGTTCGACGGTCTCGGGTTCGGGGATGTGCATGTGCATCCCCGACCCTTCCAGCGCGTCGAAGCGGTAGGCGCTCTCGTCTTCGAGTTCCTCGCGAACGAGCGGAATCGAAGCGATCGGCTCGTCGGTGTGATACTCGTTGATAAACGCCGAGGAGTCCAGAATGTACATCTAACGCTTGACGATCATGTGGTCTTTGACTGCCTGGACTCGCTCGACCGGGACGAGCAAGCGCCCGGTCTCGTCGCGCTCGAACTCCGTCTGTCCGAGCGCGCCGTCGGCGTCGATGAGGAGGTGCTCCAGTGCCCCCGTGTCCAGATCCATCGTGATGTTGTACAGACTACCGATCTCGGTTCCGTCCGTCCCCATGACGTCTTTTCCCGAGAGGTTCTCGGCGAGTATTTCTGCCATACTGGCCCCTTCCGATTCCTGTACCATAAACGCCACGGGCCGTCAGACGTGCTGGCATACGGTATTAGTGGCTGCCGTCCGAGGGAGTGGTATGGACCGCCGCGACTACCTCGCCGCGCTCGTGACCGCGCCTGTCGTCGGCCTCACCGGCTGTGCCGGCGACGGCGGGACGACCGACACGCCGTCAGCCACTGAGACGACGACGGCCACCGCGACGGACACCCCGACACCGACATCAACCGACACGCCAACCGACACACCGACCGCAACTGACACCCCGACGCCCACCGACACGCCGACGCCGACGCCAACACCGACGGTCGCCCGGACGGTCACGGTGGCACCGGAGGGACGGCTCCGGTTCTCGCCGGAATCGTTCGAGATCAGTGCCGGCGAGACCGTCCGCTGGGTGTGGCAAGCGGGCGGTCACAACGTCGCCCCCGACACGACGCCCGACGGGAGCGACTGGTCCGGGACGCCGGGGTCCGACACCTACGGCAGCGGCTACACGCACGTCTACACCTTCGAGACGACGGGCACCTACGAGTACTACTGTGTGCCCCACCAAGGGAGCGGGATGACCGGGTCCTTCGAAGTCGTCTGATCGCGCCAGCAGCGCCACAGACGGCGAGATTACGATGCACTTATCAGGTGCGACCGACTCCGAACCAATAACTTCTGGACGGTGATCTCTCATGTCCGAACCCGATTCTCACGCTGACGACGACGCCGACGCTGGTGGCCTTCGAACCCCGATCGTGGCGGTGCTTGGCCACGTCGACCACGGCAAGACGAGCCTCCTGGACAAGATCCGTGGCTCGGCGGTGACCGCGGGCGAGTCCGGCGCGATCACCCAGCACATCGGCTCGACGGCCGTGCCGCTGGACGTGATCTCGTCGATGGCCGGCGACCTCGTCGACCCGACCGACTTCGACCTCCCCGGCCTGCTGTTTATCGACACGCCGGGCCACCACTCGTTCTCGACGCTGCGGTCGCGCGGCGGCGCGCTGGCCGACATCGCGATCCTCGTCGTCGACGTCAACGACGGCTTCCAGCCCCAGACGATGGAGGCCATCGACATCCTCAAGCGGACCCAGACGCCGTTCATCGTCGCCGCCAACAAGATCGACACCGTCCCCGGCTGGAACCCCAACGAGGGCGAGCCGGTCCGGGTGAGCAAGGAGAAACAGTCCGACCGCGTCCAGGGCGACCTCGACGAGAAACTGTACGAGATCATCGGCCAGCTCTCGGACAACGGCTTCTCGGCCGACATGTACTGGCGCGTGCAGGACTTCCAGAACAACATCGGCGTCGTCCCCGTCTCGGCCGAGACCGGCGAGGGGGTGCCGGACCTGCTGACGGTGATGATGGGGCTGTCCCAGCGCTACCTCAAAGAGGAGATGTCCATCGACGTGGGCGGCCCCGGCGTCGGCACCGTCCTCGAAGTGACCGACGCCCGCGGGTTCGGGACGACCGTCGACGCCGTCGTCTACGACGGGACCATCAGCGAGGACGACGAGATCGTCGTCGGCGGCCTGGACGGCCCGATCGTCACGGAGGTCCGAGCACTGTTGAAGCCCCAGCCGCTGGCGGAGATCCGCACCGAGAAGCAGTTCGAACGCGTCGAGTCTGTCGCCGCCGCCGACGGTGTGAAAATCGCCGCGCCGGACCTCGACGACGCGATGGCCGGAGCACCGGTCCGGGTCGTCCGCGACCGCGACGTCGACGAGGTCATCCTCGAAGTCGAGGAGGAACTGGCCGGCTTCGAGGTCTCGACAGCCGAGGAGGGCGTCGTCATCAAAGCCGACACGCTCGGCTCGCTGGAAGCGCTCTCCGGGACGCTCGAAGAACACGAGATTCCCGTGATGCGCGCCGAGGTCGGCGACGTGGCTCCGCGAGACGTTCGAGTCGCCGAGACGGCGGGCGAGCCGATCAACCGCGCCGTGCTGGCCTTCGGCGTCGACACCCTCGACGACGCCGAACGACTGGCCGATCAGGAGGACGTGGAGATCTTCGCCGACGACGTGATCTACCAGCTGATCGAGCACTACGAGGACCACGTCGAGGCCATCGAGACCGCCCAGCAAGACCAGATCCTCGACAACATCACCCGACCCGCGCGGTTCCAGATTCTCCAGGATCACACCTTCCGCCAGTCTGACCCCGCCGTCGTCGGCGTCGAGATCCTCGCCGGACGGATCAAGCGCAACAGCAACGTCGCGCTGTTCGACGGCGACGAGCCCGAACGCGTCGGCCACCTCAAGTCCATCCAGGACGAGGGCGAGGACGTCGACGAGGCCGGTCGAGGAGACCGCGTGGCCGTCTCCATCGACGGCCCGACCGTCGGCCGCCAGATCGAGGAGGGCGACGAACTGTGGACCGAACTCCCCGAGAAACACGCCAAGATCCTCGAACAGGAACTCAAAGAGGACATCACGGGCGACGAACGCGAGGCGCTCAGTCAGTATCTGGAGAAACAGCGCAACCGCGACCCCTTCTGGGGGAAGTAGCGAACGACGGCACCGTGACGGCGGCCGCCGAGTAATAATATTTAATTAGGCGGCGAGCGACGACCCGCGTACGATGCTCTCGGGCGAACTGGCGACCGCGGACCTGGTGCTGGCCGCGATGGCGCTGCCCCTGCTGGTGGCGTCGCTGGTCGGCGTCGTCTTCGCGGTACAGTTCGGCGTCGCGATGGGTGCCGGAAGTGTGCCGGCCGGCGGGACGCTCGGCTACGCGCTGTTTTACGATCCGCCGGCAAGCGAGTAGCAGAAGCGCCTACTGTGCCGTCGGCGCGGCGTCGTCGGTCATGGCCTGCTTGACCTGCAGCGCCGCCGACGCGGCCAGTCCGTGGACGAGGTCGTCGCGCTCGTCGTCGGTGATCTCGACTTTGTCTTCGGTCGGTGAGTAGCCCGCGCTGACGACCGAGCCAAGCGGCGGCTGGACGGCGATCGTCGCACGCGGTCCGCCCGAACCGCTCGTGATCTCGGAGCCGACCACGAACTCGCCGGGGAGGACCTCACGGAGTCCGGCCGCCACGTGGGTCAGATCGCGACGGAGCGACTGACGCTGCTCCGGCGTCAGGCTCACATCCTCTACGTCTGCCCCAAACTGTGTGTTCCCGTACATTCGGTTTCCGGTGCATCTATGCGAACAGAGTTTAAAAGGGCGGCGATGGTTACAGCGCTGGCCGGCTTCTCCCGTAGGCGGCACAGACGACGGCGCTTGCGTACTCCTCGTCGGCCTCGACCGCCCGAACGACCGTCTCCGTGTCGACGAACGTCCAGTCTCGGAGCCGCCGGCCGGTCGCCAGTCCCGCCTCGATCTCTGCCCGCACGTCGTCGGGGTCTTCGCCGGAGACCTCGTAGAAGATGCCGCGGCCGGACTCGCTTCGCGACCAGCCGATCCCCGCCGCCACACGTTCGCCGGGTGCGGCCGTCGCAGACGACTCGACGGTGTGGAGTTCCGCACCGACCGGTCCCAGATCCGGGGCGGTGCCGACGACTTCGATCTCCGGATCGGCCGGGATGACCGACGACAGCGTCACGAGATTGTAGTTGTGGATGCCCGCGTCGGCCAGCGCGGCGTCGAACGACGACAGCTCTGTGGGGCCGCCGGCAGTCCCCCAGACGATCCGGATAAGGCTCATACTCGCCGTTGGACGACGCTCGCTGTAAGGGGTTTCGCTTCACGGAGCCGAGGGTGTACCCCCAGCGACACGCCAGCGTGAGCGTGCCCGGCCGCTCGACGGAATCAAAAACGATGTCTGTCGCAACCGGATAGAGACAGACGATGTACAGCGATATTCTCGTTCCGACGGACGGCAGCGACTCGATTGAGCAGGTCTTAGAGCACACGATCGATATCGCCGACGGACGAACCGTCACGGTCCACGCGCTCTACGTCGTCGACGACCGGGCGTTCCTGTCGATGGACGACGACATGCAAGACGAAGTGCTCGAAGAACTGAAAGCCGAGGGGCGAGCCGCCACCGCAGACGTGGAGGCGGCCCTCGAAGAAGCCGGCATCTCGGTCACGAAGGCGATTCTGCGCGGCCGGCCGGCCGACCACATCGTCTCGTACGTCGAGGACGCCGGGATCGATCTGGTGACGATGGGATCACAGGCGGGCGAATACGAGCAGAACATGCTCGGTAGTACGTCCCAGAAGGTCGTCACGCAGTCTCCCGCGCCGGTGCTGACCGTCGACGTGTCCGACGACTCGGAGTAGGCGCTGCAGGCGGAGTCGGACTGTCGGCTGTTCGATCGAAAGCGCGTCGCCGTCCCGTGAGATCGTCCGACTGCGACAGTCAGCGGCGTCAGGCGAAGGCGACGGGAACGCTGCCGCCCTCGGTGCCGTCCTCGATCTTCTCCAGGGCGTCGTCGAAGTCCGCCTCGGTGACGGTGGTCCGCTGGTCGCGGATCGCGAACATGCCGGCCTCGGTCGCCAGCGACGCCAGTTCGGCACCGGAGAGCCCGTCGGTCTTGCCGGCGATCGACGACAGCTCGACCGTGTCGGCCAGCTCCATCTGCTCGGTGTGGATCTCCAGAATGCGCGTCCGCCCGTCGAAGTCCGGGTTGGGGACCTCGATGAGCCGATCGAAGCGGCCGGGCCGGAGGATCGCCCGATCGAGCATGTCGAAGCGGTTGGTCGCGGCGATGATCCGGATCTCGCCGCGCTCGTCGAAGCCGTCCATCTCGCTGAGCAGCTGCATCATCGTCCGCTGGACCTCGGCGTCGCCGGAGGTCTTCGATTCGGTTCGCTTGGCGGCGATGGCGTCGATCTCGTCGATGAAGATGACGGCGGGTTCGCGGTCGGCCGCCAGCTCGAACAGGTCGCGGACGAGTCGCGCGCCCTCGCCGATGAACTTCCGGACCAGCTCGGAGCCGGCCATCTTGATGAAGGTCGCGTCGGTCTCGTTGGCGACGGCCTTGGCCAGCATCGTCTTGCCCGTGCCCGGTGGACCGTGCAGGAGGACGCCCGACGGCGGTTCGATGCCGACCTCGCGGAACTGCTCGGCGTTGATCAGCGGCTCCTCGACGGCCTCTCGAACTTCGCGGATCTGCGCTTCGAGGCCGCCGATGTCGTCGTAGGTCACGTCGGGAGAGCCGTCGACCTCCATCGCCTGTGCGCGGGCGTCTTTCTCGCCTTCGAGGATCTCCTTGACGCTGAACGAGTCGTTGATCGCGACTCGGTCACCGGCTTCGAGCCGCTCGCGCATCGACGGCGAGACCTCGGTCAGCACCTCCTGGTTGTTGCCGTGTTGCTTGACGATCACGCCGTCGTCGGTGACCTCCTCTGCCGTCGCGATGTACAGCGACGAGGTCTTGAGCATCTCGTTTTCCCGCTCGATGCGGTCGACGTCGTCCGTCAGCGAGCGCCGACGGTCCTCGGCCGCGTCGAGTTGCGATTCTAGCTCGTCGTTGACTTCCACGATCTGTTCGAAGTGATCCCGGAGCGCTTCGAGGCGCTCCTCGGGCGTCATGTCGGGATCGAGATCCAACCGGGGCCGATCGGGAAGCGAGGGACTGCGCGACATCTGGTTATCGAACGTAGGGAACTGAACTATTAAGGGCCTTTGGGTCAGGTACGCATAGCCGAAGCGACAGACGACGAGCTGTCAGGTCAACTGATCGAACTCGTCGAGGTAGTCGCCGTAGGTGTCGATCGCGGCTTCGACGGGCCCCGAAGTAGACATGTCCACGCCTGCGCCCTGGAGCAGTTCCAGCGGGTACTCCCGCGAGCCCTTGCCGAGGAAGTCGACGTAGCGCTCCGCTGCGGGCTGGCCCTCGTCGAGGATCGTGTCGACCAGCGCGACGGCCGCGGAGATGCCGGTGGCGTACTGGTAGACGTAGAACGACCGGTAGAAGTGCGGGATCCGCATCCACTCGCGGGCGATCCGGTCGTCGACCGCGGCCGGTGCGTAGTAGTCGCTCTTGAGGTCGTGATAGAGCTCGTCCAGCCGGTCGGGCGTCAGCGGTTCGCCGGCCTCGCTCATCTCGTGGGCGCGGTGCTCGAACTCCGCGAACATCGTCTGGCGGAACAGCGTCGACCGGAACCGTTCGAGGTACTCGTTGAGGACGTGCCGGCGGAGCCGCTCGTCGTCGACGACGTCGAGCAGGTGGTGGGTGAGCAGCGTCTCGTTGACCGTCGAGGCCACCTCGGCGACGAAGATCTCGTAGCTCGAGTAGACGTACGGTTGGGACTCGCTGGTGTACTCGCTATGGAGGGAGTGGCCCAGTTCGTGGGCCAGCGTGTACATCGACTCCACGTCGTCCTGGTAGTTCATCAAAATGTACGGCTGGGAGTCGTAGGTCCCGCCGGAGTACGCGCCCGACTGCTTGTTGGCGGTCTCGTAGACGTCGACCCACCGCGAGTCCAGCCCCTCCGAGACGCGAGACTGGTAGTCGTCGCCCAGCGGCGCGACGGCGTCGACGACGTACTCGCGGGCCTGCTCGTACTCGATCTCGGGCGATTCCTCCTGAACGAGCGGGACGTAGAGGTCCCACATCTCCAGTTCATCGGCCCCGATCGCGTCGCGCTTCAGCTCGGCGTGGCGGTGGAGAGCGCCGAGGTTGTCCCGAACCGTGTCGACCAGCGTGTCGTAGACCGAGACCGGGACGTTCGGGCCGTCCAGTGCGGCCTCGCGGGCGGTGTCGTAGTTGCGGGCCTGGGCCATCTTCACGTCTGTCTTGACGCTGTTCTTGTAGGCCGCGCCGACGGCGTTGCGGACCCCCTCCCACTCGTCGTAGAAGGTCTCGTACACGCGCTGGCGGAAGTCCCGGTCCGGGCGCTTTTGCAGCGTCGTGAAGTTGTTCAGCGTGATCGGCTGGGGTTCCCCGTCCGGGTCTTCGACGCTCGGGAACTCCATGTCGGCGTTTGCCAGCATGTTGTACACCTCGCCCGACGCGCCGGTGACCTCGCTCAGTTCCGCCAGTAGATTCTCGACTTCCGGCGAGCGGGTGTGGTCTTTCATCCGGAGCACGTCGTCGAAGTAGTGCTCGTACTCCGTGAGGGCCGACTCCGCGTCGATCATCGCTTCGATGTCGTCCCACGCCAGATCCTGGAGGGCCGGTTCGAGGAAGCTCGCCGCGCTGGAGGCCTCCGAGGACAGCGACTGGGCACGGGCCGTCAGCGCTTGGTACTGGTCCCGCGTCGTGTCCTCGTCTTTCCGCATCCGGGCGTAGGAGGCGACGTTGGCGACGGTGCGCATCAGCTCCTCGTACGTTTCGAGGGTCGCGAGCAGCGTCTCGGCGTCGTCGGTCGCGCGCCCCTCGTAGGCCGCCAGCTCTTCGACGAGTTCCTCGGCCCGCTCGTACGCGGCTTCCCAGTCCTCGTCGGTCGCGTACAGCGATTCGAGATCCCACTTGTACTGCGTCTCGATCTCCGATCTGTCGGGCACCGAACTCATATGACGCCGTTGGCGTCTCGGTGCCGTAAGTCTTGCCGGGCGACGGGACACCTGGCGATCGCGAACTGTCGGCAGTATCAGATCCCGTCCCGAATCGCACCGACGACGCGGGCTCCGGCGAGTCGCTCGACGAGGCGATCGGTGAAGACCGACCGCGCGCTCTCGCGGGCGTCGGCGTCGACGGAGAACTCGACACCGTAGTCGACAGCGGCGAGGACCAGCGGCGTCGGCGGCGCGGGGCCGACGCCGGCCGCCCCGTCGATCTGCTCCGAGCCGAGCACGCGATCGACCTTCGACAGCGGAGCGTCGCCGCGGCGAATCTCGTCGACGAGACCGACGACCCGGCGGACGAGTTGGCGGCAGAAACCGCCGGCACGGAGCCGGCAGACGAGAAACTCGCCCTCTCGCGTGAGATCGATCGAGAGGTCCCGGACAGTGCCGCGCTCGTCCGGCGTGAGGTTGTGGAAGTCGTGCTCGCCGGAGAGAGCGTCCGCGGCCCGCCGAGCCCGGTCGTCGTGGCTCTCGGGCGCGTACAGATAGTAGACGTACTCACGCTCTTGGGCGTCGTGGGTCGCGTGAAAGTCGTCGGGCACGTCGGCGCTCGCCCACACGCGAACCGACGCCGGAAGTTCGCTGTTGAACGCTGCCGGGGAGAGCCACTCCGGGGCCTCGAAGGCGACCGTCTGGGCCAGCGCCGAGACGCCAGCGTCCGTTCGGCCGGCCGCGGCGTAGCCCGCCGGAGCGCTCCCGTCAGTGACCCCGAGTCGATCCAGTGCGGCCAGTAGCTCCCCCTCGACCGTCTCGACGTCGGGTTGGCGCTGGAACCCGTGGTGCGGCTGGCCGTCGTAGGCGATCCGATAGGCGCGCATACGCCGTCTGGACGCCCTGGCCACTTATCGACCGCCGTTCCCACGCGCCGACAAGCCGACGCGGATTTAGGTAGCCGGCACCACAATACCGGACAATGACAGACGAGGCGACGGCCGCCAACCGGTTCTCACGTCCGCCCCGTTCGTTCACAGACGGTCGCGACCGCGCGATCGAGATCGGCGTCGCCGACGACGCCGACAGCGAAGCCGTCGTCGAGATGTACGCTGCCTACACCGACGCCGACCGCGCGCAGGGGATCCCGCCGCGCGAGCGACGCGACGTGGGAGAGTGGGTCGACACCATGCTCGACGACGGCATCAACCTCGTCGCCTGGCACGGCGAGGACGCGGTCGGCCACGCCGCGCTCTTTCCCTACGACGACACCGCCGAACTCGTGATCTTCGTCCACCCGGACTACCACTACGCCGGCATCGGTTCCCGCCTGATCCGGGCGCTGCTGGGCGCGGGCCAGCGCGCGGGGCTGGACCACGTCTGGCTCTCCGTCCAGCGAGACAACCACGTGGCGATGAACCTCTATCGGTCGGTCGGATTCGAGACGACCCGCCGGGAGCGAAACGAACACGAGATGGAACTGGATCTGTGACGGATACACTCGGCCCCGAGAGGGCTTAGCGCTCCTCGTCGAGGAGGAGTTCGCGCTCGGGATCGACCGACTGCTCCGCCGACAGTGATTCCGTCTCCAGCAAGTGATCGAGGCGCGACTCGAACTCCTCTTTCGAGAGTTCGCCGCGAGCGTACCGCTCGCGAAGCAGTTCGACGGGATCGTCCTCGACGGCAGGTCCCGACACCGTGTCCGTCTCGTCGTCGGGCTCGGCGACCAGCGGGAAATCCGATCCGAGGAGAGCGATCAGCGGGAGCAGGAGGAAGAACCCGAAAATAGACAGCGCGGCGATCATCGATCCGGGGGCTCCGAGGACGGCGACCAGCGAGGTCAGGCCAAACGTCAGGACGGCGACGACACCGGCGAATCGCCACTTTTCCATGGGGAACAGGGCACTCATACGCCGCAGTACGGCCACCGACCACAAAAATGGCAGCGATTACGCGAAGTCGTCGTAGGTCGGGCGCTCGTGATCGCCGGGGAACGCGTCGACGGGCGCGGTCGTCTGGTCGCCACTGGCCATGTCCTTGACCGTGACCTCGTCGTTTTCGAGGTCGTTCTCGCCGACGATGACGACCGTCTCGGCGTTGATCGAGTCCGCGTAGCCCATCTGCGCGCCGAAGCTGCGGTCGGACACGTCGACCTCGACGACGTGGCCCGACTCGCGGAGCTCCCGCGCGATGCGGGCCGCGACGGGGCGAGTGTCACCGACCTGCAGGACGTAGTAGTCCGTCGACACCGCCTCCTCGGGCCAGACGCCGGCTCGCTGGAGCAAGAGGGGGAGCGTCGAGTTCATGACGCCCGGCGCGAAGCCCACCGCTGGCGTCGGCTCGCCGCCGAAGCCCTCGATCAGGTCGTCGTACCGACCGCCACCGAAGACCGCCCGAGAGACCTCGCCGGTCGAGTCGAAACACTCGAAGACGACGCCGGTGTAGTAGTCGAACCCGCGGGCAGTGGTCAGCGAGACCGTGCAGTACTCCCGGACGCCGAAGTCCTCCGCGGCCGCGAGGACGGCTTCGAGGTTCGCGACGGCGTCTGCGACCTGCTCGGAGCCGCTCATCTCCGCGAGCGCGTCCAGATCGTCGTCGCCGGCCCGGAGCCACTCGTCGAACTGCTCGGCCTGGTCGAGGGAGAGGCCCGCATCGGTGAGCCCCTCGACGTACTCGTCGCGGTCGATCTTCGCCCGCTTGTCGACGACGCGAATCGCGTCCTGGGTGTCCACGTCGGCCTCGAAGGATTCGAGCAGTCCCGTGAGGATGTCACGGTGTGAGACCCGGAAGTCGAAGTCGTCGGTGCTGAGGCCCAGTCGCGTCAGCATGTCGGCTGCGACCGCCAGAATCTCGGCGTCGGCCGTCGGCTGGCTCGACCCGAAGATGTCGATGTTCGTCTGGTGGAACTCGCGGAATCGGCCCTGCTGGACCTGCTCGTAGCGCCAGAACGGGCGCGTGGAGACCCACTTGATCGGCTTCGAGAGCTCCTGTTGCTTGGCGACGACCATCCGGGCCACCGTCGGAGTGAGCTCGGGGGTCAGCGCAACGTCGCGCCCGCCCTTGTCCTCGAAGTGGTACAGCTCTTCGACGATCTCCTCGCCGCTCTTGTCGACGTACATCTCGGTGGCTTCCAGCGCCGGCGTCGTGATCTCACGGAAGCCGTACTGGCGGGCCGTCGTCTCGATCTCGTCGATGACCTGGCGGTAAGCGGCCATCTCGGCGGGGTAGACGTCTCGAAACCCCTTCAGCGAGTCGTACATGTCACCGGCTACAGCCAGCGCCCGCTTGAAACTGTCCTTCCCCGGCTACCGCCTGCGAGACCTATCGCCGCCCGACGACGCGAGACTGCGTGTGCTCGGGGAACACGTCCGCGACGGTCTCCGCGCCGTGTTCCTCGCGCATCAGTGCCCGCAACTCGGTCTCGTAGTCGGCCTTGGGAATCGCCTCGCTCGGCCCGGTCTCGACCCGGAGGTGCTGCTCGACGAGCGCGTCGATGGCATCGCGGCCGAACCCGGAAAGGGGAGCCAGATAGTCGACGCCGAAGCGGTCCTCGACGCTCTGTGCGACCGACCGGTCGATCGTCGGCACGCGGTCGTCCCGACGAGTCCCGTCGGCGATGGCCGGGAAACCGGCGTCGGCGATCGTCTCGACGGCGTGCTCGTGGACCCGCTGGATGCCAGTGCGCGGGTAGCCGTCGGTCACCATCCGCTCGACGGCCGCCTCGGCGATCGTCGGATCGAGATCGATCGTCTCGAAATCGAATCCGGCGGCCGCGGCCGCGCGCCGGCCGGGGGCGACCACGTCGGCGATTCCGAACGTCGCCGTGACGAGGGTGACCTCGTAAAACGGTTCCAGAACGAGTGCTGCCAGCGTCGAGTCCTTCCCGCCGCTGTACAGGACCCCACAGCGCATCTACCTGCGCTCGATGTCGAAGCTCTTCGAGTCGGGGGTCAGCTCTTTGAGCAACTGCTTCATCTTCTCGTCGTCGATCTTGCCCTGAATCCGGCCGCTCTGGGCCAGCGAGACGACCTGCTGCTCGATCTGCTCGCCGCGCTGTGGCTTGGACATCTTCAGGGTGTTGAGCCGCTTGCGGGCCTCGTCGGTGAGGTTCTGTCGCAGGACTGCCTTCTTCTGGGCCTCCCGCTGTTGCTTGGCCTCCTCGCGGGCCTCGGCGTCGCCCTCACCGCCCTGCTGTTCTTTCAGCTGTTCCATCTTCTTTTCGCGCAGTTCTTCGAGTCGTTCCTCGTCTGGTTCACCGCTCATGTTGTCTCTACCACCACTACTGGCTTCGCGCCAAAATTTCTTTCCACCGAAGCCCTCGGCAGGTCGCTGGCGCGACTGCCTCGCCCTTGGTATTCCACCGGGAGAGCGAGCTCTCCCGAGCCCTCGTTCGCGGCTCCGCCGCTCACGAGGACACAGGACCGCTGCGGGAACGCCAGCGTCGCTGGCGCACCCTCTGATACGGACGGTTATAGGCGTTTACCCAGTCGACCGCACGACGGCGTGCGGTCGATCTGGTAAAGACCTACAACTTTCCGTATGAGTCGCCTGTCGGCGCTCTGTAGCGGCGCGCCCGAGTGCGCGCCGCCGACCGCACTGCTGCTGCAGTCCCCGTGACTCGCGGGTCACTGCGTTCCCCGCTCGTCTTACCGAGATTCCTACGGAATCTCACTCTCTCCCCGTGCGCTCGCGACGAGACGTAAGCGTCGGCATCCTGGCGGCTGACCGATCGGGCACTCCGCGGGCTGTAACACACAGGTCGTAGAAACGTTCACAGTACAGTTATTCCGGTAAACATCGACAGAATCATCTATTTACGGATTGTGCGTATTGACTACGAGCATTCGCGCGAACGAACGGTTCGAAGAACCCGGCAGTTCGCGCGATTCACCGGAATCGCCGACAGCGATTTCGGCCTTTTTCATCGACGTTTTTGCAAGCGGGGTGCGCTTCGCGCGAACCCGCAGCGAAAAAAGGTTCAGGCGTAGCGTTCGAGTTCGGGGCGGTCGAGGTCTTCGAGGACCTCACCGGCGAGTTCGTCGAGGAACGCGCGGCCGTCGGCGGAGACGCGGCGGCCCTCGCCACCGGCGGCTTCGACGTAGCCGACCTCTTCGAGCTGCTGGAGGATCGTACGGATGATGTTGCCGGAGGCGTCGGCCTTCTGGTGGGGACGGACCTGATAGCGGTTGGTTCCCTTCTTCGAGGTACCGTAGGCGGTTCGGAGCGTCCCGACGCCGACGGGGCCGTCGGTGGCGACCTTCCGGAGGACGCTTGCGGCTCGGCGCTGCCAGAAGTCGTCCTGTTCGGGCGGCAGTTCGCGATCTTTCCCGGTCTTGGTGAACTCGGCCCAGTCGGGCGCGTCGATGGCGTCCTCCTCGGCGAGCTCGACCGCGGCGGCCTCGATGAGCTCGTCCGCGGGCACGTCGTAGAGCGTCGTCATTGCACTCTGGTTCCCGTCGGCGTCATTTAAGGCCATCGTTTACTATCGACCGCGGCCCGTGCGAGATGTCGCCACACGGCGTGTGGCGACGCTCTCCGGGGAATCACACACGATGGCACACGGGAGAGGCGGAGCGCGACTATCCGTCGCCAGCGGCCCGATCGGCACCGAGGAAACTGGTGACGCCGCCGCCGACGAGGATGGGCAGCCAGTAGGTCGCGCCCCGGTAGAGGAGCGCGGCGGACAGCGCGACCGCGGAGGGAACGCCGGTCGTCGCGACCAGCAGCGTCGCCAGCACCGACTCGATAGCGCCCGACCCGCCGGGCAGCGGGGCGATGCCGGCGACCATCGCGACCGGAATCGCCAGCATCACCGAGGAGAACTCGACCGGCTCGCCGAGCGCGTACAGCGACAGCCACAGCGCGACGCCGAGCGCGAGCCATCCCGCCGCCGAAAAGCCGGTCGCGACGAGGAGCGCTCGTCGATCCGCAGCGATGCGGTCGATCGAGGTAAAGAAGCCCTCGATGCGGTGTTCGAGCGCCGCTGGTGACGGGGGCGTCCAGCGAGGGACGACGCGGCCGACCGTGCGGGCGACGGAGGTGAGAGACCGGACGACGGCCGCTTCGAGTTCGTACCGGTAGCGCCACCCCAGATAGGCAGCGGTCGGCAGCCCGACGGCGAGCGTCGCGATCGCGCCAGCGGCGAACAGCAGATTGCGCCCCAGCTGTACCGCGCCGGCGGCGACGAAGGTGAACGCGCCGACGGCGAAGCCGATCGAGGGCACGAAGTGAAGCGTGTCGACGCTGGCGATGGCAGCGAGCCCGGTCTCGTACTCGGTGTCGGCGGCCTCGGAGATGAGAAGCGCACTGACCGGCTCGCCGCCGGCCTGCCCGAAGGGCGTGACGTTGTTCGAGAACACCGCCGCCGAGAAGACGAGAATCGCGGTGTGAGACGCCACCGGCGCGCCCAGCGAGTCGAGGACGGTCTTGAGCGCCATCCCCCAGAGACAGAGCCAGAGGACGGCGACGGCGACCACGGCGGCGAGCACCGACCGGTCGGCTCGCGAGAGCGCGGCGAGGATGTCGCCAGCGCCGACGAACCAGACGAGCGCGCCGAGGACGACGAGCGTGCCGGCGAACCCGACGATCGTCGGGAGGCGATCGGCCATACCGAGGCGAGAAGCGGCTCGCGTTTCAAATCACCGATACCGGTGGCCGAAGGCGGGACTGCGACGGTTTTTGTGGCTGGCCGGCCAGACACAGCCATGGACGAACGCGCGGCACTCGCGATGATCGGCACACGGTTGCCGGGGGCGGGCGACGACTGTGCCGTCGTCGACGGCCAGGTGCTGACGACCGACATGCTCCACGAGACGACGGACTTCCCCGACGGGACGACCCGCTACACCGCCGGCTGGCGCGCCGTCGGTGCCTCGCTGTCGGACGTGGCGGCGATGGGTGCCGACGCGACCGCGGCCGTGGCGGTGTACGGCGCGCCGACGTTCGAGGCCGACGCGCTGACCGCGTTCGTC
Source organism: Halomicrobium katesii DSM 19301 (assembly GCF_000379085.1). GTDB lineage: Archaea > Halobacteriota > Halobacteria > Halobacteriales > Haloarculaceae > Halomicrobium > Halomicrobium katesii. The sequence continues at coordinate 1,128,330 of NZ_KB905378.1, read as the reverse complement.
GAGGGTGCCAGCGAGGTGTGTGAGGCGGTCGGAGCCGAGTACGTCGGGGGCGACCTCGACGGCCACGACGAGTTCACGGTCGCGACGACCGGGCTCGGCCGGACGGACGAGCCGGTGTTGCGCTCCGGGGCGACCGTCGGCGACGTGGTCTGTGTCACCGGCACGCTCGGTCGGAGTGGCGCTGGGCTCCGGCTGTTCGAGCGCGGCGACGACGAGCCGGCCAACGAGCTGTTTCGCTTCGAGCCACGTGTCGCGGCCGGAACGGCGCTGTCCGGTATCGCGACGGCCATGATGGACTCCAGCGACGGGCTGGCCCGATCGCTCCACCAGCTCGCCGGGGCGTCGGACTGCGGGATGGCCGTCGAGACCCCGTTGCCGATCGACGACAGCGTCGACGACGTGGCCGACGGGCGCGACGAACGCCTCGAACTGGGGGCGTTCTTCGGCGAGGACTTCGAACTCGTTTGCACGGTGCCCGAAGACGAGGTCGAACGGGCTGGGGCCGCGACGCCCTGTCCGCTCACGCCGATCGGCACCGTCACCGAAGCCGGAGTGACTCTCGACGGCGAACCACTCCCCGACCGGGGGTACAGCCACTGATACGGACGGTTGTGGGAATGTACCGGTGGGCGTTCACCCCGTGGCGACGCTCACCGGTACGCGACTACAACTTTCCGTATGATACGGTTAATCGGAGCCGCTCCTGGCGGTCACGTCACCAGTTCGAACGGCACCGGCGTGAAACAGAGGATTCCCAGGACGAACGTGAAGACGCCGAGCAGCGTCCGCTTGGAGTCGAGCGGCGAGTCCCTGATTGGGGTCGCCGGGCCGGCGTAGGCGAGTCCCGTCGCCAGCAGCCCCCACATGACCCAGATACCGACGGCGTTAGTCACGTCCTGCAGGAAGTAGAGGTAGCCAGCCAACCCGAACAGCGCCGCGGGAACGGCAGCGGCGATCGTCTCCTGGCGCTCGCCGTACAGCGCCCGGACGATGTGGCCGCCGTCGAGTTGGCCGACCGGCAGGAGGTTCAGGAACGTGATGAACATCCCGACCCACCCGCCGAAGACGACCGGGTGGATCGTCCCGGAGCGAAGCGTCTCCAGTGTACCGGTGGCGGCGGCGATCAGCTCCAGCAGGAGCGGGTTGTGAAAGCGGACGACCGGCGCGTCGGAGCCGGTGGCGATCGCCTCCTGCGTGACGACGGGGTCGAGCTGGAGCCCGATCGCCGAGACGATGACCGTCGCGACGAGGCCCGCCAGCGGTCCGGACGCTCCGATGTCGAACAGCGCCTTGCGGTCGGGGATCCGTCCTTTCATGCGGATGACCGCACCCATCGTCCCGATCAGCGTCGGGAACGGGATGAAGTAGGGGAGGCTCGCGTCGACGCCGTGGTACCGGCTCGCGACGTAGTGTCCCAGCTCGTGGACCGCGAGGACGCCGAGGACGGCCGCCACGAACGGCCAGGCGCGGAAGACCCCGAGCGGGTTCGCGCCGAGGTCGACGTGGTACCACTGGACGGCACCGACCAGCAGCGTCGACGCGGTGGTCAACAGCGCCAGGAGGATGTTCGTCCAGGGGATCCCGTCGATCCCGACGGAGTGGGGACGGGCCACGAGGACCCAGCCGTGGGTCGGCATCGGCGTGTCGGCGTCGGTGTCGTACTCTCGCTCCAGCGAGATCTCGTAGCCCGACTCGCGAAACCGGTCCCAGAGCCGTCGCTCGACGGCGTCTGGCTGGACGCGGGGCCGTCCGACGTAGAGGAGCCGGTCCCCGTCGCGGCGGACCTGGTAGACCTGAAAGACGGACGCGAGGTCCTCGACCGACGGTGCGGTCGTCGGCGAGTCGGTCCGATCCATCACGCGCTACTAGCTGTCGCGCGAGCATAAAACCCCGGACGGGGACCACGCCGTCGGGAACGAGCAGAAGAACGCAGTCGGAACGTCCTGCGAGTTGCGGGAACCGGGAGACCGACTAGACGGGCTCGACGCGCCACGTCGTCGCGCTCGTGTACGACCACTTCTCGACCTCGATCTCGGACGCCGACTCCTTCAGCTTGACCATGAGCGCGCCGATCTCTTTGGGCGAGAGACCGACTTCGTCTGCGATGAACTTGCTCTTGAAGTAGAGTTCACCGTTGTTGGCCTTCTCTTTGAGGAAGGCAGCCAGACGCTCTTCCTTGCTCAGCTCGTCCGTGGAGGGCTGCACAGTTGTGCTCATCTTTGTAACCTCACTCGCTTGTACCCCCCGTAGGAGTATATAAAGGCGGGAAGCTTCGGGACGATTCGACCACTTTCAGCGTGAAGCGCCGAAAAACAGACCTTTTACGAGCGCCCCAAATCCTTCGAGACGTTTTACGGACGGTTCTGAGCGCGTTTCGCCCAATATAATATCCAAGACATAGAAAATGAAATAATATGCGTTCAGCCAGTCGTTCCCGCTCAAAAATAAGAGCTTCTTGCCGCATTTCGGGAGCGTGTCTGACACGCGTCTGACCGCTGGCTGGAACTTCGTGATACTGCCGGCCGTAACTGTTTCAAGATATTCGCGACTACGGGGTCGCGAAATTCTGTACAGACGTACAGCCGGCAGTATGAAGAGCTTCGCCCCCGGGGTAGCGAAATCGTTCACAGATGGACGCCGACGGTGTCAGGCGTCTTGACAACCCTTAAGCCTGCATCGGGGTTACGCAGGCACGATGAAAGTAGTTGTCTCCGTCGGCGGGAGCGTCCTCGCCCCCAATCTGGAACCGGATCGGATCGGCGAGTACGCTCGCGTCATCGAGACACTCGACGAAGCGGGACACGAGATCGGGATCGTCGTCGGTGGCGGCCCCACGGCGCGGGAGTACATCACGACGGCGCGGGACCTCGGGGCCAACGAGATCGAGCTCGACCAGCTCGGGATCGCCGTCACGCGGCTCAACAGCCGGCTCCTGATCGCCGCGCTGGGCGAGGCGGCCGCGCCGGCACCGGTCGAGAGCTACGACGAGGGACGGGCGGCTCTCAGACGGGGCGACGTTCCCGTCATGGGTGGGACCGTCGCCGGCCAGACCACCGACGCCGTCAGCGCCGCACTCGCGGAACACGTCGGCGCGGATCTGCTCGTGTACGCGACCAGCGTTCCGGGCGTGTTCAGTGCCGACCCCAACGAGGACGACGACGCCGAGCGCTACGAGGAGATCGCTGCCGGCGAACTCGTCGACCTGATCGCCGGCATCGAGATGAACGCCGGGAGCAACGCGCCGGTCGACCTGCTGGCGGCGAAGATCATCGAGCGGGCCGGGCTCCGGTCGATCGTCCTCGACGGCACCGACCCGACGGCGGTTCGACGCGCCGTCGAGACGGGCGAACACGACGGCACCGACGTAGTGCCCGAGAATCTCGGTGTCGCTCCGACGGCGTGGGATCGAGCATGAGCGAGAGCGATTCGGGGGACGACACTGGACAGACGGCAGAGAGCGCCGAGCGCACGCGAGACCCCTACGCGCTGGGCGATCACGACGGCGAAAGGGGCCCCGACGACCGGGCGGTGTTCTGGGCGGACGCCGTCGCCGACGAGATCGAGGCCCGAGAGCCCACCGAGCCGGTCGTCATCAAGGGCGCGATCTCGCCCTCCGGCGTGCCCCACCTGGGCAACGTCAACGAGATCATGCGGGGCTACTTCGTCGCCGAGTCCCTTCGAGAGCGCGGGTACGAGGTCCAGCAGGTGTTCACCACCGACGACCGGGACCCGCTCCGGAAGCTCCCCCGCAAGCTCGCCGATCTCGACGGCAACATCGTCGATCTCGGCGCGGTCAACGCCGGGGCGCTCGGGCAGAACCTCGGGCGTCCCTACACGGACGTACCGGACCCCTTCGGCTGCTGTGACTCCTACGGCGAGCACTTCTCGAACCTGATCGCCGACTGTGCGGAGCTGCTCGGCGTCGACATCGAGATCGTCTCGACGACGGAGCTCTACGAAGACGGTTCCTTCGAGGAACTGACCCGCTACGTCCTCGACAACCAGGACCGGGCGCGGGACGTGCTTGGCGAGTACCAGGACAAGGTCGACGCGGACTACGTCCCGTTCAATCCGATCTGCGGAGAGTGTGGCAAGGTCACCGAGACCGTCACGGCCGTCGATACGGACGCCGGCACCGTCGAGTACCGCTGTACGGACATGGAGGCGGGCGATCAGGTCATCGATGGGTGTGGGCACGAGGGGACCGCGACGCTACGCGAGGGGAAACTGCCCTGGCGCTTCGAGTGGCCCGCGGGCTGGGACGTGCTGGGCGTCGACTTCGAGCCGTTCGGGAAGGACCACGCCGAGGGGTCCTGGCCCTCCGGCGTCGACATCGCGGAGAACGTCTTCGAGATCGATCCCCCCGTCCCGATGGTCTACGAGTGGTTCACGCTCGACGGCGAGCCGTTCTCCTCCTCCGAGGGCCACGTGGTGATGGTCCACGACGTCCTGGAGCTGCTGGAGCCGGCGGTCGTCCGCTACTTCTTCTCGAAAGATCCCAGCAAGGCACGGGACTTCAGCATCGAGCGCCTCGACCAGCTGGTCGACGACTTCGACCGAACCGAACGGCTCTACTTCGGGGAAGAGAGCGGGACCGACCGAGAGGAAGCGCTCGGCGAGCGGGCCTACCCGCCCTCGATCAGGCCGACCGTCGCCGACCGCTTCGACGACGAGTTCGGCGAGGGAGCGTGGCGGTCGGTCGCAAACGACCGGACGGCCCGCGAGACCGTCGACGGACTCCTCGAAGAGCGGTACGCGGATCGGATCCGCATTCCCTACACCTTCGCCGCGGTGCTCGGGATGTTCGACGACCCCGAATTGCGAACGGACGTGGCCCGCAAGGAGGGCCATCTCGCCGACGACACCCCCGAGTGGGCCGTCGAGACCGCGATGGAGCGGGTCGATCTGGCCAGCGAGTGGGCCCGCCGGACGGACAACGAGTTCAACTACGAGCTCAAACGCGCCACACTGCCCGAAACCGACTTCGACGAGGCCACCGAGGCCGCACTGGACGAGCTGGCAGACTTCGTCGCCGAGGGCCACGACGGCGAGACGATTCAGGGCGAGATCTACGAGACCGCAAAGCGCCACGGCGTGCCTATCAGCGACTTCTTCAGCGCCGGCTACCGGCTCCTCTTCGACGAAACCCAGGGGCCACAGCTCGGTCCCTTCGTCGCGAAGCTCGACCGGGAGTTCGTCGTCGAGCGGTTCCGTCGGAATCGGTAGACCAAACGCTCTTTGCCGGGTGGTTCCTGTATCCGCTCGAATGGTCAGTACGTTCACGTGGGTCCTCGTCGGAGTGGTCGCCTACTCTATTCTCGGGATGCTCCTGCGAACCTGGGGCCTGCTCCCGGAGTACGTCCACCTCTCGGGCCCGATCGCGACCCTCCACACGAAGCGTGGCCGGCGGTTCGTCGACTGGCTCGCGACGCCGAAACGGGCGTGGCGAGCGTGGGGCAACGTCGGCGTCGGCGTCGGACTGGTCGTCATGGTCGGTTCGTTCTTCTACGTCGTGTTGGCGGCCGTCCTCGCAGCGCGAGATCCGGCTCCGAGTGCCGTCACCGAACCGCGAAACGTCCTCGTCATTCCGGGCGTCAACGACTTCCTCCCGCTGTCGGTGGCCGGCGAGATCGTCGCCGGTCTCGTGGTGGCGCTGGTCGTCCACGAGGGCGGGCACGCGCTGCTGTGTCGGGTCGGCGACATCGAGATCGAGTCGATGGGGCTGGCGCTCCTCACGATCGTGCCGCTGGGCGCGTTCGTCGAACCGAACGAAGAGGGCGTCAGCCTCTCGGACCGGGGCAAGCAGATCCGGATGTACGTCGCGGGCGTGACGAACAACTTCGCGGTGAGCCTGCTCTGTCTGGCGCTCCTGTTCGGGCCGGTGATCGCCGGCTTCGGCGTCGTCGACGGCGTCCACGTCGGCGGGACGCTCCCCGGCGTGCCGGCAGACCAGGCCGGCATCGAGAGCGGGTCTGTCATCACCGGGATCGACGGTCAGTCGGTCGCAAACGCCACGGAGATGCAACAGCGCCTCGACGAGGCCGGTGGCACGGTCGATGTCACGCTCCAGAACGGAACGGTCACGACCGTCGACCGCGCGGTGGTCGTCGTCGGAGCGGTGTCCGGCGCACCGGTCCAGACCAACCGGACCATCGTCGCGGTCAACGGGACCGCGGTGAACACGACGACCGCGTTCAACGACGCCGTCGAAGACAAGCCGATCGCACGGCTCACGCTGGACAACGGCGAGACCGTCGAGACGGCGATCGGCGGCTACACCGTCGTCGCCGAAGACGGTCCGCTCGAAGCCGAGGGCGCACCCGCAGGCGAGTCGTTCGTCGTGACGGCCGTCGACGGCCAGCGGACCGCGACGGCGGCCGATCTGGTGAGCGCTGTCGGCCAGCGCGAACCCGGCGAGACGATCCGGCTCGCGGGCTACGTCGACGGCCAGCGCGAGAGCTACGAGATCACGCTCGCGGAAGCGAGCCAGAGCGATCCGGGGATCGGCGTCGACTACGTCGCGCGCGGGACCAGCGGGCTCTCGGTGGGCGACTTCGGCATCGAGACGTACCCGGCCGAGCGGTTCCTCGCGATGCTTGGCGGTGACGTGCCCGGCCAGCAGCCCTTCGAGTCGACTCCGTTCCTCCAGCGGATCGGACTGGCGCTGGCGCTGCCCTTCGCGTCGATCGTCGAGGGACTCAGCTACAACTTCCCCGGCTTCACCGGGATCGCCGCGAACTTCTACACGGTCTCGGGGCCTCTGAGCGCGCTGGGGACTGACGGAGCCTTCGTCGTCGCGAATCTCCTGTTCTGGACCGGGTGGCTCAACCTCGTCGTCGGCCAGTTCAACCTCGTCCCGACCTACCCCCTCGACGGCGGCCACATCCTGCGCGTGTGTTCGGAGTCGATCGCCGCTCGCCTCCCGATCGAGCGCCGCGAATCCCTCGTGAAAGCGATCACCTACGGCGTCTCGCTGACGATGATCGGGAGTTTCGTCTTCATCATCGCGGTCCCGCAGCTGCTCGGGTAGCCCGCCCGTCGGCGGGTCGGGTTCGCTCGGCCCGGCGATCGAGACACTTCGTCAATGCTAAACGGACCGCTGGGAAAGGCCCGGTATGTTCCGCCAGACCCGCTCGGAGGTCGAGACGGCGCTCGAAGCCGCGCTGGAGGCGCTCGATCTCCCCAGTGAGGACCTCGGTATCGAGGAACCGCCCGAAGACGTGGCGGCCGTGCTCGCGTCCAGTGCGGCGTTTCGGCTCGCGGGCGAGGTCGGTGCGCCACCGCCGGCAGTCGCCGCCGACATCGCCGCAGCGATCGACCCCGGCGACCTGACCTACGTCGACAGCGTCGAACAGCGAGGCCCGTACGTCAACTTCCTGCCCAGCGACGCCTACTTCGGCGAGACGCTGGCGGCCGCACAGGCCGAGGACTACGGGCAGCTCCCGGATCGCGACACGAGCGTCGTCGTCGAGCACACGTCGGCGAACCCGACGGGGCCGGTCCACGTGGGCCGGGCCCGCAATCCGATCATCGGCGACGCGCTGGCTCGCGTGCTCGACTACGCCGGCTACGACGTGGACCGCCACTACTACGTCAACGACGCCGGCCGCCAGATGGCGGTGTTCACCTGGGCCTACGAGACCTTCGACGAGGACGACCTCCCGGAGCCCGAACGGGACTCGCCGGAGTACGAGATGGTCCGGTACTACCGGAAGGGCAACAGCTTCCTCGAAGAGGCCGACGCCGACCGCGTCGAGGACGCCGAAAGCGAGATCCGGGCGATCCTCCAGGGCCTGGAGGCGGGCGACGAAGACGCCTACGAACGGGTCGGCGAGGTCGTCGACACCGTGCTGGGCGGGATGAGCGAGACGCTCGGTCGGCTCCCGGCCGAGTTCGACGAGTTCGTCAAAGAGACGCGGTTCATGCGCAACGACGCGACCGAGGACCTCGTCGACCGGCTCAAAGCCCTCGACCAGGCGGTGTACGAAGAAGACGCCTGGCAGCTCGATCTGCCCGGCTTCGAAAAGAACCTCGTCTTCCTGCGCTCGGACGGGACCTCGCTGTACACCACGCGGGACCTGGCCCACCACGAGTGGAAGTTCGACACCTACGACCGGGCGGTGACGGTGCTCGGGGAAGACCACAAGCTCCAGGCCGACCAGCTCGACACCACGCTGGACCTGCTCGGCCACGACACCGACCAGCTCAGCCAGGTGTTCTACTCGTGGGTGAACCTCCCCGAGGGCGGCATGAGTACCCGCGAGGGAACCGGGATCGATCTCGACGACCTGCTGGACGAATCGATCGATCGTGCGCGCGAGGAAGTGGAGAGCCGAATCGACACCCGCAGCCGCGACGACGACCTCGACGAGACGGATGTCGAACGGATCGCCCACCAGGTCGGCATCGGCGCGGTCCGGTACGACATCGTCTCCAAACAGCCGACGAAGGGGATCACCTTCGAGTGGGACCGCGCGCTCGACTTCGAGGCGCAGTCGGCACCGTACGTCCAGTACGTCCACGCGCGGTGCTGTGGCATCCGCAGCGAGGCGGGACACGCTGTGGAGGAGGGCAAAGAGCGAGAGCCCGACTCGACGGCCGGAGATCTCGACGCGGCCCCGCTGGCGACCGACGCCGAACGGGACCTCCTGCGAGAGATCGCGCGGTTCCCCGCCGTGATCGAGCGGGCCGCCGACGAACACCGCCCCCACGTCGTCGCGACCTACACTCGCACGCTCGCCGAGCAGTTCAACACTTTTTACCGAGAGTGTCCGGTACTGGACGCCGATCCGGACACCAAGCGGGCGCGCCTCGCGCTCGTCGATGCGGCCAGACACGCGATCGCGAACGCGTTAGACGCCATCGGCGTCGCGGCTCCCCGTTCGATGTGAGCGCGATCGGCCGGAAAATCAGCTGAACAGACCGAAGACGCCGCCGGATTCGTCCTCCTCTTCCTCGTCGTCGCCGCTCTCGTCGACGAACCACGTCTCTTCGAGAACGGTCTCGAGGTCGGCCGCCCGCTCGCCCCGAAAGAACATCGCCGCCATCGACTCGGACAGCTGATCGAACGCGCTCGCCGCGCGACTGTCGGGGGCGTTGAGCACGAGGGGCTCGACGGCGGTGGCCTCCTGGTCGTCGGGGATGACCGCCAGCAACTCGAAGCCGAGCCGTTCGGAGATCTCGGCGATGTCCGTGTGTCTGGTGACGCGGTTGACGACCACGCCGACCACGTCCCCGTCGATGCGGTCGGCCAGCTGGGCCGTCTTCACCGTGTCACCGACGGCCACGTCGTCCGGTGTCGTCACGAGCAGGATGCCGTCGGCCAGGCCGAGCGGAACGGCGACCTCGTGGCTCAGCCCCGCACCGGTGTCGATCAGGACCACGTCGTAGGCGTTGCGCAGCGTCTTGATCACCTTGCGCAGCTTCGCCGGATCGGCGTCCGCGAACGCCTCCAGGGACTGCTCGCCGGGGATGATCGTCAGTCCGCCCGGTGCGTCGGTCAGGGCGTCACTGACCGCCGCGTCCCCGGCGAGAATTTCGTGGAGAGATGCGCGATGCTCGATGCCGAGCATCGATCCGAGATTCGCCATCCCGAGGTCCGCGTCGACCACGACGACGTCGTGGCCTGCCTCCTGGAGGGCGGCTCCGACGTTGACCGCCGTCGTGGTCTTGCCGACCCCGCCTTTGCCACCCGCGATGGTACACACGTAGCCCGCCATAGTTAGATACCGTAGCCCAAGGTTGGCTATCATATAAAGCCGCCCGTCACACGTGATCGACGGCTCTCGCTGTCAACAGTTACTTACCCGCGCTCAGCCAACGTTGACCCAATGAGCGAGTCCGAGCAGGAGCAATCCGACAAACAAAAATACGAGTTCAAGAAGGTCATCGAGAAGCTCAAGGGGTACGACGGATCCGGGACGCAACTGGTGACGATCTACGTGCCAGAGGACAAGCAGATCAGCGACGTCGTCGCCCACGTCACACAGGAACACTCCGAAGCGTCCAACATCAAGTCAAAGCAGACCCGGACCAACGTCCAGGACGCCCTGACCAGCATCAAAGACCGGCTTCGCTACTACGGGAACGCGCCGCCCGAGAACGGGATGGTCCTGTTCTCCGGTGCGGTCGACTCCAGTGGCGGACGCACCGAGATGGTCACGGAGGTCCTGGAGAGTCCGCCCGACCCCATCGAGTCGTTTCGCTACCACTGTGACTCGGGTTTCCTGACCGAGCCACTGGAAGAGATGTTGGCCGACAAGGGACTGTTCGGCCTGATCGTCCTCGACCGCCGCGAGGCAAACGTCGGCTGGCTCAAGGGCAAGCGCGTCGAACCCGTCAAGTCCGCCTCGTCGCTGGTCCCGGGCAAGCAGCGGAAAGGTGGTCAGTCCGCACAGCGGTTCGCACGGCTGCGCCTGGAGGCCATCGACAACTTCTATCAGGAGGTCGCCGAGATGGCCAACGACCTGTTCGTCTCGCGTCGCCACGAGATGAACGGTATCCTCGTGGGCGGTCCCTCCCCGACCAAAGACGAGTTCCTCGACGGCGACTACCTCCACCACGAACTCGGCGACAACGTCCTCGGGAAGTTCGACGTGGCCTACACCGACGAGTCCGGACTGTACGATCTCGTCGACGCCGCGAGCGAGGTGCTGGCCGAACACGAGATCCTCCAGGACAAGGAGGCAATGGAGGAGTTCTTCAAGGAGCTCCACGACGGCGATCTGGCGACCTACGGCTTCGGACCGACCCGCGAGAACCTCATCATGGGATCGGTCGACCGCCTGCTCATCTCCGAGGACCTCCGGAAGGACGTGCTCACCTACACCTGTGAGAACGGCCACGACGAGTACGAGATGGTCGACCGGTCGGCGTCGATCGACGACCACGACTGCTCGCGGTGTAGCGAGACCGTCCCCGTCGAGGAGGCCGAACGCGAGGACGCGATCGACCACCTCATGGAGATCGCCCAGCAGCGCGGAACCGAGACGCTGTTCATCTCGACGGACTTCGAGAAGGGCGAACAGCTCCTGTCGGCCTTCGGCGGCGTCGCCGGACTCCTGCGCTACTCGACCGGCGTCTAACGGACGCGTTTTTCGGTGCGAAGACGGACGGGAAGCGATGGCTGGCGCTTCGTGTGAACCGTCCGAAAGTCAGAGGCACGGTCGCCCGGGACAGGACGACCGGGTGCGGCACGTCCAAGGTGGCATGGGAAGGATGATGTTGTGGTGGGGTGGGGATGGTGAGTGGGCACAACACCGCTGTGGCGTCGTGGACTGGAACGTCCACGTCCTGATGCCGCACATGGTTGTATAGCCCATACATATAAAGAACCGATACCTTACTAGTTTGGTTCTGCCGACGATCCCCGCGAGATCGTCACAGCAGTTGTTCGAGCTGGTGGCGACGACGGCCGAGGTCGACCTCGCTCTCGATCCCGGAGTCGGCGTCGAGTCTATCGATCACCAGCAGTGGATCGGTACCGGCACGCTCGACACGCTCCAGCAGCGCGGCGATCTCGTCGCGATACAGCGCCAGCGAGGAGAGCAGGCCGAGCAACAGCGCCATCGGGACGGCGGCCCCGCCGTCGGGGAACGCATCGCCGAGGGGCGAAAAGTCAGGTTCGCCGGCGGGCGGGTCCACGGCGGGACGGACGGACAGACACCGCGGGCACAGCGACGCGCCCGGTTCATCGCCGGGGAGGTATGCCCGGAGTTCGGGATCGACGGCGAAGACGACAGTCTCGTGGCCACACTCGGGACAGTCCATGTACTGACGTGGACGTGACACGGGCAAAAGCTCGGCGGCGAAAAGCGGCGTCGACGCCGGTCAGTCGTCGGCGGTGACGGCGGCGGCCTCTTCGGCTTCCGCGTTCTCTTCCTCGCGGGCGGCAGCCTCCTCTTCCTCTTTCTTGTTCTTGATCTTCTTCATGCGGAAGATCTCTTCGCGCTCCTGTTCTTCGAGTTTCTGCTCGATGTACTCCTTGTTGTCGTACAGATCGGGCAGCAGCTTGAACTCCAGCGCGTTGACGCGGCGTTTGGTGGTCTCGATCTCTTCGAGCATCTTCTTCATCGCGGTCTCGACCTCGGCCGCGAGGATGATGTTCTCGATGAGTTCCTCGTAGGCGTCGGCGGCCTCGTCGATCCGGGCCGACGTGCCCATGACGCCGTATCCACGCTCGTCGAGGGACTTGCGGACCTTGCTGGACTCGATCTGGGGGACGACGACGCCCATGATGTTCTTGGACTGGGTCGTCAGTTCCGGGTGCTCCTTCAGTGCGGCCGCGGCACCGCGGACGGCCACGTCGCCGTCCATCGCCCGGGCCATGTTGATCGCGTGTTGGGCGCGATCGTAGGAGTCGTCGAGGTCGGATCGAACGTCCTGTGCCTGGTCGAGGATGTCCATGAACTCCATGATGAGGCCGTCGCGTTTCTTCTCCAGCGTGTCGTGGCCCCGTTCCGAGAGGTCGATGCGATCCTCGATCCGCATCAGCTCTTTCCGGGTGGGTTTGACGTCCTTGGCCATTACCGGGGCGTTACGGGCCCAGTCGGATAACCTTTTACAGATTCCACGACCGAGACGATGCCAATCGCCGTCGTGACGCGGTCGTTACCCCCAAATTCCCTGTCGCACGTCGAGCCATGTGACGACGACGACGTGGGGTAGGGTCAGCACTGCGAGCAAGACGAGATAGAGCCCGCCGACCTCGGAGACGCCGGCCACCGCCGTCGGAACGGCCAGTGCGAGGCCGCCAAACAGGACGACTGCACCGACCGTCGCCGGCAGCGCGTCTCGCGTGAAGCGACCGACCACACGGGCGACGGCACCGCGATCCAGTGCCGCCAGCGCGACTCCGTCGAGTTCGGTCAGTCGAGCGATGTGGCGTACCGAGTGCCACAGGGCGAAGTAGACCCCGATCGCGAGGACCGGCGGAACGACGGCGAAAAATCCCCACAGTAGCGCCGTCTCGGCGGCGTCGAGGAGCCAGACGCGTCTCGGGCCGGCCACTGCGAGCCCGGCTGCCAGCGTCACCACCGTGATGGCGGCGAATCCGACCCCGGCGGCGAGACGCGCCTCCTGGGTGAACAGCGGCGCGAGCGACCCGACCCGACCGGGGTCGAACAGCGAGACGACCGTCCGGGCGACGGCGGCGTATCGGTCCGGAAAGAAGACCAGCGGGACCAACATCGGGAGGCCGCCGCGGACGATTACCGTCAGCGCCGCGACGACTCGATTGTCGAGATGGCGACCGTCGGCGAGTGTCGCCAGCGGATACACGTCGCCCTGTCCCCAGTGAAACCACGTCAGGGCGACGAACGCGACGAACGCGAGGGCCGGTGCGAGAAACCAGACGGCGGTGTACAGCACTGCGAGTCCGAGATACCCCGCACAGAACGCCACGAGGAACCGAGGCGTGAGATCGACGCCGAGCGTTCGTGCGACCGAGTGGTGGTCGGCAGCGCCGTGTGGCAGCCCGAAGCAGAGCAGCGTCACCAGCAAGACGCCGTAGCGAACCGGAACGGCGGTCGACACGCCCAGGACGTGTGCGACCGTGACAGCGCCGAGCAGCAGCCAGGCCGGCAGAAAGGTCCAGCGAGCGAGGCGTCGACGGCCCGACCGCAGCCGTCGGTCCCGATCGGCGGTTACTTCGACCGCCATCGGTCGATCACCCACGGGTACAACAGCAACCCCTGTACGACGAAGACGTTTGTCACGAGGAAGAACGCGGCCTCTTCGAGTGGCAGGCCGAGGACGGCCAGCCCCGTCGTGTACTGCTCCGAGAGGATCCAGATGCCCGACTCCAGGGCGACGCGATCCGCGATCCAGAGGTACGCCGTCGGCGCGAAGACGGCTACGACGAGCGTCTGTCCCCGAGCGAGGAGGTACGGCCATCCGACGGCCCACTGGAGCGCGAGTACCGGGCCGCTCCAGGCGACGATCGCACCGAGGTAGAAGGTCGCGTCGCTCGTGAGGAGAGCCACGCCGACGAGACCGACGAGCGCTCCCCCCGCAGCCCCGACCACCCGATCACGAGCGGAGACCGTCGTCTCGTCGTTCGCCGGCATCCCCGGCGAGATCACGTGCAGCCACAGCGCGGCGACCAGTGGCTGCAAGAGGATAAACAGGTACTCCTCGATGGGCGCGTGCCAGATGACGGCCGCGACGCTGTCGGTGCCGTACGACCAGACGCCCCGCAGGATGAGGTAGTTGTCCCAGGGCACGGTGTACAGCATCGCTACTGCGACGATGACTGCGACGGCGAGGGGGCGGACCTCGCTTCGGGTCGCGCGCGAGCGAATCCCCGCTACCCCCACGAGCACCGCGAGCGCCGGGAGGACGAACAGCGCGTGAAATTGGACGTATGTGAAAGCGGCCATTGGTGACGTACTGAAATACGGCTGTAGTTGGACGGGGCTGTGCCGGCGGTGCGTCGGCGGACCGCCGTGGCGACCGCGGTCCGCTCGGTCACACTATCGGGCAGATCGCCCAGAGTGTTTCGACTGGAGTGGCGAGAGGGGAGCCGCGATCAGTCGGCGACGGCTGCGCCTTCCGACGCGGGCTGGCCCTCGTCGAGGACCGCGTGACTCTGGAGCAGGATGATCCCGAAGCCGATCTTGGCGGTCAGGTCGAGCACCATGAACGCGGCCGTCTCGATCGGGAGGCCGACGAGTCCGAGGCCCTCGGTCCCGACCAACCACAGGACGGGGTACACGAGCCACAGGACCAGCACCAGGTTGCGCAGCGTCGAGAACTTCGACTGCAAGTCACCCGAGAGTTCGCTCGCTCGGTCGGTGAGGTTGCTGAACAGGAAGTACAGCAGGACCAGCAGGAAGCCGGTGCTGATACCCCACCAGACGAGGCGTTCGGCACCCGCCGGGAGGACGCCCGAACCCGCCGACAGCGTCGCGAGCGCGCCGGTACCGATCATCAGCACGTCCAGACCGACCAGCGAGTAGATCGCGTTCCGGTCGGCCCCCGCCAGCAGGGCGAGGTCGTACAGCAGCAACGGCGTCGTGAACAGCCAGTCGGTGTATCTCGCCCAGTAGATCGCCCGTTCCTCGCCGCCGAGTTCGATGGTCGTGACACCGAAACCCAGTGCCATCGAGAGGTAGTTCACGAAGGCGATCGCGGCGATCATGATCGTCGCGATGTAGAACTTCTGACGACGCTGGTCGGAGACACTCCAGCCCCGGGCGATGAAGTACAACATCCCCAGGAACATTCCTGCCGTTCCGACCCACAGGAATATGCTTTCGCCGCCCGGTACGTACGTACTCATGCCAGACTGTAACATGGTTCGTATTGTAATAACGGCCCGGCACTTAAACAGCCCATGCCAACAGGGATTGGTACACCTGCCCAAGTCCGACGAGGAGACGCGAACCAGACACAGACACCGGGGAGAGCGGCTTCGTCCGCACGGCAAAATCTGCCGAAAGGGAAACCACAGGATAGCGGTGGGACTCGCCGTCCTCTCCGAAGACGACCATTCGGCGCTCGAACGGGGCTCGCCGAGACAGTCGCACCGAGAAAGTGCGGCCGCTGGCGACCCGATCACGACTGGCAAAAAATAGACGGAAGCGGGGCGTCAGTCCGCAGTGACTTCCTGGGTCTCGTCTTCGCGGTAGTGCTCCTCGATCAGGTCTTCGTCGATACGGTTGAGTGCGTCCTTTGGGAGCATCGAGAGGAGGTCCCAGCCGAGTTCGAGCGTCTCGTCGATGGAGCGATCGGTGTCGATCCCCTGATCGACGAACTCCGTCTCGAACCGGTCTGCGAAGTCGAGGTACTTGTTGTCCAGGTCCGACAGCGCCTCGCGGCCGACGATGTTGACGAGGTCGCGCAGGTCCTCACCTTCCGCGTAGGCGGCGAAGATCTGGTCTTTCACGTCCGCGTGGTCGGCACGGGTCAGTCCCTCGCCGATCCCGTCGTCCATCAGCCGCGAGAGGCTCGGCAGGACGTTGATCGGCGGTTCGATTCCCTGGCTGTTGAGGTCCCGATCGATGTAGATCTGGCCCTCCGTGATGTAGCCGGTCAGGTCCGGGATCGGGTGCGTGTCGTCGTCGCCCGGCATCGTCAGGATCGGGATCTGGGTGACAGAGCCCTCGCGACCCTCGATTCGACCCGCGCGCTCGTAGAGCTGTGCCAGGTCGGTGTACATGTATCCGGGGTAGCCACGACGACCCGGGACCTCTTCTCGTGCGGCACCGATCTCGCGCAGTGCCTCACAGTAGTTGGTCATGTCCGTGAGGATCACGAGCACGTGATACCCCTTGTCGAAGGCGAGGTACTCCGCGGTCGTCAGTGCCAGCCGCGGGGTGAGCGTTCGCTCGACGGCCGGGTCGTCTGCGAGGTTCATGAAGACGACGGAGCGTTCGAGTGCGCCGGTGCGCTCGAAGTCGTCCATGAACTCGTTTGCCTCTTCCTGGGTGATCCCCATCGCCCCGAAGATCACTGCGAACTCCGACCCCTCGTCGTCGTCGCCTTCCTCCTCTTCCGGGACGCTGGCCTGACGGGCGATCTGGAGTGCCAGATCGTTGTGGGGTAGCCCCGACGCCGAGAAGATCGGCAGTTTCTGACCGCGAACGAGAGTGTTCATCCCGTCGATACCGGAGACGCCGGTCTGGATGAACTCCTCGGGGTACTCCCGGGAGTAGGGGTTGATCGCCTTGCCGACGATGTCACGGCGCTCGTCCGGTTCGATCTCGGGACCACCGTCGATCGGGTCACCGGAACCGCTGAGGACACGCCCCAGCAGGTCCTCGGTGAGCTTCATCTTCATCGTCTCGCCGAGGAAGCGAACGGAGGAGTTTCGATCGATCCCCGTCGTTCCCTCGAAGACCTGGATCGCGACGTAGTCGCTCGTCGATTCCAGCACCTGGCCGCGGCGAACGTCGCCGTCGCCGGTGTCGATCTCGACGATCTCGTCGTAGCCGACCGGCTCGTCGATTTCCGCGAACACCAGCGGGCCGCTGATCTCCGTAATTGTCTCGTATTCTTTCTTCATCGTTAGTACAGCTCCTGAATTTCGCTCTCGATGTCCGCTTCGAGTTCGTCGATGTACTCGTTGTACTCCTCCTGGACACCGATCCGGTTGAGCCGCGGGACGGTCTCGAGATCCGTCAGCTCCTCGACCGGGACGCCAGCGTCGAGCGCGTCGAACGCCTCGTCGTTGTACGTCTTGATGGCGTCGAGGACGCGGTAGGTCTTCTCGGGCTCACAGTAGGTGTCCGTCGGGTGGAACGCGTTCTGCTGGAGCCACGCCTCACGCAGGTAGCGTGCGACTTCCAGCGTGAGCTGCTGGTCTTCCGGCAGCGCGTCCTTCCCGACGAGCTGGACGATCTCCTGGAGTTCCGCTTCCTCGTCGAGGGTGTCGATGCCCCACTGGCGCTTCTCGGGCCAGTCGTCGCGGACGTTCTCGACGAACCACGGGTCGAGCTGGTCGCGATAGAGGGAGTACGACTCGTTCCAGTTGATCGACGGGAAGTGGCGACGTTCCGCCAGGTCCGCGTCCAGCGCCCAGAACGTCTTGACGATACGCAGCGTGTTCTGGGTGACCGGCTCGGAGAAGTCCCCGCCCGGCGGCGAGACCGCCCCGATGACGGAGACCGACCCTTCGGAGCCGTTGATGTTCTGGAAGTAGCCGGCCCGCTCGTAGAACTCCGAGAGGCGCGCGGCGAGATAGGCCGGGTACCCCTCTTCGCCGGGCATCTCTTCGAGGCGGGAGGAAATCTCCCGCATGGCCTCGGCCCACCGGGAGGTGGAGTCGGCCATCAGTGCCACGTCGTAGCCCATGTCACGGAAGTACTCCGCGATCGTGATTCCCGTATAGACGCAGGATTCACGCGCCGCGACGGGCATGTTCGAGGTGTTCGCGATGAGGCAGGTCCGGTCCATCAGCGCGTTGCCGGTGGTCGGGTCCTCCAGTTCGGGGAAGTCCTCGATCACTTCCGTCATCTCGTTGCCACGCTCGCCACAGCCGACGTAGACGACGATGTCCGCGTCGGCCCACTTGGCGAGCTGGTGCTGGGTGACCGTCTTTCCGGACCCGAAAGGACCGGGAATCGCGGCCGTCCCGCCCTTCGCGATGGGGAACAGCCCGTCGAGCACTCGCTGGCCGGAGATCAGCGGCGTGGTCGGCGTCTGCTTCTCCTCGGAGGGACGCTGCTGGCGCACCGGCCACTCCTGGCGCATCTTGATCTCTTCGCCGGTGTCGAGTTCGACGACCGGCTCCTCGACGGTGAAGTTACCCGACTCGGCGGCGACGACTTCGCCGCCCTCGGAGTCGGGAGGCACCATCACTTTGTGGTCGATACTGGGCGTCTCGGGGACGGTCCCGACGATGTCGCCGCTGGAAACCTCGTCGCCGGCCTCGACTTCGGGCTCGAACTCCCAGGTCTTCTCTAAGTCGATCCCGGGAGCGTCGACGCCGCGGTCGAGGTAGGGCGATCCCATCTTCTCTTCGAGAACGTCCAGGGGGCGCTGGACGCCGTCGTAGATCGCGTCCAGCATCCCCGGACCCAGGTCGACGGACAGTGGGGAACCGGTCCCTTCGACCGGTTCGCCCGGAGAGACGTCGGAGGTCTCCTCGTACACCTGGATCGTGGTGATGTCGCCTTCGATCTCGATCACTTCGCCCATCAGCCCTTCCGAACCGACGTACACCACGTCGTTCATCCGGGCGTCGAGGCCGGTCGCCGTGACGACTGGCCCCGAGACGCTGTCGATGACGCCGTCTTCACGGACGTCGGATTCTGTCGCTTGACTCATATTAGTCTTCCTCCATCAGGTCGATTCCGATCGCGCGTTTGATCTGGTCGCGCAGGCCACCACTGCCGGTGCCGCCGCCGAGTGTCACCATCACTGGTTCGACGCTCGTCTCGGCGTCCTTGCGCACCCCGCGCGAGAGGTGCTCAAGGTCGTCGTCGTGCATCACGATGATCCCGATCTCCTCGTCGTCGAGCATCTCCTCGACGGCTGCGTCGAGTTCCTCGTCTTTGTCGGCGTCCGGCACGTCGGCGAACTTCCGTACGCCGGCCAGCCGGAACCCCGTCGTGAAGTCGGGACTGCCGATGACACCGATCTCCTGACTCATAGTATCACCAGCTCCTGTTCGATCTCGTCGCTGTCGAGTCCGGCCTCGCGGCCCCGAGCGATCGCTCGGATGTTGTCGACCTCGCGCTCCTTGGCGAGGATGTAGGACAGGACCGGACAGACCGACAGCGGGTAGCGGTTCGACAGCTGGTCGGAGTACTCGAGCAGCGCCGCGTCGAGGGCGTGCTCGAACTCGATGAGGCTGTCGGCCGCTTCGAGGGTGTCGAGTGCCGCGTCGAGGTCGTCGCCGTACGTGCTCTCACGAACCCGCTGGACGAGCTGGTCGGTGCTCGTTGCGAGTGCGCCGATCTCGTCGGCGTCGAACAGGCGACCGCCCTCGATGTGGTACTCTGCCGGATCGATCTCCGCCCCGCTGCGAGCGAGTCGAAGGGCGTTCCGGAGGTTCCGGAAGTCGATCTCGGCCGTGAGAAAGGAGACGTACAGGCCAGTCGGCGAGTCGACTTCGGGCTGTGTGGGCAGCCCAGAGAGCAACACGTCGTAGAACGCCCGGTCGAGCGCGTTCTCCAGCGGGACGAGCACGCCGCTGTCCTCGTAGTCCTGGTACGCCTCGGCGAGGTCGTCGCCGAAGATCGTGCCGTCGAGGAGTTCGACGACCTCCTCGATCGAACCGGCGGCGACGAGCTGGTCGAGCAGCTGTTCGGACAGTTCGCCGGCACGAATCAGGTCGTCCTCGACCTCGTTGGCGTCGGCCCCGGAGTAGATCCCCCGGACGATCGTCTTGACGTTCCACACGTCGAACTTCCGGAGGTAGCGGGCGACGTAGTCGTACAGTCGCCCGTCCGACCAGCGCAGCAGGTCATCGAAGTGTTTCGCGAGGTTCCGGTTCAGCGCGTACTCGACGAGGTCGACGCCGCTGTATCGCGCTCCCAGGGCGTTCATCTCGGTCTCGTACTCCGTCTCCTCCATGAACCGGGAGATCTCGGAGGGACCCATGCGGACGAGCTTCCGGTAGTCGTCGTCGTCGAACAGCTTCGCCCGACGAGAGCGGACACGCGTGATGACGTACTCGTAGTTTGCGCTTTCCCAGTTCTGTTCTTCGAAGCGTACGGTCATTGCTCCTCGAAGAGCCGTGAACTGATGTCTCGCAGGTTGTTCTCCCAGACGTCGTCGAGAACGGAGTCGAACGTGTTGTTCACGCTGATACGCGAGCTCTCGCTCTCGACGACGACGCCGCCCAGGCAGTCGTACTCGCCGGCCAGCTCGTAGCCGTCGTAGTCGGCGAGGATCGACTCCAGCAGGTCGGCGTCGTCGGCTCGCCCGTACACTTGCACACCGGCGTCGTCGTCGAACTCCGCCGTGGCAGCGTCGAGCAGCGTCCGCGTCAGCTCATCTCGCCGATCGCCCTCGAGGGAGGCGATCTCCGCTTCGACGCTGTCGCGGACCGATTGGAGTACGTCGCGGCGAGCCTCGAGTCGCTCCTGCTTTGCCTCCAGTTTCGCGCTGGAGAGTTTCTGCTCTCGCTCCTGCTCGATTTCGCGTTCGACCTCGGCCTGTCGCTGTTCGCGGATCTCTTCGGCGTCGGCCTCGGCCGCCTCGATGATCTCTTCGGCGCGCTCGTCGGCGTCGCTACGAATCTCCTCTGCACGCGCGCGGGCCTCGTCTCGGATGTCCTCTGCGACTGTTTCAAGACTCATAAATGGGTTTGAAAGGGGTGGAGTCTACTGTCCCAGCGTGAGGAACACGACGACCAGTGCCAGAATGACGATGGTCTCCGGGAGCACTGTCAGAATCAGGCCACGACCGAACATGGAGTCGTCCTCCGCGATCGCACCGACTGCGGCGGCACCGATTCCACGTTCCGCGTAGCCTGCACCGATTGCGGCGAGTCCGACGGCCAGTGCGGCGGCGGCCAGCGGTGGGATTGCAGGTGCAGCAGCGGTACTACCGACAAACGCTTGGAGTAGTGCGGATGACATTGTTGGAATCCTGTAGTTGGTTCCGGACAAGCGCATATGGCCATACCGGAGTCATAAAGCTTCCCAAAACAGATGGTCACGGCCCTGCTCGGCTGGTTTGGGCCGTCTCGGCTGGGTCCTTGGGACGTGAACGCCTAGCAAGTACTCGGCCACGGACCGGGTGAAATTAGTTCGTACGAACGACCCGCGAGGCGACGCTGTGCGAAGAAATGGCGATATGAATTGCAGACCGGATCTTAAACAAACGATCATCCACAGAACGAGAGATATCTATCCGTTTTGTAAGCGCCGTCGGAGACTCGTTGGCCAAGCGACATTCCCGGAACGTCGCCGAGGTCCGACGGCGCGCACTCCCGATTGTCGCCGCCACAGCGTGTCAGACGACGACACCGTACCGGTCGCTGTCGAGTTCGCCAGACACGGGACGCCGTTCGAGGCTGTCTCTCGAAGCACGGACGACGCGCCGAGAAAACGATGTGAGCCGTCAGTTACTCCTCGGTCGTGAACTCGCGATCGTACCCGAACGGCTCGTAGGCCTTGCCGCCGCCCTCGAAGAACTTGCCGAAGAACTCGACGTATTCGAGACGGACGGCCTGGAGGCCGGCAGAGGTGATCCCGAGCACGAGCACCAGCAGGTGCCCGAGCACCAGGAGGACGAGCCCGAACAGGAGGCCGACGATCGCCATCGGCCCGTCGAGGTTCAGCAGCCCCTGGAAGACGACGTCGTCGGCGACTGGCTCCTCGGACATGAACCAGATCAGGTGGAACTCTCCACCGTGCAGGGTCGCACCGAACACGAGCAGGTTGACGGCGAGTGCCATCCCGGCCTTGGCCAGCAGCACCGCCGCAATCCGGGTGTAGGAGACGACGTGCCCGAAGCCCTGGGTGATCGACTCGATGAGACCGATCCCGCCCTCGGCGGCGATGACCATGATCAATCCGACGATCGTCATGGCCAGCGCGACGCCGATCACGAGGTCGAACCCACCAATCGGGACTCGGAACAGCTCCAGAACGGGGAAGCCGGTGAAGCCGAGCGGGAGTGCCGCGCCCTCACCGCTCCCGAACACCTCGAACATGAACGAGGGTTTCGGTCCCATGGCGGTCCGGGTGAACACCCACAGCCAGAGGCCGACGGTGAAGAGGATCCACGAGCCACTCTCCATGATCGCCCCACCGAGGCCGTGATCGAGGTTGTTGTAGAAGTCGAAGATCCGGCCCACGACAAGGTGGAGCACGCCAGCGATGACGCTGACGAGGAGCCAGGCCTGTCCGTACGCCAGGTAGTGTGGCTGGAGCCCCTTGTGGATCGGCGGATGGCCGTTCCAGAGGATATCTCCGAGCTGGTGGAGACCGAACAGTTCACCGTACAACACGCCGAAGACGGCGGTAAACAGGCCAGACAGCAGGCCGACACCGCCCAGGCTCTTGACCACGTCGTTGTCGAAGGACTTCAACAGCCAGTAGCCAAGTCCCATGTAGAGGATCCCGTAGCCGAGGTCGCCGATCATGAACCCGAAGAACGCCGGGAACGTGAGGAAGAAGACGACCGTCGGGTCGAGCTCGTCGTACTGGGGTCGGTTGATGATCTCGACGAGCGCCTCGAACGGCTTGACGACGCCGGGGTTGTTCTGGACGACCGGCGGACGGCTGTCGCCCATCGTCACGAGTCCGCCGTCGGCGGCGACCTCCTGACTCTCGGTCTCGTCGCTGGCGGACGCCTCGACTGTCTCGCCGGTCGACGCGCCGCCCGAGCCGCCGGAGTCGTCGGTCTCGACCGTCTCGGTGGACTCCGGGTGGCCCTCGTCGCTGTAGTCTGCGCGTTCGAGTTCGTCGACCTCGATCGCCTCGCCGACGGCGTCGGTCAGCGCTTCCGCGAGGTCCGCGTACCGATCCGAGGGGATCCACCCCTCGGCGACGAAGGCGTGTTCCGTCGTCGCGAACGTCAGCGGTGCCTCGCTCTTTTGCACGTCGATCGCCAGCTTCTCCTCGGCCGCGAGCAGGAAACCGGCGACGTCGAGGCGAAGGTCTTCGAGTTCGTCCTCGACGGTCGTGAGCTTCGATTCGAGTTGCTGTTTGCGGTGCTGGAGTTCCTCGCGGTAAGACTCGGGATCGGCCTCGCTGTCGGGTACCGTTAGCTCCGTGAACGTCGCGCTGACGAGGGCATCCTGCAGCGTGTCCTCGTCCGTGCGTGCGGCCACCGCGATGACGTCGTCTTCCTGGAAGAACTGGTAGAGGTCGACGTCGCTGTGTGCGAGCGCGTCCCGGACGGTCTCGATGTCGCCTTCGCCGACGACCACGGACAGGTTCTCGTACCCCTGGAGGAGGTCCAGATCGATCCCCAGCGTGACGAACGGGTCGATCGTCTGGATCTCGTCTTCGATCGTTCGGAGTTCGTCCGTGAGTTCGTCGCGTCGGTCGTCGAGTTCGTTGACCGTCTGACGGATCTCTTCGAGTTCCTCGTCGAGTGCCTCGTCGGTCACCAGCCGCGTCGGGCCGGCGTCGGCCTCGTCGACGTCGAGGATCGACTTGAGCGAGCGGACGGTGACGAGCTTCTCCGAGCCGTCTTCGGCTCCTTCGGACGGGTCGCCGGGTTCGAAGTAGTCCCACGAGCCGTCGTACTCGGTGACGTGCAACAGACCCAGGTCGTGGACGGTCTCGATGACGTCGTCCATGACGCGTTTCGAGCCGGTCACCGAGACGCGGCTCATTCGCTCAGGTCTGAGCATGTACCGCCTCCTCGAACAGCTCCGTGACGTGTTCGATCACGTCCTCGGTGCGCTCTTGAGCGCGCGATTCGAGATCGTCGCGGGCCTGCTCGCCCTCTTCGAGCAGTTCCTTGCGGTCGGTCTCGATTTCGGCACGAGCCTCTTCGAGACGCTCCTGGGCTGCCGATTGGGCCTCCTCTTTGGCCGTCTCGCGGATCTGCTCGGCTTCCTCGCGAGCGTCTTCGAGTCGTTGCTCACGGTCCTGTTCGGCCTCGTCGACAATGTCGTCGGCGTCCTGTTCGGCCGCTTTGATACGGTCGAGAACTTCTGGCCGTGGCATTCTCTAATCACCCTGACGTTGCTGTAGCGGCTATTTGGTAGTTGCGAAGTTGGCCCGGTTCTGTGGCGTGCGAGGAGCCGTGAAAAAACGACGGGTCGACCGCCACCGGTGCGGAGTGGGCGTGTCACCGCGACGACGATCCGGGGCAATTATGCTTGCCAAGCCCGAACCCTGAGCAATGGGAGTCCTCGAAAACAAGTCGCGTGCGCGGACGTTCTACAAGTACCTCTCGAAGGTGTACGACCGTGTCAACCCATTCATCTGGAACGAGGAGATGCGCGACGAGGCGATCGCGAAGCTCGACATCGAACCGGACGATCACGTCCTCGACGTGGGGTGTGGCACCGGCTTCGCCACGGAGGGACTGCTCGAAGCGACCGAACACGTCTACGGGCTCGACCAGAGCGCCCACCAACTGGAGAAGGCGTACGCGAAGTTCGGCAAGCGCGGTCCGGTCGCGTTCCACCGCGGCGACGCGGAACGTCTCCCCTTCAAGGACGACACGTTCGACGTGGTCTGGTCGTCGGGATCGATCGAGTACTGGCCCAACCCCGTCGACGCGCTCGAAGAGTGTCGACGCATCACCAAGCCCGGCGGACGGGTGCTGATCGTCGGTCCGGACTACCCGAGCCAGAGTGTCTTCCAGAAGCTCGCGGACGCGATCATGCTGTTCTACGACGAGGACGAGGCCGACCGGATGTTCGAAGACGCTGGCTTCACCGACTTCGAGCACTTCATTCAGCAGAACAGACCGGGAAGTCCGAAGGCCATCACCACGATCGCACGCGTCCCCGAGTGAGATCTCCGGTACCGATCTACAATAGGCCGTACGAGACGGTCGAGGCGGCCGCCGAGAAACGACTCGCCGCGTCGGTGTGGCGACGCTCCTACAGGCCGTCAGCTCGCCGTCGCGCGGACGGTCCCGACGATCGTGTCACCGGCGAGGAGCCGGACCACGACGGTATCCCCAGCTTCGGGCAGCGGTGCGTTCGTCGACGCGATTCGAAACGATCCCCGTTCGCCGCCACTCCAGGTGCCGTCGTCGGCGCTGTTGAACGGGCCGGTGGGGCCGCCTCGAAACCCCTCGGCGGCGAAGAACGGCACCGGCGGCTGGGAGTCGAGTTCGTCCCCGCCGACCGTGACGACCAGCCGCAGTCGCTCGACTGAGACGGTGTCGCCGCCCCGGTGTGTCAGGACCAGCGTGTCGGTTGCGGCGTCGGCCGTCAGCGAGAACGACGCCGTCGGTGCCGGGGTCGGGGTATCGAGAGCGACAGCGGCGGTGCCGACCGCGGTCGCGGCCAGCACCGTCAGCGCGAGCAGTAGCGCGACACCGACGACCGGCGAGGTGGCGCGGTCCATACGGCCGGTGTGGCCCGTTCCGGTTTGAACGTCAGGGTGGGAGCCGGGCGTCGAAGACGCTGCCGTCGTCGGTGCGGACCGTCAGCGGAACACCGGGGCGTGGCTCGACGGTCCAGAGGGCCCCGTCCGCACCGGTCGTCCCGACGTACTCGCCGTCGATCCGGACGGTTCCGGACACCGGCTCGCCGGTCGCACTGTCGACCAGCCGGACGTGCATCGGCCCGGTTTCGTACGTCCGATTGATCCGGAGCCGGAGCGAGTCGTCCTGTTCGGTCACCGTGTCGGTAACCGGAATCGCCGCCAGCGACTGGCGCTGGTGTTCGCGGAAGACGTTGGTGGTCCCGCCGTCGAGATACGCCGTGAGGTCGCCGCTGGTGTACTCGGCCCGGAACCGGTAGATGCCGGTCTCGCCGATCGCCTGGCCGGACGGCGAGGTGTCGTTGGTCACCCAGGGGTACAGCTCGATGCCGCGACGGTTGGCCGCGTTGACCAGATAGAGGTCGCTCTCCCGGAACTGATCGGTGGCCTCGGGCCGCCGCTCGTCGGCGAGATACGTCTCGCGGTAGTACGAGTCGCCGTCGACCATCGCGAGCGTGTACCCCGAGTCCGAACTCTCGACGTAGACCGATTCGATCGTCCGGTCACCGGTGACGGCCTCGCTGGCACGCTGGGCGACCGGCCCACGGAGTACCTCGACTTCGCCTCTGAGGTTCTCGATACGCGTGTCGAGTCGCCGCGGGAGCGAGTAGCTCGACCGTCTGGCGACGTCTTTGACCCGACCGATCGTCGCCGAGATCTGCCGTGCCTCGGTGTCGATCAGTGCCATCGTCCGAACGAACTTCGTGGTGGATATCGTCCCGGAGGCGTACGCCTCGATGGCACCGGCGCGTCGGACGCGCAACTCGTCGGACCTGGTCTCTGCCCAGCTCACTTCCGAGCGGATGATATCGGAGCGCTCGCTGGTCGAGGAGGTGTCGTAAAACTCGTTTTCGAAGGCGGTCGTCCGATGCTGTCCGTGGAGGGACGCGGCGTCGGTCGCGACTGCTGTTCCGGTGTTGACGTTGACGGCTCCGTGGTCGGAGACCGTCACGTTGCCAGGCGGAATCGTCAGGTAGTTCGCGAACTCTTGGATCGGGACGATCACCGGCGACGGGTCGTCGAACTGCGCCGCTGTCCCCTGTCCAGCGGGGACGGGACCCGCAGCCACGGCGGGCAGCGACAGCACGACGAAGAGGAGGGCGAGGATCGAGACGGTGGCGGGACGCATCGTTACGCCCTTCTCCCCCGTCCCACAAAAATCCCTCTCTTCCGTGGGATCGGTGTTCTCCGATGAGAGTCCGCGAGACGTTTCAACGACGACGCTGACGTTTTATCCCGTGATGGAAAGCGTTTTCCTCCCGGGCAGCACAGTCACGGGGTGAAGATGTCACACCGGTTACGAGCCGCCCACTTCGCCCTCCTGCTGGTGGTGCTCTCGGCACCAGTTGCGGCCACCAGTGGCGTGGTCGGCGGTGTCGACGCCCAGCAAACGCCGCCGCCGACAGCGTCGTCGACCGCCAGCCACACGACGATCCTGATACAGCTTCGGTCTGACGGTAACGCCACGTTTTCCATCACCGCCAGTGGCTTCGACGTCGCGAACGAGCAGGAGCGAGACAGTTTCAACACGACGGCAGAGCGGTTCATCGAGGGCGAAGCGGACACGCTCGGGCTGTCGGCGTTCCGGCGGGCGAACGCGGCCGCGAGCGAAGCGACCGGTCGCCCGATGGAACTGCGCGACGTACGGCGAAGCAGCAATCTCACCAATGGGACGTTGACGCTGTCCTTTACCTGGACCAACTTCGCGCGCTCGGAGGGAGAGACCCGGTACGTCGACGACGTGTACAACACCACGGATCCCTGGCTGACCGGCCTGGAAGCGGACCAGACGCTCGTCCTCGAGTTGCCGCCGGGAGCCGGGATCCGGACAGTCCCGAAACAGGTGCGGGACGGACAGATCGTCTGGGAGGGTCCGACGACGTTCACGGAGTCCGAACTCGAACTCGCCTACACTCCCGGAGCGGAGGGACCCTCTAACTCGCCGTCGTCCCCCGGTGGAGGCCCCGGTGGGGACCCCGACGGCGGATCGTCACTGCTCTGGGGCGGGCTCGCCCTGTTAGGTGCCGTAGTCGCCGCCTCCGGCGTCTACGTGCTGTTGCTTCGGGACGACAGCGTCATAGACCGCGACGCGTTCGACAGAAGTCCCCTCGCGACCGAGTCCGACGACGACGGGGACGAACCACCTGCCACTGTGCCGACAGCGGCCCCGACAGAAACCGACGAAGCGCCCGACCAAGAGATCGACGAAGAGCTGCTCAGCGACGAGGAACGCGTCGAACTCCTGCTGGAGCGCAACGGCGGACGAATGAAGCAGGCGAACATCGTCAAAGAGACCGGCTGGTCGAACGCGAAAGTCTCACAGCTGCTCTCTTCGATGGAAGAGGACGGCCAGATCGACAAGCTCAGGATCGGACGCGAGAACCTGATTTCGTTCCCGGACGAGGACGTCACGGACATCGAGAACTGAGACCGTCGCGAACCCCAGGAGAACACCGCGGGGAGTGCCGGCCCTCCGAAAAAACTCTGGTCGCGTGGCCAGTGGTTCGGAAACGTTTATCGGGCGGCCGGCCCCACTGCGTGGTATGAAAGTCCTTGTCACGGTAAAGGAGGTGACCGCAGTCGACGACGAGTTCGAGATCGACGGACTCGGCATCGACGATCGGTACGTCACGGCCGACCTCAACGAGTGGGACGAGTACGCCGTCGAGGAAGCCGTTCAGCTCTCCGAATCGCTCGACGACGTCGAGGTCGTGACGGTGACGATCGGCCCCAGTGACGCCGAGGAGACGATCCGACAGGCACTGGCGAAGGGTGCCGATCGCGCGATTCGTGTCTGGGACGACGCCCTCGACGACGACGCAATGCTCGATCCCGCGACGAAAGCGCGCCTGCTTGCGGCCGTTGCCGAACAGGAAGACCCCGACCTGATACTCACGGGCGTCCAGTCGGCCGACGACAGCCTCGGCGCGACTGGCGTGACGCTTGCCGACCAGCTCGGGACCGAGTGGGCGGCCGTCGTCAACGCGCTCGATCTCGACGCTCAAGCGGGCGTCGCACACGTCCACCGCGAACTCGAAGGCGGCGTCGAAGAGCTGACCGACGTGGAGCTGCCCGCCGTGTTGACGATCCAGACCGGGATCAACGACCCCCGCTATGCCAGCCTCCGCGGGATTCGACAGGCCCAGAGCAAGGAACTGGCCGAGAAGACGCTCGCCGATATCGGGCTCGACGCGACGGCGCTGGACAGCCCGATCGAACAGACCGCCCTGTACGAGCCAGAATCCGAGGGTGGCGCGACGCTGTACGAAGGCACGCCAGAGGAGACGGCCGGCGAGCTGGCTGGCCTGCTCGCCGAACGGGGGGTGGGCCAATGACGGTCCTGGCCGTCGCCGAACACCGCCGCGGCGAGTTGCGAGACGTGAGCCACGAACTCGTGACCGCCGGCCGCGAGCTGGCAGACGCGACCGACGGCGACCTCCACGTGGCCGTCGTCAGCGGCTCGGTCGAGGAGTACGCCGATCGGCTCGACCGCGACGGCGTCGACGTGATCCACACGGTCGCCCACGGCGAGGAGTTCAACCACGACGTGTACACGCAGGCGGTCACGCAACTGGCCGAAGAGATCGATCCCACGGTACTGCTCATGCCCCAGAGCGTCAACGGGCTCGACTACGCGCCGGCCGTCGCGAACCGGGTCGGCCTGCCGCTGATCACCGACGCCGTCGATCTCGCCTACGACGACGGACTGACCGCCACCCGAGAGCTGTACGGTTCGAAGGTCGAGACCACGATCGACAGTCACGCCGACAGCACCGCGGTCACGATCAGACCCGCCGAGTGGCCCGCGGCCGAGGGCAGCGGCGACGCCACGGTCGAGCCCTTCGAGGCGACGATCGACGAATCGGCGATACGCTCGACGGTCACCGGCTTCCAGGAGGTCGGCGGCGGCGACGTCGACATCTCGGAAGCCGACGTGCTCGTCTCGATCGGTCGCGGGATCGAGGAGGAGGAGAACCTCGATCTGATCCGCGACCTGGCCGACACACTCGACGCGACGCTGTCGGCGTCCCGCCCGATCGTCGACAACGGCTGGCTGCCCAAAAACAGGCAGGTCGGCCAGTCTGGCAAGGTCGTCACGCCGGACGTGTACATCGCCATCGGCATCTCCGGCGCGGTACAGCACGTCGCCGGGATGAAAGGCGCAGACACGATCGTCGCGATCAACGACGACCCCAACGCGCCGATCTTCGACATCGCC
Organism: Halomicrobium katesii DSM 19301; assembly: GCF_000379085.1. Taxonomy (GTDB): domain Archaea; phylum Halobacteriota; class Halobacteria; order Halobacteriales; family Haloarculaceae; genus Halomicrobium; species Halomicrobium katesii. Next base: position 1,098,537 of record NZ_KB905378.1, on the reverse strand, counting down.
GACTACGGGATCGTCGACGACCTCTTCGACGTGGTACCGGCGCTGATCGAGGGGTTCGAGAGCTAGTCCGCCGTTCGCGCGAGTGGCTCGTCGGTCGCGTTTTTTACCCAGCCTCCATCAGAGAACCAGTCTCAAAGCCCCAGCAGACGGGCTACAGTAAATCCAGAGATCTCTCCGAAGCAGTTGAATATTACTTGAGCCCCAGTTATGCTGTTTCACTCACCCATTCGCCGTCCGCCTCGCCGTGCCGGATGATCTTTGCCCGCGCGGTAAAGGTCTGTTCGTCGTAAAACGATGAGTCTGATGTAAACGGAAGTGCGATTACACGACCATCTACGTCTTCAGAGATCACGAACGTCTGTATACTTGCGTGGTTATACTCATCTTCGATCAGGAGTTCTGCCCTAATTGAGACATTTCCGGCAGCGTCCCCCCGTTTTTTAACTCTCCCCACTACGATTGCTGTCTCTTGATCAGCTAGATGAGAACGAATATTGTGAAGGGTAAAATCCGGCCCTGTTTCAGTCTGATCGAACAGGCAACCAGCCACGCTCATACTGAGAGCAGTTCCTGCCGAAGACAGAATCGTTCGGCGCTTCATATGAAAATCATATCGAATGAAAGGAAGATAACCGTTGCTAAAGCGAGTCACTAGTCTTCCAATTCAGTGGGTTCGCACGCTCACGAACCGGCCGATTCGATCCGTTATCGGTGAACGAGCTTCGAGAGGCTGTTTCTATGAGACGCTTGTCCACGTCTTTCTACGCGAGGTCCCGCGGGGGGCGCAGCGACCGGGAAATCCCCAGCGGAAGAGATGTATCTGAGGTAGTGCCGGCGCTGATCGAGGGGTTCGAGTGAGAACGCCGTCGCTCGTCGGTGTTCGAGAGACGGGGTAGGAAAGCCAGCGAGAACCACGCGTGGAAACCACGCGGGCCGAAAGATCGCTGGCCGACCGTGCCGTCGTGTCTCCGTCAGCGCCGCGGGTACAAGAGGGCTCCGGTGTCGGGGCCCGCAGAGACCGGCACAGAGACGAGGCCAGAAGCAGACGGATGAGTAGGTACTTTTCGGGGTAGTCCTAAAGACCGATGATGGAGTACTTACAGCGGCGTCGGGACCGCGTCGAGGAACGGCTGGAGGCCGTTCTCGACGGGGTCGAACCCGACGAACTCGCCGACGAACTCCGCCACGTGGCCCTGGCCGGAGGGAAGCGCGTTCGGCCGACAGTGACGGTGCTGGTCTGTGAGGCGCTGGGCGGGGAGCCCGCCGACGCGGTGGAGTTCGCGGTCGGGATCGAACTGGTCCACAACGCCTCGCTGGTGATCGACGACATCATCGACGAGTCCGACGTGCGTCGCGGGACGCCCTCGGCGTGGGCGGCCTTCGGCCACGGGCCGGCCATCATCGCCTCCGACGGGCTGCTCGGCGAAGCGTTCGCACTCTTTTCCAGCGACGAGCGAGCCATGCAGGCCGTGACCGAGTCGATGGTCGAACTCGGCGAGGGCGAGGCGACCGAGCTCGTCAGCCAACCGACCAACGAGACCGAGTACATCGAGCTGGCCCGCCGGAAGACCGGCGCGCTGTTCCGGGCGGCGGCGGAGCTGGGCGCGATCGCGGCCGACGCCGACGCCTACACGGTCGAGGCCTTCGGCCAGTACGCCGAGCGGGTCGGCGTGGCCTTCCAGATGCGCGACGACGTGCTCGACGCGACGGCCGACGCGGAGAAACTGGGCAAGCCCGCCGGCCAGGACGCCGAGATGGACCGCCCCTCGTTCGTCGAGGTGACCGATCTCACGCCAGCGGAGGCCAACGAACGGGCTCGCGCGGAGTCCGACGCCGCGCTCGAAGCGCTCGCGACCGTCGACACCGACGACAGCCAGGCGACGGAGTACCTGCAGGATCTGGCGGAGTTCGTCGTCGTCCGCGAACGGTAGCTATCGCCCGTGGAATCGGTACAGCGACGTGACGTACGGAAGCCGGTTGAACAGCCAGATCGCGATCGGAATGCCGACGATCGTCATCGACAGCGCGGCGGCGACGTTGGCCCACAGCCACGAGAGCCACCAGCCCACGAGCACGAAGTAGATCGCCCGCACCACGAGCGACGGCTGTGACGCCCCGGTTCCCTCGGCCAGCGATCGGGGTTCGGCCAGCGTCAGCGCCGTCGGGACGAGGTTGACGAGCTTGATCCCGAACGGAAGCAAGATCACGGTAACGTTCAACAGCCACGCGACGTTGACCAGAATCGGCGTGAGCCACCAGCCGACGAAGACGAACCAGAGAGCACGGACGACCAGCGAGCGTTGAGCCATGTCGGGCGATAGATCACGAAGCGGTATATGCTTGCGGGCGAGGAGAGCAGCATCAGCCACGAACGGAGTGAGTGGCTGCCTTTTTCATCGACGGTTTTGCGCGAGGGTCCCCGCAGCGAGCGGAGCGATCGAGGAGACCCGACGCGGAAAACGGTCGTCGAAGACGAACCAGAGAGCACGGACGACCAGCGAGCGTTGAGCCATGGCCGGCGATAGATCACGAAGCGGTATATGTTTGCTGTCGCGGGTGGAGCACAGTGCTTAAGCGACGGCTGCGACTATCCCAGCACCATGAGAGTACTCGCGACGGTCGGGCTACCGGGCAGCGGCAAGGGCGAGGCCGCCAACGTCGCCCGCGAGCTGGACGTGCCGGTCGTGACGATGGGAGACGTGATCCGTGCGGCGTGTCGGGACCGCGGGCTGGATCCGGCGACCGAGCACGGCCGCGTGGCGACGGCGCTGCGCGAAGAGAACGGGCCGGCGGCCATCGCCGAGCGGTCGCTCCCGCTGATCGAAGACGAGCTCGCGTCGAGCGACGCGGTGCTGGTCGACGGCGTCCGGTCGGACGTGGAGGTCGACGCCTTCGAGGAGGCGTTCGGGGCGTCGTTCTCGCTGGTCAGCATCGAGGCACCGTTCGAGGTCCGGAAAGCGCGGCTGGCAGAACGGGGCCGAGACGGCGATCGCGACGACGGCGGTGAATCCCTCGAAGAGCGCGACGAACGCGAGCGAGGCTTCGGCATGGACGCGGCCATGGAACGGGCCGACGTACACATCGACAACACCGACAGTCTGGCGGCGTTCCAGTCGAAGGTGCGGACGCTGCTGGCCGACGGCATCGACGCCTACCGGAGCCAGTACGACGCCGCGGAGGGAGACGCATGAGCGCGGTTTACAGCGTCGACGTGCGAGTGACTGCGCCGGTCCACGACAGCGAGGTGACGGATCGGGTCGCCGACGCCGTCACGAACATCTTCCCGACGGCCGATCCAAGCTACGAGGGCGACCAGATCGTCGCGGAGTGTCACGACATGAGCCACGTCTCGGAGCTGCTCCACCGCGAGGAGATCCTCGACACGGCACGGGGGGTCTTCCTCGGCACGCTCGACGACGACACGTTCACCTTCGAGTTGAACAAGCAGGCGGCCTTCGAGGGGCGGATCAACTTCTCGGTGGGCGGGCCCGCAGAGCTCGGCGACATCCACGTCCGGGTGCGCGTGACCGAGCCGTCGGCCGAGGCCTTCATCGACGCCATCGCACCGCCGACCGAGGACGGCGCGCCCATCGACACCGAATGAGTACCACGACGGCGATCTGTTTCGACCTCGACGGGACGCTGGTCCAGTACGATCGTTCGTTCGACGAGATACTGGAGAGGGCCTTCGAGCGCCAGGTCGGGACCGCGACCGAGGAGATGGTCGCGGCCTACGAGACCGGTTTCTTCGACACGTTCGAGGAGTGTGAGCCGGAGCCGTACCACGCGGGGATGCGGGCCGCGCTGGCGGAGGCCGAGATCGACACCGACGACGCGGACGTGGACGCGCTCGTGGCGGCGCTACGAGACGAGGAGCTCGCGGCGACCGGCGTGTCGTCGGCCGCGCGGGACTGCCTCTCGGAACTGGGCGCGGACGAGGCGACGACGCTCGTGGTCTGTAGCGACGGCGTCGGCGAGTGACAGCGCGCGAAGATCGACCGCCACGACCTCGCAGACTTCGACGAGACGGTGATCTCCTACGACGTGGGCGGGCACAAGACCGACGGCGACCCCTACGACGCCGTCCGCGAGCGCGTCGACGCCGAGGAGTACGTGATGGTCGGCGACAGTCACGAGTCGGACGTGGTGGCCGCCCGCGAGGCCGGCTTCGTGCCGGTGCAGTACGAGGACGCCGAGACGGACCTGTTCGCGATCCTCACCGCGATGCTGTGATCACTCCTCGAAGCCGCTGACGAAGATCGCGACCGACTCGCCGATCTCGCGGCGGCGAGAGAGCCGGACCTCGTCGACCCACTTGACCCACTGGAGGCCGCGGTGTCCCGGCGCGACCAGTCGCATCGGCGCGCCGTGACCGTGCGTGAGGGAGTCGCCGTCGACGTGGGTCGCCAGCAGTGCGTCCTCGGCCTCCGAGATGGGGAGCGACCAGCGATACCCCGTCACGGAGCGAAACTGGACCCACCGGGCGGCGTCGTCCGGTTCGACCGCCGCCAACAGGTCCGCGACCGCGACGCCCTGCCAGTCGTGCTCGGAGTACCAGCCGCTGGTGCAGTCGAGGACGGCCCGCCGCTCGTCGGCACCCTCTGGGTCGTCCAGTTCGAGGTCGTCGACGCCGAACGTCGCGGGACTGCCGACCCGGCCGGTGACCGACAGGACCCACTCGTCGCTGTCGATGGGATCGGGGTCGTCGGCCATCCAGCTCGTCGGCGGGAAGGCGTTGCCCTCGTCCGTCCCGACCTCGCGAGAGCCGGTGAACCGCCGGTCTGCGCCGGCCGTATCGAGGGCGTCGTTGAGCACTCGCTGGCTCCGCCAGGTCAGGGCCGCGATGCCGGCGATGCCGGCGTACTGCAGTGCTGTGCGGCGGTCGCGGCTCGGCACGTTCCGTGGGTCGTGAAACCGATGGCGCAGGTGCAAGAGGAGGACGACCGGGACGACCAGCCCGACGCCGATGTGGAGGTTCAACAGTCCCCACGGGCCGATCGAGACCGAACCACCCAGCACCCACCACAGGCCGGTAGCGAGCGCCGCCGCGGTGACGAATGCGAGGGACAGCGAGAAGACTCTGGGAGCGGTGAGCCGATCGGGCGCGACCCGTGGCGCGACCCGGCGGAGTTTGAAGACCAGGAGGACGACCAGCCCGAGACCGGCGATCGCGTGGAGATCGAAGACCCAGGCCTGTGCGGGTCGACCTACGACGAGGCTGTAGAATCCCGTCGTGAGGATGAAGACGACGCTGGCCGCGAGGCTCCAGTCGAGGACTCGCGGGCCGGGTTCGAGCGCGGCGACCGTTCGCGCAGGGAGCCAGTCGGGCCGGCGCATACCTGCCCTTGGGACCGGATCGGTTTGTGGGTGTCGCGCGGCCCGCGAAACTCGCGGACGGTCAGTACGACGCCGCGGCGACGACCGTGCCGTTCGCGGCGCGCAGGGTGGCGGTGTCGCCGTCGTTGTTCCAGATCGGGCCGTTCCCGCGGTAGAACTCTGTGGCGGTGTCGGTCCCCGAACCGGAGTGGAGTCGGACCGAACCGTTCGCGGGCACCGTCGCGCCCGGCGGGAAGGTGTACCTGTGGCCGGCCTCGTCGGTGACCGTCCAGTTGCCGATCGCGAGCGGGTCGCCCCCGGAGTTCGAGACGACGACGGACTCGCCGTTGGGGTTCTCGCGGTCGTCGCCCGGGGCGTCGGCGACGACCCGGAGGCCGACGCCGCCAGTCGGCGTGGCGGGGTCCACACAGGCCCAGACGCCCCGCCGGGCGTCCTGTGCGTTCGCTTCGAGGTCGTAGAACCGGTCCGAGCGCGAGAACGTCGAGTCGTACACTCGCGCGTGGCCCCGCTCGACGAGCCGTTCGTTGGCGTCGACGCCGTCGACGACGAGGTACGCCAGCAGTCGGTCGTAGCGGTCCCGTCGGTCGGCTTTCGGGTCGACAGCGACGACGACCGGCACACCGCCGACGAGGGCTTCGAGGGCGCGGGTCGCGTTGCCGGCCGCCCGTTCGAGACAGGCCCGGCCGGCCGCGGTGTCGGGGACGCCCTCGAACTCCGCGGAGTTCGTCCCGCCGCGGGTCTCGGGGGTGTCGATCCCGAGCAGCCGGACGGTGTCGAACGTCCCGTCGTCGTATCGGATCTCGACGGTGTCGCCGTCGACGACGCGGGTGACCGTGGCGTTGACGGTGTCGCTCCCTGCCGGGACGGCGTCGCCGGGCGCGGCTGGCGTCTGTGGCCCGCCCGAGAGACAGCCGGCGAGGGCGGCCAGGGCCACCAGGGCGACGAGCAGTGAGCGCCGACGGTCCATCGTGTGGCCGGTGGCCGGGGAGACCCAAAGCTCTAGCGTCGGGACGAGATTGATGTGCGAGGGGGGTGCAGTGACGGACGATGCCCTCCAAGCTCCGCGACCCTCGCGTCGTCGCCGCTGTCGGTGGTATCGTCTACGCGGCCGTCGTGTTCGCGTGGCTGCGCGCGAACGGCGTGTACTGGGCGACCGACGACGTGGCCGCGACCGCCTTCGGCGTCGGTTACGCCCTCGTCGGCCTCTTCCTGATCGGTGCCGTCCCGCTGTACCTGCTCGTCCGACTGTCACTGGTCACACCGGCGGCCGCGACGCTCTGGCTGCTGGGCGATACGGTGTACCAGTGGGCCTACGGCACGCACCTCCATCCGCTCAGTTCGTACCTCGTCGTCTGGCCCCTCTTACTGGGGTTCGCACTGGTGCCCGGACTCGCCGAGGCGCTCGTCCGGTACGGGACCGATCGGTTCGTCGATCGGGGCGGACTGGGACCGCTCGTCTAGGGGACGAGTAACAGGACCACCGCGAGCGCGATGAACAGCACTTTCAGCGTCGTGTTGACGGCGATGACTTTCGAGCCGAAGTCGGCCCCCCAGATGCCGTACTGGAACGGGATCGAGCGCTTGAACGTCGAGACGGCGAAGGAGACGATCCCGCCGACGAGCATCGTCGCGACGGCCTGACGAGGGGTGAAGGTCCCGTTCTCGACGAACGGCGCGAGGACGATCGAGCCGTTGGTGGTGTCGATAGTGTAGACGGCGACGACGCCGACGGCGGCGCTCGGCAGTCCGACGGCGCTGGTGAACGCGCCGACGCTCTCGGACAGCGACGGGACCACGCCGGCCGCGCCCGACTCGCTCAGCACCGCCACGAGCGTCACCAGTGCGGGGATCTCGCGCCACGCGACCAGCACCGCAACGATCGCGTAGATGACCAGCAGGCGCGGCAGGATGTCCCGGAGCTTCTCGGCGGTCGACGCCGCCGCGTCCCGAAGCTTCTCGCGAGCGGTGCCGTGCTCCTCGGTCGGGTCCGCCACCTCGGGCATCCGGCTGCGGTCGACGTTGCGATTCGAGAGCAAGAGTGCGCCTGCGAGAATGCCAACGAGCGTGATCGCCAGCGAGATGGCCGCGCGAGCGCCGACGTACAGCAGCCCCACCCGGAGCCCGAGAATCGGGATCAGAACGGGCGCGTAGAAGGTGAAGATGTGCTGGGCGAACCCGAAGAACGTGTTGATGGTGACGGCCACCAGCGTCGCGCGGTCGTCCAGCACGCCCGACTCGCGAAACTCCGCGAGCATCCCGTAGCCCGCGGTCGGCGAGGCCGTCGTCGCCAGGATCGCGGTGCCGACCTCGCGGGGGAGGTTCGCCGGCTCGGTGAGGTACTTCGAGAGCGTCGCGATGTACTCGACGATCCCGAAGGCGACGGCGAGGTCGGCGAGGAACACGCCCAGCGCCAGCGTGACGGCGATGGTTCCCACCCGCGGGAGCACCGTCCCCCAGAGCAGATCGACGACCGGCCCGACCGACTGGAGGGCGACGTGTGACTGCACGGCGGTGCTGAGGACCTGCCGAGCAAAGGCGCGTCGGTCCCGGTCGATCACGCCACGACCCGGTAGACGCCGAACAGCACCAGCACGCCCAGCACGTCACAGACGTTGGTGACGACGGGCACGACCACGTCGTCCGGGTCCAGCCGATAGCGGTAGGCCGCGTAGGTCGTGACGACGGTGACGACGACGGCGAGCACCGACAGCACGAGGCCGCTCAGGAGCGCGATCAGGACCACGGTGGCCAGTGTGAGCCCCGTCTCGCCGACGACGGCGGTCAGCCCCCACGCGCCGGCACCGACGAGCGGAAAGACCGTCAGCGAGAGCCCGATCGTCGCGACGGCGTTGCCCGCGAGGCGGTCGTCCGTCGGCGAAAAAGAGAGCAGGCCGAGGTGAAACGCCGTCGAGAGCCGCGCGGCGAGCACGCTGCCGAGGTTCCCGCCCATCCCGATGGTCACCGGGACGAGCAAGAGCAGCGACGGCGCGGCCAGCAGCGTCTCCTCGAAGGACTCCAGGACGAGTCCGCTGACCAGTTCGATCGCGGTCAACACGCACAGCAGCGGCAGCATCGTCCGCACGATGCCGGACACCGACCACTCGGCCGACCCCTCGACCATCTCAGCCACCCCCGACGGCGAGCACGATCCGAGCGGCCACCAGCATCGTCGCGATGCCGACCACGTCGCCCGTCGTCGTCACCACCGGCCCGGCGAGCGTGTCCGGGTTGAGCCCGCGACGGTAGCCGACGACGACGACCGTGACGACGGCCACTGTCAGCAAGAGCCCGGAGAGCAGGCCGGCGATCAGCGCGATCGCGACGAGCGTCGAGAGAGCTGCCGACTCGCTACCCAGCACGCGGAGCACGACGACGCCCAGCACGGCGGCGAACCCGCTGACGAGAATGCCGTTCGCCAGCGCCGCGGCGATGGCGGCGTTGAGCCGCTCGTCGCCAAAGTCGAGCGTGGGTTCGATGACACCCTGGTGGAGCGCAGAGCCGAGCCGCGCGCCCAGCGAACCGTAGACGTTGCCCCGCGTCGCGAGCAGCGCCGGCACCAGGACCAGCAGGCCGGGAACGGCCGCGAGTTCTGCCTCCATCCCCACCAGGACGAGCCCGGCGAACAGGCCGCCGATCGCACTCAACACCAGCACCGGGAGCGTCTCCCGGTAGGCCTCCGCGGCGATCTCGCGGACCGTCATTGACGACCGAACGGTTGGGTCCAACAAAAACACCCGTGGCTCGATACAGTCGACGATCAGACGGGCGGGAGGACAGGACTGTGATTCGAGCCTTCGGTGAGGGCCGTCTCATCCACGCCACGCATCGACGCACACGTAACGGCGATCGAGAGACAGCAATTCAAGAAGCACCCAGCATCTTCACCAACAACAAAACGACAGTCAAATGTATTCTATTGAGAGTTTCTATACATTTCATTCACACACTCGATTCACCTATTGTATCTAACGTATTTGAAAAAGGCATAGAACGAAAGCACAAAATATCCCATTGAGAGAGCCATGTCGAGTTTTGGTTCGTAGAGCGAAGCCAACCCTACGACAAAGAAGCCCAGACCCACGATAATAAGTATCTTCTCACTATTCATAGCGTACATTGTATTTCCGGGAGAATATATTTAACGCCTATTCGAACCATTCTTCAAATAATTTAGTATAAGTAATATAGAAGAATTAACTAGGTGGTGTTGAGTGTTTAATATTGAATTCCAATACACTATAGGACAATGATTGGACGCTCTTGGGTAGAAGATTGTTGGTCAGTTCTCACCAGTAACTGGAAGTCACAGCAGGCAAGGGTGACGTGACCGTATCACCCGACAAACGATGATGCCAATCAAGGCGTTCGTCTCGGCGCGACGGCCTATTTCCCACGCTACTGTGCCGATCTGTGATTCGGTACGGCAGTTATCGAGTGTTTCAGAGCTTCTATGGGATAATTGCGACCGCACATTCAACGATCAGACTGGCACAATCTTCGAATACTATACGGTCGCGCTCAGAAAGTGAGTTCTCGCCGTCTACATCCACATCTGCTTGAACACGAGTCTCAGGCAGCTAGACGCAGAAATTGACGTTTCTTACAAGACGGTCCACCGGCGTGTCAGCGCTTCCTGCAAGCGCTGAACGCGCTTGCCTCAACCATACCTCGAAAGCCCCGTTAAGACCGACGAGTTCTACATGAAAGTGGGTCTCAAGGGCCACGAGTGCGACCTGTTCACGAGCGGACGTGGAACATACGCTGAGGACAAGCTCCCGACAAGCTCTTGTTCGCGTTCTACTCGTTTCTTCGGTTCAACACGAGTATCCACCAGTTGGACGCTGAACTCCCCGTTTCGTATCGGTCACTATGGCGGCGCGTCGAGCAGTTCGCCAGAACGCTCGACGCGCCAGCCATCAGCCTCGTTGGCCCGGCCGAAATCGGCGAAGTCTACGTGACTGCGGGGCTGAAGGGCCACGAGCACGATCAAGAGTCGCGCTCGCGTGGTCTGTCCACGCGTGGACGAGGATCGTACGATGGTGACAAACCACCGGTGTTCACGTTGGTCGATCGTGGCAGGGGTGAGCGCTACGTTGTCTCGGCGAAATCCGCTGACGAATCGACCGTGCGACTCCTCCTCGGCGACTGCGAGGAAGAGTCGCTAACCAGCTATACTGATGGATTTCGAGCGTACGATCCACTCGAAGACGACGAGCACTACCAGCGAGAAGCGGTCATTCACAGCGAGGGTGAATACGTGGATGGAGACGCACACGTGAATACCTGCGAGGAGTCTCCAAAGACAAACTGACGCCGTATCTCAGAGTATTCCAACTTCGCTGACGAATCCTACGCAAACCCGGTGAAGAAGCGCTCAAAGAAATCGTTCGAACCGTCCTCTGATTTACCAACAACGTGCTTCACACGAGCGTACACCGTATTTCCAAGCATTTCAGCTCCGCGGTGAAGTGTTCTGAAAACCGGGAAAAAGAGCTCAAAAATCTTCGAAACTGCGCTATGACTCACTAACAATCTCTGTCACAAGAGCCCATCATCATTGTGTGATGACTTTTCTTATTACTCAGCTTGGCCGTGTTTAGACGCTCCTCAACCGGCGAGTCACGGGCCGTTGCGGTTGATCTAAAACCTGTCCTGAGTGCCTCATCGTGTCGATCTGTTCGCGGAGCATACGCCGCAAGAGCCGATTTGTACTGCGTCTAAACAAGGCCCTCAGCTTTGAACGTTGAAGTTGGAGCGTGACATAGGCGGTAGCGAAGACGGATGATGCCGATTACGGACTTCTTGTCGTGTATGCGTGTGTTCGACGAGTTCGAGTCGCTCTCACCGGCGCAACGCTATCACGCCAAAACCTACGCCACAGGTCTTGTTGCGGCCAGCAACAAGACCGTGGCAGGTATCGCACGCGAAGTCCTTCCAGCTGGAGACAAACGCGCTCTCAACAAGTTCCTCACCGAGTACGACTGGGACGAACAGCAATTCAACCACGAACGCCTCGAAGAACTCCAAAAACACGGTGAAACGCGCTGGTCGAAGGATGGCTACATCATCCTCGACGACACGATCACCGAGAAAGCCGGGGACGACGTCCCCGGCGTCGGTCGCTTCTACGATCACGCCCAAGGCGACACTGTCTGGGGCCAAGACCTCATCTACGCCTTCTACGCTGACGACAAAACCGCCTATCCGCTCACTTTCCGCCTCTACAAAAAACAGGATGGAGACGGCCAAGACCACGACACTAAGTACGACCTCGCCCGCGATATCGTCACAGAACTCGAAGACGAGGTAGGTGTCCCGGCGGACACCTACCTCTTCGACTCGTGGTTCGCCCACAACTCCGGCCTTCCTGAACTCATCGAATCATACGACAAGGACTGGATTGGCCCGCTCCGGAGCAATCGACAGGTGACCTACGGCGGAGAAGTGATCCGCGTCGATGCGCTGGAAGAGCGCATCGACACGGTTGAGCGTAACGTTGAGGACGAAATCTACCACATCTAGACGAAGAAGCTTCCCGTCTCCCAGTTGGGAGACGTGAAGCTGGTCCTCGCTGAGAAAGAAACCGACAAAGAAGACAACGCTCATCTCGATAGATCGTAACATCAATTCTGCTGGCGACTCAGTAGCAGCCAACGATGGACGAGCAGTCAGCTCAAGTGTTCCTTCCACCGCGTGAGCGATACTTCGAGCGTCTCCGTCTCGCCCGGTTCGGCGAGACGGTGACGTGTGTTCACTGCGAGAGTGACGCGGTTGTCGACCGAGGAACGACCGGTAAGGACGCTCAGCAGTACTGGTGCAAATCCTGCGAAACCTACTTCAACGACCTCACAAAGACGATCTTCGGCCAGCATCGCTTCGATCTCGAAGAGATGTTCTATATCGTCAAGGAGATGCGATCTGAGCCGACCGCTCAGATCGCTCGTGACCTTGATCGAGACTACGAGGCTGTTCTCAACTACGTTCACAAAGTGCAGGAAGTGAGTGATAATATCGACGAATTCGACCTCTACGACGTGTGCGAAGCTGACGAGGTCTACGTCACGGCTGGTGAGAAGGGACTCGAAGATGAGGATGGGAGTCCGCGCTCGCGCGGACTCTCAAAAAGGGGCGCGGAACCTTCGAATCAGACAAACCGCCAGTGTTGACACTCGTCCGTCGGAGCGACGGACGAGTGCGATTTCTCGTCTGTAAGGATCTGCAAGAGGCCGACGAGGACATCTCTGAGTACGGCGACGGAAGCGTCATCCTCTGTACCGACGGCTACACGATCTATGAGGATATCGAGGAGACGGAGGGGGTGGACGGCCATCTGGCCGTCACCCACTCCGACACCTACGTCATCGGTGACGCCCACACAAATACCTGCGAGAACCGCCACAGCTTCCTTCGCCAGTGGCTGGCGAAGTTCAGAGGCATCTCGAAGCATCATCTCCAAAAATACCTCGGATTTCTCGCACTGAAACTCAACTCACCGGACGACTGGTTCAAGAAACTGCTGTGTTACAATGTATCGGGATGAGCGCTGATGAAATTCAGTATTCAGTTGCATCTCGCTGGATTGTCGCTTTCTAATACTGTTTCAGTTCTTGAGATATTTGGTGTCGAACGTGCTCGATCCACCGTTCATAACTGGGTTCACAAGGCCGAGCTACAGCCAGAGTCTGGCCGATCTCCGGATCAGGTTGCGGTTGACGAAACGGTGATCCGAATCGATGACGAACAGTATTGGCTGTACGCCGCCGTCGATCCAGATTCAAACGAATTGCTCCATATAAAGCTTGAGCCAACGCGTACGAACGTTATTTCTCATGCATTCTTTGCCGAGCTACGCGAGAAACACGATGTCGACGACGCCGTGTTTCTCGTCGATGGTGCGACTCCGTTGAAAGACGCGTGTTCACGGCATGGTCTCGATTTCAGATACCAAAAACATGGAAATCGGAATAGCGTCGAACGTGTCTTTCGAGAAGTAAAGCGATGAACCTCTTCGTTCTCAAACTATTTCAGTCACGTCGATCCAGATACAGCTGACGACTGGCTCAGATCCTTCAGCTTCGCATGGAATCAGCTTATCTGAACACTACCCTAGCCCCACGGCGGTGGTGAGTGACCCGGCTGGCAACGGATTTGCGGATTGGAAGCATCTGACGCTGCATTTCTTGCGGATCCACATGGACGCGAGCTACCGCGAAATCGTCGATTGGGCGAGTGAGATGGATCGCGTTCGTGGCCTGTTACAGTTGGCTCGGACCGACTTCCCGGCCCCCTCGACGCTGTGTCGATCCTTCGAACGGGTGCCGATCCGTATCTGGCGGCAACTGCTCCGTCGGTCGGCGACCCGCTGCGATCCCGGCAATCATGGGGCGCTGGATGCCACGTTTTTCGACCGTGAAGCGGCATCCAGCCACTACGTCGACCGGTCGGATCGCCACATACGCACGCTGAAAACGACGGCCCTCGTAGACACGGAGTCGTGTGCCGTCCTTGACCTCCACTGCTCGGCACACTGGCCCCACGATACACAGGTCGGCCGTCAAGTGGCGCTGCGCAATACCGCTGAAATCGAGAGTCTCGCCGGTGACAAAGGCTACGACGATCAGTCACTGCGGGACGCACTGCGTTCCGAAGGCGTCCGGCCGGTCATCAGACACCGCTTGTTCGCGCACTACGATCACGCCCACAACGCACGGTTGGACAGCGATCTCTACGGGCAGCGATGGATGGCCGAGACCGCATTCTCGGCCATCAAGCGCCGATTTGGTCCGCTGTCGGGCCGAGCGCGTGGTACCGCGAATTCCGAGAACTGGTGCTGACCGTCGCCGTCTACAACCTCGAACAAGCCATCAAGGAGTGATCGCTACGCCATCCCTGGATTCAACAAGGCAGAGTGTTCGTATTCCAGAAACAATGTTCGAACCAGAACACATCCTCCGAGTGAGATCTCACCAGCGCGAGCGGGTGGCCCGGGTCACGTGCCGTCGGCGTCTCGGTCTGTAAACGCCAGACGGGTCGTCTCCCCCGCTTCGCTGCACCAGCCGTGCAGCGTTCCGGTTCGCTACTGCTCGATTTCGTCGTCCTCGAACACGAACGTCCCGTCCTCCTGTACGCGCTCGCCGTCCACCTCGATGTACGAGTCCTCGCTCATGTCCACGATCATGTCGACGTGGACGGCGCTGTCGTTTTGCTCGTTGTCTTCGCCGACGGTGTCGTCGTACGCGCGGCCGACGGCCATGTGGACGGTGTCGCCCATCTTCTCGTCGAACAGCATGTTGTAGGTGAACTGGTCGATGTCGCGGTTCATCCCGATCCCGAGTTCGCCGAGTCGGCGCGCGCCCGCGTCGGTGTCGAGCACTTCCGTCAGCACGTCCTCGTTTTTCGACGCGCTGTGGTCGACGACCTCGCCGTCCTCGAACGTGAGGTATGCGTCCGTCACTTCTCGGCCCTGGTGGTACAGGGGCTTGTCGAACAGGACCTCGCCCTCGACGCTGTCGGCGACGGGGGCGGTAAAGACCTCGCCGCCGGGGAGGTTGCGCTCGCCGTAGTCGTTGAGCGTCGGGTTGCCGGTGACGCTCATCGTCACGTCGGTGGTGTCGCCCGAGACGATCCGGACCTCGTCGGCGGGGTCGAGGATGTCGACCATCTGGGACTGGTGTTCGCGGACGGCGTCCCAGTCCTTGTTGACCGCGTCCCAGACGAAGTTCTCGTAGCCCTCCGTGCTGAGCTGGGCCAGCTGGGCGTTGGTCTGGGCGGGGTACTGGGTGAGACACCACCGCTTCGAGAGGCGTTCGTCGAGCAGCGGCTGCTGGGCCTGCTGGTAGGCCGCGGTCGTCTCGGGGTCGACGTCGCTGGTCTCGGTGGCGTTGCCGCCGCCGCGGATGGCGATGTACACGTCCATCTCGTCGTACAGCGCCTGGACGTGTGCCGGCGTCTCGAAGTCGCCGTCGTGGTTGCGCAGGTACGCGCGTCGGAAGCGAGCACCGAGGCGGTCCTGGACGGTGAGTGGGTTCGCGCCGCGGTCGCCGATCACCTCGTGGAGCGCCGTCACGAGGTCCGCCGCGTCGGGATGGGCGTCGATGACGACGTCGTCACCGGCCTGCAACTCGACGGAGTGGTCTGCGACGATCTCTGCGTGTTCGCGGACACGTGGGTCCATGTCGACAGCCACTGAGTGCGTGAACTAACCAGTTTCGTCTACTTGCGCTGGCTCTCTTTGATCCCTTGTTTGAACCCCGTCACCGTTCGGCGAACCATCAGGTAGACGAAAAAGACCAACAGGAGCAGGACCGCCAGTATCGCGTACACTTCCCAACCGGGCATGGCCGGCCGTTGTAGCCGGCCGAACAAAGTCGTTTCGGCACGTCCGGAAATCGGGCCGCTCGACCGGTTTTCGCGTCTGTAAAATAGCTCTTTGATGTATGGTAAAGACTCATACGCTCGTAGTACGTACCCAGAGTGCATGTCACTGCTCCCCTCGAAAGATCCCGCAGTCACCGACGCGGACCCTCGGGTGATCTCGGTCGACAGTGATGACGCCGACGACGTGCTCTCGGCGTTGTCGGCGGCGACCGCCCGGAAGTTGCTCGCGGAGATACACGAGGAGCCGGCCCCGCCTGGCGAGCTCGCCGACCGCGTCGACACCTCCCTCCAGAACGCCCAGTACCACCTGGAGAAGCTGGAAACGGCCGGTGCGGTAGAAGTCGCCGACACGGCCTACTCCGAGAAGGGACGAGAGATGGACGTGTACGCACCTGCAGACCAGCCGCTGGTCATCTGTGCGGGCGACGAACAGGAGACCTCGGGGCTGCGCAGCGCGGTGACCAGTCTGCTCGGCGGGGTCGCCGTCGTGGGGGTCCTCAGCCTGTTCGTCCAAGAACTGCTGGGTCGATCGCTGCTGGGAAGCGGCGTCCAGGAGGGGAGTGCCGGCACGGGACAGCCGGGGAGCAGCTATCTGCCGTCCGGTTCTACCGGGAGCGTGACAGAGAGCGCGGGACAGGTCGCGGCCGACGGCGGCACCGTCGCACAGAGTGGTGCACAGGCGGCTGTAAACGCCGTTCCACCGGGTGCAGCGTTTTTCGCGGGCGGCTGTGTCGTCCTCCTCGCGATGTTCGCAGTCTGGCACTTCGGTCGGTGAAACTATCGCTTGACCCACCTTCGGAGGTCTGTCAAACGGCTCTTTGTCTTACCGTCGCCTCTTTTTACCTCAGGTGTGTACTCCTGACTGCGTTGGCCCACCGCAGTACGGGCCGTGACCAGACTGACACACGATCCGTCGACGCTGGTGAGTCCAGATTCACTGGCACACCTCCGTTATCGTCGTTCCGTCGGGCTCGTACAGCGTTACTCGCAACTCGCTTCCAGTGTCCACCACTTCTGCGTGTGCAGGGCGATACCGCCGTGGATCGGCGTAGCTCCCCGGGTTGATCAGCAACGGGCCGAGCGAGGTCGACAGTTCCGGCCGGTGTGAGTGGCCGGCGATCACCACGTCTGCAGCCTCTTGACGAGCCAGCAGTGACAGCGCCGTCTCGCTGTGCTCGTGTCCGTGGACGACGACGAACCGCCGGTCGTGCCACTCGACGGTCGCAACGCTTGGCAGTCGTTCGCGCAGTGGGGCCGTCTCGTTGTTGCCCTGGACGGCCACCAGTGTCTCGGCCTCGGCCGCGATGGCCTCGTAGACCTGTTCGGTCGTGAAGTCACCGGCGTGAACGACGACCTCGGCCTCGCGGACGGCGTCGAGCGTCCGACCGGTGAGTCGGTGGTCGTCGGTACCGTGCGTGTCCGAGATGATCGCGAGCATATCGCTGTTCCGTTCCAGAAACACTTAGTTGGGGCCGCCAGAGCGCGTAGACAATGGCTGGAAGCAAGTCGGTCGTCCTCGCGGCGTTGATCGCGAACGGTGCGATCGCGATCCTGAAGTTCGGTGGCTTTCTCCTGACCGGGAGCGCGGCGATGCTGTCGGAAACGTACCACAGCATCTCCGATACCGGGAACCAGGTGTTCCTGTTGATCGGCATTCGCTTCAGCGGACGGAGCGCCGACCAGCAACACCCCTTCGGCTACGGCAAGTCACAGTTCTTCTACAGCTTCCTCGTCTCGGTGTTCCTCTTCGGGATCGCCGGCTGGGAGAGCGCCAAACACGGTTACAGTCAGCTCACCGGCGGCGGCCACGGCGGCGGACAGCACGCGGGAGAAACGGTCGATTTCCTCTTTCTGAGCTACACGCCGCCAGGGTGGCTGGATCCAGTCTGGGTCAACTACACCGTCCTGATCGGAGCCTTCGTCTTCGAGACGTGGGCGCTGTACAAGGCCCGCGCCGAGATGAAGCGCCAGATGGACGACCACGACTGGACCAGCTACCGGGAGGCGTTCCGCAAGACCAGCGACGTGACCACGCTGACGGCCCTGACCGAGGACACCATCGCGCTGCTGGGGATCGTGATCGCGCTGACCGGCATCACGCTCGAACAGCTCACCGGCAACGCCGTCTTCGACCAGCTCTCCGCACTGCTGATCGGGCTCATGCTGATGGGGTTCGCGCTGGCGCTGGCCTGGGAGAACAAGCGGCTCATCCTCGGCGAGAGCCTCCAGCCCGACGTCGAGAAGGAACTGCGCGGGATCGTCACCGCACATTCGGGCGTCGACTCGCTCGTCGACTTCCGGACGGTGTACTTCGGGCCACGGAACGTGCTGGTGACCGCAGACGTGCAGTTCGAGGACGGACTGGAGACAGACGAGATGGACGCGCAGATCACGGCCATCGAGGAGGAGCTCCGGGCAGCTGAACCCGACATCGGGAAAGTCTACGTCGAGCCCGAACGCTGAGACGCGACCGCATTCGTTCCGAGCCGAACCCTTTTGCCCGATAGCGGCCAAGAGAGTGACGTGGCGACGACCGACGACGACTATCTGCGTTTCTTCCCCTACGAGGAGCCCTACGACCACCAGCGCGAGGCGATGGGCGGCATCTACGACGCGCTGACCGACGGTCGTGACGTGCTCTTCGAGGGGGCCTGCGGGACCGGCAAGACGCTGGCCTCGCTGGTGCCGGCACTGGAGTACGCTCGGCAGGCAGACAAGACTGTCGTCATCACGACCAACGTCCACCAGCAGATGCGTCAGTTCGTCGCGGACGCCCGCGCGATCACCGCCCAGGAGTCGATCCGCGCGGTCGTCTTCCGTGGCAAGGGGTCGATGTGTCACATCGACGTCGACTACGAGGAGTGTCAGGCGCTCCGCGATACCACCCGAGACCTGGTCGACAAGGAGCGCGAACGGGCCGAGCTGGAACGCCAGGAGAGCGAGCTGCTCGACCAGGCCACCGAAGGCCCCAGCGACGGCGGGAACCAGGAGAACGCGCTAGAGGCCCGCAACGCCGTCATGGACGAACTCCAGGCGGTCGAAGAAGACCTCGAAGAGCTACAGACGGACGCGACGATCTGCGATCACTACTACCGGAACCTCACCGTGGACACGACCGAGTTCTACGCCTGGCTGTACGAAGACGTTCGCACGCCCGACGACGTGTACGAGTACGCCCACGACCGCGGGCTCTGTGGCTACGAACTGCTCAAGGAGGGCATCGAAGGCGTCGATCTGGTCGTCTGTAACTACCACCACCTGCTCGATCCGATGATCCGCGAACAGTTCTTTCGGTGGCTCGGCCGGGACCCGGAGGACGTGGTCGCCGTCTTCGACGAGGCCCACAACGTCGAGAACGCCGCCCGCGACCACGCTCGCCGGACCCTCACCGAGACGACCGTCGAGAGCGCCATCGACGAACTGGCCGAGAGCGAGGAGGGAGCGTCGGGCGGCGAAAGCGCGAGAAGCGAGGCCGCTCACAACGTGCTCGCGACCTTCCTGCGGGCCCTGCGGACGACCTACGACGAGGCGTTCGGCTTCGGCGAGCGCGAGCAGGTCGAGGACCACTGGTACGACCTCTCGATCGCCAACGACGACCGCCGAGACGAGCTGACACTCGCTTTCCTCCAGGAGTACAGCGGCCCAGGCTTCCACGAGGAGTTAGAGCAGGCGCTGGAACTGGGCCGAGAGCTGGACCAGCAGTACGAGGAGGCGTTCAAGCAGGGCGACCTCGATACGCGCAAGGAGTGTCAGACCCTGCAGGCGGCCCAGTTCCTCTCGGTGTGGCTCGAAGAGAGCGACGATCTCGGGCAGTACCCCGTGGTGAGTGTCCGACGCCGGGAAGAGAGTGGCGACATCTACGGTCGGGCGGAGCTGTACACCTGCATCCCCTCGAACGTGACCGGGGACCTCTTCTCGGATTTGCACGCGTCGGTGCTGATGAGCGCGACGTTGCGACCCTTCGACGTGACCCAGGACGTGCTCGGACTGGCCGACGCCGAGGCAATGGCCTACGGCGAGCAGTTCCCCGAGGAACGCCGACGGACCTACGCCGTCGACGGCCCCGCGCTGTTTTCCAGCGAACGCGACGATCCGTCGACCCAGGACGCCGTCGCTGGCGTGCTGGAAGACGCCGCCCAGATGACGCCCGGGAACACGCTCGCCTTCTTCCCGAGCTACGCCGAGGCCGA
Organism: Halomicrobium katesii DSM 19301; assembly: GCF_000379085.1. GTDB lineage: Archaea > Halobacteriota > Halobacteria > Halobacteriales > Haloarculaceae > Halomicrobium > Halomicrobium katesii. The sequence continues at coordinate 1,078,633 of NZ_KB905378.1, read as the reverse complement.
ACGATACCACGAGCGAGTCGACGTAGACGGGAAGCAGTACCTCGACGAGCCCGGAACGCAGGCCCGCGACCTCAGAGACTCGTTCGTCGATCGGGACGACGCGCTCCTGTGTACGTCGCTGTGGGGCACACTCGGCGAGGGCGTGAGCTACGACGGCGACGACGCCCGGACCGTCGTCGTGGTCGGCGTCCCCTACCCCCACCTCGACGACCGGATGGACGCCGTCCAGAACGCCTACGCGATGAGTTTCGGCGACGACGAAGAGGCGGGCTGGCACTACGCCGTCGAGATCCCGACGATCCGCAAGACCAGGCAAGCGCTTGGCCGCGTGGTCCGCTCGCCCGAGGACTTCGGCGTCCGCATCCTGCTGGATCGGCGCTACACCGAGGCCGCCGAGATGGAGATGCACGACTACGCGGTGCGGGGAACCTTCCCGCCGGAGGAGCGCGCGGAGATGATCGATATCGATCCCGAGAAGCTCAAGTTCGCGATGCTGAACTTCTACCAGGACGTGGACGGCTACGACGGGCCACCGCCGACGCCGTAGCCCGTCGCGACCGAACCCGTCGATCCGCGACCGCTCCACTCGAAACCGGACCCTTTGAAACCCTCCGCGAGAAACCGTCTGCCAATGCTAGTCGCCTTCGACTTCGACGGGACGCTCTCCGACTCGGAGATGACCGTCCTGCTGGGCAATCAGAACGACACGGCCGAGGACATGGCCGAGATCACCGAGCGGGCGATGAACGACGAGATCGAGTACGCGGAGAGCCTCTACCAGCGGTGTGCCCTGTTGGAGGGAATGGACGACGAGACGGCACAGGCGGCGTTCGAGCGGGTCGAGCTTCGCCCCGGCGCGGCCGACGTGATCGAGGCCCTGCGCGAAGCGGGCGTCTACGTCTGTATCCTCACCGGCGGCTTCGAACGCGGCGTCGAGGCTGCACTCGAAGCCGAGGGGGTAGAGGTCGACGCGATCGTCGCCAACCGCCTGCCCGTCGCCGACGGGAAACTCACCGGCGCAGTCGAGGGGCCGCTCATCGAGGGCACCAAGGACGACGCCTTAGACATCGTGACGACGGTCGTCGGCGAGGACCGCGACGACACGATCGCCGTCGGCGACGGAGCAAACGACCTCCCGATGCTGGAAGTGGCGGGACTGGCCGTCGGCTTCGACCCGAAGCCCGCGGTCGCCCCCTCGTGTGACACCATCGTCGAGACGATGGCCGAGCTGTCCGACCTGCTGGAAGGCGAGAGCGTGCTGTAGTCGTTTGGTATCGCTTCAAAGTCGGTGGCGACCCCATCCACTGGTATGACGATTCTCTCGTCGGTCTCACCGGGAGTGGCGCTACTGATCACCTTCGGCGTCGTCGCCGGGATGCTCGCGACCAGAGCGATGGACGTGGTGATGGCTCGCCTGCCAGAGGGTGAGACGCCGCCGTTCGTCGCGTCGGGCGTCCTGACCGAGCAGGACCCCGACACCGCGCCGAAGCGCCTCGCCGCCGTCGTCCACCACGTCGCGGGCTGGCTCACCGGGCCGCTATACGTGACGCTACTGTTGCTCGTCGGGAACGTCCTCGGCGACGGCGTGGTGACGTACCTGCTGACCGCGGTCGTCCTGCTCGTCCTAATGGTCGTGTTCTTCGCCGTCGTCGTCCTCCCGCGCCCGGGCTTGGCCCGCCAGCGGGTGCGGACGATCACCCGTGACTGGGCCGTCTCGGCGGCGGCGTATCTGCTCGTGTTGGTGCCGCTGGTGGCCGGCGCGGCGGGCGTGCTGAGTGGCCTCTAGCGCGTCGCCCGCTCGATCGCCTGATCGAGGTCTGCGATGATGTCGTCGGCCGACTCCAGACCCACGGAGAGCCGAACGAGGTCGTTCGTGACGCCGGCGGCCTGCTTCTCCTCGTCGGTGAGTTGCTGGTGAGTCGTGCTGGCGGGGTGGATGATCAGCGTCTTCGCGTCGCCGACGTTTGCCAGCAGCGAGGCGATCTCTGTCGACTCGACGGTGCCCCGGGCCGCGTCGTAGCCGTCTTCCAGTCCGAACGTGATCATCCCACCGTAGCCACCGTCTAAGTACTCGCTGGCGTTGTCGTGGGTCTCGTGGTCGTCGAGTCCGGGGTAGGTGACCCACGAGACCTCGGGGTGGTCGGCCAGGTGCTCGGCGACGGCCATCGCGTTCTCGCAGTGGCGTTCCATCCGCACGGGCAGGGTTTCGAGGCCCTGGATCGTCTGCCAGGCGTCGAAGGGGGACTGCTGGTTGCCCATGTCGCGCAGTCCGCGAGCGATGGCGGCGTAGGTGAGCCCCGCCGGGCCGAACGTCTCGTCGAAGTTGATCCCGTGGTAGGCGGGGTTGTCCTGGGCGATCTCCGGGTACTTCTCGGCGTGCTCGTTCCACGGGAAGCTCCCGCCGTCGACGAGGACGCCGCCGACGGTGGTGCCGTGGCCGTGGATCCACTTGGTCGTGGAGTTCCAGACGATGTCGGCCCCGTGCTCGATCGGGTTCGAGAGGTACGGCGTCGCGAAGGTGTTGTCGACGAACAGCGGGACGCCGTTGTCGTGGGCGATGTCGGCCAGTCGCTCGAAGTCCGGTGTCACCAGCGACGGATTGCCGATGGTCTCGCAGTGGACGTAGGCCGTGTCCTCGTCGATGGCCTCCTCGTAGGCCTCGTAGTCCAGCGTGTCGACGAAGCGGGCCTCGACGCCGTTGCGCGGTGCGGTGTGAGTGAAGTACGTGTACGTGCCGCCGTACAGCGAGGACGCCGTGACGATGTTGTCACCGGCGTCGGCGAGCAGGAACGTCGCGAGGTTCAGCGCCGCCATCCCCGAAGCGGTCGCGACCGCACCGACCCCGCCTTCGAGTGCAGCGATACGTTCCTGTAACATGCCCGTGGTCGGGTTCATCAGCCGCGAGTAGATGTGACCGGGCTTTTCGAGGCCGAACTGTGCCGCCGCGTCCTCGGCGTCCTCGAAGACGTAGGAGGTCGTCTGGTAGATCGGGGGTGCGCGCGCTCGTGCGTGCGACTCCGGTTCTTCCTGTCCCACGTGCAGTGCGTCGGTCTCGAATCCGCGGTCGTCGTCGCTCATACGTTTGCACGTCTGCCCAGTTCGTCTTAAGTCCCGGTGACAGCGGTAGATCCCGCTCGCTGTCCGGGATAGCGGCGGTATTTCGGATGGACGGCGAACGCGTTCAACTCGGGAAAGAAGGCTACGTGAACTACCGAACCATCTCGAATCCCGGCTGTCGTGTGAGTCCAGCGTAGACGACCGGAGACACCGCTAGCAGGACCGCACCACCAGTGACGAGGATGAGGCCCGCTCTCTTTCTCGCAGGTTCTCCCGTTCGATACCACGAGATGCCGAGATACAGTAACGCGATCCCGATCACGGGCACCAGATACAGGAAGTACGCGGCAACGAGGATACACGCCACAAGCACGACAGTCGCCTGTACCGCGTTGTGTTCCCGAAGCCCTGCCAGTTCGAACATAGATATCGATTGGATTGAACGATGGTTAAATATAGGTTCCGCATCTGATCATCAGTTGAAATTACTGGAGGCGGTCGAGGCAATCACAGTACCGACTCGAATTATCAGCAAATTTAGTAAAAGGTAACAGTCATCAAGAGAACTTCCGGACGGTCATATCCAGCGTATCCAGATCCAGAATCGGCGCGAACCCGGCGTCGGGATCAATGTTGACGCTCTTCTGGAAGTCCGTCTGGGCCTGCCAGCACCCGGAGTTGATCGCCAGCACATTGTGGTACTTCCCCCACCCGAGCTTGTGGACGTGGCCGGTGTGGAACACGTCCGGCACTTCCTCCATGACGAGGTAGTCCCGGTCTTCCGGTGCGAGTCGGGTGTGACCGCCGTACTGGGGCGCGACGTGGCGCTTTTTCAGGAGCTGGTACATCGCCCTGTGTGGCTCGTCGTAGCTGGCCTTCTCGTCGGGCAACTCCGCGATGACCTCGTCCAGCGAGACGCCGTGGTACATCAGGACCGTGACGCCCTCGATCGTCACGAGGGCGGGGTTCGAGTGGACCTGGGCGTCGTGGGCCGTCATGATGTCCCGAAGCTCCTCGTCGAAAGCCGGCTGGGGCTCGGCGAGGCGGACGGCGTCGTGGTTGCCGGGGATCATCCGGATCTCGATGTCGCCGGGGATCTCCTTGAGGTACTCGCTGAAGCGCTCGTACTGCTCGTAGATGTCGACCACGTCGAGTTCATCGTCCTGGTCGGGATAGACGCCGACCCCCTCGACCATGTCGCCGGCCAACAGCAGGTACTCGACGTTGGCGGCTTCTTCGGTGTGGAGCCAGTCTGCAAAGCGGTGCCAGGCGTCGGCCATGAACTCCTGGCTGCCGACGTGGACGTCCGAGATCAGCGCCGCCTGAACCGGCCGGTCGGCCGTCGAGGGGTCGTGCGTCCGTGGGATGTCGGGGAAGTGCAGGGAGTCGACGAAGAGAATCCCGCCGTCGTCGGCCAGCGTCCCGTCGACGGCGATCACCTCGTCGTACAGCAGTTCCTGCACGAGGTCGGCGATGGCGCGGTCTTTCATCACCAGACACGGGAACGTGCCGTTGGTGTCTTCGAGTTCGATCAGCCAGTGACCGCTGGCCGTCGAGCGGATGTCCGAGACCATCCCGACGATGGCCGCTTCCTCGCCGCCGCTCATCCGTTCGAGCGCGTTCGTGGGACGGTGGTTCACGCGCCCGCGCAGTTGCTTCGAGAGCTTCTCGTAGCGGTCCCGGAAGACGGAGACGAAATCCGAGTACTCGCCCGTTCCGGTCGACTGACCGGTCATGTCGTTGTGGACCTCGATCGATCGCTGGTCGGGATCGGACGAGCGGACCGAGCGAGCCGTCGAAGACCCCTCCGTTTCGACTGGAGTCGACCCGCCGGAATCGGTCGACGAGGTGGGGCCAGTTCCAGTCGAAACAGAGGGGTCCGTGTCCGCCGGGTTCGTCGTGTCGGCCGGACGCGTCTCGTTCCCGGATCGGCCACCGTCGGCGTCGTGCTCGCTCTCCAGGGCCGTTCGAACGTGATCGGCCGAGAGGACGAGCGTGTCCTCGGGAATCGTTTCCAGTGCACGGTCGAGAGCCACGTCCGGATCGGAGGCGTCGGCGAGCAGCGTCACCGCCTCGCGTTCGGCGTTGTAGCCACGGCTGGCGAGTTCGCTCACGAGTCGGGCCGGCGTCTCCAGGGGCACACAGACAGCTAGGCACCAGTCGAGAAAAGGCTAGCGAACTCCGAGACAGAAGGTTGATACGTCGTTTCCACGCACTCTACGACGATGAGCGAGCCACGCGGTCCGAACCCGCCCGACGACGACCAACCGGGCGGGCTCGTCTACCTGTTCGATCTCGTCAGCAGTGCCGGCGCAGTCGTCGCGGTCGGCCTGTTGCTGTTCGCGATCAGCGGCGTGTGGCCGCCGCTGGTCGCGATCGAGTCCGGAAGTATGGAACCACACATCGACACCGGCGACCTCGTCTTCGTCATGGATGAGGACCGGTTCGCCGGAGACGGTGCCTACGTCGACACCGGCGTCGTGCCCGCGAACCGCGGCGCTGACACCGGCTACAGGTCGTTCCAGAACGACGGCGACGTGATCGTCTTCCGGCCCGACGGCGACAGTGCGAGGACACCGGTGATACACCGAGCGATGTTCTGGGTCAACGAGAGCGAGAACTGGTACGACAAGGCGGATCCCGCCTACATCGACGCCGACAGCTGCGAGGAACTGCGCAACTGCCCGGCCGACTCGGCCGGCTTCGTGACGAAAGGCGACAACAACGCCGGCTACGACCAGGTCAACGGGCTGCCGAGCTGTGGCCCCGGTGCCTGCGATCCGGTCCGAAAGTCCTGGGTCGTCGGGACCGCCGAGACGAGAGTGCCACTACTGGGCAACATCCGGCTCCAGCTCCAGCGAGCGCTGGCCTGATCGTCGGGAGACGAGCGAGTCGGCGGTGTTCTCGCGCCTGTAGAGAGAAGGGCGAACGAGCGTGTCGAGCGGCGCGATACCCCTTCGTTTCGAGTCGAGCGAGCGTGCCGATCGGTCAGTTGTCGAACCGGGCCTGGACGAACGGTTGCACGTCCTCGATGTCACCGAGCCGGGAGTCCGACAGCAGGACGGCCTCGGTCTCGTCGATGGGAACCGAGAGGCTGATCTCTTTGGTCCGGCCATAGCGTCCCTTCGAGACGACGACGGCGTTGACGATCCCCAGCATGTCGAGTTCGCTGATGAGGTCGGTGACGCGACGTTGGGTCAACACGTCGGCGTCGATCTCCTCGCAGAGGCGCTTGTAGATGTTGAACACCTCGCCGGTGTTGATGTTGTGGACGCCGTTTTTCTCCAGGAGGATGATCGCGAAGAGGACTATCTTGCTCTGGGTCGGCAGCGTCCGCACCACCTCGACGACCCGGTCGAGTTCGATCTTCTCCTGGGCCTGTCGGACGTGGTCTTCCTCGACGCAGTCGGTCTGGTCCCGCTCCGCGAGTTCGCCGGCCGTCCGGAGCAGGTCGAGCGCCCGCCGAGCGTCGCCGTGTTCCTGGGCCGCGAAGGCGGCACAGAGCGGAATCACGTCGTCGGTCAGTGCGTCGGACTTGAACGCCACGTCGGAGCGGTGATCGAGGATATCCCGGAGCTGCGTGGCGTCGTAGGGCGGGAAGACGATCTCTTCCTCGCCGAGGCTGGACTTGACGCGGGGATCGAGGAAGTCGGTGAACTTCAGGTCGTTCGAGATGCCCATGATCGACACCCGCGAGCGTTCGAGCTCGGAGTTCATCCGGGAGAGGTTGTACAGCGTGTCGTCGCCCGACTTCTCGACGAGCTTGTCGATCTCGTCGAGCATGATGACGACGACGCGTTCGTGGTAGTCGACGGCGTCGAAAAACGAGCTGTACACCCGATCGGTCGGCCACCCGGTCATCGGCACTTCCTCGAACTCAGCGCGATCGGCTTCGAGCCGTTCGATCTCCGCCTCGATCTCGTCGACGGTCGCGAAGTCGGTCTCGGCGAGTGGGTTCTCGTCCGGGTTCGAGGTCGCGCGTTCGCGAAGCGTATCGAGTTCCTCGATGCGATCGCCGATGTACGTCCGGTTCTGCTCGATGAACTTGTTGGCGAGCTGTGCGAGGACGCGATACTGCGTGTCGGTCACCTCGCAGTTGATGTACTCGACCATACAGGGGACTTCGTACTTCTGTGAGGTCGTCTCCAACTCCTCGCTGACGAACTTGGCGCTGGCAGTCTTTCCGGTCCCCGTCTTCCCGTAGATGAGGATGTTCGAGGGCGTGTCCCCACGGAGAGCGGAGACGAGGATCGTCGCGATGTTGTTGATCTGCTCTTCCCGGTGTGGGAGCTTGTGTGGCGTGTACGAGGGACGGAGAACTTCCTTGTTCTCGAAGATCGGCTCGCCGCTGAGAAGGTCGTCGAAGAGGCCACGGGACGCCTCGTCGGTGGCCCCGTCCTCGCCCGTGTCGATGTCGTCCAGCACCACGTCGTCGAGGTCCGTCCCGAAGTTGTCGCGGTCGGGCTGGTCGTCGTCGGTCTCCTCTGAGGACTCTCGATCCGGCGTGTTCGGGTCGGCGTCGTTTCCTGTCTCGTCCATAGTCGTGGTGACAACCCCCTCGTTTCAGGTGGAAAGACCGGTGCGCAGTGTGGAATCGCGACCGAGACCGCTCGGAAAGACGTTGTACGCGGATTTCGCCGAGCGGCGCGAGTCCAGTTGAACCACAAGAACCCGTGGGTGACTCGATATTAAACATTTCGGTCGGAACGGAGACTCGTGTCGATCCAGCGCTACGTCGGGTCCCCGATTCGTGTCTCTGTCGTTACTGACGGCAGCTTCACCGTACCTTCGTGATGTGGATAGCTGTCCCGTTCTGCAGGCATTCCCCCGAGACGGAGACGTTCGTGACGTATTCACACTCGACGGTGAGGTGGGTGTCGACAGTGAGAACGGTCGGCGGACGGAAGCGGGCGGACGGGAGCCCGCGGATGGGAGCGGGCGGACCAGAAACGGACGGGGATCTGTACTGTCGGGTGTGTTCGAGAGGAGGTGTAAGAGAAGTGTTAGCAAGAAATGAACGGCTTCGAGTGGGATTTTGGGAGGGTGTACACGAATCTCCCCTCCCCCACCCCTTCGTTTCGGGTGGAACGGGTTGAAGAGGGGGGTGGGGGGTACGGCAGTCTGTCGAGGTCTCACTAGATAAGAGAAGACTTATATATAATACGTGCGAACCAAAACCGCACTAGAAACAGAGACATATAATTAGTCGTATCTAGTATTCTAGACGCTGTTCTACACGTTCTCACGTCTCTCTAGTGACGTTTCAGATGAAACCTCCCGCGCGAACCACACATGAATTTCCCGCGCGAGCCCCGTCTCTCCCGCTGGTCCCCACGGGGGGTTGTGGTGTTCCACTCGAAACGAAGGGGTGGGGGTGTTGTATTCCGCTCTCGAATTGGTACCATTCGACACATTCACGCCAGCACTGACCCAGCCCCTCACGTCTCATCTGTCTCGTCCCCGTCGCGTTTTCTCGACAGGTTTTCTCGCTGTATCTTTCGATGTACTATCAATTCTGGTATGGTTGTCTGACGTAGCCTTAAGTGAATTCGCCTTTCTACTACGCTCAAGCCCCCGAATACGGACGTTCGGGCGGGAGGAACGAGGATGGGACTGCTCACAGATCTCAAAGACAGTATTTCACGCGCGGCATCGACGCTGTTCTCGGAAGAGAACCCCAAGCGTATCGGTATCTACGGCCCGCCGAACGCTGGGAAGACGACTTTGGCTAACCGAATCGCCCGTGACTGGACCGGTGACGCCGTCGGCCCCGAGAGTCACATTCCACACGAAACGAGGCGCGCGCGCCGGAAAGAGGACATCGAGATCGAGCGCAACGGCGCGACGGTCAACATCGACATCGTCGACACGCCGGGCGTAACGACGAAGGTCGACTACGAGGAGTTCCTCGATCACGACATGGAGAAAGACGACGCCGTGCGTCGCTCGCGGGAGGCCACCGAGGGGGTCGCGGAGGCGATGCACTGGCTCCGCGAGGACGTCGACGGCGTCATCTACGTGCTCGACTCCTCGACGGATCCGTTCACGCAGGTCAACACCATGCTGATCGGGATCATCGAGAGCCAGGACCTGCCGGTCCTGATTCTGGCGAACAAGACGGACCTCGAAGAGTCGTCGGTCCAGCGGATCCGCAACGCGTTCCCACAACACGAGACGATTCCGCTGTCGGCCCTGGAAGGAGACAACATGGACGAAGTGTACGACAAGATCGCGGAGTACTTCGGGTGATCGTGGATGGCTGAAGCAAAACCACAAGACGGCGTGCAGATCGACCTGATCAGCGGCGAGCAGATGGACGGACTGACCTCCATGGAGAAGATCAGGAATATCCTCGACGGCGTCCGCGACGGCAAAATCGTCGTCCTCGAAGAGGGGCTGTCCCCGGACGAGGAATCGCGGCTGATCGAAGTGACGATGACCGAGATCAGCCCCGACGAGTTCAACGGCATCGAGATCGAGACCTACCCGCGCTCGGAGACGTCCGACACGAGCTTCCTCGACCGACTCATGGGCACCCAGTCGACGAAGAAACTCACCGTGATCGGGCCGGCCAACCAGATCGAGACGCTTCACAAGGACGAAAACGTCATCAGTGCCCTCGTCACCCGGCAATAATGCCACACCAGTGTACGAACTGCGACCGCACGTTCTCGGACGGCTCCAAGGAGATGCTGTCGGGCTGTCCGGACTGTGGCGGCAACAAGTTCCAGTTCAAACCCGCCGGTGCCGACTCTGTCGACACCGCGGCGGAACCGCCAGATCCACCGGAACCGTCCGGTGGATCCTCGGTGGCACAGACCGTCGGCAAGACCGCTGCGACGGTCAAAGACCTGATGGGGAGTGCCACTGCCGAGGAGTCGCCGACCCGAAGCGACGGTCCCGACACGACGGGTCCCGACCGTGGGGACTCTCGCCCCAGTCCCGAAGATACCGCCCAGGCCAGCGCCCGCACGGACGTGGTCTCCGTCGACGAGCTCCCTGCGGAACCGTCGGACGACGGTGAGCATCACTTTCAGCCGGTCCAGACCGACGATCCCGCGTCGGCTCGCCCTACCCAGACGGAGCCCTCCGAGTCAGCCCCGGCCGATCGTGTCTCGGCCGACGCCGCCGAGGACGACGCCGAGCCAACTGCCGACCAGAAACCCCGCGCGGACCGACCGGGGCTGGAAGAACTCCGCGAGGAGCTCAACGACCAGTTCGAGAGCATCAAAGTGCTCGAACCCGGTCAGTACGAGCTGAACCTGATGGAGCTGTACGACCGTGAGGAGTACATCGTCGCACTCCAAGAGGACGGCCGCTACAGCATCCAGGTCCCCGAGAACTTTCGGGACTGACTCGGACGGCGTCTTTCGCTGGCCGGCGCTTCGGTTAACGATATCATCAAAAACGATTTCAGACGGCCGTGTTTAGACGCTCCTCGATCGGCGAGTCACGGACCGTAGCGGTTGTCTAAAATCTGTCCTGAGTGCCTCATTGTGTCGATCTGTTCGCGGAGCATACGCCGCAAGAGCCGATTTGTACTGCGTCTAAACAAGGCCATTTCAGACACTTTCTGCTATTTATGGCGACTCTCCCGGTCTCAATTCCAAATCTTCGTTATCTTTTATATCAACCTCTACATTGCCTACAAACCACTTCATTGAAAATCAAATAGAGATAATAATTTTTTTGACTGCACTCTAAACCAAAATCTGCTTGCAATGACGAAACGAAGAAAATTCCTCAAGGGCATCGCCTCCACATCGCTACTCGGTGCGGTACAGAGCGCAACCGCCGAGCGTTCGTCGGACAGTACAGTGCAACCGCTCGGTACCGGGGGGCCAGGTAACGACGAACAGTTACCCGTGTACACGGACGGGAGACTCGTCTCTCACTATCGTCCTGATCCGAGTCACGAAGACCGCTACATTCGGCCTTGTTTAGACGCGTGATTTCACGGTCATGAGTGGCTGACGCTGAGTTCGATGTTTCTGACAGCACATTTCAGAACGAGTTCGCGGAACTGACCGAACCAGGTTCGAGCCCGAACGATCTCGCCGTATTTGCGTCGCAGCGCGAAAAACGTGGATTCGGCGTTCGAGCGTTGATGGTAGATCGTATCATCTTGCAAGAAATTGTTGGCGACGCCGTGCCAGCCGAATTCGCGGTGCTTAATCACCGGTTTGACGCCTTCAGTACGGAGCCTTTGGCGGAGGAGCCACCAGTCGTAGCCCTTGTCAGCTGTAAGAATGTTCAGTTTGTCGAGGTTGCGTTTGACCATTTGCCAGCCGATCTTAGAATCGTGCGGTTGTTTCATCGAGCAATGTATATCTAGAATCGCACCTGTCTTGCAATCACTGAGGAGGGTCGTTTTCACCGCTCGAACGTGTAATTCGTCCGTTTTGCGTAGTGTTGGCTGGCGGCTATCCGATCCATGCCGGTTGCGTCGATCGCCTGAACATCGCCAAGATCGTGCAACTCCGCCGACAGCCGCAGCAAGACACGCCAGATACGCATTTCCAGGTCCTGCTTGCGTGTACACACGGTCGTGAAATCAGGCAGATTAGCCACTGCTAGGCCGAGTTTGGCGACAATTCCATGCATTTCGTGGAGCACGTCCAGCAACCGCTGATACGTGTGATCAAGATACTCGCGGAGACCGTGAAGCGTGACGATCACCCAATCTGCGTAGCCGTTTTCTCCTTCTTCGTACGCTGGATCCGGTTCGCCGACGACGGCTTTTTGAGCAAGCGAGACAACCCGATCAGTGAAGCGGGCGAGCTGTGTAGACACAACCGGCTTTTCCCGCTTCACTTCCTAGTAAGTTAGACATTTAGCCGCTCTTACTAGCGTCTAAACACGGCCAAAACTCCTATAATTTGACCATCTCGCGGCTATGGTTGTCGCCTCGCTCAAAATTGGTGATTGCGACGACGAGTTAAAGCTACAGCGATTACACATAATGACAACGCTGCCAATTGCCTAGTACAATCCGCAAAACGGTGATGGGCAGGCGAGTAGAAATAGGAAATTTTGGGGAAAATCAATTTGAGGAATACTTTTATAATCAAGACAATAGAAAAATACAGGTGAGCACTTGCTTATGCGTTGGAGAAATACCAGAGGGGCTGCATTAATGATGGCTAAAATAACTTCAGCATTTGCTGTGTCAATGCTATTTACTATTATTGTAATAGTTGTTCTCCCATTTGGTGATATTAGCCCGCGAACTCCAGGAAGAGTCATTATTATTTTCGTTTTTTATACCACTTGGGTACTTTTGATGTTCAGACGAGGGTGTCATAGAAGTCTTCACACACTATGGTCGAGATTGTGATTATTATAGAGCGTTACTAGCTTAGAAAGCCGTGCACTTGGTGCACGGTGCGTTGAAATGTTTAGAGTATCCCTTTTCGTTTCCGAATTATGATTTCTCTCACTCGTTCAGCGTGATTTGACTCGGATTGAACGAACGCTGTGAGGATGGCCTCGACGATCTCGGAGCGGCTGGCTCCGAGATCGTCACACTCAGCAACTAATTCGTCCACTTCTTGTACGATCTCTTCGTCAACAGCAACGCCGAATTTCTCTTTGCCCATATCTATAACCCACTAAAAATGGCGTGCACCAAGTGTACAGCGTTTTGAGGAAGTCAACGAAACCATGAGAACCGTTCTATGACACCCTCGTTCAGACTCATATTCGGAGAGTATATTCCTCGACAATCTCTCAAAAATGGCAGCTAAAGCTAATCCAAGTATAACTACTCTCATGGTATAGTTCCCTTTTTCGTCCACGCTCTATTAGAAAACAATCAGAGGGCCGCGCGGATCGCCGGTGACGGCCGCCGCGAACGACGCTGTTCCGACCCCGTTCGGGCTGGGACCGACGGGGACGGCAGTTCGGCCCGTTGCGTCGGCGTGGTAGCCCGGACGCTTCGAGAGCGTACAAAAGCGACGTGGCATTCGACTGTCGGTGCTGACCCTCAGTCGTCGCCGCTCGCGGGCGGCGCTGGCGTCGGGCATCTCCGCGACCGGGTTCGTGGCGACGGTCCAGACCGCGTTCACCTCGTCGTCGACGGCCTCGACGGTTCCGACCGGATCGGGGCCGGTGCTGTCCGGGAGTCGATCGACGGGAACGCCCCACTCCTCGGCGACCAGCGCGCGCTCGTCGGGGTCCTGGGTCTCGCTGACGCCGCGCTGGCAGGCAAGCCCCTGGTTGACGGGGTGGGTGGCGTCCCCGCGGACGGTGTCGATCCCGTTGCCGACGTCGACGCCACGCTGGAGGTGGCCACAGCCGACGGCACAGCGCATACAGATGGTCGGTATCCAGTCGCTCATCGATCACGAACGTTCGTGCGGTATTCTGGTTGACGATCCATGCGATATCTAACTATGTGGTTGGTGTATACACGGGGACAAAACTCTGAGGTACACAAACGAACGTCTTTGGAGGAGAGAATTACAAGAAGGAAACCAGATGGTTGCCGTCAGCGTTCGTGCGCCCAGACGGCGTCTTCGACGGTCACTTCCTTTTTGAACAGCGGGACCTCCTCTTTGAGGCGGTCGATCCCGTCCTCTACCGCTCGGAACGCCTCGCGGCGATGGCCCGCCAGTACGACGACGAAGACGATGTCTTCGCCGGCCTCGACGATGCCGGTGCGGTGGTGCAGCGCGACCTCGAAGACGCCATCGCGCGCACAGAGGTCGTCGCGGATGGTCGCCAGCTGCTCCTCGGCGACGCCCTCGTACTTCTCGAACTCCAGGTACTCCGTCGGCGTGTCGTCGTGGTCGTCGCGCTCGCGGACCCGTCCGGTAAACGTCGCGATCGCGCCGGCACGGTCGCTGTCGCTCGACGCTTTGATCCGCGCCACGAGCGAGCCCAGTGTCTCGTAGGGCTCGCAGTCGTGGAGCGCCTCGACCAGCGCCGCCGCGTCCACGTCGCTCGCGGTCTCGCCCGCCGCGAGCCGTCGCCCGGCGTGGTCGCGCCCGCCAAGCGCCACCGTCGGAATCCGCGCCCCGGAGTACCCCTCGACGACGGCGTAGTCGTACGACCGCGCGAGTTCGTCGAGCGTCTCGTCGAGGCCCCGATCCCCGCCCGTCGCGAACCACGCGTCGTCGGCGAGACCGTAGCTCACTGCCGCGCCGGCCGCCCGGTGGCGCGCCGTGTCCTTGCCCTCGGTGTCCACGTCGGGCGCGTGCGTGCAGTGCTTGATCGTCGCGACGCGGCCCCGCTCGGCCAACCGCTCGCAGACCCGCTCGACGAGGGTCGTCTTCCCCGCGTCCGACGGGCCGGCGACTCCCAGAACGTGCATACCGGAACTGACTGCCCGAGCTACCTATACGTTGCCCAGGCTCTCACTCGTCTGGAACGACCGGTAGCACTTGTGACTGTAAACGGGTTCGAGCATCCAAAACCCTCGACACGGTCGTCGATTCCCTCTGTGGGACGTGTTCACCCAGACAAGCCGACGTGACACAGAAATAAACCCGTCCGGTCCGAAACGAAAATATGCCTGCGATCAGATACGAGACTCCGGACGGCGTTCAGGAACTACGTGTCGATAGCTCCGAGATAGAATACAACGACGAGACCCAACACTGGAAGGTCAAAAGGGGAAAAAAGACGGTCGGGATGTCCACGAGCTCGTTCCCCGAGAACGCGTGTTTTCGGTGAAGATGATCGGGAAGAAAACGGACACCGTTGTCACGCAGACGTGAGAATGAGCCAGTGGTCGACTCCACCTTCGGTTTTTCCACACGACCAGCGACGGAAGCACAAAGCGGTTTGTAGGCCCCGGCCGTTGCGGGCGGTATGGACGAGTTCAGCCACGTCGAGGACGACGCGGCACAAATGGTCGACGTCGGCGACAAGGCCGTCGTCGACCGCCGGGCGGTCGCGAGCGGACGGATCGACCTGGAACCGTCGACGGCCGAGTCGATCGAGACCGGCGCGGTCGTGAAGGGCAACGTGCTGGCGACGGCCCGCGTCGCCGCGATCCAGGCCGTCAAGCGCACCTGGGACGACATCCCGATGTGTCACCCGCTCGCGATCGACGGCGTCACCGTCGACTTCGCGGTCCGCGAGGACGGCGTCGAGAGCACCGTCGAGGTGTCTTCGACCGGCCAGACCGGCGTCGAGATGGAGGCGCTCAACGGCGTCACCCGCGCCCTGCTGACGGTCTGGGACATGGTCAAATCGGCCGAGAAAGACGCCGACGGGCAGTATCTGGACACGCGCATCTCGGACGTGCGCGTGGAAGCGAAGGTCAAGGGGGACTCATGAGCGACGAGCACGGCCACGATCACGGCGACGGCGAGCACGGCCACCACCATCACCACGGCACCGACGAGACCCTCGCGTTCGCCGTGCTGACGATCTCTTCCTCTCGGTCGAGCGACGAGGACGAGAGCGGGCCGGTCGCGAGCGCGGCGATCGAGGACGCCGGCCACCGCGTCGCCGTCACCGACGTTGTCGCAGACGACGCGGCGGCCATCCGCGAGCGCGTCGAGACGCTGGCGGGCGAGCGCGACGGCGGCGTAGCCGAGGGTGACGCGGTCGACGTGGTCGTCACCACCGGCGGGACGGGACTGACGCCCGACGACGTGACCATCGAGGCGATCCGGCCGCTGCTGGACCCCGAGATCCCCGGCATCGGCGAGTACTTCCGGCGGCTGAGCCACGAGCAGGTCGGCACCGCCGCGATGCTCACCCGCGCGACGGCGGGAATCGTCGGCGAGACGGCCGTCTACGCCTTCCCCGGGAGCCCCGACGCGATCGCGCTGGGGGTCGAGGACGTGCTCCTGCCCGAGATCGGCCACGTCGTCGGGCTGGCGGGTCGATGAGTCCGACAGTCACGGCCGAGCCGTGAGTCGGACGGTCTCCCTCGCCGAGGCCCGCGGCCAGGTCCTGACCGAGGAGTTGCCGGCCGCCACCCCGGAGTACGACCGCGCTCGCGTCGCGGGCTACGCCGTCGCGGCCGTCGAGGTCGAGGACACGCGCCGGGCGACGCCGGTCGTCATGGACGTGGTCGCCGACCTCGCTCCCCACGGCGAGCCGCCGGCCGAGACGCCGTTGCGGACTGCCGTCGCGGTCGCCGCGGGCGCACCGCTTCCCCCGACCACGGACGCGGTCGTCCAGACGGACGACGCCAGCCGTCGAAACGACGACGTGGCGCTCAGAGAGCCGGTGGTCCCCGGCGAGAACGTCCTCTCGGCGACGACGCTTGGCGGCCGCGAGACCGTTTCCGCGGGGACGCTCCTGACCGCGCGGACGATCGCGCTGCTGGGTGCAGCCGGCCACGAGCGGGTGCCCGTCGTCGCGGAGACGACAGACGTGTCGAGGTGACGGCTCCACGACCGACAGTATCTTTCCGACCTGGGCCAAATCCACGGCCATGAACCACGAGCAGTCGCGATCGCTGTACGATCGGGCGCTGTCGGTGATGCCCGGCGGCGTCAACTCTTCGGTGCGAGCGACCCAGCCCTACCCCTTCTTCGTCGAGCGCGGGGACGGCGGCCACGTCATCGACGCCGACGGAAACCGATATCTCGACTTCGTGATGGGCTACGGCCCGCTCTTGCTGGGCCACGACCTGCCCGAACCGGTCCAGTCGGCGGTCCAGCAACGCGCCGCCGAGGGGCCGATGTACGGCGCGCCGACGGAAGTCGAGGTCGAACTCGCGGAGTTCGTCCGCCGGCACGTCCCCAGCGTCGAGATGACCCGCTTCGTCAACAGCGGCACCGAGGCGACGGTGTCGGCGGTGCGTCTGGCGCGGGCCTACACCGGCCGAGACAAGATCGTCGTCATGCGGGGGGGCTACCACGGCGCACAGGAGTCGACGCTGGTCGAGGGCGAGGGCGACCACACCGCCCCCTCCAGTCCCGGCATCCCCCCGGAGTTCGCAGAGCACACCCTGACGCTGCCGTTCAACGACGCCGAGGCCGCACGGGAGCTGTTCGCCGAGCACGGCGACGACATCGCCGCGGTCCTGACCGAGCCGATCCTGGGCAACTACGGCATCGTCCACCCGGTCGAGGGCTACCACGAGACGCTGCGCGAGCTGTGTGACGACCACGGCTCGTTGCTCGTCTTCGACGAGGTAATCACGGGCTTTCGGGTCGGCGGCCTCCAGTGTGCTCAGGGGAAATTCGGCGTCACGCCCGACCTGACGACCTTCGGCAAGATCGTCGGCGGCGGGTTCCCGGTCGGAGCCGTCGGCGGCCGATCGGAGATCGTCGATCGGTTCACCCCCGCCGGCGACGTGTTCCAGTCGGGCACCTTCTCGGGTCACCCCGTGACGATGGCTGCGGGTCTGGAGACGCTGCGCTACGCCGCCGAGAACGACGTGTACGACCACGTGAACGGCCTGGGCGAACGGCTGCGCGCCGGCCTGACGGACATCCTCGCGGATCAGGCACCCGAGTACACCGTCGTCGGCACCGACTCGATGTTCAAGGTGGTGTTCACCCGCGACGCCGACGGCACGCAGGCCGGCGGCCCCTGTGACGCCGGCTGTACGCAGGACCCCGACTGTGAGCGGTTCGGGACCTGCCCGAAGACCGGGGCGGACGTCAAACGGGCCGAGACCGAGCGCTGGCAGCGCCTGTTCTGGCCGGCGATGAGAGAGCAAGGAGTCTTCCTCACGGCCAACCAGTTCGAGTCGCAGTTCGTCTGTGACGCCCACACCGAGGCGGACATCGACGAGGCGCTGGAAGCGTACAAGGACGCCCTGTAGCTACTCGTCGGTCTCGCCGCCGTCGGGCTCGCCGTCGTCGGTCGTCCCGGCCTCGTCACCGCTCGTCTCGACGACTGCCGGCGAGTCGCTTGCCCTCTCCGAGTCGCTTGCCCTCTCCGAGTCGGTGCTCATCGCTCCCGAGACGAACGAGCGAGTCCGGCGGACGCCGTCGACGAGCACGAGGCCGAAGGCCGCCAGGGGCAACAGCGAGAGCCCGATCGGGATCGCGTAGCCGAAGAAGACGACGACGTACTTCACCGCCGTCAGGCCGCCGTAGAACGCCTCCATGAACGCGTCGTCGAAGCCAAACGAGGAGCGGTAGTTCTCGGGTGGCTGCTCGCTCACCGGCTCGTGGGCGTCGATCCGGATCGTCGACATGGACTCCTGGCGCTCCAGCGAGGACTGTTGCTGGCGGAGGGTTCGGAGCTCGTCTCGCACGTCTCGGAGGTCGGTTCTGATCTCGCCGGCTTCCTCGCTGTCGTTGGCCCGGCTCAGCAGGCTTTCGAGGGCCCGTTCTTCCTGCTGGAGGTCCTCGATGCGGGCCTCGCGGTCGTTGTACTCGTCGGTGAAGTCCTGGACCGACACCGACTCGTCCTCGACGTGGCCAAGCGCCGCGAGGTCGTCGCGAGCCTCGGAGAAGTTCTCGGGGGGCACCCGGACCGTGATCCGGCCCTCGTCCCAGTCGCCCCGGGAGTTCTGCGAGCGGTCGCCGACGTAGCCGCCGTGGGCCGCGGCGACCTCGCGGGTCGAGCGAAACGCCCGCGTGAAGTTGTCGACCCGCAGGTCCATCCGGGACTCGCGGACGATCACGCGATCCCCGTCGGCGTCGTAGTAGCTGCCGACGCCGCCACCACCGCTACTGCCGCCGCTGCCGTCGCCGGCCGACTGCATCGCCAGGTCGGAGCCGCCGCTGTCGGCGGTGTTTTCGGCACCCGAACAGCCGGCGACGGCGACGAGGACGACGACGGCGAGCAGGGCGATCTGTCGTCTGGTCACGGGTATCGTTGGCATGGTCCGTCAGATCGTACGACAGACGGTCGCATCAAGGCCCTGAACGGTGAAATGGCGCTTTGAGTCACGTCGTGGTGTGTCCCGGCGGCCCCGACGCCGGCCCGTGCTTCGAGATTCCGATGGCCGTCCGTCACACCGCCGGTCCCGAACCGGTGAGGCGGTAGCCTTTCCAGCCGACCCGACCAACTCCCGCCCATGAGCGACGACGACATCGCCCTCGACGAGAAGCGGATCTACGAGGAGCGCCGCGAGGAGACCTGCGCCTACGTCGCCTGCGAGATGGGCGTGGCGACGGTGGCGCTCTCGGACGACCAGATCGGACGGTTCGGGCTCGAACACGGGTGTACGGCCCGCGACATCGCCGGCAGCGACGGCCGCCTCGCGGTCGCGACCGACGAGGACGTGCTGGTCGGGGACGGGACGGGATTCACCGCCACCGGCTTCGGCCCGGCGACGGCGGTCGGCGTCGGCGAGACCGTCGTGGTCGCGGGCGAGGACGGAACGGTCGCCCGCCTGGACGGCGACGAGTGGGTGACACTGGGCGCTGTCGACGAGCCCCGCGCCGTCGACGGCGATCTCGTGGCGGCCGCCGAGGGCTGCGTCCGGATCGACGGCGGCGACCTCGTCGCGCTGGGCGGGGACGCCGTCCGAGACGTGGCCGCCGCCGGACCGTACGCCGCGAGCGCGGACGGCGTCGACCGTCTCGCCGACGGCTGGACGACCGAGCTGGCCGGCGACGCGACCGTCGTCTCGGCCGAGCGCGACGGCGACCGCGCACACGCAGTCGTCGACGGCGACCTCTTCGCACGCGCCAGCGGCGAGTGGGCGGCGGTCGACCCGACCGTGTCCGGGATCGTCGACGTCGCCTACGCCGCCGCGACGGTGACGGTCACCGCCGACGGTACCGTCGCGATCGACCCGGTGACCGCGAAAGACGGCGCACCGGAGTGGCGCTCGCGCGCGCTCGGGCTGGCCGGAGTCACCGGCGTCGCCGTGCCGTAGCTCGCCGGACGGGGCTCTCTGGGAACCGAAAAGGGGTTTAGCGCGGCCGGTAGATGGGCGAACATGATCATCCCCGGTTCGGAATCGCAGGCGTTCGCGGCGGCGCTGGCCGATGCGAGCGACGAGTCACTCGGGCGCGTCGAGTACGAGGACTTCGCAGACGGCGAGTCGGTCGTGCGCGTCCCCGACGAGATCGACCGGGCGGTCGTCGTCGCCTCGACGCTCTCGGATCACGCCCACGTCGAACTGCTCCAGTTGCAAGACGCCGCCCGCGAAGCCGGTGCCGACGAGGTCCTCACAGTCCTGCCGTACATGGGCTACGCCCGCCAGGACGAGGCGTTTCGGACCGGCGAACCCGTCTCCTCGCGTGCGATGGCGCGCGCCATCTCGTCTGGCACCGACCGCGTGCTGACGGTCAACCCCCACGAGGACACCGTCTGCGACTTTTTCGACGTGCCCGCCGAACCGGTCGACGCTGCCGGCGTCCTGGCCGACCCGCTGCCCGCGA
Source organism: Halomicrobium katesii DSM 19301 (assembly GCF_000379085.1). Taxonomy (GTDB): domain Archaea; phylum Halobacteriota; class Halobacteria; order Halobacteriales; family Haloarculaceae; genus Halomicrobium; species Halomicrobium katesii. The sequence continues at coordinate 1,058,318 of NZ_KB905378.1, read as the reverse complement.
CGCTCGACGAACCGCTCTTTCTCTCGCCCGACGAGGGGGCCGTCGACATCGCGACGACCGTCCGAGACGCCTACGGGCGCGGGACCGTCGACTACTTCGAGAAAGAGAGAGACTACGACACCGGCGCGGTCGACATCTCGCCAAGCGACGCGACCGTCGCCGACCGGGACGTGGTCGTCGCCGACGACATCATCGCCACCGGCTCGACGATGAGCGAGGCCGTCGGCGTGTTGAACGACCGGGGGGCCGGCCGGGTCTTCGTCTCCTGTGTCCACCCGATGCTGGCGGCCAACGCCCAGACGAAGCTGGCGAGTGCCGGCGTCGAACGGGTCTACGGCACCGACACGATCGAACGGGCCGTCAGCGACGTGAGCGCCGCGAGCGCCGTCGCCGACCGGCTCTGATCACCACTTCGCCAGCCCCTCGCGCCCGTGGTCGTACGAGAGGATGCCGACGAACGCGATCACGCCGGAGAAGGCGGCCCCAGCGCCCAGAAAGAACACCCAGTCTATGCCGACGCTACTCATGAGCCAGCCACCGACCAGCGGTGCGACGACCGCGCCCGGTCGCCAGACGATGTCCCGGATCCCGAAACTCGCGGCGACGCCCTCACCCGTCCCCTCGTCTGCGAACAGCGCCATGCTGGCGGGCTCCCGGATCGAGTCGGCGATCCCGAGCAGGGCACTGACGGCCAGCAGCGGGAGGAACGCCGCGGAGAGTTCGCCGAAGTAGGGGAACGTGGCCGGGAGCGCCAGCGCGGAGCCGATCGCGGGCGTGAACGGGACGAGGAGGGCGGCGATCCCGTATGCGAGCCCGCCCACGAAGACGAACCGCGCGCGACCGAACCGGTCGGAGAGCCGGCCCGTGAACGGCTGGCTCAGCATGTTCATGAAGCGGGCGCTGACGATGGTCAGACTCACCGCCGTCGCACCGTTGACGGCGGCGTTGAACCCCAGTCCGCCCTGAGCGGCCGCGACGCCGGCGAAGATCGGCACCCAGTTACGGACCAGCGTCACCGCGACGGCGTACTGGGCCCGGAAGCTCGTGATCGTCGCGATCCGGCGGTTGACCGCCAGATCGAAGAACGCGAACTCCTCGACGGTCGTCTCGTCGGGCTCGACCCACGCGAGCACCGCGAGGAAGGCCAGCCCGGTGACGACCATCAGGAGCCCGAAGACGGTCGAGAAGCCGAAGTTGTCGTAGAGGATCCCGGCCGAGAGCGTCCCGCCGATGTCCGCGGCGAACCGCCAGGAGTTCGATTTGCCGATGGTGTTGCCGCGTTTGCTGTCCCTGGCTAACTGGCCCACGAGCGCGAGTCCGAGCAGGCCGGCAGTGGTCGCGGCGATGCCCTGGACCCCCCGGACGAGGACGAACCCCCAGCTCGTCTCGACGAACGTGAAGGCACCGTAGACGGCGGCGGCGAGGCCGAGACCGACGAGCAGGATCGTCCGTTTGTCGTAGCGGTCCCCGAGGTACGACACCGGGATCACCGCGACTGCCTGTGCGAAGGTCAGGCCGGTGACGAACATCCCGACGACGAACCCCTCGGCCCCGAGGACTTCGATGTACGTCGGCAACAGCGTCAGGAGCGTCACCAGCCCGAAGGCACCGGCGAATCGCGTGAAAAACAGCGCCCGCAGTTGGTTCTGGCGTTCGGTCACGGTGGGGAACACCTCCTGTAGTACAAAGATTGTTTCGATAGTCAAAGAACCTATCAGTCCGGCGTATCGGTCGCGCTCCCCGTGGGGGTGGTCCTCGCCGTCGTCACGTTCTCCGGCCAGCGCGCTCGGACCCACTCCGGGGGCTGGACCGCCGTCTCGCCGACGGCGCTGTACCGGTAGCGATAGTCGATCCGCTCGCGGTTGCTGCCGATCACGTCCTCGTAGCTGACCGACAGCGAGCGGACGAACCCCGAAGGAGCCACCAGCGCCTCGACGCTGTAGTTGCTGATCTCACCGGTCACGGGCAACGTCTCGGCCGAGCCCGTGATCCGATAGTACCGCTGGCCGTCGACCGTGGTCGCCGCGACGGTGGCCGACCCGATCGCGAGATACCGGCTGATCGCCACTTCGGGCTGGTGGCCGTAGCGTGCCGTGACGTTCGTTCCGGGTGCCGTCGAGTAGGTGAAGCCGGCGCGACTCACGTCACGTCGGTAGCGCGTCTCGCCCTCGGTGTATCCCGAGGTGTTGACGGGCCGCCACGATGTCGACAGCTCGTAGCGATAGCGCCGCTCGCGCTCGACCCACAGCCGCGTGTCGATTCGCTCGGATTCGTTCGTCCCGACGGGACTCGCGCGCTGGCGCTCCTGCCAGACGTACGAGCGGTTCCGGATCGCCGTTCGGTGGGCTCTGGCCAGCCGGTCGGCGTCGACGATCCGCGCACCCCCGACGCCCGGTGCGATCGCGCTGCCGGTCGACTCGGTGGCGGGCGGTTCGGGGACCGGTGCCGGCGTCACCGTCGTCTCCGTAGACGTGCCGATCAGCCCGCCACACCCCGCCAGGAGCGCGACGGCGACGACCGCGAGGGGCCCCAGACGCATACCCGCAGTTAGGCAGCGAGATGCATAATCCCACGGCCCGGCTCCACGGTAGTGTTCAGATAAGCAACTGCGTCAGTGGACTTGTAGACACCGAAAGCCCTCGGCCCGCTCGGCGGTTCTGTGGCGGATATCCTCACTACGCTCGGATAGTGCCGCCGCAGAACCGCCGAGCGGGCCTCGCCCTTTCATCCGCCAGGTATCGGCTATCTGATCGTCTGAACCCTGGCGGATGAAAGGGCGAGTGCTGCGTGACGGTGGAGCCGTCACGTTATAGCCGGCCGGTGGAACCGGCCGGCCCTTGCGGGAACCCGGACCCCGCAAGCACCTACCGGAGCGCAGCGTGGGTCCCGGGACCGCAACTGCACGAGGGCTTTCGGTGCTTCACTTCCGCCACTCTCGATCTCTTATCTGAACACCGTCGTATGAGTGGCGTCAGATTTTAATTGAAAGCGACATTATCGAACGGACGATGGCTGACGAGACCAACCAGATCGGACGCCTCTGGTTCGGCTTCGCCACAATCTGGTTGGGGGTTGGGATCACTGTGGGTGGACTACTGGGCCCATCCCACGAGCTTGTGATACGGTTCTCACGGACAGTCGTGGCTGGAGCCCTGATGACGATCAGTGGCGCGATCTACACGGGTGGATTTCTCACCGGGACGATTCCCACAGTGGGGACAGACGAGGACCGAATCGTGCCCAGAGAGTGGCTCTGGTCCGTCGCCGCCGTTTGTATGGCGATCGCGGCGTGTATCAGAACGGTCGGGCTGGTCGAGCCGCTACTGTAGCACCGCGTGGGCCACACATATTGGGTCGTTCCGTCGGCTGTCGGTCTATGTTACTGCCCACACAAGTCGTGACCCGAAAACGTGCGGTCCGAGCCGTGTGGCTCAGACACACACATCGTCAACACTCTTAACGGTGGCCCGCAATGCCCCGGTATGTACGTCGCTGAGACGACGCCTGGACAGTATCGCGAGGAGCAGACCACGCGCGGGGGGTCGACGCGATGACCGAACGCCCGGAGATGTTCGAAGGGGTCGAGACGATCTGGCAGGACGGCGAGTTCGTCGACTTCGAGGACGCACAGGTCCACGTGCTGGCTCACGCGCTCCACTACGGCACCGGCGTCTTCGAGGGCGTGCGCTGCTACGACACCGACGACGGCCCGGTGATCTTCCGCTGGGAGGAACACCTCGACCGACTGTACGAGTCGGCGAAGGTCTACGACATCGAGATTCCCTACACGCCGGAAGAACTCACCGAGGCGACCGTCGAGCTGATCCGCCGGGAGGGGCTGGAGTCGTGTTACATCCGCCCGATCGCCTTCTACGGCTACGGCCCGCTGGGGCTCAACCCGAGCGAGTCGCCAGTCGAGACCGCCATCGGCGTCTGGCCGTGGGGTGCCTACCTCGGCGAGGAAGCGCTCGAAGAGGGTATCGACACGGCGATCTCCTCGTGGCGCAAGCACGCCTCCAGCCAGATCCCGACCAGCGCGAAGACGACGGGAGCCTACGTCAACAGCGTCCTCGCCTCGCTGGAGGCAAAGGGCAACGACTACGGCGAAGCGATCGTCCTCAACAAGGAGGGCAACGTCGCCGAGGGGCCGGGCGAGAACATCTTCCTCGTCCGCGACGGCGAGATCTACACCACCGGTCTGGCGGAGTCGATCCTCGACGGCATCACCCGCCGCAGCGTCATTACCCTCGCCGAGGATCTGGGCTACACCGTCCACGACGACGCCACCATCTCGCGGGGCGAGCTGTACGCCGCCGACGAACTGTTCTTCACCGGCACCGCCGCCGAGGTGACGCCGATCCGCAGCGTCGACGACAACGAGATCGGTGCCGGAACGAAGGGGCCGGTCACCGACGAGATCCAGACGCGGTTTTTCGACATCCTCGAAGAGCCACCCGAGCAGTACGACGACTGGTTCAAGTACGTCTGATACGGTTTATTGTAGTTGCTTACCGGTGATCGTCTACTCCGTGGTGACGATCACCGGTAAATCGCTACAATAATCCGTATGAGTGGCGGCGCGAGTCGTTTGACACCCGCACGAAGCAACTACAGATCTGGCACGACGAGATCGGGTTCTCGGGTGATGTCCCCCGCGGTGGATCGACGCTGATGGAGTCAGCGCTGCGCCGTGAGACACCGTCTCGTCAGGAGTTGATTTGAGTGACACGGCTGCTATACTTGAGTTCGTCTCATATAGTAGCTATTGAAAATCAATGCACACCCGATCGCACGACGGCAGTGCGATCGGTGTGTAAATCGTTTCAATTGTTACTATAGTATCTCCGGAGAATCTGCTGTTTGGTAGATGTGCAAACTGAGCACTGAGGATTACACGATAGAGGGCGCTTCCAAATCAGTATATCGACAGCATTGCAATCACACTAATAAAAAACCCTGACAGGATTAAAAAGAATGAACCATCACCTGCGAAGACACCAATTACAGAGGGTGTCATAGAACGGTTCTCATGGTTTCGTTGACTTCCTCAAAACGCTGTACACTTGGTGCACGCCATTTTTAGTGGGTTATAGATATGGGCAAAGAGAAATTCGGCGTTGCTGTTGACGAAGAGATCGTACAAGAAGTGGACGAATTAGTTGCTGAGTGTGACGATCTCGGAGCCAGCCGCTCCGAGATCGTCGAGGCCATCCTCACAGCGTTCGTTCAATCCGAGTCAAATCACGCTGAACGAGTGAGAGAAATCATAATTCGGAAACGAAAAGGGATACTCTAAACATTTCAACGCACCGTGCACCAAGTGCACGGCTTTCTAAGCTAGTAACGCTCTATAATAATCACAATCTCGACCATAGTGTGTGAAGACTTCTATGACACCCTCATTACAGTCAATTGGAGGGCAAAGAGTACTAATGCGATCGCTCTAAGAGCAGCGAGGATGTCAAGCCAGACTGAATCAGCAGCAGCCACAATGAAAGGTACATTTCCCCTATAAATTAATCTTGGTATAAACCTAAATCGTGATCGAAATTCTGTTCTCGTGCGGTCGCTCTGTAGCCTATACTGACCAAACAATGGCTGTGAGCATCCGGGCGACCGAGCGGTCCGTCAGGACCCGGCAGGTCGCCCGGTTCACCGGAATCGCCGTCGGCGATTCCGGTCTTTTTCGCCCACGTTTTTGCAAGCGGGGTGCGCGGAGCGCACCCCCGCTGGAAAAAGGTGGTGGCTCATACGGAAAGTTGTAGGTCTTTACCAGATCGACCGCACGCCGTCGTGCGGTCGACTGGGTAAACGCCTACAACTTTCCGTATCAGTCGTCGTCGGCGTTGACGAGTCCGGCCGGCACCTGCGTGTGGTTCTCCTCGGCGTCGCCGAAGCCGGCCGAGAGGATCCGCGTCAGCGCGTCCTCGACGCGCTCGTCGGTCTCCTCGTAGGCGTCGGGATCGACTTCGATGACGTAGCCGGTCGTGATGTTCGGCGCAGTCGGCAAGAAGAGCACGTCGCGGCCGTCCTCGGTCTGTTGGCCGGTCTTGAACGCCGTCATCCGCAGCCCGTCCCACACTTCGAGTTTCACCGGCGTCTGGAGTTCGTCGGCCCCCGAGACGGCCGTCTCGACGGCCATCTTCGAGGCGTTGTACACTACTCGGAGACCGGGGACCTGATTCATCAGGTCGTCGAGGGCCTGTTCGATCACGTCGCCGAAAGCGGTCCGCATCAGATAGCCGATCGAGAACACGAGGAGGACGAAGACCGCGAGGGTCGTGAGCACGCGGACGAACGTCACCAACTGTGTCATCAGCTGGTGTTCCACCGGAATGTTGAGCAGCGGAGCGAGCAGCCCGGGGGTGATGACGTTCGCGAGCGGTAACGAGGCCAGAATGCCGTAGAGGTAGGCGAGTACGTAGACCGTCACCAACAGAGGGAGCAGGATGATCAGTCCGCTCGCGAAGTCACGTTTCCACGTCGCCGAGGCCATGTCAAGTCCGTAGCCCTCACCCGTTATCAGCCCTTCCCTTCGTCTCTGTCAGACGACTGCCAGCTAGGAGAGTATCGCCCGCAGGGCGAACAACGCGTTTTCCTTCCGCTCTGCGACCCGTCGATAGAAGTACGCGAGCCACTCGCCGCCGTAGGGAGCGTACTGCCAGACCTCGCAGTCCGTCGCCAGCGAGCGCTGGGCGTCGTCGCGAACGCCCATCAGCATCTGGACCTCGTACGGCGTCCCGTACTCCTCGTGTAGCGACGCGGCGAGGTCGATCATCTCCGGGTCGTGGCTGCCGACGGCGACCTCGCCCCGGAACTGCTCGAAGAGGTATCGCAACTGGTCGCGGTAGGCCTGATCGATCTCGGCCTTGTCCTGGAGCGCGATCGACGGCGGCGGATCGTACGCGCCCTTGACGAGCCGGATCTTCCCCGGCAGATCGGCCAGCCGTTCGAGGTCGTCGGGCGTCCGTCGGAGGTTCGCCTGCACGCAGAGCCCGACGCCGCCGTCGGTCTGGCGGGCGAGTCGCTCGAAGGCGTCGAGCGTCGCGTCCGTCGTCTCGTGGTCCTCCATGTCGATCCAGACGAACACGTCGCGGGCCGCGGCGTGCGTGACGACGCTGTCGAGGTTCGACTCGAAGAGCCGCTCGCTCACGTCGAGACCCAGCTGAGAGGGCTTGATCGAGAGGCAGGCGCGCAGCCCCGCCAGATCGATCTCCTCGACGAGGGCCTCGTAGGTCGCGGCCGCCTCCGTGGCCGGTTCGCGACGGTCGTAGTGTTCACCCAGCTGGTTCAGGATGACGCCGATCCCCTCCTCGTTGCACTGTCGCGCGTGCTCCAGTGCGCCGGCGGTCGTCTCACCCGCGACGAACCGCCGGGCCAGTGGCGGAATCATCGTCTGCCGGTAGGACCCGCCTCCCTATGAGGTTTGTCACCGAGGCGATCTGTTCCGCGGCCCGTCAGGTGCCGCGGAGAGTCGCCGACGTTAAGCCGCCCGCGGGACAGCACCGCGACATGGACGTACTCCCGATCGTGGCGACGGCGCTGTGGGCGATGCTACCGGCGTACGTCCCCAACAACGCGGCCGTCCTCGCCGGAGGAGGACGGCCGATCGACGGGGGACGGAGCTGGGGGGGCCGGCGGCTCCTGGGCGACGGGAAGACCTGGCGCGGGACCGCTGCCGGAACGCTCGCGGGGACGGCGCTGGCGCTGGCGCTCAACGCCGTCTACGAGCCGGTCGCCGCGACGCTGGGGGTCGTCGCCGACCCGTTCCCGGTGGTGGCCGGCCTGGGGCTGGCACTCGGCGCGATGGTCGGCGACATCGGCGCTTCGTTCCTCAAGCGTCGCACCGGTCGCGAACGCGGGGCGGCGTTCCCGGGGCTCGACCAGCTCGACTTCGTCGTCGGGGCGCTCGCACTGGCGACGCTGTTCGCACCCGAGTGGGCGCTGGCGACGTTTCGGCCGTCAGTACTGGTCGCAGTCGTCGTGATCACGCCGCTCTTGCACGTCGCCACCAACGGCATCGCGTACGCGCTGGGGCTGAAAGACGAGCCGTGGTGATCGGCGGGCCGAGATAGCGCGGGGCGAGTTCGCCGAGAGCGACGAAAGTGGTGGGCTTTTCTACGCTGGCCGACGACGACCGTGTATGACTACAGCGACGACGGTGCGGCTGGCGACGCGGGGCTCGGACCTGGCCCTGCGTCAGGCCGCGACCGTCACCGAGACGCTCGAAGCGCGGGGGTACACGGTCGAGATCGTCGAGGTAGAGACGACAGGCGATCAGATCCGGGACGAACTGATCCACCGGCTGGGCAAGACCGGCGCGTTCGTCCGCAGCCTCGACGAACAGGTCGTCGACGGCGAGGTCGACGCCGCCGTCCACTCGATGAAAGACGTGCCGACCGAACAGCCCGAGGAGCTGGTCGTCGCTGGCGTGCCCCAGCGGGAATCGCCCGACGACGTGCTGGTGACGCCGGACGGAGCCACCGTCGAGGAGCTGCCCGACGGCGCGACCGTCGGCACGTCGAGCCTCCGTCGAAAGGCCCAGCTGCTGGCCGAGCGACCGGATCTCGACGTGCAACCGCTCCGTGGCAACGTCGACACGCGCATCGAGAAGCTGCTCGCGCCGACCCTCCAGTCCGAACACGAGGAGCGCAGCGAGGCCGAGAAAGAGCAAAAAGAGAAGGTCGACGACGAGGAGTACGAATTCCCGTACGAGCAGGACGTAGAGACGTGGTTCGACGGACTCACCGAGATCGAGCGCCGGGCGCTGGGCCGCGAGGTCGAGACGGCGTACGACGCCGTCGTCCTCGCTCGCGCGGGCCTGGAACGGGCCGGACTGCTCCACCACGTCGAGTACCAGTCGCTCCGGACCGAGACGTTCGTCCCCGCGCCCGGCCAGGGGGCGCTGGCGGTCACCGCGACCGACGACGAGTTCGCACGGGAACTCAATGACGCCCTCGACCACCCGCGCTCGCGGGCGGAGACGACCGTCGAGCGGACCGTCCTCGACGAGCTGGGCGGGGGGTGTGTCGCACCGCTGGGCGTCCACGCGATCTTGCAGGGCAGCGTGATCCGGACGACCGTGCGCGTCCTCGACCAGGCGGGCGAGCGGGAGGTCGCCGCCACGCGCGACCTCTCGGCGGATCGCCACGTCGACGACGCGCGAGCGTTCGCCGCCGATCTGGCGGAACAGGGCGCTGCCGACCTGATCGAGCAGGCCAAGCGAGCGGGCGAGGGCGGCGACGCGGCGACGGCCCAGGGAGCCGGCGACGAATGAGCGACGACACGGGCGAGGGCGAAGCGACCGGGACGGTCCACCTCGTCGGCTCCGGCCCCGGCGATCCGGAGCTGCTGACGGTGAAGGCCAAGCGACTGCTCGAAGCGGCCGACGTGGTGTTACACGACAAGCTCCCCGGTCCGGAGATCATCGGCATGATCCCAGAGGCGAAACGCGAGGACGTGGGCAAGCGCGCGGGCGGCGAGTGGACGCCCCAGGAGTACACGAACCGTCGCCTCGTGGAGCTGGCCCGCGAGGGCAAGGACGTGGTGCGGCTCAAGGGCGGCGATCCCACGGTGTTTGGCCGCGGCGGCGAGGAGCTCGTCCACCTCGCACGGCACGGCGTTCCGGTCGAGATCGTCCCCGGCATCACGTCGGCCGTCGCCGGTCCGGCGGCCGCCGGCATCCCCGTCACCCACCGCGACCACGCGTCGTCGGTGTCGTTCGTCACCGGCCACGAAGACCCCACGAAAGCGGAGTCGGCCGTCGACTGGGCGGCACTCGCCGCGACCGGCGGCACCATCGTCGTGCTGATGGGCGTCGGCAAGCTGCCCGACTACACGGCCGCGCTCCGCGAGGCCGGCATGGACCCCGAGACACCGGTCGCGCTGATCGAGCGCGCGACCTGGCCGGGCCAGCAGGTCGCGACGGGGACCCTCGACAGTATCGTCTCCGCCCGCGACGCGGCCGGCATCGAGCCGCCGGCGATCACCGTCATCGGCGACGTGGCGGCGACGCGCGCGGACGTCCTGGAGTTCCTCGTCGGAGCCGATCGGGAGCCGGAGAACGAGGCGGTCGACGACGGCGGTGACGGCGATGCGTGAGGAACCGCGGCTCAGCGTCGCCGTGTTCCGCCCCGACGACGAGCGGACCACCCAGGCCGTCGAGTTGCTGGAGTCGCTCGGTGCCGACCCGGTTCCGGACCCGATGCTCGCCGTCGAGGCGACCGGGGCGACGCCCCGATCCGACGCGGACTACGTCGTCCTCACGAGCAAGACCGGCGTCGAACTGGCCACAGAGGCCGGGTGGGACCCCGGCGACGCGACAGTCTGTGCGATCGGCCGGCCGACCGCAGACGTGCTCGAAGACGCCGGCTACGCGGTCGATCTGGTGCCCGAGGAGTACTCCTCGACCGGACTGGTCGCCGCGCTCGAAGAGAGCGTCGACGGCGCGCGCGTCGAGGTGGCGCGCTCGGATCACGGCTCGGCGGTCCTGACCGACGGACTGGAAGCGGCCGGCGCGTACGTCCACGAGACGATCCTCTACAGACTCGTCCGGCCAGAGGGGGCCGGAGCGTCGACGGAGCGTGCGGCGGCCGGCGACCTCGACGCCGCACTGTTCACCTCCTCGCTGACCGTTCGACACTTCCTCGCGGTAGCCGACGAGCGAGGAATTCGAGCGGACGCTGTCGAGGGGCTGAACGACGCCGTCGTCGGCGCGATCGGCGAGCCGACCCGACAGACGGCCACGGACGCGGGCATCGACGTCGACGTCGTTCCCGACACCGCCGACTTCGAGACACTGGCGACGACGGCGGTCGAGGCGGCCGCGCCGAGTCACCGCGAGTGACGCTGCGGGCTGTGAATCTGTGAAGTTACGGCTCACAGTACGAGTAGAGGTCGGGCGGTAGCTGCCGACGTGCGGCCCGTCCTACCTGCGAACACCGTCCGAGACGGCCGCCCGTATAACCGCTTCCAGTCCGTACGACGCGTATGTTCGTGACCGAGCACGACGGTCGCTTGCTTACCCGCATCGAGGACGATCACATGGTGTTCGAGGTATCCTTCGATCGGATCGAACCGACGGACGTGACACTCCACTTCCTGCGGGACGGTCGACAGGTCGGGAGCATCTACAACGACGACGGCACCGACCGGACGATGGCACGGTTGACCGTCGACAGAGAAACCTCCGATTTCGTCGGCGTCGAAGTCCCCAAGGAGTTCGTCTCACGCGTCCTCGATGTCGCCGAAGAAAGCGGCCGCGTCACCGACGAAACGGCGCTAGCTGGCTATCGGCTCCGGGTGCTGTAGCTCGCTCGTCGGCGGCGCTGTTTTGACTCTGTAGCCCGACGGGTCCGTATGCAGCTACTGGTGACGGGCGGCAACGGTTTCATCGGTCGGCGCGTCTGCCGGCGTGCCGTTTCGGACGGCCACGACGTGACGAGCGTCGCCCGCAGCGGACCGCCAGCAACGGAAAAGCGCGGTCCGTGGGCAGGAGCAGTCGACTGGCACGCGGCGGACATCTTCGCTCCACACGAGTGGCGAGACACACTCACTGGCACCGACTGCGTTGTTCACTCTATCGGGACGCTCGACGAGTCACCGGACCAGGGCGTCACGCTCGAACGTCTCAACGGAGACGCTGCCGTCGTCGCCGCGCTGGAGGCGGAACGCGCCGGTGTCGATCGCTTCGTCTACGTCTCGTCGTCGACCAAGCCACCCGGCGTTCGAGACGCGTACATCGACGCTCGGCGCCGTGCCGAAGCGGCAATCGCCGACCTCCAACTGTCGGTCGTCGTCCCACGGTTTGGTCCCGTTTACGGACCGGACCAGCCACACTTCTCGACAGTCACGAACGCACTCGTCGCGACACTGGGGCGGTGGGAACCACTGGCCCGACGGCTCGGCGACGACCGCCCGTTCTCGGTCGAACAGGCAAGCACCGCGATCTATCGTCTCGCCGTCGACGACACGGTTCCGACGGGACCGGTCTCGGCACCGACCCTGGCGACACTCGCAGCCAGACAACCAACAGTATAAGCACCGGCTTTGATGTCGGCTGCGCCCGTGCATCGACCTGTACATGCCATCCGATCCTGGGGACGTGTTCCGCGCGTTCGAAGACGAGTTGGCAGACAGTCCACCGAGTGCCAAACTCGTCACGAAGGTCCTCGCTCACGAAGGACAACTGACCCAGTCGCAACTCGCCGAAGAGACCATGTTGTCGAAACGAACCACGAGATACGCACTCTCTGAACTCGAAGAGGCTGATGTCGTCACCTCCGAAGTCTCCTTTATGGACGCCAGGCAGTCACTGTACTCGACTGTGACGACGGACGAGTAGTCCAGCGACGATCTCTCCGTCGCTGTTTTTCGCCGGTGTCGTCGCTCCCGTGGACGCCCACTGTCGGTCGAATCGTTCGGAACCAGCCCAGAGCCACGAAACGCGGTCTTTAAACTCGTGGACGATGCCGTACTCAGTATGACTGGTGCGGACGGGACGAACGTGCTCTTCGTCGTGCTCGATACGGTCCGCAAGGACCACCTCTCGGCGTACGGGTACGACGAGCCGACGACTCCGACCCTGGAGGCGTTCGCCGAGGAAGCGGCGGTCTTCGAACACGCCGTCGCGCCGGCCCCCTGGACCCTGCCGGTCCACGCCTCCCTGTTTACGGGGCTGTACCCCTCCGAACACGAGGCGACACAGGAGGACCCCTATCTCGACGGGGCGACCACGCTGGCCGAGTCGCTCTCGGCGGCCGGCTACGACACGGCCTGTTACTCCTCGAACGCCTGGATCACGCCCTACACGAACCTCACCGCGGGGTTCGACGACCACGACAACTTCTTCCAGATCATGCCAAGCGAACTCCTCTCGGGGCCGCTGGCCCGGATCTGGCAGACGATGAACGACAGCGACACCCTGCGGGGCGTCGCCGATCGGATGGTCCAGCTGGGCAACACGTTACACGAGTACTTCGCCTCCGAGGGCGGGGGCGACACGAAGACCCCCGCCGTGATCGACGAGACGATGGACTTCATCGACGACTCGGAGAACTTCTTCACGTTCATCAACCTGATGGACGCCCACCTCCCCTACCACCCGCCCGAGGAGTACGTCGAGCAGTTCGCGCCCGGCGTCGACTCGGCCGAGGTGTGCCAGAACTCCAAGGAGTTCAACTGCGGCGCTCGCGACATCGACGACGCGGAGTGGGACGACATCGAGGGGCTGTACGACGCCGAGATCCGCCACATCGACGACCAGCTCGACCGGCTCTTTACCCACCTCAAAGAGACCGGCCAGTGGGACGAGACGATGGTCGTCGTAGCGGCCGACCACGGCGAACTGCACGGCGAACACGCCCTCTACGGCCACGAGTTCTGCATCTACGATCCGCTGGTGAACGTCCCCTGCATGGTCAAACACCCCGAGATCGAGCCCGAACGCGACGACGAGACGGTCGTCGAACTCGTCGACCTGTATCACTCCGTGCTGGACGCGACCGGCGTCGCGGGCGACGGCGTCTCGCTCGACCCCACTCGCTCCCTGCTCTCGACGGAGTATCGCGAGTTCGCTGGGACGACCTCGAACGGTGCGGGCGCACACGGCCCCCGCGGTGACGTGGGCTTCGTCGAGTACCACCAGCCGGTCGTCGAGCTCCGCCAGCTGGAGGGGAAAGCCAGCGCGGCCGGCATCGCCCTGGAGACGGACTCGCGGTTCTACTCCCGGATGGGCGCGGCCCGTTCGCCCGAGGGCAAGTACATCCACTGTACGCGCATCCCGGACGAGGCCTACCGGATCGACAGCGACCCCGGCGAGACCGAGGACCGTGCGGGCAGTGACGACGAACTGCTGGCCGACCTCGAAGCGGAGCTCTCCGACTTCGTCGACCGCGTCGACGCCGACTGGCCCGACGAGGCCGACGGCACCGACGGCGAGGTGCTGGACTCGATGGACGACGACGCGAAGGATCGCCTGAAAGACCTGGGCTACATCGACTGATCGTGAGCGACGACGCAGGCGGGATCGGTGACCTGTTCGACCGTCGGACAGTCGTCCAGACCGTCCTGGGGTTCGCCGTCGCCGGCCTCGTCCTCTCCGCGCTGGTCGAGTTCGTCGGGACGCGCAACGTCCTCGATCGGCTGGCGACGGCGGACCTGCGCTGGCTGGCGATGGGCTGTCTCTCGACGCTGCTCTGTCTCACGTTCTGGGGGAAAGCCTGGCAGATCGTCCTGGGCGTGGCCGGCGTCCGCGAGTCGTTTCGCCGACTGGTCGTGACCTACTACGCCGCGACGTTCGCCAACTACGTGACGCCGCTGGGCCAGGCCGGGGGCGAGCCCTTCATCGCCTACGTCCTCTCGCGAGACACGGACGCCAGCTACGAGGACGCGCTGGCCTCGGTCGTCACCGCGGACCTGCTGAACCTCTTTCCGTTCGTCACCTTCTCCGGGGTGGGCTTTGCGGCCCTGCTCTACCAGTCGTCGCTGCCGGCAGTGCTGGAGCCACTCGCTGTAGCGCTGTTCGCCGTCGCCCTGGGAGTCCCGGTGCTCGCGGCGGTCGGCTGGCGCTACCGGCTGTCCCTGGGACGAGTCGGTGCCAGCGTCGTGGTCCCGATCGTCCGGCTCCTGCCGCGCCTGACCGTCGACGGGCTCCGGAGCCGCCTTGCGGAACTGGACGAGGCCTTCCAGCGGATCGCGACGGACCGGAGAGCGCTCGTGCGGGCGCTTGGCTACTCGTATATCGGCTGGATCTTCTTCGCGCTCCCGCTGTACTTCGTCGCGATGGCCGTCGGCGACGCGGCGATCCCGCTCTTGCTCGTCTTCTTTGTCGTCCCCGCGAGCACGCTGGGCGGGCTCGCGCCCTCGCCGGGAGGCTCGGGGGCAGTCGAGGCGTTCCTGGTGATTCTGATCGTCGCGCTCACGCCGATCGCCAGCGACGGAGCGACCGCCATCTCGATTCTCTACCGGGTCGCGAGCTACGTCTTCGCGCTCCTCGTGGGCGGCGCGGCGGCGGTGTTCGTGCTCCGTCGGAGCGATAGTAGCCATTGAAAATCAATGCACACCCGATCACACGACAGCAGTGCGATCGGTGTGTAAATCGTTTCAATTGTTACTATAACGTCGTCCCGCACTGTTCTCGCCCTCCCACGCTCGCACGAGCGCGGTCAGCGTCTCGTTGACGGGGACTGCCACACCCCCAGACCGCTCTACGACGTAGCCGTTGATCGCGTCGATCTCGGTCTGTCGTCCGTCGGCCACGTCCTGCAACATCGAGGAGCGGTTCGCGGCGGTGTCCGTAGCCACCTGCATCGCCATCTGGGCGGCCCGCTCGTCCGGCAGATCGACGCCGTGTTCGCGGGCCACGGCCGCCGTTTCCCGTGCAGCGCGCTCGGCGACGCGCCGGGCCGGACCGTCGACGAGCGCGCCGTTGGGGACGCGGGCCAGCGCCGTCGCGGCGTTGATTCCGGCGTTGACCGCCAGCTTCTCCCAGAGCCGTCGCGGCATGTCGTCGGCGACGGTGGTCTCGACACCGGCGTCGGTAAACGCCGCCCCAGCGCGGTCGGCCGGCTCGGAGCGGCCGCCCTCGCGGGGACCCAGCACGACTTCGCCGACGCCGGTACACGCGACCACGCCGGGCTCGGTCAGGCGTGCGCCGTAGGTGCAGGTGCCCGCGAGGACGGGACAGCCCAGTCGCTCGGCGAGCGTCGCCTCGTTGCCCATGCCGTTTTGCAGCGAGAGGCAGGCGTCGAGTGCCGTGTCAGAGAGCGCCGCGGCGGCCGCGTCGGTGTCGCCGGCCGTGACCGTCACGACGGCGAGGTCTGCCGCGGCGGGCGATGTAGTCCCCGCGGCCGGCCTCACGTGCGCGTCGATCGCGCCCTCGATCGCCAGCCCCGACCGCTCGACCGTCCCGACGTGTGGCTCTCGCCCGACCAGGGTCACGTCGTGGCTGCGTGCCAGCAGCCCCCCGATCAGACTGCCGAGACTGCCCGCTCCGAAGACGACGATCTCCATGCGCCCACTCCGTCGCGGGTGCTGAAAAACGCGACGGGGATCACCACCCACTTGCCGCGCCGTCGCCAACGACGGGTATGACCGACGGATCCGCTTCCGACGACCCCCTCGACGACGCCGAGTGGCCGGCCGAGACGCCGCGGTACCGTCTCGTCGTCCCGGCGACGGCACCGGAACTGGCGTCGATCGAGCTGCTGGCGACGGTGCTCGACGAGAGCCCCCGATCACCGGCCGCGGCCACCGTCCGCGTGGGGTCCGGCCGACGCGACGACCGCGACCGCGTCCGCCACGCGCTGGCCGATCTGGCCGCCCACTCGGACGTGGCGGTCGGCCACGAGGAGACCACCGGATCGGTTCCACTGACCGGCGACACCTTCGACGCGCTGGCAGACGTGTCCCCGGAGATCCGCACGCTGGTGGTTCGAGACGCCGACGGACTCGCGATCGTCACGCGGCGCGACGAACGGTTCACGTTCGCCATGCCCGACGAGGCGATTGAGGCCGTCGAGTCGTCGCTGCCGTCGTCGCTGCGAGAGCGACTCGAAGGCGTCTCGTAGCGGGGGCGACAGGTCGCCGTCCCCAGGGCGCTGGCTCCCCGCGGTCGCCGTTCGTCTGTTCCGCGGACCGGCATTCGTTCCGTCGGGCCGCCCCCCTAATCCTCCGTCCAGTAGTAGATGTCCTCCTTTGGCGCACCGCAGTCGGGACACTCCTCGGGGATGTCCTCGATCTCGCCCATCGCGCCACAGTCCCAGCAGCGCCACATCAGTTCGGCCTCGCCGGACTCACCGGCGCGGACGTGTTCGATCGACATGGCGGCCATGCCGCCGTCGAGCGTGACGTAGAACCCCCGCTCGTCGAACCCGCGGATCGTCCCGAGTCGCTGGCCGTCCTCGTCGTAGACGGTCTCTCCGAAGCCCAGTCCCATGTCGCTGGCCGCGTCTGGCATCTCTGACATTGTGTAACACAGTTCACACCACACGCCAATAAAGGTCACTGGGACAACAGCTCGTCCCGGTCACGAGAAGAGGCTCGTGTGGACCGGTGCGTGGTCGGGACCGTCGTCGCCGTCGTCGTCGGTGGTGTCGGAGACGGCGCTGCCACCGACGCCGTCATCGAGGAAGTCCGCGACGGGCGGGCCGACGCGATCGGGCTCGACGAGGAAGGCGTCGTGGCCGTAGTCGGAGTCGACCATGTGGTGTGCGGTCGCGGTGTCGGTCTCGCGGAACGACTCGGCCAGCTCCTCGGACTGTGCTGTCGTGAAGTGCCAGTCGCCGGTAAAGGACATCAGCAGCGCCTCGCCGTCGAAGGCGGCGACGGCGTCCGCGTCGGACTCGAAGCCCGACGAGAGGTCGTAGTTGTCCATCGCCCGGGTCAGGTAGAGGTAGCTGTTGGCGTCG
Source organism: Halomicrobium katesii DSM 19301 (assembly GCF_000379085.1). Lineage (GTDB taxonomy): Archaea > Halobacteriota > Halobacteria > Halobacteriales > Haloarculaceae > Halomicrobium > Halomicrobium katesii. The sequence continues at coordinate 1,040,910 of NZ_KB905378.1, read as the reverse complement.
AAGCGGTCGACGAACTTCGTGGCGTTGTGGTCGAGATAGGACTCCACGTCCCGGTAGGGGAAAAAGCGGCCCGCCGGGTCCGTCGGAAAGGCCCGCTCGTACTCTCTCGTGGCGGCCCGACGGCCGAAGCGCTGCTCCATCGTCGCCTTCGAGAGGTACATCACGTGGCCGAGTTCGCGGGCCAGCGCCAGCCCGTCGTCCGGGTCCGGGCGGTCGTCGCCGTAGTAGTCGCCCCCGTTCCAGTCGTCGTCGGTCGTGATCGCCCGGCGGGCGATGCCGTCCAGCGCGAGACACTGCGGATCGAGTCGCGCGGCGGCGGCGATGGCGACGACGCGCTCGACGTGATCGGGATGGCGCTTGACCCAGTCCAGCGCGTTCATGCCGCCGACGCTGCCGCCGACGACCGCGTGGAGGTGGGGGACCCCCAACTCGTCCAGTACGGCCCGCTGGGCTTCCGTCCAGTCGCCGACGGTCACCGGCGGGAACGCCGTCCCGTAGGGCTCGCCCGTCTCGGGGTTCGTCGAGGCCGGCCCGGACGTGCCATAACAGGAGCCGGGATCGTTCACGCAGATCACGTAGTACTCGGTCGTGTCGATGGCCTTGCCCGGGCCGACGATGTTGTCCCACCAGGCGAAGGCCTGATCGGAGTCTTCGAAGCGCCCGCGGCCGGCGACGTGTGCGCTGCCGGTGAGCGCGTGACAGACGAGGACGGCGTTGTCGCCGTCGAACTCGCCGTAGGTCTCGTAGGCGACTTCGAGCTCGGGGATCGTCTCGCCACAGGCGAACTCGAACTCGCCCAGCGAGAGGGTCTGGTGGTCTACGTCCATCGTGCGCCTCGTGTTGGTGTCTCTCCACAAGGGGTATCGAACGACCTGAAGGTACCGAACGACTCGCTTCGATCGGCGTTCGAACAGTCACTCGCTACGTTCGTGAACACACCGAAAGCCCTCGTACAGTTCCGGTCCCGCGACTCCCTGCGCGCGCTCGCTTCGCTCGCGTGCTTGCGTCGTCGGGGTTCCCGGAAGGGCCGGCCGGTCGAACCGGCTGGCGATAACGTGACGGCGAGGCCGTCACGCGGCACTCGCCCTTTCATCCGCCAGGCTCGTGGATAGCCCCACAGTCTACGCCCTGGCGGATGAAAGGGCGAGGCGCGTCTCGCGTCGTCTGTGCAGGCGCTATCCGAGCACTGCGAGGATATCCTGCACAGACGGCGTCGAGCGGGCCGAGGGCTTTCGGTGTCTCTGTTCCGGAGACGGTCTTCGCGTTGCTCTCGAAACATTAGCTGGCCTCCGCGATGGCGCGGTCGAGGTCGGCGACGACGTCCTCGGTGTCCTCGATGCCGACGCTACAGCGGATCAGGTCCGGCGTGACGCCGCTGGCCCGCTGTTCGTCCTCGCTGAGCTGTGCGTGGGTCGTGCTCGCGGGGTGGATCACGAGCGTCTTGGCGTCGCCGATGTTGGCGAGGAACTGCGCGAGATCGGTCCGCTCACACACCTCGCGGCCGGCGTCGTAGCCCCCCTCCAGGCCGAAGGTGACGATGCCGCCGTAACCGCCGTCGAGGTACCGGCTCGCGTTGTCGTGGGTCTCGTGAGAGTCGAGTCCGGGGTAGGTGACCCACGCCACCTCGGGGTGGTCCCGGAGGTGTTCGGCGACGGCCATCGCCGACTCGCAGTGCTGTTGCATCCGGAGCTTGAGCGTCTCACACCCCTGGAGGGTGGCCCAGGCGTCGAAGGGCTTCTGGCCGTCGCCCAGCGAGCGAACGGCGCGCTGGCGGACCGCGTGTGCGAACGCCTCGCCCTCGAAGCGCTCGGCGAAGGTGATCCCGTCGAAGGCCGGATTGGGAGCCCCCAGCTCCGGGAACTTCTCGGGGTACTCCGACCACGGGAACGAGCCGCCGTCGACCAGGACGCCGCCGACGGTCGTCCCCGAGCCGTGGATCCACTTGGTCGTCGACTCCCAGACGAGGTCGACGCCGTGGTCCAGCGGGTTACAGAGGTACGGCGTGCCGAAGGTGTTGTCGACGAACACGGGGACGCCACGGTCGTGAGCCACCTCGGCGATCGCCTCCATCGGCGGCGTCACGAGCGAGGGGTTCCCGATGGTCTCGAAGTGGACGTAGGCGGTGTCGTCGTCGATGGCGTCGGCGTAGGCCTGCGGGTCGAGCGTGTCGACGAAGCGCGTCTCGATGCCGCGGCGAGGTCCCATGTTGGCCAGATAGGAGTGGGTCCCCCCGTAGATCGAGGCGGCCGTGACGACGTTGTCGCCCGCGCTCGCGAGGATGGACGTGCCGGCGTCCAGCGCGGCCATCCCCGAGCCCGTTGCCACCGCCCCAGTGCCGTTCTCCAGCGAGGCGATGCGCCGCTCCAGCATCGACACCGTCGGGTTGTCGAACCGCGAGTAGACGTTGCCGGTGTCGTCGAGGGCGTACCGCTGGGCGGCGGTGTCGGCGTCCTCGAACACGTACGACGTCGTCTGGTAGATCGGTGGCGCACGCGCGCCCGTCGCAGGATCCGGCTCCTCCTGGCCGGCGTGGACACAGCGCGTCCCGAACCCCTGGGTGTCGTCAGTCATGTACAACACGCATATTGCTCTAGCCATCTATAACCACGAGTTACGGCAAAACTCGCAGGTGCGTCGTCCGCTGGCGGGTCGTCGTCGACCGCCCGTCCAGCGACCGTCCCGTCTGGTCAAAGCTTATATCGCGCCACGACTGACGTACGTCCATCTTCAGTCACGTCCCGGCCGGTCGTCCCACATCGACGAGCCATGGCAGATGACGAATCTCTCTTCGAGGTCGGCGGCACGCGCGACTACTCGCGGGTCGCGCTCGTGGTAGTCACGCTGCTCGCGCTGGTGGTGGCGACGACCGCGGTGCCGGCGCTGTCGCCCGCGGGGACCGACTCGCCCGCCTCGTCGCTGGTCCCGATCCCCGAGGAGGTCCGGGGTGGGTCGGGGGGCAGCAGCTCGGGCGGTGGCGGCGGGCTCGGCGCGCTGAGTCCCGGCGACAGCACCGACGTGGGCGGGTCGCTGGGCGGCGAGTCGGCCCTGCGATCACGGAGCGACGACGTCCACTTCCGGGTCCAGAGCACGCAGGCGAGCTACTGGCGGACGGGTGCCTACGGCGAGTACACGGGCGCGGGCTGGGAGCGACGCGAGGGAACGACGCCGGTCGATGGCGAACTGCCCGTCGAGGGCGCTCGCGACGAACGCGTCACCTACGAGGTGACCCTCGAACGCAGCGCCGCGTCGCTCCCGACCGTCTGGCGGCCGACCCAGCTCTCTCGGCCGGGCGTCTCGATCACCGAGAACGGTGCGGTCACGGCCGACGGGACCGTCCCGCAGGGGACCAGCTACACCGGCGTCAGTCAGCGCCCGGCCGACGATCCGGCCGTGCTGAGCCAGGCCGGTCGGGAGTATCCGGCCGAGATCGAGGACCGATACACCCAGCTCCCGGCAGACAGCGAGGGCCGCCTCGGGGCGTTCACCGACGAGCTGACGGCCGACAGTGACGACCCCTACGAGACCGCTCGCACGATCGAGCGGTGGCTCGAATCGAACAAGGAGTACTCGCTCAACGCCAGCCACGACCCCGAGCGGGAGGCCGGCGTCGCGACGCAGTTCGTCTTCGACATGGAGACGGGGTACTGCGAGTACTTCGCCACGTCGATGGTCGCGATGCTGCGCAGTCAGGACATTCCCGCCCGCTACGTCGTCGGCTACTCCACCGGCGAGCAGGTCGGAGAGAACAGCTACACCGTCCGGGGGATGAACGCCCACGCCTGGACCGAGGTGTACTTCCCCGACGTGGGCTGGGTCCGCTTCGACGCCACGCCGGGGGACGAACGCCGGCAACAGGAGCGGGCCGCGCTCGACGACGAGCCGCCCACGGCGACACCCACACCGACACCGGCGGACCAGCCCCCGACGGACACGCCGACCCCGACGGACACGGCGACCCCGACGGACACGGCGACACCGACGCCGACCGAGCGAGACGACACCGCCGACGGCTACGACGTGTCGCTGAACCGGACGGCCGTCCCCGGCGTGCCGGTGACTGTGACCGTCACCGAAGACGGCGTTCCGGTGATGGGCGCGCGGGTCCTGTTCAACGGCGAGCCGGTCGGTGCCACGGCCACGGACGGGAACGTGACCGCCACCGTCCCCTACGCCGCGACGCTCAACGTGACGATCGCCGGCACCGCCGACGAGCGCGTCGTCGTCTACGGCGCGCCGAGCCGCGAGAACGGGCGGCTGTTCCGACCGGCCGGCCCCGCGACCCGCGACACCGAGACCTTCGACCTGAACACGACCGCGGCGATCTCCGTGAGCGGCGATCTCACCACCGGCAGCGAGGTGTCTCTGCTCGCGCTCGTCGACGGCGAGCCGCTCCGGCGGGCGGCGGTGACACTGTCGGGCGAGCAGGTCGCGATGACCGACGATCGGGGCCGGGCGACCGTGCGTCTGCCGGACGAGCCCGGCGAGACGACCCTGGGGGTGCGTCGCGGTGCCGTCGAGGGCACCCGGAGGCTCACGCTCGGGCGACTGAACGTGAGCGTCGAGCCGACGGCACCGCTGGCCCTCCCGCTGACCGACGCCCGAGTCAACGCGACCGTGGCGGGCGAACCGACAGCCGGCGCGACCGTCGCGCTGGACGGCGAACGGATCGGGACGACCGGCGTCGACGGCACGACGACGGTCTCGCTGCCACTGGCAGACAGCGCGACCGTCGCGGTCTCGCAGTACGGCCAGTCTCGCCGGACCGCTCTGGAGGGGCTGTACGCGAACCTGGCGGCGGTCGCGGCCGCCCTCCTCGTCGCCGTCCTCGCCGCGGTCGCGCTGGCTCGCCGCTACGGAGTCACGCCCAGACGGATCGCGGCGGCGCTCGCCCGGAGCGGGCAGTTGGTCGTCGTCGCGCTGGTGGGGCTCGGATCGGTGCTCGATCGCGCGATCCGTCGGCTCTACCGGCGGACGGCGCTGACCGTCGAGCACCTGCTCGCGCTCGTCACCGGCCGCGTCTCGCCGGCCGCGCTGCTGGCTGCGCTCCGGCGCTGGCTCGCGGACCGGTCGGGGGGCGTCCAGTCGACGGTGACCGCCCGCTTCGAGTCGCTCGCCCCTGCCGGCGACGGTGACGCCGGGTCAAACGACGCTCACGCGACCATCAGAGAGGGGTGGTCGCAGTTCCTCGGGCACGTCTCCGTGACCCGGCCGGAGCGCCGAACGCCCGAGGCGATCGCCGCCCACGCCGTCGAGGTCGACGACCTCCCGGCCGACGCGGTCTGGACGATCGTCGACGCCTTCCGGGCCGTCGAGTACGGCCAGCGCGAACCCACGGAACGGGTGCCGGCCGTCGCCGACGCCGTCGCCGAGATCGAGCGCGCCGCCGAGCGCGCCGACGACGCCGACGGCGACGCGCCCGGCGGCCAGCCGGAGGTGGCCGACTGATGCGGGTCCGAGTCGTCCTGTTCGGCGTCGTGGGGACGGTCGCGACGGCGTTGGCCGCCGGACTGCTGTTCGCTCCCGAGACGCTGCTGTCGGTCGCGCCCGTCGATCCGCTCGTGACCCTCGGCGAGGCGGCGAACGCGCGCCAGCTGTTGCTGGCCGGTAGCCTCCTCGCCGGGCTCTACCTGCTCGTCGCCGCCCGGTCGGCGACGCTGCCGAGCCGCGCTGGGGAGGGCGGAGACGCGTTCGACGCCGCGACCGCGGAACCGCCAGAGGCGGTCACGACGGCGCGTCAGCGTCGGACCGGTGCGGCGCTGGCGGCGACGATCGACGACGCCATCGCGGGCGACGACGAGGCGCTCGACGCCGTCCGCGAGCGGTTTCGGGAGACGGCCACGGCGGCCTACGCACAGACGGCCGGCTGTGGCCCCGAGGACGCCCGGCGAGCGGTCGAGCGCGGTGACTGGACCGACGACCGGACCGCCGCGGCCCTCCTCTCGGACGACGAGGGGCCGTCGCACTCGCTGTGGTCGCGTCTCAGGCTCTGGCTCGATCCGGCGGCCGAGCGCCGACGCCGACTGCACCGCACGGTCCGTGCCACGCGCGAGCTCACGGAGGGGTGGCCGTGACCGACCGCGTCCGGCGCTGGGGCGTCCCGCTCGCGGGGACGGTGACGCTACTGAGCGTCGGTCTCCTGGCCGCCGAACCGGCCCTCTTCGCGGGGGCGGCGATCCCCCTCGCCTCCGTGCTGGTCGGGTCGCTGTCGCGCGTCCCGTCGGGAGCCACTCTCGACGCCGACCGGACCGTGGCCGCCGCCGCACCGACGCCGGGCGATCCGGTCGACGTGACGCTGACCGTCGAGAACACCGGCCGGCGGACCCTGACCGACGTTCGGATCGTCGACGGCGTCCCCGCCGAGCTGACCGTCGTCTCGGGCTCGCCGCGGGCCTGTCGCTCGCTGCGGCCGGGCGAGTCGACGACCGTCGAGTACGCCGTCCGCTCGAAGCGGGGGACCTACGCCTTCGAGGATCCCGTCGTCCGAATCCGGCCGCTGGCGGCCACCGAGATCGCCACGGCGACGGTCGCCGCGACGGGCGACACCGCCCTGACCTGTGCCAACGTGGTCGCCGAGGCACCGCTGGCCGACGCGACGCTGCCCCGCGCCGGCACGCTTCCGACCGACAGCGGCGGCAGCGGGCTGGAGTTTCACGCGACCCGCGACTACCAGTCGGGCGATCCGGTCTCGCGGATCGACTGGCGGCGCTTGGCCAAGACCGGCGAACTGACGACCGTCGAGTACCGCGAGGAGCAGGCCGTCCGCACGGTGCTGGTCGTCGACGCACGCCCCCCGACGCGGGTGACGCCGGAAGCGGGGTATCCGACGGGTGCCGAGCTATCCGCCTACGCCGCCGAGCGCCTGCTCGATGCCCTGTCCAGATCGAGTGTCGTCGCCAGCGTCACCGCCGTCGGGCTCGCAGACGAGGACCTCGTGGGCGGGCTCGGTCCGGACGGACTGGCCTGGACGGATCCCGACGGCGGCGTCGAGAGCCCGCAGGCGAGTCGTCTGTTCGACGGCGTCCAGTCGGCGGCCGCGCGCGACAGCGTCGCCCCCGACGGCGGCGCGACCCACGAGGAGGGCGAGCCCGCGTCCGAGCGGACGACACCCGACGTGGAGACGCTACTCGCTCGCCTCCCGCCGACGGCCCAGGTCGTCGTCTTCTCGCCGCTGCTCGACGACTGGCCGACGGAACTGATCACGAGCCTCCGGGCGCGGAGCTACCCGACGACCGTCGTCAGTCCCGACGTGACTCGCGGCGAGGGGGCGGCCGAGACCGTCGTCGCGCTCGAACGCCGGCTGCGCCTCCAGTCGGTGGAGCTGACCGGGGCGACGCTGATCGACTGGGACCTCGACGAACCGATCGACATCGCCATGCGGGCCTCGCTCGCGGAGCTGTTCAACCGATGATCGACGATCGCACGGAGTGGCGGCCGACGACGGCGAGCACGGGGCTGGTCGTGTTCGTCACGCTGCTGACAGCGACGGTGCTCGTTCGAGCGATCGGCGTCGCGGTGCCGGCCGCGCTCGGCGGGGCGGGCGCGGTCGCGCTCGCACTGGCGGTCTGGACCGCCGGCTGGGACCGCCACCGCACGCTGGGGACCGTCCTGACCAGCCTGCTCGCGCTCCCGATCGGGGTCGGCGTCGTCGCTGCGACGGTCGGGACCGTCATCGTCCTGGCGGGCGTCTTCTTCCCCGTCGAGTCGCTGTCCCGCTTGCCGGCGACCGTCGTCGACCTGTCGGCCCGCGCGATGGTCGTCGTCGGCGCGGCCGGGGCCGTCTTCGGCGCGAGCGTGGCGATCGGACACGTCCTCGATCGAGAGACGGCCAGGCGGACCGCCGAGGCGTCGCTGAAGACGACGATCCCGCCGCTCGGCGTGGGGCTGGTCCTCGTCGCCGGGGAGGCGCTGCGGTATCTCGAATCCACCCGCGACGCACCCGGAGTCGGGGCCGTCCTCGGCGACGTGCTCCGGACGACCACGACGATCGTCTTCGAGCCCCCAGCGGTCCGACCCAGCGTGACGACGTTCCTGTTGCTCGTCGCGGCCGCGCTCCTCGTCGTCCGACGGACCGTCGGTGCCCTGCCGCTCACCGAACTCACGACCGATCCGGCGGTCGAGCGCGCCGTCGCGAGCGTCCGGTCGTGGCTGCTCCGGGCGGCCGTCGTCGCCGGGTTCGGGGTCCCCGTCGGGTTTTTCACCGACTACGTGTTCCCGCCCGAGCGACTCCAGTCGGTGGTGACGCCGCCCGCCTTCGACCTGTTGACGGCGGTGACGACCGCGCCGCCGGCTCGCAGGCTCGCGTGGCGTGTGATCGCCCTCTGTGTCGCGACGCTCGTCGCCGTCGCCGTGCTCCGGCGGACCGCCCGGACCGCTGCCGACCGGATCGGGGCCGCGGTCGCGCCCTTCGCGGCCGGGAGCGGGGTGCTCGTCGCGGCCGCCCTCGTCGCCGGCCCGGTCCTATCGGCGGCTCGCGGCTGGGTCGCGGCGACGCTGCCCGGCGAGTTCGGCCCGCGGTTTCGCGAGCTGTCTGGCTCCGTCGTCGACTTCTACGGCCCGGTCCCGATCGTCCTGACCGGCGTCGGCTTCGTGTTGCTGGTCGCCGCGGTCGCGGCGATGTGTCTGTGGCTCGTCTTGCTCACGAAGTACCTCGACGACCGCACTGCCGGCGTCGGGATCGCCAGTGGCGCACTCTTCGTGGTCGCGGCGTTCGCTGGCGTCGTCGGCGTTCCGACGGCGCTGCTGTTCGGCAGTCTCGTCGCGGCCGTCCTCGTCTGGGACGTGGGCGAGTTCGGGACGACGCTGGGCGAGGAGATCGGACGGCGGGCCGACACCCTCGGGCGGAACTGGTCCACACGACGGGAACGCTGGCCATCGGCGGGGTCGGCGTCGCCGTCGCCGTGGCCGTGACCGACGCCGCCGTCGGCGCGGTCACCGTCGCCGACGGGGCCGTCGTCGCCGGCCTGGTCGTCGCCGTCGCGGGGCTGTTGGCGTTGCTGGTCGCGTTGCGCTGACGGACGACTCGGCATCCAGAGAGAACAGCGATATCGGCCGCTTCAGGTCGGCGAGACGGCCGGCACCTCGATCCGATCGAGCACGTCCCGGACCACCTCGTCGGGGTCGACCTCGCGGACGCTCGCGTCGGCGGTCAGCACCAGTCGGTGAGCGAACACGTCGCGGACGACCCGCTGTACGTCCTCGGGGACGACGTAGTCCCGCCCCTCGATGACGGCGCGAGCGCGAGCGGCTTCGAACAGCCGCTGGATCCCGCGCGGCGAGACGCCGACGTCGACGCGCTCGTCGGCGCGGGTCGCCCGCCCGAGTTCGACGACGTAGTCCCTGAGCTTCCCGTCGACGGTGACGGTCTCGGCGACGCGCTGGAGGTCGGGGATCCGCTCGGCGTCGACGATCGCCGTGACGCTCGGTGCCTGTGCGGTGCGGTCGGCCCGCCGGTCGATCAGCGCTCGCTCGCCGTCGAAGTCGGGGTAGCCCATCGCGGTCTTGACGACGAAGCGGTCCCGCTGGGCCTCGGGCAGCCCGAAGGTCCCCTCCTGCTCGACCGGGTTCTGCGTCGCGATGACGAAAAACGGCTCGGGCAGCGCGTGGGTCTCGCCGTCGACGGTGACCTGCCCCTCGCCCATCGCCTCCAGCAGCGCGGCCTGTGTCTTGGGCGGGGCGCGGTTGATTTCGTCGGCCAGCACGACGTTGGCGAAGATCGGCCCCGGCGCGAACTCGAAGCTCCCCGTCCCCTCGTTGTAGACGTTCGAGCCGGTGATGTCGGCCGGCAACAGGTCCGGCGTGAACTGGATGCGGTTGAACGAGAGATCGAGCGCGTTCGCGAAGCTCCGGGCGGTCAGCGTCTTGCCGGTGCCGGGCACGTCCTCCAGCAGGACGTGGCCCCGTGCGAGGACGCCGGTCAGCACGGACTCCAGAAAGGCGTCCTCGGCGATCACCGCGCTCCCGACGGCGTCGAGAATCTCGGCGCAGGCCCGGCCGGCGGTCTCGTGATCCATACACGAGTGGTCGGCCAGCGACGGCATAAGTCTGGTCGAAACGCCAGACGGTCGCCGGCCCGCTGATCGAGAATCGAGCGAGCCGGCTATCGGGATGGGTCCCAGGATCGACGGCTGGTGCTCGGTAAAAAGCGAGGGGGTGAGCGGCTACGTCGCGGCTTCGGTCTCCGTCGCTTCTTCGTCGGTCGTTTCCTCGTCGGTCGTTTCCTCGTCGGTCGTTTCCTCGTCGGTCGTTTCCTCGTCGGTCGTCTCTTCGTCCGTGGTCTCTTCCTCGTCGGTCGTCTCTTCGTCCGTGGTCTCTTCGTCGGTCGTCTCGCCGTCCTCGGATTCCGTTTCGGTGTCCGTCTGTTCAGTCTCGTTTTCCGCGCCCGGGAAGTCGATGGTCCTGCTGGCGTCCTGAGTCGTGGCGACGCGGAAGGTCGGTGGCATCTCCTCGCCGTCCTCGGGGACGTTCCCGAGCGCCCAGGTGGTGTGGGCGATGCCGCTCTCCAGGGAGAGGTCCGTGCTGGCGACGACCGATCCGTCGTTGTCCTCGGCCGCGACTCTGACCTCGACGGTGTAGTCGCCGGCCGGGACGTTCGCGTAGTCGGTCGCGTTGGTGTACGAGACGTTCTCCGCGAGGACCGTCTCGCCGGTCGCAGTCTCGTCGGTCTCGTTTGCCTCCGTCTCGGTCTCGTCAGTCTCGTTTGCCTCCGTCTCGGTCGCCGTCTCCTCGGTGGCGCTGTCGCCGCTCTCGACGGCGACGATATCGACTGCCGGCGCGTTCGGCGAGAGGTGAGCGATCCGGAGTGCGGCCTCGTCGTCTGCCGGCGTGGCGGCGCTGTCGTCGTAGGCCACGGGGACGACCCCGCCCTCGCTGTCGTTCGCGGCGATGGCCGCGGTCACGGTCGTCACCGACCGCGGTTCGAGGTCGACGGTCTCGTTGAACACGACCTCGTCGGGGCTGTCGACGACGGTGACCGTTACCGTGTGGTTGCCCGATTCGAGGGCGATGTAATCGCTGAACGTGTCGAACGCGACGCCCTCGGCGACCGTCTCGTTGTCGACGTACACGTCGACCGACGTCGCGCCGGGCGCGGCGTGGGCGACGCGCAGGTACGACGTGTTCTGTGTGCTCAACTCCGTGTCGTCGGCGTCGTCCTCGGCCTGCTGGCCGAAGCCGACCCCGACGAAGGCCGCGCTCGCCACGAGCGCGACCGAGAGGACCAGTACGAGTGCTGTACCGCGTGTGCTGTCTGGCATGCAGTAGAGTCATCCGCCCTCTCCCCCTTTGTTATGCGAGAGCAAGCGCTCGCCCGCCGCAGTCGCCGTCCCGCGCCCGCCACGGCGCTCCGGAGTAAGGCGGTCGTTTGTCCCGCGCTCGCTCGATAACGACCGCTTGTTTGCCGGCACGATCCCCTCCGCGGGGACCCGGAAAGCGAACCGTATCGACGGGGCGACGCCGCCAGGGGAGATAAGGCGAGGTTATAGTAACAATTGAAACGATTTACACACCAATCGCACTGCTGTCGTGCGATCGGGTGTGCATTGATTTTCAATGGCTACTATACCCGGATTCGTGCGGACGGTATCACAACTACCATACCGTTCGGCGACGACCGTTCGCAACACTGAGAGGTGGCTTCAGTGACGAAAAAAAGCGAATACACGGACGACTATCCCGACAAGACGCTGTACATTCCCGGCCCGACCGAGGTCCGCGACGACGTGATCCAGGCGATGGCTCAGCCGATGTTCGGCCACCGGATGGACCGGATGACCGACCTCTACACGACCATCGTCGAGGACACGAAGACGTTCCTGGGCACCGACAACGACGTGATCATCCTCACGGGCTCCGGGACGGAGTTCTGGGAGGCATCGACGCTGAACCTCGTCGACGAGAACATCCTCGTGCCGACCTGTGGCAGCTTCAGCGAGCGCCACGCCAACGTCGCCGAGCGCCTCGGCAAGGACGTGGACCGACTCGAATACGAGTGGGGACAGGCGATCAAGCCCGAGGACATCCGCGCCGAACTCGAATCGAGCGACAAGCACTACGACGTGGTCGCGACGGTGATGAACGAGTCCTCGACCGGCGTCCGCAACCCCATCGAGGAGATCGGCGACGTGGTCGCGGAGTACCCGGACACCTACTTCGTCGTCGACGCCGTCTCCTCGCTCGGCGGTGACTACGTCGACATCGACCAGCACAACGTCGACATGATCTTCGCCTCGACCCAGAAGGCGTTCGCCATGCCGCCGGGACTGACCGTCTGTGTCGTCAGCGACGACGCCTACGACCGCGAGATCGAGAAAGAGTCCGCCTCGTGGTACGGCGGCTTCCAGCGCTGTCTGGACTACTACGACCGGAAGGGACAGACCCACTCGACGCCCGCAATCCCGATCATGCTGGCCTACCGCAAGCAGATGAAACACATGCTCGAAGAGGGCCACGACGGGCGCGACCAGCGCCACCGCGAGATGGCCGAGTACACCCGCGAGTGGGCGCGCGATCACTTCGACATGTTCCCCGAGGAGGGGTACGAGTCCCAGACGGTCTCCTGTATCGAGAACACGCAGGGCATCGACGTGGCCGCCACAATCGAGGAGGTGTCCCAGAAGTACGACATGGTGTTCTCGAACGGCTACGGCTCCGCGCTGGGCGAGGAGACGTTCCGAATCGGACACATGGGCGAACACGATGTCGAGTCGATCCGGACGCTGACCGACGCCATCGAGGACGTCGCGGACCTGTAACGCCGAGCCGTCGCACGCCGTCGGCCGTCGCTGCCAGCGGGCCGATCGAGCCCGCTGCGTTATCAATTGTGGAATCTGGGGCCACAGCTTCAAGAGTTGTATCGAGTTTGTTCTCAGTAAGATGCAATCACAGACAGTCACGTGGCTCGCCTCGCAGTACAGCCGCCGCATCGGCACGGCGCTGGCGATCACGTTGGGAGTGACGGTCGGTTTCGGTGCGGTCTTTGCCGCCCACGTCGCCACTTCGCCGGAGGCCGGACTCGCCGGGCTCGCGGGGACGATCTTCGTCGTCACGCTCAACCTCGGCCTGCTGGGGATCGTGTTGGCCGGCAACGTCGCGGTCGAGCTCAGACAGCTCACCGACGCGGCCGCCGCGATCGAGGACGGCGACCTCGACGCCACTCCCGAGGTCGATCGAGCCGACGAGTTCGGCCGGCTCGCCGACGCGTTCGACAGCATGCGCGACTCGCTCACGTCGGCCTTCGAAGAGTCGGAGACCTCTCGCAAAGAGGCCGAACAGGCGAAGTCGGAGGCCGAAGCGGCCCGCGCCGAGGCCGAGGAATTCAACGACCGGCTGGTCGACCAGGCCGAGACGATCGGCGACGCGATGGCGGCCGCCGCCGACGGCGACTTCACCCATCGGCTGGCGACCGACAGCGAGGTCGACGCGATCGAGCGGATCGCCGACGCCTACGAGTCGATGACCGTCGACCTCTCGGATACTGTCGGCGAGATTCGAGCCTTCGCGACGACGGTCGAACAGACAAGCGGGGCCGTCGCCGAGGACGCCGCCGAGGTCGAGCGCCTCAACGAGTCGCTGGCGGCCGACATCCGCGAACTCGCCAGTGACGTGTCCGGACAGGCCGAACGCCTCCAGAGCGCGGTCGCCGAGACGAACGACCTCTCGGCGACGATCGAGGAAGTCGCTTCGACGACCGACGAGGTCGCGGGGCGGGCGACCGAAGCCGCCGAGGTCGGGGAGGTCGGCGCAGAGCGCACCGAGGAGGCAGTCGAGACGATCGAACGCGTCGCCGACGCCGTCGACGAACTCGACCGGCTCGTCGCCGCCCTCGACGACCGGATGGACGAGGTCGCGGAGACGACGGGACTCATCGACGAGATCGCCCAGCAGACCGATATGCTCGCGCTCAACGCCAACATCGAGGCCTCTCACGCCGGGAGCGGTGGCGACGGGTTCGCCGTCGTCGCCGACGAAGTGAAGGGGCTGGCCGAGCAGACCCAGGACGCCATCGACGAGATCGAGTCGATCGTCGACGGTGCCCGCGACGACGTGGACGACGTGACCGAGGAGATGTCGCTGACGCGCCGCCGGATCGACGACGGGGTCGAGACGGTGACCGAAGCCGGAGAGACGCTGGACACGCTGACCGAGACCGTCGACGACGTGGACGACGCGATGGCGGAGATCGCCCGCGCGACCGACGACGGTGCGGCCGCCACCGAGGAGGTCTCGGCAGCGCTCGACCAGGTCGCCGAGTCCGCCCAGCAGGTGGCGACTCGCTCGAACGAGCTGGCCGACACGGCCGAGCAGACGGCGTCGACGATGCGTGGCGTTCGCGAGCGCGCCGACGAACTGAGCGACCAGACGGCCGACCTGATGGCGCTGCTGGATTCGTTCGAGACCAGAGACACAGACCACACCGGAGCAGTCCAGACCGCAGGCGCAACGGCGGGTGACGACGATGATTGAGGCGACGACCGTCCACGGTCTCACCGCCGTGGTCTACGCAGTCGCGCTCGTCGTCCTGTGGGGGTGGCTCCGCCAGGTCTCACCGGAACACCGGCGGTTCTGTACCCCAATCGTGCTGGTCGTCGGGCTCGCCGGAGTGGCGTCGGCGGTCGTCGCTGCCGGCGTCGGGACGATCACGGTCAACGGCAGCGAAGTCGTCGTCCCGCTGTTCGTCGAATCGATGATCGCGTACGGGGTGTTGTACGCCGTGATGGCGCGACTGGCCGACGTGGAGGGTCGCGCGCTCGCGGCCATCGTGCTCACGCCGGTCGTCCAGCGCATCGCCTTCGAGGTCGCGGCGATCTCGGGCGGGATCGTCGCCCTGCTCGGTCTGGTGATCGTCGTCGGCGGGCACCTCGCGATCGCCGCCTACCTCCTGGGGCCGGTCTGGACGCAGACACGTGGAGTGCCCGAGCAGCGCCGGCTCCTCCACTGGAAAGCCCGGAACCTGGTGTTGTTCCTCATCGGGATGTTGATCGCCTACGCCGTCATCTCGCTGTTCGGCGTCTTCGACGCCTTCGTCTCGCTGGTGATCCAGCAGTACATGGCCGTCCTCATCCGCGTGGGCTTTGCCGGGTTCTTGCTGGCGAACCTCGACGCGGTCGGATCCACGTCGCTGCGTCCGACGACCGCGTCCGAGACGACCCCGGCCGACTATAGTAGCCATTGAGAATCAATGCACACTCGATCGCACGATGGCAGTGCGATCGGTGTGTAAATCGTTTCAATTGTTACTATAGCACCGCCACCCGACTCGCTCGTGCGCACCGTTCTGTGCCAGACCACTGAGACCCCCGCTCGAAGCCGTAATCGTGCCTTACTCGCGATAATGCTGACCTGTCACGGGGTAATCGAACCGTTCTCGCCCGGCTCGGCTCGCACCGAACTGGCAAGCAACTGCCGAGCGTCCGACCGTCGCTGGGCTGTGGGTGTGACAACCCGGTTACCACCCCGTAAAAATCCCCTTTACCGGTAAGATCACTGTACTCGACTATGCCGGAACCTAACGGCGACCGGAACCGTACCGCACCGACGACACAGACCGACCTGCCCGTCAGCCGACGCCGCTGTCTGGAACTGACTGGCCTCATGCTCATGAGCGGCGTGGGCGTTGGCGCTGCGAGCGCACGCGACTCCGAATCGGCCGCCGAGGCCGACGACGACGTGACCGGCCGCGCGTCCGAACCGGCGGGCGACGGCGACGCGAACGACGCACCGGTCGTCGGCGGCGGCACCGGGTACGAGCACACCGTCGGACCGGAGCAGGCAGACGTTACCGTCGGTACCCGGAGCGAACTCCGGGACGCGCTGGGGAGCGCGTCCAGCGGCGACGTGGTGTACGTCGCTGGCGACGCGACCATCGACATGGGCGGTGCGGAGTGGTCGGTCCCCGAGGGCGTCACGCTGGCCTCGGACCGCGGGATCGACGGCGCACCCGGCGGCCACCTCCAGACGACCGATCTCCCGTGGCCGATGTTCGTCGTCCGCGCGAACGCCCGCGTGACGGGACTGCGCGTCAGCGGCCAGTACGACGAGTACGTCGACCTTACCGACGGCCCGGTCAGTATCGGCCTGCAGGTCGCCGACAGCGGCGTCGAGATCGACAACAACGAAGTCTTCGGCTTCTCTCACGCGGCCATCCGACCCTTCTCCGACACCCACGTCCACCACAACGACGTCCACCACAATCCGATGGGCGGGCTGGGCTACGGCGTCAGCGTCACCCGTGGCGAGCCCCTGATCGAGTACAACTACTTCAACTACAACCGCCACAGCGTCGCCGGCAGCGGCAACTGCGGCTACACCGCCCGGTACAACCACTTCGGACCGGAGACGGTCGACCACGTCATCGACCAGCACGAGCCCGGCGGGACGACCATGGAGATCCACCACAACACCGTCGAGGCGACCGAGCACGTCCAGAACGGCGGCGAGCCCGAAGCCGTCGCCATCCGGGGCACGCCCGACGGCGTGGCCTCGATTCACCACAACTGGTTCTACAACGCCGACGAACCGAAGTCGACTCCCGCCGACTGGGACGGCAGCGCGATCACGCAGGTCAACACCGGCGACTGGGCGAACGTCGAGTACGAGGCCAACCACTACGGCAGCGACGAACCGGCCGACGACGTCGGCTGCCCGCGGTAGGACGCTCCGACCGAGCGGACCCGTTGGACGGTCTCCAATTCCTCGGTGACGGCTCACCCCCGTCGTCGCCACTCGGGATGGCTCCTTTTAACCCCCGACGGCCACACCCACAGCGTATGAGTTCGGAGACGGAATCGACACCACCGCCGAACAACCGCTACGTCGAGGACCCGCCAACCGAGTTCGAACCGGTCGACGCCCTCTCCGACGACGAGGCCCGCGAGCAGGCCGAGCGGCTCCGCGAGGCGATCCGGTACCACGACCACCGCTACTACGTGCTGGCCGATCCGGTGATCGGGGACCGGGCCTACGACGCGCTGTTCGCCCGCCTCGAAGCCCTCGAAGACGCGTTCACCCTCGACCGCGCGGACAGTCCCACCCAGCGCGTCGGGGGCGAACCGCTGGACGAACTCCAGTCAGTCGAGCACGTCGCGCCGATGGGCTCGATCGACCAGGGCGGCGAGGCCAGCGAGGTCAGAGAGTTCGACCGCCGGGTCCGGAATCGCCTGGCCGACACGGACTACGACGGCGAAGTCGACTACTTCTGTGAGCCGAAGTTCGACGGGCTCTCCGTCGAGATCGTCTACGAGGACGGGCAGTTCCGGCGGGCCGCCACCCGCGGGGACGGCGCGGTCGGCGAGGACGTGACCGAGAACGTCCGCACGATCGCCAGCGTGCCCCAGCGCCTGCGCGGTGACTTCCCCGACTTCCTCGCCGTGCGGGGCGAGGTGTACATGCCCCGGGACGCCTTCACGGCCTACAACAGCGAGCGCATCGAGCGCGGCGAGGACCCCTTCGCGAACCCCCGCAACGCCGCGGCCGGGACGTTGCGACAGCTCGATCCGTCGATCACGGCCGAGCGACCGCTCTCGATTTTCTTCTTCGGCGTCCTCGACTCGTCGGTCGAGTTCGACTCCCACGGCGCGCTCCACGAGCGATTTCCGGAGTGTGGACTGCGCGTCTGTGACCGGACGACTGTCGTCGACGACATCGACGCCGCCATCGACTACCGGGACCGGCAACTCGACGCGCGAGACGATCTGGACTACGAGATCGACGGCGTCGTGATCAAGGTCGACGACCGCCGGGCCTGTGAGTTGCTGGGGTCGACCAGCCGCGCCCCGCGGTGGGCCTTCGCCTACAAGTTCCCCGCTCGCAAGGAACGGACGACGCTGCGCGACATCGCCGTCCAGGTCGGCCGGACCGGTCGGCTGACGCCGGTCGCGCTGCTCGATCCCGTCGAGGTCGGCGGCGTCACCGTCTCGCGAGCGTCGCTGCACAACCCCGCACAGATCGAGGAACTGGGCGTCAACGCCGGTGACGCGGTCCGGATCAAGCGAGCCGGCGACGTGATCCCGGACGTGGTCGAAGTCGTCGAGTCGAGCGGCGAAGCGACGTTTTCGTTCCCCGACCGCTGTCCGGTCTGTGAGAGCGCGGTCGAGCGCGACGGGCCGATGGCCTTCTGTACCGGCGGACTCGCCTGTCCCGCCCAGCGCGAGCGCGCGATCGAACACTACGCGAGCCGCGACGCGCTGGACATCGAAGGCCTCGGCGAGAAGGCCGTCGCGAAGCTCCTGAACGCGGGGCTCGTCGAGAGCCCGGCGGACCTCTACGATCTGACCGGCGACGAACTGGCCGCCCTTTCGGGGTGGGGCCAGCGCAGCGCCGAGACTCTCGTCGCGGAGGTCGACGCGAGCCGCGAGCCGCCGCTGGCGAACTTCCTCGTCGCGCTCGGGATCCACGATGTGGGGACGGTCACGGCCCGGAATCTCGCCCGCGAGTTCGAGAGCTTCGAGGCGATCCGCGAGGCCGGCGTGGCCGGCGACACGGACGCGTTCGAGGCCGTCGACGACGTGGGGCCGATCGTCGCAGAGAGCATCTGCGAGTTCTTCCGCGGCGAGCGCAACGAGGCGGTGCTCGACGACTTGCTCGACCACGTCGATCCCCAGCCGGCCGACACGGAGACCGGCGACGCGCTCGACGGGCTGACGTTCGTGTTCACGGGCTCGCTGGCGGGATACACCCGCAGCGAGGCACAGGACCTCGTCGAGGCCCACGGCGGCTCTGCGACAAGCAGCGTCTCGGGCAACACCGACTATCTCGTCGTCGGCGACAACCCCGGACAGTCCAAGCGCGACGACGCCGAGGCGGAAGGCGTCGAGACGATCGATCAAGAATCGTTCGAGGAGTTGCTCGCCGACCGCGGGATCGAGAACTGATACGGACGGTTGTAGGCGTTTACCCAGTCGACCGCACGACGGCGTGCGGTCGATCTGGTAAAGACCTACAACTTTCCGTATGAGAACGCGGTCCCGAGACGGCTACAGGTCCGCTTCTTCGAACCGGAGGATACCGATCAGGATCGGCAGCGTGATCCAGACGAGCAGCATCGCCATCGCGCCCAGCTGGAGCCGGACGTCCGGCAGTCCCTGGGGGACCTCGGAGGCGAACAGCACGTCGTTCATCAGCGCCTGTCGGAGGATGTGGAAGTCGCCGGTCGGGCTGAGCATCCGGAATACGCGCAGCGTCTCCTGGACGGTCAGTGGCATCCAGCTGGGCCACTTGCCGCTGAGTGCGAGGACGATGACGAACGACGCGGTGTTGATCGCCCGCCAGAGGATGTTGAACAGGAAGTAGAAGCCGAAGACGGCCAGCAGCACGCGGAAGCGGGACTCGAAGGTCGCCGACATCCCCGTGGCCACCGAGACGAACGCGACGCCGAACAGCGTCGCAAACAGGAGGTAGCCGAAGTACTTCGCGGCCTCGAACTCGACGCCGACGACCAGGAGTGCCACGGCGGGCACGACCATACCCAGCACGAGCGGGACGACGAACGCGGCCGTCCGGCCCAGCACCTTCCCCAGGATCACGTCCGTCCGAGAGTGGGGGAGCGATAGCAGGATCTTCAGTGACCCGGAGTCTCGTTCGTTGACGATCGCCCCGAACGAGATTGCGATCGCGATCAGCGGGACGACGTACTGGAACAGTATGTGGAGAACGTTGAGGATGTCCGTGGAGGTGGGGTTCGACTGGACCCACCCGAGCACCGCCGCCGCCAGCGAGACCAGCGCGATGAACCCGATCGTCAGGCCCCAGAGGAGGTAGGATCGCGAGGCGTCCCGAAAGTCCTTGCGCGCGACGGCCTGCCAGCTCATGCTTCGGCCTCCTGGCGCTCGGTGTAAGAGCTGAACACGTCGTCGAGCGACGCCTCCTCGGTCTCGAAGTCCTCGACGCTGACTTCGGCGTCTTCCAGCGCGTTCAGGACCGCCATCTTCTGGTCGCCCTCGCAGGTGACCGTGATGGTGTCACTGTCCGCGCGCACGTCGGAGACGGCGTCCAGTGCCCGGACGGCAGCCACCCCGTCGTCGATCTGGCTGGCGGTCCCGCCGACGGTGACCGTCAGCGTGAGGCCGGTGTCGTAGGCCTCGCGCAGCCCCTCGATAGTGTCTTTGGCGACCAGTTCGCCCTCTCTGAGGATCCCGACGGTGTCACAGACGGCCTCGACCTGCCCGAGGATGTGCGAGGAGAAGAAGACGGTCGCGCCGCGTTTGTTCTCCTCGCGGACGATCTCTTGCATCATCCGCGCGCCGTTGGGGTCGAGCCCGGTCGAGGGCTCGTCGAGGATCAGCAGATCGGGCTCGCCGACCAGCGCCATCGCCAGTACGAGGCGCTGGGCCATCCCCTTGGAGTAGCCCCCCGCCTTGCGCTGTGCGTCCTCCTCGCTGAGTCCGACACGATCCAGCAGGGCGTGTGGGTCGTCGTCGGCGTCCTTGGACTCGATCGCGAACTCCAGGTGCTGGAGGCCGGTAAGCCGATCGTACACGTCGTAGCCCTCCGGGAGGACACCAATCCGTTCGCGGATCCGCGTGGAGTCCTCGTAGGAGTCGTAGCCCAGTACCTCCGCGCGACCCTCCGTGGGCCGGACGAAGTCCAGCAGGATGTTGATGCTCGTCGACTTCCCCGCGCCGTTTGGGCCGAGGAAGCCGAAGATCTCACCCTCTTCGACGGTGAGATCCACCTCCTGTAGCGCGGTCACGCCGTCGAACCGCTTCGTTACTCCGTCCAGTTCTATTGCAGCCATACGCGCCGAATTTACCCCGGTGACGTAAAATCTTCGTGGAACTGACTCGTCACGCCCAGCCGCCGAGGACACGCGGACCCGCTCAGGAACGACGTACTCGGGTAACGTCGGCGTGCCCCTCTCTATCGGCGACCTTTCTCGATTCCCTCGGATCAGATAGAGTCGGTTATCCGACGGTATTTCGGAGCTACGGCCTGAACACGCTCTAACCGTCTCTACGTTTAATACGGGGGCCGGTAGTACGGCCGACTGCGCCGTCGGCTCCCGACGTGGGACACCGGCGCGCCACCGGAGGTACGTCGATGACACACCAGCAACAGCAGCCCATGGCGAGTGACATGTATAGCCAGCCAAACCGCGCGAGCCAGCAGCCAACCACACAGCCGACACAGCAGCAGATCCCACCGCGTTCGACGATGGAACCTGCCGGCGGAGCCGTCCCGCAGGCAGCCCAGCAGGCGAGTCAGCAGCCGGCGGCCGCGCAACTCCCGAACCAACAGCCGATAGCGGGCCAGTCGCCGGCCACACAGGTGCCACCCCAGCGCCCGAACACGCAGGACCCGCCACAGCAGCCGGCCGCCCAGCAAGCCGCACAACAGCCGGCCGCCCAGCAGCCATCAGTTCAGCAGCCGACCGCTCAGCAAGCCGCTCAACAGCCGATCGCCCAGCAACCGGTCGCCCAGCAGCCGGCCGCCCAGCAGGCGTCCGGACAGCAACCGGCCGCTCAGCAAGCCGCTCAACAGCCGATCGCCCAGCAACCGGTCGCCCAGCAGCCATCAGTTCAGCAGCCGTCCGCCCAGCAAGCCGCACAACAGCCGATCGCTCGACAGCCGGCCGCCCAGCAAGCCGCTCAACAGCCGGCCGCCCAGCAGCCCACCCTGGCGGGCCACTATCAGTTCTCGTCTCAGCAACTCCCGACGGACCAGTCCACCGGACAGCACTCCGGCCGCTTCGCCGGGGCCGCTCAGTCGGGCCAGTTCCCGAACCAACTGGAGCCGTCGACCGGCGAGGTGGGTAGTTCCTTTCAGTCCGGAAGCGACCCGATCCAGTCCGATCTCGCCACACAGCCACCGCTCGGCCAGCAAAGCCCCACCGGCGGGGTCCGGTAACGACACGATGTCTCGGCAACCCTCTCAGGCGGTTCCCCGGTGGCGGTCCGTCCAGTCACCACAGCGCGTCGCCCAGGGAACTGTGCCCGACGTGACCGACGCCCGGCAACTCTCACAGGCCGCGACCGGCGCGGCCCAGCAGGGCTGGAGCGCGACGCAGATAGGCGTCCAGCAGCCCGCACAGGCGAGCCAGCAATCCGCCGGTGTGCAGTCCATGCAGGGACAGCAACCGGCACGGGCGGCGGCAACGCCGACCCAGATATCGACACAGCAGCCGCCGGTCGACGTGCTGGAGACGCCAGACGAGCTGCTCGTGCTGGTCGACATGGCGGGGTTCGACGAGGACGACATCCAGCTCGACGTCGACGACGACGTGCTGCGGATCGCCGCCAGCCGCACCCTCTCGATCGACGACGACGAGACGCTGCTCACCCAGGAGCGCCCGACCCGCTTCGAGCGCTACCTCCAGTTACCGGTCGACGCGAACATCGAGGCGGCGAAGGCGAAACACGAAGCCGGCGTCTGTCGGATCACGCTGCCCAAATCCGAGCAGGCACGCGATAACCATCACCGCATCGGCTTCCAGTAGCCGAGCGGCCCGCAAACACGCTGTGACACTGCCGGCTGTAATCTGTGAAGAA
Source organism: Halomicrobium katesii DSM 19301 (assembly GCF_000379085.1). GTDB lineage: Archaea > Halobacteriota > Halobacteria > Halobacteriales > Haloarculaceae > Halomicrobium > Halomicrobium katesii. The sequence goes on along the minus strand of NZ_KB905378.1, from coordinate 1,018,432 downwards.
TATTGCGACCCCGTGGTCGCAAATATCTCGAAACAGTGACGGCCGGCAGTATAAGCCGTTCTTACCGGTGACGGGCGTCCCGTCGCCGGGATTCGTTCGTGTTCGCGCATCGGGCGAAATCCTTTTCTAACCCACCGAGTAAGCCGTGTGTAAGAGCGCCGTGCGTGAACCGGTCGCACACGGACACTGTCGAACCATGTCACAGCACTATCGCGTCGTGTCCGAAGTCAGAACGGACGGAGAGCAGGTCGACATTCCCGACGAGGCCAGCAACGTCAGCGTCGAGCCGCTGGCGACGGCGGGCCACGTCCGGGTCACCTATCTCAAACCGACACAGCGGATCGCCGTCGACGGCGGCGACGAGACCGAGCCGCGCCGATACATCGATTGACGCTGCCGGTCCCGCTCGAACTGCCCGCTATATTTCGTCGTCGGGCCCAAACTGCTCTCGGACGCGCTCGACCTCGCGGGCGTACCGCTCGCGGTCGTCGCTGTCTTCGACGGGCTCTAGGTCCTCGACCGGGACCTCCGTGGCCGCGGTCGGTGGCTGCTGGCGCAACATCGTCGTCGAGCGCTGACTCGTCTGTGCGCGCTCGCCGTCCGGCGTCGCGTACACCAGCGTCACGAGGTTCTTGTCCCAGTAGTCCCGTTCGACGAGCCAGCACCGCACGGTCTCGGTCATGACGCTCCCTTCGCCGCCGACGGTTTAGGGCCTGTGGGTCCGGCGGCCTCATACAGTTGTAGGTCTTTACCAGATCGACCGCACGCCGTCGTGCGGTCGACTAGGTAAACGCCTACAACCGTCCGTATCACAGGACGCCGACGTTGAACGAGGCGATTGTCAGCAGCAGCGCCACGACCGACACGAGGACGCCGCCGAGGATGATGAGCCGGTACTGCACCTCCCGGCGCGAGGGGAGTTCCTGCAGTCGCTTCGAGATGTGGTCGTCGGCGACTTTGAACGCTTTCACGCTCTCTCTTTCGGGAACTGGTGTAGCTTCTCCGAGGGAACCTTCCCCGCTGGCGTGGCCGCCGTTCTCGATTCTGGTACTCCCGCCAGCAGATTCATATCGGGGGCTCGCAAACGGCCGACAATGACCGGCTGGCTCGACCGGGCCGACGAACTCCTGTACGACGGGGAAGAGTCCGTCGAGCGGGTCCGGATCGGTGAGGGGGGCGTCGTGGTCACGTCCCACCGCGTGCTGGTGTTTACGCCCGGCGGTGAAGGCGCGAACTTCCGGGACGTGGACCGACCGAACGTCGTCGGCGTCGCCGCCGAGACCAGCGGCGAGTGGGCCTTCCTCCAGCGGGCGATCAAGGCCCTCGTCGTGGGTGGCGTGTTGCTGGTCGCCGGCCAGACGGTGAGCCTCGACTCGATGGTCGAGGGCATCGAGATCGGGGCCAGCGCGGGACAGGTCGGGATGGGGGGCATGCTGGGACTGCTCCAGACGTTCCTCTCGCTGATGGCCCAGCTAGACGAGTTGCTGACGCTTTTCGGTGCGCTGGCACTGCTGTTCGGAGCGGTCGTACTGGGCGTCTACGCCTGGTCGCGCGAGGCCGAACTCGTCGTCTCCGTGGCCGGCGACGAGGGGGACCTGCGGCTGCCAGCGCCGGAAGACACCGCCGAGGTCGCCGCGCGACTGGAGTCCGTGATCCTCCCGCGCGAGTCGTGATCCACGCCGGGCGTCACCGAGCGTCCGTCTCGGGGCTGCGCTGGACGACGAGGACCGGGGCGAGGAACCGCTCGGCGACCTGGTCGGTCGGCATCCCGAACACGAACGCCGGGAGCGACGGGTCGGACTCGACCATGACGACGGCGTCGAACTCGGCGGCCGTCTCGACGAGCGCGTCCAGTGGCGACGCGTCGCGGTCGACCGCCGTTTCGAGGCGCGACGGCTCGACGCCCTGCTCTGCCAGCCGGTCGGAGAGTCCGTCCAGCAGCGTCTGGCCGTCCTCGTCGGTCTCCCCGTCGGCGTTCGCACCGCTCGCCTCGTCTCCGCAACCAGACTCGCACATACGTGGAGTGGTTCCCAGATGGCTGATAAATCTGGTCCCGGTGCGTGACGTTCAAAGCCGCCCAGTGCCAACGACACCGCGATGGACGCGACCGGGGTCCGCGAGGCCGCCGACGCCCTCCCCCGAGAGCCCGGCGTCTACCACTTCGTCGCCGACCGCGTGCTGTACGTCGGCAAGGCCGTCGACCTGCGCGACCGGGTCCGCTCCTACGCCGACCCGCGGTCCGCGCGGATCGCACAGATGGTCGAGCGCGCCGAGTCGATCGAGTTCAGCGTCACCGACACGGAGACGCAGGCGCTCTTGCTGGAGGCGAACCTGATCAAACGTCACCAGCCGCCGTACAACGTCCGGCTCAAGGACGACAAGTCGTATCCGCTCGTCCAGCTCACCGACCACCCGGTGCCCCGGATCGAGGTCACCCGCGACCCAGAGGAGGGCGCGACCGTCTACGGCCCGTTCACCGACAAAGGCCGGGTCGAGACCGTCGTCAAGGCCCTGCGGGAGACCTACGGCCTGCGGGGGTGTTCCGACCACAAGTACGAGGGGCGCGACCGGCCGTGTCTGGACTACGAGATGGGGCTCTGTACCGCGCCCTGTACCGGCGAGATCGGCCCCGCCGACTACGCCGAAGACGTGGCGAGCGTCGAGCGGTTCTTCGGCGGCGAGACCGGCGTGCTGGCCGATCCGCTCCGCCGGGAGATGGCCGCCGCGTCGGAGGCCCAGGAGTTCGAGCGCGCGGCCAACTGCCGGGACGAGCTCGAAGCCGTCGAGGCGTTCCACGGCGACGCCGACGACGCGGTCCAGACGACCCGCGACGAACGGGCCGTCGACGTGCTGGGGGCCGTCCGTGAGGGCGAACGCGCGACCGTCGCCCGCCTGCACGCCGCCGACGGCCAGCTGATCGATCGCGAGCGCCACGGGCTCGACGCGCCCGACGGCGACGGCGTCGGCGAGGTACTCTCGGCGTTTATCACCCAGTACTACGCCGAGCGCGAGTTTCCGGAGGCGGTGCTGTGCTCGGAACGCCCCGGCGAGGACGTGGTCGAGTGGCTCGCGGGCGAGGGCGTCGACGTGCGCGTGCCGGGTGCGGGCCGAGAGGCGACGCTGGTCGACCTCGCGCTGAAGAACGCCCGCCGTGGCGGGCCGGCACGCGACGACACCGCCGCGCTGGCCGACGCGCTCGCTCTCGACTCGGCCGATCGGATCGAGGGGTTCGACGTGAGCCACGCGCAGGGGCGGGCCGTCGTCGGGTCGAACGTCGCGTTCGTCAACGGCGACGCCGCCAAGCGCGACTACCGCCGCAAGAAGCTCACGGAGCGCAACGACGACTACGCCAACATGCGGGAGCTGGTTCGCTGGCGGGCGAAACGAGCGATCGAGGACCGGGACGACCGCCCCGACCCCGACCTCCTCCTGATCGACGGCGGCGACGGCCAGCTCGGCGCGGCCCGGGACGCGCTGGCCGAGACCGGCTGGGACGTGCCGGCCGTGGCACTCGCCAAGGACGAGGAACTGGTCGTGACTCCCACTGGCACGCACGACTGGGACGACGACCCGAAGCTCCACCTCTGTCAGCGAGTTCGCGACGAGGCCCACCGCTTTGCCGTCCAGTACCACCAGACGGTCCGCGACGAGGTCACGACGGCGCTGGACGACGTGCCCGGCGTCGGTCCCGAGACCCGCAAGCGACTGCTCAGGCGTTTCGGGAGCGTCGACAACGTTCGGGCGGCCTCGACGGAGGAACTGCTGACCGTCGAGGGCGTCGGCGAAGCGACCGCGGCGACGCTCCAGTCGCGACTGTCCTAGGGCTCCCGAGACCGCTACCGTGCCGGCCGTTCGAGTTCGCCGGCCACGTCCAGGTGTAAGGTCCCCTTCACGTAGCCTTCGGTCGTGCCGTCCGGACGCATCCGGAAGACGACGGCGGGCTCGTGGCCCACGTCTGGGCGCTCGCCGAGGATGCGTCGCCAGTCGTCGTCGGGGAACGACGAGCAGTCCACGAACAGCGCGGCGTTGCCGTGGATCGCGATCTGGTCGCGGGTCTTGGCGTCGCCGCTGGCCTTGACCGCGTGGATCGGCGAGTCGATCTTGCGGCGGTTCGTCGGCTGGGGACGGGTCACCTCGACGAGGATGTCGTCGACCTGGAAGTCCAGCGCGTGGCCCGACCCCAGTTCGACCTCGGGTTCGAAGTCGTGACCCGCGTCGGCGAGCAGCTTGGCGGCGTTGAACTCGCCCATCGTCGCCTGCATTCTGGTCAGATCGACGCCGTCGCTGGTCCCGAGCTTGCTCGCCATCGTGTAGCGGTGATCGTCGAGCAGCCCCGTCGAGAGCAGTTCCTCGTAGAAGGACAGCGCCGCCTCGCGGTCGGCGTCGGGGAACCCTCCGGCGTGGTCCCGGAAGAACGCTCGCGTCGATTCCCGGCCGTCCTTCGAGAAGAAGACCGGCAGGAAGAACCAGGCCAGACAGTCGTATTCGGCCAGCCACGGGTCCTCCTGTTCGAGCTGGGCGAGCAGTTCGCGTTTCCCCCAGCGGGCGACGCCGTGTGGCGCTTCCTCGAAGCTACACTTGTTCGTGCGCCACAGCGTCTTCGGCGTCTCGGTGTTGCCCAGCCAGTAGGCGTCGTCGTCTGACCAGCAAAACAGCGCGAGGTCGCCGTTGTCCATCGCAATGCGGCGCGCTTCGTAGCCGTCGGGCGGGCGGTACCACGGATCGGCCGTGGTCGCGCCGAACTTCGCGTCGAGCGGCTGATAGAGGGCGTCGTGTACTCGTCCCGCGTTCCAGCGTTCGGACGAGCGTCGGAATCGAATCGGGCCTGCCACGAATCACCGTACGCGCCCAGCCCGTTTGAGGGTTCTGCATGGGCGAAACTGTCAGTCGCATTTCAGCAGACCGTTACATTGATAACTACTACCACATTACATTGAGTGTGGTAAGCAATGTCGATGGGCGCATATGACGAAGACGAACACGAACGCCGCGAGCGCAAGAACAGCGACGTCGATCTGAGCGACGACGACGACCGGACAGCGTACCACGGCGAAGTCGAGTACGACTCCAGCGATTCGACCGAAGAACTGCTCGACCAGTTCGAGCAGATCAAATCCTCGTAGCTACGCCGTCGTCTGTCGACCGAGCAGGAACACCGACAGTGACATCACGACCGTCACCGCGACGACGTGTGCCACGACGGCCGCGAGCAGCACCCGAAACTCCAGGACGAACGGGACCAACACGAGCTGGAGCAGTCCGAACCCGAGGATCTCCAGATCCGCCCGGCGCAACACGGCGGCGGTCTCCGGGTCGAACCGGTAGCGAGCCGACCGCCACAGCGACGTGATCGCGGCCCACCAGCCGGTGCCGATCCGATAACACACGTCCCACAGCACCAGCAACATCAGGTAGACGACCAGTATCGGCTGGTCGGGGCCGAACAGCCGCCCGACCAGCGTCTCCCCGCCCTGCTGGGGATCGAAGACGAACAGGTGGGTCACCAGCGCGATGTAGGCGAGCACCGAGAGGACGACCTCGACGTTCGAGCTAAAGAGGAGATCGCGGTAGTCGCCGGGCACGTCGATCCGACGGACCAGCGTCCCGATCCGCAGCATCTCGACGCTGCCGATCGCGGCGACGACGACCGCGGCCGTGCCGGCGACCGCGGCCGCCCAGAGGTCGTAGTACGCCGCCAGGACGAGCACGCCGAGTTCGAACACCAGCAACTGGATGGCGACGGCCGCCCACGCCGGCAGGCTGATCCCCGGTAGCGCCCCGACGATGCTCTCGTAGACCCACGTCTCTCCGTACCGGAGCGGTCGCCGGTCCTGGCTCACCGGGACCGGACCTCCGCCGGGAGCCGCTCGACGGCCAGGCGGGCCTCGCGCTTGCCAAGCGCCCGCTCGACCGCGGTCTCGAACGGCGTCAGCTCGACGGGCAGCAGTTCGCGGATCGGCTCGTCGTTGGCGACGACGGGATTTTTCAGCCCCTCGATCAGCGGCCGTGCGACGCTGGTGGGCACGTCGGTGACGAAGCCGATCCAGTACGAAGACAGCCGCGGCGAGAGGACGGGGATCGGGATGATGTAGGGCTCGCCGGTGCCCATCACCTTGCCGGTCCGTTTGAGGATCTCCGCGTAGGACATGACCTCCGGCCCGCCGATGTCGTAGGTCTCGCCCGCGGTCTCGGGCACGTCCAACAGGCCGACGAGGTAGGCGATCACGTCGTCGATGGCGATGGGGTGACTGGGCGTCTCGACCCACTGTGGCGTCGTCATCACCGGCAGCCGGCGGTCCATCTGGCGCACCATCTCGAAGCTCGCCGAGCCGTCGCCGACGATGATCGCCGCCCGCAGCGTCGTCAGGTCGTAGTCGCCGTCTCGCAACAGCCGTTCGACCTCCCGTCGCGATTCGAGGTGAGAAGAGAGTTCCGTCGTCTCCTCTCCCAGCCCGCCGAGGTAGACGACGCGGTCGACGCCCGCCTCGCTGGCGGCCTCGGCGAAGTTCCGCGCCGCGGTCCGGTCGCGCTCCTCGAAGTCCTCGCCGGCCCGCATCGAGTGGACGAGGTAGTACGCGGCGTCGATCCCGTCGAGCGCGTCGTCGAAGCTGTCCGGTTCCAGTAGGTCGCCGACGGCGACCTCGACGTCGTCGGGTCCGTCGTACCCCGTCGGATCCCGGACCAGCGCCCGGACATCGTGGCCCCGCTCCAGCAACGCGGGCACGAGGTTCCCGCCGACGAAGCCGGTCGCACCGGTGACCAGCACGTTCATGGTCCTACTGTGTGCCAGGCTACCGTAACTGTTGGGCCCGACCTCACTCGTCGGGGAAGGGCACGTCGATCCGGCGGCCGTCGTCGGGGACGAAGGCCTCGCCGTCGAAGGCCTCACGGGCGTCGGAGAGGATCGGTGTCGGATTGCCGCCGTAGCGCGTCGAGATGTGGGTGAGCGCGAGCCGTTTCGCGCCCGCCTCCCGTGCGACTTCGCCGGCCTCGCGACCGGTGGCGTGGGCGGTCTTGCGTGCCCGCTCGGCCCAGTCGTCGGCGAAGGTGGCGTCGTGGACCAGCAGGTCCGCCCCGGTGGCAGCCTCGATCACGGCGTCGGTGGGGCGGGTGTCGCCGGTGTAGACCAGCGTCCGGCCGGGCCGGCTCGGACCGACGACTTCCTCGGGCTGGATCGTCCGCCCCTCGTGTTCGACCGGCTCGCCGCGGTGGAGCTTCGAGTACTTCGGGCCGGGCTCGATCCCGAGTTCCTCCTCGGCTTTCTCGCGGTCGAACCGGCCGGGGCGGTCGTCCTCGACGACGGCGTAGCCGACCGACTGACAGCGGTGCTGGGTGCGGATCGCCCGCACCTCGTAGCCGTCGCCGTCGAGCACGGTGTCGCCGGCCGAGACCTGCGTGATCCGGACCGGGAACGAGGGCGTGTCGCCGGTGACCGAGACGAGGTCCTCGATGGTCCCTCGCGTCCCGGCGGGCGCGTGGATCGCCAGGGGCTCCTCGCGGTCGTTGAAGTCGAGCGTCTGGAGGAGTCCAGAGATCCCCAGCACGTGGTCGCCGTGGGTGTGCGTGACGAAGAGGTGGTCGACGGCGAACCCCGTCCCGAAACGCATCATCTGGCGCTGGGTCCCCTCGCCGCAGTCGAACAGGAGCTTGTCGCCGTCTCTGTTGACGAACAGCGCACTGGGGTTGCGCTCCGTCGTCGGCACCGCTCCGCTCGTCCCGAGAAACGTCACGCGCATGCTCTGGTTCTGGGCGAGCGTGGATAAACCCGTGTCGAATTTCGAAGCGCTCCGTGCGTCCGGATCGCAGGAGAAAAGCGCCGCCGGTCAGTCGTCGGCCGGAGCCGTCCCCGTCTCGTCCAAGTCCTCGCCGCCGACCGAGGACCGGAGCTGGTCCATCCCGTCGTCGCGGTCGATGCCGAAGTTGTCCGCGTACAGCTCCTGGACGCGCTCGTACTCGTCGTCGGACAGCGCCGGGGTGGCCGGTGCGCCGGCCCACTCGTCGATGTCGGCGGCGGTCCGGAACGTCGGCGTGACGCTCGCGACTTCGTCGTGGTACAGCAGCCACTGGAGGGCGGCCTGGGCCATCGTGCGCTGACCGTCGGCGTGGTCCGCTGGCGGTTCGTCACCGCTCGCGCCGTCCGCGCGCTCCAGGAACCGAACGCTGTCGACTTTCTCCCACCCGGTCTCGTACCACTCTTCGGGACGGTGGGATCGGTGGTCGCCCTCGCCGAGTTCGGTGTCGGACGTGACCTGCTCGTTGAGCAGCCCCGAGGAGTGGGGCACGCGGGCGATGACGGAGGTGTCGGCGTCCAGCTCTCGGATGGTGTCGAGGAAGTGCTGGCCCGGCACCTGCTCGAACATGTTGAAGACCGTCTGGAGGGCGTCGAACTCGTTTTGCACGGCGGCGTCGCCGTCGGCCAGCCAGCCGATCGAGGGGCCGAGCGCCCAGCCGATCGACTCGACTTTGCCCTCCTCTCGGAGGTCGTCGAGGGTCGCCAGCACGTCCGCGTCGACCTCGTCGGCGTTGGCGTTGTGCAACATGAGCATATCGACGTACTCCATGTCGAGGCGCTCAAGAGAGTTGTCCAGCGCCTCCCGAATCCACTCGCCGTCGATCCGCTTGGGGAGTTCCCCGTGGCCGGCCTGAGGGTTGTTGTAGAAGTCGTAGCCGACCTTCGTCGAGACCGTCACGTCCTCGCGATACTCCGCGAGGGCCTCGCCGATCAGTTCCTCGCTCGCCCCGTGGCCGTACACGTCGCCGGTGTCGAAGTAGGTGACGCCCTGGTCGATGGCGTGGTGAACCATCTCGATGGCCTGGTCGCGGCTGCGGTCGCCCCACCAGTCGGTGCCGACGACCCAGGCCCCGAAACCGATCTCCGAAACTTCGACGCCTGACGTTCCGAGTTCCCGCTCGTTCATGTCTCGACGTTACTGATGCGTGCACTTAGCCCTCTTGGTCCCGGCACACGCGAGGACACCGGCGCTGCCTGCCCGGCCTCATACGGAACGGTGTCGTTGCGTATCGGTAAGCGTCGCCACGGGGGAGACGCTCACCGCTACGTTGTGACAACCGTCCGTATCACCCGGGGCGGGGCGGATCGCGCAGATCGGGGTCGGCGATGTCGGTCCGAAAACGCACTGCGCCGTCCGCTCGGCGGACCCACCACCAGGTGAGCGCGATCCCGACCGCGAGCCCGAGATAGAGGATCAGTCCCCCCTCCGGGCCGAACGTGCCGCCGGTTACCACGTCGGCACCGGTCTGGCGGACCGAGAGGACGGTCCCCGGCATCGCGAGTCCGCTGACGGGGAAGCCGTACAGCGAGGACAGCGAGAAGTTCCACGTGATGTGGATCCCGATCGGGATTCCCAGGTCGTCGGTGACGACGTAGGTCGCCGCGAAAAACAGGCCGACGACGGTGATGTTGAGCGTGGAAAACAGCGTCGTGCTGGGGTTCGTCAGATGCAACAGGCCGAAGACGGCGCTGGTCACGGCCGCCGCGGCCGCGATCGCGCCCCGCTTGCCGACCGGTCCGACACCGCTCAGCCCCTCGGCAATGTTGTGCAGCAGGTAGCCACGCGTCAGCACCTCCTCGAAGACGCCGACGCCGACGAAAAAGAGGAGCGTGACGGGAACGGCGACCACGACCGGCAGGGCGACGCCGAGCTGGTTCGTCGGTCTCGCGACGAGCACGCCGTCGACAGCGATCAGCCCCAGGCCCAACTCGACGAGGAAGATCGCCGTCGTCATCGCGATCCCGACGGCGAGTCCGAACCCGAGGTTGCGCCACCAGCCGTCGCCGCCCAGTCCCAGTCCCGCGAGGGTCCGCCCGCCGAGCCACCACGAGAGCCCGACCAGCGTGCCCGTCCCGGCACCGTAGAACAACAGCGCTCCCACCAGAACCGCCCCGCCTGCGAGCACTGGCACCGTGAGCGGGATGGCCTGTACCGCCCGCTGACCGACGCCAGCGACCGCCAGCACGAACAGGAGCACCGGCAGTCCGACGAGCAGTCGCCAGCCCGCCCGCAGGCGTCGTTCCCGCGGGTTCACGAGCACGCGGCGTACCTCCGTGATGAGATCCGATCTCGCCATTGCCCGACGGTGGGGGCGGCGAGGGCAAAGTAGCTCCCCTTCTCCGAGCCCCTCATTCACCGGGTCCGATCGCCACGTTACGGCCACGTCGCCGGGTTACTCGCCGGTAACGGCGACGCAACGGAAACCCATATCAGCGGGCACCGCCATCCTCGCAGTATGACGAAGCGCCACGTCTCGCTGCCGCCGCTGGCCGAGGAGGGCCTGCGCGCGTTCATCGCCGAGGTCGACGAGCGCCTCGCGAGCGACGAGGACACCTGCGACGTCGTCGAGGACGTGCTGGTCGACCTCCACGGCGACCGGGAGGCCTACGAGCGATGGCAGTCGGGCGAGGACGTGTCGCCGGCCGAGCGGGTCCGTCTGCAGGGGTACGATCCCTGTAACGCGACCCTGGAGAGCGAGTACTACGCGGAGAAAGACGAAGACGCCTTTTCCGAGTCGAAGTACCTCCAGTGGCTCTGGCGGCAGTTCGACGCGACGCCGATGGCGGACAACGTCGAGTTCGCGCTGCGCTTTCGCCGGATGATCGCGGAGCACCTCTTCGAGGAAGTCGGCGACGGATGCCGGTTCTTCAAGGGAATCACGTTCACCTACGGCCACAACATCACCGTCGGTGACAACGTCGTGATCCACGACGACGTACACCTTGACGACCGCGGACGGTTGACGATCGGTGACCGCGTCTCTATCTCCGACGACGCACACGTCTACACCCACGATCACGATCCAGTCGACCAGACCCACGTCGACAACTACCACACGATCATCGAAGACGACGCCCGCGTCACCTACGACTCGATGGTCCGGGCCGGCGTCCGGCTGGGCGAGAACTCGGTTCTCGCGGCCAAGTCGTCGGTCAGCCGCGACGTGCCCGCCCACCACATCGCGGCCGGCACCCCCGCGGAGAGTGTCGCCATCAAGGACGGCTGGGAGTCCGTCGCCGACCCGCTCGACGGTGCCACCGTCGACCGGCGCGACCAGCGCAAACTCGACAGTACGGTCCCCGACGACGTCGCCCAGTTCGACGAGTTCGGTCGCGATCTGTCTCCGCCCGATCGGTGAGGGATCCGTTCGATGGGTAGTGTTCAGATAAGCGACTGCGTCAGTGGACTTGTAGACACCGAAAGCCCTCGTGCAGTTGCGGTCCCGGGACCCACGCTGCGCTCCAGTAGGTGCTTGCGGGGTCCGGGTTCCCGCAACTGCACTCGCCCTTTCATCCGCCAGGGTTCAGACGATCAAATAGCCGATACCTGGCGGATGAAAGGGCGAGGCGCGGTCGGCGGTTCTGCGGCGGCACTATCCGAGCGTAGTGAGGATATCCGCCACAGAACCGCCGAGCGGGCCGAGGGCTTTCGGTGCTTTACTTCCGCCACTCTCGATCTCTTATCTGAACACCGCCGTTCGACGGGACCCGCCGAACTATCGTCTCTGATACGGAAGGTTGTCGTTGCGCACCGGTGAGCGTCGCCACGGGGTAGACGCCCACGGGTACAGGCCGACAACCGTCCGTATGAGAACCTGCCGAAACAGCCAAGTTCCTCGGTACCGAATCACACGGTATGGGCGTGGTGTTCTGGCTCGTCGCGTACGTCCTCGGGTTCGGGCTCGTGCAGTTGCTGCTCTACCGGTACTTCCAGCGTGACGACCCCGCGCCCGACGCGACGCCGAGCCGAGTGGACACCGCCGCCCCGGCGTCTGTCGACGCGGGCGATCCCACTGGCGGCGGCCGCTGTCGCGAGTGTGGCACGCACAACGAGAACGACCCCGCGTTCGTCTACTGCCGGCAGTGTGGGGCCCGTCTCCAGTGATCGACGAGGTCGGTCACCGTCGGTCCGCCCGACGTGACCGTCGACGGGCCCGCCCTCGTTCAGTTCACGTCTGTGAGTTATCAGGCGTGAAAACGGAGCGAAAACACCTATTACGTGATTCGCTGTGACTAGCGGTATGCGACTCGAGAGTGGTGTGCCGGGATTCGACGAGCTCGTGGAGGGTGGGTTGCTGGAGAACCGGCTCTACGTGATCAGCGGTCCGCCCGGAAGCGGCAAGACGACGTTCAGCGCACAGTTCATCACCCAGGGAGCCAAGCGGGGCGAGGACTGTCTCTACGTGACGATGCACGAGACCAAAGAAGAGCTGATGCAGGACATGGCCGGCTACGACTTCGGGTTCGACCGCGCGATGCAGTCCGACGCGATCCAGTTTCTCAACCTCGTCACCGAGAGCGGCAAGCGGACCATCACCCAGTTCGGTTCCGAGGGCGGACTGACGAGCCGCCTCGTCGCCTTCATCGAGCAGAACAACGTCGAACGGGTCGTCGTCGACTCGACGATGTTGCTCCAGCACTTTCTGACGGACGTCTCCGAGGAGATCACCGGCTTTCTCTCGGCGCTGAAACAGACCGACGCGACCGTCTTGCTCATCTCCGAGATGACCGACCCCACCTCGTACTCCGACGAGCACTACCTCGCCCACGGCGTCGTCTTCTTCCACAACTTCCTCGATAGCGGGAGCATGACCCGCGGGCTCCAGGTCATCAAGATGCGGGGCACCGCCATCGACTGTGACATCCGACGGATCAGCTTCTCCGACACCGGACTCCGGGTCCACCCGAGCGAGAAAGTGGAATCATGAGCCTGTACCACGCCGAGTACGACGAGTGGGACGCCCTCGACAAGGACGAGGCCACCGAGCGGGCCTACGCCATCGGCGTCGCGGAGCGACTCGGCGAGTACAACCGCGAGGAACTGGAGGCCATCTACGACGAGATGGCGACCAACTACAACCGGAGCATGGTCGAACTCGCCTACCGGGAGGGCCGCCAGGAGGCCCGTGCGGCCGTCGAGTCGACGGACGCCGACGGCGACGCGGTCTGGGCGGACCTCGTCGAGGGCGAGACGATCCTCGTCGACCCCGACGACCGCCCGACCGGCGGTCGCGACGGGCTCCCGTCGGCGCTCGATCCGACCGAACTCCTCGATCGCCAGGACGTCGACAGCACCGAGGCGCTCGATCTACCGGACTTTCTCGATCGCTGACGCCCGATCCCCTACGAGCGTCGGACCGAACGGTTGGTGTCTTTCCGTGGGAGATAGACCACGAGGTAGGCGACGAAGAACACGCCCGTGACGCTGCCGAGCACGAGGTAGACCCGTACGTCCAACGCGAGCAGCAGGGCCGCGATCTCGTCGGCGGTCGCGAGCGGATCGGCGAGCCCGTAGACGTGAACGTACGCGGCCAGCGACACCCCGACGACGAGTAGCAGGTCGAAGACGTCCCGTTCGTCCATCACCCGCATTCGGTGAGGCAGGTAGTTAGCTCTTGTTGCCGAGCTGGTCGGCCACGATCTCGTCGGCGGCGTCGACGAAGGCCCGCTCTTCGCCCGCCGGAACGGTCGCGCCGGCCGCGATGTCGTGGCCGCCGCCGTCGCCCCCGACCGAACGGGCCGCCTCGCGCATCACCGCCGAGAGGTCCAGGCCCCGTCCCACGAGCGGGCCGGTCCCGCGCGAGGAGACTTTCGTCTCGTCGTCGTCCTTGCTGGCGAACGCGAGGATCGGCTTGTCGGCGTCCACGCCGGCCGTCCCCAGCGCCATGCCGGCGACGATGCCGACGATCGTCTCGCGGATCGCCGAGCCGGCGTCGAACCACTGGACGTTGTCCTCGTGGGTCACGCCCCGCTCCTGGATCAGCGTCAGTCCCTCCGAGAGGTTCCGCCGGTGGTTCGAGAGCAGCGTCTGGGCGCGGTCGAGCGCGGCCTCGCGGTCGCCGCGACACACCGCAAGGCCCACGTCGGCACGCTCGTAGCGGGCGGTCGCGTTCAGCAGCGTCGAGAACTCGCTGGCGTCGCGCAGCTCCGTCCCCGTCGGCTCCTCGGTCAGCGTGTACGTCGTGCCGATCAGCGTCTGGATGTCGTCGGCGGGCACGCCGCGCTCGACGGCCCGCTGGACCAGCGCGCTGGCGACGGTCTGGCGTTCGTCGTCGGTCAGGTCCGCCCACGTGCGCCACTCGCCGGACCGCTTCAGGTCGAGCCCGAGCGATTCGAGAAACCGGATCGCGCCGGCCTCGTCGTTGGAGATGCCGGGGATCGGGACCTCCGTGGCGTACTCCAGTAGCTTCGGCAGCGGCCGGGTCTGCTTGCCGTACAGCGTCAGGTCGGTCCCCTCTTCGAGGACGCCGGCCGCGACGCCCTCCTCGACGATGCCGGTGTTCGCGCCGACGAGTTCGCCGTCGACGGCCTGCATGTCACCGACAGCGCCGACGACGGCCAGACCGGCCAGGTCCCGGTTCCCGTCGGGTGGCTCGGTCTCGCCGACCTCGGCCAGCGCCCGCGCGAGGACGTAGCTCGCGCCCGCACCCGACAGCTCCGAGGCCCCGTCGAGGCCGACGAGCAGCGGGTTCAGGTGAAACTCCGTCTCGGCAGGGTGAGAGTCTGTCCCACTGGCAGACGGGCTCTGCTCGTCGACGACGGCCGGCTGGTGGTGGTCGGCGATCACGGGCTCGAAGTCGCCCGCTCGCTCGTGCTCGCTGATCACGTCGAGTTGCCCGCTGCCGAAGTCGGTAAAGAGGACGGTGTCGTACTCGCGGGCGGCGATCGAGGCGATCTCTGTCTCGTCGAGTTGCTTCTTGAACACGACCTCGAAGGGGATTCCCGCCCGCTCCAGTGCCAGCGAGGCGACGGCGGCACTGGTCAGGCCGTCGGCGTCGATGTGTGACGCCAACAGTACGCGATCCGCGCGACAGAGCCGCTGGGCGCACGCGGTCGCAACGTCGTCGAGGTCGGGGACTGGTCCCATCGGCGCGAGGTTGGTCCCTGATCGGGTTTAAATCTCCGGTCCATCTCGGCGAAAGAGTGGAGACGCTGGCCGACGAAGGAGACGTATGGGCTTCGGAAAGCACCTCGTCAACGGGATCGTCTCACTGATCGTCAGCGTCGGCGTCACGGTCGCATTGGCCGGCGACGACGACGGACCGTGGGGACTGGGCGAGGTGGCACTGGCGGTCGCCATCTCGTCGTTCCTCTCGGGCTTTTTCACCAGCTACTTCGCCGAGTAGTCGCGATCGGCCGAGACGGTCGCGGCTGGCCGAGACGGTCGCAGCTGGCCGTCTCGGGGCGGCTGCCTGCCCGTGACGAATAGCTTGCAGCGGTAGGGCCGACAGAATCAGTCGTCGGCCGGGGCCGACCCCTCGGAGTGAGTGCCGATGCTGGGCTGTCCGACGACGTCCTGGTTCGCAGCGACCCAGCGCAACAGCAGGAACGCGAACAGGTACTTCGCGCCGATGTCCAGCGCCGAGTACCCCCAGGACGTGAGTCCGACCGACTGGACCAGCGCCAGCCCTTCGATACCGACGGCCCAGATGATCGGGTAGCCCAGCCACAGGACTACCGTCAGCGCCCGTAGCGTTCCGAAGATCTCGTCGGTGCCCGCCGCCGTCGCGCTCTGTGGCCACTCGACCAGGATGGCGTACAGCACGACGAGGAAGAAGGCACAGCTGACGAGGTAAAACGCCCACCGGAGCCCGTACGATGACGTGATCAGCGCCGCGGCCAGTCCGGTCACGCACATGCCGATGTCGGCCGCGATCACGACGAACAGGTCGCCGATGTCGACATCCGCCAGGAGCCCCAGCGCCAGCAGGATCATCGGCGTCGACAGCGCCCACGTGAGGTATCGGCCCCACTGGCTCATGACCTCCTCGCCGGCCAGTGCGTGCCCCGCCGGCATCTCGATGAAGCCGACCGTCAGCCCCGAGAGCAAGCCGAGGTAACTGGAGATCGACACCAGCGGTATCATCAGCGTCGCCCCCCAGATGAGCTTCGCCCGCGGCGCTTCGACGTTGCGGCCCATGTACACGAACAGCAGGATCGCCAGCCCGGCGAGGGCGACGTTCGCCCACAGCGACGAACTCAACAGTACGTCGTTCTCGATCGCCGTGACCGCCTCCGACTGTGTGGCCTGCAAGAGGGTGGTGGTTGCTGACATGTATACAGTTCTATCGTCCGACTGACTTAAGTAGGCGATACCAAACCGGCAGTATCGGGTGCGTATTTTTACCGATGCGAGGAACGGAGCGATCCGTCGCCGACCACCTCGCGGACGGCCGCGACGTGGCCGCGCCGGTGAACGCATGCCCTCCTACGAGTACCGAACGATCGAGGTCGACAGCGAAGTGATGATCGCGGGGCTCGGCGGCGATGTCGCGCCCCCGATGGACGAGCTGAACGAGCTCGGTGCGGAGGGGTGGGACGTCGCCGCTCCGATCACCGACAAGACCGGGGAGACGGTCAGTCTCCTGCTCCAGCGCGAGGTGTAGGGACGACCCGGCCGGGCGTCTCGGCGTGCCCCGCGGCGGGGTCACACACAACCGATTGTCCTTTAGTCCCGGCGTCGCTGTAGTCGGGTATGGAACGCTTCGCCCCCGTCGACGACCAGTACGACCCCGCCGCGGTCGAGGAGCGGGTCTTCGAGTACTGGGACGATATCGACGCCTACGAGAAGACAGTGGAGCACCGGGCCGACGGCGAGGACTTCTTCTTCGTCGACGGACCGCCCTACACCTCGGGTTCGGCCCACATGGGCCACGCCTGGAACAAGAGCCTCAAAGACGTGTACATCCGCTACAAGCGAATGTGCGGCTACGACGTGACCGACCGGCCGGGCTACGACATGCACGGCCTGCCGATCGAGACCAAGGTCGAGGAGGAGAAAGAGTTCCGGAACAAGAAAGACATCGAGGCGTTCGGCGTCGAGAACTTCGTCGACGCCTGCCGGGAGTTCGCCGAGACGAGCCTCGAAGGCCTGCAGGAGGACTTCAAGTCGTTCGGCGTCTGGATGGACTGGGACAATCCCTACCGGACGGTCGAGCCCGAGTACATGGAGGCCGCCTGGTGGGGCTTTGCCAACGCTCACGAGCGGGACCTCGTCGAGCAGGGCCAGCGCTCGATCACCCAGTGTCCCCGCTGTGAGACCGCCATCGCCAACAACGAGGTCGAGTACGAGGACGTAAAGGACCCGTCGATCTACGTGAAGTTCGACCTTGCCGACCGCGAGGGGAATCTGGTCGTCTGGACGACGACGCCCTGGACGATCCCGGCAAACACCTTCGTCGCGGTCGACGACGAGGGGACGTACGTCGGCGTCGAGGCGACCCAGAACGGCGAGACGGAACTGCTGTACGTCGCCGAGCCGAAGGTCGACGAGGTACTCCGGGCGGGTCGGTACGACGACTACGAGATCGTCGAGGAACTGAGCGGCGAAGACCTGCTCGGCTGGGAGTACGACCACCCGCTTCGCGAGGTAGTGCCCGACGCACCCGACGGCGATGGTGCTGGACAGGTGTACGAAGCACCGTACGTCGACACCGAGGGCGAGGGGACCGGGCTGGTCCACTCCGCACCGGGCCACGGCGAGGAAGACTTCGAGCGCGGGCGCGAACTCGGACTGGAGACCTTCTGTCCGGTCGGTCCGGACGGCGTCTACGACGAGGCCGCCGGGACGTACGAGGGCCAGTTCGTCAAAGACGCCGACGGCGAGATCATCGACGACCTCGAAGCGCGCGGTCGGATGCTGGCCGCCGAGACGACGACACACAGCTACGGCCACTGCTGGCGCTGTGACACGGGTATCGTCCAGATCGTCACCGACCAGTGGTTCATCACGATCACGGACATCAAAGACGACCTGCTCGCCAACATCGGCGACTCGGAGTGGTACCCCCACGAGGCCCGCGAGAACCGCTTCCGGAACTTCGTCGAGGAGGCCCCCGACTGGAACGTCTCGCGACAGCGGTACTGGGGGACACCGGTCCCGATCTGGCTGCCCAGCGAGGACGCCGACGGCGAGCCCGTCGAGTGGAGCGGCGACATGGACGACGCCATCGTCGTCGGCGACCGCGAGGAGCTGGCCGACGCCGTCGACCAGGAGATCGACCCCGAGACCGTCGACCTCCACAAGGACACCGTCGACGACCTGACGATCACCGAAGACGGGGTCACCTACGAGCGGGTGCCGGACGTGTTCGACGTGTGGCTCGACTCCGCCGTCGCGACGTGGGGAACGATCGACTACCCCTCCGAGACCGAGGCCTTCGACGAACTGTGGCCCGCCGACCTCATCATCGAGGCCCACGACCAGACCCGCGGCTGGTTCTGGTCCCAGCTCGGGATGGGGACGGCGGCGGTCGGCGCGAGTCCCTACGAGCGCGTCGTGATGCACGGCCACGCGCTGATGCCCGACGGGCGCGCGATGTCCAAGTCCAGGGACATCCGCGTCGACCCCGGCGAGGTCATCGACGACTACGGCGCGGACCCGATGCGCGCGTTCCTCCTGTCGCTTGCCGCCCGCGGCGAGGACATGAACTTCTCGTACGACGGGACCGAGGAGATGCAGCGACGGCTCAACATCCTCTGGAACGTCTTTCGCTTCCCGCTGCCGTACATGCGGATGGACGGGTTCGACCCAGAGGCGACGACCGTCGACGACGTGACGCTGGACCTGGCCGACGAGTGGGTGCTCTCGCGGCTCCAGACGGTCGAGGCCGAAGCGACGGAAGCGATGGAGGAGTTCCGTCAGGACGACGCCATCGAGGGGATCCTCGATTTCGTCGTCGAGGACGTGTCCCGCTACTACGTCCAGCTGGTCCGCGAGCGCATGTGGGAGGAAGACGACAGCGAGTCCAAGCGGGCCGCCTACGCGACGCTGTATCGCGTGCTCCGCGAGGTCGTCGCGCTGCTGGCACCGTTCACGCCGTTCGTCGCCGAGGAGATCTACGGGACGCTCACCGGCGAGAGCGAGCACCCGACGGTGCACATGTGCGACTGGCCGACGGCCGACGAGGAGCTGCGAGATCCCACGCTCGAAGACGAGGTCGCCGTCGCCCGCGCCGTCGAGGAGGCCGGCTCGAACGCCCGCCAGCAGGCCGAGCGCAAGCTCCGCTGGCCGGTCACGCGCGTCGTGATCGACACCGACAGCGACGACGTCACCGCGGCCATCGAGGCCCACACCGACCTCGTCGCCGACCGGCTCAACGCCCGTACCGTCGAGATCGTCGGCGGCGGCGACGCCTGGGGCGAACTGGCCTACTCCGCGGAGGCCGACATGAGCGAACTCGGCCCGGCCTTCGGCGACGACGCCGGCCGCGTGATGAACGCGCTCAACGAGGCCCGCATCGACGAGGCCCACCTCGACACGCTGGAAGCCGCCGTCTCGGACGCGCTCGGCGAATCCGTCGCGCTCACCGACGAGATGGTGTCGTTCCGCCGCGAGACGCCCGAAGGCGTCGCGAGCACCGAGTTCGAGGCACTGGGCGGCCACGGCGTCGTCTACGTCGACACCACGCTCACGGAGGACATCGAGAGCGAGGGGTACGCCCGCGAGGTGATCCGCCGCGTCCAGGAGATGCGCAAGGATCTGGAACTAGACCTGGAGGAGCGCATCCGGCTGGATCTCGCTGTCGCCGACGAGCGCATCGACGAGCTCGTGCGCGAACACGAGCAGCTCATCGCCGAGGAGGTCCGCGCCGACGAGTTCGACGAGGTCGAGGACGGCCACCGCAAGACCTGGACGGTCGAAGGCGTCGAGATGGAGATCGCCATCGCCACCGTCGAGACCGCCGAAGCAGACGACTAAGACGGAGTATTGTAGATCTGTACCGGATCGACCGCACGACTGCGTGCGGTCGACCGGGGAAACGGTCACACTGCACCGAGAAGACGGATCACGACCGGCGGAAGCGCCAGCGGGGCGAGCAGCTATCACTCCTCAGTTCGAGCGTCGGTCGCGATACGCAGGGAGTAGGCGATCAGGAGGAGCCCGCCGAACTGGAGGAGACGGACGATCAGCCGGAACACGTTCTGGTAGCGAATCGAGACGATGCGGAACGTGAGGAGCCCCTGTCCAGCCAGCGCCAGGACGTACGTCACGCCGAAGAGCAGGATCATCCCGATCGAGAGATACCGCATCGAGGGGTCGTCGTTGCGTCGGAGCCCGCGATAGGCCTGGCCGCCGATGTAGAGGCCAACGAGGGCGGAGCCGGTCGCCGCCGCTCCGGCAGCGAGGCCGACGACGCCGGTGAAGTCGGTGAGCGCGCTGAAGACGTTCATCTCAGAGCTGTCCCCACATCCGCGAGAGCTCGTCGGCCGGGTCGCTCTCCGTCCGATCGATCGTCCAGTCCAGTTCGCCGTCGCGGATCGTCAGCTCGAACCGGTCGAGCGTCGAGACGTACACCGTCTCGTGGTGGCCGTCGCGGCGCGGTCGCGTTCGCTCGGCGAGGAGGGCACAGTCACAGAGCTCGTCGGCCCGGCGGTAGATCGACGACACCGAGAGATCGCAGTGCTCTCCCAGTTCCTTCGCCGACAGCGGTTCCGCACTCGTCGCGACGAGGATCGACCGAACGTGCTCGTCGTCGAGCAGGCCGACGACATCGGCAACGTCTGGCTCCTCGCTCACAGCGTTGTCTGACATACGTGGAACGTATGTGTTTACCCGGAGGTCTCAACAGCCGGCACAGCGTGAGCGCGTGAGATCATCTCATTGCTGCTGACGACTCGACGAAGCTCTTGGTAGGGATTGCGTCCCTGCTGGCGCCACGTCGCCAGCAGGGACAAGACCGTCTCGTGAACGAACATTCCTCGGTCATTCCGAAGCGTGCCGATGATTTTCCGGAGAACAACAGGTTCACGAAGTGCGTTCTCAGCCGTATTATTCGTCGGGGAGACCGCTGGCTCACCCACAAAGGTGAGCCAGTGGTCGATCCCACCTTCGATTTTCCCGAGCAGTGTTACCACTGATTCGGTGGTCACTGACCGCTCAACGAGCGATCTGAGTCCGTTCTGGCATGAGCGATGCATCTGCGCTCGTTCACGAGGACTCGGGTCGGTCTCCAGCCACGACTGGAGACCGACGAACATCTGCTTGAGATATCGGTACACCGGTTCTGCCTCCTCGTGGTCACTCGCAGCGTCTTCGGCTTCCCGGAAAAGATGTGCCCAGCACCGCTGAAGATTACTGCTGAAGGCTGGATACGCCGTCCATCCGTCACAGATGACCGTTCCCGCGAAGTCCTCGCCGAGGACTTCTGCGGGAACATCACTCCCACGACTCTGTCTAACCGCGTATAACGTGTGCTTGCCTGTCCGAAACGTCCAAATCCACGCTTGCTCACCGTCGCGTTTGACGCCTGTTTCGTCGATGTGAACCACGTCAGCATCTTGAATCTCTTGTCGGAGCTGCTCGTACTCGCAGCGACCGGCGCGCGCAGCGCGCTCGGTCGCGTGCCACGCGGACGCGCCCGACAACTCCAGTCCGTGTAGTTGCTCAAAGCGATCAGCGATCTTCCGGTGGGGAAGGCGATAATCGTACCGAGACAGTGCTGCTTGGGCGATGACGTTCACCCCGAACTGCCCCTCATCGGGGCAGTCGGGGTGAGTCGCAACTGTCTCCGTTCCACAGGAATGGCACTGGTAGCAGTGGCGGTTGTACTGGGTGACTTCCGGTGGCTGTGGGTCCGGGATTTCCTCGACGAGTCGGGGGCTGACGCCCACCGACTCGTCGAAGTGGTCGCCACACTCAGGACAACAATCGCAGGTGACCTCGACTTCTTCGTCGGGATCAGCTGTCGAACGCCACTCCGGGTCGTGACCGTCCTTCCGACCAGGAGTGCCACCGTCAGTTCGGACATCGTCGTCTTCGTCGTCTTGCTCGGTCGGGGACTCATCGGTCCCCGACCGTCGCTTACTGGGAGGCGTGTGCGGATTCTCGTACTTCCGCAGGCGTGTTTCGAGTTCTTCGATCCGCTCATCCTTCTGGTCGAGTTTCTCCTCTAACTCGTGGATTTTCTCCTCCATCTGGAGAAACCGTGAGAGAAGTTCGTCCTTGGTGAGATCGTCCTCGTTCACCACTCCCACCACGAATTGACACCAGCAGAGCCAACGGGATGGTCTCCGAGGAGCGGAGACCATCCCTGTGGAAACAAACTCACTCTCTGCTGACGGACCATGTGTCTGTCATAGACCACCTCCTACGAGACAGTGACGAAATCAGCTGGGGCTAAACACGTACCGTGGAACAAATAGCTTCCTCTCGGTCGTCCGAGGTCGTGTCGTCTGGGAAGGTGTGAGACGAGACGCGATCGCGACTGTCATCGGTCGTCCTCCAGTGGCAGAGAGAATAGCATCCGGAAGCCAACGTCGTCCGCCGGTCCGTACACCACGCTGATCCCGTCTGCGGTAGGCTCGTCGCTCAGGTCGATAGTCGTCTCGTCACCTGTACTCACCGTCTTCTGGTCGGGCCAGAGCGGTTTCTTCTCGACCTCTCCCCCGTCCTCGGGCGTGTCGATGTCGTAGCAGATCAGATCTGAATCAGCCGACTCGCCGGCCTCGTGACGAAGCGTGACGGTTCGAGCCGCGGCATCGAAGTTTCCACCCCAGGTGACCTGTGGCGGATCGTCGATCGGATCGCGCTCGCGGTTCGGCCGGGTCGGAACCCGGGCGGAGACCGTCATGAATCGGCCGTCGGCCTCGACGTCGACGGTCCGTGCCTCTTTGGTGAGTTCGTGTCGCTGTTGTTCGAGGGCGCTTTTTGTCCTGTCTGCGGAATTGTCAGCGGCGGATTCGTACCGTTCGATCAGCAGGTGGTAGGCGACACCGTCGTCGATCCGAAACGCGTCGGCACCGAGTTCGGCAATTTCAGGGTTGAGTCCGGGATGCGAGCCGCCGATGTACAACATTCTGCTCGCACCGGCCGCGTCGGTGACCGCCTCGAACGCGTCGTTTTGCTCGTGATACCGTTCCGTGTGGCCGTGTCCGGCGTCGATCGTCCCCTCGATATCCGGGGCGTTGTGCTCGTTTGCGCTTGCCCAGACGACGACGCCGTCTCGTACTGCAGCCCGTCTGCGTACGTCCGAACGGGAGTACACGTCGTAGCCGCGATACGATCTCTCGGACTCGTAGCCGGTGTCCGCGAGCGTGGCGGCGACATCGTCGGCGGTGAACTCGGCCTCGATCACCGTGGCGAGGTTCGTGGTCGTGAGGCTGTCGTAGTTCTCGTAGCCGATGCCGAAGTAGTCGAGCTCCAGCTTGTGGAACCCCCGCCTGGCGACGAACTCCTCGGGGACGGGGCCCTCGAACGGACCGGGCTCGGCGTAGGTGATGACCCAGTCTTCGTCCGTTTCGCTGTCCCACCCCGCGGGGAGCCAGCGGCGGTACTTCGGCGGACCGGCGTCCGGAACGTCGACGCGGCCGTACCTCGGTTTGCTGCTCAGCGGTGGCAAGCTTCCAGTACAGCCGCTGAGTCCGGTCGCAAGACCGATCGCGACGGCCGTCGCGCCGCGGCGGAGAACCGAGCGACGCGTCGGTCGGGAGGGGTCGTCTGGTGGAACCATCGTGGTACGTAATCGATGACAGCCGGACACCTTTATACCGGGTCGTCGACCGCGCGCCGGCAAGCATCGGCGAAGGGTTTATACGCCGTCTGAGAAGCGACCGGAGCGTATCGGACGATCGGTCGTCACGCTCGAACCGTCACCGTCCGCCGTCGTGGACCGTCACACTCCACGAGCAACACGGACTGCCAGGTCCCGAGCGAGAGGGCTCCCTCGTCGACCGGAACGGTCTCGCCCGGTCCGAGCAGCAGCGTCCGAAGGTGGGCGTCGGCGTTGCCGTCGAGTCGGTCGTGGTCCCACCTGTCGTCGGGCACGAGATCGGTCAGCATCGACTCGAAGTCACCGAGCAGGCGAGACTCCGCCTCGTTGACGGCGACGCCGGCCGTCGTGTGTCGGACGAAGATCGTCGCAGTTCCGTTGGCATCGGCGGGCAGCGCCGACTCGACCTGGTCGGTCACGTCGACGACCTGACAGCGGCGGTCCGTCTCGACTGTGAACGTCGGCATGGCTCATACGGACGGTTGTAGGCGTTTACCCAGTCGACCGCACGACGGCGTGCGGTCGATCTGGTAAAGACCTACAACTTTCCGTATCAGACGTGAATGGCGGAGAACGTGAACCGGTCGGTATCCGCGAGTGATCGTCGCGGGCACCGACGGACGAGTGGCGAACTTTGATTTGGTCGCCGGACCCACGGGAGAGTATGAGCGAGGACTGCATCTTCTGTTCGATCGTCGAGGGCGACATCCCCGGCCGAATCGTCCACGAGACCGACGACGCCGTCGCGTTCCTCGACGCGAACCCGCTGGCTCGCGGCCACACGCTCGTGATCCCCAGAAACCATCACGAGCGCCTCGACGACGTGCCGGCCGAGGAAGCGACGGGCCTGTACAGCGCGCTTCACCAGGTGGTCCCGGCCGTCGAGGCCGCCGTCGACGCACCGGCCACGACGGTCGCCTTCAACAACGGCGAGGACGCCGGTCAGGAGGTCCCCCACGTCCACGCCCACGTCGTCCCCCGCTTCGAGGGCGACGGCAGCGGTCCGATCCACGCGATATTCGGCTCCCGGCCCGACCTCTCGGACGACGAACTCGACGAGATCGAAGCGGCGATCGAGCCGTAACCGGAGTCCGACCCTTTTTATTCTGTGGCGAGTGAGCGAAGATTACGATGGCAGACACGCTCGCGTTCGTCGGCGTCGCTGGCGGCGTCGGCACGACACGCACCGTCGTCGAGACCGCGGCGACGCTGGCGCGGGGCGGTCACTCGGTCGCCGTCCTCGACGCCGCGCTCGACACACAGGGACTGTCGACCTACGTCGAGGGGCGACTGGACCCCGATCTCACGGCGGTCCTGGTCGAGGAGA
Organism: Halomicrobium katesii DSM 19301; assembly: GCF_000379085.1. Classification (GTDB taxonomy): domain Archaea; phylum Halobacteriota; class Halobacteria; order Halobacteriales; family Haloarculaceae; genus Halomicrobium; species Halomicrobium katesii. The sequence goes on along the minus strand of NZ_KB905378.1, from coordinate 993,603 downwards.
CCGGCTTCTCGGAGGCGGCCATTCCGGGGTGGCCCGAGCTGGACGGCGAGGTGGCACTGTACCCCGCCCACGCACCGTTCGAGCGACTCGCACGCGCCAAGACGGTCGACGCGGCACAGCGACTGGAGACGTGTATCGACCACGCCGCGGGACGGTACGACCACGTGTTGCTTGACGTGCCCCCGGTCGCCGACAACCAGGCCGTCGCAGCGGTCCGCGGGGCCGATCGGCGAGCGCTCGTCGCACCGGCGACCCGGCGCGGCAACGACCACCTGCCCCGGATGCGCGGGCGACTCGTCGACCTGGGATTCGACGCCGACGCGGTGGTTGGGACGTTCGCCGACGGCGAGGCAGCGCTGTCGGCGGACTACGAGCTCCCGACCGCCGAACGTGGCGCGACGGAGCCGACCGCGACCGATCCCGACACGGAGTTCGCACCCGCCGTCGCGGCGATGACCGAAGCCCTGTGTCGCTGCTCGCTCGATCTCGACTTCCCGGAAGAGGGTCTGCTGAGGTGACACCGCTGGCTTGCCTGCGGTGTCGAACAGCGGCCGGAGATGAGACGACGGTGACGGCCACGGCCGCAGACGGACAGTTGTAGCGACGTACCGGTGAGCGTCTCCCCCGTCTCATACGGATTATTGTAGCGATTTACCGGTGATCGTCGCCACGGAGTAGACGATCACCGGTAAGCAACTACAATAAACCGTATCAAAACAGATCCGACGGCTGCTCGACGGCGTCGCCAAGCGACGCCTGTCGGTCGGTCCCCCGACCGTCGGTCAGCGCGCCTTCGAGCGCTTCGCGCGCGTCGGCGATCGGTTCGTGCGTTGCGACGTACGTCGCCAGCGCGAACTCGCGTTCGCTCGCGCCGGTGAGTGCGACCGCCTCGCTGCGAGCGAGGTCGCCCGATAGCCAGTCGTCGAGCACGTCGCGCTGGCGCGGGCTGAGCGGACAGACGTGTTCGCCACACAGGTGGAGCGTCTTGGCTGCCGTAAGCGGTGTGAGTCCCGCCGCCCGCCCGGCGTCACCGACGCTCTCGCCCGCCGCGTAGGCCTCGACCAGCGTCGCCGCCCGCTCGGGATCACAGGGGAGCCGGGTCGCGACGCCGTCGAGGCGTTCCGCCAGCGTCCCCTCCGTTCGATCGACCGACGCCACGCCGTGCTGGCGCTGGGTGGCAGTCACCTCGATGCCGGCCGCGATCTCGGAGAGAGTCATTACCATCAGTTCAGTCTCCACGTAATTTAAACCCATTGAACGTCGAAAGCCGGCGCTGGTCGGTGACGGGTTCGACCGGCCACACTGACGTTTTACCTACCGGTTACCGGTTGGTAAAATTCTCGCGAAACCGCCGATCACCGGCCGAACGACCCGGTTTTAAATAGTCCATCCGGACGAATCTCGAAATACAATGAGTCAAACGGCACAGCGATGTCCGGAGTGTGACGGCTCGATCGATGCATCGGCACGCGAAGCAGTGTGTACCCAGTGTGGCCTCGTCGTCGACGAGGACCAGCTCGACCGCGGCCCCGAGTGGCGGTCGTTCGAGGACGACGGAGAGCAGAAGGCACGCACCGGCGCGCCGCTGACCCGCTCGCGCCACGACCGCGGGCTCTCGACGGAGATCGGACGATCGACCCGGCTCAAGGGGCGCAAGCGCCGCCAGATGGCGCGCCTCCGTCGGGAGCACAGCCGCGCCCAGACGGGCTCGAAGCGCGATCGGAACCAGCGCATCGGCTTCATCGAGATCCGGCGACTCGTGAGTCGGCTCGACCTCTCGTCGACGATTCGGGATCGGGCCTGTGTCCTCTTCGAGTCCGCACAGGAGGCCGATCTCCTGGTGGGACGGTCGATCGAGGGGTTCGCGGCCGCAGCGGTGTACGCGACCTGTCGCACGAGCGAGATCGCGCGGACCGTCGAGGAGGTCGCCGCCGACGCTCAGGCCAGCAGCGGCGAGCTACGGGTCGCCTACGACGCGATCAACCGCGAGCTGGGACTGCCGACGGGTCCGATCGATCCGCGCGAGTATCTCCCGCGGTTCGCAAGCGAGCTCGACGTGCCCCACGAGATCGAACGCCGAGCGACGGCACTGGCCGATCTGGCAGCAGAGCGCAATCTGATCGCGGGCAAGAATCCCGGTGGCGTCGCCGCCGCGTGTCTCTACACCGCCGCCCGAGAGGCGGACTACGAGCTGACGCAGGCTCGGGCGGCCGCCGTCGCAGACGTGAGTCCGGTGACGCTTCGGTCGACGTATCAGGCCCTCCAGGACTGACGGTCGGCGACAAACGGCACGGAACAGCAGCTACGGGCGGTGGCCGCGACAGACCCGTTCGACGGCGTCGGCGAGCGATCGAAACGCCTGGCAGGCGGGCGTTCCCGGCGACGCCCGACAGACCGGCTGGCCAGCGGCCTGTGCGTCCGCGACGACTGCGTCGTCGGGCACCGTGGTCACCGGCGCGCCGAGCGTCGCCGCGACGGCGTCGGGGTTCGCGCCGTCGTCCGCGCGATTGAGGACGACGCGTGCCAGGCCGGCGTCGAGTTCCCGTGCCAGTTCACGAACCCGGACCGCGTCCGTAACGGCCGATTCGGACGGGGTAGTCACCAGCACACACGCGTCGGCGACGTACAGCGGGAGACCGACATCGGCTCGCAACCCCGCCGGAGAGTCGACGACCACGTCGCCGTAGGCGCGCTCGACGGCTTCGATCGCGGAGACGAGCGCCGTGGGATCGCCGGCACGAGCGCCGGCCAGACTGCGTCCACACGGCAGGATCGAGACCGGTGGCCCCTCTCTGACGGCCTCGATAGGATCCGCACGTCCGGCGAGTACGTCGTGCAGATCCGGCCCGTGGTCGGCGGGCAGGTCTGCCATACCGAGGTCGCCGTCGACGACGACGGCGTCGAGGTTGGCGGCGAGGTTGTACGCGACCGTCGACTTCCCGACGCCGCCCTTGCCGCCCGTCACGGCCAGGATCATGTCAGTCGCTCCAGCGACGACAGCGGCGGATCGGTCGCCTCGATCCGATCTGCGAGTCTGCGTGCGCGGTCTGCGACCGACAGGAGCCGGCGTCGGTCGGCGGCACACGCGCGGGCGGCTCGCCGGCCGGCGGCGAGTCCACCCGTCGACTGGAGGGCCGTCGTCGCCTCGGGGACCGTCTCGACGGCGTCCAGTCGTTCGAGAGTCGTCACCCGCTCCTCGACGCCGTCGAGCCAGTCGGTCACCGGATTTGTCGAGCCCACTCGTCGGTCCGGCACTGTCTGGTCCGTCGACTCGTCGCCCGCGGGGTGCTCGGGAGAGGGCACGTGACCGGGATCGTCCGGCGTCTCCTCGGCCGCCGGAAGCGTGTCACAGTCGGGACGCGGGTCGGCCCGGACGGTCGCCTCCGGTGCGGGCACCCCATCACGGGGCGGTGACGGATCGCCGAGCCGCTGGAGGACCGCCGTCGCGTCCTCGCCAGCGGCGTCCTCCGCGTCCGGGACGACCTCGCGTTCCTCGACCGCGACCGGCTGTTGAGCCGGTGGTGCCGGCGTCGCGTACCCCAGCGCGAGCCGTCCGTCGGCCGGCACGACGCCCTCGTATCCCGACTCGTCCCAGCCGCGCTCGGGTTCGCCCTCACAGCGGGGCGGCCAGACCGGACCGTCGAGTCGCTGTTCGACGCGGACCCGACGGGCTGGCCCGTCGCTGTCCAGCGAGACCGTCACGAGCGTCACACCGTCGATCGCCGTCGCACTCGCGTCCACCGAAACCATACGGTCAGTGGCCCCGTCACGCGATTTAAACGTCCGGGCCGCAGGCGACGACAGGTCCCTCGATCCAGGCGGCCGCGGCGGCCGGCGTCGGAAACTGCTCCGTCGCGAGCACGACCGGCCCTCGCTGGGTCCCGACACGGAGGATCGCCAGAGCGGCGGTCGTCGGGTCACAGTCGAACGGGTCGGCACCGGGATCGAGCGCGAACACGGCCCGTTCGTAGGGCCCGCGGACGCGCTCGACCAGCCACGAGCGCGCGTCGCGTTCGCGGTTGGCGATCCGGTCGTCGAGGCGGAGGCGACGCTGGCGTCGGTCTCGCTGTTCGCGTGTCGCCTGCCGGGTCTGTGCGGCCGCGAGACGGGTCGTCTGTGCCTCCGACAGCCGCGCGGCAGCCTCACGCAGTGCCGCCCGCTCGTCGCTGGCGTCCAGGTCGTGCGCTCGCAGTGCCGAGATCCGACCGCGGAGTTCGGCGACGCGTTCTTCGAGAGCTCCCGGATCGTCTTCGGGCGGTGTCGCGTGCTGTGGCACGCGCTCGTCCACGTCGATCTCGTCTCGCTCGGCCCGCAGTCGCTCGATCTCGTCGGCCTGTGGTGGCGTGAGGCCGCGAGTCCTGGCGGCGACCGCGAGCGCCGGCCGGATCCGGAGTCCCATCTCCGGGTGGACGTGCCCCGCGCGGTCGAAGAGCGGTCCCGGTGGGGGACAGTGGACGCGACAGGGGGCGTCGTCGCCGCGGACGGCATCGGCGACCTGGTGGCTGGAGACGCCGGTCGCCCGGAGGTCCGCGACGCTGCCACACCACGTTCGGTCTGCCGTCCGGACGATCACAGGTCTCGCTCCCGGAGCGCCGACGGCCCGGGGTGGTCGGTCCCGGCGGAAAACTGGCGATAGGGAACCGACGGCTGGTCGCGGTCCTCGTAGGCCTCGGCGGCATCGCGAACGTCGGCGGGCACGTCCGCCGGAACGAACGGCTCGACGCGCTCGACCTGTACGTCCCGTCCGTGCTTCTCGCGGAGTCGACACGCCTGAAACGCCCCGAAGGCCGTCCCTGCGAGCAGTGCCGCGCGGCCGAACTGCCGGACGGTCGTCTCCTCGTGGGCCCGCGTGACGTTGCGCAGCGACGACCGTGCCGACCGCGAGTACGTGATCACGAGGAACATACGCCCACGATCCTCGCTTTCAGTGTTTAAATTTACGGACTACCGATCGTTTCGAACGCGGACCGGCGGCGTGCTGTCGAGGTCGACACGAGCGTCGCACAGCGACGTGATCGAGGCGACCGCCTGTGCGTCGTGGGCCGCCGGATCGAGGTGAAAGTGGGCCCGAGCGTCCGCGAGGTAGCACTGTCGGGTCACCGTGTGCAAGAACTCGTAGGCCGTTTCGACCGCGACGTGGCCGAGCAGCTCGGTCAACGAGTCGAAACACACCGTCAGCTCGCCGTCGGTCTCCGCGATGAACTGGCTGAGTTTGATCCCCAGCGCCGCGAGGTCACTGGGCGTCGAGATCACCTCGACGGTGACGTCGTCGTCTCGCTCGCCCGCGGGGGTCGTGCCGACCGCGAGGACGGCACGGTCGGCGTCCGCCGCGACCGTGTCGTCGAGACACTCCGACGGCGACTGCCCGAAAGAGACCCACAGCACCGTCCGGCCCGCGGCACCGCCCTCGGCCAGCAGTCGCCCACAGAGTTCGTCGGTCCGCGCACACGACCCACAGAGCAAGAGCGTCGTCACACCGTCCAACCGGTCGATCACGGACTGCATTACCGGAACCACAGGGACTACACCCGCAAATCCCTTTCCACTGCCAGATCAGGGATCGACCGGCGTCACCTCGAAGCGGCCCGGCGACTCGACGAGCGCCTGGACTCGGTCGCGGGCGTCCGGGCGCGAACTCGCCAGGACGACGACGCCGTCGGCGTCGCCGCCGTCCGCGCGGTAGGCCTGCAACTCCCCGTCGAAGTCGGTCGCGTAGGTTCGCAAGACGCCCCGGACCTCCGCTTCGAGATCGGTCAGCGAACACTCGCCCCGTTCGAAGCGAGCGAGTGCGTCCTCGACGTTCCGGAGTGCTGAGATGCGGTCCATCTACGTCGTCCTCAGGTGATCGGTCCGTGGTTCGTACACCTCGCCTTTCTGCTTGAGCTTCTCGATCTCGTGTTCGGCCTTGGACTCCTCGATTCCGACCTCCTCCGCTCGCTCGACGACCACGTCGACCGGCGCGCCCTCGTCGTACTCCGCCTCGATGTCGGAGATGATCCCCTTGAGGTTCTGTATCCGATCACGCTGGCTCTTCGAGGTGCCGGTCTCGACGACGTCGGCGTCGAACTCGCCGGTCTCGGGATCGACGCCGATCTGCTCCATGCAGTAGCGAGCGATCGAGGTCGCCCGATCGGCGTCCTCTTTCTCGACCGTGTCCGAGAGCCTGATCCGCGCCGACGCCTCGGAGAGACGGACCAGCGCCTCCAGCTTTCGGGCCGTCACCGGCACCGCGGCGTCCTCGTCGGTCCCCTGGACCCGCAGATCGACGTAGAAGTCCTCGATCTCGGTCTTTGCCTCCTCGGTCATCGTCGGGAAGCAACTCGTCTTCGCGTGAGCGACGTACTTCCGCAGCAGGTCCGGCTCGATCGTCGGCGCGACCTCCTCGGTGACGGCGTCGACCTGCTCCTGGCTGTAGTCCGAGGTGGGATTCTCCACGCGATGGGTGTGGAGTTCCCCCGCGTAGTTCGTCTGGATGATGTGACTCGCCAGATTGCGGTCTTCCTCCTCGTCGGGCTCGTCGGTCACCGTAAAGATGAGGTCGAACCGCGAGACCAGCGCGGGTTCGAGATCGATCTGCTCGCCGATGGGCTCGAACTGGTCGAACCGGCCGTACTTGGGGTTGGCCGCCCCCAGCAGGGAACACCGGGACTTCAGCGTCGCGTTGATCCCGGCCTTGTTGATAGAGATCTCCTGCTGTTCGAGGGCCTGGTGCATCGCGGAGCGGTCGTCCGGATTCATCTTGTCGAGCTCGTCGACGGCGGCGATCCCGAGGTCCGCGAGCACGAGCGCACCCGCCTCCAGCGTCCACTGCTGGCCGTCGCCGAAGTCGTCTCTCACAGCCGCAGCAGTCAGGCCGGCGCTGCTGGATCCCTTCCCGGAGGTGTAGACAGACCGTGGTGCGATATTTTGGATATATGATAACATCTGGGAGTTATGCGAGATGACACCGTTCGTGAGATAGTTGTGTGTCCCCTCGATTTCGAGGTCGTACACCCACTCGTCGTCGGGTTCGATTCGTTCGACTGACTCGATTTTGTCCCATGCGGTGTCGCCGTCGTTCAGGTTTCGAAGTGCATCAAGATCACGGCGAATCGCTGCGAGACCCCCACCGTCCGCGTGGGCACTGGACACGTGCTCGTCGGTGGTTTCGATCTCGGCCCAGCGGCGTTCGAAAGCATCAAGCACCGACGAGAGGCTGTGACGACTTGGATTCTGCCGACCGCGCTCGTAGTGCTGGTATGTCGTTCGTGGGATGCCACAGTCGTGCTGCGTTAGCTCAAGTGCTTCGCGGATTCGCCGGAGCTCTGCCCCGATATTGGGAATCACATCGAGATTTGTATTCTGTGATTGGCCGTCGTACTCCGTACACGCCTCGGCTTTTCTATCGGTGACAAACCCGATACGGTCGACATATCTGTCGAAGGAACGACCGGAGATTCGAAGACGGTAGCTCCCGTTATTTCTCGATTGTAGCTGTGACGTGACACCGACAGACAAGAGAAGCGTCCGAACGTCTTCAAGCAGTCCTCTGCTCATCGAAGCAACGGTAATCTCCCGTTGCGACGCAGACACGTGCCCTTCCCCTTCGATGTACCCCCGAAGGAACGCAGTTTTTGCGCCCTCGGTCGCTTGCATCAGCGGCCGTGGCACTCGAAGGTTCGCAGACGAGGACAAGAGAGCAGGATCGAGCTCGTGGAGAAAACTGACGAATTCGCCGGCCGAGCACATCAGATCACGTGCGTCTTTCCCCTCGTGGGCCGCGCGCTCCGTCACATTCAGATTCAGCGATTCCAGTGTCTTCGTCGCATCATCGAGCACTTCGCGATCGTTGTTCGTTATCGAGACGAATCCGGTGTTATCGTCGCGTTGCTCCACGTATCCCTCTGCAACGATGTAACCGATCAGTCGCGCGAGTGCCGGTGTCCACTCATCTGGTAGTTTCAGGTCGATTCGGTTGTGCGACTGTGACTGACGGAAATTGACCTCCAAATCCGCGGATCCGTTGGCAGGGACCTCTTTTGGCACAGCGACGAAGTCTCCCTCAGAGAGATGGTCGGCTGTGACCGTCTGGAATCGCCCGTTGGACTGGACAAACAACGGATGGGACGGCGTCACGTCCAGATCTCGTCCCGTGCCTGTTCGGATTCGATAGAGGTGATCCGGTGCCTCTCGCTTCCACACTTTCGTCGCCCGTTGCCGTGTTATCGTTCCGTCGTCCTGCAACGATGGCACTTCGAAGTCGACGTTGTCCCAGACCCCGTCGTCGATCGGCTTCGGGTCGTCGAGATTGTCCTCGGCGAGTTCCCGTATCGGTACTTCGGTCCCATCGCCGAGTGTCACACGGGTGTCTCCGGCGACGCACTTCCCCGTACCCGGATCTCCGATCAGCAACATATGGAGGTCACCCCGTATCCGAGACCCGTCGGGGAGGTGTTTGGTGACCCCGGAGAACAGCTGGAGCATCATCGCGAGTTTCTCTCGCTCGTAGCCGTAGATCGACGGCGCGATCGCACCGACCATCTTGTCGTAGAGGTCGTCCTCGTTGGACAGCTCGATGATCTCTTTCTTGTCCTCTTCGGTGATGTCCATGTCCTCGAACTGTTCGTCCTCGATGGAGACGTCGATCCCGTCCATGTAGAGGTCGAACATCGGCGACTGGCTGCGGTCGTCGCCCTGCTGGTCGAGCTTGAGAACACCGGTGACCCGGACGTGGTCGCCGGCGGTCACCTCGCCGGTGATGTCGTCCTCGATGTTCACGTCGATGGCCTGGGGGGTCTCGCCGCCGCGCAGTCCTTCTGGTGACTCCTGAACGCGGATCTTCTGGGCGTCGACGAACTCCGACTGGTCCATGTTCAGGCGGAAGGGCCCCTGGCGCTCACAGCCCTGGCACTCGTGGGGCTCCTGAAAGTCGCCGGCGACCTGGGGAATCCGGGTGAGGGTGCCACAGCGCTGGCACTCGAAGGCGGCGTTCGTGACCTTTGGCCGAACGTCGGTCGCCTTGCGGACGATCCCCTGGACGGCGATGAGCATCCCGTGGTGCTCGTGGCGAATCGCACGGATGTCCTCGGACTCGGGGAGGTCGTGAAAGCGGACGTGGGCCTGGCCGAGCTTCACGTCGACCGGGAGGTCGTACAGGCGCAGCGCCTCCTCGGCGTAGTCCTGCATCTGCTCGGGCCGGTTGCGCACGTCGTCCGCGAGGTCGGGGTCGAAGCGATAGAGGTCGTCCCAGTCGACCCACAGCGACTTCTGGTCGTTGGGGTACTTCTGGGCGAGTTCACCGATCTCGTTGCGGTAGTAGTCCCGGTAGAACTCCTCGAACGCGTCGGTGAGTTCGGTGTTGTCGACGCCGGTAGCCATTGAAACCGAGATAGTGCGTCCTCGCTCAAGAAGGTTCGCAAACCAGGGTGGAACTAGTCAGTGCCAGACGATAGGTGCCCGTGTCAGCCCCGGTTCGGACCATATCGACGGCTGCAGTAGTCGTTATGTGGCGCTCTCGACGAGATTCTCCTGCGTGAATTCGCTGACCGAGACCCCGTACTCCTCTTGGAGCGTGTTCCGTATCTCGATGAGATCGGACCGCAGCCGTCGTGATTCAGCGAGCGTTCGACGCTTCTCGTTGCGGAGTTGCTGGCGCTCTTCGAGAGCAACCTCGTCGAGGAGCGCCCGGAACTCGTCTCCGTACTGTTCGAGTAATTGCGACCAGCCGGTATGGAGGTCTCGGAACTCCTGCCCCTCGCCGTCTAAGAGATACGACAAAAGCCGCGGCGGGTCGACACTCATGCTCCCCCGAGAGAAATCGAACCGGGCCACGTCACGTTCGACTTTTGCCGTCAGTTCGGGACCAGCTGTCCGCACCACGTCATGTGCCGCCGCCGTCAAATCATCGACCGTCGTGTCGTACGACTCCAGTTCCGAGTGTAACGCCGGATGGCGCTCTTTCGAACGCAACAGTGCTGCCTCGTCCGTTCGCGTCTTCGAGAGGGGCTTCTGAATCGACAGCCCACCCTCGGGCACCCACTGCTCGTCTGCTGGAAATGCTTGGTCGCCGGGTTTCCAGCCGACGAACCCCGCTTCCAGCTTCTCGATATTCCCGGCGAGGCGATCTATCGCGGGCTGGATGACGTACTGGAGTTCGTCGATGACGACTTGCTTTTTTCGATCCTTTCTGAGCTCCTGGATCGTCTTTCGGTTTTGACGGACCGTGAGAAACGTCGCTCCGACGAAAAGGAGGGTGGCAACAGTCCCGAGCGCCTGAATGAGAAACGTCGCAACGCCTTCGCCCAGGGAGCCAGTGAAATACGAGACGAGCACGTCCACTATCAAAAGCACCAGTGCGAAGGTGAGACCCAAGAGCAGCTTCGTCGTGTTGACCATCTCTGCCACACTTCCGTACCCGGTTACAAACGCTTTGTCCACTCATACGGTCGTGTTCAGATAAGAGATCAGTGCAGGCAGTCTGAAGCACTGATACGGAAAGTTGTAGATCTTTACCAGATCGATCGCACGCCATCGTGCGGTCGAATGGGTAAATACCTACAACCGTCCGTATGAAAGGGCGAGTACAGTTGCGGGAACCCCGACGATGCAAGCACGCGAAGCGCGCACAGCGAGTCGCGGGACCGCAACTGTACGAGGGCTTTCGGTGTCTCCAACTCAGAAAATGCAGCGGCTTATCTGAACACTACCACTCATACGGACAATCGCCGCCGTCGTGCGGTCGATTCTGCTCTGTCGAATCGGCAGATAGCACTGATACTGTCGGCTGTATGTGTCGGTTTCGAACGTCGGAGAGCGTGTTTCCATCCGCTGCCTGGAGCCATCCACCACGCAACGCTCTGGCGAAGCGTGTAGGCACTCACGTCGTCCGAACTGCTGTTCTATTCGGGCAGTGTCGGGGCAATCCTACCCCGCTGGGTACTGCTCTCCCGACGCAAGATATTCACTCGGTGTGTACAACGTCGACATCGGCTAACTGCGTAATCGGCTCCTTGTCGAAGTCACTCCTGTTGTGTGTGACGAACATCCCACCGGCTTCGTGGGCGGTCGCCAGATTCAGCAGGTCGATCCCGTCGAGAGTCACGTCCTGTGACTGTAGCTTCCGATCGATGTAGGCGGCTTCAAGTGCTGCATCGGCTGTGAAGGAGAGAATCCTGTCGAAGCTCGACCGGAGATGGTGCTGTTCTTGTAGCATCTCCGCCCGAGTGCTATGGTACTGAAACGATTCCCAGGCGACGTGCGAAGGGATCGTCCACTCGCGTGTGCTGTACTGCTGGAGGTGCTGAACGACTGTCTCGTTGGAGTTGCGCAGCTTCACAAGAACGTCTCTGTCGAGGACGATCATCTACCGGCGTTCCTCCAGCGAGTCGTTCAACCGATCCCGCGCATTGTCCATCCGCTCGATATCTTCGTCGTCGACAGGCGGGAGTGAGTCGGCAATTGCTTCCACGTCCTTCTCGCTCCGGCTCAAACGGTCCAGCAGGTCGTTGAAACTCTCGTCGTCCCGTTTCAGGTCTCGGAGTCGTTCCTTCACCTCGTCGTTGACTCGAATCGTGGTCATATGTATACGTTGTGTACGGTTGCTTGGTATCTCTTTCGCCGCGACAGCCAGTCGACGGTCTCGCGCTCTACAGACCGTACAGGTCAGCGCGGTCCAGCGCACGGTTGATCGTCGATCGAGACGTGTCCAGCCGCTCGGCGGCCTTCCACGCCTCGAAGTCGAAGCCCTCGCGGGCTTACTCTCAGCAGGGCCTCATTTCGATTCTTGTCGGCCATCCCGAAAGGCTTCGTGGCGTCAGGCATACGCCGAGCGAAGCGAGGCGTTTCACTCCGAGCGCACCGGAGGTGCGACTCGGAGAGTCTTTTTCGCCCACGTTTTTCGAGGAGCCCTCGCCGTAGCGAGCCGCAGGCTCGCGAGGAAGGGCGACGATGAAAAAGGTGGATGGGATCGCCCGGATTTGAACCGGGGTCACGGGCACCCAAGGCCCGAAGTATACCAGGCTAACCCACGATCCCGTACACAGAGATGCGGCCGTCGCTGAGTAAAGGGTTTCGTTGCGGTGGCACATCGACACACCCTGTCACGGAGTCAGACCCCAAAAGTAGGCGATGCCCAGCGTCGTGACGACGGCAAAGACCGCCTGTAGCGGCGCGCCGACCTGCAGATAGTCGGTGAAGCGATAGCCGCCGGGGCCGTAGACGAAGAGGTTCGTCTGGTAGCCAACGGGCGTCATGAAGGCCGTCGAGGCGGCGAAGGTCACGGCCAGCACGAACGCGAAGGCGTTGGCCCCGAGCTGGACGGCGGCCTCGGCGGCGACGGGAATCATGAGGACGACGCTGGCGTTGTTCGAGATGATGTTCGTCAGGACAGCCGTGACGACGTACATCAGCCCGAGCACCACGAGCGGCGGGAACGACGGCGCGGCGAGCACGAGGAGGTCGGCCAGCAGCGTCGCTCCGCCGGTCGCCTCCAGGGCGAGCCCCAGCGGGATGACGCCCGCGAGCAGGAAGATCACGTCCCACTGGACGGCGTCGTAGATTTCCGAGGAGTGCAGACAGCCAGAGAGGACCATCCCGAGCGCCCCGGCCAGCGCCGAGACGACGATCGGGACCGGCGTGAGTGCCGCGACGGCGACGACGGCGGCGACGATACCGACGGCGACGGGGACTTTCGACTTCCGGAAGTCGGGGCGTTCGACCTCGCGAGCGACGATGAAGTTCGGGTTGTTGTTCAGGCGGTCGATGCTGTCGCCGGCTCCCTGAATCAGGAGCGTGTCGCCGACGCGAAGCGTCGTCCGGTCCATCCGCTGGCGGATCAACTCGCCGCCGCGTCGGAGCGCGAGGACGCTGGCGTCGTAGCGCTGTCGGAAGTTCGTCGACCGGAGCGAGTCGCCGACCAGTTCCGAACCCGGTGCGATCACGACTTCGACGAGGTTCTGTCGTTCCTCGGCAGCTTCGAGTTCCGCCTCGCCCACGACCGCGTCGGGAACCACGTCCAGACCCTCGGCGTCGAGCAGTTCGACGAGCGTGTCCCGGTCGGTCCGGATCGCGAACACGTCGCCGGCCCGGATCGACTTCGATCCGAGCGGTTCGAGGAAGGTGCGCCGATCCCGGATCAACTGGACGATCTCGATGTCGAAGTCGGTCTCTTCCAGCGCGTCGTGGACGGTCTGGCCGACGATCGGCGAGTCCTCGCGGACGACGACTTCGGTGAGGTAGTCGGCCATCTCGAACTTCTGGGTCAGATCGCCCCGCGGTTTGATGCGTTCTGGGGTGAGCCGGCGACCGATCGTCATGAGGTAGATCGAGCCGACGACCAGCAAGATGACGCCGAGCTGGGTAAACTCGAACATGGAGAACGCGTGGAGATCGCCGTACCGCGCCGGATCTTCGATCGCCAGTCGGCCGGCGAGGTCGCTGGCGAGGATGTTCGTCGAGGTGCCGATCAGCGTGAGCATCCCGCCGAACATCGAGGCGAACGAGAGGGGCATCAACAGCTTCGAGGGTGAGGTCCGGCCCTCGTGTGCGAGGTCGGTCACCATCGGCAGCAGGATGGCGACGGCCGCCGTGTTGTTGATAAAGCCCGAGATCGGACCGACGATGCCGACGGTCGCCCCGAGCTGTCTGGACTCGCTGTCGCCGGTCAGAGCGGCGACCTTGGCCCCCAGAACCTGGATCACGCCGGTCCGCTGGACTCCCGCCGAGAGGACGAACATCGCGAGGACGGTGATCGTCGCCGGGGAGGCAAAGCCCGAGAGCCCCACGGCCACCGGATCGACGGCGTCGCCGGGGAGGCAAAGCCCGAGAGCCCCACGGCCACCGGATCGACGGCGTCACCGGGCTCGTGGAGGACGTAGAGTCGCCCGGCCAGCACTCCGGCGTCGGCCAGCAGCGCGGTCAGCGGTTCGACGACCAGCAGCGCCACCATCACGCCGATGGCGGTCACGTCGACGGGCACGCGCTCGGTCGCGAAGAGGACGAGCGCACCGGCGACGACGGCGAAGACGAACGCCATCGCCGGCGTGATCGGTGGCAGTGTCACAGCAGAGGAGGGGGCCGGCGAGGATAAAAACGTCACCCTCGCGGGCCGGTCGCGTTCGCGCTCGCTTATCCCGAGCCGCTCCTGTTATAGTAGCCATTGAAAATCAATGCACACCCGATCGCACGACGGCAGTGCGATCGGTGTGTAAATCGTTTCAATCGTTACTATAGTCGCGGTCCCGTAGCTCGCGTGTCGCTTCGCTCCCGCTCGCCATAGACGAGATCGGTCGTGTTACTCCCGGTCTCGCAGCTCCATCTCGGCGACGATATCGTAGGGATGCAGGTCCTTGCGGATGCCATCGAGGATCGCGAAGGCCTGATCTGGCGCGAGGAAGAACCGCGTCACGGCCCGACCGAGGGGCGTCGGCTCCAGCCCGTCGATGAACTCGTACTGGAGGAGTTTGCCCAGCGCGTGCTTGGTCGGGACCTCGCCGATCATGCGGTCGTTGAGTCGCGCGGCCTGGTCGCCGGCGACGGTGACGTTGGCGAGCGTCTCCTCGACGGCCGCGGCCTCGTCGTACTCGGTGATGACCGGCTCCATGTCGCCTTTGAGGAGTTTGAACGCGACCTCGTCTTCCGACATCTCCATGCTGTTGTGATAGGAGCAGTCGGGTTCGACCAGCAGGTAGACGGTCCCCTTGTCGTGGTAGTCCGGCCGGCCGGCGCGGCCGAGCATCTGGCTGAACTCCTGGACCGACAGCCACTCGATGCCCATCGCCAGCGAGTCGAAGACGACCTGCGAGGCCGGGAAGTCGACCCCGGCGGCCAGCGCCGCCGTCGTGACGACCGCGGCGAGGTCCTGGTCGGCGAACTGCTGTTCGACGCGGTGGCGGCGCTTGTTGTCCAGTCCGGCGTGGTACGGTGCGGAGTCGTACTCCAGTTTCCGCGAGATCTCGTGACAGCGCCGCCGGGAGTTGGTGAAGATGATCGTCTGGCCGCGATAGCCCTTGCTGGATTTCGTGTCGAAGGCCCGCCGGACGAGCTTGTTCTCGATGCGGGTCTTCTCCTGTCCGTCGGCGAAGGTGACGTGGCGTTCGATGGGGACCGGTCGCTCCTCGAACTCGACGAGGTTCGCCCGGAGCTGCTTGGCGAGGTCGCTGGCGTTGCCGACCGTCGCCGAGAGGTAGATCCACTGGGTGCCGTCCAGCCCGACGTTTTGCTCACGGGCGTCGCCCGTTCGCCCTTTCCGAGACTGTTCCACGGTCTCGCCCTGCTCGCAGTAGTACTTCAGCCGCGAGATGAGCCCGTCGAGGCGGTGGCCACGCTCGCCCTCGCCGAGCGTGTGGACCTCGTCGATGACGACCGTCCCGATGTCCCCCAGATCCTTGCCGGTCCGCAGCGCGTGGTCGATGCCCTCGTAGGTGCCGACGATCACGTCGGCGTTCGGGTCGAAGCGGTTGCCGTCGCCGTCGATCCGGCTCGATCCGACACGCAGCGACACGTCGACCATGTCGCCGTAGCGCTCCTCGAAGGACTCGTACTTCTGGTTTGCCAGCGCCACCAGCGGGACGAGAAACAGCATCTTTCCCTTGTTGTTCAACACGCGGTCGAGACCGGCCAGCTCACCGATCAGCGTCTTCCCGGTGGCCGTTGCAGAGACGACGAGCTGGTCTCTGCCGTCGGTCGCGCCGTTCTCGACGGCGAGACTCTGGACCGGCAAGAGCGTGTCGAAGCGACCTTCGAGGTGTTGCTGGATGCCGGGGTGGAGATCGAGCGAGTCCACGGGCACGAGGTCGATGTCGTCGACGGTCGCCGAGATCTCGTCGAACTTCGTCAGGTCGGGATCGAGTTCGCCAGAGAGGAGGTTCTCGATGCGATCGAGGTCCTGCACGTCCAGCAGGAGCTCTTCGAGGCGAGCTTGGGCGTCGCCGGTGATCCCCCCGTTGAGTGCGAGTTCGCGGTCCAGTTCCTCGCGAGCGCAGTCCGGACAGATGTGTTCGTCGTCGGCCTTGATCGCCGTCTCGCCCGTGATCGGCGAGTAGCGGCCACTGGAGGCACAGTACCGACAGGTGCGCACGACCTTCGCGGAGAGCTGGTAGCCGTCGAGCATCGCCCGTAGCTCCTCGCGGCCCCGTCCGGAGGTCTGCTCGGAGATGCGGATCCGCGAGGCCCGACGGGCCAACTCGACGAACTGGTCGGGACTGCGCAGGTCCTCGCTGGCCCCGCGCTTGATCCGGAGCCGACGGGGCCGTGGCCCGGCGTCGGTCTGTTTGAGTTCGAGCACGCCGTGAAACACTCGATCGCCGTCCCGACGAACGACGACTCGGTAGTCGTCGCCGTGCTCGTGGAGGAACAGCGTATCGACGCGTGCGACCTGCTGAGACACGTCCAAACGAACGCGGCGGAGCTATTTGAGCGGTTCGGAACCTCGTCGATGTGTCCGACGGTGTGAGTGCCTGGTAGCCACTCGGCAGGGATCCGATGCGAACGCTTACGCCGCATAAATATGAAGATTACAACATAAATATGGACCCCGATATCGAGGAACTGGCACGGTATCCGATGGAGTCGGACGACTGGATCGTGACCGTCGCGATCGGCGGAGCAGCGACGCTACTCGCGGTGTTCGTGGTGCCGATCTTCGTGGTCACGGGCTACACGGTCCGGGCGCTCCGGGCCGGAATGGAAGACGCGCGCGAGCCCCCGGTCTTCGACGAGTGGGAATCACTGCTCAAGGAGGGGCTGGTCGCGGCGGTCATCACGTTCGTCTACCAGCTCGTCCCGACGGTCGTGTTCGGCGTGTTCGTCGGGGGCTCGATCGTCGCGTTCGCGACCGGCTCAGAGACCGCCGCGGGACTGGGGCTGTTGGGACTGTTCGGCGGCCTGCTCCTCTGGTGGGTGCTGGCGATCGTCTTCGGCTACGTCGGACTGGCGGGCGTCGCGAACTACGCGAGAGAGCGGTCGTTCGGTGCCGGATTCGACGTGGCCGTCATCAGAACTGCCGTCACGTCACGCGACTACGCCGTCGCGTGGCTCTACGTGATCGCGCTCAACGTCGTCGTCGGCGTCCTCGCTGGAGCACTCAACGTCGTTCCGATCCTCGGCGGGATCGTCGGCGTCTTCCTGATACGGACAGTTGTAGACGTTTACCCAGTCGACCGCACGACGGCGTGCGGTCGATCTGGTAAAGACCTACAACTTTCCGTATGAGCTTCTACGCCCTGATCATCGCGGGGTGGCTCCTCGGAGACGGGTTCGCCGCTGCGACCGACACGCACGTCGAGTCGACCGTCGACGAGAGTCCCAGCGTCGCGTAGGGCAGGACCACAAGGTTATCTAGTTGGAGAAATAATATTTCACAATGGCAGATAATAAGAGCGGACGAGACGAGCAGGCAGACAACGCCGACCGTCGCCAGCGCGAGCGGGACATCCTCACCGCGCTCGAACGCAACGACGAAACGGAGCCGCCCGTCGACGAGCGGGCGCTAGGCGAACTGGAGACGGAACTGGACACGCTGTCGTTCCCCGCGACAGCGCGGGAAGTCGTCGAAGCCGTCGGAGACCGACCGTCGAGTCGGACGCGAACGTCCACACGGTCGCGGAGCTCCTCCCAGAGACCGATCAGGAGATCTTCGACGAGCCGGCGACCGTCCGGACCCGCGTCCAGCGTCCGACCATCGCCGCGGCGATGAAACGCATCGTCGAACACTGCCGGACGGTCCAGCAGACCTCGCTGGGCACCTCGCAGCGAGAGGCCTACGAGAAGACGTTCCGAGCGCTGAAAGCGATCGACGCGGACGACGACGACGAGGGGATCCAGTACATGGCCGACTGGATCGTCGAACTGGTCGACGAGACGGGCAAGCTACCCGGATCGCGAGCCGTACGCCGGGAAGCCGCGACGTTCTGTCGCGAGAACGGCTACAGCGTCCGCAACGACGAGTGGCTCGGCGTCTAGGGTCGGTCACGCAGGGGGCTTAAGCCCCTCCCACGACAAGCGACGACTATGCGACGATTCCGTATCGGCAGTGCCTTCGGAATTCCGATCCAGCTGGATCTGACCTTCCTGCTGGTGTTGCCACTGTTCGCGTGGATCATCGGCTCGCAGGTCGAGCCGACCGTCGAGTTGCTCAACCGGTTCGGTGGGAACCTCGACCCGGCAGTCCTCACCACCGATCTCCTGCCGTGGCTGCTGGGCATCGCGGCCGCGATCGGCCTGTTTACCGGCGTCGTCCTCCACGAACTGGGCCACTCACTCGTGGCGATCCGCTACGGCTACCCGATCGAGTCGATCACGCTGTGGCTGTTCGGCGGCATCGCACAGTTAGACGAGATGCCCGAAGACTGGCGACAGGAGTTTCTCATCGCGCTGGCCGGCCCCGTTGTCAGCGTCCTCGTCGGGCTTGTCTCGCTGATCGGGTTCGTGCTGGTCCCCAGCGGGACGACGACGACGACGTTCGCTGCCGTCCGCTTCGTCCTCGGCTACCTCGCGCTGATGAACGTCGCACTGGCCGTCTTCAACATGCTCCCGGGGTTCCCGATGGACGGCGGCCGCATCCTCCGGGCTCTGCTCGCGCGGTCGAATCCCTACGCTCGCGCCACGGAGATCGCGGCCGAGGTCGGGAAGGGGTTCGCGATCCTGCTGGCGCTGTTCGGACTGTTCCCACCCTTCAATCCGCTGCTGATCGGCCTGGCCTTCTTCATCTACATCGGCGCGGCCGGCGAGTCCCGCCAGACGGTCATGCGAGCGGCCTTCGAAGGCGTCACCGTCGCCGACGTGATGACGCCCGCCGACCGCGTGACCACCGTCGACCCCGACACGAAGGTCCGCGATCTCATCCGGACGATGTTCGAGGAGCGCCACACCGGCTACCCCGTCGAGCGCAACGGCGAGATCGTCGGCCTCGTCACGCTGGAAGACGCCCGCGCCGTGCGCGAGGTCGAACGGGACGCCTACACCGTCAGCGACATCATGACGACGGAGCTCATCGCTGTCGCCCCCGACGAGGACGTCATGACCGCGCTCTCGGAACTGGAAGGGAACAACGTCGGCCGCCTGATCGTCCTCGACGAGGCCGACGCGTTCCAGGGGCTGCTCACCCGCAGCGACATCATGACGGCACTGACGATCATCAAGGAGAATCCCGACTACAGGGCCGACGACGAGGGCGAGGCGACCGTCTTCGAACCGCAGGCGTGAGCAGGGACAGCACTACCGGACTGCACACTGTCCGTCGCTGTAGCACAAAACCTATCGTGGCGCATTTCTTCCAGCAGAGTATGCATCGAAGACAGTTCGTGAGCGTCGGCGCTGGACTGGGACTATCAGCGCTCGTCGCGGGCTGTCCTGGCCTCTCCGGCGGCGATGGCGCTGCACTGGTCGTTCGGAACGGCGACGATCGTGCGCACACCTACGAGGTAGAAGTCGACGGGAGCCAGTCGACGGCGGGTGACCTATCCGCCGACGAATCCAGCACGATCGAGGGCCTCGTCCCCTACGAAGATTACACACACGCGGTCGATCTCCGCGTGATCGTTGACGACGAGACAGCCCGCGTAGCGACGATCCGCATGCAATCAGATGTCCAGCAGGTCTACGTCGAGATCGTAGGCCCCGAATCGGTCGAAATCGGCCCGGATCGACTACACTCACCTACACCATCGAACTGAGCCGTCCGCCACCGCAGTTCCTCGCGTGAGATCCGGCCGAACTCCGCCCGCCGGTGACACGCCGGACACAGCGAGACGACGTTGTCCAGTGTATGGGCGTCCCGCTCGGCCAGCACCGGCGTCTCGACGAACGCCCGGACGGGAACGATGTGGTGCACGTCCGGGTTCCGACCCAGTTCGTCGGCCGTCGTCCCACAGACCACGCACTCGTGGCCGTCGCGTTCGAGTGCCGCCTCCCTGACGGCGTTCCATCCCTTCCCGTACGGGCCGACGCCGCCGCCCTCCCAGTTCGGGTGGCCCTCGCCTGTGAACTGCTCCGAGAGCCACGACGCGTGACAGTCGAGACCGCAGAACGTGGCCTCGCCGGTGATCTGATGGGGGTAGCGCTCGACGGTCGCACCGCACTCGTCACAGGCGACGGTGGCTTTGCCGCCGCTCCAGCGGGGATGCTCACTGCCCCTGATGACGGGTGGATCTCGCCACCGTTCGTTTTCGACGCAATCGGGACAATACAGACCCGGCTTCTCGGACTCGTAATATTCGAATTCACTGCCACAGATGTCGCAATCCGCTTGGCTCTTGCCATCATCGTAGTTCGGGTTCGCCGACCCAGCAAACGAGACTGCCTCGTCGTGGCACTCTTCGGTACAGTACTTCCGCTGGTACTCACAATAAAATGAGTCGCCACAGTGTGCACACTCTCTGTTCGGTAACCGCTCGTCGTGGACACGTGTATGATGAACACCGAGTCCACGTCTGCTCTCGAACACTCGGCCACAGTTTGGACACTCATTCTCTGCCATAAATTTCTTATCTTCCGCTATGAAATATATATCTGGGCCGACCGTAGTGGAAGTGAAACTATGGAGGGGTCTGCTGTCGAGTATTGTTGTCGGAAAATTAACTAGTCCGGGTGCGGGAATTGAACCCACGTCCCAGCCACCACAAGGCTGGAGGATACCACTACCCCAACCCGGACACGCTTGCATACGTCGGTAACCGGGTCGCGGACATATACGTTACGACTCCGTACGGCCTTCGAGACGCTTTTACACGCCGCACCCCAACGGCCCCTAAGCGTGGCCATCACCGACAAAATCTACGTCAAGAACCACCGCCAGCTGGCCTCACAGCTGGAGACCTCGTTCCCGAAGGGCGCGTTCAAGGGCGCGACGCTGGACATCCTCTTCCAGGGCGAGGGACTCGCGAAGCTCAACGAGGCGAGCCAGGATCGGGTCCTCGATTTCGCCGAGGACTTCCTCGACTGTGACTGTCAGGCGAATCCCCACTGTGGCTGTCCCGAGGAGAAGTTCGTCCGGTACCTCCTGGAGCTGCGGGCACAGGGACTGGGACCCGACGCCATCGTCGACGTGATGGGCGACGACTACATGCTGTACGCCTATCCCGGCGACGTGCTCTCCTTTCTGGACGACTCGGTCAGGACGCTCGAAGCAGTCGAGGCACTGGCAGACGTCGACGAAAAACCGGACGTAGCGAAGCAGGCACGCGAGAGCAGAGACGAACTGGTGTAGCTAGTCGAGATCGTCGAAGCTACCGATGCGGTAGGACGCGTCGTCGTCGTCCTCGCCGTCGAGATCTTCGAGCTGGACGATGTCTTCCTGGTCGTGCTCGTCGAGTTGCTGGCGGAGCTGGGTGACGTAGCGCTTGTGCTCTTCGAGCTGTTCGCGGAGATGGTCGGCCTCTAACTCCAGTCGCTCGTGTTCGCGGACGAAGCTCTTGGGGACCTCGACTTTCGGCGGGAAGCTCTCGGTCGTCTCCTCGGTGTCCGTCGCTTCGTTGAGTTCGTGTTCGGGGACGACCTCGACCTGGCCGTCGTGAGCGACGAGGAGATCCACGTAGTCACGAAACACCGCAGACAGCGAGATGTCTCGTTCCTCGGCGATACCACGGAGGGTCTCGAACTTCTCCTGGCTGACCCGGAACGAGATCGTCTTGTTCTTGTTGCTCATCGTTGTGTTGGGTTTGTCTCCGCATCATACTTAACCGTTTGTCAGACGATCGCACGGCTGGCGGGGGACCGAAAGAAAACGAACGGGTGCCGGCAGTCGGACTACTGCTCGGCGGTGGTCGTCTCTCGCTGTTCGTCTTCGAGACTTTCCAGTGCGCCGACCGCGGCGCGTCGGTAGTTCTCGACGGGCAGGTCGTACTGTTCGCCTGCCATCTGGACGTACTCGTCCATCTCGGCACCGTCCTCGTCGTCGAAGGCCTGAATGCGATCGAGCGTCCGCTCGGCCGTCTCGACGACCCAGCGATCGCGGGTCGCCTCGTCGACCTGCGAGATCGACTCCGGTCGAACCGAGACGTTGACCTCACCGTCGTCGGTCTCGTACGTGCGGGGCTTGCCCACGACGGCGACGTAGGCCGGCGGCTCCAGTTCCCGCAGCATCGAGGCGGCGTCGGGCTGGTACTGCCCGGCGTACATGAAGAACGTGTCGCCGTTGGGGTCGACGACCCGTCCCTGCCAGTACTCGCTGTCCTCGCCCACGTCCTCGGTCTCGGTCAGCGTGCCGACGAGGAACACGCGGTTGGCCCGCTCGCCCGTCGGCAACAGGACGTAGACGGGTGCGCGCTCGTCGTCGGACTCTTTGAACGTGTAACTCGCGTCGTTGAACTCGCTGGCGAAGACGCGGCGTGCGACTTCGCGGGTGGGTGTTGCAGCCATCTCAGATCGACCTCGCTTTGATCAGCATCGCCTCTGCGTCCACTGGCCCGTCCAGTCGCTCCTGTTCGTTCGCCAGGACGTATCGGCCGAGCGTCGGGCCGGTGACTCGGTAGTACCGTCCCAGCACCTTCTGGCGCATCTCGTCGGCCACGACGGTCGTGTCCAGTGCGTCCATGGCCATCTCCTTGCCCTCTGCCAGCGAGATGCCGGTCAGTGCCTCGGTCGCCTCCTCGTCGAAGATGACTTCGGTCACTTCCTCGCCGTCGTCGAGGACGCCCTTGATGCGGAGGTCGAACTCGCCTTCGACCTCGCCGTGCTCGTTGCAGCGGCCGTTCTGGAGGACCCGCGTACAGTCCTCCTCGGGACATCGCTTGATGAGCCCGCTGCCCGACTGGATGTCGACCAGCGCGCCCTCGACCTCGACGGCGTCGTCGCCGACCTCGATCTCCTCGTCGACGGCCTCGATGGTCGTCGTCCGGTTGAGCTTCACGGAGAAGCGACCCTGGTACTCGTCGGTGACGACGTTTCGAAGCTCGTAGACCTGCCCTTCTTCGAGTTCCGGGAGGTCGGACTTGGACCACTTGGTGAACTTGATGGTCCCGGTCTCGTCGCCCAGCAGGCCGACCTGCGCGACGGCGTCGGCCGTGGCGTCCCACAGCTCGACGACCTTCGCGGTCACGTCGATCCACTCCTCGGGTGCGTCCACGTCGGCGATGTCGACGTGCTCGTTGCCGCCACCGCCCGAGAGCTGGTCGCGGTCCATGCCGGCGTCGTCGAGGTACGTGTTGACGACGCTGCGGCGGGCCTCGCTGAGCGGGACCTTGTACTCCTCGACCAGCGTTTCGAGGCGCTCCTCGATCTCGTCGACGGTCACGTCAAGCTGGTCGTCGAACTGCTCTTGTATCTCTGTCGCAGGGGTATGCAAATCGGTCATTGGTGTCTCTGTCTCCGCGTGTTTTCGATGGGAGACACCTGTCGATTGGTCGTCTCGGTACATAAACCCTCGTCAACCACACTGAAAGTGAAAGCGACGCCCTCCTCGGCGGCCCCGTCTCCGGCGTCGGTATCAGGTCCGGCCCCGGCACCGATCGGGGCCCGTCACGCCAGTTGCCAGAGAAGATTCTTGAGGCGCGAGCCGAAACGGGACGTATGGCCGACGACGACCGGACGACCCTCTTTCAGCAGATGATCAGGACGACCCTCCGGTCGGCGGGCCGCCAGATCGAGGACGCGAAACAGGCATACACCGACGCCAAGCGGTCCGCGCTCGCGGATCTCCCACAGAACGACGACGGGAAGGCTCGCATCGTCTGTCGACGCTACGCCGAGCGCCGCGCAGTCCGCCTCGACGACCAGGCGCGCCCGGCCTGCTTCGATCCCGACCACCCCGACTGCCAGGGCTGTGCCGAGGACGTGAAAACGGGCAGCGTCGAGACGTGGTGACCGACCGTTTTCCGCTTCGGGTTCGAGCGCGGCGAAGCCGCGACTCGAACCACTCGCGCGAAAACGTCGACGAAAAAGGCTCGACCTCACTGCGTTCGGTCGAGTGAATCGCGCGAATGCCGACAGCAGCGACGTTGGCGCACGCTGTCGCTCACTCCGTCGAGCGCCGACAGTGTGCGAGGGAGGAGTGATACGGTTTATTGTAGTTGCGTACCGGTGATCGTCTATCCCGTGGCGACGATCACCGGTAAATCGCTACAATAATCCGTATGAGTGAGCAACGCGAACGAGCGACTCGGCTGGGGAGGGCGTGGCTCGGTGCTGTCTGCTGTGGCCCGGTGTTCTCGTGAACGGAGTGAACGAGGGCTCAGGAGAGCGTGCTCTCCTGGTGGATCGAAAGGGCGAGACGCGTCTCGCGGTGAGTGACACGAAGGGAGGCGCTGGCCGACCCCTATCCGAGCGAACGCAGTGAGCGAGGAGATGCCTGCCAGCGCCCGCGAGCGCGGCGAGGGCGTTCAGACGGAGCATTGTAGATCTGTACCGGACCGACCGCACGCCACCGGGAGACTCCATCCGTCGCCTCCCGAGCCCGTCCGCACAGAGTTCGACCGGACGCCGTGCGGTCGACCGAGCAGACGGCGACAATAACCCGTACCAGTCGTCGTCTGTACGATCCCACCGACGTGAGCCGGAAGCATTACGTCCCGGTTCGTGGACCCGTTCGCCGAAGTCGGTGTTCGGTCGCGCCACCCGCGAGCGCGACCGCGGCGACGACGGGCCAGCCCACGAGATACCAGCCGAAGGGCGTCGGGCCGACCGGTGCCGGCGGCGTCTGGGGCGCAACGTAAACCAGCCACGTCTGGGCCGCGGTCGCGAGGCCGGTCCCGCCGACGACGACGAGCGGAGACGCGAGCCGTCTCGCCGCGATCAGCAGCGTCGGTACCGCTCCGAGAGCCACCGCGCCGAGAGTGGTGTAGACGAGGAACGCTTCGTTGTCCGCGACGCGCGTGGTGAATCCGAACCACAGCCAGAGCGCGGCGACCAGCGCCAGGTGACTGATCCCGCCGACCGCTGCGAGCGCGACCGATCGGCGATCGAGGGCGAGGAGAGAGATATCCGGGACCATATTCGAGGGACGAACTGCCACGACACTCAATCCTTCGGCGGTCGCGGACTCGGGCGACGGTCTATCGGACAGAATTTTTGAGAGCGGCCGGCGTCCAAGCGGACACATGGATCGCCCCATCGTCGCCCTGGTACTGGCCGGCGGGACCGGGACGCGCCTCTATCCGGCCAGCAGGGCCGACCAGCCCAAACAGTTCCAGTCGTTCGGCGGCGACCGGTCGCTGCTGACCAGAGCCGTCGAGCGAGTCAGTTTCGCCGACGAGACGTACGTCCTCACTCGCGAGGCCTTCGCCGACGCGGTTCACGACCACGCGCCCGAGGCCGCCGTCCTCACCGAGCCAGCGCCGAAAGACACCGGCCCCGCGCTCGTCTACGCCGCCCACCGGATCCGCGAGCAGGTCGGCGACTGCGTGCTCCTTGCGGTGCCAAGCGACCACGTCGTCGGCGACGGCTTCGAGGCCGTCGGGCGACGGGCGGCTCGCACCGCAGTCGAAACGGAGGGGCTGGTGACCGTCGGTGTCGAACCGACGCGCCCGGAACCGGGCTACGGCTACATCGAGCCCGGAGAGCGCCGAGAGTGGTACGAGACGGTCACGCAGTTCCACGAGAAGCCGGACCGCGAGACCGCAACAGACTACGTCGACCGTGGCTGCTACTGGAACGCCGGCATGTTCGCGTGGACGCCCGAGGCGTTGCTGTCGGCCGCGCGGGCGTCGCCGCTGTCGGATCTGGCCGACGCACTGGAGCGGGGCGAACCCGAACGGGGGTTCGACGCCGTCGATCCGGTCAGCGTCGACTACGCCGTCCTCGAACGGGCCGAGGGCGTGTTCGTCGTGCCCGCCGACTTCGCCTGGGACGACCTGGGCGCGTGGGACGCGCTGGCGCGGCACTTGCCGGCGGGCGACGACGGCAACGCCGTGCTCGGCGACGCCGTGACCGTCGACGCGGGGGACAACGTCGTCGCGACCGACGGCCACGTCAGTCTCGTCGGCGTCTCCGACCTCGTCGTCGCGAGTTACGGCGACCGAACGCTGGTCGTCCCCGCCGACGAGAGCCAGCGCGTTCGCGAGGTCGTCGCTCGCCTCCGAGACGAGGACGCGTTCTGACGTGACCCGACCGCCACTGTCGAAAAAGTCTTGCCATAGCCGGCTGTAACCGACGCCATGGCAGGCGCTGCCCGGCAGTTCTGGCTGTTCGTCATTCCGTTCATCGTCGGCTTCGCGGCCGTCGGGCTGTTGGCGCTGTCGTTTTTCTTCCCCGGCGAACTCTACACCGTCGACAGCACGGGCTACCTGCTGACGGCGATCGTCGCGGTCGCGTCGCTCGGCATCGTCGTCTGGCAGTCCGTCGCCAGCGAGCGCACCGTCGTCGGCGGAATCGACGAACGCGAGCAGCGCTAGCTCCGCATCGATCCGCCGTCGATGGGCAGTGCCGCCCCCGTCACGTACGACGAGCGCGCACTGGAGAGGAACGCGACCACGTCGCCCAGCTCTCGCGGGTCGGCGATCCGGCCCAGCGGCGCGTCGGACCACTCGGCCCGCCCCTGCTCGTAGCTGTCGTACTCCCCGCGGGAAACGGCGTCCTCGATCAGTTCCTGAATGCGGGGGGTCTCGTGAGCGCCGGGGAGGACCGCGTTGACCCGGACCTCGGGGGCGAACTCGCGGGCCTGTGTCTTCATGAGGCCGATGACGGCCCGCCGGACCGAGTTCGACAGCACGAGGTCGTCGATGACCTCTCTGACCGAGCGGGAGGTGATGTTGACGACTGTCCCGGCCGCTGAGTCCCGGAGATGGGAGTAGGCAAAGCGGGTGGTCCACACCGCGCTCATCACCAGCAGGTCGTAGGCGTGGTACCAGTCGTCGTCGGTCGTCGAGCGGAAGTCCCCACTGGAGGGACCGCCGGCACTCGTGACGACGTGGTCCAGCCCGCCCAGTTCGCCGACGGTCTCCTCGACGAAGGCGGCGACGTGATCCTGATCGGTGATGTCGGCCTCGACGGCCAGCACGTCGCCGTCGCCGGTCGCTTCGAGTTGCTCGCGAGCGTCGTCGACGTGGGACGCCGTGCGGCCACAGATCGCGACGTGAGCGCCCTCGCGGGCCAGCGCCGTGGCACTCGCCAGTCCGAGGCCGCTGGTCGCTGCGGTACACAGTGCGACGTTGCCGTCGAGTTTCAGATCCATGTGGTCCGATGCGCGCGGCAGCCCCAAAACGTCGTCGTCAGCGCCTCGACAGGCGAGTGCGATAGCGGTCGAGCAGCGTCTCGGCCAGTCGTCGCTCCGTCGGTGTGAACCCCAGCCACCGCAGGACGACCGCGAAGACGCCGTAGGCTCCGGCGCTGAAGCCGTTCGTCAGAACGGCGATAAACGCCAGCGTGAGCGCGCGCTGGAAGAGGATGCCCGGAATCGAGACCGTCGCACCGTGGGCGACCCGTTCGAGCGCGTCGTCGAGTGTCGCCTCGACGGACGCCTCGCTGTGCTCGTCGCCGTGAGCGGTGTCTGATACGGAAAGTTGTAGTTGCTTACCGGTGAGCGTCGCCACGGGGTAGACGCTCACCGGTAAATTCCTACAACCGTCCGTATGACTCGGGCGAAGACGCCGACGGCACGGGCTACCGTGCCCGACGGGCTCGAATAAATCCGATGATCCGCCGTCAGTGTCCGGGAAAAACGGGAGACTGTCCACCCCGACGGCGCTATCCGCCCCAGAAGTTGTCGCGGCTGCCGAGGCGCTCGTCGTCCTCCTCGTCGTCGCCCTGGTACCCCTCGTCTTCGTCGTCTTCCCCCTCGTCGTCCTCGTCCAGTTCGAGACGCTCGACCTCGTCGGCGCGGGCGTGGTTCGACCGGACCTTCGTGATCCGGACGCGGGCCTTCGCCGGTGGGAGGAGGCCGTCGACCATCACGATGAAGCCGTCCTCGGTGCGGCCGACGCCGGCACCGCTCTCGTGGATGTCGTCGACCTCGACGACGACTTCCTCGCCGAGTTTGACCGGCTGGCTCTTCAGGTCCGAGATCGGCTGGTTGTAGTGGTTGCACCACTCGGCACCACCGCGGTCGCCGTAGTGCTGACACCCCATCCCCTCGATGCGCTCGCTAAACTCGGGGCAGTCGTCCGCGAGTGGACAGTCGGCCATGCGACTGGCTACTGTGGCCGTCGGCAAAACGCTTACGAGCGACGGATTCTCGGGGTCGAACGGCGTCGTGTGGGCGCGTCGGGGCCTGGGGACGGCGCTCGGTCACGCGAGCAGCGCCGCGTCGTCCGTTCGCCGGAGCCGCGACCGGGGGAACGAGTACCGGCGGTCGCCGTCGCCCAGATACGCCGCCTCGACGACGACGTCGTCGGCCGGATACCCCTCGTTGGTGGGGTAGGCCGCGACCGTACAGTCCGTGGCGTCGACGCGGACGTCGTCGGCCCGGCGATCGGTAACGCGGACGACGACCAGCCGGTCACCCGTCTCCCGGTCGAGGACGACCGTCCCCGGATCGAGCGCGCAGGTCCCACAGAGATGGGGCGTCGGGGCGTCCTCGGGAACGAACGTCTCGGTCCCGCAGGCGTCACACGCCGCCCGGACCTGCCCCGGCGGTGGGACCCGACCGGCGGTGATCTCGATTGCCACCCGGCGGACGTGCTTGCACCGCCGGCCTCTGATCTCGTGGTCGGGACAGGTACAGCTGCCGGTCGTCGCGTCGACGACGTAGGTCGCACCGCTCTCGGAGTCGACGGCGTAGCGCGAGCCCGGGAGCGACCGTACCGCCATCGCCTCCGTCCAGGCGCGAGCGGCCCGCTCATCGAGTCGTCGCAGGTCGGGAGCCAGTGCAGTCTTGCGCGGAGCGTCGGCGGGATCGATGAGCGTCATAGCTGGCGGACACGGGTGTTCGGGCGGGTGTGTCCGTACGAACAGGTAGGTGCCGAACACACCTAAATCGCTCGGCGACCCCTCCGAGACGCTACTGGACGGGCTGTGCGAAGCCGAAGTTCGGTTTCACGTCGTCGACCCGGACCGTGACGGTGTCGCCCGCTTCGGTCCCGGAGACGAACAGCGTGTACCCCTCGACCTTGGCGATGCCGTCGCCCTCGCTGCCCACGTCTTCGATGGTCACCTCTACCGTGTCGCCCTCGCGGACCGGCGCGGTGAGAAAGCCCTTCGCGACGAGGTACAGCTCCGACGACGAGTCCCGGGAGGCGTCGGGCCGGACCTGCCGGACGTACTCGAACTCGCTCTCGATGTCGGCCTCCAGGTCGGCGAGGTCCTGGCCGTCGAACACCTTCACCGCGAAGTCCCCGCCGGTCGCGAGCACGTCCTCGGCGACCGCGAACGCCTGGCGCGCGAGGTGGATCGACCGGGCGTGATCGAGGTCGTACTGACCGGTCATGTTGGGCGCGAGGTCGGAGATGACCACGTCGACCGGGCGCTCGTCGCCCTCGGCACCGACCACGTCGCGCACTTCGGCTCTGGTCGACTCGTCGGTCATGTCCCCGCGGATCGTCTCAACCTTCGCGTCGGGGTCGTCGAGGTCGTCGATACGCTGGCGGTCGACGCCGATCACGACGCCGCCGCTGCCGACGCGTTCCGCGGCGACCTGCATCCAGCCGCCGGGTGCGGCCCCGAGGTCGAGGACCGTTCGGTTCTGCCCCAGCAGGCCGGCGGTCTCGTCGAGTTGCTGTAGCTTGTAGGCTGACCGGGCGCGATACCCCTCCTGTTTGGCCCTGTTGTAGTAGTCGTCTTTACCAGACATGATCAGTTGTCCGGAGTAGCCCGCCGAGACGGATAACTCGCTCGGAGCACCGCCACGGCGCGGGCGTCGCGAGCGGCAATCGGGACGTGGCCGTCAGTCCGCGGTCGCCTCGACCGCGGCGCGCTTCTCGATGCGGATCGCCCACTCCTCGGGCCCGCGACGCATCGCCTCGACGGTCGGTTCGGGGCTATCGGTCTCGTCGGCCAGCACGTCGGCGACCGGGCCGGGGCTCGCGCTCGGTGACGAGGCCCAAGAACGCCGTCGAAGATGTTCCCCGAGGCCAGTTAAACGATAGTGTGGTGTCGACACGCACGGCACGGCCACGCGGACAGTCCGGAGAAAATCGAGTGTTGGTATAGAACGAAGCGAACCAGTTCGCCCCGTTCTCAGCGCGTGAGGGCGCTTCTGACGGCCTGAGAAACCGCTTCTGCATATATGCGGTCTGGGCAGAAAGGTGCAGATGTCGGAGGCAAGCTCAATGTCATCTATTCCACGCTCGACGCGTCGCCGCGTGCTCAAGGCGCTCGGCGTCGGCGGGACGGCCGCCCTCGCCGGCTGTACCGCGCCGAGCAACCAGGAGGCGACCGAGGTATCGACGACTGATCGCGCGACCCCACAGGAGCCAAGCATGAACCCAGCCACGGAGACCGACGTCGACCGTATCGCCGCGGACCCGACCGACATTCCCGACCCGATCGATCGGGACGAACCGACGACCCACGAGGTCGAACTGACCACCAAAGAGCTGGTCGCCGAGGTCGAGCCCGGCGTCACGTACACGTACATGGCCTTCGAGGACCAGATCCCCGGACCGATGATCCGCGTGCGTCGGGGCGACACCGTCGAGATGACCGTCACCAACGAGGAGGGCAACTCGATGCCTCACAACATCGACCTCCACGCGGTGCGTGGCCCCGGCGGCGGCGCGGAGGCGTCGATGGTGGCCCCCGGCGAGACCGAGACCTTCCGCTTCGAGGCGACCTACCCCGGAAGCTTCACCTACCACTGTGCCGTGCCGAACCTCGACATGCACATCTCGTCGGGGATGTTCGGGCTGATCCTCGTCGAACCCAAAGACGGCCTGCCCGAAGTGGACCACGAGTTCTACTTCGGCCAGCACGAGCTGTACACGACCGGCGAGACCGGAGAGGAAGGCCACCACGACTTCGACATGGAGGCGATGGCCGCCGAGGAGCCGACCTACGTCCTCATGAACGGCGAGAAGTACGCGATAACCCCCGACGGCTACGGTTCGCCCAGCATCGACGTGGGCGACACTGCTCGGGTGTACTTCGTCTCCGGCGGTCCGAATCTCATGTCCAGTTACCACCCGATCGGCTCCGTCTGGGACAAGGTGTGGCAACAGGGCTCGATCGCCGGAGAGCCCAACCGCTTCGTCGAGACGACGCCGGTCCCGCCGGGCTCGACCGCGATCACGACCCTGCACGCCGAGGTCCCCGGCCCGATCAAGCTCGTGGATCACGCTCTCAGCCGGGTCGCTCGCAAGGGCTTCATGGCCGTCATCATGCGGGAGGGCGATGAACAGACCGACGTGTTCGACCCCGAGCCCTGACGACAGTCGTCGCCGCACGCGCACGCGGTGAATGGCGTCTTTTTTAATGGATGGGGGCGTAGCCGTGGCCAAGATGTTCAACGCCATCGTGAGCGCAGACACGCTCCAGGCGACACTCGACTCCGTGAGCGTGCTGGTGGACGAGTGCAAGATCCACCTGAACGATGAGGGCCTCGAAATTCGCGCCGTCGATCCCGCCAACGTCGGGATGGTCGATCTCACACTCGAAGCCGCAGCCTTCGAATCCTACGAGACCGACGGGGGCCTCATCGGTGTCAACCTCTCGCGGCTCGAAGACATCGCCGGCATGGCCGACGCCGGACAGCTCGTCCACCTCGAACTGGACGAAGAGACGCGCAAGCTCCACATCGCCATCGACGGGCTGGAGTACACGCTCGCGCTGATCGACCCCGACTCGATCCGGCAGGAGCCGGACCTGCCCGATCTCGATCTGGCGGCCCACGTCGTTATCGAGGGCAAGGATATCGACCGCTCCGTAACGGCCGCCGACATGGTCTCCGATCACATCGCCCTGGGCGTCGACGCCACCGACGAACTGTTCTACGTCGACGCGGAGGGCGACACCGACGACGTCCACCTCGAACTCGACCGCGAGGACCTGATCGATCTCACGCCCGGCGACGCTCACTCGCTGTTCTCGCTGGACTACCTGCAGAACATGAACAAGGCGATCCCGAAAGACGCCGAGGTCCGGATGGAACTGGGCGACGAGTTCCCCGTCAAGATGCACTTCGACTTCGCCGAGGGACAGGGATCGGTCACCTACATGCTCGCGCCGCGCATCCAGAGCGAATAGACGCTTTTCGCCGCTGTCTTTCCGAGCGTCCGTCCGAGCGGCCGCTCTCAGAGCCCGCCGACGCTCCAGAGCAGGCCGAGGACGCCGACGGCCCCGCCCGCGATCCCGGCGAGAGCGTAGCCAGCGGCCCGGCGGCGGTACCGCCGCGCGACGCCGGCCGGCGACCCGGCGACGATCGTGGTCCGGGGACCACGGAGGACCGGTCCGTCGTCGTCGCTCACCACCGCACCCCAGACGGTCGCGGTCTCTCCGGGCCGGAGCACCGCCTCGGTGTACTCGCGTGGCCGGTCTGCGTAATCGGCTTCGACGCTGGGTGCGGGGTCGACGAAGCCGTCGGGCGGCGCACTGTCTGGTCGCCGGACGACCGACCGCTCACCGTCGACGGCGAGCGTCGCGTCCGTGGGATCGACACACAGCGGCCCCGTCCCGTCGTCGAGGACGAAGGGACAGCCGCCGGTGCCGCCGTCGACGGTCCGGTGGGGATCGTCCTCGTCGTAGCGTCGCAGCCCCGGCCCGGTGACCGAGACGGACCACGACCAGCAGACCGCGGTACGGCCGGTCACCGGAGCAGCGGCGGCGTAGTCGTCGGTCACCGTGCCGGACACCGCTGTCGTCCCCGCCTCGACCCGCCCCGTGGCGTCGACCCGGTCGGGTCGACACCGCAACCACCGGCGGGCGAAGCCGTAGCCCCCGGCCACTGCCTCGCAGGCTCCGACGACGACGACCACCCAGAGACCGACTCGGAGGGCGTACCGTCGGCTGGCCAACACCGCCTCGAACGAGACCCGCCCGCCGACGGCGACGACCAGAACGGCGAGGCCGACGCCGACAGCGACGGCGACCGCCGACCGCCCCGGCGTCAGTCCGTGGCGGGTGCGGACGGGTGCCGGTGCGCCGGCACTCTCGTAGTAGGCGTACACCGCGAGGAAGGCAACGGCAAGGAGTGCTACGAAACCCAGAAAGAGTCCGAACGGATCGGCCATAGCGGGGGTTCCGGCGGGGAGTACCTAACCGCTGCGGACAGCGAGGGCGAACGAAGCGAGTCCTCGGAACTGTGAGCGGGAGCACCGCGACACGCGGACCGCGAGGGCGAGCCCAGCGAGCCCTCGGAACCGTGAGCGGGAGCAACGCGACACGCGAACCGCGAGGGCGAGCCCGCCCCGTCTTGCGACCGTCTGACGGACCCTTTTGTACGACGACCACGAGTAGCCGCGTATGGAGAGTCTCGGCGACGCCTACGGCGGTTCCCGCTGGAACGGGCGCGATCCGAGACGCGTCTACGCGGGCGTCGTGCTGTTCGCGGTCGGCGTGCTCGCCGTCGTCGTCGGCATCCTCATCGTGACGACGCCGCTCGGGACGCTACTGGGAGCCGACAGCGCGACCGAGGCCCAGTCGCTGGCCGGCGTCCTCGCAGGCCTGGGAGTCCCGGCGTCGCTCGCGTCGGTCGTCGTCGTCCTGCCGGCCACGCGCCGCGAGCGCGTCGGTGTGCTCGCGGGCACGCTCCTCTGTGTCGTCGGTGTCGGCCTGTTCGCCTACGCCTACCCGCCCCGGTGGACCGGGACCGCCCAGTCGCTGGCCTTCCCGACCACGACGGTGTACTTCCTCGGGGGGTCGCTGGCGTTCTGGTTCGTCTTCACAGCCGTCGCCGGCTACCGGATCCGCAACAACCCACACGGCACCGTGCGGCTCGAACTGCGGCGGGAGGGCGAGACCAGGACGGTAGAGCTCTCTCGCCAGGAGTACTCGGAGTACAAGCAGGTCGTCCGGGGCGACGGCGGCGAGACCGAGCAGGTCATCCGGGAACTCGAAGAGCGAGTCGACGAGTAGCGCGGATCCAGAGCGAGTCGCCACCGCGGCGAGCACCATTTCTGAACGAGACCGGAGCCGGTGCTGAAGTGTGAGCCCGCCCGACCGTCGGGTCTGCGCGTGTCTGTGATCGGCGGTTCCGGTATCGAGCGAGGAGGACGAACTGGCCCGGCGAGTGGGTGAGTGGGTCGCCGAATGAGGCCACGCGGTCGTCTGCGGTGGACTGGGTGGCGTGATGGAGGCAGTGTGTCGGGGCGCACGGGACGGGCGCGAGTCGACGGCGAGCCCCGGCGCTGGCGGTCACACGATCGGTATTCTGCCGGGCGAGCGCCGAGCGGCGGCCAACGAGTACGTTGATACGGCGATCGCGACGGGGCTGGGCCACGCACGCAACGCGGCCGTCGTGATGAACGGCGACGCGGTGATCGCGATCGACGGCGGTGGCGGGACGCTCTCGGAGCTGGGGTACGGCCACGTCTTCGACCGCCCCATCGCGGGGCTGGGAACACACCGGATCGAGAGCCTCGACGGGATCGAACACGTCGCGACCCCCGAGGCCGCCGTCGACTACGTGGCCTCGGCTATAGCCAGTCGGTGAAGCTCCCGTCAAGCAGGGTCTCGGACTGGCGGTCGACGTAGCGCGACTGCATCCCCCAGATCGCCTCCGCCAGCGGGACGCCCTCGTCGACGGCCGTCTGGACCTGTTCGTGTTTCCAGCGGGCGGGAGTGAGCCGCCGGTCGACGCGCTCCTTGAGCGGCTGGATGTACCCGAGGGCCTGCTCCGTCGAGAGCCCGCGACCCTCCAGTCCCTCGCGGGCGAGTTCGAACAGCTCGCCGTAGATCTCGTCGACGGCGCTGGTCTCGGTGCCGTCGGCGGTGATCCACTCGAAGTCGGCCCGCAGCCCGTCGCGAGCGGCCCCGTAGAAGTTCGCCTCGGCCGCCTCCCACTCCAGCGAGCGCACGGGGTGTTCCAGCCGGAGGAGGCTCTTCATCAGGCCGGCAAACACGGCCTGGAAGGCGACGGCGTCGCTGACGGTCGGTTGCCCGGGCAGGGGCCGAAACTCGATGCGGGCGTTGGCGGCCGACCGCGTCGGGCCGTCGAACACCGGCCGAACCCACCGCCAGTACGAGCCGTGTTTGTGTCGAAGGTGTGCGAAGGCGTCGTCGAAGCGCTCGCCCGTGGAGGCCGCCATGGGGACGATCGTCGTGTCGGCGACCACGTCGTCGATGGCGGCCTCGACGGTCTCGAAGTCCCGCGGAAAGCAGACTTTCGGGTCGGCGTCGGCCCCGGCACCATCGCGGCTCGCCCGTTCGCCCTCCCGCGGATTCAGCACGGACTCGAAGACCCCGATCCGGTGTTCCATGTGGGCCTCGTCGAGGATCTGGCTGTCGGGCACGTCGTCGTAGAGCTCCGGCGGGAAGAACGGCGAGTTGACGCCCAGCGCGACCAGCGGGCCGGCGATTCGCAGCGCGTACCGGAAGTACTCCGGGAGATCCGGCGCGTGCGGGATCTGGTAGTGGGGCTGAATCGAAGTGATGAGGCTCTCGGGCATCACGGTGTCGGCCTGCAGCGAGACGTTGGGCGCGTCCAGAGCCATCCCGGAGGGGTAGTCCGTGTTCGCCATCGCGTGGTAGCGCACCGCGGCGGACATGTTGGTCGCGATGCGGATCCCCTGCTCCTCGACGGAGTCACAGAGGTAGCCACTCGCGGTCTCGCCGTTGGGCGGGACCGTCCACATCCCGTCGGAGACCAGCTGGATGTTCTCCGTGTGCGTCTGTTCGAGCGCGGGCGCGAGGTTGGCCCGCAGCTCCGCGAGCTGGGCCTCCAGTCCGTGTTCGTTGAGCGGTTGGGGACTGGTCTGCATCTCGGCGTTGTGCAGCCCCAGCTCCTTCTCGAAGCCGATCAGCTCCAGGAGGTTTCTGGGCACGCGCTGGAGGGCGTCGGTCCGGTCGTCGACGGCATACAGCTCCAGCTCCAGTCCGACGATCGCTTCGGTGTTGTCGAAGGTGCCGTCGCGGACCTCCGTTTTGAGCCACTCAGCCTCTTCGGCGGCGCGAGCCTCGAACTCGTCGCCGTCGACCGACAGCGCCTCTCGCACTCGTTGGGCCAGTTCCGAGGCGGACATGCAAGCGCCTTCTCCGTCCCCAGTGTTAAAAGGGGCGTCCCGACATCCCTCAGCGTTCGGGCAGCGGGACGACGACCTCGTCGGTCGCCGGATCGAGGCGCTCCCGGAGGTAGTCGGCGGCAGCGGCCGTGACGTGGACGGACGACGTGGCGACGAGATACTCCGTCATGTCCGCTCGGTCGACCGCTGTCGGCAAATCCGTTGGGATCGCGACGAGCGGGAGACTTTTTTCCGCCGGGGTGCAGCAATCGGGTAGATGGAGCTCGAATCGGTCTCCGGCGTTGGGGAGAAGACGGCGGCGGCACTGGCCGAACTCGACGACCCCGAGCGGGCGCTGCGCGAGGGCGACGTGGCGACGCTGGCCCAGGCCCCGGGGATCAGCGAGGGACGGGCCGCCCGGATCGCGCGAGCGGCCATCCGAGACGAACACGACGACCCCGGCGGGTGGGCCGCGACCAGTCGCGCACGCGAGATTTACCGCGATGCGCTGGGACTGATACAGGACCGGACCGTCACCGACTACGCCCGGAAGCGCCTGGAGACGATCTATCCCAGCCGCGTCCCCGAACGCATCGAGGGCGTCCGGGAGCGAGCCCGAGCGGCGATGGAGCGAGAGCCGGACGACGCCGTCCTCGAAGCCCTGACGGGCGTCGAACCGCTCGCCGACCCGAGCGACGTGCGCGTCCGAGACCGGTGTCTGGCGACGACCGACGCCGAGCGCTACGCCGAGGCACAGGCGGTGATCCCGGAGGTCACCGTCGAGGTGGTCGACGACGCCAGACAGCTCGCAGAGCTGGGTCGCAGCTACGCGACTGTCGTCGCCCTCGACGAGTCCTTCGCCGGCCTCGACGTGGAGGGCGACGTGCGCGTCCAGCCCGACGCACTGGAGAACCCGGCCGACGTGGTCCCCGAGCGCCCGCTGGCGTTTTTCACGCGCAACCGGGACCGAATCCGGGCGGCCGTCGCGGTACACCGCGTGGCCGACCTCGATTCCCCCTGTGATCTGGACGCCCTGGAGAGCGCGCTGGACCGGCTCGCCGAAGACGGCAGCGTGCGGGGCGACGACGAACTCGATCGCCTGACCGTCGCCGTCGACGATCTCGATGCGGCGGTCTCGACGGCCGAATCCGCCGCCAACGACCACCTCCGGGCGGCCATCGAAGAGCGAGACGTGACCATCGAGGGGACGGACCTGCTCTCGCTCGTCGAGCGAGGGGCCGGGGTGGACTCGCTGCTCTCCAGAGAGCTGGCCGACGAGTACGATGCCGCCATCTCGAAGGCTCGCGACCGCCTGATCGAGACGCTGGGGCTGACAGACACCGAGGCGGTCGCACGGCGGGCCTTCCCCGACGACCCGACCTACCCCGTCGAACACAACGAGGAGGCCGTCTCGCGCCTGCGCGAGGAGCTGACCGCCGCACGGGACCAGCGCGCCACGCGACTGAAACGAGAGCTGGCCGACGACCTCGCCGAGATGCGCGGGGCCGCCGAGAGCCTCGTCGAGACCGCGCTCGAACTGGACGTCGAGCTCGCGATCGCCCGGTTCGCCGCCGACTTCGACTGTACGATGCCCGTGGTCGGCGGGGTAGAGCCCGAGGGGCGGAGCACCTCGGAGCGGTCGGACGGAAGCGAGTCCCGAGACGGCGCGGACGATCCCGGCTTCGCCATCGAGGGCGGGCGCTCGCCGCTGCTGGACGTGCCCTTCGAAGCCGTCGAGCCGGTCGACTACCGCGTCGACGGCGTGGCGCTACTGTCGGGGGTCAACAGCGGCGGGAAGACCTCGACGCTGGACCTGGTGGCGCTGGTGACGACGCTTGCCCACATGGGCCTGCCCGTCCCCGCGGAATCCGCCCGCATCGGCCGGGTGCGAGAACTCCACTACCACGCCAAGACCCAGGGGACGCTGGACGCGGGGGCCTTCGAGGCGACGCTGCGCGATTTCGGCGCGCTGGTAGCGGGCGTCGACGAGAGTCCGGAAGCCACTCGCGCCGACCGCGTGATGGTGCTGGTCGACGAGCTGGAGTCGATCACGGAACCCGGCGCGGCGGCGACGATCGTCGCCGGCATCCTCGAAGCGCTGGCAGAGCGCGACGCGACGGGCGTGTTCGTCTCTCACCTCGCGGGCGACATCACCGACGCCGCCGACGCCGATCTCACCGTCGACGGCATTCAGGCCGAGGGACTGGTCGACGGCGAACTCCGGGTCAATCGCTCGCCCGTGAAGGGCCAGCTCGCCCGGTCGACGCCGGAGCTGATCGTCGAGAAGCTGGCAGACGACGCCGAGAGCGACTTTTACGGCGACTTACTCGGGAAGTTCGAGTAGCGAATCCTCTTTGGTCCTCCGTCACTGTGGTTCGACAATGCGACGACGCACGTTCCTCCGCGTGACCGGCGTGACCGCGACCGGCGCTCTGGCCGGCTGTGCCAGCAGCGGCGACTCGGAAACGGCCACGCCCGGCGACGACGAGGTGCTGGTCGGCCCGAACGGCAGGTACGTCTTCCAGCCCGACCCGCTGACCGTCTCGGCGGGCACGACGGTCACCTGGCGGTTCCAGAGCCCGAACCACAACGTCAGCTGTCGGCCCGACGGGTGGGACAGCGCCTCGCTTCCCGAGGGTGCCGACCCGTTCGCCAGCTACGAGGCGGGCAACAGCTACGAGACCCTCCGGGAAGGCGAGACTTTCGAGCACACCTTCGAGGTTCCGGGCACGTACGACTACATCTGCACGCCCCACGTCGCCAACGGAATGGTCGGGACGGTCGTCGTCGAGGAGTAGCGCGGCGACACGACTATCTCCTCATACACACAGTCTGCGAGTCGTCGACCGACCGCGAAAACGGCCGTCGTCAGTCGTCGGCCGGCGCGGCGGTCCCCGACACGTCGAAGGTCGCGTCGGTGGTCGCCGTCTGCCAGGCCATCAGGAGCATCGAGACGATCAGTGCCGACCCCCAGAGGAAGGTCGTGGCGTGCAGCGGCGGGAACTCGACGAGCACCACGACCCACACCGTCATACGGAAAGTTGTAGGTCTTTACCAGATCGATCGCACGCCGTCGTGCGGTCGACTGGGTAAACGCCTACAACCGTCTGTATCAGAGAGACGCCCCACTGATCGACGACGAACAGGCCGGAAACGGCCTGTCGGAGTCGTCCGGTCAGTCCGAGCACGTCGACGGTGAAACCGACGACGATCGCCAAGATCGAGAGCACGCCCAGGTGGGCATGCCCGCCGACCATCCATCCCGGCGCGGCCGACCCGCCCGCTACGAGTGTTGCCTGATACAGTCCCACCAACATCATCGCCGCCAGGCCGAGAAAGCCCGACATCTTGAGTAGCCGAGTCATTTCGGGATGGTAACCAACACGGTCGAAGATAACTGTTGGCTACCGCCCCAAAATATACCGGGAGGAGCGCCGCAGTTACAGTTTCGCCACCCTGGGGAATCGTTAAGTGGCGCGCGGACCGCGGTGAGAGTGATGAGCGACGACCCGGAGGAGGGGATGCTCTCCTGGGACGAGTCGGTCTTTCGGGACGAACACGTCTTCGAGATCGACTACGTCCCCCAGACGTTCGAACACCGAGAGAGCCAGATGGAGAACCTGAAGTACGCGCTCAGGCCCGCCGTGCGTGGCTCTCGCCCGCTGAACGTCATCGCTCGCGGACCGCCCGGCACCGGCAAGACGACGGCGACCCAGATCCTCTTCGACGAACTCACCGCCCAGACCGACGTGCAGGCGGTGCGGGTCAACTGTCAGGTCGATTCGACGCGCTACGCCGTCTTCTCGCGACTGTTCGCCGAGATCTTCGACTACGAACCTCCCTCCTCGGGCCTCTCGTTCAAGAAGCTGTTCTCCCAGATCACCGACCGCCTCGTCGAGCGCGAGGAGGTGCTGGTGGTGGCACTCGACGACGTGAACTACCTCTTCTACGAGTCCGAAGCCAGCGACACGCTGTACTCGCTGTTGCGCGCCCACGAGGCTCACTCTGGGGCCAAGATCGGCGTCATCTGCATCTCCTCGGACCTCGATCTAGACGTGATCGACGCGCTCGATACGCGCGTCCAGAGCGTCTTCCGGCCAGAAGAGATCTACTTCAACAGGTACGACGAGCCCGAGATCGTCGGCATCCTGCGAGAGCGGGCCGACCGGGGGTTCCACGACGGCGTCGTCGACACGACGGTGCTCGACCGCGTGGCCGAACTCACCGCCAAGCAGGGCGGGGACCTCCGTGTGGGAATCGACCTGCTCCGGCGAGCGGGGATGAACGCGGAGATGCGAGCGTCCCGCACCGTCGAGCGCGAGGACGTGGAAGACGCCTACGACAAGTCCAAGTACGTCCACCTCTCGCGACGCCTGCGGGAGCTGTCGGAGTCGGAGGCCGCACTCGCGGAGGTGATCGCCCAACACGACGGCCAGCGAGCCGGCGAGATCTACGACGCCTTCAACGACCAGACCGACCTGGGCTACACCCGCTACTCCGAGATCATCAACAAGCTCGACCAGCTGGGCGTCATCGAGGCCACCTACACCAACGTCGACGGCCGCGGGCGCTCGCGGGAACTCACCCTGCAGTACGATCCCGAGGCCGTCCTCGAACGGCTCTGATACCGCGGCTGTACGTCTGGGACGACCCCCGACCAGACCGCGATTTTTTGTGCCAACAGTCCGTACGAACTGTAATGCGACGACGACTTCTGGGGAGTCCGACGATGATGACCCTGGCCGCGTTCCTCGCGGTGTTTCTCTGTCAGGAACTCGTGTCGCTGGTCG
Organism: Halomicrobium katesii DSM 19301; assembly: GCF_000379085.1. Taxonomy (GTDB): domain Archaea; phylum Halobacteriota; class Halobacteria; order Halobacteriales; family Haloarculaceae; genus Halomicrobium; species Halomicrobium katesii. The sequence goes on along the minus strand of NZ_KB905378.1, from coordinate 952,880 downwards.
CTGGCCGCGCCGCGATGCAGTCGCTGTTCGTGCTGACGACGCCGGTGACCCACGACCCGTGGACGGTCGTGACGAGCGTCTACGCCCACAGCGGCGTCTCGCACCTGGTCGCGAACGCGGTCGCGCTGGCGGTCGTCGGAATCTTGCTGGAACGCCAGACGACGCCGGCCCGCTTTCACGCCTTCTTCGTGGTGACGGGGGCGCTCTCGGGGCTCGCCGAGGTGTGGCTCGCGCCGCTGGTGGGCGCGGTGCTTGGCGGCGCGGGCCAGGTGAGCGTACTGGGCGGGAGCGGGGCGATCTTCGCACTGGCTGGGTACCTGCTGACCAGCAACCGACTCACGGATCGCGTCGTCGGTACGATTCAGCTCAGCCCGCGACTGCAACTGGCGGCCTTCGCGGCGATCGCGGTCGTCGTCACGCTGGCCACGGCCCGGCCACAGGTCGCGCTCGTCGCGCACTTCACCGGTCTGTTGCTGGGGCTGGTAGCCGGCCGCGTCCACGTGTTGCGCCCGCGCCAGAAGAGAGCCCAGCCAGAGCCAGCGTGATACTGCCGGCTGTTGTACGGAGTACAGCCACAGTATGAGACGCCTGTGAGTCAGGTACGAGAGGGCGTCGACTGGACAAGTCCACCATCCCCGCAGAGACAGATGGCACTCGATTTGTGTCGATGGGTGCTGCACTCGAAATAGAGGGGGTGGCGCTACTGGCTGGCCGGGTCGACGAACACTCGCTCGTCGAGGCGGGTCGTCACCCGGTCGGCCAGCGTCCGGAGGTTGACGGCGTCCTCGCGGTTGTAGCTGATCAGCGTCTCCAACGATCCGTCCTCGCCGCGCTCGTGTTCTCTCCACAGGCGGACGGCGTCCTCGCCGGAGATGTCGGGTCGGTCACGCTCGATGCCGATGTCCCGCTCGATCTGTTTGAGCCCGCCGCTGAGGCCCAGTTGCTTGCAGGTGTACAGCAGGTCGAGGTGGGGCAGGTCCAGATCCACGTCGAAGTTGGCTTCGAGGAAGGGCACGTCGAAGCGCTTGCCGTTGAACGTCACCAGCAGGTCGGCGTCGCCGACCGTCGCAGACAGCGCCTCGGCAGTCAGGTCGTCGCCGGCCACGAGCGTCTCGGTGTCGCCGTCCCGGTGGAAACTCACCGTCGTCACCTGATTGCGGTGCTGGTCTAACCCGGTGGTCTCGATGTCGAAGAAACAGGCCCGGTCGGCGAAGGTCTCGTAGACACGCCACTGCTCCCCAGAGGGGAACTGCTCGTCGAAGTACGCCACGTCGTCGTCGGCCAGTCGCCCCCGACCCTCGTCGATGAACGTCTCGATGCGTTCGCCGGTCTTCTGTCCGACGGCGCTCGGCTCGAAGTCGTCCCAGTGGGTGATTCCGGACTCCCACAGAGTGCGTTCGGTCTGCTCGCCGACACCGCGGACCCCGATGAAACTGTTCTCGACGCGCACGCTCCCCTAGGCGGTGTGGTCGCTCATAAATGAGTCGGTCCGGTCGGTCGGCGTCCCGGCGACCGAGGCGAGCGTCTCACCCGCCGCCGTGAGGGTCCCACCGAAGCGTCGGCGGAGCCGCCTTCGATCGTGTCAGCGATCGACCCTGTGAACGGCTAACGCAACGGGCTTTTGCCCGTCCGCACCGAACGACAGTGCATGACTGCCGTCGAGACCAAGCTCGACGCCGCACGGGCCGATCTGGCCGACCGAGAGGGCGTCCTGATCGCCTTCTCGGGTGGCGTCGACTCCAGCGTCGTCGCTGCACTCGCCCACGACGCGCTGGGCGACGACGCCGTCGCCTGTACCGCAAAGAGCGAGACGCTCCCCGAAGCCGAGCTTGTCGACGCCAACCGCGTCGCCGACGAGATCGGCATCCGCCACGAGATCGTCGAGTTCAGCGAACTCGACAGCGAGGCGTTCGTCGCCAACGACGACGAACGGTGCTATCACTGCCGTTCGATGCGCCTCTCGGCGATGTACGACGAGGCCCGCCGGCTGGGCATCGACGTGGTCTGTGACGGCACCAACGCCTCGGACCCGGGCGAGGGACACCGTCCCGGCCTCCGGGCCGTCGAGGAACTGAACGCCTACTCGCCGCTGCTGGAACACGACATCACCAAAGAAGAGGTCCGCGAGATCGCTCGCGAGTACGACCTGTCCGTTGCCGACAAGCCCTCGATGGCCTGTCTCTCCTCCCGTATCCCCACGGGACTGGAAGTGACCGAGGACCGGCTCTCTCGCGTCGAAAAGGCCGAGCAGCTCCTGCGGACGTGGGGTTTCGAGCAGTTCCGCGTGCGCGACCACGACGGGCTCGCTCGCATCGAGGTCGGCGACGACGAACTCGACGTGGCGCTGGATCTCGACTTCGTCCGGGCCGCCCGCGACCACGTCGCTGATCTCGGCTTCGACCACGTGACGCTGGATCTCCACGGCTACCAGACCGGGAGCGTGAGTCCCGACGACGAGCCCGAGGACGACGCCGTCGTCGAAGACGTGTTCTCGACGGAGTACCCGACCGGGGAGTGAGAGCGGTAGTCGTCACTTCGTGACGAGGTTCACCCCGAGACGGCGAAACCGGTCACAGATAGATACAGCCGACAGTGTGAGACGGCCCCGCCGAGATGTTTATATTTCCTACAAGAGAAATACGAGATTAAAACACCAATCATTTAACACCGGCGTCACCTCGGACAGGATATGCCCCCGGTCGTCTACGTCGGTCCACAGGAGCGAGGTCTCGCCTTCGAGCGTGCCGTCACCGGGTCGGTGCTCGCAGTGGAGACACCCGACGAACGCGTTCTCGACGACCCCCGTACGTCCGTCGTGGTCGTCGATCCCGTCGGCGAAGTAGACGCGACACGCCTGGCAGACGCCCCAGTGACGGTGCTGGCCGCCGAGACCAGCGACCTCCCGGACGGCGTCGTCGACGAGCGCGTCGCCGTCGACGGAGATCCCACGGCGGCGCTCGCCGACCACGTCGACGCGCTCGTCGACGGCAGTCCCGAAGCGGTCGACGGCCGTGGAGAACTGCGACGCCAGAGCGAGCGGCTCGACACGCTCACCAGCAGCATCTCACACGACCTCCAGACGCCGATCCAGCTCGCGATCACGCAGCTCGAACTGTACAGAGAGACCGGCGACGAGTCCCACCTCGATCGGCTCGCAGACGCTCACGAGCGGATGCAACGCCTGATCGACGACCTCCTGACCCTGGCGCGACAGGGCGACACCGTCGACGAGCCCCAGCGGGTGTCGCTAGCGTCTGTGTGTGAAGACGCCTGGCGGGGCATCGACACCGGCGGGGCACGACTTCGGGTCCGTGCCGACGCGACTCTCACCACCACGCCCGGACGGCTCGACCGGTTGCTCTCGAATCTCTTCGTCAACGCCGTCGACCACGCCGCAGACGACGTGACCGTCACGGTCGGGCTCCTCCCCGAGGGCGACGGCTTCTACGTCGCAGACGACGGCGACGGGATCGGCCCGGCCGATCGCGACCGGATCTTCGAGCGGGGGTACACGACGAGCGACGAGGGGACAGGCTTCGGGCTGGCGATCGTCGCCGAGATCGTCGACGCACACGGCTGGTCGATCGCGGTCACGGATCAGCAGTCGGCGGGAGAATCGTCCGGGACGCGGTTCGAAGTGTCCGGAATCTCGTCGCTCGAAGACGCCTAGGCCTCGTCCGTCGTCGGCGTCTGGGCGTCGTCGTCGCCCTCACGCCAGCGAAGCACGGCGACGAACAGTTCGTACAGGACCACCAGTCCGACACCGACCAGCGCCGCCCGCGTCGGCGACAGGGCCAGATCGCGAGCGGCGGTGACGAGCGTCGGCGTCGGGCTCCCGAAGTAGCCGACGACGACCGCACCGAGCCAGACGGGAATCCGGGCGTCTTCGACCGCGAGCCGTGCCTTGAGCGCCCGCCGCGAGCGGCCGTAGCGCCGGAGCAGGAAGGCTCCGATCTCGAACAGCGCGATCAGCGCGCCCGCGATGATCGCCGGGGTCGCGATCGGCCCACCCGAACTCGCGAGTTGGTCGATCACGACCTGTGGCAGCGCGTCGTAGTAGCCCGGCGGGATCGGGCCGCTGCTGGCGACGTACCCGCCCAGCGCCGCGGCGAGGTAGGCGGCCGGCCGGCGGTCGGCGGCCTCCTCGGCCGTCGGGATCGGTGACCCGGTGCCGGTCCAGCGAAGCAGGGTCAGCGTCCCCTCGAACAGGACGATCATCGTCACCGCGACGATCAGCGGTGCCATCCCGGTCGGGTCCGGGCTAAAGAGGAAGGCGACGGCGGCGAAGCCACCCCAGAAGTACAGCCGGCGGTCTTCGAGCCACTGGCGAGTCGTCACGCCCATCATGATCGCCAGCATCACCAGCAGCGGGATCTGGAAGACCAGCGCGAAGAACCCGAGCATCAGGACCATGAGGTTGAACGTCTCGGTCAGTCCGAACGCCGTCGTCGCCGCCTGTTCGCTGTACTCGGTGAAGTAAGCAAAGAGCGAGGGAAGCACGGCGAAGTACGCGAATCCGACGCCGACGACGGCCAGTACGAGGCTCGTGGGCACGGCCGCGAGGTAGTAGCGTCGCTCGCGAGGGTAGAGGCCGGGGCGCATGAACCGATAGGTCTGGTAGACGCCGACCGGGAGCGCGATGATCAGCCCGACCAGCGTCGACACCTTCAGGCGCGCGAGCACCAGCGAGAGCGGGTGGTAGACGCGGGGCTTGACGCCGCAGTCCGGGCCGGGACAGAGCGCCGCGTCGCCCAGGAACGAGTACCACAGGAAGTTGATCAGGTCGTTGGCGTAGAACACGACGATCCCGGCGACGCCGAACATGACGAGTCCGACCGCCAGGAACCGCAACGCCATCTCCTCGACGTGTTCGGTCAGGGGCATCTCCTCGTCGTCGGGAGCCGTCGACTGCCCGACGTCGTCCGGCGGCGACGGCGGTTCACGATCGCGCGTCGGCCGCGCCGTCGCACTGGCGGCAGTACCGCCCCCCTTCGGCGTCGGTCCGGGAGCGTGGACCTGTTTTGGCTCCTCCGAGTCGTCGGCATCACCGTCGTCGGCGTCCGACGAGTCGTCTGCGTCCGCCCCACTGTCCTCGGAATCGTCGGCGTCCGACGAATCGTCGGCCTCGTCGGCCCGGCGGGCGTCGCCGCGTGCCTGCGTCTGATCTCGGCGGGCGGCCGGCGACAGCTCCTCGTCGTCGCCGGACTCGTCGACTTCGTTCTCTGGGTCGTGGTCTTTCCACCACTCCTGTGGATCGTCGTCCGAGTCGGGGGCTCCGTCTTCGTCTTCCGGGTCGTCCGCCGAGTCCTCCACCGAGTCCTCCGTCGCGTCGGACGCGTCGTCGGCTTTCGCGTCGACGGCGGTCGACGAGGGTACCTGCTGCTCGTCGGCCGGGGACTCCTCCGAGTGGGAGTCGCCCGGCTCCTCGCTGGCTCGCTCGTCGTCGCCGTCGCGGTCGCCCATCTGTGGCCCCCTTGGCTGCTCGTTGTTGTAAACTTTCTTTTCGCAGTCCCGGCGGGAGCGTTCGCGCGATGAACAAATTGATAACGCAGAGTCGGCAAGTCTCCGACCAGATGTCTACGGGGCTCGACGAAGACACGATGCAGTCTGTTCAGAGCGGCCGCGAGACGGTGGGCTCGATGCTCAGGGCCGCGCAAAAACACCTCCAGAAGGTGTTCATCGTCTGGGTCGTCGGCCTCGTCGGAACGATCTACGCGCTCCAGGAGTTCCTGTGGGATCGGCTGAAGGCGGACATGATCGAACGGACCGCCGAAGAGGCCGACATCGTCGCCGTCACGCCCTTCGACGTGATCCTCTTGCAGGTGAAAATCGGGGCGGTCATCGGCATTCTCCTCGCGCTCCCCTTCCTGATCTACTACAGCCGCGACGCGCTGCGCGAACGCGATCTGTGGCCCGCCGACAGGGTGCCACTGTGGAAGCTCTGGAGTCTGCTGTTGATCGCGATTGGTCTGTTCGTCGGCGGGATCCTCTACTCCTATAACCTCTTTTTCCCGCTGATGTTCGACTTCCTGGCCGAAAACGCCGACGCCGCCGGCTTCCGGCCGGACTACTCGATCACGAAGTGGGTCGGGTTCGTCGCGCTGCTTGGCTTCTCGTTCGGATTGGCGGCCCAGCTCCCGCTGTTTATGAGTTCGCTGAGCTACACCGGCATCGTCCCCTACGAGACGTTCCGCGACCGCTGGCGGGTCGCGGTGGTCCTGATCTTCGGGTTCGGTGCGCTGTTCTCGCCGCCGGACCCGTTCACGCAGGTGATGTGGGCGCTGCCGCTCGTCGGGCTGTACGTCGTCAGCCTCGGCATCTCGAAGATACTGGTGTTGACAAAGCGGGCCGGCGAGGAGGTCGGTACCGCCAACGTCGCGCGCACGCGCTGGAACAAGCTCGCCGCCGGGGCGGTCGTGGCCGGCGGCGCGGTGTACTACCTGCTGGCGACGCCCGCGTTCCAGTACATCCGGGCGTTCGCGGCGTGGTTCCCCTCCGACCGGCTCACGGGCGACATCGCACGCCCGGACCTGCTCGGACTGGGAACGGAGACGACCGCGATCGCCATCGCGGCCGTGTTCGGACTGGTGGCCGCGGTCGTCGTCCTGTACTACTACATGATCCAGGCCCTCGACGTGGCGGCCGCCGAGGCGGGCAACTACGGCGATCCGACGGCTATCGACATCGAACCGCTGAGCGCCGGTGCCGTCCGGAGCGCCCCGGTCCAGCGGTTCCAGGAGATGGAAGAGCAGGAGGCGCTCGAACTGGCCCAGTCGGCGATGGACGACGGGAACCCGGACAAGGCCGAGGCGATCCTGGGCCGCTGGGACTTCGCCCAGGACACGATGGCGGGCACGGGCGAGGCGGCCGAGGACGACGGCGAGGACGACGCCGACGTGGTCACCTCGACGACGGCCGGCGTGATGAACGCCTTCACCGAGGAGGAGACCACCGAGGACGACATCGGCGGCTACTACCACGACATCGCCTTCATCCTCGACTCGCTGACCTCGAAGGCGATCTGGTTCGTCGGCACGTTCATGGCGATCTCCGGGGCCGCCTTCGTCTTCCTGTACTCCGGTGGCATCGGCGACATCCGGAACACGTTCGTCAGCAACCTCCCGCCGTCGATGCGGGCCGACGTGACGTTCGTCAACCTCCACCCGGTCGAGCACCTGATCTTCATCGTGAAGTTCTCCGCGATCCTGGGCGCGGTGTCGGTGTTACCGCTGATCGTCTACTTCGCCTGGCCGGCGCTGAAAGAGCGGGGCTTCGTCGGCGGTCAGCGTGGCGTGCTCGGGATCTGGAGCGGGACCGTCATCGCGTCGATGGTCGGCGGGAGCCTCGTCGGGTTCACCTACGTCGCACCGACGGTGATCTCCTGGCTGGCCTTCGACGTGCTCCAGTCGGGGATGATCATCTCCTACCGCGTCGCCAAGTTCGGCTGGCTCGTGCTCGCGCTGACGGTCGGGATCGGACTGTTGTTCGAGATTCCGGTGACGATGTTGCTGTTCCACCGCGGGAACATCATCACCTTCCAGTCGGTCCAGGACCGCTGGCGAACCGTCACGCTCGGGGTGTTCGTCGCCGGAGCCCTGTTCTCGCCGAAGGGCATCTTCACGATGTTCCTCGTCTCGATTCCGGTGACGATCGCCTTCCTCGTCGGTCTCGGGGTGCTGTGGCTCTACACCCTCGGTGGCAGACGGGCACCCGAGGGTGCTGAGCCGGCAGACTGACACTGCCGGCAGTATGATCGCCGACGCGGGACGCTCGACACGCTCGTGGTGGGCCGGACCGGAAACCTGTTTTTATGTGCGGCGGCGTCCCTACCCTAGCTATGCCCAAGATCAGCGTGGAAGTGCCCGCGGAGCTACTGGACGACCTGGACAAGCACGTCGGCGACGAGGGGAAGTTCGTCAACCGCAGCGAGGCGATCCGGGCGTCCGTTCGCAAGACGCTGGACATCTTAGACGAGATCGACGAGCGAGAGGGTCGACTGGACGACGAGTACTGATGCCGTCGGAGTTAGAGAAGATGCTCGCCGGGGACGCCTACGATCCCAGCGATCCGGAGCTATAGTAGCCATTGAAAATCAATGCACACCCGATCGCACGACTGCAGTGCGATCGGTGTGTAAATCGTTTCAATTGTTACTATAGTCGCCGGACGCAGCCGAGCCGACGAACTGACCAGTGCGTACAACGAGACGCCGCCCGACGTACGGGAACGCCGTCGGGAACTACTCGACGAGCTGTTCGGGACGGTCGGCGAGGCGACGGTCGAGCCACCGCTGCGCTGTGATACGGCTGCAACGTCCACGTCGGCGACGGCTTCTACGCGAAGTTCGACTGCGTCTTCCTGGACGTGTGTGAGATCACGTTCGGCGAGCACTGTCCGCTCGGTCCCGGGGTCCACGTCTACACGGCGACGCATCCACTCGACGCCGAGGAACGTGCTGCCGGACTGGAGATGGGTGAGCCCGTGACCGTCGGCGATCACGTCTGGATGGGCGGCCGGGCCGTCCTGACGCCGGGAGTGAGCGTCGGGGACCGCGCGGTCGTGGCCGCCGGAGCCGTCGTCACCGACGACGTACCGTCAGACGTGGTCGTGGCCGGCAATCCGGCGACGGTCGTCAAGGAGCTGTGAGCCGGGGGGCGCGGGCTTCGAAGCGCTTTTGCCGGCCCCGGGGATACGGACGAGCATGTCCCTCGATCGGGAGACGGTCACGCAGATCGCGCTGTCGGCCGTCGCCGTCTTGCTGTTCATCGCCGGTACGGTCGTCGTGAGTACGAACTACGGAACGAACGGCGACCTCACGCAGGAGGGTGGCATCGCGCTCGTGGCAGCCATCGCGGCGTTCGTCGTGGTCATGCTGGCGGCCGGCCTCTTCCTGGAGCGGCGGGAGTTCTGAACGTCGTCGGACGCGTCGTCAGGCCTCACTGTCGTCTTCGTCCTCGTTCTCGCGCCAGTCTTCGACCTCCTCGTCGTCGGTCTCGTCGAGCCGGTATTCGTAGTAGTTCAGCGGATGTGACTCGTTGATCTCGTCCTCGCAGATGTCGTCTTTCCCCTTGCAGTCGCCGTAGGACTGCATCGTCGCACACGAGGGCGTCGAGTACTCCGTGGGACTCGTGTCACCGCGGATGTGATCGACCTGATAGCGCGTCGCTTCCTCGCCGAAGCCGGGGTTGACCTGGAACAGCTCGACGATCTCGTCGGTCGTCATCCCGATCGAGGTCAGGAAGGCCGCCAGAGCGAACCGCGAGTGGTGCTCCAGGTGCTCGCCCTTCTGGACCGCGTCGAGGAGATGCTGCATGCAGGGCGGGAACAGGTCGGGAACGACCGTGTCGATCTCGCGAGTCAGATCGAGATCCGACAGCGTCGTCTGGATCGACTCGACTTCCGCGTCGAGTTCGTCCGCGATGGCGTCCGGCACCTCGAAGGGCAGGCCGTCGTCGATCCGGTGACGGATCGCCTGCTTGAGCAGCGTGTGGAGCTCCTCGGTCGTCACCGGCACCTCGCCGTCGGTCAGCGCCCGGTTGACCAGTCGCCACTCGTCGCCCCACTGGTCGGCCGCCAGTTCGAGGTACGTCCCCACGTCGATCCGGTAGCGGTCCGCGGTCTCGTGGACGGCGGCGGTGAGGTCGAACTCCGCGAGCAGCGCCGACAGCGACAACGACTCGCTGTCGCCGTAGCTAAAGGAGTCGTCGGCGGTAAACTCCTCGACGAACCGCTCGCGAGCGGCCTCGGCCTCGGCCTGTGCGTACTTGCGCGTACAGACCGGCGTGTCCACGAGCGAAACGAGCACGCGCGCGACCGGATACGACAGCAGTTCCACGCGCGTGCGTCGGTGGGGATCGCCCACGCTCCCGTCGGTGATCGCCCACTCGACGCGCTCGCGGGCGCGCTCGACGACGACCTCGTCGGTGGCGACGACCTCGCCCAGGTCGACCGCCGCTTCCTCGACGGCGTCGCGAGCAGACTGCAGGAACGGGTAGCGCGCGTGGAGCGGTTGCATCGCCCGTCCCTATCACGCGGGGGCGAATAAATTCGGTGATCGTTCCGTCGAGGTGCTACCAGTCCATCCCGCCGTTGACGCCGATCACCTGCCCGGTCATGTAGCGCGACTCCGGGCTGGCGAGGAAGCGCACGACGGGGGCGATGTCCTCGATCGTCGCGAACCGATCCAGCGGAATCCGCTGGAGGAGCCGCTCCTGGACGCGCTGGGGGACCTCGTCGAGCATGTCCGTCGCGACGAACCCCGGCGCGACGCAGTTGGCCGTCGATCCGGTGGCTGCCATCTCCAGGGCCAGCGTCCGGGTGAACCCGAACAGGCCGGACTTGGCCGCCGCGTAGTTGGCCTGCCCGTAGTTGCCCTGCTGGCCGACGACAGAGGAGACGTTGATCAGACGGCCGTCCTCGGCCTCGCGGATGTCGTCGTAGAAGCAGTGGCTGACGTTGAACACGCCCCCGAGGTTCACGTCGATGACGGCCTCCCAGTCCTCGCGGGTCATCTCCCCGAAGGTCCGGTCGACCGTGATCCCGGCGTTGTTGACGACCACGTCGACCGGGCCGACGGCGTCGTGGATCCTCGTGTGCAGCCGTTCGACGGCGTCGTACGACGACACGTCTCCCCGAACAGCGACCGCCTCGCCGCCGTCGGCCTCGATCTCGTCGACGACCGCCTCGGCCGCTCGTTCCGAGGAGCGGTAGTTGACGACCACGGTCGCTCCGTGGGCCGCCACGTCCGTGGCGATCCCGCGTCCGATCCCGCGAGAGGAGCCGGTCACCAGACAGGTCTGTACGTCGAGCATATCATCCAGTTCACACTCAGCCGTGAAAAGCGGTCTGCCAGATGATACCTACGAAGGAAAGTGATGCTCCGGTCGAGGCGTCCGGCTACAGCTGGTCGAGCCAGTCTCGGACCCGAGACTCGGTCGTTTCGGCGATCTCGGCCAGTTCGGCCGCGTCGTGCGCTGCGAGGTCGTCGACGGTCTCGATGCCGGCCTCGCGCAGGCGGTCTGCGTAGGTCGGACCGATCCCGTCGACAGACGCCACATCGGGAGCGTCCGCGGCACTCTCGTGGGCCGCTTCCCCGTCGTCGCTCTCGGCGGCGTCGTCTGCCGGCGACTCCACGTCGATCGGGACGGCCTCGTCGCTGTCGTCGTCCGACGCTTCGGCCTGTCGGTTGCGTTCCTTGTACCAGTCACACACGTCGGGCCAGAGGTTCTCGTGGGTGCTCGACGAGACCGAGAGGCCGATGTGGCCCGTCGAGAACTCCATCGTGGTCACGTCCTCGGAGCCGACGACCTCGTTGAACGGCTTGGAGGCCTCCGGCGGGATGAGGTGGTCGTACTCGCCCATCAACTGGAGCATCGGCATGTCGATCGCGTCGAGGTCGACGTGTTCGCCGCCGATCTCCAGCTCGTTGTTGTACAGCTCGTTGTTCTGGTAGATCTTCTCCAGGAACTCGACGTAGGCCTCGCCGGCCACGTCGACGCCGTCGGAGAGCCACTGCTCCATCCGGCCGAAGTTCCGGACGAACCCCTCGTTCTCGATGTTCTCGGCCAGGCGGATGTACTTCGAGACGTAGTTGTCGACGGGGTCCATCAGGGCAAAGCCCACGTCGAGCATCTCCGAGGGGACGTTGCCGAACGTCTCGGTCACGTCCTCGGGATCGTAGTACTCGTCGGAGCCCCACTCTTCGAGGACGCCGCCGGTGTGATCGAAACAGAGTCCCGCGGCCATCAGTCCCAGCGCGTTGACCTTCTCGGGGTTCAGCGCCGTGTAGATGGCCGACATCGTTCCGCCCATACAGTAGCCCAGGACGTTGATCGCGTCCTGGCCCGAGCGCTCACAGACCTCGTCGACGCAGTTCTCGATGTAGCGGTTGACGTAGTCGTCGAGCGTCAGATGTTGGTCGAGCCGAGAGGGCTCGTTCCAGTCGATGAGATACACGTCGTGGCCCGCCTCCAGCAAGCGGCGCACGACCGAGCGCTCTTCTTGCAGATCGAGGATGTACGGGCGGTTGATCAGCGCGTAGATGATGAGGATCGGGACCGCCTCTCTGTCCTCCTCGGGGACATCGATCCCGGCGGCCTCGGCGTCGTAGTGTAGCAGTTGGAGCTTGTTCTCCTCGTACACCACGTCGCTGGGTGTCTCGCCGACCTCGACGGACTGCATCGTCTCGATGCGTTCGGGCGCGACGCTGGCCTGGTCGGTGGCCTCCGTCATCGCCTCCAGGGACTGGCGCTGCCAGTCGAGTGCTGCCGTGAAGGGATTTGCGGGCGTCATGTGTTACTCCTCGAGGTGGTCGAGGATGCGGTCGAGTTTCTGTTCGACCTCGTGCTGGCGACGCTCCAGCTCGACGAGCCGTTCGCCGACTTCTTCGACGTCCTCACGCGTCGAGAAGCCCATCTGGGCGATCGAGTCCTGAGCCACGTCGTCGGCCTGCTGGCGCATCTCCATCATGGTCTCGACGAGCTGGCCGTTCGCGGCGGCGAACGCGGACGTGCCCATCACGTGTTTGAACGCGTCGTTGGCCGACGAGAGCCAGATGTCGCGGAACTCCGTCGGGTCCACGTCCTCGCCCTGGGCGGCGTCGCCGGTGCGTTCGAGCATCTTCTCGGCGGCGTTCATCCACTCCTCGTAGGCCTGGTTGTACCCCTGGATGCCCTCTGTGACGTTTTCCTCCTCGGGGATCGAGTCCTCGACCGCGTCGGCCCACGACTCGACGAAGGCGGCCTGTGCCTTCATGTTCTGTTCGACCGACTCGGAGACGGCCTCGTTCATCTGTTCGACCATCTCCGTCCACTCGTCTTGCATCTGGTTCGTATCACTCATAGTAAGTTGTTAATGTGCAGAACAAAAGGGTGCGACGGTTTAGGCCTCGACGGCGTCGGCGGCCTGTTCCTGGACTTCGCGGACCTGCTCTTGGACCTCTTCGACCTGGTCCTGGAGGTCTTCGAGCTGGTCGCCCCACTGCTCGACAGCCTCGACGGACTGGTCTTCGAGGTCCTCGTGGGCCTCGACGAGCAGGTCGATCTGCTCGTCGAGCGCCGCGACGACGTCGCCGGTCATCTCGTCGTAGGTCTCCGCGCTCTCGTGGAACTCCGCTTCGACGTTCTCGAAGACCTCGGCGTGGTTCTCCAGCAGGAACTCGTACTGCTCGTCGACGGTCTTTCGGATCTCCTCGACGGTGGGGGCGACGCCGGGAACTGTCGACTCGACGGTGTCGAGGTAGTTGTGGACGGCCGTCTGTGCGAGTTCGACGCCGCGTCGCTGTGCCGACTCCTGGCTGTCGAGGCTGCCGAGCATGGCCTCGTTCATGTTCTTCTGGAACTCGATGCTCTGTTTGAGCGCCTTCTGGCTCTGCTCGATCGTCGCGCGCTGCATCTCGAACGCCGTGGTGACTGGGGTTGTGTACTGGCTCATAGGTTACTCCGTGCGGTTCCGCTTGACCGGGAGAACGACTGTCTGGACGATGTCGCCTTCCTCGATGTCGAGGGCCTCTCGCTCGGCGTCGGGAATGGAGATGCGTCCGCCGCTCTGGACGCGGGTCTTGAACGTCGCCATCTGGCTCATCGCACCGAGCTGGTTCATGTCGAAGCCGGGCATGCTGCTGCCGGCAGACATCATCTGCTGGAGCATCTCTTGCTGGGATTCGATCGCCTGCTCGCTCGCTTCCTGCATCCCCTTGAACATCGGGGGCCACATCGTGACATCGTTCTCGTCGGTCATCGGGTACTACACTCTATTCCTTTCAACGACATAAAGCTTCCGTCTATCACCACTGAATACCATCAGATGTCATCAGCTGGCAATCGATCTGGCAACGAGACGGAGGTTCGCAGGCGGAAATGCGCCGTTGTCGAGCGGTAGGAGGCGTCTGAGCGACGAACAGCGACTACCATCACCCTTTAATATCGGAGGAACTAATGCTCTCCCAGCAATGAGTTCTGAATCTCACGACAACCCGCTGTTGGACACGTGGACAGAAACGTCCTCACACATGTTCAACAGCGTGGTGGCGGCCAATCGGGCAGCGTTCGCGGCGTTCGGCGTCCGACCGGACGACGACGGGGACAGCAAGCCGCTCCCGGCAGAACGCATCGAGGCCGACGAGGACCTCCCCGAGTGGCACGTCGAACTGAGCGCCGACAACCCCGACCGGCTCGGGGTCGGTGATCGCGTCGAGTTCACGAAGCGGATCTCCGACAACGACGTCAAGCAGTTCGCGGCCGCCAGCGGCGACACGAACCCCCTCCACCTCGACGACGACTTCGCCGAGCAGACCCGATTCCGCGGCCGGATCGCCCACGGCACGCTCGTCGGCGGACTCATCAGCGCCGCCCTCGCGCGGCTGCCGGGGCTGACGATCTATCTCTCGCAGGATCTGGAGTTTCACAATCCGGTCCGCATCGACGACCGCCTGACGGCCGAAATCGAGATCGTCGAGGACCTGGGCGACGACCAGTACCGCCTGACGACCCGCGTCGTCGACGACGGCGACGTGGTCATCGACGGCGAGGCCGTCGTCCTCATCGACGAGATGCCCGACGAGAGCTAGAGAAACGCCGTTACCGCCCGATTGAACCGCTCGGGTCGTTCCCTGTGTGGCCAGTGCCCACAGCCCTCGGCCGCCAGGAACTGCCCGTCCGGCAGTAGCTCACTCGCTCGTTGCGACCACGACACCGGGAGCAGCGGGTCCGCCGAGCCGTGGACGAGCAGCGTCGGAACGTCGAGCTCCGAGAGCCGTTCCGTGTAGTCGGTCCGGAGACCGTCGGCCTGGAACTCGTGGCGCTGCCAGCTCCGGAGCGTCCGCATGGTCGCCGGTGAGATCGTCTCGTACACGTCGTCGACCAGTTCGTCCGGCAGAGTCGCCCCGGACATCGTCCGGAGGCTGGTCCGGACCGCCGCCCGCGTTGCCATGCTCCCCCACAGCAGGCTGTCCGCGAACGGGACCCGGAGGGCGAGACTGGCACCGGTCCGCCAGTACGCGTCGGCACCGAGGCCGTAGCTGTCGACGAGCACCAGCCGCTCGGGGCGACCGCCGTCGAGCGCGTGGCCGAGCGCGACCGCACCGCCCATCGACACGCCGACGACGCTCGCGCCGGCGAGACCGAGTTCGTCGACGAACGCCGACAGTGTGTCTACGTAGTAGTCCGTCGTATACGTTCGGCGGGGCTTCTCGCTCTCGCCGTGGCCCGGGAAGTCGAGCGCGTAGACGGTGTACTCCTCGGCCAGTGCGGGCAGCGCGTACCGGCCGGACACCGCCGCCGCGTCGAGGCCGATCCCGTGCAAGAAGAGCAGTGGCGGTCCGTCACCGGCAGTGAGATATCGGACGGTGACGTCGTCGCCGTCGACCGACAGCGTCGTGGCGTTCGGCTCGATCGACTCGTTCATCGCCTCGGAGTCGGGGACTGAGAGACATGAGGCTTCGGACTGCTGACAGCGACGGCCGTCGACGCCAGCGAGGCGGCCGACGGCCGGCCGGGGACAGTCGTCTTTTTCAGGCGGCCGTGCGAGGCGTCGGTATGGTCGTCGGAGACGTAACGACAGGAACGGAACTGCTGGTCGTCGGCGGCGGACCGGGCGGATACGTGGCCGCCATCCGGGCCGCTCAGCTCGGCGTCGACACCACACTCGTCGAGCGAGACGCCTACGGAGGGACCTGCCTCAACCACGGCTGTATCCCCTCGAAGGCGCTGATCTCGGGGGCAGACGTGGCCCACCGGGCCGGCCAGGCCGAGGAGATGGGCGTCTACGCCGACCCGGCGGTCGACCTGTCCGGGATGGTCGAGTGGAAAGACGGCGTCGTCACCCGGCTGACGCGGGGCGTCGAGTCGCTGGCGAAGTCGGCCGGCGTGGAACTGATCGAGGGCGAGGCGACGTTTACCGGCGAGCACACCGCCCGGATCGCCCACGGCGGCGACGGACAGGGCTCGGAGTCCGTCGAGTTCGAGCACGCGATCGTCGCCACGGGGAGCCGCCCGATCCAGGTCCCCGGCTTCGAGTTCGACGCCGAGCCGATCTTCTCCTCGAAGGAGGCACTCGCACTGGAGTCGCTGCCCGAGCGGCTCCTGGTCGTCGGCGCGGGCTACATCGGCATGGAGCTGTCGACGGTGTTCCAGAAGCTCGGCAGCGAGGTGACCGTCGTCGAGATGCTGGACGAGGCGCTGCCGGGCTTCGAGGACGATATCGCCACGCTGGTCCGGGAACGGGCCGAGGAGATCGGTGTCGACTTCTACTTCGGCGAGGCCGCCGACAGCTGGGAGCAGGCGGGCGAGGAGATCGTCGTCCACACGGAGGACGAAGACGGCGACCTGACGCGGTTCGACGCCGAGAAGGCACTCGTCGCGGTCGGTCGCCAGGCGGTCACGGACGGGCTGGGACTGGACGAACTTGGCATCGAACCCGACGAGGACGGGTTCCTGGCGACGGACGAGCAGGCCCGGACCGACGCCGAGCACGTCTTCGCCGTCGGCGACGTGGCCGGCGAGCCGATGCTGGCCCACAAGGCGATGGCCGAGGGCGAGGTCGCCGCCGAGGTCGTCGCGGGCGAGCCGGCCGCACTGGACCACCAGGCGATTCCGGCCGCGGTCTTTACCGAACCGGAGATCGGGACCGTCGGCATGACCGAAGCGGAAGCCGCCGACGCCGGGTTCGACCCCGTCGTCGGCCAGATGCCGATGCGGGCCAACGGCCGCGCGCTGACGGTCGACGAGAAAGCGGGGTTCGTCCGGATCGTCGCCGACGACGAGACCGGCTTCGTCCTGGGCGCACAGATCGTCGGCCCGGAGGCCTCCGAGTCCATCGCCGAGGTCGGCCTGGCGATCGAGATGGGCGCGACGCTCGAAGACATCGCCGGCACGATCCACACCCACCCGACGCTTTCCGAGGCCGTCCACGAGGCCGCGCTGGACGCACAGGGTGCAGCGATCCACACGCGGTAACGAACCCACGGCAACTGGCCTGTACCCGTATTCTTTCGGCAACAACCGGCGAATATTGAAGGGAAAGCGTTAAGTCTGAGATTAAGAAAGGCATGCCTAACGAGACGACAGATGTCACCCGAACAACAGCGCAGCGACGGAATCACCGACGCCGTCCTCTCGGATTCGGCCTACGAGCGGGTGCGCGTTCTGCGGGACTCGCTTTTCACACAGCCGATCCCCCGGAAGCTGCGCGTCCAGGGACTCTTGCTCGCGGTGCTTGCCGCGACCGTGCCGCTCTACTGGCTCTATCCCGACAGCGTCGCCGGCTATCTGACGACGACCGACCCGATGACCGCGACGCCGAGAGTCGCGCTGCTTGGCGCGTTCGGCGGGACGATGGTGCTTTTTTCGGCCGCCTTGCTCGTCGGGGCGGCGCTGTACCGCGTCGAGCACGCGCCCCTGACCGAACAACAGGCCTACCAGGTCCTCACCGTCGAGGACTTCGCCGGTGGCGTCAGCCTCGCGATGGGCGGGTTCGCGATCGCGATCACGACCGGCTCGATCGCCATGGGGCTGTTCGGCGGCGACGCCGTCGGGTCCTACGTGGCGACCATGGGACAGAATCCCCTCGCTGGCTCGGTGTACGGGCTGTCGCTTGGCTCCGTCGGCATCGGGGCGCTGTCTGCCAGCGCCGTCGTCCTCGTGGCACACTGGTACGTCGACCGTCGCTTCCGGCGACTGTAGCCGCGCGACCACGATTCTTTTCACGTCGAGCGCTGTACCGGCTGGTATGAAGATGCTCACGCTGGGGCCGGCCGGAACCTACTCGCACCGGGCAGCCCGCTCGGTCGCCGACGACGACGAGATCGAGTTCCGAGAGTCGCCGACCGCCATCGTCGAGGCGGTCGCGGGCGGCGAGGCGGATCGCGGCGTCGTCGCCGTCGAGAACAGCATCGAGGGATCGGTCACGGAGAGCCTCGACGCCTTCGCGGGCTACGAGGTCGCCGTCGTCAAGGAGATCATCACGCCGATCCGTCACGCGCTGCTGGCCCAGCGCGGCGACTTCGAACTGGTCGCCAGCCACGCCCAGGCGCTGGCCCAGTGTCGGTCCTACCTCGACGCCAACTACCCCGACGCCGAGCTGGAGGCCGTCGCCTCCACCGCTCGCGGCGTCGAGCGCGCCCGCGACGACCCGTCGGTCGCCGGCATCGGCCACCCGGACAACGGCGGCGAGGGCACCGACCTGCAGGTGCTGGCCGAAGACATCCAGGACCAGTCCTCGAACGCCACGCGCTTCGTGGTCGTCGCGCCGCTCGCCGAGCGGTCCGACGCGGGCTCGAAGTCCTCGCTGCTCGTCTACCCCAACGTCGACTACCCCGGACTGCTACTGGAGATGCTGGAGCCGTTCGCCGACCGCAACATCAATCTCACTCGGGTGGAGTCTCGCCCCAGCGGCGAGCGGCTGGGCGACTACGTCTTCCACGTCGACGTGGAGGCCGGCCTCTACGAGGAACGGACCCAGAAGGCACTGGCAGACATCGAAGCCATCGCCGAGAAGGGATGGGTAAAGCGACTGGGCTCGTACGATTCCGAGACCGTCCTGAACTGAGGGATGGCCGGAGGGTGTCGTCGCACGAGGCGTTGGCACGGCCACCAGACGAGCACTCGGACACCCGAACCCCCTCAGTCGTCGTCACCCACAGTCAATCGGTAGGCGAGATAGAGCGCCCCCAGGCCGACCGTACCGATTCCGGCGGCGACCGGCGCCGCCTCGCCGATATCGCTCCAGAGCGAGCCGTCGGCTCGTAACGCGTTCCGGGGTTCCGCGTAGTGGAGCACACCGCGGGCGTCGTACGCGACCGAGAGGCGTTCGTCGCCGTCGGCGTCCGTGATGTCGACGTGCCCGCCGTCCTCGCTCCAGATTTGATCCTCGGCCCCCCAGAACAGTCTACCAGCGCTGTCCCCGCCCGCTCTCGAGTGAACAGTCACTGTCTCGCCTGGCTCGAGTTCGGTTCCGTCCGGAACGGTGTAGCTCGCACCGTCACCGTTCGACAGCGTCCACCCACCGAGACCGAGAGCGGTGTCGCCTCGGTTCACGACGGTGACGGACTCCTCGTCGACCGTCCCGTTGACATCGACAGACGCGACGTCGATGCCGTCGTCCGGCCCCGGCGCCGGGTCCACGTCGGTACCGGGCTCCACTGTCGCCCGGTCGGCCCGGACCGTCGCGCCTTCTACCCAGGTCTCGCCGTCTCTGGTGGTGAGTTCCGGGTCGGCGCCGTAGCGCGTCATGGACGACTCCACCTCGACAGACATCTGTTCGCGGAGTTCGTCGGCCGTCGGCCGGTCGTCGTCGGTGGCACCCGCGGGGGCGAGCCGGCCTACCGCCTCGAGGTCGGCGACGAACTGTTCGACATCCGCACTGGAGACGGAGAACTCGACGTCCGCCCCAGCCGGGACCGAGATCCACTCCGTGTCGCGGACGCACTTGCCCGACGCTCTGGCGCCCGGAATCTCGTTGACGTAGGTGCCGTCCTCGGTGACGCCGACGCGGTTCCCCGCGTCGTCTTCGGCGACGAGATCGACCGCCGGCGGCGTTATTCTCGACGCCTTGCCCGACCGCGGGTCGACGCCGTCCGGTATCTCGACACGACCGACGACAGCCATCGTCTCCGTGTCGGGCTCGCCGCTCCCGCGGCTGGCGGCGACCGTCGTCGTGAACTCGTCGCGAGCGGTATCGGTGTTCGCCATCGCCGTCAGTTCGAAGGTGACTTCGCCGGGATTGAGCAGCCCGATCTTGTCCATCACCTGATCGCCCACCGCGGTGAGTGCAGCGCCGGGCAGACCGCCGACGACGTGGAGACTGCCGGCGTCGGTAACCGGCTGCTTGCGCTTGTAGACGACGGCGGCACCGTGGCTCCGGTGCCATCGAGGGGTCTCGTCGGGATCGAAGTAAGGACGGGATTCGACGAGGTACGTCGCGTTCGGTCGACCTGTCCGGTGCTTCCGCAACACGGGGAGGGACTGCTCGTACTCGAGCGACTGGAGCGACGGCACGGTCGGTTCGAACGATTCGACCTCCTGCATCGGAGTGACGTCCGTCGAGAGCCAGTCCCGGAGTTCGCGGCTCTTGTCCGAGAGGGCGTTCGTCTGCAGTCCGAGCGCCGGCGCGATCCGGCTCGCTGTCGAGAACGGCGGCACTTCCGGCACGCCGTCGACGGCGCGGTCCGTGTTCCCCATCTTGCAGAGCCCAGACCAGTCGATGCCGATGTCGTAGAAGTCGCGAATTCCGTATCCGTGGGCGAGTTCGTGGGCCCAGACGTCGTGTTCGATCACCGGATCGCCGAGGTGCGAGCAGTACGCCCGCCCGTCCGGAAACGGGTAGTACTCGCCGAGCGCCTCGTCGTTCAGCGGTTTCCCGACGTGAGTCCCGACCCAGAAGTCGTAGTCGTCGCCGGAGAGGGCCGCATCGACCGCCGCGTCGAGCTCTTGCATGAAATGCCAGCGGGCGTCGGAGCGAACGACGCCGCCGTCGTAGTCGCTGCGCGCCTCGGGCAGTTCGTACACCGTCGGTTCGCCGTCCGCGTCGGCCCCGGCGAACGATAGGTCGAATCCGACTGCTCCCATCGACACTCGTCCCGAGCCGTAGTGACGATTGAGGTCGCGCTCACGATCGTGCGCCCACTGTGCCAGATCCAGGTCGGCGGGCGGCCCGTCGCCGTCCGGAAACCGACCGACAGCCACGGCGACGTCCATCAGCTCGTTGAACACGTAGTAGCCCAGATCGATCCGCTCCCGCCGGTACTCGCTTTCTACGGCCCGGACAGTTTGCCCACAGCCGTCGTCGTTCTCTGCTGTGATCTCGATGTCGACCCAGGTACCGACAGTTTCCACCGGCGGCAGTCGGTCCCGGGTCGACCACCCGTCGCCGCTCTCACCGTCGACCGGGCCGATCTTCTGCATCTCGCGCTCGACGGTTCGCTCCGTGCCGTCCGAATCGACGTACGTCGCCCGTACCGTTATTTCGGTCGCGTCGGTAGCGACGGCACTGACGTCGACCCGGTCGCCGGCTTCGACGGGGTAGGGATCGATCCGGACCGACTCGGGATCGATCCGGGCACAGGAGCCGTTCGAACCGCCCGTGGATCCACTCACGTGGGGGCCGATCGCCCGGACATTTTTCGTGTCGACACTGCTGTCTTCCGTGCCCGCTTCGAAGGCGTAGACGGACGCTTCCGTACGACCGCCCGGTCGGACCTGGCTCGTGTACAGCAGGCCGTCGACGACGACGGGTTCGTAGAAGCCCCAGGCGTACGACCAGTCCTCCCACAGCGTCTTGCCGGTCTCGGCATCGGCGGCGGTAACACTCGAAGTCTCGTTTTGCCAGTGGCCAGTGGCATAGAAGACGACACCACCACCAACGGTCGGGGGTCCATTGGCGTACGCGTCACCGCCACTGTTGTGCCACTGCCGTTCTCCAGTTGCGGCGTCGATAGCAGCGAAACCGTCGCCGGCCCCCGCGTAGAGCGTCGTATCGTGTCCGGTCAAGAAAAGATAGCCACGGTCGTCGGCGTGCCACTGCTGTTCGCCGCTCGTCCGATCAAAGCGGTAGACGCCGTCTCGAGTCCCGGCGTAGACGGCCCCGTCCATCACCATCGGAGCCGATGCTGGTGAGTACTTGACTTCGGGAGCACGCCACCGCATCTCCCCAGTCTCTCGATCGAGCGCGAGGAGACCACGATCGAGCGTGCCGGTGTACACAGTGTCGCGGTACGGTGTGACGTTGGAGAACGGTGAACCGGAATTCTCGATCTCCCACCGTGTCTCGCCGGTCTCCCGATCGAGCGCGTAGAGCGCATTCCTCGACGAATCGTCGTGGATCCCATGGGGAACGTAGACCGAGTGCGCATCGATAGTCGCCGCGCCGTACGGGTCGGACCTGCCGACATCAGACCGCGACCAGTGTACGTCACCGGTCTCCGCATCGAGGGCGAACACGCCGTTGTCGTCCCGGTCAGTGCCCCCGTAGGCGTATATTCGACCGTCCTGGACGATCAGCGCTGCACAGAGCCCCGCAGCGACCCGAGTTCGCCACCGTTCTTCGCCGGATTTCGCGTCGAGCGCGTAAATCCGCCCCTTCACGTCGGGGACGTATGCGACACCATCGACGACCGTCGGCGACCCAGCAGCTCGATTTTCAGTTTCGAACCGCCACGCAACCGTGCGGCCCTCCGCCGCGGCGACCGACCCCACACACCGGATACCGGCCAGCCCAGTTCCAGCTGCTGCAGCCGTTTTGAGTAGGTCGCGCCGTTTCATCGGAAATACGGCACAGTAGATCACCGGGAGACAAAAATTTACCCATCAATCGGGGAGAGCAATAGGGCGAGTCGGAGTCGGTCGACGACGCGACGAGGGCTTTCGACGTCTACAACTCGGTCAGCGCTGCTGCTTATCTGAACACCGCCGGGACGACCGGCGACGGTCTTTACTTTCACGCCCGTCGATGGACCGATATGGACGACTCGACACCGACAGATCCCTTCGAAGAGCTGGAACGGGCCTTCGACCTCGTGAGCGAGCAGTTCGGCACCGAGCGCACGGGCGTTCCCGTCGACGTGCTCGATACGGGCGAGGAGATCGTCGTCCGCGCCGACCTCCCGGGCCGGTCCAGCGACGCCATCGACGTGACCCTCGAAGACGACACGCTGCTGACGATCAGTGCGGCCGACGACGAGCCCGACCGAGACGGTCGCTACGTGAAGCGGGAACGACCCCGGCAGGCCGCCCGTCGGACGGTCCGCCTCCCGGAGGCCGTCGCTCCCGAGGCGACGACCGCCAGCTACGACGACGGCGTGTTGACCGTCGAGCTGGGCAAGCAGTCCAGCGACGGCGGCACGTCGATCACGGTGGAGTGACGATGGTGCTCGACACGGGCTCGGACGCCCCGGCGATCAACGCCCGGAACCAGTGGGGCGAGCGCGTCGAGCCCGACTTCGGCGGTGCGACGGTGCTTTATTGCTACCCGCGAGACGACGCCGCCGGCTGGACGACCCAGGCCCGCCAGTTCGACGACCACTACGACACCTATCGAGACGCCGGAATCCCCGTCTACGGCGTCTCGACCGACGACGTTGACGGCCACCGCGCGTTCGCCGAGGACCACGACCTCGCGTTCGACCTGCTGGCCGATCCCGACGGCGAGATCGCCGACGCCTTCGGCGTCGCCCTCGACGACGGGCGCGTGGCCCGGACGACGTTCGTCATCGCCGCGGGGCGCGTCGTCGGCCTCTACGAGGGCGTCCGGCCGGACGGCCACGCTCTGGACGTGCTCCGGGATCTGGCCGAGCTCGGCCTCGTCGACCCCGCCGAGTGACTCATACTGCCGGCTGTCACTGTTTCGAGAGATTCGCGACCACGGGGTCGCGAAATGCTGTACAGACGTATAGCCGACAGTGTAGGAGCCATTGAAAATCAATGCACACCTGATCGCACGATGGCAGTGCGATCGGTGTGTAAATTGTTTCAATCGTTACTATATCACCGCCCGCGCCAGAACAACACCGCACCGGCGGCAAGCACCAGCAGTTCCATCGACGCTGGCGGGAGGCCGAGGGGACTCGCCCGGACGGCGCTGCGAATCGTCATCGAGACGGTCCCGAGACCCGACAGCGAGACCACGCGCCCGTCGACCGCGAACACCTGCGCGACGATGCGATCGCGCGAAACCGGCGGTTCGCCGGCCTGCTGGTCGGTGACGGGGTTCGCGTCGCCTTTCGTCACGAACCCCTCGTCGGTCCGGGCGACGATCCGGTGGGTGACCAGTCCGCCGGCCTCGATCTCCTGAGAGCGATAGACGATCACGTCGCCGGGTTCTGGATCGTCGGCGACGGCCGCCGGCACCGCGACGAACCCGTCACCGGTCGACAGCGCCGGAGCCATGCTCCCGCTGTTGACGTAGCTGATCGGGGCGATCTGTCCGAACACGCTCACGAGGACGAACGCGGCGAGCAAGAGGGCGACCGCCCGCCAGACCACGCGCGAGCCGGGGACCGGCGACCGAGATTCGGGAGGACGCGCGGGACCGCGACCGTGGCTCGGATGTCGATCACTCACACCGTACATATGTGGTCGAAACTACATAATTGTTTGTGAGTGATTACCACGGACTGGCGGCGTGTCGTCGATAGAACCCGAGAGCATTATCAACGCAGGCGTCGAACGTCGAGACATGGCAGCAGAAACCGACGGCGGCTCCGGACTCCGGACGGTCACGCCACTGGCCAACGAGAGCGACGACAGTCAGATGAACGCGATCGGCTGGCTCATCTTCGCCGGCATGCTCGTCGTCATGCTCCCGGTGTTGCCGATCCTCGCACTGATCTGGCTGGTCGACAAGCTCACGAACTGAGGTCGGTCCCGACGAGTTCGAAGTCGGTCCCCGATCCCCCGTCACTGGCGTTCTCGTAGGCGACGTGGGCACAGGCCACGTCCTGGATCGCCAGCCCGGTCGAGTCGAAGACGGTCACGCCGTCGATCCCGTCTCGACCGGGTCGATCGCCGACGACGAGATCACCGAGTTCCGCGTGGATGTCGTCGTCGTCCAGTCGCCCCTCGCTCCAGGGGACGTTGATCTCGCCCGAGTGAGTACACTGCTCGTAGTCGTCGATCACGATCGTCGCGTCGAGCAACACCTCGTCGGCGATCTCGTGTTTCCCGGCGGCGTCGGCTCCGATCGCGTTGACGTGGGTCCGGTCGCCGACGGCGTGGATGATCGGCTCCGAGACGGGCGTCACCGTCGAGAGCACGTCGCAGGCGGCGGCCTCCTCGATCGTCCCGCCGCGCACGTCGAAGCGGTCCGAGAAGTGATCGACGAACGCCTGCACCGCCGCCTCGTCCTGATCGGCGACGACGACCGTCTCGATGTCACGGACCTGGGCGATGGCTTCGAGCTGGGTGTAGGCCTGCACGCCCGCGCCGACCAGCCCCATCGACGAGGCGTCGGGGACCGCGAGGAGGTCGGTCGCGACCGCCGACGCCGCGCCGGTCCGCTTCTGGGTGAGGAGCGTCCCGTCCATCACGGCGAGCGGGAAGCCGTTGCGGGGATCGGAGTAGATCAGCGTCCCCAGTACCGTCGGGAGATCGTACGAGTCGGGATTGTCCGGGTGGACGTTGACCCACTTGAGCGCCGCGGCGTCCCACTCGTCGGCGGCGACGTAGGCCGGCATGGAACGAAAGTCGCCGTTGTACTGGGGGAGATCGACGTAGGACTTGGCCGGCATGACGACGTCGCCGCGTGCGTACGCACCGAACGCGTCGGAGACGGCGGCAATCACGTCCGCGAGCGGCGTGTGTTCGTCGACGGCATCTGGTCCGAGCAGTAAGGTCTGCATACGTGTGTCTGCGCTCCCCGCTCACTTAGTCGCTGGGCGAGTCCGGCGGTACGGAACGACTTACTATACGCTCGTCCGACCTCGATTTTTCGAGGTGTGGTACCGATGTACAATGTACTCATGCCGATCGACAGTGACGAGGAGCGCGCGATGGGGCAAGCCCGGGCCGTCAGCGAGTTACCGGATGCTCGCGACCAGATCACGGTGACGCTGTTGCACGTCTTCGACGACGAGAGCGTCGCCGAGAACACGTCGCCGACGCAGATCACGGCCGGTCGCAGCGTCCAGGAGTGGTTCCGCGACCGCGGGATCACCGTCGAGACGATGAGCACCAGCGGCGATCCGGCGAGCGAGATCCTCGACGCGGCCAGTCGGATCGGTGCCGACCAGATCGTCCTCGGCGGTCGAAAGCGGTCGCCGCTGGGCTCGCTGCTCTTTGGCAGTGTGAGCCAGGCCGTGACGCTCGACGCGGCGATCCCAGTGACGATCACCGGCGGGCTCAAGCAACGAGAGTAGCCGACCCATCGGTGTCCGTCCTGTGGCGAAGAGTACGACGACGACCCCGGAACCGAGATCGCGACGTGTCGCAGTTGTGGCGGTTCGAAGGTCGAAGCCGTCGACGCGTAGCCGGGACCGATCGGGGCACGCCGATTCCTCGCCGCGGTGTGGCCGAGTGAGACCGAACCGGCCGACGACCGGCCCGACGCGTCCGGGCCACGAGGAGACGGAAAATAGTTATTCGTCGTCACACACACCCCAGTATGGTCCCCCTCCAATCGCTGTCGACACAGATCGCCGACTGGCTCGGCCTCGTCGCCACGCTGTTGGCACCGGGCGTCGTCGCGACCGTCCTCTGGACGCCCTTTCTCGTCGCGAAGCGCGTTCGCTCGCTGTTCCGGACGCTCCCACCCACGAGGTCGGTGCTCCCGTCGTACGTCCTCGCCGGCCTCTGTGGGTCGCTTCCGTTCGTCGGCGGACTCCTCGCCGTGTTCGCGAGCGGTGCGTCGAACGACCCCCAGACGGGCGCACAGCTGATACTACCGGCTGTAAATCTGTGAACGATTTCGCCACCCCGGGGTGGCGAAGATCTTCACGAAGTTACAGCCGGCAGTATGAGCAACAGCCTGATCGACGTCGCGGTCGTCGGAACGATCGGCTACGCCGTCGGCCTCCCGTCCGTCGCCGCGCTCGGGCTCCCACGAGCGGGACTGGACTGGGACCCCACCGGCTACGGGGCGTCGACGTGGCTGTTGCTGGCAGTCGGCGGCGTCTGGTACTCGCTGGTGTTCGCCGTTCCGCTCGTGTTGCTCGGAGTCGTCTTCGCACTCCCCACCTGACGGAAAAGGGTCACTCTCGATCGGTCACTCCGGTTCGGCCAGCCCGCACTCGATGCTACTCTACAGCCGTTCCCAGACGTAGTACAGCACCGTCTTCGCGACCGCGGCCGAGAGAGTGAACGTGAAAAGACGACGAGCGTCTGGGCGACCGAGCGGTCCGAAGGACCCGGCAGGTCGACCGGTTCTCCGGTCGCGAAGGGACCGGTCGGGGCGAGTGACTACCGCGGCGCGGACGCGCCGCGACTGGAGCCCGACGCGCTTTTTCCCAAGTTTTTGCGAACGGGCGGCCGTTAGGCCGCGACTGTAGCAAAAAGTGGGCTTGCCTCGCGTGTCGTTCACTCCGTTCGCTCCCGCTCGGCAGTTCGGAGCGCCTCGCTGCGCTCGCCGCTCCTCGGCTCGCGGGCCGAAGGCCCGCTTGCAACATCGAGGGTTTTCGCGTTGCTCAAACCCTCGCTTACATCATGCCGCCCATGCCGCCGCCCATACCGCCCATGCCGCCGGGCGCGCCGCCGGGACCGCCTTCCTCGTCGCCGCCACTGGTCGAGAGGTCGCCAGCGGCGATGATGTCGTCGATTTTGAGCACGAGGTTCGCCGCCTCGGCAGCCGACGAGATCGCCTGTCGCTTCGCGTGGGCCGGCTCGACGACGCCCTCGTCGAGCGTGTTGACCACGTCACCGCTGTACACGTCGAGGCCGGCCTGTACGTCGCCGCCCTCGTGGGCGGCGCGCAGGTCGACCAGCGAGTCGATGGAGTCCAGTCCCGCGTTCTCGGCGAGCGTGCGCGGGATGAGTTCCAGCGCGTCGGCGAAGGCCTCGACGGCCAGCTGTTCGCGGCCTTCGACGCCGTCCGCGTAGTCGCGCAGGCGGCTGGCGAGTTCGACCTCGGGCGCGCCGCCACCGGCGAGGATCTGGCCGTCCGCGACGGTCGAGGCGACCACGTCGAGTGCGTCCTGGACGCCGCGTTCGAGTTCGTCGACGACGTGGTCAGTGGAGGCACGCAGGAGGAGCGTGACGCCGTGTGCGTCCTCGCCCGCGCCTTCGACGTAGAAGAGCTCTTCCTCGGTGTCCCGGCGGACGGAGCCGTGGCCGAGGTCGTCGGCAGTGGCGTTGTGTACGTCGGAGACGATGTTCGCTCCGAGCACCTCTCGGAGGAACTCGATGTCGGACTTCTTGGCCCGTCGGACGGCGAGAATGCCCTCCTTGGCGAGGTAGTGCTGGGCCATGTCGTCGATGCCCTTCTGGCAGAAGACGACGTTCGCGCCGGTCGCGGCGATGGCGTCGACCATCTCTTCGAGCTGCTGTTCTTCCTTGTCGAGGAAGTTCTGGAGCTGGCTCGGGTCGTCGACAGAGAGCTGGGCGTCGACTTCGGTCTCGTCGAGCTCGATCGGCGTGTCGAGCAGGAGCACGTCGGCGTCGTCGACGGTGGTCGGCATCTCCTCGTGGACGGGATCCTTGTCGACGACCGCGCCCTCGATGAGCTCCGAGTCCGAGACCGCACGACCGGTCTGGGTCTCGATGTTGAGGAACTCCAGGTCGGCGATGACCGAGCCGTCCGCGGCCTCGACGGTGACGGCGTTGACCGCGTCGACGATGAGCTGGGCGAGCAGCTCCTTGTTGAGCTCCGCGCCCTTCCCCGTCATCGAGGTCTCGGCGAGCTTCTTGAGCAGTTCCTCGTCGTCGGGGTCGACGGACGTGGCGATCTCGCCGATCTGGTTCTTAGCTTCCGTCGACGCGAGGTCGAAGCCCTTGATGATCGCCGTCGGGTGAATGTCCTGTTCGAGGAGCTCCTCGGCGTTTTTCAGCAGTTCGCCCGCGATGGAGACGGCGGTCGTCGTGCCGTCGCCGGCCTCGTCTTCCTGGGCCTCGGCGACCTCGACGATCATCTCGGCGGTCGGGTTGTCGATGTCCATCTCCGTGAGGATGGTGACGCCGTCGTTCGTGACGGTCACGTCACCGAGCGAGGAGACGAGCATCTTGTCCATCCCCTTCGGACCGAGTGTCGATCGGACCGACTCCGCGACCGCGCGGGCCGCCGAGATGTTGTGGCTCTGTGCGTCCTTGTCCTTCATCCGCTGGGAGTCCTCTCCCAGAATGATCATCGGCTGACCCTGCATTTGTCGCTGACTCATAAGCGTACGAAAGATTGAATGTGATTCTATATAAAGATATGGTTTTCTACTGGCAGGTAAGACCAGGCCCGTAAACGAAATTCGGCAAGAGTACGCAGTACAGCGGCCCGATATGCAGATATCTGTGAGAGAGATTGACACAAAGAAACTGGCTTTCGAGCACTGTTTATATACCACCAATACCAGAGAAGACCACGCAACTGTCGATAAGCTCCTCGAAATGTGTTCAGTGGTTCTTCCTATATATATAAAATATAAATGTTTTTTGTAATACTATACTGGCAAATAAGTGCATGCGACGGAGAAACCTGATCAAGACGTTGGCAGCAACTGGTGTCACGGGAAGTGCCATATCAGGAGGATCACATCCTCTGGGTATCGGTGCTGCAAGGAGTGAGAAAGGGAACCAGACTGTTTCGACCCAAGAGGTTGGATTTCAGGACTTTACCGATGACGAAACGAACTCTGGCCGGGAGACCTTCTCTGGGAACTTAAACCCCAATCGAGAAACCATCATCACCGCAACTCTCGGCTATTATGGCTCGGATTTGACGGTTGACGGCTGGGAGCACAGTCTGATCCTGACAGGAATCGGGGGGACGATAAATACCGAAGACGACGAAGGGATGAACACCATCGACGGAGTCGGATTTGAAGCGAAGTTCACCGAGGATCAGTACGAGAACTTCCGTGGCGACGATAACTGGTACGTCGATTTCACGCAACAACGGCGAGCCATTACCAGTTTCGAAAGTTCTGGTGGTGAACTGGATTTCCCTCCAGGAACGGAGTTGGGAATCGATATCGCAGTTCCAGCCGCGGTTGGTTATTTTAACCCCCCTGCAGGGGTCGCCGCCGCGGTACTCCTTTCCATCGACGACTTCGCCGAAGAACTAGAACCAGCAGCAGGTGACGACACGATAGAGCACGGAGGGGTCCGATATTTCACGAAGAATGGATACGGTCATCCTGGAGAGTCTTCTATCGGGTTCACCCAACAGTTCGAGGTCGTCCATGATCCTGGAAAGGCCGGTATCGAGTTCGAAGTCAAAGCCGAACTGTGGGACAGGATCAGTGACCATCTCCCCTGGAACATGGAACCAGAAGTGAAGCTCAACGGGACGGCTTTCACCGACAGTGTCGTACTTGACGTTGGGTCTGCAGCTTCAGCCCAGTCGGCTGGGAACAGAGACGTACCGGAGACGAGTGATCCAACTGAGATGACCCAGGAACAGCGTGAAAAGTACGGAATCAAGAAGGTCGATTCGGACGATCAGCAGGTAGTGGCAGAGGCACACGAGACAAATGGCGACGAGGTTTTCTGGACGACATCCCTCCCTGATTCTTCGTCGGGAAGACGCAGAAAAGAGTCGGGAGATTAGACGAAATCGAACGTCCAGAAAATCCAGAGGGCAACTGCGACGCCAGCCAGTAGGAAGCCCAGGATCCTCGCCTCCCACAGTGCCGCGTTCCTCGGTACCGGGTCCTCCGCGTGGCGGTATCTGAGTTTCGCGCATTCTCTCGGAAAAATGAGGAACGGCAGCGCCAACAGCAGCAGCCCCAGAGAGACGATCGTCGATTGGATTGTCATGGCACTCACCGTGCTGTTCTTGTGCCGTAGGGATATGGATACTTGTCGAACAAAATCGCACGTCGTTTCCGACGAGGGGACGCTGTGTTCTGCTATGCCGTCGGTTCCTTCCAGTTGACCGTCACCGTCCCGACGACGAAGCTGTCGTCGGTCGCCGTATCGCGCTGGAACTGGAGGGTGTTCTCGCCCTCGTGCAGACGAGCCGACGTGACGGTGTCCATCCAGTACTGCCAGCCCTGTCCCGTCGGGAGGTCGAAGCCAGACAGCGCCTGGCCGTTGATCAACAGCTCGTGGTCGTAGCTGCCCACGTCGTAGACCTGCATCTGGACGTACGGCTCGACGGGATCGGCCGTCGGCACGTCGAAGGTTTGTACGTCGCTCTCGTCGGCCGAGAACGTCGCCCACGGTACGTCGAGCGCGTTCGGGTCCGGCCCCAGCTGTTCCTGCAAGGACACCATCGCGTAGTTCGCGCGGTAGTCGGTCATAGTCGATGCCTCGCCCGGCGTGCCCTTAGCTGTCGGGGCCACTGTCGTCGCCCCTCACGAGGCTCCCGAGGGGCGCGTCTGGACCGGTCACACACCGAGCGAGAGCGCGATCGACAGCGCCAGCGCCACGAACAGGAACAGGCTCGTACCGATCAGGAGGTACGCTTCCGGGCCGTACTCGGTGACGATCGGGTTCTCCTCGTAGCGCACCAGTCCGTAGAGGCTCCCCAGCATGAGCATGGCGGCACCGATCGACTGCACGACGGTTGGCAGCGTCAGCGTGAACGGGGAGACGACGCCGAGCTGTGCGACCAGGAGGAGACTGACCCCCAGGAAACACAGGGCGACCACACGAGAGGGATGCATCTGTCGGCAGACACGAGACCAGGGACCGAAAGGGCTGTGAAACGACCGCCTTGGAAGTGGTGACATCGCTCCCCCGCGGAGGTGGCCGCCGTCATACGGACGGTTGTAGGCGTTTACCCAGTCGACCGCATGACAGCGTGCGGTCGATTTGGTAAAGACCTACAACTTTCCGTATCAGCTCACCGGAACACCGCACGCTCCGTATCATACTGCCGGCTGTAAGTCTGTATAGCATTTCGCGACCCCGTTGTCGCGAATATCTTGAAACAGTGACAGCCGGCAGTATCAGTCGAAGACCGCGCGGAACCGGTCGACGCTGTCGTCGGTACCGGCGACGACGAGGGCGTCGCCCTCCGCCACGTGTACGTCCGGGCCAGCGTCGGTGATCACGTCGCCGTTGCGTTCGACCGCGACGGCAGTACAGTCCGTCCGCGCCCGGACGCGCGCCTGTCCGAGCGTCTGTTCGGCACGGGCGACGATCTCCACGTCGGGATTGAGGTCGCCGACCACGAGCGTGGCGAACTCGGTGTCGGTGTCGTCGGACAGCGCGAGTACGCGGTGCGAGCGTCCGCGATGCCGGCGGCCCGGAGTTCGTCCGGTTCGGTCGCGTCCCCGACCGTCGAACGCGCTCACGCCGTAGTCGTAGACGAGCGTAAAGCCCAGCATGACGGCGATCAGCCCGACGACGTACAGCGCAGTCCGTCGCTTCCAGGTGTCCATCTACTCCAGCTTATCGACCTCGATAAAAACGGTTCTCCCTGTACCAGGCGGCGTGCCGGCAGCCGCGCGTCAGACGATCGTTCGGTCCGGCCCATGTCGTGCGGTTACACTTTCACTCCGCTTTCATCGCTTTTAACTCATCTCGTGTCCTTGAACCACTCGCACACCCTCCATCGGTGGTGGGCACCATCCATTTCGTTCCCCTTTCCCGAACGTCGCCCAGCGACGGTTGTCGCGCCAACAGTAACAAGCACCGGGGTGTAACTGCCGGTATGCTCGCTTTCGATGACGTGCTTGCCGCCCGCGATCGCGTCGCCGAGACGGCTCGACACACCCCGCTCGACTACTCGCACACCTTCTCGTCGATGACGGGCGCAGACGTACACCTCAAGCTCGAACTGTTCCAGCGGACCGGCTCGTTCAAGATCCGCGGCGCGACCAACCGGATCGCGACACTGTCGGAGGCAGAACGCGAGGCGGGCGTCGTCACCGCCAGCGCGGGCAACCACGCCCAGGGCGTGGCGCTGGCGGCGACCCGGATCGGCGTCGATTCGACGATCGTCATGCCCGAACGCGCCCCCGTCTCGAAGGTCCAGGCCACCGAGAACTACGGCGGTCGCGTGGTCCTCCACGGACGAGACTACGACGCGGCCGCCCAGAAGGCCCACGAGATCGAGCGCGAGTCCGGTCGGACCTACGTCCACGCCTTCGACGACGAGATGGTGATGGCCGGCCAGGGGACGATCGGACTGGAGATCTACGAGGACCTGCCCGGCGTCGACACCGTCGTCGTCCCCATCGGCGGCGGCGGCCTCATCAGCGGGATCGCGACGGCATTGAAGGGCCAGGACGACGACGTGCGCGTGATCGGCGTGCAGGCAGACGGGGCGTCCAGCGTCGCCGAGTCCCTGGAGAAGGGCCACCGGATCGAACGCGATTCGGTCCAGACGATCGCCGACGGGATCGCGACCCGGACCGTCGGCGACCGGACGTTCGAGGTGATCGAAGAGCGCGTCGACGAGGTCGTCACCGTCACCGATCCGGAGATCGCCGTCGCGCTGACGACGCTGCTGGAGCGGTCGAAGACGCTGGTCGAGGGAGCGGGCGCGGTCCCGCTTGCGGCCCTGCTCGAAGGGAAGTTCGACTACGAGGACGACGAGACGATCGTCCCGACGCTCTGTGGGGGCAACATCGACCTGAACACGCTGACGAACGTCATCATGCGAGGGCTGGTCGAGACCGGCCGGTACTGCAAGATCAGGACCGTCCTGGAGGATCGGCCGGGCTCGCTGGAGGAACTGGTCGAGGTGCTGTCGGCGGCCCAGGTCAACGTCTACGGCATCGAGCACGACCGGACCTCGCGGGACATCGCCATGAACGACGCCGAGGTCGAGTTGGACCTGGAGACGCGGGGGCCGGACCACGTCGCGGAGCTGCTCGATCGGCTCGAAGACGCGGGCTTCGAGGTCGAAGTCCTGGTGTAGCGCCCCACATTTATGCCCTCGCCGGTCGCGCGTTGACGTATGAAACGGATTGTCAGTACCGACGCCGCCCCCGCCGCGGTCGGAGCGTACAGTCAGGCCACGACGACCGACGACCTCGTTTTTACGGCCGGACAGATCCCGCTGACTCCCGAGGGCGACCTGCTCGACGAGGCCGCCATCGACGTACAGGCCCAGCAGGCCCTCGAAAACGTCGCGGCCATCCTGGAGTCGTCGGGCACGAGCCTGGACAACGTCCTGAAGGTGACGGTGTACCTCGACGACATCGACGACTTCGAGGCGATGGACGATGCCTACGAGAGCTTCTTCGAGAGCGAGCCGCCGGCCCGCAGCGCCGTCGGCGTCGACGAACTCCCGAAGGGCGTCGGCGTCGAGATCGAGGCGATTGCGACGAAGTGAAGGCTGACCGGCCCACAGCGTCAGTATGGACGATCGCACCAGAGAGAGCCTGCTGTGGGGGGTCGTCGGAACGCTGTCCTTTCTCGTACTCGTCCAGGGCTACGAGCTGCTCGCCGCCGCCACGGTGACCGTCGGCGTCAAGGCCGGCGTCGCCCTGGTGGTCGGCGTCACCACCACGACGGTGACGACCGTCGCCCGCGACCGACTCCTCGACGCCCGGCGTCGGCCAGCCGAGAACGAAAGCCCTTAATCACCCGCCCGCCGACGTTTCGATGCGTGCCAGGATGGCCGAACGGTATGGCGCACGCCTGGAAAGCGTGTTCCCTTTCGGGATTCTGGGTTCAAATCCCAGTCCTGGCGTGATTCTGCCGCGAGCAAACTCGCGAGCGGCGACTCTCCCATCGAGAGGATTTGAACCCCTGGAAGTCGCAGCCCCGGAACGGCCGAGCGAAGTGAGGCCGCATGCCCGGACCGTCTTCCTCTGGGTTCAAATCCCAGTCCTGGCGTGATTCTGCCGCGAGCAAGCTCGCGAGCGGCGACTGTCGAAACGTGGGGAAAAACCGAACGCCCGTCTATCGCTCGTCGAGGGGGACGAACGTCTGATCCGTCGGGCCGACGTAGCGAGCGCGGGGCCGGATCAGACGGTTGTTCTCGTACTGTTCGAGGACGTGGGCCGTCCAGCCGCCGACGCGGGACATCGCGAAGATGGGCGTGTAGATGTCGATTGGGATTCCCATCTGGTAGTACGTCGAGGCCGAGTAGAAGTCGACGTTCGGGGCCAGACCCTTCTGTTCTTTGAGGTAGTCCTCGATGGCGGTGGACATCTCGTACCACTTGAGCGAGCCGGCGGCCTCCCCCAGTTCCTTCGAGCGCTGGCTGAGGATCTTCGCACGGGGGTCCTTGACGTTGTAGACGCGGTGGCCGAAGCCGGAGACGCGCCGTCCCTCGTCGAGTGCCGTCTTCACCCAGTCGATCGGGTCCCGCTGGGCGTCGTCGACCTCCTTGAGCATCTCCATGACGTCCTGGTTCGCGCCGCCGTGGAGCGATCCCTTCAGCGTGCCGATCGCGGAGGTGATCGCGCTGTGGAGGTCCGACAGCGTCGAGGTCGTGACCATGGCCGAGAACGTCGAGGCGTTGATGCCGTGGTCGGCGTGGAGCACGAGCGCCATGTCGAACGTCTCGGCGAGCACCTCGTCCGGTGCCTCGCCGTTGAGCATGTAGAGGAAGTTCGCGGCGTGCGAGAGGTCTTCACGCGGTTCGACGGCGTCCTGTCCGTCACGGAACCGGGCGAAGGCAGCCAGCACGGTCGGGATCTTGGCGGTGATCCGGCGACCTTTCCGGAGGTTGGCGTCGAGGTCGGTCGGGTCGATCTCGGCGTCGGGATCGTGCGAGGACAGCATCGAGACCGCCGTTCGGAGCGCGGCCATCGGGTTCTCGTCGGCGTCGGCGAGCTGCTCGACGGTCTGCATGACGTCGTCGTCGACGTATCGCTCCTCGACCATCGCGTCGGTGAACTCGTCGAGCTCCGCTGCGTTCGGGAGGTGACCGTGCCAGAGGAGATACAGGACCTCCTCGAAGCTTGCGCCGGTCGCCAGGTCCTCGATCGTGTAGCCACGATAGACGAGTTTGCCCGCGTCACCGTCGATCTTGCTGAGCTCCGACTCGGTAACGAGGACACCCTCCAGACCTTGCTTGAGGTCGTCGGACATACGCAGAGAGTTTTTTACCTGCCGGGAAAAACATTGTCTTTCTGTGCGTCGCTTGCCCCGGTCTGTGGGGGAGATTTTTGAACGTTTAGCCATCGATCGGGTCGACAGTGGACGATCGTGCCGACCACCGGACAGAGTTCGACAGAACGGTGGTTCGGAGCGGGCGACTCGGCGAGGCCGCCACGGCGAATAGCTTTTGCCCGCCCCCCGCGCAGGTGGAGACATGTCGACCGAGGTGGCCTACGAGCCGGTCAGCGTCAAGGCGGTGCTGGCCGAGATGAAAGACACCGCCGAGCTGTTGATCGACCTCTCGTACTCGGCGGTGTTGCTGGGCAGCGACGAGGTCGCCGCGGAAGTGCTCGAACTCGAAGAGCAGATGGACGTGTTGCAGCTGCGCGCCCGCATGAGTCTGCTCATGGCCGCCCGGAACACGGAAGACGCCGAGGCGCTGGCTCCCGTGCTGGGGATGGTCGGAGCCGCGGAGAAGATCTCCGACGCGGCCGGCGACATCGCCAAGGTCGTGCTCGAAGACATCGGCCTGCCGGAGGCGATGCGGGCCACGCTCCCGGAGGCCGTCGAGACGATCGTCCGTGCGACCGTCGCGCCGGGGTCGCGCCTCGCCGACGAGACGCTGGGCGAGCTCAACCTCGAAACGGAGACCGGCGTCCGCGCCATCGCGGTCCGGCGGGCCGGCGACTGGCTCCTCAACCCCGACGCCGAGACGACCGTCGCGGCCGGCGACGTGGTGCTCTTTCGCGGCCCGGACGACGGGATCGGCGCGGTGTATCGGGACGCGACCGCCGAGGGCTACGAGCCACCGGCACCGCCCGAGAGCGACATCGAGGACCTGGAGCGGGCCGTCGACTCGATCGTGCTGATGAAGGACATGGGCGAGCTGGCCGTCGATCTGGCCTACGGCGCGGTGCTGTTCGACGACACGGATCTGGCCGAGGAGGTCGTCGAACTCGAAGCCGAGGTCGACGCCCTCCAGTCCCGGTTCGAGGCCTGGACGCTCCAGGCGGCCGGTCGCCACGACGACCCGATCTCGCTGCGCGGGCTCGTCCACCTGGCTCGGGCGACGGAGGTGATCTCCGACGCCGCACTGGAGATCAGCGAGGGCGTCCTGCGTGGCCTCTCGACACATCCGGTCGTCGCCGAGGCGGTCCGAGAGTCCGACGAGGTGATCGTCAGCGTCCCGGTCGCGGCCGACAGTGCCCTCGACGGCACCACGATCGGACGACGGCAGGTCAAGACGGAGACGGGAATGCGGATCATCGCCGTTCGCCACGCTGGCGCGAGCGACCGGACCGGCCGCGAGGGGGGCGACTGGGAGGTGTCGCCGGGGCCGGAGACGACGCTCGAAGCCGGCGACGTACTGATCGCGAAGGGGACGCGCAGCGGTGCCCAGCGGTTCGGGGCGCTGGCCGGCCAGCGCGACTAGAGCGACCGGATCTGGCGGATCGCCGAGCCGGCGACGAACACCGCAGTGATGAGCCCGCCCAGCGAGACGAACAGGACGAACGCCAGCCCGGCGTACAGCACCGCCGGCCGCTGGGCTCCGGGGATGACGACGAAGAAGGCGAAGACCGCCGCTGTGAGCAGCCCCGCCAGGAAGAAGCCGCGCTTGGCGTGAGTCGGGACGTTCAGCGCTGCCACGAGCGCGCCGGGGCCGGTGTCGGGCTGACTCTCTGACACGGCGAGTCCTTGGGACGGCCCGAATAAGGAGCCGTCGGTTCCGGCCAGCCCGCGACCGCGAGCGGGTTCGCTACGGCGCGAATCCGAACCAGTAAAAGTCCCGGCCGTCCAAAGTCGTTCAAATGGTTACCCTCGGGACGGCGACGGCCCAGCCGGGCGAGACGGACACGGGACGGCTGGCAGTCGGCGAAGCACGGGACGGAAGCGAGGTCGGGCTGCCGGTCGCCGTCGTCAACGGGGCCGACGACGGCAAGACGCTGTACCTCCAGGCCGCGAGCGACGGCGACGAACTCAACGGCGTCGGCGTCGTCCAGCGGGTCGTCCCACGGCTCGATCCCGCCGAGATCTCCGGAACGATTCTGGTCGTCGGGATCGTCAACTACCACGCCTTCCAGGTGGCAGAGCACCGGAACCCGATCGACGACACGAAGATGAACCGGGCGTACCCGGGCAACGACGAGGGCACGTCCTCGGAGCGGATCGCAGCGGCGACGTTCGACGCCG
This sequence comes from Halomicrobium katesii DSM 19301, assembly GCF_000379085.1. Taxonomy (GTDB): domain Archaea; phylum Halobacteriota; class Halobacteria; order Halobacteriales; family Haloarculaceae; genus Halomicrobium; species Halomicrobium katesii. Next base: position 915,117 of record NZ_KB905378.1, on the reverse strand, counting down.
CCACGCGGGCGGATCTCGTGGTCGATCTCCACCAGGGGTCGACCTCACAGATGATCGACGAGTGTCGCGTCCGCTGTGGCACGCGTCACCGTCTCCACGACGAGTGTCTCGAACTGGCGAAGGTGTTTGGCTGTGGGTACATCCTCGACCAGAAGGGCCCGGACGGCCAGCTCGCGCGGGCCGCACCGGACGAGGGCGTGCCGACGATCGATCCCGAGCTGGGCGGCTGTGTCGGCTGGGACGAGCAGTCGATCCAGCTGGGCGTCGAGGGCGTGTACAACGTGTTGCGGTACTACGGGTTCCTCGCGGAGTCTCACAGCTTCGAGGCCCAGACCCGCGCTCGGGGGTTCGACCAGTACGGCTCCCCGGCGGGCGGTCTCGTCGACTTCCAGAAGCAACTCGGCGACCGTGTCACACGCGGAGACACGCTGTACACGATCACCGACGTGTTCGGCCAGCAGAAAGACGTGGTCACCGCCCGCTCCAGCGGGATCTTCTGGCGGGCTCGACGCCTCCCCCAGGTCGCGACCGGCGAGTACGTCTGTTCGGTGGGCACCGACATCGACTCGGTGTAGCCGGGCGACAGATTTCCGTACCGGCGACCCGACACCACGACCATGTACCACTGCGAAGCCTGTGGCCGCGAGTACGGACCCGACGGCCCCTGGCGCTGTGCCTGTGGCCACGCCCTGGACTACGCTCGGCGACCGCTGCCCGACGCCGATAGCCCGCCGGACCCGACGACGCTGGACCGCGATCGCGGGCTCTGGAGCTTCGAACCGTTCCTCCCCGTCGAGCGTCGCGTCTCGCTGGGCGAGGGGTGGACGCCGCTGATCGACGACGCGGCGTTCGACGCCCAGCTCAAGCTCGACTCCGTCTTTCCGACGGGGAGTTTCAAGGACCGCGGGGCGACCGTCACGCTCTCCCAGGCCGACGCGCTGGGCGTCGAGCGGGTGGTCGAGGACTCCTCTGGCAACGCCGGACTGGCGATCGCGACCTACGCGGCGCGAGCGGGGATCGACGCCGAGATCTACGTCCCGGCCGACGCCAAGCCGACGAAGCTCCGGAAGATCGAGCGGACCGGCGCGGACGTGGTCCGGATCAAGGGCACTCGCGGGGACGTGACCGACGCCTGCCACGACGCGCTCGACGGGGACGCCTGGTACGCCAGCCACGCCTGGCAGCCCGCCTTCTTCGCCGGGACGATGACCTGGGCGCTGGAGGTGGCCGCACAGCGCGGCTGGGACGTGCCGGACGCGGTCGTCGTCCCGGTCGGTCACGGGACGCTGTTGCTCGGAGCCTATCGCGGCTTCCGGGCGCTGCGAGCCGCCGGCTGGACCGAGCGGGTGCCACGCCTGCTGGGCGCACAGGCCAGTGGCTACGCGCCGATCGCCGCCGGCCGGCCGGCCAGTGACGGCGGGGCCGACGACGCCAACGAGGTCGCCGACGGCATCCAGATCCACAGGCCGGCGCGGGGCGATCAGTTGCTCGACGCCCTCGCCGCGACGGGCGGCACCGCCGTCGCCGTCGACGCCGCGGCCACCGAGCGAGCCCACGACCGCCTCGCGCGAGCCGGGTATCAGGTCGAGCCGACCTGCGCGACTGCGGTGGCCGGGCTGGAGCGGTTTCGAGCGGCGGGGACGATCGCGGCCGAGGAGGACGTGGTGGTCGTCCTGTCGGGACAGAATTACTAGCGGCAGTCGGCGACGTCGACGGCGAACTCGGCGTCGACCGCGAGCCAGTGGGTCTCGGCGTCGACGGGGTCGATGTTCTCGGGATAGAGGATACACCGCTCCGAGTCGTCCGCACGCTCCTCGACGACGGCAGACAGCTGTTCGCTGGGGAACTCCTCCTGGGGGAGCGGTTCCGGGGCGATCGACGGATCGGGCTCGCCCGACGATGGCTGGCTCATAGCGCCACTGTTGGTCCCCGACCGGTATTGTTACAGAGCGGCTACCGGAACGTCGGAGACGGTAATCGCAGGCAGTCGGGGGCCTCCGGGCGGCCGTAAGTAGACCCTAAAGCTAAGCGGGCGGACGCGAATAGACGGACGATGGAGATTCTGGTCAACCAACTCGGTTACGAGACCGATGGCCCGAAACGAGCGGTCTGTCGCGCGACAGAGCGCCACGACCTCGATGGCTTCGTGTTGCACGACGGGGACAGCGTCGTCTTCGAGGGGACGCCGGAGTTCGTCGGCGGCGTCGCCGACTGGGGAGAGTGGGTCTTCTGGACGCTGGAGTTCTCCTCGCTCACCGAGCCCGGCGAGTACGCGCTCCGGGCCGGCGAGGCCCACTCGCGGCGCTTCGAGATCGGCGAGGACCTCCACAAGGAGACGCTCCTCTCCGATCTGCTGTACTACTGCAAGACCCAGCGTGCCAGCGGCGAGTACGACCGGGCCGACCGATCGGTGCCGTTCGTGGGCGACCGCGAGGGGACGGTCGACGTACGCGGCGGCTGGTACGACGCCTCGGGCGACATGAGCAAGTATCTGAGCCACCTCAGCTACGCCAACTACTTCAACCCACAGCAGGTCCCGATCGTCGCCTGGGGACTGGCCGACGCCCGTGACAGACTACACGACGGCGACCACAGGCTGGGCGGGGAACTCGACGCGCGACTGCGCGAGGAGATCCACCACGGCGCGGACTTCCTCGTCCGGATGCAGGACGACGCGGGCTACTTCTACATGACCGTCTTCGACCAGTGGTCCAAGGACGTGGACCGCCGGGAGATCTGCGCCTACGAGACCGAAGAGGGACACAAGACGATCGACTACGAGGCCGGATACCGCCAGGGCGGAGGGGTCGCCATCGCCGCGCTGGCTCGTGCCAGCCAGGTCGACGGCCCCGGAGCGTTCGACTGCGAGACCTACCGCGAGGCCGCAGTCGAGGGGTTCGATCACCTGCAGGCCCACAACACGGAGTACCTCGACGACGGGACCGAGAACGTCATCGACGACTACTGCGCGTTGCTCGCCGCCACGGAACTGGCCGCCGCGACGGACGGCGAGCGGTTCCGGACGGCCGCCAGAGAGCGCGCCCGGTCGCTGCTCGACCGCCAGACCGGCGACGACCGCTACGACGGGTGGTGGCGTGCGGACGACGGCGATCGGCCCTTCTATCACGCGTCCGACGAGGGACTGCCGATCGTCGCGCTGTTGCGCTACCGGGCGGTCGACGCCGACGGGCCCCTGGACGACGCCGTCGCGAACGCGATCGAGCGCTTCTGGGACTTCCAGACGGCGATCGGCGACGAGGTCGCCAACCCCTTCGACTACCCGCGCCAGTACGCCAGACCGGTCGACGAGGACGAGCCGCGCGCGTCGTTCTTCATGCCCCACGAGAACGAGACCGGCTACTGGTGGCAGGGCGAGAACGCCCGGATCGCCTCGCTGGCGACCGCGGCCGCGCGGTCGCGGGCACAGCTCGACGCGGAACTGGGCGAGCGCCTCGATCGGTTCGCTCAGGCCCAGCTCGACTGGATCCTCGGGTCGAACCCCTTCGGCGTCTGCATGGTCCACGGCGTCGGCGCGCCGGAGCCGACCTACCACCGCGCGTTCCGCAACGTCCCCGGCGGCGTCCAGAACGGCATCACGGCCGGCTTCGAGAACGAGGGCGACATCGCCTACTGTCCCGAGCCCTGGGGCGACGACCACGCGCACCGCTGGCGCTGGGCCGAGCAGTGGATCCCCCACTCGGCCTGGCTGTTCCTGGCGGTCAGCTCGCTGTAGCGTAGGGAGCGGTATATAGGACACATAGCAACCGCCTACATCCCCCGTTCCGTCGCCACCGCTACGAGCGAAGCGGCCACCCGAACCATGCCAGAGACACGCCAGTCCCGGATCGAGCACGCGCTCGAACTGCTCGACCGGGAAGTGACCTACGCGAGCGACGAACGGTCCGCGTTCGAGCGGTTCCGGTCCCGCGTCCGGACGCTCGATCCGACGAGTCCGAGAGACCACGGCGTCCAAGCGGGCGGCGGTGGCGTCGTCGCTCTGGAAACGGCCCCACCGCCGGACGCCGCGGCACGCGCGGTCCGGCAGGCCTACGACGAGACGGTCCTGTCGGTGTCACACTTCGAGGCCGAGTACGGGGAGACGTTACGGCAGAACTTCGAGGCGGAGGTGGGGACCGAAGTCGCCGTCCAGGTGTTCGAGACTGGGCGGGTGACGCCGCCGGTCCACGACGCCCTGCTGGCGGCCACCGAGCAGGCGATCGAAGAGCGGACGACGTACCTGGAGACGCTCCGGACCGAACGGGACTCCCTGTGTCGGGCTCGCGACCGGCTCGACGACTGCGAATCGCGAGCGGCCGAGCTCGGGACACGGCTCACGACGACGGACAGCCCGGACCGCAGTGGGATCGACGAACAGTTGCAGTCGCTCGAAGCGGTCTGTGAGGACGTGGCCGAGACCAGACAGGAGCTGCTCCACGGCCGTTCGACCGCACAGCTGGTCGGCATCTCCGGTGAGACCCTCGTCCAGTTCCTCTACGCGGAGTGTACGGCGACGTGTCCGGTGCTGGCCGACGCCGCCGACTGCATCGAGACGATCCGACACCAGCGTCGGCGGTGTCTCACGCTGCCGGCCGCCACGTCGTGACGCCGCTCGACCTGCCCGAGAGGGGCCGGCGACTCACCGCTCGGGGTGGCACGGCCCGTCGAAGCCGCCGCGGACGAGCGGTTTGGCGACGTGACGCCGCGCCACCGGCGGGACCTCGTACCAGCCGGGCTCGATGTCGCGCTCCAGCGGGCGCTCGACCTTGCCGTCGCGGTTGGTGTCACAGTCTCGACAGCGGTAGCCCTGATCGCGCCCGGCGCTGCTCATCGACCGACCGCACGCCGGACACTCCGGCGTGACCAGTTCCGTCTGGACGGGGTCACGCAGCGCGAACTTCTCCAGTTTGAGCGTGTCGTCGCCGACCTCGCCACAGACCGTCAGCACGTCGCCGGGACGGAGCGCCCGGACCCGGTCCCGGAAGCGCTTGGTCGGCTCGAAGGCGGCGCACTCGACCGCCGCGTCCCCGTCGGCCAGTGTGAAGAAGACGTGGCCGCCTTCCCGCGTTTCCGGTGGCTCGGCGACGGTCCCGTCGGTCCGGTAGGCACTGCCGTCAGTCAGTGCGTCCAGGGGAGCCGACTGGAGGTGGGCGTCGGTCCCCTGGTTCGTGTGGAAGGTCCGGGTTCGATCGACGGGTTCGCCGTCGATCGCCGCCGCGACGCTGCGACAGGCGTCTGGCTCGTCGCCGCGGATGCCGTAGAGAACCGGACAGGGCGTCCGGGGGACACAGACGGGATACCCCGACGCGTGGTCGACGGTGTCCCAGACCGTCGGGTAGCGGCGGTCGGCGGCGGCGAAGACGGAGTCGGTGTCGACGGAGCGCTCGGTTCCCCAGCGGTCGCGCTCGCGGTAGGCGATGTGCTCGTACGTCCAGTCCCCGAAGGCCCGCCAGGCACCGACCGCGGCGAGCGCGCCGATCAGACCGCGACCGTTGCCGACGGTCGTCGACTCGAAGCCGGCGTCGGCGATCCGTCGGCGGGCGGTCTCGATGTCGAGCAACTCGCGGACGGCGGCCCGGGCGTGGTCGGCGACGGCCTCGGGGACGGCCGTCGGATCACAGTTCGCGACGACCAGTCCGGGGTTCGTCCGGGGATCGTCGGCCGCCATGGCGAGCGCGTCGGCCCCGAGATCGAGTGCGCGATCGGCGGACACGTCGCAGTGGACCGCCAGCGCGGCGTTGCCGCGGGTCTTGTGCTCGACGGCGGGGTCGAGTCGGACCAGGAGCGTCCGCTGGACCGACCCGCCCGCGGCCTCGATGCGCTCGGCCAGCCGCGTGGCTGCGAACGTCGTACACATCCCCTCGGTGCGGGAGTCGGTGTCGTCGAGGCCGATGACCGTCACGCCGTCGGCTACGCTGCGGGACGGTTTCGGCGTTTCGACTGGGCTGCCCAGCGGGAACCGTCTGCGCGTACCTGTCGTCGAATAGACGAGAATTGGAGATACAGCCGTCCTATCCCGGCACAACCCATATATGCGGCGAATATCTTGTGTTATAGAGAGGGACGACGTACTATGTCACGGTCGGCACTGGTCGAGAACGTCACGGCGATGCTGGGAGACGCTGGCTTCCTCGTCAGCGACCGGTGTGCGATTCGGCCGAAGAGCTTCGACGTTGCAGCGCGGCGCGGTGAGGACGTGTTGCTGGTGAAGATCCTGGGCAACATCGACGCGTTCGACGCCATGACCGGCGCGGAGATGCGACGCCTGGGCACCTACCTGAACGCGACGCCGATGGTCGTCGGGCTCCGGACCCGCGACGAAGAGCTCAAACCCGGCGTCGTCTACTTCAGACACGGCGTCCCGGTGCTGTCGCCGGACACGGCGATGGACCTGTTCGTCGAGGAGGTCCCGCCGCTGATCTACGCCGCGCCGGGCGGGCTGTACGTCAACATCGACAGCGAGATCCTCGCGGACGCTCGCGAGGACCGGGACTGGTCGCTGGGGCGACTCGCAAAGGAACTGGGCGTCTCCCGTCGGACCGTCTCGAAGTACGAAGACGGGATGGACGCCTCCGTCGACGTGGCCGCAGAACTCGAAGAGCTGTTCGACGCGCCGCTCACGTCGCCCGTCAGCGTCCTCGACGGGGCCGAGAAAGTTCGCGACGAAGAGGAGACGCCGGAAGATCCGGAGGTGGCTCCCGAAGACGAGTCGCTCGTGACGGTCTTTACCCGGATCGGCTTCGAGGTCCACCCGACGGACCGAGCGCCGTTCAAGACCGTCTCCGAGAACGAGCACGAGCGCCAACAGGTCCTGACCGGCCGCTCGGAGTTCACCAAGACCGCCGAGAAGCGTGCCCGGATCATGTCCTCGGTCGGCGAGGTCACCCGGACCCGCTCGATCTACGTGGTCGACGAACTCAAACGGGAGTCCGTCGACGGCACCGCCATCATCGAGCAAAGCGAGATGGAGGCCATCGACGACGCCGACGACCTGCGAGACCTGATCATGGAACGGGGCGAGGATCCCGAAGAAGTCGCGTGACAAAGGCCGCTCGTCACTGCTCCGAGCAGGACGGAAGTTAGGGCGCGCCGCTGCCATACGTCTCGTCGAGGTACTCGACGATGTCAGACCCACCGTTTCCTCCTCGGGTTCGGTCTCTCCGTTCCCGAACCACTCGTCGCAAAACGTGGGCGAAAAGACCGCCCACTCGCTTCGCTCGTGGACGAAGAGAACCCTTACGCTACGGTTCCGTACGTCTCGTCGAGGTACTCGACGATGTCGTCGGACTCGGCCATTCCTTCGACGCCGTTGTCGGGGTCGACGAGGACCGGGACGCCGGTCTGGCCCGACACTTCCTCGACTTCGGTGCGCTCGTCGTGGGAGCGCGGGACCATGTGGGACTCGTAGTCGAGATCGAGTTCGTCGAGCTTGTCGATCACTTTCGCGCAGTACGGGCAGCCTTCCAGCTCGTACAGTTCGAGGTTCGTCATCGAGAGATAGTAGACGCTCGCGGTATATCAGCACCACGGTGGTGTGTGGCGTCCGGACACACCAGCAGATCGACCTCAGAGACTCGTGAGGATCCCGCTGGTTCGGACGACGAAGTAGACGATGAAGGCGGCGGCGAGGAGCCACTGACCGACCAGCACGTCGTCAAACTCCCCCTGTCCGGTCTTGACGATCGGGTAGGAGACGATCCCGGCGGCGATCCCGTAGGCGATCGAGTAGGTGAAGGGCATGACGATGATGGTGAGCGCGGCCGGCACCGAGTGTGCGAAGTCGTCCCACTGGATGTCGACGACGTTGCGCATCAGCAACACGGCGACGACGACCAGGGCGATGTGGGAGGCGTACTGCGGGATCGCCGCCGCCAGCGGCACGACGACGAGCGAGGCGAGGAAGAGGACGGCGATGACGAGCGCCGTCAGGCCGGTCCGACCGCCCTCCTCGACACCGGTCGCGGACTCGATGTACGTCGTCACCGTCGAGGTGCCGAGCATCCCGCCGATCGTCGTCCCGACGGCGTCGGCCATCAGCGGTTTGTCGATGTCGGGGAAGTCACCGTTCTCGTCGAGGAAGCCACCGGCCTGGCCCACGCCGACGAGCGTCCCGGCCGTGTCGAAGAAGTCCACGAAGAAGAACGTGAACACGATCAACGCGAAGGAAAAGGCCTCTACGTCGCCGAAGCCGCCGACGAACGCCCCCACCAGCGGCGCGATGTTGTACTGTGCCTGGGGGATCGACTCGGGTGTGAGCACGCCCCGGGAGAAGACGCCGGCGGCGGTCAGTCCCCAGCCGACGAGCGTCGTCGTGAGGATCCCGAGGACGATCGCACCGCGGATCCGCGCCGCGTAGAGGACGAACGTCAGGAACAGACCGGCGACCGAGAGGATCGCGACGGGATTACTGGCGATGCTGCCGAGTGCTACCAGCGTCGCCGGGTCGTCGACGACGATCCCCATCGCCTGGAGGCCGATGATCGCGAGGAAGAGTCCGAGACCAGTCCCGACCGCGAACTTGACTGGTTCGGGAAACAGTTTGATCACGTACTCCCGTGCGCCGATAGCCGTGAGGACGATGAAGACGACCCCCTCGACGACGATCGCGGCGAGTGCAGTCTCCCAGGGAACGCCCAGAACGCCGATGACGGTGATCGCGAAGAAGGCGTTGAGTCCGAGTCCTGGCGCGAGGCCGAAGGGCCTGTTCGCGTAGAACGCCATCACGAACATCGCGATCGCGGAGGTGACGATCGTCACGACCGCGAGCATCTGGAACACTTCGCCCGGCGTGAACCCGTCGATAGCGATCCCGCCCGGGACACCGTCGTCCGGGAACGCCGTGAGGATCGCGGGGTTGACGACGACGATGTAACTCATCGTCAGGAACGTCGTGATCCCGGCCAGTACCTCCGTCCGAACGTCGGTGTCGTGTTCGTCAAGTCCGAAGAATCGTTCGAATACGCCCATCTACCTGTCACTCAGTCTTGTCGCTGTTAAACGTGACGAGAACGGCGGCGGCCAGTTGTATTTTTGATAATTAGACGCTCATACGGTTTATTGTAGTTGCTTACCGGTGATCGTCTACTCCGTGGCGACGATCACCGGTAAATCGCTACAATAATCCGTATCACTCGGCAGCGTCGTCGGGCCGGTCGGCCAGCAGATCCGACGCCGTCACGAGCGAGGACAGTTCGAGGTCGTGCTCGGCGAGGTTCTCGCGGGCACCCTCTTCGCGGTCGACGACGACGAGCACTCGCGAGACCGTCGCACCCGCCTCACGCAGTGCCTCGGCGGCGTCGACGGCGCTCTGGCCGGTCGTCGCGATGTCTTCGAGGATCACGACCTCTTCGCCCTCGGCGAGGTCGCCCTCGATGAGGTTGGCGGTGCCGTACTCCTTCTGTTGCTTGCGCGCGATGACGTACGGCGTGTCCGTCTCGACGCTGGTGACTGCCACCAGCGGGACCGCACCCAGTGCGACGCCCGCGAGCGTGGTGTCGTCGGCGTACCAGTCGGCCCCGGCGAGCGTCTCGGCGAAGGCCTCGCCGATCAGTGCCAGGCACTCCGGGTTCGTCTCGAAGACGTACTTGTCGACGTAGTAGTCGCTGGTCCCGCCGTGTGAGAGCTCGAACTCGCCGTACTTGACGGCGTCAGCGTCCCGCAGCGCGGTGATGAGTGCGTCGTTGGCCATACCGCCAGTCTGCGGTGTGGCCGGTAAAAGGCGTTGAAACGGTGCGACCGTCCGGGGGAGGACCAGCGAGTGACCCGGGAGGTATCATACGGATTATTGTAGCGATTTACCGGTGATCGTCTACTCCGTGGCGACGATCACCGGTAAGCAACTACAATAAACCGTATCAGTCGACGAGTCGCCAGCCGCCGTCGGCCCACTCGATCACGTCGCGTCGTTCCATCTCTGTGAGCACCTCGTCGAGACGGTCGGGCTGAGCGATCTCCATCTGGATGCGTTCGACGCCGTGATACTCCCGAAACAGGTGCCGGAGGTCGTCCTCGTCGTGGACTCGCTGGTCGCTCTTGTCCATCAGCCCCGAGAGGAGTTCGATCATGTCCTCGACGAAGTTCCAGGGGTAGACGACCCAGGTCCACTCTTCGAGGCGTTCGCCGACGAAGTCGGGTTCGTGTTCGCTGGTGTCGAGCAGCTGGAGCGTGGCCGTGCGGACGCTGGCGGGGTCGGCCTCGCGGACGTAGTCGGCGGCGGTCTGGATCGACTTGCCGGTGTCGGCGATGTCGTCGACGACCAGCACGTCCTTGCCGGCGACGGAGTCGTCCGGCATCGGGTACTTGATCTGTGCCTCCTCGCCGGACTGGGCCGTGCCGACGTAGTGTTCGACCTTCAGACTCGTCAGGTCGTCCAGTCCGAGGAAGTCACAGAGACAGCGCCCGCCGAACCAGCCCCCGCGGGCCAGCGCGACGACCACGTCGGGCTCGAAGTCGGCGGCCTTCACGTCGTTGGCGACGCGGCGACACAGGTCGTAGATGTACTCCCAGTTGGTGATGGTACACGAGAACTCCTCGGGGAGATCGCTCATACACGACCTGCGTGTGCGGGCGACCTTAAGCCGATTGCAACGGGTGGGATTCCGCTCGATACGTGTCACTCCGGCGCTGGAGCGGCCGCACGCGGCAGGACGACGGTGATCGTGTTGCCCGTCTCGTCGTTGGTGGTGAACTCGATGCGGCCGTCCGAGAGATCGACGATCCAGTAGACCAGCCACAGTCCCAGCCCGGTACTGTGGTACACGTCGCTCATCGGTTTGTCGCCGGTCAGCACGCGGTACTCGAACTCCGGCAGGGGCGGGCAGTCGTCGTCGATCACGATCACGATCTCGTCGTCGCGAACGGTGCCGGTGATCCGGACGGTCGGCGCGTCGCTCTGGGCGTGTTTGACGGCGTTCTCGATCAGCTCCGAGAGCGCGACTTCGACTTCCGCGAGCGCGCTCGCGACCAGTCCGTCGGCGAGTGTCGTCTCGACGGTGGCTGCCGGGTAGCGAACGCGGACGCTCGCGAGCGCGGCGTCGACGGCCTCGGTCATATCGACGGTCGTCGGGCAGGCGGGCGACCGAAAGAGGTGGATCGTCTCGCGCTGTTTTTCGGTCGTCTGGAGGAGCGCCTCGCCGACCCGTCGGATGACTGCGGCCCGCTCCGGGGCGTCGACCTCGGGGTCGTCGGCGATCAGCTCCGCCTGCCCGAGGATGGTCGTCATGTCGTTGCGAATGTTGTGGCGCAGGAGGTTGTCGACGACGGCGAGCTGGCGCTCCCGGCGGTTGCGATCGGTCACGTCTCTGGTGAACCCGACGATGCGGACGACTTCCCCGTCCTCGACGATCGGTTCCGCCTGGACCCACACCCAGCGGTTGTAGTTCTCACCCGGGTTGACCCGGTACTCCATGTCGACCGATTCGCACGGGAGAGCGCCGCCATCGAGCGCTCGACGGCGGGCACGTCGTCGGGATAGACACAGTCCATAAACGCGTCCGTATCCGCCTCGATGGCGTCGACCGAGCCGCCGTAGACGGACTCGTAGGCGGGGTTGAGAAAGAGCAGCTCCGACCAGTCCCCGCTGAACATCCAGAGCACGTCGTCGGTGTTGGCCGCCAGCTCCCGGAGTCGGGTCTCGGTCTCGTCGCGCTCGCGTTCGGCGGCGACCCGGTCCGAGATGTCCCGCGAACTGACGACGTAGCCGCCCAGTTCCGAGTCCGTCAGGTTGGACATCCGACTCTCCAGCCACACCCAGCCCCCCTCGCGCTGGCGGTGGCGGTACTCGGCGGTACTCGGCGGTCACGTCGACGAACTCGTCGTCGACGCCGATCGTCTCCTCGAAGCGGGTCCGGACGTGGTCCCGATCGGACGGGTGCATGAACTCGAAGGCGTTTTCGCCGACCAGCTCGTCGGGATCGTACCCGAGGATCGACTTCGCCGCTCGATTGAGGTACTGGTAGGTCCCGTCCCGGTCGACGACGGCGATCTTGTCCTGCGCGTAGTCGAGGAGCACCCGGTCGACCGGACGGTTCATATCAGCGTGTATACACCGCGTGCAGGCAAAAAGATGGTGGTCGTTCACATGTGTCGGGTAGCGGGCGTCGAAAACGACGGAGACGGTAGCCCTAAGCCGGTCGGCACACGAGTGCCCAGTGAGATGCACGTCTTCGGGTCCAGCGGCGTCAGAGGTGTGGCAAACGAGGAGGTGACACCGGCGTACGTCCTACAGATCGCACAGGCGACCGGTTCGGTGTGGGACGCCGACCGAATCGCGCTGGCGCGAGACACGCGAACCAGCGGGGAGATGCTCGCGGACGCCGCGGCCAGCGGGCTGGCCAGCACCGGCCACGCCGTCGACCTGCTCGGAGAAGTGTCGACGCCCGGGCTACAGGCCTACTGTGCCCGTCACGGCGTCCCCGGCATGATGATCACCGCCTCGCACAACCCGCCAGCGTACAACGGCGTCAAGCTGATCGGCGCGGACGGGGTCGAACTCGACAGGACCGTCCTCGACGACATCGAGGACCGCCTCGAAGCCACGGAGTTCGACACCGTCCGGTGGGACGGGCTGGGCCGGACGAGGGCGATCGACGGAGCCGGCGACGACTACATTACTGAAGTCCTCGACGCCGTCGACCGGACGGCGATCGCGGCGGCGGATCTGACCGTGGTCGTGGACCCGGGCCACGGAGCCGGCTGTCACACGAGCCCGACGTTCCTGCGAGAGCTCGGCTGTACCGTCCACACCGTCAACGCCCAGCCCGACGGCCACTTCCCCGGTCGCGACCCGGAACCGATCGACCCGCACCTCGCCGACCTGCGAGAGTACGTCCGCACGACCGACGCCGATCTCGGCATCGCACACGACGGCGACGCCGACCGTGCGGTGTTCGTCGACGAGACCGGGACGACGATCAACGGCGACGCCGCACTCGCGGCGCTCGTCGAGGCGACCGTCGAACCCGGCGACACCGTCGTCTCGGCGGTCAACGCCTCACAGCGTCTCGTCGACGTCGTCGAGGCCGCCGACGCCGAGCTGACGCTGACCCGGATCGGCTCGACGTACCTCATCACGCGGATCCAGCAGCTCCGGGCGGCAGGTGAGACCGTCAGCGTCGCGGGCGAGGGCAACGGCGGCATCATCTTCCCGGGCTACCGGATCGCCCGCGACGGGGCCTACACCGCCGGGAAGTTCCTCGAACTCGTCGCCGAGGAACCCGCCAGCGAGATCGCCGCCCGCTTCGACGACTACGTCAACGTCCGCGCGGCCGTCGAGTACGAAGACGAGACAGAGCGCGCAGCGATGCTCGACGCCGTCGAAGCGGCCGCCACCGAGGCCGTCGCGGACCTCGACACGACCGACGGCTACCGGCTGAAGTACGGCGACGGGTGGGTGCTGGCCCGTCCCTCGGGCACCGAGCCCGTCGTCCGGATCTACGCCGAGGCCCACACCCAGCAGCGGGCAGACGAGCTGCTATCGACCTTCGCCGACCCGATCGATCGAGTCCGCGAAGACGGGTGAGCGATCACGCCAGCTCCGACAGCTCGTCGAGCGCGTCACGGAGCGCGTCGCGTTCGGCCCGCAGGTCGGCGAGTTCGTCCGCGACCGCGCCCGTCCGGAGCCGTTCTCGCTCCGCGTCGGTCAGACGCTCGCGAGCGACCGCGCTGTCTCGCAGCCGATCGTACTCCGACCGGCGAGTGAGCGCCCGGACGGCCCGCAGGTCGCTCACCACGTCCGGGGCGAACCGGGCGACGACCGAGATCCGTTCGTTGCACTGCCAGCGCAGCGTGTCCGCCGCAGGCGGGGGCCAGCCGACGGTCAGGGGGTCGGCGTCGAGGCGCTGCAGGTACGTCTGGTTCGTCCCGACAGCGCGCTTGAGCGTGGCCGGCTCTGCGACGTAGTGGTCCAGCTTCGACCGCGAGTACTCCGCGTACGCGAGCAGCTGCGGGATCGGATCGGTGCCCGCCTCGTGGCCGCGGACGTACGCCAGCAGGTCCTCGGGCGGTTCGCGAAACGGGACCAGCGGGTACAGCGCCGTCGTCTCGACGAAGTCGAGTACCTCGCGGGCCGACGCGTTCGATCGGACGGCGTCGAACGCGTCGGCGACGGCATCGTCGTAGCGCTCGATGGGGTCGCGGAGCCGCTCCGTCGGCGCGTCGAGGTCGGCCTCGCCCAGTTCGAGCAGGCGCTCGCGGTCGTCGATCCGGTCCGCGACGGTGTCGAGGCGGCGCCGCGCGGCGCGTCTGGCCTCCCGGTAGCGCTCGCGGGCGTCCTCCCACTCGACGAGGGGGTCGGCCGTCTCCTCGGCGGCGTCGATGCGCTCGCGGACGGCCGCGAAGTCGTCCTCGGTGAGGCGGCGCTGCTGGAGGCGCTCGTCGATCTCCTCGAAGACGGTCCGCTCTGGCAGTTCCTCGTCGAGGTCGTTCGTGAAGTGGGCGATCCGATCCTGGAACTCGATGAAGGCCGCGAAGTCGCCGTCACCGGTCGCCCGACCCTCGTACTCCGTCAGCAGCGCGCGAAGCTCCTCGCAGGCCGTCCGGAGGGCCCGGAGCGCGTCCTCGCCGGCCGGCGTGCGGCTCTCTTCGTTCACCGCGCGCACTTCTGTCGCCCCTTCACTTCGTTCAGCGCCGACGCTCTCGACGCGCTCGCGGGCCGCCCGCCGGTCGGCGTCGGCTTGCCGGAGTCGCGTGACCGCGTCAGCGTCGGCCATCTACTCGTAGACGTCGTCGGGATCGAACACCTGCTCGCCGACGACCTCGCCGTCGACCGTACGGTGGAAACAGGAGCGGTAGCCGGTGTGACAGGCACCGCCCTCCTGGTCGATCAGATAGAGGATCGCGTCTCCGTCACAGTCCATTCGGATCTCCTCGATTTCCTGCGTGTGGCCGCTGGTCCCGCCCTTCTTCCAGAGCTCGTCGCGGCTGCGCGAGTAGTAGTGGGCGTAGCCCGTCTCCCGAGAGCGTTCCAGAGCCGCCTCGGAGACGTACGCGAGCATCACGACCTCGCCGGTGTCGGCGTCCTGTGCGACCGCCGGTAGGAGGTCCTGTTCGTCGAAGGCGAGTTCGCCGTCGCTCATGAGCGGGCGAAGGCGTGTCCGCCGCATAGGTCTTCTGCTAGCCGAGCCCCAGCGTCCTGAGCAGCGACACCAGCACGTCGCCGTAGGTAATCGAGAGGACGAGTCCGGCGAACGTCGGCACGAGGAACGGGATTCCCGGCGAGATCCACACCTCGTCCTCGGCGGCGATCACGTCGAGACCGTCGCACAGCCCCTCGGGCGTGGTGCCGTACGCTCCGTCGACGTCGTCGAGGAACGCCTCCGCCCCCCAGGGGTCGTCGTAGTCGGCGAGCGATGGGGCGGGTGCCGTGCCGCCGTCGGTCCGAATGTTCCCGTCCCCGACCTCGCCGGGGACCTGCGGCAGGCTGTCGGGGTCCCGGTGGGCCGCCGGATCGGCGCGCAGCTCGGCCAGGGTGCAGTCCCGCCAGCGCAGGTACATCCGGAGGGCGTCGAGGTCGAGCCCCCGGCGAGTGAAGCCGTCGGGCGTCTCCAGCAAGAGCCCGTACTCCTCGATCAGCTCCGGCGTCGCGACGGGCTTGCCGATCACCATCGGGAGCCCGACGCGACCGCGAGCGAGGTTCGAGGCGGCGACGCCGACCGGATACAGCGCCCCCGCGACGACCGTGTTCGAGAGGATCGTCAGCGAGAACACGCCGATCGCGGGCTGGAAGGTCGGGATCGTCGTCGTCGGCAGGTAGTAGATCGGGTACGCGGGAAAGAGCAGCGCCAGCACGTAGAACGCCTTCGTGTCGGCCCCGCCGAAGCTACCCATGTACCAGAACGCCGTCACCAGCGGGACGATGAACCCGAGGCTGATCGCCGCCTGGACGAAGAACAGTCGGTCGCCGCCGACGTACGCACCGTAGCCGTCCCAGACGAGCAACGCGATCGCCAGCGCCGCCAGCGGGAACCAGGCTCTGGTCGGGACCCGCCGGGTCTTGACGTCGCGATAGGCCGCCCACCCGAAGACGGGGATCGCGACGAGTCGGAGGAGATCCGAGGCCGGTGCCGCCACCCCGATTCCGGGGACGGTAACCAGACTGTCGAACGTCGAGGATAACACGAGCGGTGGATATCGGCCCACGAAGATATCACTTGCGGGGAGAAAGCGGGGCCGTTACCCCCAGGCCATCCGTGGCCGAGAACAGCAGGTCCTCAGATGACGCGGTTCTGCAGGTAGTCGAGGTGCTTCGCGTTGTACACGATCTTGACCTCGTCGGCGTCGGGGCTGCCGATGCAGGTCAGACGGACGTTCTTCTCCTCGACTTCCTCGTCGGAGAGGATCTGCTGCATGTCCATGTCGATCTCGCCTTCGACGACGATAGCTGCGCAGTTGGCACAGGCACCGGCGCGACACGAGAAGGGCCAGTCGTAGCCCTGGGCTTCGGCGGCTTCGAGGATGTACTCGCCCTCGTTGACTTCGAGCGTGCCGTAGTCCTCGTCCGAGAGGTCGGCGTCGGCGGCGTCTTCGAAGACGCCGTCGTCGTACATGTCCCAGCCTTTGTCGTCCACTACTTCGTAGTTGAGGTACTCAACTGTGGGCATCACCTGTTTGGTTGGCCCCCCGCACTGTTAGACTTTGCTGTTCCGCCCGAGCGGCCGCCGGAATTCGGTCAAAAAATCGGGACGAACTTGAACACCAGATAGGCCGCGAGCGTCGCGACCGCGGGAACGAAGTTTTGTGTGAGGATCACTCTCGCGGTCGTCTCCGGCTCGAACAGGTCACCCGCCTTCGGGATGTCCTCGGGCTCGCCGATCGGCTGTTTGTGCTTTTCGCTCGGCGTGCCGGCCTGACCGCCGACGGTCGGCGCGTCGGGCGCGTCGGCAGTGAGTGCGCCGACCGACACCTCCGGCGTCTCGCCTTTGACCGTGTCCGAGATCGTCGTCGTCCGGGTGGCGCGGCCCCAGCCGAGCCCGACGATGCTCATGGTGGCGATGATGACGAAACTCGCCGGCACCCCCAGCGCCGAGAGGAAGGTGACGATAGTGGAGCTGACGGCCGCGACCAGTAGCGCCGCCAGCAGCGGGAGATCGGTGAGATCGTTGCCGACGGTGTCCATCGTCCGCCGGGCGATCGTGAACGCCCCGAGCCCGATCGCGCCGCCGCCCAGCAGGATGGCGGGCGTCATCTCCAGGGACTCGTTGCCGACCAGCGGTGCGACCGCGTTGGCGATGTTCGAGGCACCCGCGGCGAAGGCCATGTAACAGCCGATACCGACCACCAGGAGCGTCCCGATCAGTTCCCGGCGCGTGGTGTTCTCGCCCAGCACCGGCCGCGGGACCGACCCCGACCGATCGAGGGCGAGCAGCGAGCCGTCGGTCTGTGGGATCGCGAAGCGCTCGACCAGCGCCGGGTAAAAGTACCGGCCGATGACGCCACTGACCCAGAACGCGATCACCGGCGAGACCAGCCACCAGGAGACGATCTCTCCCATCGCCTCCCAGTTGAGCGTCCCCTGGGCGATCCCCAGCCCCGCCATCGCGCCGACGGCCGTCATCGACGTGGAGGCGGGGACGCCGACGACGTTCGAGAGGAAGAGCGCGAACCCGATAAAAAAGAGCACGACGATGCTGACGAGCATCGTGAACTCCGAGGAGACGATCCCGCTGCCCAGCGTCTTGACGACTTCCCGGCCGACGAAGTGGCCGCCTGCGAGGGCGAAAATCGTCATCAGAGCGGCGGCTCCGAACTTCGAGAGCGTCCCAGCACCGACCGCTGGGCCGAAGGCGACACCAGTCGAGGACCCACCGATGTTGAACCCGACGAAGATCGCGACGAGAATACCGACCAGAAACAGTACTTCGACCATATCCGTGGCACGTCCCAGGGCCGTTAAAGGGTACCGACACCCGCTTTCGCGGGTGTTCAGCACTCACGTGTCACACGCTCACGTCTCGCTGTCGTCCCCGTCGTCGCCCGCCGTCCGCTCTTTTTCCGGCAGGACCTCGCGTTCGCGCTCGACGGTCTCTTTGACATCGTCTGCGACCTCCTTTGCCGTCCCGGTCTTCGTGCGGGCCTCGTCGGCCTTCTCGGTGGCTTCGTCGGCTTTCGCCGTGGCCTCGTCGACGCGTTCGGTCGCTTCACCGACCCGCTCGGCGGCGTCGTCGGCGGTGTCGGGGTCCGCGTCGGCGACCTGCTCGGTCGCCCCCTCGACCTGTTCGCTCGCCTCGTCGACCTCCTTGGCCGCGGTCTCGACGTCGGTGGCGGCGTCCTCGACGGTCGCGGCCGTCTCGTCGAGTTCGTCGGCGACGGTCTCGACTTCCTCGGCGGCCTGTTCGAGTTGCTCGGCGGTCTCGGCGACCGTCTCGGTGCCGTACTCGTAGGCCCGCGCGATGACGACGAACTGGACGATACCCATCAGGACGAACAGCGTGACCGCGATCCCGACGGCGATCTCGAACGTCGAGACGACGGCGGCACCGAGGTCGACGACCCCGAAGACGAGCAGGGCGTAGGCACCGGCCAGTCCGGCGGTCGCGACGCCGGTCGCACGGGCAAACTGTCGGTACGCCGACGACTCGTCGAGGACGGCTGCCTGAAACCGAGCGAGCAGCCCGGGACCGGAAGATCGTGACATGCCTCCCTATCGAGTGGACGTGCGCATAAGGGTTCGGAACGCGACGGCCGGGACACCGATACCCTTTCAGCGATCGCCGGCAGACTGACGCGTATGTTTCCGGAATTTGCGGTGATCCCGGCGGTGGACATGCAGGACGGGCAGGTGGTCCAGCTGGTCGGTGGGGAACGCGGGACCGGCAAGCGCTACGGCGAGCCCGTCGCGGCCGCCCGACGGTGGATCGAAGCGGGCGCGACGACGCTGCACCTGGTCGACCTCGACGGTGCCTTCGAGGGCGAACGAGCGAACGCCGACGCGATCGACGCCGTCCTCGACGCCGTCGACACGGACGTGCAGTTGGGCGGGGGCATTCGGACGGCCGAGGACGCGATCGACCTGCTCGACCGGGGCGTCGACCGGGTCATCCTCGGCACCGCGGCCGTCGAGAACCCCGACATCGTCGCCGAGATCAGCGAGGAACACCCCGAGAGCGTCCTCGTGAGCCTCGACGCCAAGGACGGCGAAGTGGTCGTCTCGGGGTGGACCGAGGGGACCGGGCTGGACCCGGCCGAGGCCGCGAGCCGCTACGCGGAGCTCGGTGCCGGCGGGATTCTCTTCACCGACGTGGACGTCGAGGGGCAACTGGAGGGGGTCCGCACGGAGCCGGTCCGGCGCGTCGTCGACGCCGTCGAGATCCCCGTGATCGCCAGCGGCGGCGTCGCGACCGTCGAGGACGTGCGAGCGCTCCGGGACGCGGGCGCGGCCGCCGTCGTCGTCGGCAGCGCGCTCTACGAGGGCGCGTTCACGCTCGAAGAAGCGATGGCGGCAGTCGAGTGACGGCCGCTCGTACCGCCGGCAGTGTCAGGCATCCCTGATCGTCACTTCGCGGGCGGCGTACTCCTCGTAGTACGGCCCCAGACCGCAGGCCTGGCCGCCGACGCTGATCAGTCCGTCGTCGGTCTCGACGACCAGCGAGTTCTCGATGGGGAAGGCGTTGTTCACCGGTTCGACGAGGTTCTGGCGCACCTCGCGGATCGGGACGCCCTCGAACTGGCGGGCCGTCTCGCCGGTGGTGGCGACCACGTCGAGGTCGGCGACGACGTCGTGGCCCGCCGTCGTGTGGAGGGCCGCTGCCGTCACGCCTGAGCGAAACAGCTCGAAGGTCGCCGGCAGCGCCGGAGGTTCGGCGACGAAGCGCTGTTCGCCCATGGGCCAGACGTTGCTGACGTAGTTGCCGAAAAAGCCAGAGGCGACCTCGTTCTGGTTGAACGCGAGCGCGTAGCCCCGACCGTGGCGACTGGTGAGCATCCCGTGCGAAGCCAGCACGCCCCCCAGCGCGTCCCGAACGACGAACAGCGGCGGGCGGCCGTCCCAGCTCCGGACGACGTGTGCGTACCGGCCGGGGTCGTCCATCTCGGCGACGTGCGACTCCCCGGACTCGCCGGCCAGCAGACAGTAGACGGTCAGTCCCCGCTCCCGGGCGTCGGCGAGCGCGTCGGCGACGGCGGGAAAGGCGTTCGACGGGACGATCGCGAAGACCTCTCGCTCCGCACGCGCCAGTTGGCGTTCGAGGCGGCGCTCGACGGTCTGGCTGGCGTGGACGACCTCGAACCCCGCCGCTGTCTCGGCCGGCTGATCGTACACGCTCTCGACGGCGGTCTCGAACTCCGAGAGGTGCATCGTCAGCGCGTCGACGGCCTCTTCCGGTGGTCGGGCGCGGAGCTTCGTCGGCGTCGCGCTCTCGTCGACGATGACCAGTCCGCGTTCGGCCAGCGCGGTCGCGATCTCGTAGACGTAGCTCTGTGAGACGCCCGCGGCCTCCGAGACGGCCCGGGTCGTCGCTTCCCCCCGCTGTAGAATTACCAGGTAGGCGTCGACCTCCTTCGTCGAGAGTCCGAAGGCCGACAGCGTCTCCCTGATCTGGCTTTCACCCATGCGAAGACTTTTCTTATACTATTAGAAAAACTTTTCTCGTCGGATCACCACGCTTCGACTATGACCGCAGGTGTCGCGCGCGCTGGCGCTCTGGCCCCGGACCACCGGACGGCAGGTGAAGCGTGACCGGGTCGAACCGCCGGCTCTGGACGGCGGCCCTGTTCGCGACGATGGCGCTGACCGGCGCGATCATGATGATCCGTGGGCCGGTGATCCCAGAGCTGCGGACCACCTTCGACGCGCCCGCGTGGCAGGTCGGTCTGATCAGCACCGCCGGCACCGCCGGCTACCTGGTCGTCGTCTCGATCGTCGGCTTCGGAGCCGGCCACCTGAAGCCCCACCGGTTGATCGTGGGCGGGCTGCTGGGCAGCGCGCTCTCGCTGCTGGCGATGGGTGCGGCTCCGCTGCTGGCGGTGTTTCTCGTCGGCACGCTCGTGCGCGGAACGATGAACGGTGTGCTCAGAGGGCTGAACCGGCCGATACTCAGCCACTTCTACCCGGAGAGCCGCGGCCGGATGTACAGCTACTACGACATGACCTGGGCCGCCGGTGCGATGGTCGGACCGATCGGGGTCGTCGCCGTCCTCGCAGTGGCCGACTGGCGGCTGGCGTACTACGGGCTGGCCGTCGGGATGGCACTGCTCGCCGTCGTCGTCTGGCGGCTCGACGCTCCCGCGGCGACGGGGACCGAGGAGCCGTTCGACCGCCGGGAACTGCTGGCGCTGCTTCGCAGGCCCGAGATCGCCGCGATGATCGTGGTGATGTTTCTGGGGACCGGCGTCGAGGGCGGGCTCTTCCTCTGGTTACCGACCTACGTGGACAGCGTCGTGCCGACCGGCGTCGCCGGCCTCGGCCTCTCGGCGGCGGCGCTGTCGTCGCTGTCGCTGTCGGTGATGATCGCCGGCTACGTCCCCGGTCGCCTCCTCTATGGCCGCCTCTCGGAGCGAGTGGGCTACCTCAAGATCCTCACCGGAATCCTCGCGCTCCTGGTCCCGACGTTCTACGCGACGTTCGTCCTCGCGACGGGGCTGTGGCTCCTCCCCGGCGTCGTCGTCATCGGCGCGCTCATCTCCGGCATCTTCCCGATGCTCGTCTCCTACGCCACCGACGCCGTCCCCCGACACAGCGGCCCCGTGACCGCCGTCGCCGCCATCTCCTCGTCGCTGGGCGTCGGCATCGCGCCCGCCGTGATGGGGTGGGTCATCAGCGGCTCGGACCTCGGCGCGGCCATGCGACTCCTGCTCGTGCCCCTCGTGGCCGCCCTCGCCGTGGTACTCCTCGCGCGAGTGGCCGAGCAACGGCGCGAACGGGCGGGCCTCTCCGTGGCCGACTGATACCGTCGGCTGTCACCGTTGCAAGACATCCGTGACCACGGTGTCGCGAAATGCCGTACGGAGTTCCAGCCGGCAGTATGAACGTCGCCGCTGGGGCTGCCGGGCGCGGACGACGCCGTCCTACCGCGAGGACCGCGCCGCCGCCCCCTCGGACTGGACGAACTTCGCGAGGATCAGCGCGTAGGCCCCGCCTGCGACCAGCAGCGCGCCGACGATGTCCGTCGCCATCGTGTGAAAGAGGAGCGCGCCCGCCAGCATGACCGCCGACGCGGCGACCTGTACTTTCGCGTCGTCCATACGGACCACTCGTCGAAGATCGGGATAAGCACCCGGCAGACAGCCGTCTGACGCCGTTCCGTGGGTGTAGTCCGCTATCGGCGGTCGGTGTTCAGAGAAGAGATCGGTGCAGGCAGTCTAAAGCACTGAAGAGCGTGTCGAGGGCTTTCGGTGTCTGCAACGCAGAAAATGCAGCGGCTTCTCTGAGCACGACCCATCGCGGGGCGCAACCGCCAAATAGCCGGCCCGACACTACTGGCGTATGACCGACCGCACCGCGGCCGTCACCCGCGAGACGGCAGAGACCGACATCGAGGTGACGCTGGACGTCGACGGCGACGGGGAGTCGACAGTCGACACCGGCGTCGGCTTCTTCGATCACATGCTGGACTCGTTTTCCACCCACGGCCTGTTCGACCTGACCGTCAACTGTGACGGCGACTTAGAGATCGACGACCACCACACCGTCGAGGACGTGGCGATCACGCTGGGCGAGGCCCTCGCGGAAGCGCTGGGCGAGAAACGCGGCATCCGGCGCTTCGCCGACCGCCGGGTCCCGCTGGACGAGGCCGTCGCCGGGGTCGTGGTCGACGTGTCCGGCCGGCCCTACTTCGCGTTCGACGGCGAGTTCTCGCAGGGACGGGTCGGCGGGCTGACCAGCCACATGGCCAAGCACTTCTGTCGGTCGCTCGCGACCAACGCCGGGCTGACGCTGCACGTCGAGGTCGACGGCGAGAACGCTCACCACGAGATCGAGGCGCTGTTCAAGGGACTGGCGCGGGCGCTGGACGACGCCACCCGGATCGACGAGCGCCGGTCGGACGTGGCCAGCACGAAAGGCGAGCTATGAGCAGCGACACCGGTGGAGCGACGTTCGACACGATCATGGAGAAGTTCTCGGACTCGCCCGGCCAACAGCAGGTGATTCGCCTGCTGCTCGAACGGGGCTTCTCGGTCAGCGACGAGGGGCGGGTCGTCTCCGGCGGCATCGAGATTCCGAACACGGAGGTCGCCCGCGAGGTCGACGTGGACCGCCGGGTCGTCAACGCCACGACGAGCGCGATCCTCGAAGACGAACAGCTCACGCGCATCTTCCAGAACATCTCGGCGATCCCGAGCCTGATGGACCTGGCTCCGGTGCTGGATCTGACCGTGCTGACCGTCGCTGTCAGCAACGCCGAGGAGAGCGGCATCGTCGCGGCCGTCACCGACGCCATCTCGGACCACGATATCACGATCCGGCAGGTAATCTCCGAAGATCCGGAGTTCACCGACGACCCGCGCCTCTATGTCATCACCGACGAGGCCTTCCCCGGCGAGTTGATCACCGACATCAAATCGCTGCCGTTCGTCCGCCGGATCGAGTTGCAATAGATGGCCACGATCACCGTCGAGACGCCCGACGGCGCGGTCCGAGAGATCGACTGCGAGGCCGGGCGCGTGTTGCGGGACGTGCTGGTGGAACACGACCTGTCGCCCCACAGCCGCCTGGCCGTCGCCAACTGCGGCGGGCGCGGACTGTGTGCGACCTGTGGCGTTCGACTCGAAACGCCTCCCGAGGCCGACCACTGGCACGATCGGCTGGCCGACCGTTTCGGCTACCCGCGACTGTCCTGCCAGCTCCGGGTCGAGGACGGAATGGCGGTCCGGATTCCCGAGAAGCGGGTCTGGGGCCGGCGAGAGTGACCGTCCGAAGGACAAGCCGTATGCCCGCTCCGGCACAACAGTCGCTGTGACCGACGAGGCGTACGACACCGTCGCGGGCCGGGGGGAGGCGGCCTTCGAGGTGCAGGGCTCTGAGTTCATCGGCCGGGTGCGCCCGGCCCACACCGTCGACGAGGCGGAGGCGTTCGTCGACGCCGTGAGCGGAGAGTACGCCGACGCGACCCACAACGTCCCGGCCTACCGGGTGCGGGCCGACCCCCTGCGCGAGTATTCGAGCGACGACGGCGAGCCGTCCGGCAGCGCCGGCAAGCCCGCGCTCAACGTCCTCCAGCAACGCGAAATCGAGAACGTCGCCGCCGTCGTCACCCGCTACTACGGCGGCACGAACCTCGGCGTGGGCGGCCTCGCCAGAGCGTACTCGCGGGCCGTCAAGGACGCTGTCGACGACGCCGGCATCACGACCGAGCGACCCCACGAGCGGCTGACGGTGACGGTCGACTACGACGACTCGGGAACGGTGCGTGGCATCGTCGAGAGCACCGGCGTCGAGTTCGACGCCAGCTACGAGGCGACGGTGACGTTCGACCTGCGGGTCCCGGTCGCGGAGGCCGACACCCTCCGTGAGCGCATCGCCAGCGCGACCAGCGGTCGGGCACGGATCGGTTCGTCAGACGAATAGATTTCCGGGCCGAGAACGGGTTCGATCGTCCGTTCGAAGTTCCACTGGAACTCGTACTGGACCGCAGTGTTGCGGATTTCCACCCGAAGAGAAGGGGTTCGTGGATCGTCGAACGAACCGGTGATATCCATCCGTCGACCGTCCCGGAACTTAATCAGTTCGGAACGCCCTGTCGCCGGCGTCGCCCAGGCCGGGGACGATGTAGCCGTCGTCGTCGAGTTCGTCGTCGATCGCGACCGTCAGCAGTTCCGCGCCGGGGTCGGACTCGTTCAGACGGACCAGCCCCGGCGGCGCGGCCACCGCAGAGAGCACGAGCAACTGCTCGGGGTCGGGCCCCTGCGAGCGGATCGCTTCGAGGACCGCGGCCATGGTCGAGCCCGTCGCGAGCATCGGGTCGGCGACGACGACGGTGTCTGTCGCGCGGATCTCCGGCAGCTTCACGTAGTCGATCGAGATGGGGAACGAGCCGTCGTCTGCCATCCCGGCGCTCTCGTCCCGGCTGGCCGAGATGACCCCCTGCCGGGCCCGCGGAAAGGCCTTGAGCAGTCCCTCGACGAACGGCGTGGCCGCCCGCAGAACGTTGACGATCACCACGTCGTCGAGCCCCTTGACGCGCTCGCCCATCGTGTCCGTCAGGGGCGTCTGGACGGCGACGTACTCGGTCTCCATGCGGCCGTCGATGATCTCGTAGCCACAGATCCGACCGAGGCGGACGAGCCCCTTCCGGAACTCGACCTGTTCGGTCTCGACGTCACGGAGCCGCGACAGTTCGTCACGTGCCAGTGCGTGGGTGATCACCTTCGCCTCGCCACGATCCTCGATAGCCATGCGCGGAGGCACGAGCGGGCGGCGCTTAACTGTTGATCGATCGCGCCGGAGCGGCGACCTACGCGTCGCCGGCCCGCGGCGAGAACGACAGGTCGGCCTCCGTCTCCTCCTGTCCGCTCTCGGGCGTCTCCGTCTCGGCTTCGCCGTCGTCCGTCCCGTCGTCCGCGCCGTCGTCCTCGTCGGTACCGACGGCACCGCCACCGCCGCCGTCGCTACAGCCGGCCAGCAGGCCGATGCTCGTGAGTGCTGTCGCCCTGACGAACTGTCGTCGAGTGCTGTCGTCCATGCACCCGGTCCTGGGGGTGGGACCCATTTCGTTATGCGACTCGAATCGGGAACAGTTCGCTCTTATCCGACGGTAAGGACGGGTGGCAGGCCGAGAGACGGTCCTACGCTCGACCTACCAGGCCGGGCTACGCGGCGTCGGCGGTCGCTCCGGAATCGCCGCGGGGGGCCGCCCGC
Organism: Halomicrobium katesii DSM 19301; assembly: GCF_000379085.1. Taxonomy (GTDB): domain Archaea; phylum Halobacteriota; class Halobacteria; order Halobacteriales; family Haloarculaceae; genus Halomicrobium; species Halomicrobium katesii. The sequence continues at coordinate 889,331 of NZ_KB905378.1, read as the reverse complement.
CGGTTCTTCGCCAGCAGCGCGACCAGCATCGCGAGCCCGACGGCCCGGAGCAGCAGGTCGGCGGTCAGAGAGACCGAGCCGCCGCCGAGCCCCAGCAGCGCCGTCACGTCGTAGCCGGCCGACACCGGGAGCCCGGGAGCCATCAACAGGAGCGAGCTGACCGCCAGCCCGGCCCGTTCCCGGCGGTCGAGGGGCGCGTAGACGAAGCCGATGACGGTGCCGGCCAGCGCGACGACGCCGAGGAAGACGCCGACGACGGGGACGAACACCTCCGGGAGCGACCAGCCCAGATCCAGCAGATCGGCCGGGGTGGCGACGCGAAACTGCTCGCCCAGGGGCAGCTCCGCCGCGTCGTCCTTCTCGCGGAGCAGGACGATGCCGGGGACCAGCACGAACGCGAAGGGGACGATCGCCTTGTTGAGCGACAGCGAGAACGCCTCGATGCCCGTCTGGAAGGGGTCCGACTTCGCGATGCCCGAGGCCGCGTAGGCGGCGACGGCCACCGGCGGCGTGATGTCGGCGATGACGCCGAAATAGAGGATGAACAGGTGCGCGGCGAGTTCGGGGATACCGAAGGTCACGAGCGCGGGCCCCAGCATCGACACGAGGATGATGTAGGTGACCGTCGTCGGCATCCCCATCCCGAGGATGATCGACGCGATGGCGGTGATGACCAGCAGGAGGACCAGCGAGCCCCCGGCCAGCGAGCGGATGAGCGCGACCAGGTTCGGCCCCAGCCCGGAGACGCTGATCACGCCGGGAATGATGCCCGCGGCCGCGACCGCGACGACGACCGGGACCGCGGTCCGGGCACCGCTGTCCATCGACTTGAGCACGAAGGTACCGAGCCGAACGAGCCCGTTGTCGCCCGCCGCCGGGCGACCGACGGCCGTCGAGAGCCCGTCGGCGGCCTCGTCGACCGCGGGATCGAGCGCGAGCCACGACGCGGTCAGGCGCGGCTTCGAGAGCAGTGTCAGGACGCCCGCCGCGATCGCCAGTCGGCCCACGGTGCCAAGCGTCGCCGCGGCGGCCCCACCGATCGATAGCCCGCCCGGACCGCCGCCGCTCAGTGCGGCGACGAGGGGCGCGCCGGTCGACCACTGTGCGAGGAACTGCCCCAGGCCGAGCGCCAGGAGGAGGGCGACGAGTCGCCCCCGCGTCTCGTCGCTGTAGGCCGCGACGAGCGTGATCAGCGCGACGATGGCCACGAGCGTGAACCACGCCGAGCGCGCGACCGAGAGCCGAGCGCCGATGAGGTAGTACAGCAGGAGGAAGACGGGGACGAGGTAGAACCAGCCCGTCCAGAGGTGTCGCCGGATGTCGACGACCGAGTCGGGATCGAGCCCCCCGATACCCAGCCGCGAGGCCTCGAAGTGGACTATCACCCAGACGCCGAAAAAGAAGACGACGGCCGGGATCGCGGCGGCGACGATCACGTCGGCGAAGGGCGTCGCGGTGTACTGGACGATCAGGAAGGCCGCGGCACCCATCACCGGCGGGAGGATCTGACCGCCCGAGGAGGCCGAAGACTCCACGCCACCGGCGAACTCCGGGGAGTAGCCCGACCGTTTCATCAGCGGGATCGTGAACGCGCCGGTCGTGACCGTGTTCGCGATCGAGGAGCCGGAGATCGTCCCCATAAAACCACTCGCGAGGATCGACGCCTTCGCTGGCCCGCCCTTGCGCGTGCCCGTCGCCGCGTACGCGAGATCGATGAACCACTGGCCCGCGCCGGACATCTCCAGGAACGCGCCAAAGAGGATGAAGATGTAGATGAACTGCACCGAGACCGTCACCGGAATACCGAAGACGCCGTTCTCCGTGTTGTACCAGAGGTTCTGGACGATCGAGGGCCAGGTCAGCTCCGGGATCGAGAGGACGCCGACGTAGGCCGCGTCCTGTGGGATCAACACGCCGAAGCGGGCGTAGACGATGAACGCGCCCACGATGAAGACGAGATAGAGACTGATCGCTCGCCGCGTCGCCTCCAGGACGAGCAAGACGCCGACGACGCCCAGGACGAACGCGTAGGACACGTCCGTCAGCGGGCCGAGCAGGCCGGCAACCGGGTCGAGGAACGTGAACACCTCCTGGATCGGCCGACCGGCTGGCAGCCCCAGCGCGCGCATGCGCTGGATCTCCCGGAAGTCGGTGACGAAGTACGCGCTCGACAGCACCGTGACGGCGATCAGGAGGAGATCCGACGGCGTCACGCGATCGAGGTCGGAATCGACGAACAGCCAGGCCAGTCCGTCACCGGTCGCGTCCATCGCCGAGACGAGCGGGCTGTCGGGGCCGAGCCGAGCGGCCGTCCGCGCTCGGAGTCCGCTGCAGGCCCGCGCGAATCGCCCGTCGCCCGTGCTCCCGGGGTACAGCAGGAACGTCAGCACGAGCGCGAAACCGACGTGAACGGCGTTGATCTGCAACAGCTGCAGGGAGGCGAGTTCGACCTCGCCGAGGACGGGCAACTCGACGGCGAAGACGAACCCGCGGGCGGCGAACCACATCTGGTAGGCCGAAAAGAGGACGCCGACGATCGAGACGACGACGCTGGCCACCCGCCGCAGCGAGCGTTTGCGTTCGATCTCCTGGAGCAAGTCGTCGGCCGCGACATCGGTGTCGGTGATGCGAGGAGTCATGTGACGTGGTCGATCGCCACCGCCAGCGCCGGCCGGCGCTCGACGGTGATGCGGACGGCGCGTGCGTTCGAACGGTTCACTAGGTCGTAGCGCCGGTCGCCGACGTGGAGGCGGTGGCCGGCGATCCGGCCCGGCTTGACCGTGATCGTCTCGAACGTCCCCGGCGGATCGTAGACGAACGAACCGTTCGCCCGCGTGACGTTGGCGTCGGCCGGCAGTCCCCAGCCGTACGATTCGAAGGTCATCCGGGTCATCTCTAACTGTCCGTCACGGACCCGATAGGTGTCGACGACGCGCGTGCGCTCGACGCTGTGGGTGTACGCCAGCGCGACGCGCGCGTCCTCCTCGACCGGCGTCCGGAGGAGCACGTCGCCCGAATCGACCGACGAGACGACCAGCGTCTGCTGGGCCGGCAGCGAGACGCCGACGGCCGCCGTCACGAGGACCGCGGCGACCAGTCCGGAACGGAGCCACCCCATCGGATCAGGCGTCGAAGTAGGCCGCCGCGCCGGGGTGGAGCTCGATCGACATCCCGTCCTGCGCCGAGTCGACGCCGATGAACTCCGTCTTGATCGTCAGCGCGTCGACGTTGTCGAAGATCGCCGCCGTCACCGTCTCGACCGTCGCTTCGGGCACGTCGGCGTTGGTCGCGATCATCGCCTGGACGGCGACCGTCGCCACGTCTTCGGAGACGCCCGAGTACGTCCCGCCCGGGATGGTGTCGTCGGCGAACCACGACGCCGCGTCCGTGACCGCCGTGCGGTTGTCGCCGTCGATGGGGACGATCGCGATGTCGTTGGTCGTCGCCAGATCCTCGATCGCCCCGACCGGCCAGCCCCCGACGACGAAGGCGGCGTCGATGTCGCCGTTCCGGAGCTGGTCGGCCGCCTGCGAGAACGAGGCGTTTTGCTCCTCGAAGTCGGTGACGCCGACGGCTTCGAGGATCTGGTTGGCGTTGACCTGCGTGCCGCTGCCCAGATCGCCCGTGTTGATCGTCGCTCCCGAGAGGTCAGACAGCTGCGAGATGCCGGTGTCGGCGAGGGTCACGACCGTGATCGTCTCGGGGTACAGCGTCGCGACGCCGCGCAGGTTCTCGATGGCGTTGTCCTGGAACGCGTCGATGCCGGTGCCGTTCTTCGCGAAGTACGCGATGTCGTTTTGGATCAGCGCGAAGTCGGCGTTCCCGTTGGCGAGGCTGCCGACGTTCTCGACGCTGGCCCCCGTCGACTGGACGTTCAGCGTGAAGTCGGTGTTGTCCTCGACGACCGTCTTGAACTCGTTCGAGAGCGGGAAGTAGGTGCCGCCGGTCCCGCCGGCGTGCCACGAGAGGCGGGTGTCGGCCTGGCCGTCGCCGCCGTCAGACGATTCGGTGTCGGTGGCCGTCTCGTCCGTGTCACCCTCCGTCTCGTCGCCACCCTCGTCCATCTCCGTCTCGGTCGGTGAGTCCTCCGCACCGCCGCCGCCGTCGCCGGCACAGCCGGCGAGTGCGGTGACGCTCACGAGTCCGGTCGCGCGGATGAATCGTCGTCTGGTGTGATCGCCCATAGACCGGTCGTACCACCGGACGACATTTCGTTATGAGACTCGAAACGGCCGGTAAGCGGATCCTAGACCGGAGCGAGAGGTCGCTGCGATCGTCGGGAACGGGGCCGTCCGTGTCGGTCGGTACCACGCATCCGACGAAAGCTTATAGTGGTGTAGCGACAAAACCCGCCAGCATCAACGGATGGACACCACGTCCACTAGCTGTTCTAATCGACCATGGAAGACATAGAAGAGAGCGTTTCAGGCTTCAAGCGCCGCGGTGGCTGGGTCAACATCGTCGAACACGGCGAGCGGATCGTACAGGCGCTGCGAGAGTTGGCGACCGACGAGCGCGTCGACCAGCCAGTCGACGGCGACGCCCTCGAAGAGTTCGACGAGTGGCGACCGAAGAGCCACGAGCGACTCGACGAGGACGTCAACGAGAAGACCGCCGAACAGGCCCGCGTCGACGAGGGCAAAGGCGAACAGGCCGGGAAAGACCCGGACGACGACCTCCGGACGGCCGGCGAGAAGCTCGCAGACTCCTACGAGAACCTCGACGAGCCCGACGAGGCCGTCGAGTCGTGGGGCGAGAGCTTAGACTACGTCGCCCGCGCGGCGGACTCGGCCAGCCGCAAGGCCCTGCGGACGGTCGAAGACACCGTCTACAAGAACGTGATGACCCAGATCGCACCGTACTACTTCGACAACGCGCTCGTGAGCGCGAACCTCCAGCGGGTCAACGGCGACGACCGCCCCGAGTACGTCTTCGAGATCAACGTCAACGACGACGACCTCAAGGAGCGAGTCTCCAACCGCCTGGCGGACTTCGACAGCGACGTCGACCGGTGGCACGTCAACACCGAGAAGGAAGTCGAGGCCGCCGCCACGGCGGAGGGCGTCGAGGTGAGCGAGGAAGAGACGGGCGACGAGGAGACGGATGCGAAGACGAACTAAACGCTGCTCTGTCGGCGTTTAATTTCGGGTTCGTGTCCGGGAGACGCCAAAACGAACTGAGCGAGGGCAGCCGAGCGAAACTTCGGTCTGGCGTCGGAGAGGCGGGAGACGAACCGACGCCGTGAGAAACGGGACCAAGCAGCAGAGAATTTCCGGAGAGAGAGCGACTGCGGACCCAGATTACGACCACTATTTCTGGAAGAATCGCGGTACCGAATCGCACACCCCAGAATCACCCCCGGAGTTGTTTCTCTATAATGAAAACACGAGAGTGGTGAGTGTCTGCTGTAAGTCGTTTTGTATTAGTAGATGAATTTCGTTAATTCGAAGCGGGACACTTCGGTAACAGTTCCGTACTTCCCGAACGACTGTGTAAAATTATGAAGGACTTATGTGGGATTCTCACAACGTCTCCGACGGAGGTTCGGCTCTTCCCGGTTCGCGGCGGCGACCGTCGGGCTGTCGAGCGCCCGGGGTCGTCCGACACACCACTGGCATGGGACGCGTGGGGTTGGGGCCAAACGACTGCCTCCGAGAGTGACAACCATGAACAATTCACGTAGAGAGTTCATTCGAGCGGTATCGAGTACGTTCGTCCTCGCGGCTGGCGCTGGCACGACCGTGGCCGCGACGGACTGTGGCAACGTTGCCGAGTGGGACCCGGACGCGACCTACAACGGCGGCGATCAGGTGACCTACGAGGGGTCTCTATGGACCGCCGAGTGGTGGACTCGGGGCTCTGCCCCCGAAGAGAGTAAAGCCGTCTGGACGCTCGAAGGCTCCTGTGGCGGCGACGGCGGGACGGGCAACGAGGGACCGACGGCGTCGGTCAGCGCGTCCGCGACCACGGTCGAGCCCGGAACGACCGTCGACCTCGACGGATCGGGATCGTCCGACGCCGACGGGTCGATCGCCAGCTACGAGTGGGAGTTGGGCGACGGGACGACGGCGACCGGGGCGACGACGAGTCACAGCTACGACTCGGCCGGGGACTACACCGTCACGCTCACCGTCACCGACGACGACGGAGCCACCGACAGCGCGACGACGGTGATCTCTGTCAGCTCCTCGTCGGGCGGCAACAGTGACGCCATCTTCTCCCCGTATCTCGGCACGTGGGGCGACATCCTGGGTGACACGCGGAACGCGAGCACCGACCGCGTCGTCCTCTCCTTCGTCGGCGACGGCACCGACGACGGGACGGTCACTCCCGCGTGGCTCACCGCGGACGGCGACCGGCCGCTCTCGGACCACGCCGACAAGGTCAGCACGCTGCAAGACGAGGGCTACGACGTGTGGGTCGCCATGGGCGGCTGGGACGGCCGGATCGTCGCCAGGGACGCGAGCAGCGTCTCGGAGGTCAAAAGCGCCTACGAGACCGTCATCGACACGCTCGGCGTGACTCACATCGACATCGACGACGAGAACTACGACGAGCCCGGTCGTGACGGCACCTACTACGAGATGCGCAACGAGGCGCTCGCACAGATCCAGTCCGAGCGGCCGGACGTGAAAGTCACGTACACGGTGGCCGCCAGGCCCTCCGGGATCGTCAACGCCGACCACTGTCCCGGGAAAGACATGATCACCGACGCGCTGGAGAAGGGCGTCGAGCTGGAGTACATCAACGTCATGACGATGGACTGGACCGACGTGGACACGTCCCCCGAGCGGGTCAAATCGGCCGTCGAGGGCACCGTCGACTGGATGAGCACCGTCTATCCCGACAAGAGCGAGGCACAGCGGCGCGCGAAGCTCGGGTTCCTTCCCAACGTCAACGAGTCCGAGTGGTCGGTCAGCGACACCCAGAACGTCGCCAACTACGCGAAACAGCAGGGCATCGGAAACGTCAGCATGTGGGCGCTGCACCGAGACACCAGCGACTACGGCCACTCCGACGCCCTCTACCCCGTCGAGAGCGAGAGCAACTGAAGCCGTCTCTCGCCAGCCGACAGCCTAATACGGTGGCCGGCAAAACCCGGTGACAGATGGTCGCTGGGAGTACGCTCGGGACGCTCGTGATCGCCGCCGCAGCGAGTCTGTTCATGGCCTGGGCGATCGGCGCGGGATCGTCCGGCTCGACGCCGTTCGCACCGGCGGTCGGGGCCAACGCTATCTCGGTGATGCGTGCCGGCTTCTTCGTCGGGATTCTGGGTCTGCTCGGGGCGGTGTTACAGGGAGCCAACGTCACAGAGACGGTCGGGAGCGGGCTCGTTCTCTTTCCCGACGGTGGCGGCCTCTCGGCGATCGCCGCGACGATCGCACTGCTGACTGCGGCGGTGCTGGTCGCCATCGGCGTCTTCGCCGGCTACCCGATCGCGACGGCCTTTACCGTCACCGGTGCGGTCGTCGGCGTCGGGCTGGCGATGGGGGGCCAGCCCGCGTGGCCGAAGTACCAGCAGATCGTCGCTCTCTGGGTCGGCACACCGTTCGTCGGCAGCGGCGTCGCCTACGCCACGGCCCGCTTGCTCCGCGCAGAGAACGTCCGCGAGCGTCTCTCGATCGGTGGGCTGGCCGGACTGGTCGGCGTGTTACTGGCGAACGTCGAGTTCACGGGCCTCGGACCCGACGGCGGCCCGGGTGCCCTCTCGGTCGCCCTCGCGCGCACGTTCGAGGGCGGAACCGGCGGCCGGGCGCTGGTCTCGCTCGTGCTCGGACTCCTGGTCGCCACGCTGGTGTGGTACGATATCCGCGAACACGGCGAGCGGGCACAGCGGCGATTCCTGCTGGTGATGGGCGGGCTCGTCGCCTTCTCGGCCGGCGGCAGTCAGGTCGGGCTGGCGATCGGACCGCTGTTGCCGCTGCTGGATACGTTCACCGTCCCGATCACCGCGGTGCTGCTTGGCGGCGGGATCGGCCTGCTCGCGGGCTCCTGGACCGGTGCACCCCGGATGATCAAGGCCCTCTCGCAGGACTACTCCTCGCTGGGGCCGCGCCGGTCGATCGCGGCGCTGATCCCCTCGTTCATGATCGCACAGACGGCCGTCTTCTTCGGGCTCCCGGTGTCGTTCAACGAGATCATCGTCTTCTCGATCATCGGGAGCGGCGCGGCCGCCGGTGGCGGGTCGGTCAGCGGCGAGAAGATGGGCAAGACGGTGCTGGCCTGGATCGCCTCGCTGGGACTGGCGCTCGGGCTCGGCTACGGTATCTTCAGCGCCGTAGCCATCCTGTAGCCCACGCCGACGACGACACGGCGGTCTCGGCCGATCTCGCCAACTTATCTCGGTACCCGAGTGTGCGGAACGATCGGCGTCGGATCACACTCCGTAGCGCCGACCAACCCGTCCGAAGAGCGGTCAGTGTCACTCATATCGTCGTCGGCCACTCGCGTTCGCGTGCCGATCGGGACAGTATCGTCGCACTGGTCTGGGGAGTGAATTGCCATATCAACCAAACGGTTGTCGACTGTATATATGATTCTTCGGCCATGCAGCAATATATTCCTTATTTCTGCTAGAACACGTCCAGAGACACACCACAGCAACTCACATGTGACATCTTTTCGACCGGCAGGTCTGATACGGACGGTTGTCGGAATGTACCGGTGAGCGTCTACCCCGTGGCGACGCTCACCGGTAAGTAACTACAACTTTCCGTATGAGACAGCACGTCGACCAGTACCGAAAGCGTCGGTCCGAGGGCGTCCGGGGACAGAGACAGTGTAGACGGCTCCAGTCGACCGCACGCCGACCACACTGTGTGAGGGTGTTCGAGAGCCTTTCCTCGCCGGTCGAATCGGCGATTTCTGGACGACCAGAGTCGAGCGGCGACGGACGGAGTCTCTCGGCGACGGACAGTCGATCTGGTGAGTGTCGACACCGTCGCGTATCACTCGGTCGGCGTTTGTGTGGACGTGTCGCCGTCGCTCTCGGTCTCGCCGTTCTCGCCGTCTTCGGGCTCGATCCGTAACAGCCGCGCCTTCATGATGCGGGTGTTCTCGACCCGCTCGACGACGATCTCGACGCTGTCGAACTCGATGCGTTCGCCCTCCTCGACGAGGCGGCCCGCGCGGTTGAAGATGAAGCCGGCGATGGTCTCGAACTCCTCGCCCTCGGGCAGTTCGAGGTCCATGGCCTCGTTGACCTCCTCGATGTTGACCTCGCCTTTGACGACGACCTCGCCGTCGCCGACGAACTCGATCGGCTCTTCTTCCTCGCCTTCGAGGATCTCGCCGACGATCTCCTCGGTGAGGTCCTCCATCGTCACCAGTCCCTCGGTGGTGCCGAACTCGTCGATGACGATGACCATGTGGAGCCGTTCGCGGCGCATCTCCGTCAGGAGGTCGTCGACGTTTTTCGACTCGGGAACGTGCAGCGTCGGTTCGATGAGGTCCGCGAGTGCGGTCTCTACGTCGCTGTAGTCCCGATCCCGGACCAGGTCCCGCAGGTGTGCGATGCCGATGACATTGTCGAGACTCCCCTCGTACACCGGCACGCGGGCGTGGCCGCTCTGGACGCACTGCTGGATCGCCTCCTCGACGGAGGCGTCCTTCGAGATGGCTTCCATGTCCAGTCGCGGCGTCATCACTTCCTTGGCGATCGTGTTGTTGAACCGCAGCGTCCGCTGGAGCATCTCGCGTTCCTCCTCGTCGAGGACGCCCTCGCGCTCGCCGGTCTCGATGATGTCCTGGATCTCCTCGCGCGTGACGTACGAGGTCTCGATGGCCGAGCGGCCGCCGGTGACCTTGTTGACGATCCGGGTGAGATAGTCGAACAGGACGATCAGGGGCAACAGGACCTTCTCGGAGAGCTTCAGCGGCTTGGCGATCCGCAGCGCCCACGACTCCGTGTTCTCGACGGCGTAGCTCTTGGGCGCGCTCTCGCCGAACAGCAGGACGATCGCGGTGATCCCGAACGTCGAGAGCGCGACTGCGAGGCCCTGCTGGCCGCTCCCGAGGTAGTACGTCAACAGCCCCGTCGCGATCGAGGACATCGCGATGTTGACGAGGTTGTTCCCCACCAGAATCGTCACCAGCAGCCGGTGTGGGTCCTCTTTGAGCCCTTTGAGGGTCTTCGACCCGGGGACGGCGTCCTCGACGAGGGCCTCGACGCGGTGGCTGGGCAGCGAGAACATGGCGATCTCCGACGAGGAGAAAAACGCCGACAGCCCGATCAAGAGGAGAATGATCCCCGCACCGATCCCGAGAAACACGTTCTCGGGCAGCTGGACGGGACCGTAGATGTCGACCTGTAGTGGCAAGGCTACCAGTGAATCGACTCCGACAGGGGGGTCAAGAGCCATCAACGTCTGAGTTTGCAGAGGGTGTGAATTAAACGTTGCCATGGGGTACCCCGCCGACGCGACACGGAATGCACACACCCGACAGAATTACCGGTCGCTCGCTCCTACGAGCGGGTGTATGAGCGACACCGCCATCACACTCTATCGGCTCCAGGCCTGCCCGTTCTGTGAGCGGGTCGTCCGTCGGCTCCAGGAGTACGGCCTCGACTACGAATCCCGGTTCGTCGAACCGCTCCACTCGGAGCGCGACGCCGTCAAGCGCCTGTGTGGGAAGCGAACCGTCCCGGCAATCGTCGACGAGCAGACTGGCGTGACGATGGCAGAGAGCGCGAACATCGTCGACTACCTCGATCGAACCTACGGCGAGGGAGGGGACGACTGATGGAGCTCGATTTCGACGTGGTCGATCTCGGTCCCGCAGACCACCCCGAGGTAGGCGAGCGAGCCCCCGACTTCACCCGTCCGCTGGTCACCGACGAGTACTGGGCGGACGTGTCCCTGTCAGAGTTGGTCGCCGAGGACGACGATCCGACGGTGCTGATCTGTCACTCCATGGACGGGGCCTTCCCGGCGACGTACGCCTGGAACGAGATCCGCGAGCGCGAGTGGCACGCCGACGCCACCGTCGTCGGCCTGTCGATCTCGACGCCGTACGCCCACAAGCGCCTGCTCGACGAGCGAGCGCTGGGCGACGACTACCGGCTGTACTCCGATCCTGCCAACGGCGTCGCCGAGGCGTACGGCATCGTCAACGACCTCGACGGGATGAGCGGCGTGGCCGAGCCCCGGCCGGCCGTGTTCGTCCTCGACAGCGACCGGACGATCGAGTACGCCTGGGTCGCCACCGAGTGGCCCGACTTCCCGGACTACGACGCCGTCGAGGCGGTCATCCGATAGCGGTTCCAGCACGCTTTTTCGCGGCCCGGCCCACGTTCGGGTGATGAGTGATCTCGACCGCGCGGCCGACGCGATCGACGACGGTGAGCTGGTGATCTACCCCACCGAGACAGTGTACGGGCTGGCCGGCGACGCGCTCGACCCCGACGCCGTTCAGCGCGTGTTCGACGTGAAGGGCCGAGACCGCTCGAAGCCGGTCTCGCTCGCGGTGCCAAGCGTCGACGCGGCGACCGACTACACCGAACCCAGCGAGCGCGAGCGGGCGTTCATGCGGGCCTTCCTCCCGGGCCCGGTGACGGTGCTGGCCAGGCGGCGGCCGTCGGTGCCCGACGTGCTGACCGCCGGGCGAGACCGCGTGGGGATTCGCGTGCCCGACCACGAACGGGCACTGGCGCTGCTGGAGCGCGTCGCGCCGATCACGTCGACCAGCGCCAACGTCAGCGGGGAGCCAAGCGCCCGGACGGTCGAGGAGATCGGGCAGTCCGTCAGAGAGGGCACGGCAGTGGTCCTCGACGGCGGCCGGACGCCCGGCACGGAGTCGACGGTGGTCGACGTGGCCGCCGACGAGATCGTCCGCGAAGGGGCCGACTGCGAAGCGATCCGGGAGTGGCTGGCCGAGCACTGATACGGTTTATTGTAGTTGCTTACCGGTGATCGTCGCCACGGAGTAGACGATCACCGGTAAATCGCTACAATAATCCGTATGAGTGGCGCGCCGTCCGTTGCGTCCCGCTCGACCGGCGTCGTGTCTGCCGACGCCGGCTCCTACGAGAGCATGCTCGCCAGCGAGCGAGTCGTCGTGCCACACGTCTCGCGGTACTCGCAGGGGGCACACTTCGCGTCGCTGTCGACACGCGAGGGCGGGCCGTCGATCGTCTCGGCCGTCCTGACGGCCTTCCGGTAGGCCGCTTTCCGCCTGACCGTCAGGTCGATCTCGCGGACGACGCCGTAGGCCGGATACTCCGCGACGGCCCGCTCGACCGTCGTCTCGTGCTCCCAGGCGAGGGCCTTGGCCGCGGCCACGAGCCGGACGGTCTGGGGCTCCCAGACGCCCTCGTCGGGGGGCTCACCGGCGAAGACGAGCGACGGGACGAGCGGCGCTTCGAGCACCTTGTGGGCGATCCCGCGGCACTCCCGACCGGTCAGGAGGGCGTCGCGTCGCGGCGGGTCGACGAGCGCGTCCCAGTAGTCGAGCCGCCGTGCGAGCCGCCCGAGCCGCTCGCGGTAGGTGCCGGGCGAGACCTCGATGGGAGCGGCGAGCAGCGCCGCGTCGACCGACCGGAGAGTGTCGTAGTCGAAGGCCAGCCGTCGCACGTCGTCGACGCCGTCGGGGATCGTCGGCTCGCCGTCGCGCCGTCGGTAGTAGAGCTTTCGCGGACAGTACGCCGCCGTCGCCAGGTCACGGAAGGTGTGCACGGACGCCCCTGGCCCCGTCACGGGTCATAAACGTGTGGCGCACCCGCTCGCGAGCAACACGTATCCCCGACAGTTCGAAACGAAGGGACATGCCCGACGGCCAGCCCGTTCTCGTCTTCGACGACGGCTACGCGGCGGACTACGAACAGCTCTTGCCCGCGTTGCGCGCTCATGACGCGCCCGCGGCGGTGGCGGTCGTGCCCGAGTGGCTGGGCGACGACGACCACCTCATACGGTTTATTGTAGTTGCTTACCGGTGATCGTCGCCACGGAGTAGACGATCACCGGTAAATCGCTACAATAATCCGTATCACGCCCGATCAGCTCGCCGCGCTGGCCGAGGCCGGCTGTGAGATCTGCTCGCACGGGAGCCGCCACCGCTTCCTCCAGGCCCACCACCTCGCGGCCGACGTGACCCCGGGCGAGGAGCGAGTCACCGTCGCCGCCGGCCACGTGTTTCCGGGGGAGGAACACGGCGTGCTCGCGGGCGATCGCTACGAGCTGACCGACGGCGACCAGACGACGGCAGTGACGCTTTGCGAGCCACTCGCCGTCGGCGAGCAGACGGTCACCCTCGGCGTCAAACGCGAGATCGACGCCGCGTTCGACGGTGAGGAGGCGGTCCTGCGCCCGACAGAAGCGACGCTCAGAGACGAGATCGTCGGCGTGCGCTCGGCGTTCGATCGACTGGGCTACGATCCCGACGCCTTCGTCTTCCCGTACGACGCGGCCGACCCGCGAGCGTGGGTGCTGGCCGCCGAGACCTACGACGCGCTCCCCAACGCCGCCGTGCGCTCACTGCCCAATCGGCCGGGCACCGCGCCGACGAGCTACCAGCGGTGCTACCTCGAACGCGGTCACCTCTGGCGCGCCGAGATCGAGACGTACCTCGACAGCGTCGCGACCCAGGGCGGACTGGGCATTCTGGCGGGCCACTCCGCCTGGGAGACGGTCCCGCCAGAGCGGGTCGCGTTCGTCATCGAGGCCGCGCGCCAGCGCGGGATCGAGGTGACGACTTTCTCCGGGCTCTATAGCATCTCCGCGGCCTCTTCGACGCCGAGGTCGCCCCGATCGAGCGCGGCCAGGATGTCGAGTGTCGCCTGGTCGGGGCCGTCTTCGCCGCCGATCTCGGCCAGCGTGACCTTCTCGCTGTGGCCCACGAACTCCTCGAAGTCGGTGCCCTCCGCGAGCGCCGTCTCCTTCTTGACGCGGTAGTTGCCGCCGTCGGTGGTGTAGAGGTCGCCGGGGTGGAAGAAAAACCAGTCCTCGCGGTCGAATCGCACGCCGATCCGGGGCTTCGCGCCGAAGTTCCGGGCGAAAAAGAGCAGCGCTTCGACCTCCTCGCCGTCGAGGTAGATCGGGTCACCCGCGCTCGACTTCGCCTCGACGGCGTAGAACCGTTCGCCGTCGCCGGCCAGCACGTCCGGCAGTTCCCGTTCGGTCGCCGAGCCACTGGCCGGCGCGCGCATCACCGCGAAGCCCACCTCGTCCAAGGCGTTGACGAGTTCGCGCTCGCGGCGGTCCCCTTTGGCGTTCGAGCCTACCATTACTCGACCGGTCGGCCTCGACGTATTTAAGCGCACGTTCGGCGCGTCGAGTGGAATCGGGAGTCGCATCGTAAGCTGGTAGCATGTAGATATGCTTTCATTCAGGGCGTTGTAGCTGCTTACCGGTGAGCGTCTTCCCCGTAGCGACGCTCGCCGGGGCAGTCCGACAACCGTCCGTATCAGAGTCAACATCCTCGAAAAAAGAAAGCAGGTGATCTTTCCAGCAGGGGCCAGAGACAGAGTTCCAAGCGCGACGATAGGATACTCGAACAGAAGTCATACTGCCGGCTGTCACTGTGTCACGATAGTCGCGACCGCGGGGTCGCAATGTTCTGTACAGACGGACAGCCGGCAGTATCACCTACACCATGGCCTCGTAGAAGATGCTCAGCGCCAGCACGAAGCCACCAGCTAGTCCGATACCAATCGCGGCAAAATCGTTCCCTGGGATCCCACTAGCTATAATCGCCAGAAAGAGACTCACCGCGATTCCGAGTTTTGTATCGTCTTTCATATCTGCATTTTAACATCTTAGGTTTATAAATTGCACTTATTATAGACAATCGTATAGTTCTTTCTTTCAATTTATACTGTACTCTATCTGTCAGACCGAATATTCAATAGAGGTAGAGTTTTGTCTGAGTCTCGATCCTGTAAGCTTCGAGTAGAACCGCATGTACACTCCACGACGACGGTTAATTTCACGCGCGTTCGGGAGCGACAGTTTCTTGCCCCCTGACTGGATAGTCAGTCAACAATGACCACTGACGACGAGATCATGGAGGCCACGTTTGCGGCTCTGTGCAAGCACGGCTATGCGGATCTGACGATGCAGTCGATCGCCGACGAGTTCGAGAAGAGCAAGTCGCTGCTGCACTACCACTACGACTCGAAAGAGGACCTGATCGTCTCGTTCATGGAGCATCTCTTGGAGAACTTTCTGGAGGAGTTCGACGAGGACAGCGACGCGGAGCCGATGGACCAGCTGCTGCGCATGACCGAGATCGTCGTCGAGGGAGACGACAGCGAGGGCCCCGACGACGTGCACATGGCGCTGCTGGGGCTGCGCGCACAGGCACCCTACGACGAGGCACTGCGCGCCCAGCAGGTCCGCAACGACCGTCACATCCGCGAGCTGATCGCCGATATCGTCCGGGACGGCATCGAGCAGGGCCAGTTCCGCGACGACGTGGATCCCGAGCGGTTCGCCGCGGCGTTCCGGTCCGCGATCGAGGGAGCCCAGTCACACGACGTGATCCTCGGCGCTGACGCGCCGACCGAGACGGCGCTGGCGGGCATCGAGGAGCACCTCCTCCGGGGACTGCTGGCGGACGGTGAGACCCTGGAGGGACGGACCGCGTGAGCGAGACGGCAGACCGGGACCTCACAGAGGGATCACTGCTCGGGCCGCTGGTGGCGCTGGCCGGACCGATCGTCTTCACCCAGCTGTTGCAGGTCCCGTACAACCTCGTCGATACCTTCTGGGTCGAGCGCACGGCGCTCACCGATCGTACGCGTGAGCCTCTAGCGTCGCCAGCTCGACGGTGTCCAGGACGGCCTCGTTGGTCGCGTCGAGCACCACCGGCGGCACCGTCGTCTCGGGGAGTTGCTCGCGGCGCGTCGCCTGGAGGGCCTCGACCCACCGCCCCAGACAGAGACACCAGCGGTCACCGGGTTTCAGACCGGGAAAGTCCAGTTGCGGTCGCGGTGTCAGCAGGTCGTTGCCCCGCCGTTTGCTGAACTGGAGGAACTCGTCGGTCATCACCGCACATAGTTCGTGGCGGCCGCGATCCTGCGGGTGCTCGCCACAGCAGCCGTCCCGCTCGAAGCCGGTCTCCGGGTCGGTACTGCACGGTTCGAGTGGCTCGCCCAGCACGTTCGTCTCGCTCATACCGATAGATTGGCGGGCGGTGGGTTAGGTCTGGCGAGAGACGGACTCGTCTGGCACCGCGACGAACCGGAGCCGTCGGTAGTCCGCGGTCCAGGTCTCGGTGTCGGGGTCGTACCGCTCCGGGCGGAGCCGATCCTCGACGGCCGCGACGACGGCGGCCCGCTCGGCCTCCGAGAGCGGTGCGAACAGCGAATCGCCGAACACGGCCAGCCACTCCCGCAGGCCGTCCGGGCCGTCGAGGTCGGTCGGCCGGTCGAACACCGTCGCCGACCGCACCGCGAAGCCGTGGCGCTCAAGCAGCGTCGCGTGCTCGCCGATCGTCGGGAAGTACCAGGGGTCGGCGGCGTCGTACCCCCGGTTGCGGAGTTCCGTCCGGACCGCCGCGACGATGGCGGCGACGTTCCCGCTCGCGCCCAGTTCCGCGACGTAGCGACCGTTGGGGGCCAGCGCCGCAGCGACGCGTTCGGAGACGGCGTCCTGGTCGTCGATCATCTTCGTGACTTGATGGGCCATCACTCTGTTGACGTGACGGAAACGTATCTCGACATGGCGACGGACGACACGGTTGAAGTTGGCCGCCGATTCGACCCTAACGCCGACCCCAAGACTGGCGACTGATTTAAGAATAGGTTTCTGATAGTCGTTATCCGTCTATCGTCTTTAGTTCCTCACTCAAATCCGCTACGAGCATGTTACCCTTGTCTGCTTTTTCTATCGGATACCGGGTCGTTTTATCCGGTCTTAGCCCGAACTCCCCGGTGAAACCGCGACAATTGATTTGTGCGCCGTGGTTTTCTTTCTTTGACTTTCGAATCTTATACGCCCCGTCAACCTCTTCATCGTATAGTTCAATACCAATTAGTTCATTCGGGGCATCGTACTTCATTAGGGCGTAATTGAAGCCTTCGAGATGCTTTTGTCTCGCAGAGGCGTTAAGGCCAATAGTCCCGCTTTTTCGCAACGAGAGTTGCGGTCTTTGACTGCTCGCTCTACTACTACTGGACCCCTTTTGGTAGGTCTCAAACGGCATGTGAAACACTAATTTCTGCCATCCCTATAAAATTTTCGCGGCCATACTGCACTGCGTCTCCCCGACTGTACCACCTATTTTACCAAACTCACTCTCATCGTCCGCTCCTTTTTGCTGTAAGAAACGCTCTACAGTCGAATTTTGAGGATTGCGGGGTTATCGAACGGTGTATATGTCTGAATTTCTCCCGCAACGAATAAGTGATACGGGCGTATGAGGTGTGATATGGGCAAGCAAAATAGAGAGCGGCCAAAAGCAGACGATATTTACCCCGGACTTGAAAAGATTGATGACCCATATAAGAACCCGGATGTTTTGGAAGTCCTCTACTGGGACGCTGGCTGGAGTATGAAAGAGATAGGCGACCTATTCGGGGTTACGAGAGAGAACATCCGCTACTACATGAAATAATACGGGATTGAACGCCGGTCGCTTGATGAAGGGTTCCGTCTTTCACAGTTGCAGGCAAAGCGCGAAAAGACCACTGAGAGAGACAATAATGCAACTCTTCAGCAGTATATCTCAGACAAAAAGTAACCAAGTTACGTCGTCAAAATCGACAGAAGAGAAAGCCCCTGCCGATTCCAGATATTGAATCAGAACCGTAGAAACTCGACATATGAGTCAAACCCCAAGAAGGGGGAGTATGTCAAAGCAGTCCGAGCATAACTCACAGCACACACCCGTCCGGTGATTCTTGGGAGAAACCGGACAACCAAGATGCTCGAACCCTACAGGAGAGTGTCTGACTCTGCGACAAGGTCGCCGGAGCCAGTTACTTCCACGTCGGTGGAGCCAGTCAATTCCTCGGCCATATTCCGGCGAGTCAAGATGTATTCGCGGTAGATATATTCCTCTACCTTCCCGTGGGGAGCATCTCCTGTCTCAAGGTCTCGGTATTCCTCTGCGGGTAGGTCGTTCACTACTCCTTCCAAGTCGCGGTATGCCTCTCGGGGAAGGTGGAGAGTAACGGTAGTCGTCTGTGCGCCCGACGCGTCGATCCCCAGTACGTCGCCCGCACTGCCGACCGCGTCGGCGACAGTCGCCGTGAGGTGGCCCGTTCCACAGCCCAGATCGAGGATGCGCTCGCCGGGTCGCGGGTCGAGCAGGTCGACGACGCTGTCGCCGTAGTCGGTCACGAAGCCGGCCGCGTCGTCGTATCGTCCACCGTCCCACTCGTTGTCTGTCATAGATTCGCTTCGTCCGGCCCCGTACAAACGGTGTCGGTACCGGCCGGAAGCAGAACGCATACGGGGCCGGGCGGCCATCGTTCGAGCATGAGCGAGTTCGCCGACGACGTGCAGGCAGTGTTCGAATCGGCAGGGGCAGACGAAGCGACCGCGGCGACCGCCGCCGAGAAGCTCGCGGCCTTCCGCGAGGAGTACGACGAGGAACTGACCGCCGACGCCGTCGAGCAGCAGTTCGCCGACGCGCCCGACGAGGCGTTCGTCCACGCCTACGACTGGCTGGTGGGCCACCTCGCGGCCGCGAACGACGACTGCACCGACTCCCGAGAGTACCGGCTCGAAGGGTTCGACAGCTTCGCTGCGGACCCCGAGATCGGCGCGTGAGCGTCGTCCCGCGATGAGTGAGGGCGGCACTTACACGCTCCTGATCGAGCGGACCGAGGACGGCACACTCGAAGTGGGCGCGCTCGGTTCGCTGTCGTTCCCGTCGGGATGGTACGCCTACACCGGGAGCGCGCTGGGCAGCGGCGGCTTCAGCCGCGTCGACCGTCACGAACGCGTCGCTGCGGGCGACCACGACGTGCGCCACTGGCACGTCGACTACCTGCTGGGCGCGCCCGGGACCCGGCTCGATCACGTCGTCCGCTCGGCGGGCGTCGACATCGAGTGTGCGGTCGCCGACGCCGTCGCCGGCAGCCGCGTCCGCGAGTTCGGGAGCTCCGACTGCGACTGTGAGTCCCACCTCGCCTTCCACCCCGATCGGACGACGCTCCTGGACGCCGTCGATCGAGCACACCGGTCGAACCGATAGCGTTGGCCGGTCATACTGCCGGCTGTCCGTCTGTACAGACCGTGGTCGGGAATATCGTGAAACGGTGACAGCCGGCAGTATCAGGAACCGTTCCCGTCGGTCTCGGCGTCGGTGAGCGCCGCGTCCCGCAGTTCGCGTTCGGCGTCGGTCTCGGCCGTGAGTTCGGGGACACCGGTCGGCTCGCCGTCGTCGAGCGCGACGAAGACGAAGTGGCCTTCGGTCGTGACCTCCGTCTTGCCGGTCGTCGGATTCTCGCGTTCGGCGCGGACGCGGACGCGGACGCTCGTCCGTCCGGAGTCGTAGACGTACGCCTCCGTGAGCGCGGTGTCGCCGACGGGGATCGGGCGACGGAAGTTCAGGCCGTCCATCCGGGCGGTCACGCAGGGGTGGCCGGCAAAGCGCATCGCCGACATCGCGCCGATCTCGTCGAGCCACTTCATCACGATCCCTCCGTGTGCGGTGTCGTAGTTGTTGGCGTGGTTGGGCTGGACGCGGTAGCGGTTCGTCAGATGGGTCGAAGCCAGCGTCGGCATGCGAGGCGCTTCGGGGGAGACGGGGAAAAAGGCGCGGCCGCGGTCACGCCTCGACGCGCTCGACGCCGGGCTCGATCTCCTCGGTCTCGTAGTCGGACTCGCCCTCGCCCCGGCGCTGGCGGAGCCAGCGTGCGGCCAGCCCGATCGTCACGACAGCGGCGACGAGCCCGAGGAACCACAGCGCTAAATTGCCGCCCGCGTCCGCCGTCGCCGAGTCGGCGGCCGGTTCGGCCGGCTCGCTCGCGGGTTCGGTGTCGGTGGTCTCGTCTCCCAGGGGGTCCGCGACGTTGATCTCGAACAGCGTGACGTTGTCGAATGCCATACGAGAACCGAGGAGTGCCAGCGTCTTATAGGTACACCAACAGGACCGGGTCCCGCTGCGGATCGATCACGTGATGTGGATCGCGGGCTTGTTCGGCCGGGCTCTGTGGGCCTGCTCGCCGTCGGGCTCGGCCCGCCTGACGACCACGTCCGCGTCGAACTCCTCGGCGAACAGCCACGACGCCTGTTCCAGCACCGTCAGCTCCCGCTCGGGAGCTAGCACCGGCTCGAACCCGCCCGAACGGTCGGCCAGCTCGGCCGCGTAGTCGGCCGCCGCCTCGGTGCCGGGCACGGCGTCGGCGTCCATGATACGACCGACGACCGCCCCGTCTGCCGCCTGTCCCGCGGGTGTACTGCCGTCCCGAGAGCGACGGCTCCCCTCGCTCGCGGTCGAGTCTGGCTCCTGGTTCACCTCGCGAGCGATCTCGTAGGCGCGATAGCTCCAGTCGGGCGCGACGACGAGCTCGATCTCGTCGGGATCGGTGATCTCGACCACGTCGGTGATCTCGCGCACGTCCGCGAGCGTCGTCCGGACGAGCTCGCGCTCGGTGCGGTAGTCGGGGATGTCGTGCAGCGGCGCGGGCCAGTCCCCACCGGCGATCAGCCCCTCGCTGTCCAGCGCGGACCACAGCTCCTCGGCCAGATAGGGGGCGAGCGGCGCGAGCAGTTTCGCCAGCACGCGCAGCCCCCGACTGTACGCGAAGCGGTAGGGGGTCTCGTACTCGCGGTAGCGTCGCAGCAACTGGGCGAACTGCTGGAGTTCGGTGACGACCCGGTGGAAGCGGACGCGGTCGTACTCGTCGGTGACCGCGGCGATCGTCCGATCGATCTCCCGTTCGAGGTAGGCGTCGTGCGGTCTGCTCTCGGTCCGACCGCCGGCACCGTCGGCGAACGACAGCGCCATCCGGTACACGTCCTGCTGGAACTCGTAGGCGTTGCTCACGTCCGTCGCCGTCCACTCGAAGTCCTGGCCGGGGTGTGCCGCCGAGAGGACGAACAGCCGCGTGGTCTCCGCGCCGTACTCGTGGGGAGCCACGTCGTTGCCCTTCGACTTGGACATCTTCTCGCCGCCGTGCAACACCGTTCCCTGGTTGACCAGCCGGTCGACGGGCTCGCGCCGATCGAGCAGACCCAGGTCCGCCAGCGCGCGGGTGAAAAAGCGGATGTACAGCAGGTGAAGCACCGCGTGCTCGTCGCCGCCGACGTACACGTCGACCGGCAGCCAGTCGTCGGCGACCTCGCTCTCGAAGGGAGCCGTCGAGAGGTCGGGGTTCAGGTACCGCAGGAAGTACCAGGAGGAGTCGACGAAGGTGTCCATGGTGTCGGTCTCGCGTTCGGCGGGGCCGCCACAGTCGGGACAGGTCGTCTGGACGAACTCGTCGCTCGCGGCCAGTGGGTTCCCCGTCGTCTGGACGAACTCGGGGAGTTCGACGGGGAGGTCCTCGTCGGGCACCGGCACCGCGCCACACGCCTCGCAGTGGACCATCGGGATCGGCGTCCCCCAGTAGCGCTGCCGGGAGATGAGCCAGTCCCGGAGCCGGTAGGTCGTCGCCGCCGTCACGGCGTCGTGGTCCAGCAAGCGCTCGCGGGCGGCCGCGCTCGCCAGCCCCTCGTAGGCCCCGTCGGCGACGATCATCCCCTCGTCGGTGTACGGGAGGGGCTGGCCGTTGCGGTCTCCGTGTTCGCCGTCGTTGGGCGCGACGACTCGCTCGACCGGGAGATCGTGTGCCGCGGCGAAGGCGTGGTCGCGCTCGTCGTGGGCCGGCACGCCCATCACCGCGCCCGTCCCCACGTCTGAGAGGACGTAGCTGGCGACGTAGACGGGGATCTCCTCGCCGGTGACCGGGTTCGTCGCGGTGAGGCCGGTGTCGACGCCGGCCGTTCCCTCGGCTCGGCCGTCCGCGGCGCGGTCGTGGAAGTCGGCGACCGCCTCGCTCGCTCCCGAGGACGTGAGCTGGGCGAGTTCGCGGGCGACCTCGTGGCCCGGCGCGAGGGCCAGATACGTCGCCCCGAAGACGGTGTCTGGCCGGGTCGTGAACACGTCGATCGGATCGCCGTCGATCTCGAAGGTGATCTGGGCACCCTCGCGGCGACCGATCCAGTTGCGCTGGATCTCGCGGACGCTTTCGGGCCACCCGTCGAGGGCATCCAGGCCGTCCGCGAGTTCGTCCGCGTAGTCGGTGATCGTGAAGAACCACTGGTCGAGTTCGCGGGTCTCGACCGCGGTGCCACAGCGCCAGCAGACCCCCTCGCCGTCGGCGTGTCCCGGCGTGTCGTCGCGCACGTCGGCGTGACCGTCGCCCTCGTCGACCTGTGCGTCGGCCAGGACGGTCTCGCAGTCCGGGCACCAGTTGACCTGCGCGCCGGTGTACTCGACGAGGTCGTTCTCGTAGAAACGAGTGAAGAGCCACTGGTTCCACCGGTAGTACTCCGGGTCACAGGTCGTGATCTCGCGAGACCAGTCGTAGCCAAACCCCATCCGTTCGAGTTCGTCGCGCATCTGCTCGATGCACGTTCGAGTCCACGACTCCGGGTCGGTGCCGCGCTCGTAGGCGGCGTTCTCCGCCGGGAGCCCGAAGGCGTCCCACCCCATCGGGTGGAGCACGTCCTCGCCGTTCATCCGCCGGTAGCGAGCGACGGCGTCGGTGATCGCGTAGTTGCGGATGTGGCCCATGTGCAGCGAGCCCGACGTGTAGGGGAACATCCCCAGCACGTAGGTCCCCGCGCCGCCCTCGATCGCGTCGTCGTCGAGTTCGTACACGCCCTCGCGGTCCCAGACGTGTTGCCAGTACTCCTGGACGCGGGCGTGGTTGTAGCGGTTCGACATCGTCGTGCCCGGATAGTGGGAGGGTGGCACCATCACTGTTCTGCCAGCGAGAGCGTGACGCCGATCGAGTCGTCGTCGACGAACGGAAACTCCCATGATCTTTCGTAATGATTCGGGTAGAACCACGGCGTCGGCGACGGCGAACGCGGGGCTGGCCTCATCTGTTGGGCGGCCTTTTTTGTACACCGAGCCGGAGTATACTCACAATGACCGGAGTGCCGCAGCAGGCGACGCTGGCTGACGATCGGACCTGGGCGTTCGAGGCCGTCCAGTCGGTCTCCCGGACGTTCGCGCTGAGTGTCGAGTTGCTGGACGAGCCGATGACGGAGTGGGTCTGTACCGGCTATCTCCTCTGCCGGACCGCAGACACGATCGAGGACGAGCCGACGATCCCGATGGGCCGACGCGCCGAGCTCTTAGAGACCTTCGACGCGATGCTGGCCGAAGACTCGGGGACGACCGTCGAGGACTTTCTCTCGGCCGTCGAGCCGGAGACGCCGGCCGACGGGGGCGACGACTGGGCCGTCCTCGGTCAGACCGACCGGATCGTCCGCCTCTGGCGGTCGTTTCCCGACCCCGTCCAGGACGGGATGCGCTCGATCACCCGCGAGATGGCGACGGGCATGGCGGACATCCTGCGCCGCCACGAGGACAGCGGCGGCCTCCGTCTGGAGACGCTCGACGAGCTCGAAGAGTACTGCTGGTACGTCGCCGGCACCGTCGGCCAGCTGTTCATGAAGCTCCAGGCCGCCCGAGCCGACCCCGACGACCCCACGCCGGACCCCGAAGACGCCCGCGCGTTCGCACTCCTGCTCCAGCTCGTCAACATCGCCAAGGACGTTCGCGCCGACTGGGACGAAGAGCACAACGTCTACCTGCCCGGCGAGTGGCTCGCCGAGGAAGACCTCGACCACGAGGCCGTCGCCGAGCCCGAGCACTCGACCGCGGTCGCCCGCGTCGTCGGCCGGGTCGTCGACCAGGCCGCCGACTACGCACACGGTGCCCAGCGGTACCTCTCGACGGTCCCGGAGGGAGACAACGGCGGTCTCCTGGAGGCGACGGCGCTGCCCTACCTGCTGGCACTCGGGACGATCCGCGAACTCCGCGAACGGACCGTCGACGCCGTCGAACAGCCCGACGCGGTCAAGCTCGAACGCGAGGAGGTCGAGGCGCTGCTCGCCGAGGCCGAGGACGGCTTCACCCGCGACCAGGTCCGCGATCTCGCAGCCACGGTGCGAGCCGGTCCGTACCACGAACAGTAGCGACCGACGACCCTGGCGCGAACGCTTTTGACAGTGCCCGTCGAACGGCCGGCATGGACCGGAATCGAGGACCGGGATCGGGTTCTGGTCGCTGGTCGGCCTCGCCTCGCTGACGAGCCTCGTGACGGCGTGGGCCCTCGGTGCGAACAGCAACTCGCCGCCGTTCGCGCCAGCGATCGGTGCCAACGCCATCTCGACGATGCGGGCGGCCTTCTTTATCGGTATCCTCGCCGCCCTCGGAGCGTTGACACAGGGCGGCGCGATCTCCGAGACCGTCGGCGCGGGGCTCATCGACGGCGTCCAGATCACGTCGCTTGCGGCGACGGCGGGGCTGCTCACCGCGAGCGCGTTCATGGTCTTCGGGGTCTACAGCGGCTATCCCGTGCCGGCGGCCTGCTCTCTGGCGGCGTCTATCACCTCGTCGGCGTGTGTACGGGCCTCGGCTCCGCGTTCGTCGTCGGCCAGGACACCCCCCTCGCTCATCCCGCCGTCGATCGGGGTCACGACGTTCAACACCGTGATCGGACAGTCGAAAACGTCCAGCGCGTGGGACAGCGCCGCCTGCGAGAGCGGCGAGCCGTCGAGGGGGACGAGGACGTGTGAGGGTCGCATACCGGAATCGTCGTCGGCCGGGATCAAAGAGGTGGGTGCTCGTGTCAGGTGCAATAGGTCGGCGAGTTTGCGAGCCCCAGGAATAGTCCATCCTGAATATCGAACCGGAGCAAGACGGTCGCTCACTACGTTCGCGCTGCGACTTGCAGGGCTCGAATCCATTCTGTCGGCGATTCCGCGGCTCGCGAGTTTGCGAGCCCCAGGAATAGTCCATCCTGGATTCGAACCAGGGTCGAAGCCCCCAGAAGGCTTCAGGATTGGCCACTACCCCAATGGACTGTGTACCCCATCGTATCCGGCAGTCGCATATCAGTGTTACGGACGAGACGGTTCCGTGTGACCGTCTGCCATCCGGTTGCCGGGGGCTACAGCGACACCGTCTCCAGGGACTCGGAGATATCCCGGACGTGGTCGTTGTAGGCGGCGACGAACGCGCTCACGTCGTCGGCGTGGGCTCGCAGGTCGTGGGCGTCCGGGGGCTGGTACTGCGAGAGGAGGTAGACGCCGCCCTCGCCGCCGACCCGGAGATAGTCCGCCCGCCCTTCCTCCCAGTTGAGTTCCCAGCGCGAGCCGTCGATCCGGGTCGTGAAGGTGCCGTAGCTGTCGCCGCTGTAGCGGTAGAGCTGCTGGGCCATGGCGTCGGCGGCCTCCCGGAGCTCCGAGAGGATCGCCTGGCGGGTAGCGACCACGTCGTCGACGGTGGCGATCTCGGGGAACTCGGTCGAAACGTCGTCGAGGACGCCGTCGAGCGAGCGAACGTGGTCGTTGAACGCGGCGACGAACGCGGCGTAGTCGCTCATCGCCGTCGCCAGAGCGGACGGTTCGGGCGGTTGCTGGGTCGAGACGACGTAGATCTCGCGACCGCCCCGTTCGTAGCGGAGGTACTGCACGTCGCCGGCCTCGTATTTCAGCGTCCAGGAGGCGGCGTCGGTCTCGAAGGTCGCCTGTCCGTAGTCGCCGCCCTGGAGGCGGGCGAGTTCGCGGGCGATCTCACTCGCGTGGTCTGTGACCGCGGTGACGATCTCGTCCCGGCGCGCGGCGGCCGCGTCGGTCCCGACCACGTCGGCGTCCAGCCCCTCGATCATCGTCCACAGCGAGGGGTTCGAACGACATAACGGCGGTGACTTCCGACGGGAGCGAAAGGCGAGCGTACCGTCGTAGCAGAGCGGATACGCCAGAGTTATCGCGTGAACGATCGAGCCGTATAGGGGCGGCCACGGTCTGGTGACGGCCATGGCATCGGAAAGACCCAACCCGAGCGCCGCCCGCACCCGGACGCCGACCGTCTCCTCGCCGTGGGTGCGCGGCCTGGCGGCCGGGCTGATCGGCGGTCTGGGTGCTGGCGTGTTTCTGACACTCACCGCGCCGACCGTGCTCTCCGAGACGTTCTCGGCGCTGCTCTGGGCAAGCGGGGCGGCCGCGGGCTGGCTCGTGTTCGTGGCTGCCAGCGCCGCGGCCGGCATCCTCTTTAGCACGACGGTCGGGCGACAGGCGCTCTCAACGACGGTCGTCCTCGGGATCGGATACAGCGTCGCGCTGTGGCTCGTCGCCGCGGTCGCGCTCCCGGCCTGGCTCGGGGTGGTCGGAGCCACCGCCCCGCCGTTCCCGTGGTTCGATCCGACGCTGCTGGCCGGACTGGCCCTCTACGGTATCGTCCTCGGGATCGGACACTGGCTGTTCGGTCGGTGACGGGCAAAATCGACACCTCCTTACTTCGACCGCCGAACGAACGGGTATGTACGTTGGACGGTTCGTCGTCGTCGGCCCGCAGGTCGGCGCGTACCGCGTCTCGTCGCGATCGTTCCCGAACAGGCAAGCCCTCGACCGTGACGGCACGATCACGGTCGGACCGACCGAAGACGCTCCCGAGACCGACAACCCCTACATCTCGTACAACGCCGTGCGGGAGACCGATCGGGGCGTCGTCGTCGGTAACGGCTCTCACGTCGACCCGATCGCAGAGAAGCTCTCGCTTGGCTACCCCGCGCGGGACGCCCTCGCCGAGTCGCTGCTGGCGCTTGACTTCGAGAAGGACGACTACGACACCCCGCGCATCGCCGGGATCGTCGGCGTCGATCCCGACGATCCCACGACGCGGGCCGAGGGCCACGGCGGCGTCATCGGGACGGTCCGCCGGGACGCGCTGGTGGTCGAAGAGGTCACCGAGCCGACGCTGGTCGCGACCTACGAGACGGACAGCCCGGAGGCGTTCGACCTGGGAGCGACCGGCGCCGAGGAGATCGCCCGCGAGGTCTACGGCCACGAGTTCGAACACGCCGTCTGTGCGGCCGGCGTCACCGTTGATGGCGGCGTCGAGACCGCGATCTACAACGGCTAGGGCGCTCCAGTCCGCTTTTTACGGCTCTCGGCCCGAATCCGAACGGGTCAGTCCAAAGGTCTAAGCGGACGGGGCACCCACGTGTAGACACTATGAGCACGGAGACCGAAAGCGGCGACGACCTCGAGGAGCGCATCACGAACTTCCTGCGCCGGAACTTCCCGCAGATCCAGATGCACGGCGGCTCGGCAGCGATCCAGAACATCGACCGCGAGGAAGGCACTGTCACGATCCAGCTCGGCGGTGCCTGTTCTGGCTGTGGGATCTCGCCGATGACGATCCAGGCGATCAAGACCCGCATGACCAAGGAGATCCCCGAGATCGACACGGTCCACGCCAACACGGGCATGGACGACAGTGAGGGCATGGCCGGCGGTGCCAGCCCGTCGATGCCCGGCGACTCGCGGGGCGGCGAGATCGGCGGCGACGACGAAGGCCCCGAAGCGCCGTTCTAAGCTCCAAGCTTCTCCGTTTTTTCTCGTCGGTGAGCGACGGCTCCGCGCCGTGGAGCCGACGGTGTTCAAATAAGAGATCGAGAGTGGCGGAAGTGAAGTATCGAAAGCCCTCGTACAGTTGCGGTCCCAGGACCCACGCTGCGCTCCGGTAGGTGCTTGCGGGGTCCGGGTTCTCGCAAGGGCCGGCCGGTTCCACCGGCCGGCTATAACGTGACGGCTCCGCCGTTACGCAGCACTCGCCCTTTCATCTGCCAGGGCTCAGACGATCAAATAGCCGATACCTGGCGGATGAAAGGGTGAGGCGCGGTCGACGGTTCTGCGGCGGCACTATCCGAGCGTAGTGAGGATATCCGCCACAGAACCGCCGAGCGGGCCGAGGGCTTTCGGTGTCTACAAGTCTACTGACGCAGTTGCTTATCTGAACACTACCACTCATACGGACGGTTGTTGGAACCTCGTTCGGGGTGGGCGACGACGCGGTCAGTGCGTCTCACTGGTCGCATCGAGATCGATCGTCGAGAGGGCGATCGCGGCGAAGACGACACCGAGGAACTGCACCGTCGGCCAGAACAGCGATGCGACGGTTTCGCCCAGGAAGAAGCCGACCGGTGTCGTCAGGACGGTGAGTACGAAGGGACCCAGGCCCATGCCGAGACAGAACCCGGCGATCACCAGCAGTCGTCGACTGTTCGGGCCGACTCCGGCGAGTCGTGTTCCGGACACGGTTCCAGCCAGTCGGCCTGGTGGCTCAAATGTATCGCTTCTCTCATCCCAGTCGCTCGACGAGCGCGCTGCCCTCGACGTAGGCCAGCCCTTCGCGCTCGGCGTAGGCCCGGGCCGCCGCGGGCGAGAGCGCGCCGCCGGTCTCGTCGTCGAGCATCTCACAGACCACGACGGCCGGCGGCTGGTCGGCCGCCGCGGCGACGGCCAGCCCGAGTTCGGTGTGTCCCAGCCGGTCCGAGAGCAGTCCGGGCGCACCGCGCAGCAGCGTCACGTGGCCCGGCGACCGGAACTGTTCGGAGAAGGTCGTTCCGTCGGGCTCGCTCGCGGCCCCCGCGAGTTCGGTGATCGTCAGCGACCGGTCCTCGTCGGTGATGCCGGTGTGGGTGTCGCGGTGGTTGACCGTCAGCGAGAACGACGAGCGTTCGTCGTACCCCAGTTCGTGATCGGCGGCACTGGGGTGGTCGAGCGACTCCTGCATGAAGGGGAGACCGAACGACTCGGCGACGCCATCGGAGAGCGCGACACAGACCAGTCCGCCGGCGTCGTTGCGCAGCCGGGCGACGGCGTCTGGCGTCACTGCGCCGGCCGGATACACCAGATCGACCTCGCCCTCGCGGTCGGCCGCGTCGTGGATCAGTATCGGCTGGCCGCGGCCAAAGGCCGCGATGGCGTCGTCGGCACCCGTCGCTGCCTGCTCACTGCTCCGAGACATGGACAGTCACCTCGTCACCGTCGGCCAGGCCGACCACGTCGCGGAGTTTTTCCGGGGCGATCACTTCCAGTTGGCTCTCTCCGTGGTGGGTTCGCTCGGGGGCGATGACGTGGGCGGGCTCGTACTCGCTGTCCCCAGCGACGACGGAGGCCGGATAGCAGTACGCCGGGCCGTACGTTCGCTCCTCGTCCTCCCAGCCCTCGATCGTGACGGGCTCGAAGGCGCTCAGCCGCGCGCGCTTGCGGACGCTCTCCTCGACGAGGTCGACGTTGAGCGTCCCGGCGAAGGGCTCGTAGCCGAGCTTGTCGATGAACTGCTCCATGTATCCCGGCAGCGTGATGTAGTGTCGCCCCTCGCCCATGCCGGAGGTGACGATCCCGCCCAGATCGACGCCGACGGCTCCCTCGAAGATCCGTCGGTAGTCGGCGTACTCTCGCTGGAGAGCCCGCTCGCCGACCTCGCTGATCCGGATGAGCTGTCCGTCGCCCACGATGTCTCGATCGATCATCTCCGCTTCCTCCAGCCGCTGGAGCCGCCGCGAGGCGGTCTGGTTGGAGGCGTCCAGCCGGTCGGCGAGCGCCGAACAGGACTCCTTTCGCTCGCCTTCGATCGCGCCGTCGAGGGCCAGCAACTTCAGCGTCGCCAGCTCGTCGTGGCCGACGGCCCGCGTTGTCTCTGCCATACGCACGAGTTGGCACTATCGCGGGAAAAGGATAACGAATGTGGCATCCGTCACAATTCTGGAACGGGAGGCAACGGGACCGGCGTTGTCCTCGCTCGTTCCCGGTAGCCACTTGTCCGTCGAGTCGTAACGACCGACAACGCCGTCGGACCCTCGGCGGCCACCACCATGAGCGAACCAGAATCGACCACCTCCGGCCGCCGCGTCGTCGCCTGGGTGTTCGTCGGCGCTCTCGCACTCGGGATCGGCTTCGGTGCCTTCGTCGGTCTCGTGATCAGCAACGACGCCGCCGTCCCGGTCGGTCTCTTCGGCGTCCAGTTTCGCCCTACGCCACTCAACATGGCCAGCTACGGCGGCGGTGCGGTACTCGCGCTGTCCGGGATCTTCTACGTCGTCATGCGCTACACCAAACGGTTCGACGACGAGATCGAGTCCGTCTGAGCGAGGCCGTGGCTTCGTTGCCAGACTGGAGAGTTGTCCAGTCCCAGTCGTGACCGAGCTATCGGCCTTTTTCGCCCACGTTCCCAAGAGCTTGCTCTTGTGAGCCCATCAGAGATCTTCGATCTCTGAGGACGTTTTTGCGCGAGGGGTCCCACAGCGAGCGGTGCGAGGCGCACCGAAGGCGGGCCTCGAGGCGAACGGGGAGGGACGACCCGTGAGCAAAGCGAACGAGGAAACCCGAAGCGAAAAAAGGTGGTCTAGAAGGAGACCTGGTCCGGGCCGTCCTCGCCCATCGCGATCGGATCGCGGTCGGAGTAGCCCTTTCGACCGATGCCCTTCTGGCTGACGGCGCTGTAGGCCGCCAGTCTGGCCTCGTTCTCGGTGTCGTAGGTCTCCTCGGTCAGGCGGCCCAGCACGTCGGCGATCGTCTCCGAGCCGTTGGGCAACTCCAGGGTGAGGTGACCGTGTGATTCGATCAGATCGGTCGTCGTCGCGGGGTAGCTCTGTGCCGTGAACATCTCGTCTGCGCTGTCGAACAGTCGCATGGCTCTGAAAAGTTAATGAACGATAATAAACCTTCATTATTAATAATTAATACACTCCTTAATGTGTATAAGGGCCACGACCCGAAGCGGCTTGCGTTCGGGGAACCACGCCCCGGTATGACTGTCGCGGACCTCCACGTCCACACGCAGCGTTCCGACGGGACGCTGTCCCTCGACGAGGTGCCGGCGGCCGCACGGCGCGGCGGCCTCGACGCCGTCGCGGTGACAGATCACGACCGGCTCTCGCCCGACCTCGACGCCCCCGTGACGACACGCGAGGGGGTCACGGTCGTCCACGGGATCGAACTCCGGGTCGAGGCCGGCCAGCAGCGTCTCGACCTGCTCGGCTACGGCGTCTCGCCGACGGACGCGCTGGTCGCCGAGTGCGAGCGCATCCAGCGAAACCGGGCCGAGCGCGGGGCGGCTATCGTCGACTGCGTCGAGGAGCGACTGTCCGTTTCGCTGCCGATCGAACCGCGGCCCGGACTGGGTCGGCCACACATCGCACGCGCGATCGCGGAGGTCAGCGACTACGACGTCGACGGCGCGTTCGCCCACCTCATCGGCGACGACTGTCCGTGTTACGTCTCCCGCGAAGTCCCCTCTTTCGAGCGGGGCCGAGAGTTACTGGCCGACGCGTGCGGACTCGTGGGACTGGCCCATCCGCTGCGCTACGACGACCCCGAGAGCGCGCTCGCGCTCTGTGACACGCTCGACGCCGTCGAACGTCCCTACCCCTACGCCGACGACCCCGACCTGTCTGCCGTCGACCGAGCCATCGAGCGCCACGACCTGCTGGTGACCGGCGGGAGCGACGCGCACGACGACCGGCTGGGCCTGGCCGGTCTGGACAGCGCCCAGTGGGAGCGCGTTCGGGACGCCCTGGACGTGTCGCCGGAGTGACCGGCGAACGGAGCATTCAATGTCACAGGGACCCAACCACGTCGTATGCAATGTCACTACTGCGAGAGTGAGGCGGACATCGCAGTCGAGAAAGACGGTATCTCTGTGGGGGTCTGCAAGACTCACTTCCGCGAGCAACTCGAAGAACTCGAAGAGACCGAGTGGCTCGGCGATCTCGACGAGGAGCTCGACATCGACCGAACGGAGTGATGCGGAACGTCGTCGTCGCCTACCGGTGACCGTCGCCACGGGGGAGACGTTCACCGCTACATTCCGACGACTGCCCGTATGAGGACTTTTTCGGCTGGCAGTCCCAGCCCGTGTATGGAACGGATCAGCATCGACGACGTGGAGGCACGGATCGGTCCCGCGGCCGTCAAGCGAGCGCTCGGCCCGGCGCTGGAGACGGCCGAGGTCGCTCTCAACTACTACGAACTCGCGCCCGGCGACAGCTTCGGCTTCGGCTATCACCGCCACAGCGATCAGGAAGAGGTCTTCTACGTCTTCCAGGGGACCGCCACCTTCGAGACCGAGGACGGGCCGGTGGCGGTCGGCCCCGACGAGGTGATCCGGTTCGCACCGGGCGAGTGGCAGCTCGGGCGCAACGCGGGCGACGAGCGAGTCGTCGCACTGGCCGTCGGTGCTCCCGAAGCCAGCGGCGACACGGAGATGGTGCGTGCGTGTCCCGACTGCGGGGAGCGAACCGAACAGACCGTCGACTGGGCCGACGACGCTCTCGTGACGCTGTGTGTCGACTGCGGTGCCAGAACCGGGCGATTCGAATATAGTAGCCATTGAAAATCAATGCACACCCGATCGAACGACAGCAGTGCGATCGGTGTGTAAATCGTTTCAATTGTTACTATAGCTACTCGAAGGCGTCGATGCCGGTCAGGTCGGCCCCGAGGATCAGCGTGTGGATGTCGTGAGTCCCCTCGTAGGTGTAGACTGTCTCCATGTTTGCGGCGTGGCGCATCGGCGGGTAGTCGGTCGTGATCCCGTTGCCCCCCAGTATCTCGCGGGCGGTCTGTGCGACTTCGCGGGCCATCCGGACGTTGTTTCGCTTCGCCATCGACACCTGCTGGGGGCGCAGATCGCCGCGCGCTTTCAGCGTCGCCAGCCTGTCGGCGAGCAGCTGTGCGGTCGTAATGCGGGTCGCCATCTCGGCGAGCTTCTCCTGTTGGAGCTGGAAGCGGGCGATCGGACCGCCGAACTGCTCGCGATCGGTGGCGTACTCGCGGGCCGCCTCGAAGCAGTCTCGGGCGGCCCCGACCGCGCCCCACGCGATGCCGTAGCGGGCTTCGGTGAGACATGACAGCGGCCCTTTCATCCCCTCGACGCCGGGCAGGAGGGCGTCCTCTGGCACCCACGCGTCCCGGAGGTGGATCTCGCCGGTCGAAGAGGCCCGCATCGAGAGCTTCCCGTCGATCTCGCTGGTCTCGACGCCGCCAGACCGGTCGGTCTGACGCGGCTCGGACTCGCCTTGCTCCTCCGAGACGCCGTCGCCGTCCAGATCGACGAGAACGCCCCGAACGGGGTCGTCGGTCCCGGCGTCCCCGTCGTCGATCTTGCACCAGATCACGGCCACGTCGGCGATCGGCGCGTTCGTGATCCACGTCTTCGTTCCCGAGAGCCGATAGCCGTCTCCGTCGGGCATCGCAGTCGTCTCCATGCTCGCCGGGTCAGAGCCGTGCTCTGGCTCTGTCAGGCCGAAACAGCCGACGGCGTCGCCCGCGGCGAGGTCGGGCAGCCACCGCTCGCGCTGGGCCTCGCTGCCGAACTCGTGGATCGGAGACATCACGAGCGCGCCCTGGACGCTGGCCATCGAGCGCACGCCGGAGTCGCCGGCCTCCAGTTCCTGCATGAGCAGGCCGTACGAGCGGGGACTCACACCCGGGAGCGTTCCCCACGACAGCGTCGGCGCGAAGAAGTCCAGTTCGCCCATCGCTTCGAACAGGTGGTCGGGCGAGGTCCCGGACTCGAACCACTCGCCGATCTCGGGGCGAACGTGCTCGTCGACGAACTCGCGGGCGGTGTCGCGGATCAGGCGCTCCTCGCCGTCGAGGTCGCTCTCCAGGTCCAGATAGTCGAGCATACGACGGCTACGCGTGGCGCGGGCAAAAGTGTGGTCCGGGGTGAGGAGAGCCGTAGCGATCGGAGCCGATGGGGCCGATCGCGCTCGTCCACGTTGCCAGTGTGTTGCTGCCGTCAGTCGTCTGCAGCCGCGACGCCGCCGGACTCCCCCGTCGCGGCTCGCCCTCGGAGGTACTCCGTGAAGTTGTCGAAGAGGCGTTTTGCCTCGCAGGCGGCGTCGTAGTTCTCGGGCGTGATCCCGCCGAGGACCTGCTGTATCCGTTCTTCGGAGAGCTGGTCGTCCTTGCCTCGGGTGACCTCGCGGGCCGTCTCGGTGTCGTACTCGGGGTGGAACTGCACCGAGAACACGTCCTCGGTCTGGAACCCGTGGATGCCGTAGTCGTTGGCGGCGAACTGCTCGGCTCCCGGTGGCAGCTCGACGACGCGGTCGGAGTGGGTCGTAAAGACGGTGAACCGCTCGTCGACGCCGTCGAGCAGTTCGCTGGTACTGTCGTGCTCGACCGTCCGATAGCCGATCTCGTACTCGTCCATCGGCTCGACCTCGCCGCCCAGGGCGTGTGCGAGCAGCTGGTGGCCGAAACAGACGCCCAGGAACGCCACGTCGCGCTCGACCGCGTCGCGGACCCACGAGGTCAGGTCCGCGATCCAGGGCTCCTCCCAGTAGACGGAGGCGCGGGACCCGGTGAGGATACAGCCGTCGAACGCGAAGGTGTCTGGCAGTTCGCGTTCGGTCACGTCGTACTCGACGAGGTCGGCGTCTAGCTCCCGCCGGAAGTTCCGGCGGTTGAGCGCCCCGTCGTGGGCCGCGTTCAGCAAGGCGATCCTGAGGCTCATCACTCCTATTCAGCGGGTCGAGCCACAAAAGCGTACAGATACGTGGCCGTATTTGCCGGCCTCGTGGACGGCGACAACGGCGGTGAAACAAACTTCACTCTCCGACTGTCTGCTCGTCGAGCCATGCGCAGACGGGGACAAGATGTCGCACCGTACCGTCCGATCACCGATTTCCCACAAAAACGGCTGCGATGACGACCGCTGCGAGCAACGCCCCGACACCGATGATCGCGAAGAATGCTGTCGTCTGGTGGCCGTCAATGACATACTCGTAGCTCAGTGCGACGGCGACCAACGACAGGACGATTGCGGTCAGATACAGGCGGGCATCTCTCCCAACAGCCAGGGACAAATAAACAATAGTATGTGTTTACCCGGAGGTCTCAACAGCCGGCACAGCGTGAGCGCGTGAGATCATCTCATTGCTGCTGACGACTCGACGAAGCTCTTGGTAGGGATTGCGTCCCTGCTGGCGCCACGTCGCCAGCAGGGACAAGACCGTCTCGTGAACGAACATTCCTCGGTCATTCCGAAGCGTGCCGATGATTTTCCGGAGAACAACAGGTTCACGAAGTGCGTTCTCAGCCGTATTATTCGTCGGGGAGACCGCTGGCTCACCCACAAAGGTGAGCCAGTGGTCGATCCCACCTTCGATTTTCCCGAGCAGTGTTACCACTGATTCGGTGGTCACTGACCGCTCAACGAGCGATCTGAGTCCGTTCTGGCATGAGCGATGCATCTGCGCTCGTTCACGAGGACTCGGGTCGGTCTCCAGCCACGACTGGAGACCGACGAACATCTGCTTGAGATATCGGTACACCGGTTCTGCCTCCTCGTGGTCACTCGCAGCGTCTTCGGCTTCCCGGAAAAGATGTGCCCAGCACCGCTGAAGATTACTGCTGAAGGCTGGATACGCCGTCCATCCGTCACAGATGACCGTTCCCGCGAAGTCCTCGCCGAGGACTTCTGCGGGAACATCACTCTCACGACTCTGTCTAACCGCGTACAACGTGTGCTTGCCTGTCCGAAACGTCCAAATCCACGCT
>NZ_KB905378.1:405074-853763 GCF_000379085.1 Halomicrobium katesii DSM 19301 | reverse complement strand
GAGGACTCGAAGCAGGATCTCGGCTTGGGAGACTGCGAGATGCAGACCGACGAAGGTGCCAGTCGGCACTGGCACCTTCTGATGGCTGCCTACAGTCTCGTTCGTCTTGATCCCGAATCGAGCGCCTTGGGGACGGTTCGCTCGAAAGCGTCATCGCTTCGAGCGAACCTTGAGCACTCCCTGAAAGAAGCCGTTTACAACCTCCTCTCGTGGGTTCGAGACAACAATGATCGTGGCGTCGATGACCTCATGGAGGAGATCGATCACCTCTTCGTTCACTCAACAGCCGACGCTAACGTTCAAAGCTGAGTAGAAAAGAAACTAATCAGATTCACTATCGCGTTAAAAAGAGCAACGTCGGCGTCCCACCCATAGACGAAATGTCCCAGCAAAAAAAGAGCACTTACGGCATCCAGGAAGTCCAAGAGCAACAATCTTTAGAAGTTGCAGGGGTAGAGAAAGAAGTAACTCACACGGCAACGAATCTCCCGGTCGATACTTACGCTCTCGAACCTCCCACGGAATTCAGATAGTCTGTCCGCATGTGACCCGAAATCCAGCCGCGAACAACAATCCTCTCTACATATTCTAATGACTGTACATCGCAGGACGGTCTTACGTGGTATTGGGCTCTCAGCTGCTAGCCTCGGCGGTTGTCTCGGGACTCGACAATCGATCATCCAGAGCGAGTCAATAACGGCCCACGAAACCGGTTGTCACGAACGGGAAAACCGGGGGACACTCTCCTGGGACCCGGACGCCGAGGCTGTTGTCGTGGACGGTGTTCTACAGATGGCTGCTGTCTGTGGCCCACTTTCCCTCGATTACGCGTGGTGCTTCGGTGAGGAGTGTGCGAGACTGTACATCGAAGTGTGGCCCGATCGGACCGACCAGCAGGACTGTGAGCAGTGCCAGCGGTATTTCGATTACACCGCACGAATCAGCGTGGGGCAGATTCTGCGTGAAGTCAAACTGTTCCACGCAGAGGAAGCGCTTGTCGATATGATTCGAATTACCGAGCAAGGGGAAGTGGTGACGTTCACCGACACTCTGTCACCGTCGCCAACCGATGGCGAAACCGACCTGTGACGCCGTGTAGTCACGCCAGCACGTGGACGTGGCGCACGAGCGAGCGGTGCACTCGCCGTTCGAACCGGGATTCGACGGTCCAGCCGGCGTCTTGGGCGGGCGTCTCCCACGACCGATCCGCGACCACGACAGCCCGCGGAGCGATCCGGCGGGCCTCCGCCAGCGCACCCGAAACGACGGCGTCGAGTTCGCCTTCGATCTTCGACTGGCGGCCGTAGGGGGCGTCGAAGACGACGGCGTCGGCGGCGTCGTCCCGGAGCGGGAGGGCGGTGGCGTCGGCACGAGCGACGGCGAAGTCGTCGAGGAACGCGCCGAGGTTCTCGCGCGCACCCCGGACCATCTTTTCCTGTGCGTCGGTCCCGACCACGTCGGCCCCCGACAGGCCGGCCTCGATGAGGACGCCGCCGGTGCCACACATCGGGTCGACGACGCGCCGGCCCGCCCGCGCACCGGCGATGTTGACGATCGCGCGGGCCTCCATCGGGTCCATGCTGCCGGGCTGGGTGAAGGGGCGATCCATCGGCGCGCGCTCGCCGTAGTCCCGGCGGGAGGTGGCCGCCAGCCAGCCAAGCGCACAGACGCCGTCGGCGTCGTCGGCGACTTCGCTGGCGTCGGTGGCCTGCTGGTGGCCCGCGGAAAAGAGTGCTCGCAGTTCGTGATCGGGAGTTTCGAGATCGACCGTGAAGCCCCGATCGACCAGTCGCTGTCCGAGTTCGCGCTCGGCGCGCTCGGTGTCGATCCCGGTCGTCGACCGCACGTCGACCGCGCGGACGGCGACGCTGCCGGCGCGGTCGACGTTCGCGGCGTCGAGGGTCGCGCTGGCGCTGTCGACGGTCGGCTCGCAGGTGGCGAGCAGTTCGCTGGCCCGCCGGGTGAACGCGAGAGTGCACACGCGGTCGGTGATCCCGCGCGCGGTCGCCAGTCCGGGCGCGAGCAGGCTCACGTCGGTCGCCGCGCTGGCCGCTTCCCTGGCTGCGAAGCGATCGTCCTGGCCGGCGAGTTCGAGGACGTACACGCCCGAGGGTGGGGGCCAGTGGGGTTTCAGGGTGCCGATCCGTTCGCCTTCGAAGCGACGACGAGACGGCCGTGTGACCGCTTTACACGGGCGGTTGTATCGATGTACCGGCGAGCGTTAGGACGGGTAGACGCTCACCGGTACGCAACGACAACGTTCCGTATCAGTGTGGGATCTGTCAGTCCATGCCATCAACCTTTATAAGTGTTAAATACGTGTTTTAAGTCGAGACATGGTTGACCCCAAGGAAACCATCAATATCGAAAACGTCGTCGCCTCGACTGGCATTGGGCAAGAACTCGACCTCCAGAGCGTGGCGATGGACCTGGAAGGGGCGGACTACGATCCCGAGCAGTTCCCGGGGCTGGTCTATCGGACGCAGGACCCCAAGTCGGCAGCGCTGATCTTCCGATCGGGGAAGATCGTCTGTACCGGTGCGAAAAGCACCGACGACGTCCACCAGAGTCTGCGCATCGTCTTCGACAAGCTCCGCGATCTGAACATTCAGGTCGACGACGACCCGGAGATCGTCGTCCAGAACATCGTCACGTCGGCCGACCTCGGTCGGACGCTGAACCTCAACGCGATCGCGATCGGGCTGGGGCTGGAGAACATCGAGTACGAGCCCGAGCAGTTCCCGGGGCTGGTCTACCGCCTCGACGACCCCGACGTGGTCGCCCTGCTGTTCGGTTCGGGGAAACTCGTCATCACGGGCGGGAAAGAGCCCGACGACGCCAAGGAGGCCGTCGACAAGATCGTCTCCCGACTCGAAGACCTCGGCCTGCTGGAATAGCGCGACGACGCCTCTCGTCTTCTCTCTGGCCGGCGCGCCTTCGATGCATCCTTTAGCGGGCCAGCCGTACCGTCTGCTATGTTCGGCCTCCTGCAGACGGGTATCGCTGGCGGCGGGCTGGTAGCGATCGCCGTGACGCTGCTCGTGACCTGGCTGTTCTACGGCGTGACCCTCCACCTGGCGGCCGTGTTCTTCATCGGCGAGGTCCCGAGCCAGCGGGCCGCCTACGCGGCGATCGCACCGGCGGTCGTCTCCCTGCTCCTCCAGCAGTACACCGGCACTGGCCTGCTCGTCCTGGTGACTATCGCCGCCACGCTCGCGACCGATCTGTTCTCGATCAGCTACGTCTACCGGCTCAAGTGGCGCTCCGCGATGCCCCTCGTTGCCCTCCACTTTGCCTTCGCTGGAGTGCTCGGGTTCGCGTTCAACAACATCTTTGGGCTGATCTGACACGACCGGCTGTCGTCGGGACCGCACGCGAGCCGATTCGGAAACGCTTAACCGCGCCGACGGGAATGAACGCGTATGGCTAAGTTCGAAGAAGCGTCCGAGCGACTCCTCAACAAGCAGATCTGCATGCGGTGTAACGCTCGCAACCCGGCCCGAACGGAAAAGTGCCGCAAGTGTGGCTACAAGAATCTCCGTCCGAAGGCCAGCGAACCCCGTTCGGCCTGATCGGGTCTTCTCTCCGTTTTTGCTGATCGGTAGTCATACTGCCGTCCCGACCGACAGTCTCGTATGACACCGGTTCCGCTGTTGCTACTCTTTACCGCGGGAGTCGCCGTCGCCGGGTACGGACTGGTCAGGTACTCTCGACGTGCGTTACGCGACCCCTACGACGCGACGACGACCGGCACGGTCGTCGAGTCGGACCTCGACGCCGAGACGAGTGCCCGGCGCGGGGATTACACGCCCGCGGTCAGCTACGAGTACGTGGTCGACGGGGTGACCTACCGGAACGACCGCGTGCGAGCCAACACCGATCCGCTCTCGCGCCGCGGCGGCACCGTGTTGCTCGGCGAGTTCCACGAGGACGCCGAGGTTACCGTCCACTACGACGCCGACGACCCCGAGCGGGCGGTCCTCGTCCCGCCCGAGGGCGGCGGATCCTGGCTCGTGCTGGTCGTGGTTGGCGCTCTCGTGGCCATCGTCGCCGCCGCTCTCGGTGTGGCGGGCGTCTGAACGACGAGCGCTTTTGTCCGTCCCGCCACAGAGTCGAGTATGGAGCAGATGGACGGGCTTGACGTGACCGACTGTGAGCGCTGTGGCGACCTCGTCGACTCTCGGTCTCGGATCGTCGACGGCACCGGACCGCCGGAGGCCGACCTCCTGTTCGTCGGCGAGGCCCCCGGCGCGCAGGAAGACGCCGACGGCGAGCCGTTCGTCGGTCGCAGCGGCGACGTACTGGACGACGCCCTGCGCGAGGCGGGACTCGACCGGGGCGACGTACGCATCACCAACTGCGTGCGCTGTCGCCCGCCCGACAACCGCGACCCACGGCAGGCGGAGCTGGCCAACTGCCGCCCTTATCTCGAACGCGAGATCGAACTGGTCGACCCGGAGCTGATCGTGACCCTGGGGAAGGTGCCGGCCGAGCATCTGCTGGAACGGGACGTGGCAGTCACGAGCGAGGCCGGCGACGTGTTCGACCCCGAGATCGGCGGCCAGCGCCGCGAACTGCTGATCTCGGTCCACCCGGCGGCGACGCTGTACGACCGGAGTCAGGCAGACACCTTCGACGACGCCATCGCGACGGCCGCCGACTACACGGACGAGGACAGTGGACAACGGCGGCTCGGTGATTTCTAGCGAGGGGCAGCCCGAACGAAGTGAGGGGTGGCCCTCGAAACGCGAGCGGTGAGGGACGGAACCGCGAGCGGCGGCGGAGAACGAAGTGAGGGGTGGCCCTCGAAACGCGAGCGGTGAGGGACGGAACCGCGAGCGGCGGAGCCGCAAGGTTCGACGGAACAGGAAGCGACTTAGGAGCGTCTCGCGAAGGCGACGTATGGCCACGAAACAGACCGCCGCCGAGGTGGTCGTCGTCGACTACGGGCTGGGGAACCTCCGGAGTGTCACCCGCGGGCTCGAACGGGCCGGTGCGGACGTGCTCCTCTCGGAGGACCTCGCCGAGTTCGCCGCGGCCGACGGCATCGTTCTGCCGGGCGTCGGCGCGTTCAGCGAAGGGATGGACAACGCCGGTCCGTTCCGCGAGGCACTGGTCGAGGAAGCCGCGGCCGGGACGCCGCTCTTTGGCATCTGTCTCGGGATGCAGATGCTCCTGACGACGAGCGAAGAGGCGGACCACGAGGGCCAGGGCGACGCCGAGGGGCTCGACCTGATACCCGGCAAGAACGTCCGCTTTCGGACCGACCAGACCGTCCCGCACATGGGCTGGAACGAGCTGGACGTCCAGCGCGACCACCCGATCGTCGAGGGCGTCGACAGTGTGGGATCGGAGCTGCCACGAACAGACGGACCCGGGAAGGGCGGGTCCGTCGACGGCGAGTACGCCTACTTCGTGCACTCGTATTACGCCGCGCCGGACGACGATGCCGCCGTCGTCGCGACGACCGACTACGGCACCGACTTCGCCAGCATCGTCGCCAACGAGGCCGGCAACGTCTTTGGCACCCAGTTCCATCCCGAAAAGTCGGGGGAGACGGGCCTCCGGATTCTGCGGAACTTCGTCGATATCTGTCGGACGAACTGATACTGCCGTCTGCCACGTCGTGAAGCATTTCGCTACCTCGCGGTGAGAAATCGGTTACAGACGTACGACCGGCAGTATGGCCACATGGTGGCCGGCGGTCCCTCTCGGCACGCTACGTTCGTTTGCCGTCGACGAGGATCTGGC
Organism: Halomicrobium katesii DSM 19301; assembly: GCF_000379085.1. Classification (GTDB taxonomy): domain Archaea; phylum Halobacteriota; class Halobacteria; order Halobacteriales; family Haloarculaceae; genus Halomicrobium; species Halomicrobium katesii. Next base: position 848,012 of record NZ_KB905378.1, on the reverse strand, counting down.
CGATACTGTTGACGGTGACGCTGTGGCCGTCGATCGCCACGGTGAGTGTCCACTCGCCCCCATCGTGTCGGGAGAGTGCGTTCAGCGCGGCCGTATCGATGCTGTCGTGGAGGACAAAATCGAGGTCAGAAACGTCGACACCGCGGTAGCTAGCGATCGCTGTGAGGATATTTGTCGTGAGGTCTGGGCCGTCTGTGAGTGGCATGGTGAATCTGGATCTTGATCGTCTCAGTCTTCGTCCGTGGCAGAGCCATCGAGCCGGACGACAGCGGCTTCCCAGTCGGGGAAACCGTCGTCGGTCTGGCAGAGCCAGGGTTTCTCGATGCGTATGCCGTTCTCGTGGGCTGTCTGCAGTACGGTCGTCAGCGCTGCTTTGAACTCCGCCTCCGTCGTGATTCTGCCGTCGGAAGGACCTGTCATAGTGAGCGGACTGTCCGTCGACAGACGCAAGAAACGACTGACCCGGCACGGCTGAATCAGGTTCGGGGTCTGGACATCGTTGTCCGTACTCTTCTCAGACGACCACGGTATATATATCCCCGAGGGAAGCATGGTGTGTCATGTACTCGATTCCGACATGACATTCAATCTGGCCTACAATTATTGGGTGGGCCGCGCGTCGTCTCAGTAATGAGTGTTATCGTCGACCTCTCCCTTCCGGCGGTGGATTTCGAGTTGGGGCGGATTCTCACGATGGAGGAGCCAGTGTCAGTGGTACTCGAAACGATGGTACCCATGGGCGAGCGGACGGTCCCGTTTTTTTGGTCCACGATCACGAACACGACTCCTTCGAGGAAGCGGTGCGAGATCACCCGACCGTCGAGAACCTCCGACAGGTCGAGACCCACGAGAACCGCGTGCTGTACGCGTTTCGCTGGGTGACCGAAGCGGACGCGTTCCTCTCGATCATTGCGGAGACGAGGGCTCAACTCCTCGAAGCGACCGGGCATCCGGATCGCTGGCAGTTCGAACTCCGGTTCTCGTCTCACGACGAGCTCTCGGCGTTCAACGAGGCCTGTGAGCAGGCCGACATCGGGATCATCGTCGAGCGGATCTACAATCCCACCAAACCCGAGGGTGGGCCGTACTTCGGACTCTCGTATCCACAGCGAGAGGCGCTGTCGACTGCGGTCGATGAGGGCTACTACTCTATCCCGCGTCGGATCTCGACGAAAGAACTGGCCGGAAAACTAGACATCTCCGATCAGGCGACGACTGAACGTCTCCGGCGGGCGATCATCACGCTCACCGAGCACACGCTGCTGATCCAGGATATCGAGGACTAGTCCGTGTTCGCCTGGCTCTCGGCCTGACTGCTTTTGACTCTATCGGCGGTTACGCTCTCGTGGAACTCGACGAGCGGTCGTATCTGATCGAACGCCGGACCGCGCTCGATCGTGCCGCTCGCGGGGTCCCACTCGACGTAGCTGCCATCTGCCAGCATCGGGAGATGGTGGTGGTACAGCTTGATGCGGGCGTCGTGCTCTCTTTCGTCCGTGGCCGAGAGGTGTGCCGAGACGACTGTCGACGCCTCGTTTAGCAGCGCGGTCAACACTCTGCGCCGGTGATCATCTGCGAGTGCTCGATATGCCCCGTCGTTCATACCTCTCCTCTATTTGGCACACAGTTTTGTACACTCCCTGGTCAACCATGGCTGGTACTGAGATACCCGCCAGATACTCATCGACGATCCGTGCTTCGGGCTGTGTACTACCGCTCTGGCTCGACCGGGAGCCACAGCCGCGCGGTCGTGCCGTCGTCGACCGCGAAGTCGAGATCCCCACCCAGCCGCCGGGTCGCCCACGAGGTGAGCCACAGCCCCAGTCCGGTTGCGTGTTCGAGATCGGTCTCCTCGCCGGCTGCCAGCACGTCGAGTTCGTGGTCGGGGATTCCCGGCCCGTCGTCGGCGACGGCGATCTCGATGCCGCCGTCGCGGGCCGTCGCGGTCACTCGGACGGGCGCTCTCTCGTCGGTCCCAACGGGGTACCGACCGTCTTGGTTCGTGGAGCCGTGCTCCACGGCGTCCTGACGAGTAGGCGAATCAGGGCTCGTGGGACCGTGTTCCACGGCGTCCCGAGGAGTTTCGGACTCGGGGCTCGTGGAGCCGTGCTCCACGGCATTCTCCACGAGTGCGACACACAGCACCCGGAGCGTGTCGGCGTCGATCGTTACGGCCGTGTCGGGGGCGTCGACGGCGATCGGCACGTCCGCGTCCACCTCGTCGACGGCGTCGGCCAGCAGCGACGATAGCTCGACGGTGGTCGCCCGTCGATCCGCGCCGAGAATGCCTTCGATGGCGCGCGCTTTCTCGCCAAGATCGACGAGGTCGTCGGCCTTCCCCTCGACGGTGTCGAGCAGCTCCGAGACCTCCGCGTCGTCGGTCGCCTCGTTCGCGGCCTCGGCGAACCCGCGCACGACCGTCATGTCGTTGCGGAGGTTGTGCCGGACGACGCGGTTGAGCACCTGCAGGCGCTGCTCGCGCTCGATCTCCTCGGTGATGTCCTGCAGGACGATCGTCGAGCCGAGCCGATCACCGCTGCCGGTCAGCGGGGTCGTCGCGAGGCTGTAGGTCCGTCGGCGGCTCCCCGTTTCGATCGTCACGCGATCGGTCGTGTCGGGGCCCGCAAACGTCTCGTCGGTCAGGAACGCGGCCAGTGGCTCGGTCAGTGCCCGCGCCTTGTCGACGCTCAGGACCGCCTCGGCAGCGGCGTTGAGCGTCACGATCCGGTCGCGCTCGTCGACGACGACGACGGGGTTTCCGAGGTCCTCGATGGCGGCACGCTCGCCCTCCCGTCGGGTCGCCGGGTGGAACTCGAACATGTCGCTGCGGACGAACGCGTAGGCGTCGAGCGCGATGTGGGGCAGGAAAAGCACCGTCGCGAAGTTCAGCTCGGGGACCGGGCCGACGCCGTAGAGCCAGAGGACGACCGCCGACAGCGGCGGGACCGTGCTCACGCCGACGGCGATCGCCTCTCGGCGGTACAGTCGCCCGTAGCTGACGACGGTGTCGAACAGCACCAGACTGCCTAGCAGCGCGATCAGGACGCCGCCGGTGGCCACCGCCACTGCCCACAGCTCCAGCTCGTAGGCCGTTCCCGCCAGTCCCGCCACCGCCACGACGGAGAAGTCGTCCCAGACGAGCCCGTGCCACGGGTTCGTGCCAAGCAGGACGACGGCGACGGCCGGCAGCGTCAGCAGCGCCCGATACCACGGCGTCTCGACGACGTGGTCGCGCCCGGTGTAGGCCAGCGCGAACGCGAGAAAGTACACCGCGATTCCGGCCAGCAGCGCCCAGCCGAGCACCTCCAGGGCCAGCCGGATCGTCTCGTCGAACACCAGCAGCGAGACGGCGTAGCTCACGCTCCACAGCGCCTGACAGGCCAGTGACAGCAGGAACCACGTCGCGCCCGGCTTCTCGCGGTAGCGCCAGAGCAGCCCGATCAGCAACAGCGTTCCGGCACCCGAGGCCAGCGACGCGACGACGATCCAGCTGCCGGCGATCATCTACTGACCGGTGGGTAGCGAGCCACTTACCGGTGCTGGTCGTCCGACGGCCGTCCGTATCAGAGGAAATCGCGCACGTCGGAGTACCACATGTCGTGGTCGTCGGTGGCGTCGATGGCCCGGGCGATCCGGACCGCGATGGCGTGCCAGCACAGTTCGTCGGGATCCGTGGCGTCGAGGTTGTACTCGCTGTCGGCGCAGGTACAGCCGCCGTCTTCGACGACGTACTCGTCGTCGTGGCCCACCACGACCGTGAAGTCTCGGTACTCCTTGACGCGCCGCTCGCCGACGGCTTCGATGGCCTGCTGGCCGCGGTCGCCGTGGACCGAGACGATGCGGTCGACGGCGTCGGGGGTCAACGCTCCCGCGGCTTCGAGCATCGACACCCACTCCTCGACCGCGCTCATTGGCCCCACTTGCGTGAGACGGGTGAAAACACCGTCGGTGAGCGCGCGATGCGTGGCGCTTTTCGCTCCCCGCCCTCCAGTAGCGGTATGCGCGTCACAGAGGGGCAGGTCACCGTCGAGGTACCGGAGCAGGCCGACGCCGGCAAGGGCGAGAACGTCTTTTTCAACCCCGTTCAGGAGCTGAACCGCGACCTGACGATCGCCACGCTGCGGGCCGTCCGCGAGCGAGAGCCCCGCGCCGAGCGCTACCTCGACGCGACGGCGGCCAGTGGCGTCCGCGGCGTCCGGGCCGCCGCCGACGGCTGGGAGGCGACGCTGTGCGATGTCGATCCCGACGCGGTCGCCCTCTGTGAACGGAACCTCGAACGCAACGATCTCTCGGGTACCGTCCGCCACGAGGACGCCAACGTGGCGATGCACAGCGACCCCTGGGACGTGGTCGACATCGACCCCTTCGGGACGCCGATCCCCTTCGCCGACGCGGCCTTTCAGGGGACCCGCGACCTCGTCTGCGTGACCGCGACCGACACCGCGCCGCTATGTGGCGCACACTTCGAGAGCGGCGTCCGCAGCTACAGCGCGATCCCGCGCAACACCGAGTACCACGCCGAGATGGGGATGCGGATCCTGCTCGGTGCGATGGTCCGGACCGCCGCCCGCTACGACGTGGCCGCTCGTCCGATCCTCAGCCACGCGACCAAGCACTACGCCCGGACGTACCTCGAACTGGACCACGGCGCGACCGTGGCCAACGCCGCCGTCGACGAACTCGGCCACGTCTATCACTGCCAACAGTGTCTCTACCGGAGCCACGAGGCGGGGCTCCACGCCGACGCGCCCGACGCCTGTCCGAACTGCGGCCAGCACCTCCAGACTGCCGGCCCGCTCTGGCTGGGCGGGACCTGCGAGCCCGACTTCGCCGCGGCCGTGACGAAGCACCTCACCGAGGACATGGGGACGGCCGACCGGGCGGCCGAGCTGCTGGCGACGCTGGGCGCGGAACTCCCGACTCCGACCCACTACGACCAGCACCGCCTGTGCAAGCGCTGGGGCGTCGGCGCGCCCGCGATGGACGACTTTCTCGACGCGTTGCGGGCGGCCGGACACGAGGCCTCGCGTACTCACTACGGCGGCACGACGTTCAAGACCGCCGCCGACGTGACCGAGATCAGGGACGCGACGGTCGACTCGTCCTAGGCGAGCGTCTCGACGAGCCGCCCGGCGAGGGAGTAGCCGGCGTGGTACACCGGCCGGAGGAAGTAGTTGACCATGCCGACGAACCCGAGCAGGCCGCCGACCGTCTGGATCTCCGCGGGCGTCGCCCCGAAGACGAACGCGCTCGCGGCCGCTGCCAGTGCCGGCGCGACCCAGAGGTTCCGAACGTAGCGGTCGAGGTCCTGCCCGAGTCGCCGACCGGGACGGGGGAGGCGCTCTCTGCCCGCGGCGAGCGTGACGGCGATCAGCGCCAGCACCGCCACGAGCGGGACGCCACCGCCGATTCCGGCGAGGCTGGCTCCGATCAGGAGCACGCTGGCGACGAGCAAGAGCGCGGTCGCCTCCATCGCTCGCTCGTCGAACACGCGTTGCATGTCCGGCCGAAGGAGGGCCCCCACAATATGGGTTCCGCCTCCCGGGCCGGCGGCTGCGAGGATCTGGACCGGCAGCTACAACAGGCCGCCGCCCACATCGGTCCAACGATGACAGCCGAGGACGGGGAGACGCCCCCACCGGACGCGGGTGACGGGGACGACGCCGACAGCACGCCGTCGAGCGAGCGCCAGGCGGCTGGCAGCGGCGGCGAGACGCCCCCGCCCGACGAGCCCGCGCGGCGGGACAATCCGACACAGGAAGAACTCGACGAACTGCGCGCCGAACTGGAGTCGTTCCGCGAAGATGTCGAGGACCGGACGCTCCATCGCGACGAGATCAAAGACGACCTCCGCCGGTACGTTCGCCGCGAACTCCGGCGGGGCCACGCCCGCGGCTGGGGGCCGTACCTCGTCTTGCTGTACGGCACCGCCATGACGCTCGGCGCGTTCTACTACCTCCAGGACCAGGGGCTGTGGGCCGTGCTGGCGATGGTCGTCATCTGGCTCTCGACGCTCGGGCTCTACGTCGCGATGATCGTCGCCGGGCTGGGCATCGGTGCTGCGGGCATCCCGCGACGCCTGCTCGACCGACTGCGGGGCTGACCGTGCGCGCGATCGGCGTCACCGAGTGGCTCGGCGAGGCCCTCGGTCCCGTGGTCGTTCCCTTCGCCCTGATCACGCAGCTCGGCGACCTCTGGTTTCTCACAGTCGTCGTGGGGCTGCTCTACTGGCTCGGTCGGTCCACGCCCCGGATCGGCGCGGGCGTCGACCGCGAGCGGGCGGCGACGGTCGTGGCGCTCCTGCTCGGGACCGTCGCGTTGCTCACGACGCTCAAGCCGCTGTTCGGCCTGGCCCGGCCGCCGGACGCGGGCGTGGCCCCGCAGGCCGCTCTCGTTCCGGCGGCTCTGGAGGGGGTGTACGCGTGGCTCGCGACCGGCGACGGCTTCGGCTTCCCCAGCGGCCACGCGCTGGGGACGACAGTCGTCTTCGGCGGGCTCGCGTGGGCCGTCCGCGCCGGTCCCCTCCGGCGACGCGTCGCGCTCGCCGCCGGTCTCGTCGCGCTCGTCTCTCTCTCTCGGCTCGCGCTCGGGGTCCACTACCTCGTCGACGTGCTCGCCGGGGCGGGGCTGGGCCTCGCGTATCTCGTCGTCGCGGTGGGCATCCTGGGGACGCCACGGCGGGCCTTCGGCCTCGCGACGGCAGTGGCGGTGGTCGGTCTCCCGGTCGTGGGTCCCCACCCGGAACTGGTCGCCACCGTCGGACTGTGTGTCGGCGGGACGGCGGCGTGGCTGGTCACTGGCGATCGCCTCCTGGCGCTTTCGGACACCCGCCGCGGCGGTGTCCTCGCCACGCTCCTCGGATTCGCGGTCGCGGGGCCGGCGCTCGCGGCGATCGGCCTGCTGGCCCCGTCGGTCCCGCTCGCGCTGGCGGGCGGACTGGTCGGCGGCGTCGTCACCGTGGCGGCACCGCTTGCGGGTCACGGCCTCACAAAAAAGAGCGCGTAGTCGGCGGTCGTCGCTGTCCCGTCCCTGACGGCGAGACGACTGGGTTCCGTGGCCTCAGAACTTCTCGAGGTAGCGGTCGAGCTCCCAGTCGGAGACGTCGACGCGGAACTCGTCGTACTCCTGAGTCTTGGCCTCGACGAAGTTCTCGTAGACGTGCTCGCCCAGGGCGTCCTGGATGACCTCGTCGGCTTCGAGGGCGTCGATGGCCTCGCCGAGGTTCGACGGCAGCGTGGTGATGCCGTACTCCTCGCGCTTTGCCTCGTCGAACTCGTAGATGTTCTCGCGGACGGGGTCGTCGCAGTCGAGATCGTTCTCGATGCCGTCCAGGCCGGCGTGGATGAGCGCCGCGAAGGCGAGGTACGGGTTACACGACGGGTCGGGGAAGCGAGCCTCGATACGGCTCGCGGCCGGGACGCGGGCCGCAGGCTTGCGGATCAGCGCCGAGCGGTTGCGGTCCGACCAGGCGACGTAGACGGGGGCCTCGTAGCCCGGGACCAGGCGCTTGTAGGAGTTCACGGTCGGGTTCGAGACCGCCGCGATGGCGGGGGCGTGTTCGAGGATGCCCGCGAGGTAGCTCTTTGCCGTGTCGGAGAGGTCGAACTCGTCGTCCTCGTCGTGGAACGCGTTCTCGCCGTCCTCGGTGAACAGCGACATGTGCGTGTGCATGCCCGAGCCGTTGATCTTCGGGATCGGCTTGGGCATGAAGGTCGCGTGCAGGTCGTGCTCGGCGGCGATAGCGCGGACGACCGCGCGGAACGTCGCGACGTTGTCGGCCGTCGACAGGGCATCGTCGTAGGTGAAGTTGATCTCGTGCTGGCCCTGGGCGACCTCGTGGTGGGACGCCTCGATGTCGAAGCCCATCTCTTCGAGGCCGAAGATGATGTCACGGCGCACGTCCTGTGCGAGGTCCTTCGGCGCGAGGTCGAAGTAGCCACCGGCGTCGTTGGTGTCGGTCGTGGCGCGACCGTCCTCGTCTTCCTCGAACAGGAAGAACTCCGGTTCGGGGGCGGCGTTGACGGTGTAGCCCATCTCCTCGGCGCGCTGGATGGCGCGCTTGAGGACGCCACGCGGGTCGCCGGCGAAGGGCTCGCCCGTCGAGGTGTCGATGACGTCACAGATGAGGCGCGCGGCGGCGCTCTCGCCGTCGTTGCGCCACGGGAGCACGGAGAACGTCTCCGGGTCCGGGTCCAGGCGCATGTCCGACTCCTGGATGCGGACGAAGCCGTTGATCGAGGAACCGTCGAAGTAGATCCCCTCGGTGAAGGCCTTCTCTGCCTGGTCGGCCGGCACGGAGACGTTCTTGATCGTCCCCAGAATGTCTGTAAACTGCAGGCGAAGGAAGTCGACGTTCTTCTCTTCGATCTCTTCCAGTACGTCTTGTGTGTCTGCCGAGAGTTCGCTTGTCATTTTTGGACACCCGAGAGGAACACTGCTATCACTAAAATCCTGCTGCTTTGCGCAAAGCTTCCGGGCCTACGGAGTGGAATTGTATATTCGTAAAATTCTAATCCCTGGGGATCGTTCCACGATGTAATGACGTACGAAAATTTGGACCGGAAGCTAGTGAATGAACTTCTGGGCGACGGACGAGCCAGCCTGCGGAGCCTCGCCGAGGACCTCGACGTCTCGGTCACCACCGTCTCCAACCACCTCTCCGATCTTGAAGAACAGGGGATCATTCAGGGGTACACGCCGAAAGTCGACTACGACGAACTGGGCTACGACGTGACCGCCATCGTCCAGCTCAAGGTCGAGGGCTCCTCGCTGCCGGAGGTCACGGAGTCGCTGCGCGAGCACAAACAGATGATCTCGGTCTACGAGGTCACCGGCGACTACGACATCATCGCGGTCGGGAAGTTCTCCGACACCGACGGCATGAACGCCCAGATCAAGGAGCTGCTGACCGACCCCGAGATCAAGGAGTCCAACACCAGCGTCGTGCTCAACGCCGCCAGCGAACACGAGCAGTTCGACCTCGAACTCGAAGAGTAATCGACCGTCGCCCTCGTGGCCTCCCGGGAAATCGATATCCAAACCTTCTTGACTGAATAGTCAGTTAACACTGGTAATGAGCGTTTCCGCCCAGCCGCCGGCCCCTCCATCGCGGTCCGCGACGCGACCCAGACGAGAGGTGATCGGGGAGTGACGCTACTCGACGAACTGCGACGCGCCTTCTCCGTGGTCTTTCGGGGCCCGGAAGAGCTGGAGCTGACCAGCGGCTCGATCGGGACGCCGCTCTTTTTCCTCTCCCTGCCGATCATCATCACGAACCTCCTGCAGGTCGCGTACAACCTCGCCGATACCTTCTGGCTCGGCCAGTACAGCACCGAGGCGCTGGCGGCGATCTCCTTCGCCTTCCCGATGGTCTTTTTCCTCATCTCGCTGGCCATGGGGATCTCCGTGGCCGGCAGCGTCCTCGTGGCCCAGTACACCGGCGCGGGCGAACCCGAGAAGGCCCAGTACGCCGCTTCCCAGACCGTGACCTTCGCCGTGCTGGCGTCGGTCTTCTTCGGCGTCACCGGCTACTTCTTCGTCGAGGACTTCCTGCGGTTCGTCGGGGCCTCGGAGTCGGTGCTGCCCGGCGCGACGGCGTACCTGCAGGTGATGGCGCTGGGACTGGCTTTCCTCTTTGGCTTCCTCGTGTTCATCTCGCTGATGCGGGGCGCTGGCGACACCGTGACGCCGATGCTCGTGATGTTCGGGACGGTCGTCCTGAACGTCGTCCTCGACCCCTTCCTCATCTTCGGGTGGACGCTGGTCGAGTCGGCACCGGTGGTCGGGACGATCGCCTTCCCGGAACTGGGCGTGCAGGGCGCGGCGATCGCGACGATCTTCTCGCGTGGGGTCGCGATGGCCGTCGGCCTCGCCATCATGCTCTCGGGGGCCCGCGGCGTCAAGATCTCCCCCAGCGAGATGGTCCCCGACCCCGCCTACGTCCGCAAGCTGTTGCGCATCGGCGTCCCCGCCTCCATCGAGGGGACCGGCCGATCGATCTCGGTCAACCTCATGCTGATCGTCGTCGGGACGTTCTCGACGCCGGTCGTCGCCGCCTTCGGCGTCGGCACCCGGATCTTCTCGCTGATCTTCATGCCCGCCATCGCCGTCGACCGCGGCGTCGAGACGATGACCGGCCAGAACATCGGCGCGGACAAGCCCGACCGGGCCAACACCGCCAACCACTTCGCAGCGAAGGCCTCCTTCCTCATCCTCGCCGCGGTCGGCGTCGTCGTCTTCTTCACCGCGCCGACGATCGTCAACGTGTTCAGCCCCGACCAGGAGGTCGTCCGCATCGGGGCGGAGTTCCTCCGCTGGGTCGCCCCGACCTTCGGATTCATCGGCGTCGTTCGGGCCTACTCCGGCGGCTTCCGTGGCTCGGGCAAGACGCTCACCGCCGCCGCGCTGGCGATCCTGATGCTCGGGTTCATCCGCCTGCCGGTGTCGTGGGTCGCGTCCCGCGTCGTCGACGTTTCGACCGTTTCGCTTTCGGTGCCCGGAGTCGGCACGCTCGCGACCGACATCCTCGCGGGGACGCCGGTGGCCGACGCCTTCGCGTACTCGCTCGGCTCTCGCGGGATCTGGCTCGGCTTCGCCGTCTCGAACGTGCTGGCCGCCGTCCTCGCGTGGGCGTGGTTCTCGCGGGGCACCTGGCGCGAGGCCGACCTCACCGACGAGCCCACCGCCGCCGTCGCCGACGACTGACGGCCACTGGCCCCGTTCCGTGATCGTGCGGGCGGCGGTCCATGATGCTCCCGGCCGGCGTGGGGATTATAGTCACAGGTCACTAACGCACGCCCGTGAACACGCGTACCGGGGCGCTCGACGCGGTTGTCTTCGGTGTCGACGTCCAGAGCGGCGACGTGCGCGGGGACGCACCCTCCTACGCGCTGGTCGTGTTCGACGGCGAAGAGATCGAGCGCGACGTGGTGAGCCTGCGCAAGCTCCGGCGGCTGATCGACGACGTGGAGCCGTCGATCGTCGCGACGGACAACATGTACGAACTCGCGGCGGACAAGGACGCACTCGTCCACTTCCTCGGCAGCCTCCCCGACGAGACCAAGCTCGTCCAGGTGACCGGTGCCGAGCAGCCCGAACCCCTCTCTCGGGTGGCCTCTCGTCACGGAGTCCCCTACGGCAAGGAGCCGATGAAAGAGGCGGAAGCGGCCGCACGGCTCGCCGCGGCCAACGTCGGGCAGGAGGTGTCGGCCTTCACCGACACGACCGAGGTGAAGGTCGCCCGCGGTCGCTCGACGGGCGGCGGTGGCGGCTGGTCCGAGGACCGCTACACCCGCCGGATCCACGGCTCGGTCAAGCAGCGCGCTCGCGCGGTCGAGTCGGAGCTGGACGACGCCGGCCTCGACTACGAGCGCGAGGTCACCGAGAAGTACGGCGGCTTCTCGCAGGCGCTCTTTACGGTCTCTACCCGGCCCCAGGACATCCCCGTCTCGCGGATGCGCTCGGGCGACGTGCGCGTCGAGATCGAGCGCGAGCGCCGCGACGGGATCGAGTTCCGGCCGCTGGCCAAGCGGCGAGACCACGTCGTCGTCGGCGTCGATCCCGGGACGACGACGGCCGTCGCGGTCGTGGGGCTCGACGGCGAGGTGCTTGACGTGTACTCCTCGCGGACCGTCGACGCCGCGGGCGTCACCGAGTGGATCGTCGAGCGGGGCCGGCCCATCGTCGTCGCGGCCGACGTGACGCCGATGCCGGAGACCGTCGAGAAGCTGCGCCGCTCGTTCAGCGCCGCGGGGTGGACACCCGACAGCGACCTCGCGATCGACGTGAAACAACACCGCACTCGCGAGGAGGGGTACGACAACGACCACGAGCGCGACGCGATGGCGGCGGCGCTGGGGGCCTACGACGACCACGCCGACCAGTTCGAGCGCATCGCCGAGAAGGTCCCGCCCCGCGAGGACGTGGGCGAGGTGACCGCCCGTGTCGTCGCTGGCGAGGAGTCCGTCGAGAGCGTCCTCGACGAGCTGGCCGACGACGGTGACGACGGCGACGAACAGACCGAACACACGCCCCGCGAACTCACCGAGGAGGAGAAAGAGATCAAACGGCTGCGGGCCCGCGTCGAGCGCCTGGAGGGCCACGTCGACGATCTGGAGGCGACGATCCAGCAGAAAGACGACCGGCTCGCGGAGAAAGAGCGGGAACTCTCACAGGCCCGCAGCGAGGAACGCCGCGAGGTGCGCAAGGACCGCGAGGTCACGCGCCTCCAGCGGGAAAACGAGCGCCTCGAACGCGAGCTCGAAACCGAACGCGAGGACCGCGCGGCCCTCGAATCGAAGCTCGAACGGCTCAAGGGGCTGTGGAAGCTCGATCACTCGAACTTCGCGGACGTGTCGGAGAAACAGGAAGGGCTGGTGTCGGTGAAAGTGATCGAACAGTTCACATCCGGTGCCATCGAGAGCGCCGACGAGGCGGTCGGCCTCGTCGAGGACGACGTGCTCCTGCTGCGGGACGCCTCGGGCGCGGGCCGCTCGACCGCCCAGCGCCTCGCGGACGTGAACCCGCGGCTCGTCCTGCGAAACGGCGGCCTTTCAGACGTGGCCGACGAGATCCTCTTCGACCACGGGATTCCCGTCGCGCCCGCGGAGATGGTGACCGTCCAGGAGGTCGACGAACTCGCGGTGGCGCGCGACCACGAGGTCGAGGCCGCGATCGAGGACTGGGAGGAGCGCGCCGAGGAGCGGAAACGGGAGCAAAACGCGGAGATGGTCGACCAGATCATCAGCGAGCACCGCGCGGACCGACCGGAGAGCTAGGGCATCCCGCCCATCCCGCCGCCGAGACCGAAGGCGCTCAGCAGGTTCGTGACCATCCCGTAGACGATCAGTCCGAGACCGGCGACGACGAAGGCGATGCCCGCGGCGACGATGGGTGCTTGCCACGCGACCAGCGCGATGCCACCGAGCATGACGACCACGCCGAGGAGACCGGCGATCCCGAGTTTGTCGAACATACTCCGTGTGGTCCGCCGGCGGGGGGTAAAGGGCTGTGGTCCGCGGCGACAGCTGCGTCTCTTCGATCTGACTCGAACCCGTTTTCGGAGAGGAGTGTCCGGTTTCTTTCTGTGTCTGCAACTGACCAGAGCGGGATACTGGCGGACCACTGATACGGATTATTGTAGCGATTTACCGGTGATCGTCGCCACGGAGTAGACGATCACCGGTAAGCAACTACAATAAACCGTATGAGAGGCTACTTCACTCCTATATCTGTTCTGTAATCATATCTCAAAAAGTAAAAACCAAAAACTATTTTAATCTATTGATTTTAAACTGAAGTGATGTCAAAAAGATATCTCAATCGGCGGGCTATGATGGCTCTCACCGGTTCAACGCTTGGCGGAATAGTTAGCAGCGGTCTTGGGGGAGCAGAGTCCACATCGACTACCACAGAAGATCCCGCAATCGACTGGATCGTGATCGAAGATGGGAAAGTTGTACTCGACGCCGAGCCCGAAGATATCGGGCGTGAGCTACACGAACAGTTCACACAGGTTGTCAAGAGCTTTAATTTGGCGATCGAAGCAGGACACATAACCTTCACGACAAGCGAACAGGAAACTCTCACAGCCGACTCGGCAGATCAAGGAGGTGATTTTGAGGTCCATTCTGAGCCGTCGGAAATAGCTAAAGCGGTAGACTCCGTCGAGAGCCCCTCTACATCCTCTCTTGAGTCGGCAGATCTGGGTGAGAAATCGGAGATCACAGCTCTGGGATGTAACAAAGACGACTCGAACGTCGACACGAAGTGGGGCGGAATTCGAAAGGATGTCGAACTGTATATGAGTGATTCCACTATCGACGATCTCAATGCTCTCGGGTCGATCGGGAGTGGTTCGGCAGCAGTCGTTGCTGCAACCCTGAAAAGTGCAGGTGTGATTGGCTCGATGTCCAACCCGCTTACCGTCGCTCTTGGCGGGATAGTTGCAATATATATTGGAACTATTAATTTGCAGAATAACGGTTGCGGAGTCGTTGTGAAGTCGCGGATCACCCCTGCTGTCATTGCTGCACCTATTACAGCAACGCCGACGGTCCACTCACAGTCAGAGTAACCTTTACACGCGAAGGCGCAGAGAGTGGGTCGTATTCACCCTGTCGTTCGTGAAGTCGACAGACGGACTGTTTCATTCCGAACTGTTCCAGCAACGCTACAGAGGGTATCGCTGCCCAACTTACAGCATCCACCTTCGAATAGAATTGGGCTTTCCGTGCACGGGATGGAGAATAAAGCGGGACCTTTATGTAGATCTGCTGAAAAACACTAATTAATGACTCAAAATTCCGATAAAAAGACTAGCCTGGTGACGATCTCTGTCTTTGTTTCTGGTGTACTCTTACTCGCGTACGGTGTTTTGCGGTTGCTAGATATAATCACGTACGACATTCCAACGGCAGCGTTCTTTTTCGTGGGAGTCGCTCTATTATTCTGGGGGATATATCAGTATCTGTGATAACAGCCAGGATGTGTTCGTAGTGCTGTCGTCGTCGTTGTGGTAGTCCAACAAGCTATCGCGGTCGGCGAAGCAGTGTCGAGAGATGAGCAAAGCGAGTGTTCCCCTGCCTGTACGCCTGTCCTGTGGCCACTTATTTGAACATAGCCGATCGAGCGAGCGGAACGACGACTCTCAGTGCGCGAACGTCGTGTCCACGTCACGAGCGGCCCGCACGAGCTCCGCGACGGCCTCTTGATGCTGGAGCAACTCGATCGTGTTCCCCTCGACGGTGAAGGGGCCGTCCACGACGGCCTCGGCCGCGTCGAGTTCGCCCCGCAACATCGCCTTCCAGGCCTCGTAGGGACCACGGAGCGCGAAGTCGTAGTCGAACTCCGTCGCGAGTTCGGCGACGGGACACGCCCCGTCGTCGACGACCAGTCGGACGACGATCGGATCGCCGTCGTACGCGTCGTCCGGCGTGATCTCGAAGCGGAAGGTCGCGGCGAAGTCGGCGGCCGCCTCGGCGAAGGCCGGCCGGTCGGCCAGCGCACCGTGCCACTCGGCGACCCACTCGTCGGCTTCCTCGGGCAGCGTCGTACTCATCGCCCGGTCGTAGGCCCAAGGGGAACTTGGGCGTTGCCACTCGCTGGACGAGTCGATTCGGTCAAAACCGTACAAGCCTTAAACCGTTCGCCATCAAAAGGTGGCGTATGAGCGACAACGAAGGCCGCAAGAACCTCCGGATGCCCGAAGACGACGAGGTGTTCGCCATCGTCACGAACATGCTCGGAGCCAACCGCGTGAAAGTACGCTGTATGGACGGCGTCGAACGCACCGCTCGCATCCCCGGGAAGATGCAAAAGCGCATCTGGATCCGCGAAGACGACGTTGTCCTCGTCGAACCGTGGGACTGGCAAGACGAGAAGGCCGACATCACCTGGCGCTACGACAAGCAGGAGGCCGACCAGCTCAAAGAAGAGGGCCACATCCAGGAGTAACGATGGCCACGCACACATGACGCCGCCACCGTTCGGGGGCGACCGATGAGCGACGACGGCGACTTCGGGCTCGTCGACACCGAGGAGGCCGACGGCGTCGGTGACGAGTGGGAGTCGATCGACGTTTCTGACACCGAGGCAGACGAGATCGCGCGGACGCGCGACCGCGAGTTCAGCGAGTTTCGCAAGCGGATCAAGAACACCGAGCAGTTCAAAGTGACGGCGTCGGTGTTCGACGACGCCACGTACGGCGCGCTGTACAAACTGGTCCAGGACGGACACATCGACGCCTTCGGCGGTCCCATCTCGACGGGCAAGGAGGCGAACGTCTACACCGCACTGGCCGGCGACAGCGAGGCCCGTAGCGCCTCGGGACAGTCGGGCGGCGACGGGGAGCCACGGGACGAGGAGGTCGCGGTCAAGGTCTACCGGATCAACGCCTCGGACTTCCGCGACATGCGGGGGTATCTCGACGGTGACCCACGGTTCGAGGGAATCGGCTCGGACAAGAAGAAAGTCGTGACGGCGTGGGTTCGCAAGGAGTTCGCCAACCTCCAGCGGGCCCAGAAAGCGGGCGTGCGCGTGCCGAATCCGATCGCCGTCCAGCGCAACGTCCTCGTCATGGAGTACATCGCGACCGAGGACGGCCGTGCCAAGCGGCTCAACGAAGTCCACATCGAGAACCCCGAGACGGCCTTCGAGGTCGTCAGGGAGTACATGCGCCGCCTCTACGACGCGGGACTCGTCCACGGCGATCTCTCGGAGTACAACATCGTGTTCCACGAGGGCCAGCTCGTCGTCATCGACCTGGGCCAGGCGGTGACGGTCCACCACGGCAACGCGCGGGACTACCTCGAACGGGACTGTGAGAACGTCGCGAACTTCTTCGCACGACAGGGCGTGGACGTGACCGCCGAGGACCTGCTCGCAACGGTCACGCGGGCCGACGAGGCGGCCGACGGGTAGCTGACGGCCACAGACGAACGCTTAACTGTCCGGATACAGTAGCTCGCAACATATTATGCAACACGTGAAGATTCCGCAGGACCGCATCGGCGTACTCATCGGCGAAGGAGGTGAGACCATGCGCGAGATCGAGGACCGAGCCGAAGTTCGCCTCGATATCGACTCCGAATCCGGCTCGGTGGGTGTCGAGTCCGTCGGCGACCCGATCACGGGACTGAAAGGCCCCGACATCGTGAAGGCGATCGGCCGTGGCTTCAACCCGGAGGACGCGCTCGCGTTGCTAGACGACGAGATGATGATGTTCGACGTGGTCGACATCGACGCCGCCTCCCGCAACCAGAACGACTTCACTCGACAGAAGGGACGCCTCATCGGCGAGGGCGGTCGGACCCGGGAGCTCATGGCGGAACTCACCGGCGCGTCTGTCGTGATCTACGGCTCGACGCTGGGGATCATCGGTGGCCCGGAACAGGTCGACGCCGTCCGTGAGGCCGCCGAGATGCTGCTCGACGGCGCGCCCCACGGCTCGGTCTACTCGTTCCTCGAACGCAAGCACAACGAGATGAAACAGAAGGGACTGAACTACCACCAGTTCCACGGGTGACCCCCGCGCCGCTTCCGTCGGTCTCGACTGAGCCCAGCCACAGCGCCGTCACGAGGCGCGCTCGTGGCCGCTCCCGATATCGTATTTAAAACCACTGTGACAACTCTTGTCAAATGCGGGCTGGGCTGTCTCTCCGGCGGTCTGGCTTCCGGGTCCACAATCTTTATATAGAAGCACATTCAATCAATCGGACGTATGAGTCAGCGCCAGATGCAGGGTCAGCCCATGATCGTGCTGGGAGAGGACTCCCAGCGAACCTCCGGAAAGGACGCACAGTCGATGAACATCACAGCCGCACAGGCCGTCGCGGAGGCCGTACGGACAACACTCGGCCCGAAGGGCATGGACAAGATGCTCGTCGACGACTCCGGCGGCGTCGTCGTCACCAACGACGGTGTCACCATCCTCGACGAGATGGACATCGAGCACCCCGCGGCCAACATGATCGTCGAAGTCGCCCAGACCCAGGAAGACGAGGTCGGCGACGGCACGACGACCGCGGTCGTCATCTCCGGCGAACTCCTCTCGGAAGCCGAGGACCTCATCGACCAGGACATCCACGCCTCCATCCTGGCACAGGGGTACCGCCAGGCCGCCGAGAAGGCAAAGGAGATCCTCGAAGAGCAGGCCATCGAGGTCGGCCCCGAGGACACCGAGATGCTCGAGAAGGTCGCCGCGACGGCGATGACCGGCAAGGGCGCGGAGTCCTCCAAGGACGTCCTCGCCGATCTCGTCGTTCGCGCCGCACAGTCCGTCGCCGACGGCGGCGAGGTCGACACCGACAATATCCAGCTCGAAGTCGTCGTCGGTGGCTCCACCGACGAGTCCGAGCTCGTCGAGGGCGTCATCATCGACAAGGAGCGCGTCCACGACAACATGCCCTACGCCGTCGAGGACGCCGACATCGCGCTGCTCGACACCGCGATCGAGGTCCCCGAGACCGAACTCGACACCGAAGTCAACGTCACTGACCCGGACCAGCTCCAGCAGTTCCTCGACCAGGAAGAGGAACAGCTCAAGGAGATGGTCGATGACCTCAAAGCGGCCGGTGCCGACGTCGTCGTGGCCCAGAAGGGCATCGACGACATGGCCCAGCACTACCTCGCACAGGAGGGCATCCTCGCCGTCCGCCGTGCGAAGAAGTCCACCATCAAGGCCCTCTCGCGCTCGACCGGCGCTCGCATCGTCTCGAACATCGCCGACGTGACCGAGGACGACCTCGGCTTCGCCGGCTCGGTCGCCCAGAAGGACGTTGCCGGCGACGAGCGCATCTTCGTCGAGGACGTCGACGAGGCCAAGTCCGTCACGATGATCCTTCGCGGTGGCACCGAACACGTCGCCGACGAGGTCGAGCGCGCCATCGAGGATTCGCTCGGCGTCGTCGCCGCCACGCTGGAGGACGGCAAGGTCCTGCCCGGCGGCGGTGCCCCCGAGACACAGCTCGCACTCGGTCTGCGCGACCACGCCGACTCCGTCGGTGGCCGCGAGCAGCTGGCCGTCGAGGCCTTCGCCGACGCCATCGATGTCGTCCCGCGCACCCTCGCCGAGAACGCGGGTCTCGACCCGATCGACTCGCTGGTCGACCTGCGCAGCAAGCACGACGGCGGCGACAACACCGCCGGTCTCGACGCCTACACGGGCGAGGTCGTCGACATGACCGAGGACGGCGTCGTCGAGCCGCTCCGCGTCAAGACCCAGGCCATCGAGTCCGCCACCGAGGCGGCCGTGATGATCCTGCGCATCGACGACGTGATCGCTGCCGGCGACCTCAAGGGTGGCGGCAGCGACGACGACGAGGACGACGCACCCGGCGGCCCCGGCGGCGCGCCCGGCGGCATGGGCGGCGGCATGGGCGGCATGGGCGGCGGCATGGGCGGCATGATGTGAAGTTCGGTCTAGAACAACACACCACCCCAAGGGCCGTACTCTGACGCCCGGATCGTCCGCAAAACGCGGTTTCTCTCCGTTTTCGATCGAATAGCGGTTGCCCCCATCGTTTCGACTCGAACGCCCG
This sequence comes from Halomicrobium katesii DSM 19301, assembly GCF_000379085.1. GTDB lineage: Archaea > Halobacteriota > Halobacteria > Halobacteriales > Haloarculaceae > Halomicrobium > Halomicrobium katesii. Next base: position 828,975 of record NZ_KB905378.1, on the reverse strand, counting down.
TCCAGCCGACAGCGTGCAGACAGCGCCGACGAGAACACAGACACCTGCCGCGCTATGGGATGCGTGTTACTGCAAGTACTGTCGGACGATCGATCCCGGTAGAGGATTATTACATAACCAAGGGGACGACATATACAGTCCCGTATAGAATTGGTGTGAAGAGAATCAGTAGGATGCGGAGGATACGATGACGCGTTGCCGCGAATCCGTATAATAGCGAGTACGTAGCGGAATCAAGTGCGAAACGTTTGAGATACCAAAGCCCTCGGGAGACACCGACACTGCCAGGCGACGCAGTTGAGGACACCGTTGAATCGAGTGTCACCAAGAACAAAACGAACAAAATAATCATGCTACTGATCAAACCCCAGAAGAATACGACTGGGATCTCCCACAGCGACACCTCGGTTCGGAAATAAGTGTAGGAGAGAGTGCCGACGATAATCGGGCACACCAGAGTAGAGGTTATATTTAGTATTCGTAATGAGCTAGGAATAGAGATGGTATTCGTGTGTGTGGCGAACGATAAAAAGCCGCCGGTAATGAGGACGATGATTGCTGGGACGAGCGATCTTCTCGGATCTATCGCGATAGTCTTCCAATTTCTGTTTATCTTCATTTGTTGCTATTACTTGTTAGATCTATTTTATAATCTCCAATACTATTCGGACAACTTCCACTATTGTATTTATACTAAACCATTCTAACCTACATTTCCATAGACACTTAGTTGCTTATAGTTTTGTAGCAGATTTAATTTTATTACTTGGAGTTCTATGGGTGTATTATTTTTGCAGTTGGCAAGGACGAGGCTCAGAGTTTATGATTGGATTGCCGTTCGCTTTGTTATCTAGATCCCAAACCTATTTTCCATTTTCGCTTAGGAAGGAGCTCCACGGTAGTCTGTGCGCCACGATATGGGAGAGCAACTGAAGAGTGATCTCTGGACCAACGAACAGGAAACCTGGTGGCCCGCGAGGGTCGCGGTTGCAGTCGTTGCTCATTCACTCCACATACTTCATCCGCTTTCGCCCGCACCGCAGTTCGACCGCGCTTCTTTCGCTACAACCCGCCAGCGACCGCGCTACGGCGCACCCACGAGCACAAACGTGCTCTCGGTGTCGCCGTTCTCGATACTGCGTGTGGCGTCGGGCGACACTCGGAGCGCGTCGCCGGCTTCCATCTCGACGGCCTCGCCGTCGACAGTGACCGTCGCCGTGCCCTCAGCGAGGAAGTACACCTCCTCGTGGTCCTCGTCGGCGTGGTCGTGTTCCATGCCGCTCCAGCCGGGCTCGCAGTCCAGCACCGTCAGACCGAGCTGATCGGTCTCCAGCGCGTCCCGCAGGAAGTGCATGCTCTCGGCGCGCGGTTCCACGTCCTCGTAGTTGACCAGCGTGTGGGACATCACTCGATACGTCGGCTGCCACCCTCAAAGGATTTGACCCGCGGTGCTGGATCGTGTTCAGATAAGCCGCTGCATTTTGTGAGTTGGAGACACCGAAAGCCCTCGTACAGTTGCGGTCCCGCGACTCGCTGCGCGCGCTTCGCGTGCTTGCATCGTCGGGGTTCCCGCAACTGTACTCGCCCTTTCATCCGCCAGGGTTCAGACTGTGAGGCAGCCGAATCCTGGCGGATGAAAGGGCGAGGCGCGGTCCGGGGTTCTGCGGCGGCACTATCCGAACAGAGTGAGGATATCTGCCACAGAACCCCGGAGCGTGCCGAGGGTTTTTGGTGCTTCAGACTGCCTGCACCGATCTCTTATCTGAACACTACCCGGTGCTGTCGCCGGTCTCTGACCCGTCGATATCTGTGAGAACTGTTTACACAGGAGGCCGTGGGACCGCTCCGTACCACTCTTACACACGTTGATGTGGTCCCCGTCCGAGCGATCGGGCATGTCCCAGTCACAGGAACGACAGGAGAGCGAACGAGTCTGTGCCTCGTATCCGCTGGACGTTTCGGTCGTCGAACTCCGCACGAAGGATTGCGACGAGCCACGGTATCTGTTCGAAGCGCCCGACCACGTCGGCAAGCGCTTCGACGACGAGGAGAGCGCACTGCTGTACGCCGACGTGTACTTCGACGTCAACGGCTTCGCGGAGGCCGGGACCGGCGGTCGGGGTATCCCGCCGGAGATCGTCCAGGCCGGCCGGGACACGCTGGCGGCGTACTTCGTGACGATGCCGGGCGTCGACGCCCAGTGGGTCGCTTCCTTCTACGGCCACAAGCCCGAACGGGCCGAACGCTACGTCTCGCGGGTCCGCAAGCGCGCCAGTGAGATCCGCGAAGGCATCGCCGACCGTCGGTGACTCTCTGAACCGGCCCGACAGCTGAACCGCCCGTCTCACAGCCGCGACGAGGCGGTCCGCCCTCGGACTCTGTCGAAAGTCCGGGGTTCTCCCGACGCTGTGTGAACGTATTTCTCAATAGCAATCGAGATAGTTTTGATTAGGATTGTCTAGTAATTTCGGTCACAGCGGTACGTCGACGCACGGACCCCTCATATAAACGAGCTTTACCAGCGGTTCCCCGGATCCACCCGCAGATGGTAGATCTCAACCGACGGAATCTAATGGCGAGTTCGGTGGCAACGGCGCTCGGTGCGAGCGTCGCGGGTGTCGCGAGTGGTGACGAAGTGGGTGAATCGGACACGCCGGGTGCGCCCGGCGTGAACGGGTCGTTGAAACGGTTCTCGACGACCTCCTTCGGCGCGGAAGTGACTGGACCGTTCGTCTTTCAGGACGGCAGTCTTCTCTACAGTAACCAACACCCCGCGACGGGTGACCGTGGCGGCGACTTCGAAAACTCGGACGTGAAGGCCAACGAAGCGCCCTTCGACCGGGCCGGAGTGGGTTACTTCAGTGGCTTCACCTTCGAACTGGACGGCGACAACGACGACTTCTCCGAGCTGTCGGTTCCCTCAACGGTCGACGAACAGGGACGGATCCGTTCTTCCGAGGGCGAGTACGTCTTCCTCGCGCACGCTCGGGAAGAGATTCAGGGCGGCGACGAGCGGTTCGGCGTCGTCCAGACCCCCGACGGCACCGAGATCACGCAGGACAACTTCGCGGGGACCCAGTACGGCGCGGCCGCGACCAACCCCGACTGCAACCAGTTCATCCCGACGAACGACGACGGGACGGAGGGGTATCTCTACACGAACTGGGAGAACAGTCCGGGGAACGTCACTCGCCTGCCCGTCAGCCGGACCAAGGAAGGCGAGTGGGAGGCGGACCTGGAGAACGCCACGAACCTGGCGAACACGGAACCGCTCCGCGAACTCGGCGGGACGCGGATCAACTGCTACGGCGACCGCAGCCCGTGGAACACGATGCTCTCTTCCGAGGAGAACTACGCCCATACGCGAGTGTCCTTGACCGGCACGGTCGGCGACATCGTGGCGGCCGGCACCGGCAAGGGGCTCGTCGGCGGCGCAGCATTCTGGAACCGGCCGAACCCGGTGGGCATCCAGAGCGCGATCGACGATTACTACGGCGACGACTCGTGGTTCGTCCAGGGGTACTGGGCGCTGGACGGCGTCGAGTTCCTCGCGTACTACCTCGGGGCCGAGCAGGTCGACCAGACCGGCGACAACGAGAACAACACGACGAACCCGATCGGCGACGTGTACCCCAACCCCTACCGCTACGGCTACCACGTCGACTTCCGCGAGCCGGCCGCGGAGACCCCAGAGCCGATCAAGTACTACGTGATGGGACGGACCGCTTGGGAGGCTCCGGACGTGTTACCCGACGAGCGGACGGTCTATGGCTGCTCGGACGGCGACAGCAAGGGCATCTACAAGTTCGTCGCCGACGAGCCGATCCCGAGCTACGAGGACCCGATGGACGTCGAGGGGACCCTGTACGCGCCGAAGATCACCAACGACGCGGTATCGGTCGCCGACGGCGGCGAGCGCGACTCTCCGGCGGCCGTCTCTCTGGAGATCGAGTGGCTGGAGCTCGGCCACGCCAGCAACGCCGAAATCGAGTCCTGGATCGCCGAGTACGACGACGTGACCCAGGAGGAGTACCTCGAAGCCCACGCCGAGACCGACTGGACCGACGACCTGGCGACTGCGCTCGAAGAGGCCGACAAAGCCGTCGTCGAGGACGGCAACCAGAACTACATCACGAACGGCGAGATCGTCGAGTGGGCCGACCAGTACGAACAGAACGGCCCGGAGAACGTCGACGAAGAACTCCGGCGGGTGCCCTTCCTCGAAACGCGCGCCGCCGCCAAGGAGATCGGGGCCTCGATCGAGTTCAACAAGGCCGAAGGCGTCAGTAGCCGGGAAGGTGTCAGCCCCGGTGACTTCGTCTACTTCGGCATCGCGGAGTTCAACGACGCTCTCGCGGACGACGAGGGCGACGTTCAGATGGATCGCGTCGACGGCGGCGTCGTCTACCGTGGCCAGCTCGAACGCGACTACAACGTCTCGACGCTGGAGCCGGTGATCGTCGGTCCCGACTTCACCGATCCGGCCGCCGACGCCGACGACGACTTGCGCAACATAGACAACGTCTACGTGATGGACGACGGGCGCGTGCTCTGCTGTGAGGACGGCTTCGGCGGCCCCGCCCGTTCGTACCCCAACGACGGGCTGTACGTCTACCAGCCCGACGTGATCCTCGACGCTTCGGCCGTCGCCGTCTCTCCGGATGCGACCGGCACCGTCGATCTCACGATGAACGCCGCGCCGGGTGGATTCGCCGGTGGGGAGTTCACCGTCTCGCTCACCGATCCCGAGGTCGCGGCGATCTCCGACGTGACCTTCCCCGACGCGATCGGCCTGCAGAAGGTCAGCGTCGCCGACGACGGTTCGAGCGCGACGATTCGAGTCGGCGACATCGAGCGCTCGATCCAGCCCGGCTCACTCGACGTGACGCTGGCCGGCGTCGAAGTCACCGGCAGTGCTCCCGGCACGACGGACCTCGCGGTGTCCGTCGAAACGATCGACGACGAGGCGGGCGTCGAGATCGGCGTCGAAACTCGTCGCGGTCTCGTCATCACCGGACCTCCCGCGGCCGGCGGCGGCGCTGTCCCGGAAGACCCCGACAGCGACGGGCGCTACGAGGACGTCAACGGCAACGGCCGGGTCGACTACGACGACGTGGTCTTGCTGTTCGAGACGCTCGACTCCGACGCTGTCCGCCTGAATCCGGAGGCCTACGACTTCAACGACAACGGCCAGATCGACTTCGACGACGTCGTCGAGCTCTACGAGGAGATCTGATCGTCGACCGATGACCGCTCGACCGCTCGTCCTCGCTTGCGTCGTCGTCCTGGCGGCCTGTCTGGCGGTCGCGCCCGCCGGGGGCGTCCAGAGCGAGCCGACGCTCACGATCGCCGACGCGACGCTGGAACCGGACGGCTCGACGACGGTTCGCGTGGCACTCGACTCGGCTCCGGACGGACTCGCCGGATTCGAGATCCGGCTCGCGCTCCGCTCTGGCGTCGCGACCGTCGGCGGTGCCGAGTACCCCGACCGGCTCCGACCGACGACCGACCCCGACGTCGGTCCCGACGGCCGGGAAATCACGATCGAGGCCGCAGACTTAGAGTCCGCAGTTGGTCCTGGTGCCACGAACGTGACCCTCGCGACGGTCACCGTCGAGGCCAACGGAACGGGCACCGCGCCCCTCGCCGTCGAGGCCGCCCAGGTCGACGACGACGACGGCGGTCGCGTCGATCCGGGGACGGCGGCGGGCACCATCGCGGTCGACGCGCCGACTGCGACCCCGACGGAGACGGACTGGCAGCCGACGACCGACGCCGCGTCCGGCGGCGAGCCGCCCGAGACCGACGCCTCGGGCGGCGGTGCAGTGACGACGACGGGCTCCGGTCCCGGCTTCGGCGGTCTGGCTGCGGCGCTCGCACTCGCGATCGCCGCCCTGCTGGGACGCCGCCGGTAATCCCAGCGGGGCGGCCTACTCCGTCGCGTGGCCCGACTGCGCGAGCGCGTGGGCGCGCTCGTTTCGCCCCCGCCCGACGGCGCGGTAGGTGACCGTCGGGATCTCCTCGACGGCCGCCCGGATGGCCGCGACGCGCTGGCGCATGATCCGGTCGCCCGGTGTCGCGTCGGTGGCCGGATCCACCGCATCGATCACCGCGTCGGCGTCGCCGTGGACGTGTAACGAGGCGATCTGCCCGTCCCGGTCTGCGACCGCCTGCACGCTCTCTAACAGCGCGCGGTACTCCAAGTGTGCGCTGGAGACGAACGTCCGGACGGGGAGCGATCCCTCTATGATCGTCTCCGTCCCGTCTTCGACGACGAACCCCACCGCCGCGGATGTCGGCGTCGCGTTGTCCTCGCCGTAGCGGACGCTCGCGTCGAAGTACAGCAAGAGCGACGGCGGTAGCGCGTCTGTCTGTGGCGTCACGGCGGTGACTGGGGCCCGCAGCGACAAGTCGCTGTCGCCCGGCGAAGCGCTACGTTCAAGTGGACCCGACGTACTACGTTGGAACGAGCGCGCCGTTGGTGAGCGAACGAGCCAGTTCGCGAGCCTCGGGGCGCGGACGCAGTGAGTGCGCCGTTGGTGAGCAGTTCTGCGGGAACTGCGAGCCTCGGGGCGAGCGAAGCGAGCGCCGTTGGTCCAGTGGTAGGACATTAGCTTCCCAAGCTAATAGCCCGGGTTCAATTCCCGGACGGCGCATTCTCTCGTGACTCTCGTCGCCGAGCCTGTCGTGTCTCGCTCGCGTCCGACAGCCGGCAGTATAAACATCCCCGCGGCGTACCCCGCCCCATGAGCGACGTACCCGACGGATGGGCCGACGAACTGCGAGCGAGTCGCGAGGAGAAAGACGCCTTCTTCGACGAACACCGTCAGTCGCCGATCCCGCCCGAGGAACGGGACGACTTCGAGGGGCTGGACTACTTCGATCCCGATCCGACCTACCGGGTGACCGCGACGGTCACCGTCGCCGACGCGCCCGAGCCGGTCGAGATGGAGACCAGCGACGGCCGGACGGTCCGCTACCGGCGCGTCGTCACGTTCGACTTCGAGATCGACGGTGCGGCGTACGAACTCGCGGGCTACCGTCAGGACGCCGACGACGCGATCTTCGTCCCCTTCCGCGACAAGACGACCGGCCAGCAGACCTACTCCGGCGGGCGCTACATGGAACTGGAGCCCGACGAGACCCTCGCCGACGGCGACGAGGTCGTGCTCGATTTCAACCTCGCGTACTCGCCGTTCTGTGCCTACAGCGAGACGTTCTCCTGTCCGCTCCCACCCGAAGCCAACTGGCTCGACACCACGATCGAAGCCGGCGAGCGGGAGTACTGACGGGTCGGCCCCGACCGCCCGGTCAAACCGGCACCGATTTGTAGCGAGGGTAAAAATACCGGGGCGGTATGACCGTCACGATCATCGGTTCGCAGCTGGGCGACGAGGGGAAGGGCGGCACCGTCGATCTCTACGGCGAGGGTGCCGACGTCGTCGTTCGCTATCAGGGCGGCGACAACGCCGGCCACACCGTCGTCGTCGGCGACGAGACCTACGAACTCTCCTTGCTTCCGTCCGGCGTCGTTCGGGGGAAGACCTGCGTCATCGGCAACGGCTGTGTCGTCAACCCCGAGACGCTGTTCGACGAACTCGACGCCCTCCGCGAGCGCGGCCTCGATCCGGACGTGCGCGTCGCAGAGCGCGCCCACGTCATCTTCCCGTACCACCGGCGACTGGACGGGATCGAAGAGGAGGACAAAGACGAGGAGGTCGGGACGACGGGCCGGGGCATCGGCCCGACCTACGAGGACAAGGCCGGCCGCCGCGGCGTCAGAATCGGCGACCTGCTCGACGACGAGGTGTTGCGGACGCGACTGGAGTACGTCGTCCCCCAGAAGCGTGCCGTCGTCGAGGACGTATTCGGCAAGCAGGCCGGCGAGGAACTCGATCTGACGGCGCTCTTCGAGACCTACAGCGGCTACGGCGAGCGACTCGCCGAGGAAGGGATGACCGTCAACTGCGGCGACTACCTCCAGTCTCGCATCGACGACGGCGACGAGGTGCTGCTGGAGGGCGCACAGGGGACGCTCATCGACATCGACCACGGTAACTACCCCTTCGTCACCTCGTCGAACCCGACCGCTGGCGGGGCCTGTACCGGCACCGGTCTCGGCCCGACCGAGATCGGCCAGGGCGAGATCGTCGGCATCGTCAAGGGCTACAGCACGCGCGTCGGCAGCGGCCCGCTGCCGACCGAGCTTGCCGGCGTCGAGGGCGATACGCCGGGCTACGAGGGCAGCGAGGCGCAGCGCGCCTCGGACCACGAAGCGGCGCAGCCGCCGAGTGATGCCGGAGAGCGCGAGGAGGAACTCGCGACCTACATCCGCGACGAGGGCGGTGAGTACGGCACCGTCACCGGCCGGCCGCGCCGTGTCGGCTGGCTCGACCTCCCGGTGCTTCGCCACGCGACGCGGGCCAGCGGGTTCACCAGCGTCGTCGTCGGCCACATCGACGTGCTGGCCGGCCTCGACGAGGTCCAGGTCGGCGTCAGCTACGATCTCGACGGCACCGAGATCACGACCGTGCCGACGACGACCGAGGAGTGGGGCCGCTGCTCGGTGAACTACCGCACGTTCGACGGCTGGCCCGAGGTCGACTGGGACGCCGTCGCCAGCGAGGGCTACGACGCGCTTCCGGAGAACGCCCGCGACTACCTCGACTTCGTCGAGTCGGAGCTGGACACGCCGCTGTACGCCATCGGCGTCGGCCCCGGCCGCGACCAGACCATCGTCCTGGAGAACCCGACGACGTAGCCCGGTTCACGGACCGACGACCGTCTGCCTCAGAAGATGCCGGTGACGAGTCCGATCCCCATGACGACGAGGACCAGTGCAGAGAACACGGGGAGATACGGTGTGTACTGCTCGACTCGCTCCTCACAGCGCTCGTAGCCCGCGATCAACAGCATCGTCAGCCCGACGATGCCGACGACGACCGTCAGCGCGTACGCACCCATGAGTTCGAGACACGCGTCCGAACCGGCACAGAGCGCGATGATCTCGAACTCCTCTTCGTGTGCGAACCCCAGGACGAACGCGAACCACGCGATTCCCAGGAGACCACGGTCGGTGTCCATCTCTCCGTGCGCGTGCCCGCTGCCGACGAACGGGATCACCGTCTTCATACTGCCGGCTGTAACTTCGTTCAGATATTCGCCACCCCAGGGTGGCGAAATCCGTGACAGATTTACAGCCGGTAGTGTCAGTCGATCGACGAGGCTCCGGTCCGCTCGCTCGCGCGACTGGGCGTGCTCGTCGGCTTCACTGTGGTGCTCGTGACTGCCGTCGATATCGCGTCCGTGCCCGTGATCGTCGGTGCCCGTGTGGTGGTGCCCCCCGTGGCCGTCGTCCGTGCCGTGTGTGTGACCGTGGTCGTGGCCGCCGCCGTGGTCGTGGCCGGCACTGGTGCCGTGTGTGTGGCCGGACAGGTACTCTCGGAGCCCGAGCGCGATCAGCAGGACGCCGGCCACGAGACTGACGGGGCCACCGATCTGGAGGCCGCCGACCACCGTTATCGGCTCGTTGACCTGCGTGAGGCTGAAATACTCCTTGGCGTAGAAGAACGCGCCGACCATCGCGATGCTGCTGACGAGGTGGCCGACGCCGAGGATCAGGCTCGCGGCGAAGCCGTACGCCCACTCGTTCGTCTGGTCCAGGGCGTAGGAGGCGGCCACGGGCCAGCCGTGTCCCGGCTCGATGCCGTGGATCGCCCCGAGTGCGATCGCACCGACCAAGAGTCCGGCTCCCTCGAAGGACATCATCGTACCCGAAATCCCGCTACAGGCGGTGTTATAGCTTCGTAATACCGTTCTGGGGGGATCGTCATACGTGACGAGAGGCGGACACGTCTCGCACCCGCGACACGGACGCTGCCGTCGGCGACCGCGGCGTCATCGCTCGACGGTCAACAGCGCGACCCGCTCGGCGACGAGATCCGAGAGCGTGCCACTGGTCGCCGCCAGCTCGGCCTCACTCACGTCGAAGAACTCCCGCACGACCCCCTCGTCGTAGTCGCCGAGCGTCTCGCCCGGTTCGAGCAGGGCGCTGACGGCGTCGGCGGCCGCGGCCTCGCTGCCCTCGCCCGTGGGGTCGTGGACCACGACGACGGCGGGCTGGCTGCCGTCTCCGACGCCCATCGCCAGCGCGCGGTTGATCTGGCGGCGACCGGCGGCGTACAGCAGGATCTCGACGGCCCGGTCGCGGGCGATCGACTCGCCGCGGTCGAACGCGCGATCGGCCAACTCGACCGCCCGTTCGAGGTGCCGTCGGTCGACGACGTAGCGGGCGTCGAACGCCTGGACGACGACGCCGTGGTCCTCGCCCAGCGATCCGAGCCGTTCGACGAACTCGTCCACGTCGTCGACGGTCGCAGTGCCTTCGATCAGCTGCATCAGAAATCACCCAGGCTGGTCTGGTCGTCCGTCGTCTCCTCGCCGTCCGACGCTCGACCGTCGCCGTCGCTTCGCTCGTACGACACTTCCTCGGAGGGCTCGACGCCGTCCATCGACGGATCGCGGTGGCCGGCGTTCTCCAGGACGTTCTCGGCGGTCTTGGCTCTGCCTCGCAGCGCCGCCAGCACGACCGACTTCTCGGCGTCCCGGAGGTCGGCACGGCTCTCGATGCCGGCGTCGAACAGCCGGCGTGCGCGCTTGCGCCCGACGCCGCGGACGCCAGCCAGGTCGACCAGTTCCTCGCGGACGCCGTGCTCGACGCGGGTCCGGGCGCGCCGGATGGCCGGCGCGGCGTCGAGCCCGAGTTCGCTCGCCAGCGACTCGGCGGCCCCCAGCAGCCACTGGGCGGACTCGACCTTGCCGCGGATGTCGCCGGGGCCGACGCCGTAGCGGTCGGTGATCTCGTCCTCGTCGACCTCGCTGGCCCAGTCTTCCAGCAAGCTTGCGGTCTTGAGCGCGGCGAGCCAGTCCTCGAACCGGTCGTCTTCGAACTCCGACGGCACGCGCCCGAGGAACTCCGCCTCACGCTCGAAGGCGATCTGGCTGTACTCCTCCTCGTCGCCAGAACGGAGGTACAGCTCGTACATGTCCGGGGTGCGCGCGACGAGGTGGTACAGTCCCATCGCGGTCGGGTCCTTCGCTTCGTCGCCGCCCGCCTCGTCGGCGAGGTCGCTCGCGGTCGTGAATTCGGCGGGCTCCTCGCCCGCGTCGTCGCCGCTGGCGGCAGATCCACCGCCCGACCGCAGGCCGTCGATGATCTCGGCGGCGCTCATCGGATCGAGGTAGAGCCGGGACACGGTGTGTCCGAGCGCGGTCGCCGAGAGCTCCTCGCCGTCACGCTCCAGAAAGTCGTTGCGCTGCAGGTAGCCCAGCACCTCGTCGGCGACTCGTGCCAGCCGGCCGCTCTCGTCGGTCTGTGTCGCGTAGAGGGTGCGTTCGAGGAACTCCAGTAGCCCGTCCCGAGAGCGGGCGAACCCGCTCGCGACCGTCGCCAGCAGGTGAGTCCGCAGCGCCGGCTCGGCGGCCAGCTTCGACTGGACCGGCTCCGGGTCGGCCCAGACGTACCGGTCGAACAGCTCGTCGAGCTCGTCGTGGCTCGCGGCGGGGATGATCGCCTCGCCGTAGGGGTCAAGCCCCGGACGGCCGGCCCGCCCCATCATCTGGTGGACTTCGAGCACCGAGAGGGGCTGCATTCCGCCAGCGGTGCCGTCGTAGCGTCGCCAGTCCCGGACCACGACCCGGCGGCTGGGCGTGTTGACTCCCGCCGCCAGCGTCGGGGTGGCGCTGACGACCTTCAGCAGGCGGTCGCGGAAGGCGTCCTCGACGAGTTCTCTGTGCCCGCTCGCGATCCCGGCGTGGTGGAAGGCGGCTCCGTCGGCGACGGCGTCGGCCAGCTCGTCGCTCGTCTCGGTGTCGCTCACGTCGCGGATCTCCGCGGCCACGTCCGCGAGTTGCTCTCGCTCCTCCGGAGTCAGGGCCTCGCGTGTGACGCTGGCCAGCCGTCCCGCGGCGGCCTCCGCGTTGCGCCGGGAGTTGACGAACACCAGCGTCGAGCCGTCGTCGTCGAGGGTGTCCCGGACGATGGCGGCGGTCTGCTTCTCGCTGTTGCGGACCGGCAGTTCCGACTGGCTGCCGTCTTCGAGGTGGAGCGCCTGTCCGAAGTGGACCCCCTTCTTCAGGCTGATGGGCCGCCAGTCCGAGTCGACGAGTTCGGCGTCGAGCCACTCGGCGAGCACGTCGGCGTTGCCGATCGTCGCCGACAGCGCCACCGTCTGCATGTCGGGGTTGATCCGCCGCAGCTTCGCGAGGGTCACCTCCAGCGTCGGCCCGCGTTCGGCGTCGTCGACGAGGTGAACCTCGTCGCTGACGACACAGGCCAGGTCGTCGAGCCACGGCGCGTCGTTGCGCACCAGCGAGTCGACTTTCTCGCTGGTAGCGACGACGATGTCCTTGTCGGCGAGCCACCCGCCGTCGGATTCGTAGTTGCCCGTCGAGACGCCCACGTCGAGCCCGTACTGCTCGAACTCCTCGAACTCGGCCTGCTTCTCGCTGGCAAGCGCCCGCAGTGGGACGATGTACAGCGCCGTGCCGCCGAGGGCGGTGCCGTCGCCGTCTGCAGGAGGCGTCTCCGGGTCGCTTCGCTCCCGCTCGCTCGCTCCCGCGGCGTCCGTGATCGCCGACAGCATCGCCAGCTGGGCGATCAGGGTCTTGCCGCTGGCGGTCGGGATGCTGGCGACGAGGTTCTCGCCCCGCGTGACGCCGGCCTCGACGGCCTCGGCCTGCGGTGGGTACAGTGCCTCGATCCCCGCCGACTGCAGGTGCTCTGGCAGCCACGACGGAACACCTGGCAGGTCCGCAACGTCCATTACGCCTCGCTTGGCTCCTCCGGTGGTTTAAACTGTCGCCCTCGCGTCGCGATCGTGGTCGATGGCGACAGCACTTTGCCCGAGAGGCCGCAAGCGCGGGTATGCGAATCGAGTACGACCGGGACACCTGTATCGGGATGTTCCAGTGCGTCGCCGAGTGGGACGAGTTCGAACGCGACGAGGACGCCGGCAAGGCCGTCCTGGCCGACAGCGAGGAGACCGACGACGGCGTCTTCGTCCGCGAGGTCCCCGACGGGGCGGAACTGGACGCGAAGTTCGCGGCCCGCTCCTGTCCCGTCGACGCCATCGCCGTCTACGACGACGACGGCGAGCAACTGATTCCGTAATCGTAGTCGGTCACGAGAGAGAGTCTTCGAGCGATGTGGTACCTGCGACGGTGGTGTTACCGTCTAAACGAGACACACTGACAGCGCAAACGTGTCATCTTATACACAGATTGGCGAGTAGAGAGGCTTAAATAGCACAGATCGTACATTCGGGGTGTGAGCGGTTCGCACTGCGGTGGCTAGGAACTAATCATGACAGAGCAATACGACCTCGTTATCGTCGGCGGTGGGATCAGTGGCGCATCGCTTCTCTACACGGTCGCGAACTTCACCGACATCGAGAAGATCGCGCTCGTCGAGAAGGAATCGGAGATCGCGGCGATCAACTCGCATCACACGAACAACTCCCAGACGCTGCACTTCGGCGACATCGAGACCAACTACACGCTCGAAAAAGCCGAGCAGGTCAAGGAGGGCGCGGAGATGCTCGCGGGCTATCTCGAAAACGTCGACCCGGACCGCGAGATGCACAGCAAGCGCTCGAAGATGGTGCTGGCCGTCGGGGACGAGGAGGTCCAGAGCCTCGAAGACCGCTACTACGAGGAGGGCTTTGGCGACCTGTTCCCCAAACTCGACGCCATCGACCGCGACGAGATCGCCGAGATCGAGCCGAAGGTCGTCGAGGGCCGAGACCCGACCGAGGAGATGCTCGCGCTCCAGACCCCGGACGGCTACGTCGTCGACTACGGCGACGTTTCCCACTCGTTCGTCGAGGACGCCGAGGAGATCGACGGCGTCGACGTGTTCACCGGCACCGAGGTCACCCAGATGGACGACACCGAGGACGGCTACATCTTCCAGACCGACGCGGGCTGGTTCGAGTCCGACGCGGCCGTCGTCGCCGCGGGCTCTCACAGCCTCCAGATCGCCAAGGAGATGGGCTACGGCGAGGGGATGTCGCTGCTGCCGGTCGCGGGCAGTTTCTTCCTGGCCGACGACTTCCTCAACGGCAAGGTGTACACCCTCCAAATGAAGAAGCTGCCCTTCGCGGCGGTCCACGGCGACGCCGACGTACACGACGACTCGGTCACGCGCTTCGGACCGACGGCCAAGCTCGTCCCCGCGCTCGAACGGGGCGAGATCTCCACTGTCAGTGACTTCTTCGACGTGTTCGGCCTCAACGTCGACTCGTTCCTCAGCTACGCCAACATCCTCGCCGACCGCATCCTGCTGCCCTACGTGCTGAAGAACCTCGTCTACGACCTGCCCGAGGTCGGCAAGCGGGCCTTCCTGCCCCACGTCCAGAAGGTCGTCCCGACCGCGGAACTGGACGACATCGACCGCGCGAAGGGCTACGGCGGCGTCCGCCCTCAGATCGTCGACACCGAGAACAAGACCCTGGACATGGGCGAGGCCAAGATCACCGACGACGACGTGATCTTCAACATCACGCCCTCGCCGGGTGCCTCCACGAGCCTGAAAAACGCCATGCGCGACACCGAGCACCTCGTCGAGGCGCTGGGCGACGACTACGAGTTCGACAAGGACGGGTTCCGCTCGGCGACCATCGAGAGCTTCCCGCGGGCCGAAACCGCCAACGAGGACGAGGAGCAGACGAAAGCGCCCGCACAGGACGACTGATACGGAAAGTTGTAGGTCTTTACCAGATCGACCGCACGCCATCGTGCGGTCGACTGGGTAAACGCCTACAACCGTCCGTATGACGGCCGCCTTCGCGTTCGACTTCGACGGTTCGTCTATCGCCAGCGAAACCCTCAGTAGCGTTCGGTCTCCATTTCGTCTCGATGGCCCGTCGCCTCCTCGCGCAGCTGGTCGCCTGGCTCTCCGCACTTCCCGGTCGGTTCATCGACGGTTTCCCGGCGCTGCTGGCGCAGTACGGGCTCGTCGACCGGGAGAAGTCGACGGAGGCGCTCGACCTGGCCGCGCCCGTGATGGTCACCGGGGGCCTCCGGATCTTCCTGCGAATCGCCGACTTCGCGATGGTCGGACTGGCGCTTGGCGACGCCGCGATCGCCGGCCTGGAGCTCGGCTTTCAGTACTATTTCATCGGCTTCGGGCTGTCGCTGGCTGTCACCTCGGGGACGATCAGCGTCGTCTCCCGGCTCCAGGGTGCTGGTGAGTCCGCGCGCGCGGACCTCGCGGTCAAGCAGTCGCTGTGGCTCGCGCTCCTAATCTCGGTGCCCCTGACGGCCGTCTCGTGGCTGTACGCCGAGCCGCTGGTGGGACTTCTCACGGACGACCCCGACGCGATCCGTTTCGGCGGGCTCTACCTCTCGATCGTGATGCTGTCGCTGGCCCCGCGGTTCTGGAGCATGGTCGCGGCGCGGGCGCTCGCCGGCAGCGCGGACACCCGGACGCCGATGTACGTCCGCCTGCTGACGCTGCCGACCAACGTCGTCCTCAACGCGGTCCTGATCTTCGGGCTCGGCCCCGCGCCGCGGCTGGGGATCGCCGGTGCCGCCATCGGGACCGCCGTCGCCAACACGCTCGCGGCGGCCGTCTTCTTCGCGCTGCTGGCGTCCGGGCGCTACGTCGTGACGCTCCGACTCGGCGGCCGCCAGCTGGATCTCGGTCTGTTGACCGAGATCGTCCGCGTCGCGCTCCCGCTTTCGGGGATGCGCCTGCTCCAGACGTTCGCTCGCTTCCCGTTCCTGTTCGTGCTGGGCGTGCTCGGGACGCCGACGGTCGCCGCCTTCGCGATCGGTCGCCGCGTGATGTTGCTCGCGCTGATGCCCGCCTGGGGGTACTCGACGGCCGCGAGCACGCTCGTGGGCCAGTACGTCGGGGCCGGCGACGACACCGACGCCGGGGAGTACGGCTGGCAGACGCTCCGGATCGCGCTGGTCACGCAGCTGCTGATCGCCGCCGTGCTGGTAGTCTTTGCCCGTCCCATCTCGCTGCTCTTCGGGACGGAGTACCCGGACTTGACGGTCACGTTCATCCGCGTGTTCGCGCTGGCGGTCGCCGGCTTCAGCGTCTCTCGGACCATGCGCGGGAGCCTCCGGGGCGCTGGGGACACCCGCTGGCCCCTCTATGGCACCTTCGTCGGCTCCTACCTCTATCGCATCCCCGTCGCCGTCCTCGCGCTCCCCGTCGGCTTCGCCGTGACGGTCCCCGTCCTCGAGATCACCCTCACGCCCGGCATGGGCTGGGGACTGTCCGCCATCTTCGCGGCCATCGTCGGTGACTACTACGTCAAGGCCGCGGTCAACACCGGTCGCTTCTGGACGGGGAAGTGGCGCGCCGTCGCGCGGGCCTCCGGCGTGGGGGCCGACGACTAGAACTGAAGCTTTAATGCCGAACCCGACCCAGCCACCGGTATGAGCAACCCAACGAAGATCGTTCTCGGGACCATCGCCGTCTCGGCGCTGCTGTCCCTGGCACTGATCGCGAACCTCGCGCTCGCGTAGATGTTCAGCGAGCGCTCCCTCGACGGGGAGCTGGCGACTGTTCGGGATCGACACGCGCCCGACGCCCTCGTGCTGGACTGCGAGCGGGACTTCGAGACACTGGATCCGGCCGTCGCGGAGGATCTCCTGTTGGTGACCGACGGCGTCGATCCACTGTCCTCTCCCGACGAGTGGGTGCCCGACGACGCGCCCGCAGAGCTCCACGCCGTCGCGTCGAGTGACTTCACCGTCGGTATGCCCGGCGACGGCGGCGTCGCCTGGACGCGCCAGACCGACCCGGCGGTCGTGCTGGTCAAGCCCCGCCTGGCGGGCTCGCCGGACGACTTCGTCGACTTTCTGCTGGCGGAGGCGCTGGTCGCCACGGGGCTCGACGTGCCCGAACAGTTCCTCGGCTTCTTCGAGGAGCGGTATCCCGACTTCGCGGCGGCCACGGGCGATCACCTCTCGCCGGCCGGGACCTACCAGCTCGCGGCGGCGGTCTTCGACGCCTTCGTCGGCTTGCAGACGCGTCCGGTGTTTGCCGACTGGGAGGGCGACCTGCCGGCGCTGTTCGACGCGTGGGTCGACGCGGGCGAGCGCCTCGAACCGCGCCTGGGCGACCTCTCCGGGGAGGTCGCGATGGGGCGGACGGAGTTTCCCGCGGCCGCGGAGCTGGCTTGCTCGGCGATCAAACACGGCGTCGAGGTCCCGACTCCGTTCGCAGCCCTCGACACCAGCGCGTACGGCGAGTACGGCCCGGAGTACGCCGTCACGTGGGCCGAGAAGACGCTCTCGGAGCTGTCCTGATCTTCACCGGATTCAAATAACCGCCAGCGCAACTACGAGCAATGAACGCGCTCGTCACCGGACACGCGGGGTACATCGGCGGTGTGCTGACAGACCAGCTCTCGGCGGCCGGCCACGAGGTCGTCGGCTTCGACAACGCGGTCGATCCGGCCGACGACATTCGGGACGCCGACCGCGTCGAGGCGCTGTTCGAGGCACACGACTTCGACGCGGTCTACCACCTCGCGGCCGACGCCGACGTGTGGACCGACGACTGGCGACACCTCGTCGAGAACAACGTCATGGGGACGGCGACCGTCGTCGGCGTCGCCCGCGAACGCGACGTTCCGGTGGTGTTCGCCTCCAGCATCGCCGCCGCCGACCAGGTCAACCGCTACGGCCACTCGAAGCACCTCGCGGAGGGAGCCGTCAGCGAGTACGACGGGGTCACGACCGTCCGGTTTCCCAACGTCGTCGGCGGCCCCGCCCCGCGGGGACAGGCCCAGGACATGATCGAACAGGCCCTCGACGGCGAGATCGAGGTCTGGGGCGACGGCGAGATCGTTCGCCCCTACGTCGACGTGGGCGATCTCTGTGCCTTCCTCCGCGAACTCGGGACCGGCTCGTTCGCCGTCGAGAGCCCCGCTGCGGTCTCGTCGTACACCTTCACGAACGCCGCGGTCGGCGAGTCGATCCAGTCGATCGTCGCCGAGGAGACCGGCACCGAGCCCGCGCTGTCGATCGTCGACCGCACTCCCCCATCGCCGATGGAGCTCTCGGCCGACGACATCCGCCTGCGGGACCCGACACCCATCGAGGCGTCGCTGCGCTCCCAGATCCGGGCGGCGATGGCGTAATTGCGCTCTCGCTGGCGCGCAGAGGACTTTCGAGGTGTTCGTCTCTGTGACAGCGACGAACGCCAGCGCCCTAGTAGCCGCCTTCGAACAGCTCCTCGAAGACCTTGTGCTGGGCGGCCCGGAGGTGCTGGTGGTAGGTGGGCCGAGAGATATCCATCCCACCGGCGAGCTCGTCGCCGTCGACCTCGCGGGGCCACTCGAAGAAGCCGCCGAGGTAGGCCGTCCGGAGCGCCGTCTCCTGTCGGTCGGTGAACCGGTCGGCCAGCGCGGCGCGGAACTCCTGTTGGGTCTGGACGGGACGCTCGTGCTCGTGGTAGCCGACTAGGTCCGTCGAGTCGTAGTTGTCCTCGACGAGCCCGAACACCTCGCGGGCCTCCGCCTCGTAGGGGAGTTCGATGTTGTAGCGGGCGATCCCGGTCTCGCTGACGATCGACTTCGGGACGGCCCCGTGGTCGACGAGCGTCGCGATCAGCGACTCCGTGATGGTCACGTCGAACAGCGCCTCGTCGTCGTGTTCGGCCACCCGGCTCGCGGACTCGACGGCGTCGTCGGCGTCCAGCACGGCCATCACCTCGTCGGTGTCGGCGTCCTGGGTGGTGAGATACAGCCGCAGCGACCCGTCTTCCTGTGTCACGGTCCCGGCGGAGGCGATCGTTCCGCCGGCTCGACCGGAGAGGCGCGACAGTAGCAGGTCCCGGTCGTCGACGGTGAACTCAAGCTCGATCACCTTGTTGGCACTGAGGATTCGGCCGCTCTCGATGGCGTTGATCGCGTTCGCGACGGCCCGACCCAGCGCCTGCAGCACGACCTTTTCCCGTTGGTCGAACGCGTCGGTCTGGTCGGCACAGACGTACAGCACGCCGTAGTTCGAGTCCGTGTACGACAGCGGAATCGCCATCACCGACCGGACGCCGTTCTCGGCGGCCGACCGGAACCAGCCGCCGGCGTCTTCGAGCGCGTCTCCCTCCAGTACCTTCGGCTCCTCGGATTCGAGGGCCTGCGCGCCCGGCGTGTCGCCGTCGATCGGTTCGGCCACGTCCGCGACGTCGACGGGTGGCTCCCCGGCAGGTGCGTCTCGCTCGTCGTCCGAGGCGGTGGCCGCGCCGCTGGGCTGACTGCCGGCCCACTCGCGGGCGCTGATCGTCTCGGCGCGCACGTCCGGCCGACCCAGCCACGCGAAGGTGTAGGGTTCGACGGCGACGAGCTGCTCGCAGACGCCGGCCTCGACCTGCTCGCGCGTGGTGGCCTCGACCAGCACCTCGACGGTGTTCTGGATCAGCCCGTTGATCCGTTCGAGGATCGTCTCGATGCGCTCGCGGGCCTCTCGCACCTCCTGTTCGCGCTTGGCGCGGTTGCACGCCGCGGCGGCGTTGATCGCCAGCAGCGCGGCCACCTGTCGGTCGTTCTCGTCGAAGGCACCCACCGTCGTCGAGGCGACGGTCAGGGTCCCGTGGACGCCGATCGGGAAGTACATGGCCGAGCGCACCGGCCCGAACTCCCCGTCGGGGTCCTCGATCGTTCGCACGTCGTCGTAGACGGCGGGTTCGCCCGAGGCGAAGACGGTGCCGGGCTGGCCCTCGTCGAGGGCGTACACCGGCCGCTCGGGGAGCCGGTCGTCGGTGGCGTCGGTCGTCGCCGTCGGTCGCAACACGCGCTCGTCGGCGTCGTACAGCCGGACGGCACTCAGCTCGAAGCCGAGCACCTGCCGGGCCGCGTTCGCGACGATGTCCGCGACCGACTCTCGGCTCGGAGCCTGCATGAGCGATCGCGAGGTCTCCTGTAGCTGTGAGATCAGCTCTCGATGCCGCCGTCGATCGGAGATGTCCCGGACGATCCCGACGACGCCGCGGAACTGCCCGTCGTCGAACAGCGCAGTCACGTGCTCTTCGCAGGCGATGGGCTCGCCCCGCTTGGGCTGTACCGAGAGGTCGAAGGTCCGATCGAGGTCCTCTGTCTCGCCGTCGCGCAGCGCCGCCAGCGCCGTCTCGGTCCGTTCGCTGGTCTCTCGGTCCTTGATGCGGGTGGCTGGCTCGCCCCGGAGTTCCGTCTCGTCGTAGCCAGTCAGCTCGACCATCGCCTCGTTGACGAACGTGAAGTGACCGTCCTCGTCGAGGACGTAGACGCCGTCCTCCAGCGCCCCGACGATACCCGCGTACTGCTCGACGCTCGCGTCCTCGATGGCGGCATCGACGCCGCCGTCGGTCACGATCCGCGTCTCCGTCGCGCGTTCGATCGGTTGCTCGCCTCGCCCCCCGGCGTCGGCGTCACTCTTCCCCACGTCCTCGCCGTCGGCGGCGTCTGCCGCCTCCTCGTCCGGCCTCATACCTAATACGTTAGTGTGTTCGAGTACTTAAGCGGATCCCCGACGGTCGCGCGTCCAGCGACGCCCCCGTTCGGAATCGCTCACTCGATGTTGATCGCCGGCCGCCCCGGCTCGGCTTTCCGGACCAGATCGGCGTCGGCGTCCTCGCCGGCCCGCACGGTCACCTCGGCGTCGAACTCCTCGGCGATCAGCCAGCGAGCGCGCGCGAGCACCTCGGCCTCGGTCGCGGCGTCGAGTGTCTCGGTCAGGGTCTGCAGCTCCGCCTGCAGGTCCTTCGCGTAGTCCGGTGCGCCGTCCTCGCCGCGGAACCGCTCGTCGCTCATGATCTCGCCGACGAGGTTGTCGCCGTCGAACTCGCGAGCGATCGCGTGGGCCTCGAACTTCCACTCGGGCGCGACGGCGATCTCGACGTGGCTCGGGTCCTCGATGTCGGCCACGTCGACGATCTGGCGCACGTCCTCGCGGGTGTCCTCGACCAGCTGGCGCTCCAGCTGGTGCCGGCCGAGATCGCCGTCGGCGGTCGGCCACTCGGCCTCGGCGACGAAGCCCTCGCCGCTCGCGGTTTCACCGCTCGCTCGTTCCGCGGACTCCCGCTGGTCGTCCGCGCGACCGAGCTCCGACCACAGCTCCTCCGTGACGTGGGGCGCGACCGGCGCGAGCAGGCGAACGATCGTCGACAGCGCTGCCTCGACGGTCTCGGCGTGGGGCTCGGTGGCCTCGGCGTAGCGATCCAGCAAGGAGAGCAACTCCCTGGTCTCGCGCAGCGCTTCGGTGAACGTCAGCTGCTCGTAGCTCTCGTCGGCGATGGCGGTGACCCGATCGATCTCGCGGCGGACGTAGTCGGTCACGTCGCCGGCCTCGCCAGCGGGCGGGGAGTCGACGTGGGCCTCGACGGCGTCGTACAGCCGCGTCAGGAAGCGGTGACTCGATTCGACGCCCTCGTCTTTCCAGTCGAAGTCCCGCTCGGGGCGGGCGGCCTGCATCATGAACAGCCGCGCGGTGTCGGCCCCGTACTCCTCGACGATGTTCTGCGGGGAGACGACGTTGCCCTTGGACTTGGACATCTTCTCGCCGTCGAGCTGGACCATCCCCTGCGTGACGAGGTTCTGGAACGGTTCGCGGTGATCGAGCAGCTCCAGATCCGAGATGGCCTTCGTGACGAAGCGAGCGTACAGCAGGTGCATCACGGCGTGTTCGATGCCGCCGACGTACTGATCGACCGGCAGCCAGTCGTTCGCGCGAGCGGTGTCGAACGGGGCGTCCTCGCGGTCCGGCGAGGTGTAGCGCAGGAAGTACCAGGAGGAGTCGACGAAGGTGTCCATGGTGTCGGTCTCGCGTTCGGCGGGGCCGCCACAGTCGGGACAGGTCGTCTGGACGAACTCGTCGACCTCGTCCAGCGGGTTCCCCGTGGTCTGGACGAACTCGGGGAGCTCGACGGGGAGGTCCTCGTCGGGCACCGGCACCGCGCCACACTCCTCGCAGTGGACCATCGGGATCGGCGTCCCCCAGTAGCGCTGCCGGGAGATCCCCCAGTCGCGCAGGCGGTACTGCTTGTCGTGACCGGCACCCGGTAGGTCGTCTTCGAGCGCGCTCCGGGCGTCGGCGCTCGCGAGACCGTCGTAGTCGGCCGGATCGGAGCCGCCGGTCCCCGCCGCGTCCGCGGGCACCTCGCTGTGGTCGACGACGCCGTCCTCGGTGAAGGCAGTCTCCTCGACATCGGGGAGGTCCCCGCTCGCCTGTCCCGAGGACTCCCGCTGGTCGTCCTCGCTGTCCTCCGGGCGGATCACCGGCCGGATCGGAACGTCCTTTTTCGTGGCGAAGGCGTGGTCGCGCTCGTCGTGGGCGGGCACCGCCATCAGCGCGCCCGTCCCCACGTCCGAGAGGACGAAGTCCGCGACGAAGACGGGGATCTCCTCGCCCGTCGCGGGGTTGGTCGCCGTCAGGTCGGTGGCGACGCCGTTTGGCTCGTCGCCGTCGGGGTCGGCGACCTCCTCGACGAAGTGAGCCACGTCCTCGTCCTCTTTTGCGAGATCCTGTGCGATCTCGCTGTCCGGAGCCACCGCGAAGAAGGTCGCCCCGTGGATCGTGTCCAGCCGCGTCGTGAAGATCTCGACCTCGCCGTACCCCTCCACCTCGAAGGGGACGCGCGCGCCGTGCTGGCGGCCGATCCAGTCTCGCTGCATCGCGCGCACGCTCTCGGGCCACCCCGCCAGCTCGTCGATGTCGTCGACCAGCTCGTCGGCGTAGTCGGTGATCGTCAGGAACCACTGGTCGAGGTCGCGCTGGGTGACGGGCGTGTCACAGCGCCAGCACAGCTCTGCCTCGCCCTCGACCTGCTCGTCTGCCAGCACCGTCTCGCAGGAGGGACACCAGTTGACCTCCGACCCCTTGCGCTCGACGAGGCCCTCCTCGTGGAAGCGCTTGAACAGCCACTGGTTCCACCGGTAGTACTCCGGATCGCAGGTCGTGACCTCCCGGTCCCAGTCGTAGCCAAAGCCCATCTCGCTCATCTGGGCCTTCATCGACTCGATGCACTTGCGGGTCCACTCCTCGGGGCTCGTGTCCCGCTCTTCTGCGGCGTTCTCGGCGGGCAGTCCGAACGAGTCCCACCCCATCGGGTGGAGCACGTCCTCGCCCTGCATGCGCCTGTACCGGGAGTAGGCGTCCGTGATCGTGTAGTTGCGGACGTGTCCCATGTGGAGGTTGCCGGAGGTGTAGGGGAACATCGCCAGGACGTACTCCACGTCCTCGGCGCTGTCGGGGGTCCGGAACACCTCGGCGTCGTCCCACTCGGCCTGCCACTTGGGTTCGATCGCGCTCGGATCGTACCCGCTCGAACTGTCTGACATCGTTCTTGTTGACCCCATGAGTCCCGGGGACTAAATGAGTAGCTGGTTCGCCCGCGCGTGGTCCCAGCGTCGCCGTCTCCATTCGCTGTCACGTCCGCTGTGACGACTCCCGCACTTACCCTCGCTCGGCCCGACGACCGAACGGTGGCGCGACTCTACTCGCCCATCGGAGTGCCTACGACCGTCCCGGCGACGCCACCGACGAGTCGGGGCCGTCCGGCGACTAGACGTCGTCCATCGTCAGGCGATCGAACGTCCCGACGGCGTAGCGATAGCCGCCGACGCCGGTCGTCGCGAGGACGGCCAGATAGACGATCCAGGCCCCGACCAGCAGCGGGCCACTGCCCCCGTCGACCGAGAGCCAGACGAGCGCGAGGCCGATGCCCACCACCACCAGCGTCCCGAAGAAGTACGTGAGCGTCCCCAGCGTCGACGGATGGGCGCGCTCGACGTTCATGTACTCGCTGCGCTCGAACTTCGGGACGACGGCCCCGACGCCGAGCGCCGTGCCGGCCGCCGCCAGCAGGACGACGGGTGTCAGGAGCGTCCGTCCGAGCACGCGCAAGGGCGGATCGCTCACGAGCCCCAGCGGGAGCCCGACGCCGACTGCGACGGTCCCGCCGACGACCAGTCCGCCCACCACTCGACCCCGCAGGAGGTGTCTCGTCGAGGCCGTGCTCGTCAGCAACAGCGGGAGCTGCTCGCGGTCGTCGCCCATCGGATTCAGGCAGAAGGTCGCGCCCGCGAGGACGCTCCCGGCGACGACGGCGGCCCCGGGCCCCAGGTCCATCAGCAGCTCCGGCTGGCTGACGAGGCTCCCCGCGAAGGCGAGCGCGCCGAACAGCACCATCGAGAGGTGCGAGACGAGCTTCGGATTCCGGCGCGTCCGCAGGAGGTATCGCCAGGCGATGCGCGTCGCGGGCGTCGCCGCGAGCACGCGGGGCACCGATCGGCTCGTCGTCCGCTGGTCGCCCGACTGGTCGCCGCGGTCGTCGAACAGCAGCGCGCTCTCGATGCGCAGCGCCGCCGCCAGCCCGACCGGAACCGCGGCCAGCACCACCGCGGCCACTGCCACGCCCAGCGGTCGCGGTGTCGCGCCCAGCGGTGCGGCGACGACGCTGGCGTAGGCCTGGAGCGGCTGTCCGGGGAGCAGCGCCGACAGCGACGGCGCGCCGTCGTCGCCCATCACCGCCGGGATGGCCGTCTGGAGTCCGAGGAAGGCGGTGCCGGCGAGGACGACGAGGACGACCGCTTTCCCCCACGCCGAGAGTCGCGAGAGCAGTCCGAGATAGCGGACCGTCGCGCCGATCGTCCGCCCGGCGACGAGACCGGCCACCAGCAGCGGGAGGCTGGCGGCGAGCACGAGCAGCGCGGGCAGGGGCGTCCCAGCGCCGGCCGCCACCATGACCAGCAGGACGACCCCCGGAACGACGGCGAAGGCCGTCGCCTGGAGGGTCTCGCTGGCGAATCGTCCGATGACGACCCCCTCCGGCGGGATCGACGTGCGCACGAGCGGGCCGATCGCCCCCACGCGGGTCTGGTTGATCGCCGTCGCGGCCCCGAAGTACACTCCGACTGTGAGGACACTCACGAGGACCGTCCCGAAGCGAGCCAGCGGCGGAGCCCCGCTTGCGAGCCCCTCGGCGAAGGTGAGCACCTGCGACAGGAAGGTCAGCGGGAAGAACAGGCCAAAGGAGAGCAGTCCGACGACGACGCCGATCAGCTGGCGGCGGTTGCCCGCGATTCGGCGCACCTGCGCCCGCAGTTCGGTGCGTGCGAGCACCGCACCGTCCCGCAGGTCACTCCGTCGCATAGGCCTCGCTGGCGTCGCCGGTCAGCGCGAGGAAGGCGTCTTCGAGGTCCGCGCCCCCCTCCGCCTCGACCGATCCGATCAGCTCTCCCGGCGGTCCCTCAGCGACGAGGCGGCCGTCGTGGAGGACGCCCACCCGATCGGCGATCTCCTCGACGACCGGGAGGATGTGCGTCGAGAGGAAGACGGTGGTGTCGTCGGCCGCGAGCTCGACGATCAGCTCCCGCAGGGTCTTGGCCGCGCGGGGGTCGAGCCCGGAGGTGGGCTCGTCGAGGAAGACGACGCTCGGATCGTGCTGGACGGCCTGGACGAAGGCGGTCTTCTGGCGCATCCCCTTCGAGTAGCCGTCGACGCGGCGATCGAGGTCCTCGCCCAGCCCCAGTCGGTCGCACAGCCCCAGCGCCCGGTCGGCGATCTGCTCGAAGGGAACGCGACGGAGGTCGGCCGCGAACTCCAGCTGTTCCCGCCCGGTCAGTTCCTCGTACAGCGGCGGCTCTTCGGGTAACAGACCGATCCGGTCGACGAGCTGTCGGCGGTCGTCGCTCGGGACGCCAGCGACCGTGGCCGCCCCCTCGCTCGGTTCGACCAGTCCGGTCAGCATCCGCATCGTCGTCGTCTTGCCCGCGCCGTTGGGCCCGAGAAAGCCGTACACGACGCCGGAGGGGACCGTCAGATCGAGGTCGGCGACGGCCGTCGTCGAGCCGTACCGCTTGCTCAGTCCGTCCGTGGCGATTGCCGGGGACACTGTCATTGTCGGTCCGTGGGGTGTCACCGAGGAATGTCTTCGGGTCAATCAGTCGTCGGGTGCCGGGGCGTCCTCGACCGTCAGTTCGCCCGACAGCGCATGTTGACTCGTCGTGCTGAGGTCGATCGCAAGCGACAGCGGGAGGGTCGCCCTCGCGACGACTTCGCCGCTCGCGGGTCGCTGTGCTCCCCGCTCACCGTTCGGAGACCCTCGCTGTGCTCGCGTCTCCCCGTCCTCTGCGACCGGCCGCTCTTTCAGCGCGCCCGTTCCGAGAATGGCGGTTTGTCGGACGTTGATGATCGGTATCCCTTGATTTATACTGCCGGCTGTAACTTCGTTCAGATATTCGCCACCCCGGGGTGGCGAAATCTGTGACAGATTTACAGCCGGTAGTATTAGTCCAGCCAGCAAGCTTCGACGACGTCGATCCCTGTCTACTCGCTGTTGCTGGTGTCAGTCTCAGCGGTATCCGTTTTTAGACTACGCAGGAGGTACCCCACGCCGAGCAGGCCAGCGGCCGAAGCGATCCCCAGATTTCGCATCGACAGTTCCGGTATCGACGAGTCAGACCGTGCATCGCTACTGAGCGCGTAGACGTTTCCGTCGTTGCTTCCGACATAGACCCGTTCGTTTACTACTGCGGGGGAAGACTCGACGCGTCCGCCGGTTCGGAACGCCCAGCGATGGGTTCCGTTCTCGGCGTCAATCGCGTGGAGTTTCGTGTCGTCGGAGCCGACGAAGACCGTGCCATCGACCACAGCCGGCGACGATTCCAGCTCGTCACCGACGTTTCGCGTCCACTCGACAGTTCCGTCGGCAGCCGAGAGGGCGTACAGCGTTCCGTCGAAGCTGCCGACGTACACCGTTCCATCGACGACGGCAGGTGACGCTTCCACCCAGTAGCCGGTTTCGTATCGCCAGCGCTCACGTCCGTCTTCGGCGTCGAAGGCATACACGTGATTGTCGTCGCTGCCCACGTACACCGACCCATCTACAACGGCTGGCGGCGACCCGATCTGACCGTCGGTCGACGACGACCACCGTTCTGTTCCATCGTTCGCGTCGAGTGCGTACACGGTGCTGTCCCGACTGCCGAAGTACACCGTCTCGTTGGCGACAGCCACGCCGGCAGTCTTGAGTGGTGGTGGGACCGAATCGGTCCCGGTGAAGGTCCATCGCTCCGATCCGTCGGCAGCGTCGATTGCGTACACCCATTGGTTGTCGTCGACGACGTAGACGTGACCGTCGACCACCGTCGGCGACGCTGTAATCCAGTTCGACGCCTCGTAGTTCCACACCTCGTCGCCCGTCTCCGCATCGAGGGCGTACACGGCGCGGTCTGGACCGTTGCTACCGACGAAGACAGTTCCGTCGACGACGGCTGGCGAAGAGAGGACGCGCTCGGTCATTTCGAACTGCCAAACGAGTGTCCCGTCTGTCTCATCGAATGCGTAGAGGGCTCCGTCGTGACTGCCGACGAAGACGGTCCCGTCGACGACCGCGGGAGACGACGTGATCTGGTCGTCTGTTTGGAACGACCAACTGGTTCCGATGTCCGTAGACGGCCCTCGGTTCTCCCGGCCGTTACCGCTGTTAGCTGTATCGAAACCGAACTCCTGCCACTCATCGCTTCCCGGGGCAGACGATACAGTTTCTGTTCCGAGAAGGGCTCCAGTCAACGAGCACCCGCTGTAAATCATCTCACGGCGGGTGGTAGCGAATTCTCTCATACGTATTTGTGATGACTTCTTTGTCTGTCTGCCCATATTTTATTATTCTCGATCTATAAAAACTATTTCCGATTATTCTGTTCCCAGCATGTAATACGACAAATAATAAAAAATAGCGATTTATCGCTCTATTTACCAGCTAAAGTCGATACTCTTGTTGATGTTATATCGAAGAGATGCGTCGTATCTCGTCTTGAGGTCTACGTTTGCGAAGGTTCCATCTCTCGAAGACTCGAAATGCGCGCGAGCAGACAGAGACTCTGAGAGAGTCCGCCGATCGAATTGTCTTCACTCCAGCAACAGCAGACTGGGCTCGGCGAGGTACTCCTTGAGCGTGTTGACGAAGCGGGCGGCGTCGGCCCCGTCGATCACGCGGTGGTCGATCGCGAGCGACAGCGGCAGGGTCGGCTTCGCGACGACCTCGCCGCTCGCGGGTCGCTGTGGTCCCCGCTCGCCGTTCGGAGACCCTCGCTGTGCTCGCGTCTCCCCGTCCTCTGCGACCGGCCGCTGCTTCAGCGCGCCCGTTCCGAGAATCGCCGTCTGGGGTGCGTTGATGATCGGATCGGCGTACTCGCCGCCGATCGCGCCGAAGTTGGTGACGGTGAAGGTCCCGCCCTGCATCTCCTCGCGGGCGAGGTCGCGGTCGCGTGCGCGGGCGACGAGGTCGTTTACCTCGCGGGCGATGGCCAGCAGTCCCTTCTCGTCGACGCGCTCGACGACGGGGACGACGAGCCCGTGGTCGGTCGCCGCGGCGACGCCGAGGTCGACTCGGTCGTGGTAGACGATCTCCTCGGCTTCCGCGTCGAGTTCGCTGTTCAGGATCGGATGCTCCCGGAGCGCCGCGGCCACGCACTTCAGCAGCAGCGGGGTGTAGGTCAGGTCCACGCCGCGCTCCTCGGCCAGCGGTTCGAGGCGCTCGCGGGCGTCGACCAGTCCCTCGGCGACGGCCCGGTCGTGGTGGGTCGCGTGTGGGATCTCCCGGCGGGACTCGGCCATCCGCTGGCCGATCGTCCGCCGGACTCCCTGGTACGGTTCGCGGCGGTGGCCCTCGGCGCTCGCGGCTTCACCGCTCGCACCGTCCGCGGTCGACGGCTCCCCGTCCCGTCCCGTGGACCCAGCGGCTCGCTCTCGCTCGGTCTCGTCGGCCGACGCGGCGAAGGCCCGGACCGCCGCCTCGTCGACGTAGGGCTCGCCGTCGCGGCTCTCGTCGGTCGGGACGGCGTCGATGTCGACCCCGAGGTCGCTCGCGAGCGTGCGGGTCGCCGGTGTCGCGAGCGTGCGGTCCCGCTCGGCGTCGCTGCCGACCGCGGAAACGGCCGACTTCACGGCTGGCTCGTCGTCGGCCTCGTCGCCGTCGTCGACCCGTCTGACGGCCGACTTCACGCCGCTGCCGTCACCGTCGTCGACACGGCTGACGGCCGACTTCACGCCGTCGCCGCCGTCACCGTCGTCGACGCGGCTGACGGCGGATTCGATCCCTGCGTCGTCCGCGGACGCCGCGTCTTCGCCGGCCGCTCGCACGTCGCTCTCGGTGACCCGGCCGCTCGGGCCGCTGCCGTCGACGGCAGTGATCTCGACGCCCAGTTCGCGGGCGAGCCGACGGACGTTCGGCGGCGCGAACACGCGCCCGCCCGTGGCTGACGGCTCGCTGTCCGACGGCTCGTCGGCCGCCGTCGCCGCCGCTTCCCCGTCTGTCCCGTCGTCGGCCTCGTCCGTCGCGATCGACACGACGACGGCACCGGTCTCGACCATATCGCCGGGCTCGTAGTGCAGTTCGCGGACGACGCCAGCGACCGGCGAGGGCACGTCGACGGCGGCCTTGTCGGTCTCTACCTCCGCGAGTACCTGATCCTCTTCGACGCGGTCGCCCGGCTCGACGTGCCACGCGAGGATCTCCCCCTCGGCGACGCCTTCCCCGAGGTCGGGGAGTTCGAACTCGAACATGAATTAGAACTCACAGGCGTCTGTGATACCGTCTTTGATCCGGGCGGGTTCGGGGAGGTAGTAGTCCTCCAGGGCGTACAGCGGGAACGGCGTGTCGAAGCCGGTCACGCGCTGGACGGGGGCCTCCTGGTAGAGCAGCGCCTCCTCCTGGATCGTCGCGATCACCTCGCCGGCCAGCCCGCCCGTCTTGGGGGCCTCGTGGACGACGACGGCCCGACCGGTCCGCTTGAAGCTCTCGACGACGGTCTCGGTGTCCATCGGCGAGAGGGTCCGCAGATCGATCACCTCGGCGTCGACCTCGGGGGCGAGCTCCTCGGCCGCCTCGACGGTCGGGCGCGTCATCGCGCCCCACGTGACGACGGTCACGTCCGACCCCTCGCGGCGAACGGCGGCCTCGCCAAGCGGGACGGTGTAGCACTCGGCGTCGACGGGCTCGCGGAAGGCCCGGTAGATCAGCTTCGGTTCGAGGAAGACGACGGGGTCGGGATCGCGGATCGACGCCGCGAGCAGCCCCTTGGCGTCGGCGGGTGTCGAGGGGACGACGACCTTCAGACCGGGTTCGTGAGCGTAGAAGGCCTCCTTCGACTCGGAGTGGTGCTCGGGCGCGCGGATGCCGCCGCCGTAGGGCGCGCGGACGACCATCGGACAGGTGAAGCGCCCGCGGCTGCGGGTCCGCAGGCGGGCGGCGTGAGACACCAGCTGGTCGAAGGCCGGGTACATGAACCCGGAGAACTGCATCTCCGGGACCGGGCGCAGGCCGTGGGCGGCCATGCCGATGGCGGTGCCGACGATGCCCGCCTCGGCCAGCGGCGTGTCGATCACGCGGTCGGGGAACTCCTCGATCAGGCCCTGTGTGGCCCGGAAGACGCCGCCGTTCTCGCCCACGTCCTCGCCCAGCACGAGCACGGCCTCGTCGCGGTCCATCTCGCCGTAGAGCCCGTCCCGGACCGACTGGACGAGGGTCAGGTCCTGCGTGTCGGTGCTCATTCCAGCAACACCTCGTCGCCGTGGCGATCGCGCAGCGCTTCGAGGTAGTCGAGCTGGTCTCGCAGCCGCTGTGGCATCTCGGCGTAGACGTGTGCGAACATCTCTTCGGGCGCTGGCCGCTCGTAGCTCTCGGCCGTCTCGATGGCGTCGGCGACCTCGTCGGCGATCGACGACTCGATGGCCTCGACGGACTCGTCGTCGAGGAGTCCGCGATCCCGCAGGAACGCCTCCATGCGCGGGATCGGATCTTTGCGCCGCCAGCGCTCGACTTCCTCGTCGCTCCGGTAGACGGAGGGATCGTCGGCGGTCGTGTGTGCGCCAAAGCGGTACTGGACCGCCTCGATCATGGTCGGGCGCGGGTCCTCGCCGGTCGGATCTCGGGCCTTCTCGACGGCTTCGCTGGTGACCTGATAGACGGCCAGCGGGTCCATCCCGTCGACCTGGATCCCCTCGAAGCCGTAGGCGCTGGCCTTCTGGGCCAGCGTCGCGCTGGCGGTCTGGCGCTCTCGGGGGACCGAGATGGCCCACTGGTTGTTGTTACAGAAAAACACCGTCGGGGTGTCGAACACGCCGGCGAAGTTCAGTCCCTCGTGGAAGTCTCCCTCGCTGGTCGCGCCGTCGCCGAAGTACGCCAGGTGGACCTCGTCTTGCCCCCGTAGCTTCCCGGCCCACGACGCGCCCGTTGCGTGGGGGATCTGCGTCGCGATCGGGACGGCCAGCGTGAACGCGGCGACGCCGTCCGGCGGGTCGCTACCGGCCTCCGATCCCATCCAGTACAGGAGGATCTGGTCGAGCGGCCACCCGTGTGCGTGCAGCGCGGCGTGTTCCCGGTAGCTCGGAAACACCCAGTCACCGTCGGACAGCGCGTGGGCGCTCGCGACCTGTGCGCCCTCCTGGCCGGCCATCGGCGGGTACGTCCCCATCCGACCCTGTCGCTGGAGGCTCACCGCCCGCTGGTCGAAGTGACGAGCCAGCTTCATCTCGCGGTAGATCGCGACGAGTTCCTCGTCCGCGAGGTCGGGAACCGTCGCGCCGTCCCGCACCTCGCCGTTCTCGTCGAGTACCTGTACCTGGTCTGTCGGGTCGCGATGGAGGACGCTCAGTGGGACCACCTTCCGTGTGACATACGATACACGTTGTCGCGGGGTCGGCTTATGGTTTGTGCGGACGAATATCTCTCTCGGTGGCATTACCGAAGGTAATTCCTACGTGGGTACTATCCCGGCGTGCCTCCTCACGCGATCGAACTGACCGCGACTGTCGCCCCACAGCCGCGACACCGGAGGGCGACGCCGCTCTCGCCGTCGCGGCGGTCTTCGAAGGCGAGCGCCGAGTCACACGTCGGACACCGTTCGAGACACATGACGAGTCGCGCTGCCAGCTCTTCGCGGGGCGCGTCCGGGAGCCGTGCCAGTCGGGCCGCGTCGACCCACTCTCTGATCGTCGGTTCGGCGACGATCGCGGCGAGAAACCCCGCTCTGGAGTGCCACGCGCCCACCGTTTCGTCTCCGTGCGCGACGACGTACCGATCGTCCGCCTCGGTCACGTCGAGGGCGTCGGCGTCGAGCCCCTCGCTGGCTGCCAGCCAGCGCAGCGCCCGGTCGCCCCCGCGCATCTGATCCATCCGCTCGTGCCAGGCCTCGGCGAACCCTTCGGCGAGCCGGAGGTCGGTGCCGTCGGCCGTCGGTTCGAGGACGCCTGCCGAGCGAAGCAGTGACTCGACGGTCGGGATCTCGTCCGGTCGGTCTCGCGGGCCTTGTCTGTCGATGCTCTCCCATCGCAGTGACGGACAATAAATCGTGTGCCGGCAGTGCCGTGCGCGCCGCCCTGCCGTCCGAACCGATTCCGGCGTCGACGGTGTGACCACCGACCGTCCTCGGTCGAGGCGACGAGTCGCCCGCTTCTATTTACGAACCTCTCCCGCATGAGTGAACGACTGCGACAGAAAATCGCAGAAGCTTTCGCCGTAGAAATTATGTGTCGGACTGACACACTGGCCGCTCGGCCGGCACCAGTGTGTCGGCCACGTGGGTGTTGGGGCTGGATGTCACCGGATTCGAACCATGAAACGACGCAATCTTCTCAAGACGATCCCTGGACTTGCCGGCTTCGCCGGTGTCTCCGGGTTCGCATCGGCCACAGACTGCACCGGCGTCCCCGAGTGGGACGACAGCGCGACCTACACCGGTGGTGACCGCGTGCGCTACGACGGCACGCTCTGGACCGCCGAGTGGTGGACCAAGGGGACCGAGCCTTCGACCAGCGCGTCCGTCTGGACCACAGTCGGCTCCTGTGGGGGGAGCGACGACGGAACGCCGGACGACGGTACGTCCGGCGGCCCGGACTGTACGGCTGTCGCATCGTGGGACGCCAGTGTCACGTACCAGAGCGGCACTCAGGCGGTTCACGACGGCAGCCTCTGGGAGGCGTCGTGGTGGACCAGTGGCGACGAGCCAGGCGTCAGCGACTGGGGACCGTGGACCGAAGTCGGGCCGTGTGCCGAGGACCCGAACACCCCGCCCTCGGTGTCGTTTGGATACCCCTCCGAAATCCGGCCGGGTCAGGAGTTCACCGTCGGCGCGAGCGCCTCTGACCCGGACGGTTCGATCGTCAGCTACGAGTGGGACTTCGGTGGCGGGGAGACGGCGATGGGCGAGACCGCGACCCACGTCTACGAGACGGCGGGCGACTACCCGGTCGAACTGACGGTCACGGACGACGACGGTGGGACCGCGACCACGACCCAGACCGTCTCTGTCTCCGAGGACACCAACGAGACCACGCCGATCAAGCGCCACGGCCAGCTCCGGGTCGACGACACCCAGCTCGTCGACGAACAGGGTGATCCCGTCCAGCTACGGGGAATGAGCACGCACGGCATCCAGTGGTACGGCTGGGACGACTGCATCACCGACGACGGACTCGACGCGCTGGCCGACGACTGGAACGCCGATGTCCTGCGGATCTCGATGTACGTCCAGGAAGGCGGCTACGAGACCGACCCTGAGGGGTTCACCCAGGAGGTCAATCGCTTCGTCGAGGAAGCGACCGATCGGGGCATGTACGCGCTGATCGACTGGCACCAGCTCTCTCCGGGCGATCCGTGGGCAAACATCGACCTCGCCAAGCAGTTCTTCGACGACGTGGTCCCGGAACACGCCGACAAGGACAACGTCTTGTACGACATCGCCAACGAACCAAACGATGTCGAGTGGTCACGCGTCCGGAGCTACGCCGAGGAGATGGTACCCGTGATCCGCGAGTACGACGCCGACGCGGTCGTCATGTGTGGCACTCACGGCTGGGCGTCGCTGGGCGTCTCCGACGGTGCCAGCGCCCAGGACATCGTCGACGACCCCGTCGAGGCCGAGAACTTCATGTACACCTTCCACTTCTACGCGGCCTCACACGGCCAGTCCTACCGCGACGAACTCGAATGGGCGGCCAAGCGCCTGCCGGTCTTCGTCTCGGAGTGGGGCGCACAGGAGTACACCGGCGACGGCGACAACGACTTCGAGTCGGCCCAGCGGTTCCTCGATATCATGGACGAGTACGACGTTAGCTGGACCAACTGGAACTACTCCGACGACAAGCGGTCCGGCGCGGCGTGGAAAGAAGGCTCGCTCCCCAGCGGTCCGTGGACCAAAGAGAGTCTCAAGGAGTCCGGCGTCTGGGTCCGCGAGAAGATCCGCGACAGCTGATCGCCCGGTCACCGGACCGGACGGGGTTCGTCTGCCGGCCGGTGTGCTGCCTACTGGTCCCGCACTCGCCGCCGTGCGATCGCGGGATCGTTGCCTTCCAGCACCGCTTCGACGAACAGCTCGCCGGCGCGATAGGACGAGCGGACCATCGGTCCCGAGGCGCAGTAGGCAAACTCCAGTTCCTCCTCGGCGACCCGTCGCCAGGTGTCGAACGCGTCGGGGTGGACGTACTCCGAGACCTCCAGGTGCGAGCGGGAGGGCTGGAGGTACTGGCCCAGCGTCACCACGTCGACCCCCACTTCCCGCAGGTCCGAGAGCGTCTGGTAGATCTCGTGGGCGTACTCGCCGACGCCGAGCATCAGGCTCGTCTTCGTGTAGATGTCCGACTCCCGGTCGACCTGGCCCAGCACCGACAGCGACTGCTCGTAGCCGGCCCGGCGGTCTCGCACGGGCCACTGGAGGCGCTGGACGGTCTCGACGTTGTGGGCGATCACGTCCGGGCCGGCGTCGATTATCTGCTCGACGAGCCGCTCCTCGCCCCGGAAGTCCGGAATCAGACACTCGACGAGAATCGACGGGTCACGCTCTTTGATCGCCCGGATCGTCTCGGCGAAGTGGCCCGCGCCCTGGTCGGGCAGGTCGTCGCGGTCGACGCTCGTGAGCACGACGTAGTCCAGTCCGATGTCCGCGACCGCGTCGGCGACGTTTTCGGGCTCGTCGGGATCGAGCGGCTCCATCCCGCCGGTCTCCACGTCACAGAAGTTACAGCCGCGCGAACAGCGATCGCCCATCAGCATGAACGTCGCCGTCCCCGGCCCGTCCTCGCCACTCCAGCACTCGCCCACGTTCGGACAGTTGGCCTCCTCACAGACTGTGTGGAGGTCCCGCTCGCGCAGCGACTGTTTGATCTCCGTGAAACGCTGTCCCGACGGCGGCCGGCTCTTGAGCCAGTCGGGCTTGCGGGCGCGACTCATTGACGGAAATTAGGCACGGGCGGGCAAAAACGTACGGAACGACCGTCCACTCGCGTCGCTCCCGGGCACCGAGCGGGGACCGAGTGGGTCACCGCGATCACGAGTATGGAAACGCCTTTGAGCACACGGCCCCCGCCATCTGACGTGTCACCGAGCGCCGACGGGGAGCCAGCCGTCGCGGTCGCGGACGTGCTCCCGGATTTCGCCGACGCCTTTCCGTTCGAGGAGTTCAACCGGATGCAGTCGGAGACGCTCCCGGCGCTCCTGAATCGCGACGACAACGTCGTCGTCAGCGCGCCCACCGCCAGCGGCAAGACCGCGCTGGCCGAGATCGCGATCTGCAAGACCCTGCAGGCGGGCGGGACCGCGCTCTTTCTGGCCCCGCTGCGAGCGCTGACGAACGAGAAAGAGAGCGAGTGGGAGCGCTTCGAGGACCTGGGGTATTCGGTGTACGTCGTCACCGGCGAGCGCGACCTCAACCCCCGCCGAGCGGAGCGGGCCGACATCCTCGTGATGACCCCGGAGAAGGCCGACTCGGCCACTCGCAAGCACGACTCCCGGCGCTACGAGTTCATCACGGACGTGGACTGCTGTCTCATCGACGAGGTCCACCTGCTGGACTCGGACCGACGGGGGTCGGTACTGGAGGTGACCGTCTCGCGGCTCCGTCGACTGTGTGATCCCCGCGTCGTCGCGCTGTCGGCGACGATGGAGAACGTCGACGACGTGGCGGCGTGGCTCGACGCGCCCAGCGAGACGACCTTTCAGTTCGGCGACGACTACCGGCCGGTACCGCTCAACGCCGACGTGAAGACCTACAGCCACGGCGAGAACGCCTTCGCCGACAAGTACCGGCGGCTCTACCGGGCGCTGGATCTGGCCGAGCCACACATCCGCGAGGAGGGCCAGGCCCTCGTGTTCGTCTCCTCGCGACAGGACACCGTCCAGGCCGCGAAGAAGGCCCGCGACGAGATCGTCGAGCGCGACGTGCCGATGGGGGCCCGCGGGGAGTACGATTTTCATACTGAAGCGGCGGAACTGGACAACGACACGCTCCGCCAGTCGGTGCTGGACGGCGTCGGCTTCCACCACGCCGGTCTATCGCGCGAGGACAAGGACCGCGTCGAGGAGTGGTTCAAACGGGGGCTCATCCAGCTGCTGTTCTCGACCTCGACGCTCGCCTGGGGCGTGAACCTCCCGGCCCGCTGTGTCGTCATTCGGGACACGAAGCTCCACGACCCCCTGGAGGGCGAGGTCGACATGAGCCCGCTGGACGTGCTCCAGATGCTCGGGCGCGCGGGTCGGCCGGGGTACGACGACATGGGCTACGCCTGGATCGTCTGTGATCGGGCCGACGCCGACAAGTACCGCACCCTCCTGCGGGAGGGCAAAGAGATCGAGTCCAGACTCGCCGACGATCTGGACGCACACCTCAACGCCGAGATCGCGCTGGGGACGCTGGGCGACATCGAGGACGTGATGGACTGGCTCGAAACCACGTTCTACTACCGGCGCGCCCAGCGCGCTCCCGAGCGGTACACCGCCGGCACCGACCTCCGCGAGCGGGTCTCAGACACGCTCGGAGACCTCGTCGCCGACGGCTTCGTCGAGATGGACGACCTCTCGGTCGAGGGGACCCCGCTCGGTCGACTGGCCTCGAAGTTCTACCTCCGGCTGGCGACGGCCCGTCGGTTCAAGGACTGCGCCGACCGTGCGGCGGCCGACCCGGACGGCTTCGACGAGGACGCGATCCTCTCGACGGTCGCCGGTGCGACGGAGTTCGACAGCGTCAGCGCCCGCAGCGACGAGGAAGACGCCGTCGCGGCGGTGATCGGCTCACGGGGCGAGGAGCTGACCGCCGGCCAGCGGAAGGTGCTGGCGATCCTCCGCTCCTCGATGTCCGGAACGACGCCGTCAGAGCTCCAGAGCGACGCCTGGGTCATCAAGCAGAACGCGCTCCGCATGCTCGCCGCGCTGCGGGCCTTCCTCGACCGCTTCGCGGGCGGTCGCGCCGCCAACCTCGCACGCCGCGTCGAGGCGCGCGTCGAGAACGGCGTCAGCGCGGACGCGGCGGGCCTCACGGCGATCGACGGGGTCGGCCCCGGACGGGCGCGCACGCTCGCCGCCGAGGGCTTTCGCACGCCGGCAGACGTCGTCGACGCTGGCGTCGCCGGACTCGTCGCGGCCGGGCTCTCCGAGAGCGTCGCCGAGCGCGTCCGCGACAACGCGACCGACCTGCCAAACGTCGTCGTCGAGTGGGGCGAGTTCCCGGACCAGATCGCGGCCGGGGAGCGCGAACTCCACGAGGTGACGGTCCGCTCGGTCGCCGGCAGCGCCCGCGCCGGCATCCGCGTGACTGTCAACGGCCACGAGATGACCACCAAACCGTCGTACCTCGGTCAGGCGACGGTCCCGGTCGCCGCGTTCGGCGGTGACGCCGACGAACTCACCTTCGCGATCGAGGTCACCTTCCCCGAGTTGCCGATCCCGCCGGTCAGGGAGTCCCGGACCGTCAGTGTCGAACGATGACGCTCAGAGTCGAGATCGGACGATCTCGGCCATCTCGGCGGGCGTCTCGGCGACGAGGTCGGCGTTCTCGGTCGCGCCCGCGGCCGCCCCGACGCCGAAGCTGACGACGGTCATCCCCGCGCGGTGGGCCGCGGTCGTCCCGTGGTGGGAGTCCTCGACGGCCAGCGCGGTCGCTGGATCGACGCCCAGCTCGGCGGCGGCGCGCTCGTAGATCGTCGGCTCGGGCTTCCCGGGGCCGTCGAGGTCCGCGGCGCTGACGACGGTGTCGAACAGCTCCCCGAGGTCGAACCGTTCGAGGACGATCTCGTACCACTCGGGCGGCGAGGCCGTCACCATGGCGACGGGCACGTCGGCCTCGCGCAGCTCCGTCAGCAGCGCTCGCACGCCGGGCGTGAGTTCGACCTGTTCGCCGTAGATCTCCTCGGCCGCTCCCTCGTACAGCGAGACGAACGCCTCGTAGTCGACGGCCAGGTCGTAGCTCTCGTCGAGCACGTCGTACTGCTCCTCGTAGAAGATCCCGGTCACTTCCTCGACCGGCACCTCCTGGTCGGGGACCGCCGTCGGCAGGATCTCCCCGCGCTCCAGTTCGATCCAGTAGTCCTCCGAGTTCACCAGCACTCCGTCCATGTCGAAGCACGCGGCGTCCATGCTCGTCCGGTTCTCTC
Organism: Halomicrobium katesii DSM 19301; assembly: GCF_000379085.1. Classification (GTDB taxonomy): domain Archaea; phylum Halobacteriota; class Halobacteria; order Halobacteriales; family Haloarculaceae; genus Halomicrobium; species Halomicrobium katesii. Next base: position 790,554 of record NZ_KB905378.1, on the reverse strand, counting down.
GCAGTGACAAATGCGTAGCGTTCGCGCCTGCGTGTCCGTTCCACTACCGGCTGCCGGCGTGAACGGCCTCGCTGCCTCGGGGCGGCGACTCTCCTCCCGAACTCATCGCCGGCAGTATCGGTCGTCTGGTGGCCCGACACTGGTTCGGCCACTGCAATTTACTTTCCGACTCTCGACGGCGTCGATCACTTTTGCACGCCTATTGCTATCACACCTCACTGTTAAATGATTGGACAGGCAATATGTACTCGTCCACGATGTCGGAACCCGAAACCACCGAGCGGCGTGGGGTCGACCGCGCACCCGCGCTCGTCTGTCGGGTGCGGACGGTCCTGCGTAGCTCCGTCCTGATCGCTCGCCGACTGGCGTTCTGGCTGGCCGTCGTCCTGCCAGTGGTCTACGTTCCGCTCCTGTTCGTCGACGGTCACTGGGCCACTCTCGCCGTGTCGGCGCTGCTCGTCGCGCACGTGCTCGCGGTCCTCGCCGGCAGTGGCTACGATCCGAACGGCTGATACAGTGTTAACAGCGCCGATAAATTTTCTCCGTCGCTCTCGATCGGTCTCGAAACGCGTGAAACACCGCCGCGGCGGTGTAAAATACCGACTACCTCCGCTGAAACGAGCTAAACTCTACCCAACCGTCGGCCCGTTATATGCCGGTGTCGGACATAGCGACGAGCGAGGAGAACGCTCCAATGTCCATCGCACCGCCCTTCGACTCCGACACGGTCGCCCTCGACGCACAGTCCATCCGAACGCTCGCCTTCCGTCCCGTCGAAGCGACGGCGTTCTGGACCGCTGTGGCGCTCCCGCTGGTCTACCCCGCCCTCATGTTCGGTGGACTCGGCGGACAGGAGCTGTTCCTCCTCGCGGCGGCGCTCGCGCTCCACGTCGCCGCTCTCCGTCTCGGCCGGGGACACGGCCAGGACGACTGATCCCGCCGGCCGCCCGACTCCCCGCGGTCCCGCTTTCCTCCCCTCGTGGTCCCTGCTGCCCGTCCGAGCGTTCAAGTACCGAGACGCGACCAGCCCCGCCCATGCACGACGACACTCGCGTGCTGGCCGGCGACTGTACCACGCTGTTCGAGACGACCGGCGCACAGACCCAGCGGACCCGCGAGCAACGCGGCGAGGTCCTCGTGGTGGTCAAACCCGACAACACCGTTCTCGTCCACGACGCCGACGGCTACCAGCCGGTCGCGTGGCTCACGCGGCCCGACAGCGTCACCATCGATGGCGGGACCGTGGTCGCCCGCGACGGCGACGACCTCCTGCGCGTCGTCACCCACGACGAGCACGGCAGCGCCAGCTACCCGGTCTCGGAGGCCGGCATCCCCGTCGGCGACTGCCCGGGGTGTGCGGGCACGCTGGTCCGGTCGAACGGCGCGGTCCGGTGCTCGGACTGTGCGGAGCGCTACGGCCTCCCCGCGGACGCGACGATCACCGGCGGCCGCTGCCGGGACTGTCGCCTCCCCACCATCCGCACCGAACGGGGCCGAGCGTTCGAACTGTGTCTGGACCGAGAGTGTGAATCGCTGGACGACCGCGTCACCGACGCCTTCGACCGCGAGTGGGCGTGTCCGGAGTGTGACGGCGACCTCCGCATCGTCCGGAAGGGCGGGCTGTTCGCCGGCTGCGAGCACCACCCCGACTGCGAGGCCGCTTTCGCCATCCCCACCGGTGTGGTCGTCGACACCTGTGCCTGCGGGCTCCCGCTGTTCGAGACCGCCGGGGGCCGTCGCTGTCTCGACGCGACGTGCTCGCAGGCGCAGGTGAGCGAGGCGGCGACGTACTCCGGGCCCTGACGCTCCGTCTCCGATACGACCCGCAGGGGCTTTACTCGCCCACGCGCAGGCAGGAGTATGGACGCGACGCTCTCCGATGGGGTCGTCCGGGCCGGCAAGCGGGCCCGCGAGCAGTTCTACGACTCCAGCGGGTACGGTCGGCCGGTCGACGCCGGGAAGCTCGAACTGGCACCCGTCGAGGCGGCACACCTGCTGTATCGCGGTGACCTCGACGGTGTCGACGGGATGGGACTTCGGGAGCTACTGAACTCCGCGTTGCTGTCGGAGGTCGACTTCTTCGTCTACAAGGACCTGCGCGACCGGGGGTTCTACTGCTCGCCGGCCCGCTCGGAGCGCGTCACGGACCCCGACGGCTGTGACTTCGTCGTCTATCCGCGGGGCAAGGGGCCATGGGACGACGCGGTCGCCCACCGGATCCGGGTCGTCAGCGAGCGCGAGACGGTCCCGGCAGCCGATCTGGGGGCGTGTGCGCTGGCCGTCGTCGACGAGGAGAGCGAGATCAGCTACTTCGAGACCCACCGTCCGGACGTGACCGGAACGAGCCGATCGTCCGTCCCCGACACCGACGGCGACCTGCTCGCAGACCGGGTCGTCTGCTGGGACCCGCCCGAAGAGCTGTACGAAGCGGCCTTCTACGGGCAACCGCTCGACGAGCAGGACGCGCAGGCGATCCAGCTCTCGCTGGTCGAGGCCGCGTACCTCGCCGGGGCGGGCACCCTCCACGTCGAGGGCGATGCCGACGCGGTGATCGAACGCGGTCGCGCCGTCGAGGGCGATCGGTTCGACCGCCGGCTCGCGGTGTACGAACGGCTTCGAGAGCAGGGGATCGCCCTTAAAACCGGCTTCAAGTTCGGCGCTGACTTCCGGACCTACGCCGCCGTCGAGAGCGTCGCGGACCTGGGCCACTCCGAACTGCTCGTGCGGGCGTTCGACGCCGGCCACGTCTTCGAGCCCCGAGACCTCGCACTGGACGTGCGCCTGGCCCACGGCGTGCGCAAGACGATGGCCTACGCGTTCGTCGGCGGCGAGGGGATCGACTGGCTGGCCGTCGAGCGGCTGACGCCCTGACTGCGGCCCGAAACGAACCCTTTTTGCGCCGACGACTGCCTACGCATGAATAGATTGGCTCGCGCCAGTCAGTTCCACCATGAGTGACCCAGATCGCACCCGCGACGAGGGATCGCCCGACGACCACAGCGCCGCGTCGGGTTCGGACTGGCGCGAGCGCTCGGGGACCCCCGTCCGAACGGACGGTGGAACGGAGGCGGACGGCCCCGACGCTGTCGCTCTCGATCCGTGGGGCTCCTCGACGGTCTCGGACTACCGGAAGCTGTTCGACCAGTTCGGCATCGAGTCCTTCGACGAGGTCCTGCCCGAGGTCCCGGAGCCCCACTACCTGATGCGACGGGGCGTCATCTTCGGTCACCGCGACTACCGCCCCGTGGCTCGCGCGATGCGCGAGGGCGAACCGTTCGCCGCGCTGTCGGGGTTCATGCCGACGGGCGACCCTCACATCGGTCACAAACTCGTCTTCGACGAGATCATCTGGCACCAGGAGCGGGGCGGCGACGCCTACGGCCTGATCGCCGACCTGGAGGCCCACAGCGCCCGCGGCCTGACCTGGGCGGAGATCGACGAGCACGCGACGAACTACGTTCTCTCGCTGCTGGCGCTGGGCTTCGATCCCGAGGACGGAGAGCTGTACCGCCAGTCCGAGAACCGCGACGTACAGGATCTCGCCTTCGAACTCGGTGCCGAGGCGAACTTCTCGGAGCTCCAGGCGATCTACGACTTCGACGGCGAGACCGACGTGAGTCACATGCAGTCGGTCGTCACCCAGATGGCCGACATCCTCTACCCGCAACTCGACGGGCCGAAGCCGACGGTGATCCCGGTCGGTCCCGACCAGGACCCACACATGCGACTCGCCCGCGACCTCGCGGCCCGGATGGGCTATTTCGGCGTCACTCGCGCGTACGCGAGCTTCGAGGTCGACGACGCCGAGCGGGAGCTGCTCGGTGCCGCCCACGAGGCCCTGCAGGCCGACCGTTCGGCCGACGAGCGCGTCCGCTGTGAAGCGGCCGCCGACTGGATCGAGGCCGAGATCGCGCCCGACGACGTGCGCCAGCGCACCGTCGAGAAGCTCCGGGCAGCGGGCAAGGAACCGCTCCGCCCCCGGACTCGCTTCCTCGATCGCAACGCCACCGACGAGGCCTTCGAGGCGCTGATCGAGGCGGTCGAGGGCGAGAAGCGCGTCTACGACGAGCACGTCGACGCCTTCGACATGGACCGCGAGGCCGCCACGGAACTGGCCCGCGAGATCGCGATCGACCACGGCGGCTACGGCTTTCGCGCACCGTCCTCGATCTACCACCGCTTCATGACGGGGCTGACCGGCGGCAAGATGTCCTCCTCGATTCCCGCCTCACACATCTCGCTGCTGGACGACCCCGAAGACGGCTACGACAAGGTGAAGTCGGCGACGACCGGCGGCCGATCGACCGCCGAGGAACAGCGCGAGAAGGGCGGCAAGGCCGACGAATGTCCGGTCTACGAGCTGTACGCCTACCTGCTCGCCGGTGACGACGACGAGTTCGCCAAGGAGGTCTACGACGAGTGTGTCGGGGGCGAACGGCTCTGTGGGGGCTGCAAAGAGCAGGCCGCCGAACTGATGGAGTCGTTCCTCGAAGACCACCAGGAGAAACGCGCCGAGTGGGAAGCGAAACTCGACGAGCTCGACATCGACCTCGACAGCGATCGCAAGCGCTGACCGCCCGTCACGCTCCACAACGCTTTTCGCCAGCCACGGTAACACCCCGCATACGCTGCCCGGATCTCGGTTCCGACGTTCCGATCACCAGCCAGTGACGCGTTCGGGACTCGGCTTTCTCTTTGCCGCCTTGAGCGGCGGATTCGGGGCACATCGAGCGGCGAGCCTCGACGAAACCGTTCGCGGCAAGTGAGAACCGTTAACTGACGAACCCGCCGTGTATCCGACAACGAACATGCGACTACCACACGCGCAGGTGGCCCTGCTGGAGGCCGCCGACGCAGACGACGCCAGACGTATCGACGCGCTGGCCGACGAGGCCGGCCTGAAACCGGAGACGGCGACCGGTGCCGCCTTCGCACTCGAAGACGAGGGACTGCTCGCACTCACCGAGGAGACCGTCGAGTCCGCCACACTGACCGACGAAGGCCGTGCGTACCTCGACGAGGGGCTCCCGGAAGTCCGCTTCTACCGCGGTGCGATCGACGCCGGTGCGGACGACGAGCCCGCGGAGATGGGACCGGTCATCGGCGCGGCCGGCCTCGACGGCGCGGCCGTCGACATCGCGCTGTCGAACTTCGCGCGCAAGGGGTACGGCCAGATCGACAGCGGTGCCGTGTCGGCCGACCCCGAGGCCGATCCCGACAGCGATCCGGAGGCCGCGGCGCTGGCCGCGCTGGCGGACGGCGAGTCGGTCGCCGACGAGGACGTGCTCGCACAGCTCGACCGCCGCGGACTGGTCGAGATCTCCGAGACCACGGTCCGCTCCGCGCGGCTCACCGACGACGGCGTGACGACGCTGATGGCCGGCGTCGAAGTCGCGGAAACGGTCGGACAGGTCACCCCGGAGCTGCTGACTTCCGGGGAGTGGCGTGACGTGGAGTTCGCCGAGTACAACGTCGAGGCCGACGCCGACGAGGTCCGGACCGGCAAGACCCACGTCCTCCGCCGGCAGGCCGAGAACGTCACAGACACGCTCGTCGGCATGGGCTTTCAGGAGATGCAGGGCCCGACGGTCGACGCGGACTTCTGGATCAACGACTGCCTGTTCATGCCACAGGACCACCCCGCGCGCAACCACTGGGACCGCTTCGCGCTGGAGCAGCCGGCACAGATCGACGAGCTGCCGGCGGCCCTCGTCGAGCGCGTCGAGTCGGCCCACCGCGAGGGCGTCGGTCCCGACGGCGAGGGGTACCACTCGCCGTGGGATCTGGACTTCGCCAAGGCCCTGGCCCTGCGGGGTCACACCACGTCTCTGACTGCACGTCACCTCTCTGGCGAAGCGCTCGGCGAGCTGGAGCCGCCCCAGCGGTTCTTCTCCATCGAGAAGGTCTACCGCAACGACACGCTGGACGCGACCCACCTGCTGGAGTTCTTCCAGATCGAGGGGTGGGTGATGGCCGAGGAGCTGTCGGTCCGGGACCTGATGGGGACGTTCACCGAGTTCTACGAGCAGTTCGGGATCAGCGACATCCAGTTCAAGCCCCACTACAACCCCTACACCGAACCGAGCTTCGAGCTGTTCGGTCGCCACCCCGAGACCGGCGAACTGATCGAGATCGGCAACTCCGGCATCTTCCGCCCGGAGATGCTCGAACCGCTCGGCGTCGACTGTGACGTGATGGCCTGGGGGCTGGCCCTGGAACGGCTGCTGATGCTCGTGACCGGTGCCGAGGACATCCGAGACGTCCACGGGACGCTCGTCGATCTCGACTTCCTGCGATCCGAGGAGGTGCTCTACTGATGCCAACTGTCGACATCGACCCCGACGAACTGCGCGAACTGACCGGCCACGGCGACAAGAGCGACGCCGAACTCCGAGACGACCTGTTCTCGCTGGGCCTGGAGTACGAGGGCGAGACCGACGAGGGCCACTTCGAACTGGAGTTCGCCCCCGACCGGCTGGACAGACTCTCCGTCGAGGGGATCGCCCGCTCGCTGCGCTACGACTACGGCGACGACCGCGGCGTGTACGTCCCGAGCACCAACGACGCCGAGTGGACGATCGAGGTCGAAGACACGCCGCCGGAACGTCCCTATGTCACCGGCGCGATCGTCCGCGGGCTGGACCTCGACGAGTCGTCGCTGGACTCGCTGATCCAGCTTCAGGAGAAGCTCCACGCCACGATGGGACGCAAGCGCGCCAAGGGCGCGATCGGCGTCCACGACCTGACGATGCTGAAGGGCGGCGCGGCGAACGTCACCGCTGCACCGCCCCAGGACGAGGCGGTCGACGATCTCGCCCGCCCGGACGCCGACGCGACCGGCGAGGGTGCTGACGCCGACTCGGCCACGAAGACGATCACTTACACGGGCATCGACCCCGACAGCGAGGAGTTCGTCCCCCTCGAAGGCGACCGTGCGATGACCCCCGCCGAGGTGACCGACGCCCACCACATCGGCGTCGAGTACGCCGATCTCGTCGCCGAGATGGATCGCGTCCCGGCGATCTACGACTCGATCGGGCTGTTCTCGTTCCCGCCGGTCATCAACGGCAAGCGGACCGAAGTCGACACCGGCTCGCGGGACCTCTTCATCGAGATGACCGGCACCGACCAGTGGACGATCGACCACATGCTGTCGATCGTCTGTTACGCGCTCGACGCTCGCGGCGGCACCGTCGAGGAGGTCGCCGTCGAGTACGCGGACGGCGCGCCCGGCGAGTACGCGGGTCAGTCGTTCCTCCGCCCGGATCTCGGGACCAAGACCAAGACCGTGGCCCACGACCGCATCGAGGCGATTCTGGGCGTCGACCTCGACAAGCGCGAGATCGGCGATCTCGCCGACCGGGCCGGTCTCGACGCCAGCGAGACCGACACCGACGGCGTCTACGAGTTCGAGATCCCGCCCTACCGCGTCGACGTGCTCCACCCGATCGACGTGATCGACGACCTCGGTCGAGCCTACGGCTTCAACACGCTGGAGCCGCGGTACCCCGACGTGTCGACAGTCGGGGGCCGTCACGACCGCTCGAAGCTCGAACGGGCGACCCGAGACGTGCTGGTCGGTCTGGGCTTCGAGGACCTGCTGAACTTCTACATGATCAGCGAGGAAGCGAACTACGAGCGCCTGCAGGTGACGCCCGGGAGCGACGTCGTCGGCGGCGGCGATCCCGTGACGATCCAGGAGCCCTACAGCGAGGACTACACCATGTTGCGGTCGTGGGCGCTGCCCTCCGTCATGCTCGTCCTCGAAAACAACACGCACCGTTCGTACCCACAGGACCTCGCAGAGATCGGTCTCGCTGCCGAGGTCGACGAGTCGACCAACACCAACGTCGCCGAGCACCGCACGGTCGCGGCCGCGGTCGCGCGTCACGACGCCTCCTACGAGGACGCCAAGACGCGCCTGCAGGCCATCGCCGCCAACTTCGACACAGAACTCGCGACGCCGCCGATCGACCACCCGACGTTCATCGACGGCCGGACCGCGGCGGTCGAACTCGACGGCGAGGCCGTTGGCGTCGTCGGTGAGATCGACCCGGCCGTGCTCGTCGAACACGACCTCGAAGTACCGGTGGCCGGCTTCGAGTTCCGTCTGGACGCTCTGGAGTAGCGAGGCGCGCTCTCGGCGGGCCTCGAAGTCGAACGGTGAGGAACGAGCCGTGAGCAGCAGAGTGAGCCGACGGCAAAACTTGGCTGCCCGCTCCGACTATACTCTACAGATCAGCGCCGACGGCGTCCTCGATCGTCTCGAACCCGTCCGCTTCGAGCAGCGCCACCAGCCCCTCGTTGATCTCTCGGGCCAGCGTCGGTCCCTCGTAGACCAGCGCCGTGTACAGCTCGACCAGCGTCGCGCCGGCCCGTATCTTCCGATAGGCACCCTCCGCGCTGGAGACGCCGCCGACGCCGACGACCGGTACGTCGACGCGCTCGGCGACGAACCTGACCATTCGCGTCGCCCGGTCCTCGATGGGCTTGCCCGAGAGGCCACCGGTCTCGACGCGGTGCCTGCTCTGTAGAGACGCGGGCCGCTCGGTGGCGGTGTTGGTCGCCACGACGCCGTCGAGATCCAGTTCGCGAACGATCGCCAGCGCGTCCTCGATCGCCGGCTCCGGAAGGTCGGGCGCGAGTTTGACCAGTATCGGAGCCGCGCCGGCGTCTTTCAGCTCCCCGAGAATCGCCGCCATCGACTCCCTGTTCTGGAGCTCTTCGAACCCCTGTGAGTTCGGACAGGAGACGTTGACGACGAAGAAATCGCCGCCGTCGGCCACCCGCTCGTAGGTGTAGCGGTAGTCGTCCGGTGCGTCGTCGGTGCCGACGTGCTCGCTCTTGGCGATGTTGACGCCGACGGGCACCGCGGCGTCTGTCGCCGCCAGCCGCTCGCCGACGGCGTCTGCGCCGTGGTTGTTCAACCCCATCCTGTTGATGATCGCCTCGTCTTCGCGCAGACGGAACATCCGCGGGCGGGGGTTCCCGGTCTGTGGCTCGGCCGTGACGCCCCCGACCTCGACGAAGCCAAAGCCCAGCGCACCGAGCGCACCGGGGACCTCGGCGTTCTTGTCGAATCCCGCCGCGACACCCACCGGACTGTCGAACCGCTGGCCGAACGCCTCGATGGCGAGTCTGTCGTCGTCGACCCGGTACCGTCGTTCGAGCAACTCCGTCACAGGCGTCTCGTCGGCCACTTCGAGCAGTCGGTGTACCGTTCGGTGGGCGGTCTCTGCCGGCAACTGAAACAACAGCGGTCGTGCGATGTCGTAGGGGTTCATGTGTCTCGTCTGGCAGTCGCGATTCAGGTGGACCGCGATCCGCCGTGATGGTGCTGCTAAAACTCGTGTTCGACGTCCTCTGGGTCTGCTTTCTGAATGATGATCTTGTTGTCTCGGACGCGGACGAACACTTCGTCACCGATCTCCATCCCAGCGACTGCGAGTTCGTCCTCGTGGATGTTGATGTGAACGTTGTGGTACTCGCCATCGTCGTCTTTGGCGCCACTTGGGCTGAGCTTCTTTTTTCGCACCATCGCGCTATCCTACTCCGTGCATCGCCGTAGGATATACTTAAGTCTACCGTGCGAGGCGTATCGTTCACGCGTCACCGCGCGCGAGCACGGGACACGGCCGCTTCTGTACCCGGCTTCGGGGCTCTGTTCGTTATCACATATAAATGTACCGTGGCGGGAGCGGTCGATTTGGGGGTATATTTATGTTGAGCCATGTGTTCAATTGACATGGAACGGTGAGAACCATGGCACGCGACAAGGACAAGCGCAATTTTGCGCTCCGAACACAGGACGGTGACGAAACGAGCGTCTTTTCGGGTGGAACACCACGTCAGGCGGCACTGAAGGCCGCCCGGCGTCTCGATCCCGCCGACAGCGAAGACGACGCAGATCCCGAAGAGATTCGGCTCCGCGAGAAGGGAACCCACAAGGTCCACATCTACGAGGGATGGGCCTGGGAAGAGGAGGCTCCCGACGACAAGCCCGGCTGGATGCCGGGTGACATCACGAAGGGGAACGTCTCCAAAGAGGGCGTAGAGCACCTCGACGAGATCTAGCCGTTCGAGCCCCGCTATTTTTGCGCCGATCGTTCCATGTCGAGAGACATTTACAACCCGGGCGCTCACGTACACGTGCGCGGCCACACTCGGCCCGACCGACGCACGCTGCACGGAATGACCGGCTGACCTCCAGCCGCGCGATACTCACACAGTTTGCCGTCCGTCTCTGGTGCGTTCCGTCGTCCGTGATGAGGGACTATCCCGACACAGTGCAGTCGGCGGTCTCTTTGTTTATCGACCTGCTGGCCGCTTTCATACCGGTGACTGTACGTCTGTACAGAATTTTGCGACCTCGTGGTCGCGAATATCCTGAGACAGTTACAGCCGGCAGTATCGGTGTACTACCGTACGACCCCCAACATACCCATGTAACCGCATGCCGTAGCGGGGTTCGTTCGACGCCCTTAAGTTCTCCCTGCTCCTCAAACGTAATACGAAGCGGCGCAGGGCAGACCGCCCTTGCCGGGCCTCGTGTCCATCCGACGCCCTTAACTGTAACAGGGTGTTCGGCTTGGACGCAACCGATGCCTGGCTGGGGACGAACCCCTGGCCACACGGACCACACGGCGAGTCCCTCTCGCCGAACACAACTCGAAGGCTTTATGATGTCTTCGGGAGTATGTTCAGGTCCGAAAAAATGAGGATTCCACCCCTGCGGTCCGCCGTCAAGATGGAATCTGATGTTAGCTCTAGTAGTTCGGTGACACTCGGTCGACGGGTGTCGTCGGACGCTCTTCGATAGCGACCACACCCTTATGGGTGTGATCCCGCCTAACCCCCCTGCTCTGCAGGGGACATTCCGGTTGATCCTGCCGGAGGCCATTGCTATCGGAGTCCGATTTAGCCATGCTAGTCGCGCGGGCTTAGACCCGCGGCAGATAGCTCAGTAACACGTGGCCAAACTACCCTATGGACGGGAATAACCTCGGGAAACTGAGGCTAATACCCGATACAGCTCTCAGGCTGGAGTGTCGAGAGCTGGAAACGCTCCGGCGCCATAGGATGTGGCTGCGGCCGATTAGGTAGACGGTGGGGTAACGGCCCACCGTGCCTATAATCGGTACGGGTTGTGAGAGCAAGAACCCGGAGACGGTATCTGAGACAAGATACCGGGCCCTACGGGGCGCAGCAGGCGCGAAACCTTTACACTGCACGACAGTGCGATAGGGGGACTCCGAGTGCGAGGGCATATAGCCCTCGCTTTTCTGTACCGTAAGGTGGTACAGGAACAAGTGCTGGGCAAGACCGGTGCCAGCCGCCGCGGTAATACCGGCAGCACGAGTGATGGCCGCTATTATTGGGCCTAAAGCGTTCGTAGCCGGCCGGTCAAGTCTGTTGGGAAATCGACGCGCTCAACGCGTCGGCGTCCAGCGGAAACTGACTGGCTTGGGGCCGGAAGATCTGAGGGGTACGTCTGGGGTAGGAGTGAAATCCCGTAATCCTAGACGGACCACCGGTGGCGAAAGCGCCTCAGAAAGACGGACCCGACGGTGAGGAACGAAAGCTAGGGTCTCGAACCGGATTAGATACCCGGGTAGTCCTAGCTGTAAACGATGCTCGCTAGGTGTGCCGCAGGCTACGAGCCTGCGCTGTGCCGTAGGGAAGCCGAGAAGCGAGCCGCCTGGGAAGTACGTCTGCAAGGATGAAACTTAAAGGAATTGGCGGGGGAGCACTACAACCGGAGGAGCCTGCGGTTTAATTGGACTCAACGCCGGACATCTCACCAGTCCCGACAGCAGTAATGACGGTCAAGTTGACGACTTTACCCGACGCTGCTGAGAGGAGGTGCATGGCCGCCGTCAGCTCGTACCGTGAGGCGTCCTGTTAAGTCAGGCAACGAGCGAGACCCGCACTCCTAGTTGCCAGCAATACCCTTGTGGTAGTTGGGTACACTAGGAGGACTGCCAACGCTAAGTTGGAGGAAGGAACGGGCAACGGTAGGTCAGTATGCCCCGAATGGACTGGGCAACACGCGGGCTACAATGGTCGAGACAGTGGGATGCGGCACCGAGAGGTGGAGCTAATCCCCTAAACTCGGTCGTAGTTCGGATTGTGGGCTGAAACTCGCCCACATGAAGCTGGATTCGGTAGTAATCGCGTGTCAGAAGCGCGCGGTGAATACGTCCCTGCTCCTTGCACACACCGCCCGTCAAAGCACCCGAGTGAGGTCCGGATGAGGCCATCATGCGATGGTCGAATCTGGGCTTCGCAAGGGGGCTTAAGTCGTAACAAGGTAGCCGTAGGGGAATCTGCGGCTGGATCACCTCCTAACGATCGGGACCAGGCCGACGCGCCTGGCCCACCTTTGGCAGCGTCCACCGACACCCGTCGACCGGGCACCTATGAACTACTAGGGCTAACGTTGCGGACGAGGCGTCGGGCCCATAGCTCAGCGGCAGAGCACCTCCTTTGCAAGGAGGAAGCCCTGGGTTCAAATCCCAGTGGGTCCATACCCCGTACGTGTTCGAACCGAGCCCCTTAAGTGTGGGACGGCGCTCGAACGATGTACGGCAGACCAGTGCACTACTCCGTGCAAGCGTGGGTAGGAAGGGTTGATGTACAGACCGGGTCGCACCGGCTGTACTGATGACACCGCGTGTACGTGCGATCCAGGCGTCCACTGGACTCGTGCAATTTCATCGAGTCACAACCAAATTTGACGTTGGCTACTGTGCCGCCTGGTGGATAGCTCGGCTCGGAAGCCGATGACGGACGTGCCAAGCTGCGAAAAGCCATGGGGAGCCGCACGGAGGCGAAGAACCATGGATCTCCGAATGGGAATCCCTCTTACAATTGCTTCGCGCAATGGGGAACCTCGAGAATTGAAACATCTTAGTATCGAGAGGAACAGAAAGCGCAATGCGATGTCGTTACTAACCGCGAGTGAACGCGACACAGCCCAAACCGAAGCCCTCACGGGCAATGTGGTGCACGGACTACCTTTCATCGGCCGACCGTCTTCACGAAGTCTTCTGGAACGAAGCGTGATACAGGGTGACAACCCCGTAGTGAAGGTCAGTACGTCGTGTGGTAGCTCCAGAGTAGCGGGGGTTGGAAATCCCTCGTCAAGACGGCAGGCATCGACTGCCAAGGCTAAATACTCTCCGAGACCGATAGTGAACAAGTAGCGTGAGCGAACGCTGAAAAGCACCCTCAGACGGGGGTTGCAATAGGGCTTGAAATCAGGTGGCGATCGAGCGACGGGGCTTACAAGGTCCTGTAACAAACGAGAGCGGCGCGAGCCGTCAGTAGGACTTACAGGAAGCCGAAGTTCCGTCGTGCGTTTTGAAAAACGAGCCAGAGAGTGTGCCTGTTTGGCGAGTCTAACCCGATAATCGGGGAAGGCATAGGGAAACCGACATGGCCGCAGCATTGCGAGGGCCGCCGTCTTCAAGGGCGGGGAGTCAAACGAGCACGACCCGAAACCGGGTGATCTACGCGTGGGCAGGGTGAAGCGTGCCGAAAGGCACGTGGAGGCCCGTTAGGGATGGTGTCCTACAATACCCTCCCGTGACCTACGTGTAGGGGTGAAAGGCCCATCGAACCCGGAAACAGCTGGTTCCAACCAAAACATGTCGAAGCATGACGTCCGCCGAGGTAGTTCGTGGGGTAGAGCGACCGATTGAGGTGCTTCATTTCGAGAGAAGTGAACACTTCTGTCAAACTCCGAACCTACGAACGCTGTCGACGCGGGCAGTCCGGTATGCGGGGTAAGCCTGTGTACCGTAAGGGAGACAACCCAGCGCCGGGTTAAGGTCCCAAAGTGTGGATTAAGTGTGATCGAAAGTGGTCTCAAGCCCTAGACAGCCGGGAGGTGAGCTTAGAAGCAGCTACCCTCTAAGAATAGCGTAACAGCTTACCGGCCGAGGTTTGAGGCGCTGAAAATGATCGGGACTCAAATCCACCACCGAGACCTGGCCGCTCCCGTGAAAGGGAGATCGAGTAGGTTGGCGCTCCGATTGGATGGAAGCAGGGGTGAGAACTCCTGTGGACCGATCGGTGACGACAATTCTGGCCATAGTAGCAGCGATAGTCGGGTGAGAATTCCGACGGCCGAACGAGCAAGGGTTCCTCAGCACTGTTCGTCAACTGAGGGTTAGCCGGTCCTAAGTCCCCCCGTAATTCGAAGGGGACGACATGGGAAGCTGGTTAATATTCCAGCGCTCGTATGCAGTGAAACCGACGCCTCGGGGTCGACCAAGCCGGGCCTTCGCCCGGTCGAACCGTCCAAATTCGTGGAAGCCGTAACGGCAGGAAGCGGACGAACGGCGAGAAAGGGTAACTTGGTTCAACCTGGGGCCCGTGAAAAGGGAGCATACGATCCGTACCGAGATCCGACACAGGTGCTCGTGGCGGCGAAAGCCAAGGCCTGTCGGGAACAACCGACGTTAGGGAATTCGGCAAGTTAGTCCCGTACCTTCGGAATAAGGGATGCCTGCTCCTGACAGGAGCAGGTCGCAGTGACTCGGACGCTCCGACTGTCTAGTAACAACATAGGTGACCGCAAATCCGCAAGGACTCGTACGGTCACTGAATCCTGCCCAGTGCGGGTATCTGAACACCTAGTACAATAGGACGAAGGACCCGTCAACGGCGGGGGTAACTATGACCCTCTTAAGGTAGCGTAGTACCTTGCCGCTTCAGTAGCGGCTTGCATGAATGGATTAACGAGAGCGTCACTGTCCCAACGTTGGGCCCGGTGAACTGTACGTTCCAGTGCGGAGTCTGGAGACCCCCAAGGGGAAGCGAAGACCCTATGGAGCTTTACTGCAGGCTGTTGCTGGGACATGGTCGCTACTGTGCAGGGTAGGTAGGAGACATTACACAGGTATCCGCGCTAGCGGACCACCGAGTCAGACATGAAACACTACCCGGTAGTGACTGTGACCCTCACTCCTGGCGGAGGACACCAATAGCCGGGCAGTTTGACTGGGGCGGTACGCGCTCGAAAGAATATCGAGCGCGCCCTAAGGCCATCTCAGCCGTGACAGAGACGCGGCGAAGAGCGCAAGAGCAAAAGATGGCTTGACAGTGTCACTACCAACACGGTGACGCTGACGCGAAAGCGTGGTCTAGCGAACGGATGCGCCTGCTTGATGCGGGCCGATCTACGACAGAAAAGCTACCCTAGGGATAACAGAGTCGTCACCGGCAAGAGCACATATCGACCCGGTGGCTTGCTACCTCGATGTCGGTTCCCTCCATCCTGCCCGTGCAGCAGCGGGCAAGGGTGAGGTTGTTCGCCTATTAAAGGAGGTCGTGAGCTGGGTTTAGACCGTCGTGAGACAGGTCGGCTGCTATCTATTGGGGGTGTAAAGGTATCTGACAGGAACGATCGTATAGTACGAGAGGAACTCCGATTGGTGGCCACTGGTGTACCGATTGTCCGAGAGGGCACGTGCCGGGCAGCCACGCCACACGGGGTAAGAGCTGAATGCATCTAAGCTCGAAACCCACCTGGAAAAGAGATACCGCAGAGATCACTCGTAGAAGACGAGATAGATAGACTCGGGGTGTACGCGTCGAGGCAACGAGACGTTGAGCCCGCGAGCACTAATCGACCGAAGCCACACACTCATTGCACTGTGACTCGTTGCGTTGCACGAGTCCAGGCGTTCACTGGATCGCACGTAGACGCGGAGACCGAGACTGGTATCCTCGTGGTTCGACTCCACGACTCGGCGTAAAGGCGGCCATAGCGGCAGGGAAACACCCGTACCCATCCCGAACACGGACGTTAAGCCTGCCAGCGTTCCAGTGAGTACTGGGGTGTGCGAACCCCTGGGAAAGCCGGTTCGCCGCCTGCTACTCATACTTTAGAGCCCGCAGCCATTACGGCTGTGGGCTTTTTTCATGTCGATCGACAGCGGCAGTGCTCTCTCCGAGCCGAGAAGTGGTGACACTGTGTCGATCGGCAGCTCTGGCGCGGCCTTGTGATCGTAGACACGCCACGGCAGCGGTCGCGGTTTCGTCGATCAAACGAGAGTCGAACCGAGACCGCTACGCTTAAGCGAACCACCCCATTACCTGAAATTGCGCCAAGGTGGCAGAGTTCGGCCTAACGCAGCGGCCTGCAGAGCCGCCCATCGCCGGTTCAAATCCGGCCCTTGGCTTTCTACGATACATGGGCTGAAAGAGTGGTTCGACCCTCGACCATCGACTCGGTGACGAATCAGTGTGTTCGATCGAGAAGACGGTAGAATCCGCTGGAAAGAGGAGTTACTCGGCGACGAACGCTGCGAGGTCGAGCATGCGGTTAGCGAAGCCGAACTCGTTGTCGTACCAGGTCAGCACTTTGACGAGGTCGCCGACGACGTTCGTGTTCTCGAGGTCGACCATCGTCGAGTAGGGCTGGCCCAGCACGTCCCGAGAGACGATCGGGTCGTCACTGACGCCCAGTACGCCTTCGAGTTCTCCGTCGGCGGCGGCCTCGAAGGCGGCGTTGATGTCGCTCTCGGTGGCGTCCGTTTCGAGTGTACAGACGAACTCGGTGATCGAACCGTCGGGAACCGGGACGCGCATGGCCATCCCGTCGAGTTTCCCTTCGAGTTCGGGGAGGACTTCGGTCGCGGCCTGAGCAGCGCCCGTCGTCGTCGGGATGATGTTCTCGGCCGCAGCGCGGCGACGGCGGGGCTTGCTGTTGGGCCCATCGACGAGGTTTTGGGTGCCAGTGTAGGCGTGGACCGTCGTCAACTGGCCCGACTCGATCCCGAATTCGTCTTGTAGTACCTTCGCAACCGGAGTGATGGAGTTTGTCGTACAGGACGCGTTCGAGACGACGTCTTCGCCGTCGTACTCGTCGTGGTTGACGCCGTAGACGAGTTGTTTGACCGGCGTGTCGCCCTTCGGCGGTGCGGAGATGACGACTTTGTCGGCACCGGCGTCGAGATGTTGGCTCGCGTCTTCGTGGCTGCGGAAGATGCCGGTCGACTCGAAGGTGATGTCGACGTCCAGCTCCTCCCAGGGGAGCTGGGTCGGATCGGTCTCGTGGAAGACGCCCGCCTCGAAGTCGGTCCCCTCGACGGTCAGAGTTCCGTCGTCGAGGCTGGCACCGTCGAGTCGTCCCATGACGGAGTCGTACTTGGCGAGATACTCCATCTCCTCGTCTTCCATCACGTCGTTGATGCCGACGATCTCGATGGCGTCGTTGTCCAGCGATGCGCGGAACACGTTGCGACCGATGCGACCGAAGCCGTTGACTCCGACGCGAACAGTTTCTTCGCTCATGGTACATAGCCCGTCCACCGTCAGTAAATGGTTTTCGAAGTGGACGTGGTTCGGTACTGTTACCTCTTGTTGTCAACGTCTGGCACCGCAACTGGTCGCTGTTCTCACTGAAACAGCCGGCATTCTATTCGGATTGTCAATATATGGGTGCAGGATAGTTTATTTAGTATTGTAATTCTGTTCTCTGCCGGCAATGTGGTTGTATCTGCGAGGCGTGTCGACGTTATACTGCTATTCACGGTGTGAGTTCGTGGCTGCGTCTCTGAACGTTGTCTGGCCGATATATCCCAATCAAAATCGATCTCAAACAATCGCAACCGGACCGTTTCGTTCACACTCGTCGCGTCGATGTCTACGGTGTGCGTTTCGGTGTCGATGGCTGGATAGTGTGTCCGGACACCGTCCCGACAGTACGGCTATCGACGTGGTGCCCATCAGCGTCTCCGCGTACACGGGCGCTCACCGTGGCTCTCGATCGTGCTCATTACAGACCGGCGTTCGGCTTCCCGACAGGTGGGCCGAAGGTTTATTCCCCAACGTCCGTCTAGGGTAGGTAGGATGAGACGCGACGACCGCGACGACCCCTTCGACGAGTTCTTCCGCGAGCTAGAGCGGATGATGAACGACGTGATGGGACCGGAGGGCGACGTCCACATCGAACAGGGTGGCGGCGGTTCGAGAGGCACAGATATGCACCTCGACGTACACGAGACGGACGATCAGCTCCGGGTCGTCGCCGACGTGCCGGGCGTCGACAAGGACGATATCGATCTGAAGTGTGACGGAACGGTCTTGACGATTGAGGCGGCCGGGACCCACCGCGACTACGACGACCAGATCACGCTGCCGGCCCGCGTCGACGAGCACTCCGCGAACGCGACGTACAACAACGGTATTCTCGAAGTTACGTTCGACCGTGCAGAAGATCCCAGCGACATCAGTCTGAACTGATACGGATTATTGTAGCGATTTACCGGTGATCGTCTACTCCGTGGCGACGATCACCGGCAAGCAACTACAATAAACCGTATGAATCGCTGGGCTACTGACTCGCTGCCGTCGCTTCGATCAGCGCTGCTACGTCGTCCCAGAACCCGTCTTCGTATTTCGTGGCGCTGTCGATCGTCGGGCGCGCGTTGGTCTCGTTGACGACCGTGCGGTCGTCGGTCACGAGCAGATCGACGCCGAGATAGTCGATCTCCAGCGCCGCTGCTGCTCGGCGTACCAGTTCCCGTTCGTCGGGTGCGAGCGTCACGCCGGTGGCCTCGGCCCCGCGGTGGACGTTGTGCTTCCACTGGCCGCTGGCCAGTGCGTCCTCGGGGAGGCGGCGCTCGACCGCGCCGACGTACTCGCCGTCGACGACCATCGCCCGGTAGTCCCGTGCGTCGGGGAGATACTCCTGGACGAGAAACGACTGGTCGCCGGTCGCCCGATAGTCGTGGACCAGATCCAGGTAATCGCAGACGCCCAGAAAGGAGTCGAGGTCGTGGGCCTTCGCGACGCCGACGCCGCGGGTCGTCGCGTTGGGCTTGACGACCACCGGCGGGTCGAACTGCTCGAAGGCTGCTCTGAGATCGGCTTCGTCGACGGGATCGGAGACGACGACAGTCTCGGGTGTCGGGACGCCGGCCTGCGAGAGGTGGGCGAGTGCCTCGCCCTTGTGTCGGGAACGCAAGATCGCCTCGCGGCCGTTGACCCACGGGACGCCCAGTAGCGCGTCGGCGACGCCGCCTTCCGCGAGCCGCGGTGGGAAGACGAAGCCGGCGTCGTACTCGTCGAACGGCGAGTCGGCGATGGCGATCGTTCGCTCGTCGGTCCGGACGTGCGAGACCTCGATTCCACGCTGGGCCAGTGGCTCGCGCATGCGCTCGAACGTCTCGGCTCTCGTCGGGACCGCCAGCTTGAGCATACCTCTATTTTGAGCGGAATGATACAAAGGCTACCTATTCGAGCCGCCTGAGTGAGGAGTACGAACTTCGCTTTCTGAAGTGTGTGATTGACTCAGTTAGGGGGTATGTTCGTCGATGAGTCGCCACAGTGCTTCGTCGATGTCACGCACAACTATGAGGGTTGCAAAGAGGAGCGAGATCACGAATCCACCGACGAAGACGCGGGCACTCGTGACAGCGTCCATCGGAACGACTGTTCCGAGAGCGACGTAGAGCGGGAGTAAGAGAACGAACCAAACTTTATACAATCTGTAGAGGCGACCAGAAAGTTCGACACGTTTGGCGATGTGTCTGACGGCAAGCGGTGTCGCGATTGCGATCTGGAGGCCGACGAACACTTTGACGTACAGGTCCGATAATTGGGGAAGAACCCACGCAGCCACCGAAAACGCACATCCAATAGAAATAATACCGACCCAGATGGTTCGAACCTTGTCTATTGAAAAACTCTTCATAGCTACGTTGGTAAATACATTCTACAGATGAAAAAACTAAATGATCTCTAACTCCAGTTCAGCTCAATAGCATCCCAGGTCACCCCGCCGTCAAAGTCTCCGCTGGGATCCATATCAACTGTGGAATTGCCTACAAAAATAGCAGTTGAGTGACAGCCTGCGTAAATGTCGACTGCATAATGTTTTCCGGCTTCGAGATTCACTCCGATATCTGTCGTGCTCTCACCGGTACTAGTCCGGAAATCAACTGGGGCGACCATACCGTCGGCAATTCTCTCGATATCAATAAACTCTTCTGCCTCGTAATCCCAGACGTATCCCGCGATCCCCCATTTACCACTGGCGCCACCTGGGAACGTTGGCGTGACCTGTGCCGTCCAAGCGACAGCCCGTTCCGTAGATATCTCGAAATCAGCATGTTTGTCATCTGGTTCGGACGCGGAATTCTCTATCTCGAGACTGACCCAGGTTTGTGCGAAGGCTCCGGGAATACCGAGAGCGGTCGCTTGAGTTGACGCCTGACACTCATTACCATCGGTGTCGGAATTAGCGTCACCCATCCAATCATTGATTGTTTTCGCTCGATCATGTGTCGCTGACGTGAATGTCCTGTCGTTACCAATTTGGACCTGAGTCCATTCATTACCGGGGGTGAGGGAGCCGGCGTTGTTTCGAATCTTTGAATTGAGTGATTGCGCACTAATGCGGTCACCGGTCAGTGGACTCTCCCGCTTGTCCAAAATATACTCTTGGTTATCCCACACCGCTCTGATAACACGAGCGGACTTCACCTTGAAGATGATTGTCGTTCGAGATCCATCGGCAAACTCCAGTGACCGTTCGAATACTTTGGGATCGGTACTAATCTCCGTCGTTGAAGTGTCCACGGTACCATCGTGTGGTTCCCTCACGGACTCGAGTCGGTCAAGGAAGTCTTGAAAATCGCCTGTTTCTCCACTGCGGTGGTCCCGCCGGGATCTATCCGATCCAGACTGTTGATCTTGTCTGGCAGCTGCAGTCGGTGGCGATGCGACAGCAAATCCAGAGCCAATCACTTCTAGCAGGGACCGTCTATCGAGGGCTTCTTTTCTTGATATTCCAATATTATGTTGGCCGAGTATCATATTATATTTTACGGTGTGATAAAATATAACACATCTAACTATTATAGTATATTATAAACCAGTGCTTTACTTTGCTACTTCCACTCAATTAATTTGATAGGATGGGTCGGCAGACAGAGCAAACACTATGGTTCGCTGTCTGTACTTTGATTCTGATACTCGACTGGAGTGTATTGTCGATAATAAATTAGTGGTCACAAGCGTGTCATTACGCGAGCACTCGGTTGGGCAAGTCAATTCTGATGCGTATATCCGCCGTCACTACGGAAAAACAGTGGCCTTGCCCAGTGCGTCTCGGGAGAGTTTGCTCTCCCGGTGGATAACTACGGACGAGGACCGCGAGGCGGTGATGGAGTGTAGCGATCGAAGGGACCTCGGAATATGCGAACGGGGAAGAAAGACCCGCGAGCAGTCGCACTAGCGCCGCTTTAGCTTACGCGATCAGCTGCTCTTCGCCGCGTTCGACCTTGATTCGGCACGGGGGCGTGATCTTGTTGTACGCGCGGCGGAACGCTTCCTTGACTTCCTCGGCCTGGTCGACCTCGCAGTAGGCCGTGAACAGATGCTCGCCGGCCTGGACGCGGGCGGCGGTGCCGACGATCTTCCCGAAGGCCTGGCGCATGCCGTCGGAGACACGGTCGGCCCCGGCACCGGTCGCCTGTTTGTTCTCCCTGATGACCTGGTGGGGGAACTTCCGCAGCGTCATCTTGTAGTTGCCTTCGCCGAACTCCTTGATGAGGTGGCGGTTCGCCGAGAGGCGCGAGGCCTCCATGGAACCGTGGCGCAGCTGGCACTCTTCCTCGACGATCAGGGAGATCTGGACCGGGTAGTCCTCGGGGTCGGCGTCCTTGTTACCCATCTGGTGCTGTGCGATCTTCGAACCGGGAATGCCCGTGATGTACTCGCGGCGCGTGTACGAGGGCTTGTTGATTTCCCGGTACATCGAGGCTGGCTTGTCCGACATAGATACTCTTGGCGGATACGTGGCCGAGCGAGCGTATTAAGCCTTCGAACTCCCGGCGGCTCCGTGTGTCGCTGTTGCACGGTTACCCCCGTGTCACTGGGCTGTTTTTGAACGTGTAGCCCCAAGAGAGAGTACGATGAACATGCTCGTAGACGGGGAGTGGCGCACTGACGCCTATCAGACGACGAACGAGGACGGGGAGTTCGAGCGGGGGGCCACGTCGTTCCGAGACCGTATCGAGGACGATCCCGACGCACGCTTCCAGCCCGAGGCCGGCCGGTATCACCTCTACGTCTGTCTGGCCTGCCCGTGGGCTCACCGAACGCTGTTGGTCCGGTCGCTGAAGGGGCTCGAAGACGCGATCTCCGTCGATTACGTCGATCCGTTCCGCGGCGACGACGGCTGGCAGTTCACGTCAAAAAAGGCCGGCTGTACCGAGGACAGCGTCAACGGCAGCGACTACCTGCGCGAGGTGTACCAGGCCGCCGACCCGGGGATGACGGGTCGCGTGACCGTTCCCGTGCTGTGGGACAAACGAGCGGAGACGATCGTCAACAACGAGTCCGAAGAGATCCTGCGGATGCTCGACACCGAGTTCGACGCGGTCGCGACCCGAGACGTGGACCTCTACCCGGAGGGCTACCGCGAGGAGATCGACCGCATCATCGACGAGATCTACGAGCCGATCAACAACGGCGTCTACCGCACCGGCTTCGCCGACAGCCAGGCGGCCTACGACGACGCCGTCGACGAACTGTTCGACGCGCTGGACCACTGGGACGCGGTGCTCGCCGACCAGCGCTACCTCGCTGGCGATCGGCTCACGGAGGCCGACATCTGCATGTTCACGACGCTGGTGCGCTTCGACGAGGTGTACCACACCCACTTCATGTGTAACCGCCGTCTCATCGAGCAGTACGACAACCTCTGGCCGTATCTGCGTGACCTGTACCAGACCCCGGGCGTGAGCGAGACGGTGAACGTCGACCACATCAAAGAGCACTACTACACGACCCACCCGGACGTGAGTCCCAAGCGGATCGTCCCGGCCGGCCCCGAGCCCGACTTCGACGCGCCCCACGACCGCGACGAACTACCGGGCGAGCCGCCCGAGGCGCTGCTGGAAACGGCGGACTAATCTCGGCTGACCGTCTCACCGTTCGATCTCGAACGATGATTTAAGCCGTTCGGGTCCGACAGACGGAACGATGACGACCGTGGGTGGTCGAGGTGACAGAGGCGTCAGTCCCGTCGTCGGCGTGGTGGTACTGGTCGCGATCGCGGTGATCCTCGCGGCGACGATCAGCGTCTTCGCGCTCCAGTTCGGTGATCGTGGCCAGGAGCCCGCTCCGTCGGTCGCGATGACGGCCCAGTACGACGAACAGACGACGCCGAACGGTCAGTACTTCCGTCTCACCGTCCGGAGTGGCGACCGGATCGAGACTCGCCAGCTGTCGCTGCAGCTCCGTGGTGCCGTCGACTCGACGGGCACGTCCGTCGCGGTCGACGAGAGTGCCGATCCGTTGGGGACACAGGCCGGCACGGTCCTCGATGCGGGCGACACGGTCTCGATCGGTGCGAAACAGGTGACGCCGACTCCGTCGTCGGGTGCGTACCTCGATCTCAGCGACGCCGAAATCCGTCTGGTCTGGGACCCACAGGAGCCCGACCGCGAGGAGTCGGCGATCGTCTGGCGCTGGGAACCGACTCGTTGACCGGCTGGGCGGTGGTGACCACCGCAAGTATGAGGTAGATCGCCACTCTCAGAACGGGCATGGAATCCGAGGCGTGGCAGTCGGTCGACATCATCAAGAACAAGCAGGGCGAGCCCCACGTGCTCCAGCAGAAAGTCGAGGTGTACACCGCGGGCGTTACCGAGGAGTCGGCGGGGTACACGAAGCCGACAGTCGAGCACCGTCTCGTCCCGCTGACGGAACTCACGAAGAACTCACAGTGACCGACGAGCGCACAGCGGTGCGGGCGACGCTCGCGACCACGATCGTCGCGGGACTGGTCTACCTGCTCGCCGTGCCGCTGCTTCGCCCCGCACAGGTGGCGGTCGCCACCGACGTGTACTACCACGCCGGCACGACGCTGTTGGCCGGCGGGGACCCCTACGCCGTGACGCCTCCGTCCCATCCGACCTTTCACTACATCTATCCGCCGCTGGTGTTGCTGGCGTTCGTCCCGCACGTCCTGACCGGGAGTCCGCTGGGTGCGTACCTGTTCCAGACCGCGCTCACCCTCGCGACGGCTGCCGTCCTCGCGGCGGTGATCGTCCGTGCCATCGAGGACGCCGGTGTCGCGCTGGCCCGGCGGGACCGCCTGCTCGTGGGCGGGGTCGTCCTCGCCTCGGTCCACTCGGTGCCGGTGCTGGTGATGGGACAGGTGAACCTCCAGTTGGCCCTGGCGATCGCCGTCGGCGCGCGACTGCTGGCCGGTGGCCGTGAACTGCGTGCCGGCGCGGCCTTCGCGCTGGCCGGGGCGGTGAAGCTGTTCCCGGCCGTGGCCGGGCTCTGGCTCCTGGCCCAGCGGTCCTGGCGTGCCGTCGGCGCTGCGATCGCGACCGGACTCGGGACGATCGCGGCCGGTCTGGTCGTGTTCGGTGTCGGGCCGACACGAACCTTCTTCACCGAAGTCGTCCCCGGCGAGCGGCAGGCCGAGGCCTTCTCCGGCGGCCTCGATCCGTCGGCGATGTTCGTGACGATTCGGCGGCCCTTGGCCGCACTCGCCACGGAGCTGTCTCCCGACGCGCTCGCCGCCGTCGCGCTGGCGCTGTTGGTCCCGGTCGTGCTGGCGTCGCTCCGGGACCTGCGAAGCGAGGTCGGCCGCCTGATCGGGCTCCTCGCGACGCTGCTGGCCGCGCTCGCGTACCTGCCACTGGAGCCGTTCTACTACTCGCTGCTGTACTACCCGCTGCTGGTCGTCCTCTATCGCCTGCCGCCGGGGCGCGTCCGCGGGCTCTTTCTCGCCGGGACGCTCGGACTCTCCGCGATCGTCTCTTATCCGGCGGTCGAGCAGCTGCTGGTCGTCGCACCGCTCTCGCCCGAGACCGCCGCGGCGCTAGCGGTGACGGCGCGCGCGCTGTTCTCGATCGCCCAGCCGCCCCTCGTCGGCGTCGTCCTCCTCTTTGCCGGCTGCGTGTACTGGCACCACGAACACGCCGCTCGCGGGTCCGAAGCGACTGAACCGACGGAGCGTCCGACTACGAAGTGAGCCGCTGTGCGTACTCCTCGTCGCCCCCGTCAAGCGCTGCCCGCACCGCCTCCGGATCGGTCTCGCCGTCGTCGTTGACGAGGTACGTCCGCCCGCGGGGGCCGTCGTACGCGCCGTGGAGGTCGTAGACGAACCCGTACACCGACACGTCGTCGGGGATCTCCTCGGCGTCCTGGAGGAAGGCGACCTGTCGGTCGACGTTGTACTCGACGAGTCGGTTGACGACGGTCTCCTCGTCGGCGTCCGTGTCGACGGCCGCCAGACCGTCCGCGACGACCGAGCCCAGCGTGTCGATCCACTTCGCGATCCCGCTTGGGTGGCTGTGGCCCGACCCCGTTCCGGCGTGGTAGGCCGCCGTCACCGCTCCACAGCCCGTGTGGCCGACGACCGCGATCGTCTTCGTGCCGGTGTACTCGATCGGGTACAGGAGGTTGCCGTTGACGACCTTCTGGCCGTCGACGATGTCCCACGCCTGGTTGCCGATATTGCTCGGCGTAAAGAGCCAGCCGGGGCCGTCGATGTCGAACATCCCCTCCTGTGAGACCCGCGAGTCGGCACAGCAGATCGAGACGGCCGCCGGGTGTTGCTCCTCCTGGACCTCGTCGAAGTAGCCCGCCGGCCGGCTCTCGACGTGGGCCCGGTTTCCCGCCAGCAGTCTCGCGCGGACGTGTTCGGACATGTTCGAACGATCTCACGACGCGCTGTTAAGTCCACTGGCGAACCGGCCGTGAGACACCGAACGGTTTCGGCGTCGCTGGCCGGTTCATAGAAACGAAAATTGCCGGAGAGACGCAGAACGGCGATTACGGCCGAGCGCGCACTCCGAGACCGCTGACGAAAGCGACCGACTTACAGTCGGGTGACGTTCGTCGCGCGGGGGCCTTTGTCGGCCTGTTCGATGTCGAATTCGATCTCCTGGCCTTCTTCGAGGTCCGGGCCGCCCACGTCTTCCATGTGGAAGAACACGTCGTCGTCAGCGTCCTCAGTTTCGATAAAGCCGTAACCGCCCGTGTCGTTGAAGAAATCAACAGTACCGGTTGCCATTGCGACTGTACGCATGAGAGGGGAACGGATAATACTTCCGAGGGTCGGTGTACCACGGACCACGGCCCCCTCGCGCCCAGATTCGACCGGGCTGTCACCGCGCTCGCCGGTGGTTCGAGGCTCGATCCGTCGGCACCTGTCTGAGCGCTGTCGTCTCTGCTGTCTCGCCCGGCGTACGTTTTTGTGTTCTCACCGCCAGGGACCGGTATGGCAGACGACGGCGTCTGGGTCGGGGCACACGTCGCCGACGGGACCTGGATCGCGGTGGCGTTCGACCGGGAGGGGTTCGATCACGCGGCGACCTTCGACGGGATCGGCGACCTCTGGTTTCGCTACGAGGACGACGCGGCCGCGGTCCTCGTCGACGTGCCGATCGGACTGGTCGAGGAAGCCGAGGGCGAGCGCGAGTGTGACGAGCTGGCCCGCACCCTCCTGGGGCCACGGGCCGACGAGATCGTCGCTCCGCCGGCACGCGAGGCGCTGCGCAAGCGGCGCTACCCCGTCGCGAACCGCACGCACGAGCGCGCGACCGGGACGTCGCTCTCCGAGCAGGCCTTCGAACTCAGCGAGACGATCGCGACGGTCGACCAGCTGCTGCGGGAGTTCTCCGATGCCCGCGATCTCCTCGCCGCCGCCCACCCGGAGGTCGCCTTCCTCGCGTTCGCGGGCGAGCGCATGGAGCACGACCGCCGGACTGCCGGCGGCTACGCCGAGCGCCTGCGCACGCTGGCGTCGATCGATCGGGACGCTCCGCCCGCGGTCCAGTCTGCCGCCGAGGCGATGGACGACACACCGGTCACCGTCGCCGACGTGCTCGACGCGGTGGCGCTTGCCTACACAGCACTCCCCCACGAGGGACGGCTGCGTTCGCTCCCGCCCCGACCACCGCTCGACGACAACGGCCTGCCGATGCAGATCGTCTACCGGGCCGAGGCGGCGCTGATCGAACCCGAATGACCGGCGAGAATCGCGCGGACAGACACCGTTTTCACTGTCGCTTACTGACCGGTCGGTATGCCAGAGGGAACACTGTACGAGCGACTCGGCGAGCGGGAGGGCATCCGGGCCGTCGTCGACGACTTCTACGATCGACTGGTCGCCGACGAGCAGCTGGGGCCGTTCTTCGCTGACGCGGACATGGAACTGTTGCGTCGGACACAGACCGACTTCCTCTGTGAAGCGGCCGGCGGGCCGGAGACCTACGACGCCGCGCCCGTCCGCGAGGCTCACATCGACGTTCCCTTCGAACCGACCCACATCGAACGCGCCATCGAACTGCTGGAAGCGAGCCTCGACGCCTTCGACGTGCCGGCCGACGACGCCGCGGCGGTCGTCGACGCCGTCGCCGCCTACGAGACGGAGCTGCTGGCCTCGCCCGACGAGGAGGTGTGACCGCTGGCCCGATCGACTCGATCGACCGCCGCGAGCGCGTCATCGACGCCGACCACGGGCCCTGGAACTGGTAACGGCCGACCGACCCTGAGCGTTTTAGTCGTTGGCTCACTGCCTTCCTGTATGACCGACTCCTTCGGCATTGGCTTCGTCAGCGCGGGATTCATCACGCGCGAATCGCACGCGCCCAGCGTGGGGTATCTCCCGGACGTTCACGTCGCGGGGATCCAGAACCGCACGCGGGAGAACGCGGAATCGCTCGCCGACACCTGCCGCGAGGAGGGGTGGGGCGATCCGAGCGTCTACGGCGAGGACGCCGTCGCCGACCTCGTCGCGGACCCCGACGTAGACGGGCTGTGGGTGACCAGCCCGAACTTCACGCGCGTCGACGTGGTCGAGGCGGCCGTCGAGGCACTCGAAGACGGGGCCGAGCTACAGGGCATCGCCCTGGAGAAGCCGGTCGCCCGGAACCTCCGGGAGGCCAACCGGATCGTCGACCTCGTCGAGGGAGCGGACCTCCCCCACGCCTATCTGGAGAACTGGCCCCACGAGCCCGACATCGACAAGCTCCGGACGCTGCTGTGGGAGCAGGGCCGCGGGGCCGGCCGTCCCTACATCGCCCGATCGCAGGCCGAACACGGCGGTCCCCACTCCGGGTGGTTCTGGGACGGCCGCAAGCAGGGCGGGGGCGCGCTGACGGACATGCTGTGTCACGCGCTCGCGGGCAACGACTTCCTGCTGTCGGACCCGGACGGCGGGGACGACCTCGAACCGGTCAGCGTCTCCGCCGACACGGAGACGATCAAGTGGCAACAGGACGACTACGCCGACCAGCTCGAAGCCGACTTCGGCATCGACTTCCAGTCGAACCCGGTCGACGACTACGCCCGGACGACGGTGCGTTACGAGGACGAGGACGGCCGGACCGTCGTCTCTGAGGCGACGGGCTCGTGGTGTTACGTCGGCTCCGGCGTCCGTCGGACGATCGAGCTGCTCGGGCCGGAGTACTCCGGGCAGGTGCTGTCCGACGACGAGTCTTCCAGCGTCTTCTTCTCGGACGAGCTGGGCGAGGGCGAGGGGTGGGCGGAGAAACAGACCGCCACCAGCGGGCGAATGCCCATCGCCGCCGCCGACGTGGTCACCGCGGGTTTCGTCGCCGAGAACCGGGACGCGGTGGCGGCGTTCCGAGCCGGCGAGAACGGCACGCTCGACCTGTCCGACGGCGTCCGGATCCTCCGGCTCTGTATGGCCGCGTACAAGGCCGCCGAAGACGGGGCCGACGTGGATCTTCGGGACGCCGATCTGGAGGGGTACACTCCACCGCCCGCGCGGGAGTGACAGCTGACAGTGTGACCGTCAGGGGTCCATCCGGAGCGCGTAGATGATACAGACGAGACCGACCAGTTCGAACGTCTGGATGATCGCCTGTCCTCCCGGACCGGACAGCCACGGGACCACCAGTGACAGCGCGACGACGGGGAGAGGCAACCCCAGAATGATCCCGAACCCGATCGCGAAGAACAGCATCGGTCGGCTGTCGTTGCGCCGATACCCCCTGAACGCCAGGTAGGCGATGAACAGGCCAAGCGCCGCACCGACCAGTTCGTAGCCCTGTACCGCCGCGCTACTCCACCAGGTCGAGTCGCTCGCCCCGCTCTGCGCTCCGCCGTGCCGTCTCGATGATCCGATGGGCCGCCCGGCAGAAGGCGGGATCGGCCGGCCCCTCCGGCTCCCGGTCGGTCTCGATCAGGTCCACGAGGTAGGTCGCCAGGTTCTCGAAGCGGTCGGGCAGCGGATCCGGTTCGACGGTGTACCCTTTCGGCCGATCTGCGGTCGTCACGCGGATCGCCGCGTCGGGGGTGCGCGTGCTGACGGTCCCCTCGGTCCCGACGATCTCGTACCCCTTCACCGGCTGGGGCTGGATCTCCCAGGGGTTGGTGAGCAGCCGCCAGGAGGTCTGGAGCGTCGACAGCCCCTCCTCGTATCGACAGACCGTCGAGCTCTGTACGTCGACGTCCATTCCCTCCGGGACGTACCGCTCGGCGGTCACCGACTCGGGGAGCTCTCCGCCGCGAAACCACGTCGAGAACGTCGCACCGTAGCCGAGGTAGTCGAGCATCGATCCGCCGCCGTCCTCGGGATCGTAGAACCAGCTGTCGTCCGGGGGCGCGCCAGCGTTGCCCCCGTAGTACTGGACCTCGATCACGTCGCCGACGGTGCCACTGGCGACGAGCTCCTCGACGGTGTGTTTCACGGGGTCCCACATCACCGGCCAGTTGACGACGAAGCGCCGGTCCGTGTCGGCCATCGCGTCGAGCATCCGGTCGGCGTCGGCGAGCGTGACGGCCATGGGCTTCTCGATGGCGAGGTGTACGTCGTAGGCCGCGACCCGCTCGACGAACGCGGCGTGTTTCGAGTTGCGCGGGCAGCCAAACACCACGTCCGGTGCCGTCGCTTCGAGACACCGCTCCAGATCGTCGTAGACGTCGTCCTCGGTAAGCCCGCACTCTTCGACGGCCGTCTCAACGGAGCCGGTCGAGCTCTCCGGCTCCTCGTCGCAGACGGCGACGACCTCCATCTCGGGGTGGTCGTGGGCCCAGCCGAGATTCGTGTTCATGTGCATCTGGTCGAAGTTCGCGCCGACGACCCGGTATGTCATACTCGATCATCAGTGCGGGACGGCAAAAGGATTGTGCGCGCCGGTGTCACACCACGTTCTTGTGGGACGGTCACAATACGATCTGTATGCTTCGTCGCCTCCGCGAGAACGGTCCCGTCGTCCTCGTGCCGCTGGCCTGGACGTTCGCGATCGCCGCACATCTGGACGTGCTGGCGCTCCGGACGGTCCTGATCGCTCATCTAGTGATGGACGCCGTCCTCGTCGCCTTCACCGTGCTCTCGTGGTCGGCGATGCGCCGCGGCGTCTTGCGCGCGTGGCGACTCGTCTTGCTCGTCGGACTCGCGCTCACTCTGCTCGGGACGACCGGCCTCTTGCAGACGCCGCCCGCGTCGTCACTGCTGTGGCTCACCGTCGTCGGCTGGCTGCTCGTCCCCGCCGCCGGACTGGCCTACACGGGCCGCCACGTCGACCGCTCGCCGCTGGCGTACACGGGCGGTGCGGTCCTGAGCGCTCTCGGCGCGATCGTCTACGTCGCGGGGACCGTCGTGAGCGGTGACCCTCTGGTGCTGGTCGCCGGCCTCGCAGTCGCTGGCGTCGGCCAGACCGCGGGGATCGTCGCCGCGGTCCGGGACTACTGACACCGCCCGCCCTCACAGGTACCCCATCTTCTCCAGGTGATCGCTGACGTGATCGTCCAGCTCCGTAATTCGACTCGTATCGGGGAGCGGTTCGAGCGTCTCGTCCAAACGCTGGGCCAGTGCCGCCTCGCGCTCGTCGTCGGAGACCTCGACCTCGCCGTCGCCGGTCAGGCGATACAGCGTCGCTTCGCCGGCTGTCGGTCGGATCAGCTTGTGCGTCTCGGTCCGGACCGCCTGCAACCCCCTGTCGTAGGCTTCGAAGCTGTCGTACTGCTGGAGCCGCTCGCGCAGCGGCGGATACGGCCGGTCGTACTCCGCGAAGACCGCGTCGCGGTCGTCGTCGCCGGTCAGTGCGCGGCCGTCGACCTCGTCTGGCACCGCGACGCCGGCCCACTCACAGATCGTCGGGACGAGATCGACCAGCGACACGAGCCGGTCCGACACCGTCCCGGGAGCCGGCGACGGCCGGTCGCCCTCGGGCCACTTGACCAGCAGCGGAACGTTGAGCAGCTCCTCGAACAGCGAAAACTGGTGGTAGGCCAGCCCGTGCTCGCCGAAGTGCTCGCCGTGGTCCGCGGTGACGACGACGAGCGTGTCGTCGTAGACTCCCTGCCGTCGCAGACAGTCGAACAGCTCGCCCAGCAGCGCGTCCACGTACCTGATCTCGGCGTCGTACCAGCACTCCACGAGCTCCCACTCGGTCGGCGACATCGTCACGTCGCCCAGGATGTACTCGTATCCCTCGTCGTCGCCGACCTTCCGGGCCGCCGTCTCGTCGACCGCGTCCCAGTCGTCGAAGCGCTCCTCGAACGGCGCTCTGCACTCCTCAGGTGGCCTGTAGGGCGCGTGTGCCGCGTTGAAGTTGATGAACCCGAAGAAGGGGCCGTCGGCCCGCCGAACCTGCGTTTCGAGCTTGCGCCGCTGGAAGTCCGAGATGTCGTAGCCGTCCCGGAAGTACCGCGGGAGAAACCGGAGGAAATCCAGGCTGGGCTCGTACATCGTGTCCATGAACCGCGGCAACGCGAGGATGTCGTGGTAGTAGTCGAATCCGCGGTCGAACTCCTGCTCGATGCTGGTGTGGTGGGAGTTGCTGAACCCGAACGTCGCGTACCCCGCCGCCGAGAGCAACTCGGCGACGGTCGCCCCGTCGTACTCTCCCAGCGGCTGCGTGCCGAAACTCCCGTGCCCGGACGGATATCGACCCGTGAACATCGACGCGTGGGAGGGCGGCGTCCACGGTGCCGGCGCGATCGCCTGCTCGTAGCGGGTCCCGGCCTGGGCCACCGCGTCCAGCTCCGGCGTCGTCGGCCGGTCGTAACCGTAACACGAGAGGTGGTCCTTCCTGGTCGCATCGAGCACGACGAGCAAGACGTTCGGCGATCCCATTACGCGTCCCTTTTCGGCCGTCCGTCATACAAACTTCGCTCGTGGCCGGCGGTCGTAGGACCGCCGACGTGCGCGGAACCGATGCGTTTGACCGGATGGATCGCTCGCAGTACGCACTGCGACAGCAGCAATCACCGTCTGGGTTCGAGGGAGGGGCTCTATCGCGATGTGACGGTGCTTGTGTCGTGGTTCTTGATGAACTGGGACAGACTTTTTGGTCAACTTAGACAATCACTAATATGATCACGATTACCGAAGCGGTTCAAACTGTAGCAAGACGTGGCTCGAATTCTTCTCGTACATCATCCATCGTTTCAACAGCCCACTCGATGAGTTCCTGTTTCTCCATTGCACTCAGTCCCTCTATATCGTCATCAATGGATCGAGCGACCTTGATTCGACAGGCTCGCTTTTCTCGCAGTCGCTGCCAAGTGACTTCTTCCAAGTTCTCATCGATCTCTGGTTGATCGGATTTCAGGGAACTGTATATCTCTTCATTCCGTTCCCCATCACCCGTGTCGATGTAGAGCTCAGTCGAAAGTTCGGGACCTTGATGGAATGACCACGAGAAACGCACTCCACTGATACCTGCTCCAAACGCTAACCAACTTTGAGGTTGTGCCTTCAACCGAGTCCAATTCGTATTCCTCTCTGCATACTCAGTCGATCACATCAAGAACTCTCTAATCGCTCCATTAGAGCGTGAATCTGCGTTTTCGATGCGTAGTTAGTTCTCAAAATGACACAGACGGAGAGTCTCGGTAATTCGGAGTCGCTGTCGGCGGCAAATCGCCGCCGACGCGACGGTGTTGCCACTCACGACCACTGTCCTGATCGGCGGACAGCTACCGGAAGAACCGGTCGTCGAGTGGTTGGTTTGCTGGAACTGTCCTGCGCACACCGAGCGCTGTCCAGGCTGCTCGCAGCACCATCTCACAGAATTCCGTGAATGACCACTGCCAGAGGCGGCGCCCCCCGCGGCGGGGCGCCGCCACGTACCTCCAGTGGAGATACCGCCAGCTGTTCTGGAGCAGCAGGCTCACCACAAACATCACCAGTCGCAGACCAGCATCCTCAGAACTGGTGAACGCGAGGCTCTGCTTGGCTAATCGGTAGCTCGATTCGATGCCGAAGCGCTTGCTGTAGTGCTCTCGTGCATCTCGTGGTGTGTCGATAAACGGCGCGTCAGCGGCGTAGCCGTGACGCGCCACCCCGTGTTCGTCGTATCGTCCTTGCTGGTAGACGCAGTCGATGAACACAGGGAACGTCACCTTGCCGGCGAGATCGTGTTCGATCTCGCGGCTCCAGCCGCTGCTAAGTTCGTTCTGAATCGTCTCACCCCACTTGACAATCGGCATGGCGAAAGCGTAGTTGTGCGCGTACAGCAGGCTGAGACAGGTGCTATTGTAGAATCCGCGATCCAGGTAGACGGCCTTGACGCCGAGGTCAAGGCCGTCGAGGAGTTCGAGAAACTCGGCGAGGACATCGCTGGTGGTGTCGCCAGCGACCAGCTGGCGAACCGCCAGCGTGTACCGTTTGTTGCGTACCCGCGCATAGAGCGTTGCATAGGCGTGAAACGTCGTTGTTCCGCGTTTCGCTTGAGACGAGTACAACGCCTCTGTCTCATCTTCGTCGCCGTAGTAGGGATCGAGGTGGAGGTCGGCGACGACCTCCACCGATCGATCCGGCAGTGTTTCAAGAGCATCCCGTTGCAGGAGCGTGTCTCCGACCGCCTCAACAGAGTCAAGGTCGAACTGATCGGTGAGATATCCACGGACGGTATTGGCGTGCGGCGAGTCGTCAGTCGTTTCGCAGACGTGGTTGATCGAGGTCCCGCCGGCGCTGGCGCCGGCGAGGACCTCGTACAATGTCTCTGTCGTGACCTCGATGTTCTCACCGAGATCTAACGCAAGCTCCTCGTCGAGGCTGTTGACGACAAAATTAAGCAGGTGCTCTTCCTCTATCTCGCTGTCTGCTTGGGTAGGCTTCACACCGCATCCAAGCAGACACTTCCTCTAACCCGATGTGATCGACTGAGACTCGTTCGTGAGTTCTGCGAAAAATTCTTTGTAGGCCTTCTCACGGGTACTTACCGAGTCTCTCAGTTCTCTTTCCCAATCGTTGGGCTCGACTACAATATCAAACTCGAATCCCAGCTCATCGGCATCTTGTAGCTTGATCACCCGTGGCCTCACTCCGAAGAACATTATCCCTCCAGAGTTGCTATTGTTCATCCATTCCAGCACGGAGCGATGCTCGTCACGGAATGACTCAGAAAGCCAGATTACAAACTCAGCATCGATGCCAGCTGCATATGTGAGTAACTGGCCGAGGTGATTGTGATCAGTATCTCCAAACTGGTTCTCTATTACGACGTTTCCGTCCGTGTTCAACTCTTTACCAGTAATATCTGCAGTGTATCCTCCCACAGAATCTTCCCGCTCTACCGAGTCAATCTCAATACCGATGGCTTCCTCAAGACGATCAATATGGTCGACTAACCAGGGTGTGAACCCATGTTCCTCGTGGTTCCACACATCATTCAGAGATAAGTCCTCAACTAGCCTCAGTTCTTCTGCATCCATGTCTAACACAAGAGGGTGTCATAGAAGTCTTCACACACTATGGTCGAGATTGTGATTATTATAGAGCGTTACTAGCTTAGAAAGCCGTGCACTTGGTGCACGGTGCATTGAAATGTTTAGAGTATCCCTTTTCGTTTCCGAATTATGATTTCTCTCACTCGTTCAGCGTGATTTGACTCGGATTGAACGAACGCTGTGAGGATGGCCTCGACGATCTCGGAGCGGCTGGCTCCGAGATCGTCACACTCAGCAACTAATTCGTCCACTTCTTGTACGATCTCTTCGTCAACAGCAACGCCGAATTTCTCTTTGCCCATATCTATAACCCACTAAAAATGGCGTGCACCAAGTGTACAGCGTTTTGAGGAAGTCAACGAAACCATGAGAACCGTTCTATGACACCCTCTAACACAACTCAAGTGGTTATTAAATCACTTTGTGCGTTTTGGCAAGCTAGGCTAACTTCACCTCTCCATACACTATGTAATGTATCAAACCTCGAGGCTACCTTGAAGATTTACAGAGTTCGGCCTTGTTTAGACGCAGTACAAATCGGCTCTTGCGGCGTATGCTCCGCGAACAGATCGACACAATGAGGCACTCAGGACAGATTTTAGACAACCGCTACGGTCCGTGACTCGCCGATCGAGGAGCGTCTAAACACGGCCCAGAGTTCTGACCTCTATAGCAATTTATTCATCGGTCATTCTTGAAATCGTGTTTTTGAATAGGGTGAGAATCTGGCTCTTAATTATATATTCTCCAGTAATATCTTTTGTCACTGACTCAGCAATCATGTAGGTGAAAATTACACTTAGTACAAGCAATAACAGTTCGTATAAATACAGGATCTGATCAGTGAGGATAAGAAAAGAGAACACCTCTGGCGGTTTGGTTGTCAGTGCTAATAAAGGTAAAAACACGCCCACAGCAATCAAAAGAGAAGAATATTTGAGCGTTTTTGTAATATTCGGCGTGAAGTCTACGATAGTGTTCTTTAACAAAGAGTCGACTTTTGTATAGTCCTTATCAAACTCTTCAATCACTCTCCTAAATGATTGTAGGTTATTCCCGCTGAATAATGATTCATATTTACTTGTATATTCTTGATGTCGTTGTAACCAATCTTGCACTGAATCTCCCGGCATTTCTGGGGAGAAGTGATCCTCTGTGTATCCAGAAGAACTATCAATCTCTAATTCTGAATATAAAGATTGGATGAATTCTGTATTTTCTTTAAAATTCTCATCAAGCCAAGTAACTGAATCTTGGATCTGCTCATACTGCTCTGGTGGCAAAATATAATGTTCTGATGGGTCTTCCGACGGGTTGATTGCCATAGTCAGAATTAGACTGATGTTCGACAGATGATACCAAAGCAGTGTCACATTTGGATTATCTGCATGTAATCCAATCAATCCCTCTACAATCTCTGAAGATACCTTTGACTCTTCCAATAGTGTGAAGAAATACAATTCAGCATCATCTGCAAACTCACCAGCAATCACATTGAGGATCGGTGTATATTTTTCTTCAAGTTCAATCATTGCCTCACGGAGATCTTCGGTTCGGCGTTCCCTCCGCTGCCGCTCTAACTGGTATCGGACTGCACTTAATGTGATTACAAGGCCAGCAATGGCTGCAGTTGATTGTGCCAGTGCAGAGAAAAAATAGTCGGCTTCAGACATTTCTACACCTTGATCTGGAACCAAACTTGACGGGAGTATTAACGAAGATCAATAGATTTCGAGCGAGGTATTTTATCATCGCTCATCTCGATAGATCGTAACATCAATTCTGCTGGCGACTCAGTAGCAGCCAACGATGGACGAGCAGTCAGCTCAAGTGTTCCTTCCACCGCGTGAGCGATGCTTCGAGCGTCTCCGTCTCGCCCGGTTCGGCGAGACGGTGACGTGTATTCACTGCGAGAGTGACGCGGTTGTCGACCGAGGAACGACCGGTAAGGACGCTCAGCAGTACTGGTGCAAATCCTGCGAAACCTACTTCAACGACCTCACAAAGACGATCTTCGGCCAGCATCGCTTCGATCTCGAAGAGATGTTCTATATCGTCAAGGAGATGCGATCTGAGCCGACCGCTCAGATCGCTCGTGACCTNGATCGAGACTACGAGGCTGTTCTCAACTACGTTCACAAAGTGCAGGCCGTGTTTAGACGCTCCTCAACCGGCGAGTCACGGGCCGTTGCGGTTGATCTAAAACCTGTCCTGAGTGCCTCATCGTGTCGATCTGTTCGCGGAGCATACGCCGCAAGAGCCGATTTGTACTGCGTCTAAACAAGGCCCAAAGTGCAGGAAGTGAGTGATAATATCGACGAATTCGACCTCTACGACGTGTGCGAAGCTGACGAGGTCTACGTCACGGCTGGTGAGAGGGGACTCGAAGATGAGGATGGGAGTCCGCGCGAGCGCGGACTCTCAAAAAGGGGCGCGGAACCTTCGAATCAGACAAACCGCCAGTGTTGACACTCGTCCGTCGCTCCGACGGACGAGTGCGATTTCTCGTCTGTAAGGATCTGCAAGAGGCCGACGAGGACATCTCTGAGTACGGCGACGGAAGCGTCATCCTCTGTACCGACGGCTACACGATCTATGAGGACATCGAGGAGACGGAGGGGGTGGACGGCCATCTGGCCGTCACCCACTCCGACACCTACGTCATCGGTGACGCCCACACAAACACCTGCGAGAACCGCCACAGCTTCCTTCGCCAGTGGCTGGCGAAGTTCAGAGGCATCTCGAAGCATCATCTCCAAAAATACCTCGGATTTCTCGCACTGAAACTCAACTCACCGGACGACTGGTTCAAGAAACTGCTGTGTTACAATGTATCGGGATGAGCGTTTTATCATATGTAATCCACATCTGTGAAATATCCGTTTATGAGCGGATACAACTCGAATATTCACTTTATACTATCCTATACTCGTCATTCATATCATAAATCATTCCCTTCTCTTTCAGCGCTTTCAAATCATGGTTTAGTAGTTCAACACTCCAATCGACAATATTGGTAATTTCCTCTGCAGTCATACCATCTTGTTGCTTAATATCGGCTAATATTTTCTTGCGGCGCTCTCGTTGACTCTTCGACTGCCCGGTTTCAATAATATCTGCATCAAACTCGCCCTCTTCGGGATCGTATCCGACTTGTTTCATCGACTTAGTCACCAGCTTGATTGCTCGCTCTACGTCTTCGATCTCCACAGTGTCCGAAAGTCGAATCCGGGCACTCGATTCCGCAAGCCGCTGGATTGCCTCAACCTTCCGGAACGTCAGTGGAATCGGAGAATCGTCATCTTGCTCACCAGCACTAGCTCGGAACTCGACAAAGAACTGCTTGAGTCGCTCTGCGACTTCGTCGTCCTCGATGATCGGACGACAGGTCTGTTTGGCGTGAGCGACGTAGGCCCGCATCACCGACCGCTCGATCGCCGGCTCGACCCGTTGCTGTTCCTCGTCACTCAGTTCTTCACCACGGGTATGCCGACCTGCAGCCTGTCGACTCTGGACCATGTGGTCGACGACTTCGGCGTCGTCTTCTCGATCGGGCTGGTCGGACACCATGAACATCAGGTCGAACCGGGAGAGCAGCGTCGGACCCATGTCGATCTGTTCGCCCTTCGGACGGTACCGCTCGAAGCGCCCGTTCTTCGGGTTCCCCGCTGCAAGCAACGATGTGCGAGCGTTCAGCGTGGCGTTGATCCCTGCCTTGTTGATGTGGACCTGCTGACTCTCCAGGGCGTCGTGCATCGAGGACACCGCGTCGGACTGCATCTTGTCGATCTCGTCGACGCAGGCGATCCCGCCGTCGGCCAGCACCAGTGCGCCGGCTTCCAGCCCCCACTCTGTATCCCCGAAGTCGTCAGCGACCGCCGCCGCGGTCATGCCTGCCGCCGTCGCACCCTTCCCCGAGGCGTAGGTCGACCGCGGCGCAATCTGGTCGACGTAGCGGAGGAAGGTGGACTTCCCACAGCCGGGGTCCCCGAGTAGGAGCATGTGCCAGTCGCCGCGGTCGCGGCTTCCGTCGGGATACTCGTGTGCCCAGCCGCCGAAGAGCTGCAGCGCGATGGCTTCGATCTCCTTGCGGTGCTCGTCGCCGTCGACATCGTCGTAGTCGCTCTCCTCTTTCACCACCGCTCGTGCGTCCAGTCGCGCGACTTCCGCTTCGAGTTCGTCGACTCGCTCGTCGCGCGCGTCCAGCTCGTCCTCTAACTCGTCTCGTTGCTCTCGCTCGTCGTGTCGTTCCTCGCGGAGCCCCGAGACCTGCTTCGAGAGCGCGTCCATCCGTGCAGACACCTCCTGCACGGTGGTTTCGAGACTCTCTTCCCCGGGGTTCGCGTCGGGAGGGTCGACTCCGTCGTCGCGTTCTACGGGGTCGGAATCGGTCACGCTGACCACCCCTGGCTAAGGGGGAATATCGTTCCGGCATGTAAACCGAGAAGGCCATGCCGCCTCCCGGATTTGAACCGGGGACAGCCCGATCTTCAGTCGAGTGCTCTCCCAGTCTGAGCTAAGGCGGCGCGCATTCGGGACGACGCCGAGGGTATCAAAAAGGATTTCGAAAGCGGGCGGCGACTCACAGCGGTCGTTCGTAGGTCACTTCGTCGACGGGAACGTCGGCGAGCGTGATCTGCTGGCGGTCGACGAGGGTCGCGCCGTGGCGCTCGTAGAACGTTCGTGCTCGGTCGTTGGCCGCGAGCACGCGGATCTGGAGCCGTTCGGGGCCGCGCTCTCGGAGCCGGTCGGTGAGGGCGACGAACAGTCGGTGTCCGATGCCCGCGCCCCAGCGGTCGGGCTGGACGTAGATCGCCGACAGGCCGGCGAGGTCGGCTTCGATCTGGCCGCCGAAGGCGTACCCGACGACGCCGTCGTCGACCGCGACGAGGTAGGCGGTCGCGTCGTTCGCGACGCCGTCGGCGACGATCGACTCGGTGTACCACTCCTCGACCGTCGCGTCGACGGCTTCGGGGCCGAGGACGGGGTCGTAGGCGGCGTGCCAGGTTTCTCGGGCGACGCGTTGTATCGCCGGGATATCGTCGTGTTCGGCGGAGCGAACCGTGACCATCGCTCACCGCTTGGTCGGGCGTCGGCAAAACTGTCGGGGATCAGGGCAGAAAGAGGTCGGCGGTGTCGAACTCGCTCCCGCAGTCGTCACACTCGTAGTCGGTGCCGTTGGTCGTGGAGACGTGGCCGCCGCAGTTCGGGCACGTAGAGCCGTCGATCATCACCCGTGGTACCAGGTACCACGACAAAGCTCTTTCGGCCGCCGCCGTCCGTCACTCGGTCGCCCGACGGCGACCGCCCGCCAGGAGCACACAGAGCAGGGCGAAGTAGGTGACCAGTCCCCAGGACAGCGCTGCCACGACGAGTGGTCCGGCGAGCGCGTAGCCGGCCAGTCCCACGGCGAGGAGCCCGGCCGTCGAGCCCAGCTGGACCGCCGGGCGCGTCCACAGGCGCGCGACCGCCGTCGATCGCAGGAACGCGACTTCGACCAGTAGCGCCACCGCGACGCCGCTGGCGATCGCCGCCGGGCCGGTGAGCGTGTCGACTGCTCGTTCGTCGATCAACAGCGCGAGCAGTCCGGCCGACGCGAGGGCGGCCAGCAGTGCGTCTCGACGTACCGTCGCGGTCACGTCTCGTCGGAGGTCGCCGGGGCCGAAATCGCTGTCGGCGGGTCCGGACGCGGTTCGGTCCCCACCGACAGGTCCAATGTTCGCCCGTCCCAACGGGTCGGTATGAGTGACGACGCCTCGCTGACGGACTTCGTCGGCGACGCCACGGACGACGAGCCCCGAGACGAGTCGTCGACGAGTGGGAACGAGCAGGCGGACGACGACGGCGGTCGGGTGTCACCGGACGGCGTCGAGCCGGCAGCGACGACGGCGGCCTGGTCGCCCGACGGCGAGCCCTGCTGCCGGTGTGGGGCCTCGGTTTCGTACCGCTGGCAGGGCGGGGACGGGCTGGTCTGTCCCGACTGCAAGGAGTGGTAGCTCGACGGTCCGGCGGACCGCGTCGTCTGTCTGCGGTCGTGTGTGTTCCGAGGTAACAGGCAGCAGTATTACAAGTGCTGATCCCTAAGGAGGGGCCACGACCGGCATCGCGCTCGGCGACGGCAGTGCCAGGCCGTCCGCCGACGGGGCCACTGCCGGGGTGTGGCCCCGTGACAGCGCGCCTGCGGTGGACACTGACAACAATGACAGATACGGACACAACGCGAGGGCCCCAATCCGAGCCCGCCCTCGGCGAGGCGAACCGAGTCGCGACGCAGGTCATCGAGAACGTCGAGCGAGTCATCGTCGGCCACCACGACGAAATCGAACACATCCTGACCGCGATGCTGGGGCGGGGCCATATCCTACTGGAGGACGTTCCCGGCGTCGGCAAGACGATGCTGGCGAAGGCCGTCGCGGCCTCCTTCGACGGTAGCTTCAAGCGCGTCCAGTTCACGCCGGATCTGTTGCCGTCGGACGTGACGGGCGTCAACGTGTACAATCAGCAGACCGAGACGTTCACCTTCCAGGAGGGACCGATCTTCGCGAACGTCGTCCTGGGCGACGAGATCAACCGCGCGCCGCCCAAGACCCAGTCGGCGCTGCTGGAAGCGATGGAAGAAGAGCAGGTCACGGTCGACGGGGACACGCGGGACGTGCCCGATCCGTTCACCGTCATCGCGACCCAGAACACCGTCGAGCAGAACCGGACATACGCGCTCCCGATGGCGGAGCTGGATCGCTTCATGAAGAAGCTCCACCTCGGCTACCCCAGCGCCGACGACGAGGCGGCCATGCTCGCTCGCGTCGTCAGCGACCACCCGATCGAGCGCCTCTCGCCGGTCGCCAGCGTCGAGGAGTTTCGCCGGGCTCAGCGGACGGTCTCGGACGTGACGATCGAAGCGCCGCTTCGCGAGTACGCGACGCGGCTGGCACGCTACACCCGCGAACACGGCCAGCTGGGCGTGAGCCCGCGCGGGAGCATCGCGCTCTTGCGGGCGGCACAGGCCCGCGCGGTGCTGGACGGCCGGGACTACGTCGTCCCCGACGACGTGCGCGCGGAAGCACGCGTCGTGTTGCCCCACCGCATCCGAACCGACACCGCCGAACAGATCGGCGCGGGGCTGGTCCGGACGGCTCTCGACACTGTCCCGATCGAAGAATGAGACCGACACGCCGCGGCGTCGCGACGCTCGCCGTCGTGGGACTGGCAGTGACGATGGCGTGGCTGTCGGGTCCGCGGTCGCTGAACGCCGTCGCCGCGCCGCTGTCGATCGCCCTCGCGGTCGGCGCGCTCCAGGTGAAACGGGCGGGGGCACCGACGGTCGAGCGCAGCCAGCCCCGCCGTGGCTTTCCCGGCGAGTCCCGGACCGTCTCGCTGACGGTCGAGGGGCGCGGCGTCGCGACGATCACCGAGGGGCTCGCCGACGGCCTGTCGGCGGCGGCCGAGTTCGAGCGGACGCTGCCGGCGACGGTCAGCTACGACCTCAGGTATGACGCACGCGGGGTCTACAAACTCTCCCGGACGACCGTCGCGGTTCGGGACGTGCTCGGGCTGGTCGAACAGCGCCACGAGGTCACCGAGCGCACGGCGGTCGTCGTCTATCCGGCGGTCTACTCACTGGGCGGCACGACCTTCGAGCGGACGCTGGGACTGGACAGCGGCCAGCGCAGCGAGTTCGACCGACTCCGCGAGTACGTGCCCGGCGACTCGCTGCGAGACGTCCACTGGAAGTCGAGCGCCAAACACGACGACCTGCTGGTGACGGAGTTCGCCGATCCCGTCGGCGGCGAGGGGATCTCGATCGCGGCACGGTCGACCGAGGGCCACGCCGACGAGATGGCCGCTGGCGCGGCGACGGTCCTCGTCGGCGCGCTCCGGGCGGGGCTGACCACCGCGATGACGGTCCCGGCCGGTTCGATCGAGGCGGGCGGCGGCCAGCGCCACCGCCAGCGGGCGCTCGAACTCCTCGCGCGGACGAGCAGCGGCGACGTCGACGAGACCGCCTGGAACCGGGCCGACGTACGCGTCCGCGCCGACGCCACGGGCGTGACCGTCTCGCTCGGCGACGCCGTCCACGAACTGACGGAACTGACGACCACGCGCGACAATCCGCTGATCGCGGAGGGT
This sequence comes from Halomicrobium katesii DSM 19301, assembly GCF_000379085.1. Lineage (GTDB taxonomy): Archaea > Halobacteriota > Halobacteria > Halobacteriales > Haloarculaceae > Halomicrobium > Halomicrobium katesii. Next base: position 747,735 of record NZ_KB905378.1, on the reverse strand, counting down.
ATCTCGTGAGCACGGCAGATCGGCTAGGGCTCGGCTGGCCCGCCGTCGACGGCGTCCCCGGACGGACCCGGACTGCGGCGCTGATCGCGGTCGCGGCGATGCTCCTCTCGACGCTGCAAGTGCTGTACTTTTTTATCGACGTGGTCGGGCTCCCGTCGCGGTTTCTGGCGGTCGTCGCCGCCTCGCTGGTCGCCGCGACGGTGCTGGCCCGTCTCCTGACCCCGCGCAGCGCCGTCGCGCTCGGCGGCGTCCTCCTGTTGGTCGGGCTCTGGTGGTACGTCCAGCAACTGAGCGGCTCGCCGCGGATCGGGGAGTTGCTGACCGACACGCTCTCCTTGCTGACTGGCAACACGCTCCTGCGGATCACCAACATTCGGGCGTGGGTGCTCGGTGTCACGCCCGCACCCACCTTCCTGACGTGGTACTTCGCGATGCGACGCCGCTACGCCCTGGCCGTCGCCGCGGCGGGCGGGACGCTGGGGTTCCTGGTCCTGACCGGCGACGCCGACCTGCTGACGACGCTGTCGGGGGTCGTCGCCGCGGTGGCGGCGCTTGGCTTTGGTGACTTCGACCGCCGCGGCGAACCGATCGTCGACGCCGAGACGATCCTCGTGACGGCCGCGCTGATGGTCCTCGTCCCGTCGCTGGTGTCGGTCGTCCCCGCCACTGCGGGGCTGTCGCTGAACGTCGACGGCACCGGCTCGGACACGGTCGAGGCGAGTCTCCTCCGGAGCGGCGACCAGCTCTCGGTCCAGGGCTCGATCAGCCTCTCGCCCGAGGTCCGCTTTACCGTCACCAGCAGCGAGCCTCGCTACTGGCGGATCGGGAGCTTCGACCGGTACACCGGCGACGGGTGGGTCAGTCAGACCAACAGCCGCGCGTACGGCGGTGACCGACTCGACGAGCCGCCCGGTCCGACCCGGATCGTCGAGCAGCGCTTTCGAGCCGAAACGGACGCCGGGGTGATGCCGGCGGCCTGGAAGCCGATCCAGAGCCGTGACAACCCCGCCACACGCGTCGGCGGCGACGGGGGCCTCGCGACCGGCGCACCCATTCGAGAGGGCGACAGCTACCGCGTCACCAGCGCCGTCCCCGCGGCCACACCCGCCCAGCTCAACGACACCACGCGTGCGTACCCCCAGCGGATCGAGGAAACGTACACGCAGCTACCGGCGAGCACGCCCGACCGCGTCGGCGAGCGGACCGAGCGGCTCACACGCGACGCCCGTACGCCCTACGAAACGGCTCTGACGATCGAGAGCTGGCTGGAGAACAACCGCGAGTACTCGCTGGACGTGCGCCGTCCCGACGGCAACGTCGCCGACGCCTTCCTCTTCGAGATGTCGGCCGGCTACTGCACCTACTACGCGACGACGATGGCGACGATGCTGCGGACACAGGACATCCCGGCGCGGATGGTCGTCGGCTACACGTCCGGCGAACGGGTCGCCGAGGACCGGTGGGTCGTGCGCGGACAGAACGCCCACGCCTGGGTCGAGGTCTACTTCGAAGAGTACGGCTGGGTCCGGTTCGACCCGACGCCGGCCAGCGACCGAGAGAGCGCCCGCGACCGGAACGTCGAGTCGGCCCGCGAACGAGACCGCCCGTCCGTCGACACCAACGAGAGCGGCGGCCCGGAGTGGTCGCCGACGCCGACGGCGACCCCACAGCCGCTCACTCCGGTCGACAACGATACCGACGCCGGGGGAACGCCGCTCGGTCCCCAGAGTCGTCCCGGCGTCAACCCGGAAGACCGCATCTCGACCGCGACGCGGGTTGGTGAGTCCCCCACCGATACCGCCGGTACGACGACGGATCGCCCCGGTCCGGCCAGTTCGCTGCCGTCCCGTCGGGAGGCGGCACTGGGGCTGCTCGCGATCGTCGGGACCGTGATCGGCGTGCGCCGGAGCGATCTGGGCCGGTGCGTCTACCGGAGCGTGTGGCTCTACTACCAGCCCCGGTCGACCCCCGAGCGAGACGCCGAGCGGGCCTTTCAGCGGCTCGTGTACTATCTGGGGCGCGAACACGACCGGCCGCGCCGTGCCGAGGAGACCGTCCGAGCGTATCTCGACGCCGTCGACGCCGACGAGCGCGCACGCGAGGTGGCATCGATCAGAGAACGGGCTCGCTACGCCGGCACGGTCGACGAGGCGGCGGCCGATCGGGCCGTCTCGCTCGTCGACGAGATCGTTCGCTCGCGTGGCACGGCGAAATAACCCCGACAGTATTTAATACGTTGATTTCGTAGCCCCGCAGTGTAATGTCGGAAGTCTGCTCGACGTGCGGGCTCCCTGAGGAACTCTGCGTCTGCGAAGACGTGGCCAAGGAGTCTCAGGAGATCAACATCCGCATCGACGAGCGCCGTTACGGTAAGGAGGTAACGATCATCGAAGGGTTCGATCCATCGGACGTGGACATGGACAGCCTGTCGTCGGATCTCAAGTCCAAGTTCGCCTGCGGCGGGACCGTCGAGGACGGTCAGATCGAACTCCAGGGGAACCACACGGGTCGCGTCGAGGACTTCCTGCGCGATAAGGGATTCAACGTCGCCTGACACCGGGCTACTTCTCGCCGGGCCCGCACGGCGAGCGCAGCGGGTGCGTTCGTGGCGACCGTCTCGGTCGCCCTCGTCTTTCGCCCGTCTCGCACTGCCTGTCCCAGTGGCGTCGCTGTCGCCGTCACGGATTCGTCGGCGTTCCGGGCCGTCATCGACGGACGCTGCACCTCGTTTCCGACCCGTTTCAGAACGAGAACCGTTCATACTACGTCCGATTATCGAAAGAAAAGCTGGGAATTAAGACGCGTCGGCTGGTGCTCTCACTCGGAACGGGTGACTGATGGACGACTTACTGAGTGACCCGACCACGGTTCTCGTGGTCGGCGGACGCGAGCGGGCGGTGGCTCCAGTCCGGTCTGGCTCGGCGGGTCCGATCGGCGAGGTCGTCGTCGACAGCGTCGAGGCCGCACTCACGACGCTGTCTGACCGCCGCGACGTGGGTTGCGTGCTGGTGACGGCAGCCCCGGCCGACGCGTCGGTCGTCGAGGCCTGTGAACGGATTCACGCGGTCGACGAGCACCGCCCCATCCTCCTGTCGCTCGATGACTCGGACGGTCGGACGGCAGCACGCGCCACGCAGGCCGGTGCGAGCGAGATCGTCCTCGACGACGACGACCTGTCCGATCGCCTCGCCGCCGCCGTCGACCGGTACGAACGCCGCCGCGACCAGGCCGCTGAGAGTAGCATGTTCAGGACGATCCTCGACGGCGTCGAGGGCGCGGTGTACGTCAAGGACCGCGCGGCTCGCCACCTCCGCAAGTCGACGAGTCCGGGCGATTTCAGCTCCGAGGAGTTCATCGGCAAAACCGACGTGGAGGTGTACGGAGAGTCGGACAACACCCTCGCGTCCTACGAGGACGATCTCCGGGTCATCGAGGAGGGCGAACCGATCTACGACAAAGAGGCGAGTTACACGACGCCCGACGGCACCCACTGGTCGTCGACGACGAAACTGCCCTGGGAACACGACGGCGAGGTCGTCGGACTCGTCGGCTGGACTCGCGATGTCACGGAGATCGTCGAGCGACGCGAGCGCCTGAAGTGCCAGGACGAACGGATGGAGGAGTTCGTCCGGTCGATCCGACACGACGTGAAGAGCCCCATCCAGATCGCCAGCGGCCGGATCGCCCTGGCCCGCGAGACCGGCGACGTGACGACGCTCGAACAGGCCAGCGAGGCGATCACGCGCATCGACGAGATCCTCGACGATCTCACGCAGACGGTCCTGGAGAACTCGTCGCTCTCGTCCGAGGGGGTCGGCGTCGGACAGTCGAGTCCGGTGTCGCTGCCCGCCCTCCTCGAGGACGTGTGGGGACTGGTCGGCTTCGACGCCGCGTCGCTGGAGATCGAGTTCGGGGCGGACGCCGTCGTCAACGCGCCTCGCTCGAGCATCCGCCCGGTCCTCGAAAATCTGCTCAAGAACGCGGTCGATCACGGCTGTTCTGGCGTGACCGTCCGCGTCGGGCCGCTGCCATCCGGCGGGCTGTACGTCGCCGACGACGGCCCCGGCATCCCCGAGGCCGAACGCGAGCGCGTCCTCGAAGACGGGTACACGACGACCGAGACCGGGACTGGAACGGGACTCAGCATCGTCACGAACATCGCCGAACAGCGCAACTGGGAGCTCACCGTCGCGGAGAGCTGGGCCGGCGGGGCTCGCATCGAACTCCGGAACACGCTCGTGGTCGCCGATCCGTCCGCCCCTCGGGCCACCGACCGGACCGTCCCCCTCACCGACGGGGTCGATGTCGGGGACGTGATCGTCGCGGGCGAGTCGACGCTGGAGGGCGACGAGTGGCATGTCTCCGGCTCCGGCAAGAACATCTACGGCGAGTGGAACGAGTTTCACTTCCGCTGTGCCAGCGTCGACGGGCCGGTCCGGATCGAGGGGCAGTTCACCGACCTCGACGGTGCCAACGAGTGGAGCACCGCCGGGCTGATGATCAGAGACGGACTCGACGACGAGGCGTCGTACGGACACGTCGGGCTCACCGCGGGCCACGGGACGAAAATCGACTGGCGGACGAGCCGAGGGGAGGGCGGGACGACCCGCCACCTCGAAGAGTCGTCGCTCGATGCCCCGTGGTACCGGGTGGACCGGGCCGGGGACACGCTGACGATCTACTGCTCGACGGACGGTCGGTCGTGGCGGCCACTCGACCAGCGCCGCGTCGAGCTGACCGACCCCGTCCGGGTCGGCACCACGGTCTGTAGCGTCCAGCCCGAGGAACTGGCCCGGTCGACCGTCGAACACCTCACCGTCACGCGTCTCGACCCGGAGTGATCTCGCCAGCGGTGCGCGAAGCGCACCCGACACAGAGGAGGGGCCTAGAAGAACTGGAACAGATCGTCTCGCCCGGCCTCGTGGAGGTGGTGGCGGACGGCCTCGTCGAGCGCGTCGACGGTGCCCCGCTTGGCGCTGATCGGCGCGATCGTCTCCTGCCACTGTTGCCACGGCGGATAGAGGCCGAGCCGATCGCAGATGTCGTTTAGCCGCTCTTCCTCGTCGTCGACCTTGTCCATCTTGTTGACGGCGACGACGGGCTCGACGTCGACGTCTCGCAGGAAGTGAAACAGCTCCACGTCGTGGGGGATCTCGTCGGGACCGGAGTGGCGGTCGATGATGTCGACGGCCGCCTTTCCGTCGAGGACGAGGATGCCGACGAGGATCTTGTCGGCGTTTGCCTCGACGTACCGGACAACGTCGGTCTTGATCTGCTCGCGCACGTCTTCGGGGACGCCGTTCATGAACCCGAAGCCGGGGAGGTCGGTGACCATGAAGTCCGGACCGGCCCAGTCGAAGTGGTTGGGCTCGCGGGTGACGCCGGGCTTCTGGCCGGTGTCGACGCTGTGGCCCGTGATCTCGCGCATCAGCGTCGACTTGCCGACGTTGGACCGGCCCACCAGGACGATCTCGCTGTCCCGGTTGGGTCGCTGTTCGAACATACCCGCGGTAGACGGCGGAGCCTGAAATCCTCGCCGGTCGCGAGCCAGACCGCACCGATCCCGTCGGATCGGCGACAACATTAACACCTGCTGTTGTTCCTATCGGTGGATTTAACAGTATCTTCGATGATACTCCGAACACCCGGAGTTGATCGCCGGGCCGTCGTCGCGACGAGTGGCGGCCGAGCCCGGACACGAACACCATCATGGAGACAGTCACTATCGGCATCATCGGCGCGGGGAATCGAGGCGAAGAACACGTCCGGAAGTATCGGGCCGTCGACGGCGCGACCGTCAAGGCGATCGCGGACATCGACACGGACGCCGCGGGAGAGCTGGCCGACGAGTTCGGGATTCCGGACGTCTACGAGGAGTTCGAGGCGATGCTCGACGATCCGGAGATCGACGTGGTCAACGTCTGCGTCCACAACAACCTCCACGAGCCGATGGCGGTCGCCGCCTTCGAGGCCGACAAGCACGTCTTCTGTGAGAAGCCCCTGGCCGGCAGCTACACCGACGCAAAGAACATCGTCGACGCGGCCGAGGCGGCCGACAAGCTCCTGGCGGTCCAGAACGTCGAGTTGCTGACGCCGGAGACGCAGGCGGCGCGGACCTTCGTCGAATCGGGCGATCTCGGCGAGGTCGCGTTCGCCCGGTCGGTGTACTCTCGGCGGCGTGGTCGCCCGTACGTCGACGGCTACGGGACGCCCGCGTTCGTCTCGAAGGAATCGGCCGGCGGCGGGCCGGTCTTCGACATCGGCACCTACGAGATCGGTCGCAACCTCTACCTGCTGGGCAACCCTGCCGTCGAGCGCGTCAACGGCCAGACGTTCGACTACACCGACGACAGCCTCGGCGAGGAGCTGACCGGCGACAACGCCGAGCTCTACCGGGAGCGTCTCGAAGAGTCCGGCCACGACGTGGAGGACGCCGGCACCGGCGCGGCCCGACTGGCCGACGGCTCTCGCCTGGAAGTGCGGGCCGCCTGGCACGCCTACCAGCCCGACGAGCGCGGCGTCGTCGTCGGCAGCCAGGGCGGGATCGCCTTCGATCCGGTCGAACTCCTGACGACGATGAACGACTACGAGACGACCGTCGAGATCGACGTGGACGGCTTCGAGACCCGTCACGGACTGATCCGGGGCGAGAGCGGCTACGAGGTCGACGAGCGTCCGAACCAGTACGACCACTTCGTCGCGGCCGTCCGCGGCGAGGTCGACCAGATCCGGACCGACGAGATCGCGCTCAACTCCATGCTCGTGATGGAGGGGATCTACCTCTCGGCCGAACGGGGCCGCGAGGTCAGCGCCGAGGAGATCGCCGAGGCGTCGGTGTCCCGATCTGTCGACCTGTAGGATACGGCCACCGTTGTTTGGACTATCGAACGAATCTATTTACCACGTCCCGTCGTACCGTGTGTCATGGCAACGAACAGACTGGGCGTCGGCTTCGTGGGTGCCGGTTTCATCACGCGGGAGTTCCACGCGGCGACCTTCGAACGCATCCGCGACGCGGACGTGACGGGCGTGATGAACCCGACGGTCAGCAAGGCCGAGGCGGTCGCGGACGCCTGCCGCGAGGCCGGCAGTGGGGACCCGATCGCGACGGGGGACGTGCGCGAACTGGTGGCCCACGAGGACGTGGACGCGGTGTGGGTCACCTCGCCCAACCACACCCGCGTCGAGACGGTCGAGGCGATCGTCGAGGAGATCCAGCAGGGCGGGGCCGACCTCGCGGGCATCGCGATGGAGAAACCGCTCGCCCGCACCGTCGGCGAGGCCCAGCGAATCGTCGACCTGGTCGAGGGGACCGATCTGAACCACGCCTACCTCGAAAACCAGGTGTACATGCCCGGCGTCGACCGGATGAAGGAACTGCTCTGGGACTCGGCGGAGGGTGCGGGGCGGCCCTATCTCGCCCGCTCGGCCGAGGAACACGCTGGTCCCCACTCGTCGTGGTTCTGGGACCCCGAACGGCAGGGCGGCGGCGTCCTCTCGGACATGATGTGTCACTCCCACAAGGTCAACAGGCACCTCCTCAGTCGGCCCGGCGAGGACGACCTGGAACCGATCGCGGTCACCTGCGACATCTCGACGCTGAAGTGGGGCCGGGACGACTACGCCGCCGAGCTGGCCGCGGAGTACGACGTGGACTACCACGAGACGCCCGGCGAGGACTACGCCTCCGCGAGCGTCTTCTACGAGACGCCCGAGGGCGACCTCGTGGTGGGCGAGGCGACCAACTCCTGGTGTTTCGTCGGCTCGGGGCTGCGGATCACGATCGAACTGCTCGGCCCGGAGTACTCGGGGACGATCAACACGCTGGAATCGGGCACCGACGTGTTCTTCTCCGACCGCGCGGCCGAGGGCGCGGGCTACGTCGTCGAGAAACAGGCCGCCGACCGCGGGAAGATGCCCGTCCTGCCACAGGAGGGCGCGACCTACGGCTACCTGGACCAGAACGAGCACGTCGTCTCGGCGTTCCGTGCCGGCGAGAACGCACGCGAGGATCTGGGCGACGGGCTGGATGTGGCAAAGCTCGTCGCGGCGTCGTATCTGGCGGCCGAACGCGGCGAGCGCGTCGACTTCGACGACGCCGACCTCGCTGACTACGTTCCCGAACCGGCCCGCGGCGAGTTCGCGGCCGGTCCGGCCGGCGTTGAGCGGTGAGGTGACGGGCCGGGCCGGCTGCCATCGGCCGGCACGTCTCAACGCGACTTAATTAAACAGACACGAATACTAGTCATAAATCTATATATGGCAATATTCCGTAGCTACTGGCAGAATAAAGGTACCGGTTCAAAGAACCTGATGGTTGGTGGGGGGCATCGCAGCGGAATCAGCACGCAGTTTGGGGGATACTATGAGACACACACGACGCGATCTGTTACGGAAAGCATCGGCACTGTCGGCGCTCGCACTCGGTGCGAGCTCGACCGCAGCAGCACACTCGGGCCACTGCGACGCGCCCGACTGGGATTCGAGTGCGACCTACAGCGGCGGCGACCAGGTCGTCTACGACGGCGCGCTGTGGACCGCCGAGTGGTGGACCCAGCGAGAGCCCGACGCCGACCTCGGGGCCTGGACCCGCGAGCACGACTGTGACGAGGAGAACGAGGAGCCGACGGCGTCGTTCACGATGGACGGACGCTCGCCCGCACCGGGCGAGACGGTCAGCTTCGACGCGTCGGCGTCCTCGGACGCGGACGGCTCGATCGCGTCCTACGAGTGGGACTTCGACGACGGCGACTCCGCGACGGGCGAGACCGTCACCCACAGCTTCGACGCCGAGGGCGAGTACACGGTCACGCTGATCGTCCGAGACGACGAGGAGGCACCGGCCACGGCGACCAAGACCGTCGCCGTCGGCGAGGGGTCGAACGTGGCACCCGACGCCTCGTTCACGGTCGATCCGACCGAGCCCGATACCGGGGAGACGGTCAGCTTCGACGCGGCCGGCTCCTCTGACTCGGACGGCTCGCTCGCGAGCTTCGAGTGGGACTTTGGCGACGGAGCCACGGCCACCGGCGAGTCCGTCACCCACACCTACGAGACGGCGGACGACTACACCGTCTCGCTGACCGTCACCGACGACGACGGTGCCAGCGACTCGAACGACACCACCGTCACGGTCTCGGGTACCGGCTCGGGCGGCGGCAGCTGTGACGGCGTCGACGCCTGGGACGCGGACGCGACCTACACCGGCGGCGATCAGGTCACCTACGACGGCGATCTGTGGGAAGCCAGCTGGTGGACTTCGGGCGACGAACCCGGCTCCAGCGAGTACGGTCCCTGGGAGAACGAGGGTGCCTGTGGCGACACCAACGAGGCACCGACGGCGTCGTTCACGACGGACGCGAGCGCGCCCGCACCCGGCGAGGACATCACCTTCGACGCGGGCGACTCCTCGGACGCGGACGGCTCGATCGCGTCCTACGAGTGGGACTTCGGCGACGGCTCGACGGCCACCGGCGAGGTGGCGACCCACGGCTACGCCGATGCCGGCGATTACACCGTGACGCTGACGGTCTCCGACGACGCAGGCGCGACCGACAGCGCGTCGACGACGGTGTCGATCAGCGACGCCGACAACCCGACCCAGATCACGATCGACAGCAGCATCGACGGCTGGCTCGGTGCCGAACCGGCAGCCATCGAGGGCGAGCGGAACCCGACGATCTCGCTGACCTCCGGCGAGTCCTACGCGTTCACCTACAACAACGTCGACGGGATCCCCCACGACCTCGTGATCCGCAACGCCGCTGGCGAGGAGCTGCTGGCGACCGAGCGGGTCGGCCAGGAAGGCCAGAGCCGCACCCTGGAGTTCGAAGCCACCGAGGAGATGGTCGAGTACATCTGTACGGTCCATCCGAAGTCGATGGTCGGCGACCTCGCGATCGACGGGAACGCCCCGCCGATGGCGGGTCTGACGGTCGATACGGCCAATCCGGACCCCGGCCAGGAAGTCAGCTTCGACGCGGGCGACTCCTCGGACGCGGACGGCTCGATCGCGTCCTACGAGTGGGACTTCGGGGACGGATCGACGGCGACCGGCGAGACGGTCTCTCACACCTACGCCGAGGCGGGCGAGTACACCGTCGAGCTGACGGTCACCGACGACGGCGGCGCGTCGGCCGTGACCAGCACCGACATCACGGTCGGCTCGGTCAACGAGGAGCCGACGGCGTCGTTCTCCGTCGATCCCGCTTCGCCGGCACCCGGCGAACAGGCCTCTTTCGACGCCTCGGAGTCCTCGGATCCGGACGGCTCGATCGCGTCCTACGAGTGGGCCTTCGGCGACGATTCGACCGCCACCGGCGAGACGGCCAGTCACACCTACGCAGAGGCGGGCTCTTACTCCGTCGAGCTGACGGTCACCGACGACGGCGGCGCGACCGGCGCGACGACGACGACGGTACAGGTCGGCGACGGCAGCGACGTTACCGCCGAGACGACGCTCGAAGAGTTCTTCCCCGCGTACGACGAGGACTTCAACCCCGAATACGCCGAAGGCGGCGTCCAGGGACTGCTCAAAAACGAGCTGAACGGCGACGCCAGCGAGTACGGGGCCGACGTCGACGCGATCCAGAACAACGCCGGGGACGGCTCGATGCAACTCGGAGCGCTGGGCGACCGCGGGCTCGAACTGGTCAAGCAGTTCGACGCGGCGGGCGTGCCCCGAGAGAACAACGCGCGGATCATGCCCTGGGTCGTCGGGTTGCCCGAAGAGACCGAACCGATCCCGTTCAACGACGGCGGCGGACGGGACGGCGGCCTGACGGCCGACGCGGGGCCGGTGGCGGCGAACAACGATCCCTCGGTGCTGGTCCAGGACGCCTGGCCCAGCGGCGAGCAGTTCGACGACGACTACCTCCAGCCCGACCGGGTCGAGTGGAGCAGCGGCGTCAGCGACAGCCAGTACAACAACACCGACAACCCGATCATCGAGGCCACGACGGAGAAGGTCCACCCGGTCTCCGGCGAGAGCCTCGGCGACGGTTTCACTGCCAACGCCCCGGTGGAAGCGACTGCCGAACTCCACGGTGACGGCTGGCTGTTCAACACGTCGCTGATCTTCGAGAATCTCACCGAGGTGCCGCTGCTGATCGACGGCGCGATCATGTGGTACGTCGCCCCGTCGAAAGAGGCCACCGGGCTGGACCAGTTCTCGTACGACAACGCACAGCGCAAGAACTTCTCGGTGGGCCACCCACAGCGCGACGTGATCGAGGTGGCACTGCCCGACGGGGCCAAGCCGGGGCCCTTCGAGGGGACCGACGCGCCGCTGTCGGCGTACGGCATCCGGGTCACCCACCACGACAACCCGTACATGTACCGGGTCCTCTACCCCAACCAGAAGTTCTCGATGACCTACGGGAACGTCACGGGTCCCAGCCAGTACGACTGGCCCGTCGACGATCTGGTCGACGTGATGCTCGACACGCTGCACCTCGAATTCCGCACGCAGATGGACGACCTCGAACAGAACACCGAGCTGGTCGACGCACTCGACATGCGGAACCGCTACGGGAACTAGACGCCCGCGGCGGTCGCGCTCGACGCTCGGACCCCACCGTCTTTTGCTCCTCGCGCTCACAGCAGGTGACGTGCGACTCGTACAGGTCACGATACCGGCGGGCAAGCGCGACGCCATCCTCGGGGCACTGGACGACGAGGGGATCGACTACGTCGTCAACGACGAGACGAGCGGTCGGGAGTACACCGGCATCGCGTACTTCCCGCTGCCCAGTGCGGCCGTCGAGCCGGTGCTCGAACAGCTCCGAGCGGTCGGGATCGACGAGGACGGGTACACGGTGATCGTCGACGCTAACACCGTCATCTCCCGCCAGTTCGACGAACTGCAGGAGCGGTACGACGAGGAGGAAGACGAGGACCGGATCGCTCGCGAGGAACTGACCGCCAGAGCCAGCGACATGGCACCCGCATTTTCGACGTACGTCGTCATGACGGTCGTCAGCGCGCTGATCGCGACGGCCGGGCTCTTGCTCGACTCGCCCGCCGTCGTCGTCGGCTCGATGGTGATCGCGCCGCTGATCGGCCCGGCGATGGCGACCAGCGTCGGCACCGTCATGGACGACCAGGAGATGTTCCGACGGGGCGTCAAACTCCAGTTGCTCGGGCTCGTGCTGGCCGTCGTCAGCGCCGGCCTCTTTGCCTTCCTCGTGCGTTCGGTCCACCTCATCCCGCCGCTGGCGGACGTCACGTCGATCCCGGAGATCCGCGAGCGCGTCGCCCCGGACTTCCTCTCGCTGGTGGTCGCGCTGGGTGCGGGGGTCGCGGGCGTCGTCAGCCTCTCGTCTGGCGTGTCGACCGCGCTGGTGGGCGTGATGATCGCCGTCGCGCTGATCCCGCCGGCTGCGACGGTCGGCATCGGCATGGCGTGGGGCCAACCCCTGGTCTCGCTTGGCTCCGCGGTGTTGCTCGCCGTCAACGTCCTCTCGATCAACCTCGCGGCGCTCGTCGTGTTGTGGTACAAGGGGTACCAGCCGAGCCAGTGGTTCCGGACCGACGAGGCAAAGAGCGCCACGGCCTCCCGGATCGGCGTTCTCGTCGTCGCCATCCTGGTCCTCTCGGCGTTTCTCGGCGGCGTCACGCTCGATACGTTCGAGCGGGCCAACACGGAAGAGCAGATCCGGGCCGAGGCCGGCGGGATCGTCGCCGAGGCCGGCGCGACGATGCTGGAGATCGAAGTCCAGCAGACCAACACCGCGGTGTTCCAGCAGCCGACCCGCGTCGTCGTCACGGTCGGCGTCCCGCCCGGCGAGACGTTCCCGACGCTCGCAGACGACATCGACGCGGTGGCCGACCGGATCGCCGATCGCGACGTGACGACGGAGGTCCGTTTCGTCACCGTCGATCAGGCCGGCTGATCGTTCAAACTGGGTTTTGACCGTCCACGAGGGCTTTGAAGGTGGGGATCGTCGGTGACCGTGTATGCGACGTTCACTCCCCGCGGTCGCCGTGCTGGCGACGCTCGTGCTCCTCAGTGGCTGTACGGGCGCGCTCGGTGCCGGCGACAGCGCACAGACAGCCGCCACCGACAACCGAACCGTCGACGTGGGCGCGACCGGCGCGGTCAGCGCCCAGCCCGACCAGGCCGTCGTGCGCGTCGGCGTCGAGACGCGCGCCGGCGACGCCGCGACCGCTCGACAGCAACTCGCCGACAACGTCACCCAGCTTCGGGACGCCCTCGCCGACATCGAGGGCGCACAGGTGCGGACCAACGGGTACGACATCGGGCAGGACTACCGCCGCCCGCCCTCCGAAGTGGAGGACCCCGAGCTCCGATACGTCGCCCGCCAGTCCTTCGAGATCACCATCAACGACACCGACAAGGCCGGTTCCGTGATCGACACGGCCGTCGCGAACGGTGCCAACGACGTCGACAACGTCGAGTTCACGCTGTCGGCCGACCGCCGTAACGAACTCGAAGAACAGGCCCTGGAGGGCGCGATGGACCGCGCCGAGACGAAGGCGACGACGATCGCCGAGCGGGCGGACCTGACGATCGAGGGCGTCGAGACCGTCACGACCGTCGACCGGGGCTACCGGACCTACGCCGCCGAGGCGACCCGGACCGCGGCCGAAGACGGTGCCAGCACCGACATCGACAGCGGACCGGTCACGGTGACGGCACAGGTCCAGGTCACCTACGAGGCCGCCGAGTCGGCCTGACGCCGCCGTCCGACCAGCGACCCGGCCGTTCCGCCACCGATCACGACTCGCCGCCGTCCGTCTCCTCGCCGGAACTCTCGTCCTCGTCGTCCGCCCTCTCCGCTGCTCTCGCCAGCGCCTGCTCGTAGCTCTCTCTGGCCAGTTCGTACGTCTCGCGCAGGTCTTCGATCGGCGTCTCGGTCGCGTCGACTCGCAGGTCGTCGTAGGAGGGGTCCGCGGGCCGGTCCTCGGTCGTCGCGACCAGCAGGGCCGCGCTCTGGACCTGTAGCTCCGTGCGCTTGTCGCCCCCGGCCGCGTGGCCCGCTTCGAGCGCGTCGATCAGCCGCTCGGCCAGGGGCGCGTCGCCGTCGCGGCCCTCCTCGTAGGCCGTGGCGGTGGCTGTGAGCACGTCGGCACCGGTCAGCAGATTGCCCGCGACGGTGTAGTCGTCGCCGACCTCGTGACCGAACCACTCGCCACACTCCCCGCCGGAGAAGGCGAACTCCCCGTCGGCGTCGACGCCGTGAAGCTGTCGCTCCGCCTTGCCGTCGTCCGCGTCGAGCAGCGACTGCAAGGCATCTTCGACGGCCAGTCCGTCGTCGACGTAGTCGATCCCGCGTCGCCCGAGGTCGACGTTGACGCGGCTCTGTGTCGCGACTGCACCGTTCTCGCTGACGAACGGACACAGCGTCCCGACCGCGGCCAGTCGGGTCGTCACCGCGACGCCGAAGCGGGTCTGTTCGTCGCCCTCCTCGTCCGTGTACTCTTCCCGGACGCAGATGCTGAAGGTCACAGGCCTCTGTTGGTCGCGAACGGCAAAAGCGGTCGGGCGACAGTTGGGGTGGTGTTCAGATAAGCGATCAGGATCAGAAATCTCGAAGCACCGAAAGCCCTCGTCGCGCTCCGGCATTCTGTGACGGATATCTTCACTTCGTTCAGATAGTGCCGCCACAGAATGCCGGACCACGACTCGCCCTTTCATCCGCCAGGAGAGCACGCTCTCCTGAGCCTGTGCTCACCCTGTTCGCACAGACGCCAGGATTCGGCCGTTGAGCCGTCTAGACCCTGGTGGATGAAAGGGCGAGCGCAGTTGCGGGAACCCCGACGATGCAAGCACCGACTGGAGCGCAGCGAGTCGCGGGACCGCAACTGCGCGAGGGCTTTCGGTGTCTGCACCACTATGCTGACAGTCACTTATCTGGACACTACGACAGTTGGGTGGCCGAGTCGTTCCGTCTGACGTAAAGCCTAAACCACCGGCGACCCCCACAGTGGGTATGGGACTGATGAGCAAGATACTGGGCGAGTCGGGCTCTTCGCGGGCCACCGAGGACTACGTCGAACTGTCTGCCGACGACCTCGACGACGCGGTCGAGGTCGACCGACAGGTCCGAATCGCACGCATCGGCGAGAAACAGGACGTCGTCGAGATCAAAGACGCCGTCTACGACGGCGACATCGTCGTGGCCGACATCACGCGCCACAGCACGCAGGACCGTACGATGGAACACATCTCCGACGAACTCAAACGGGTCGTCAACGAGGTCGGGGGCGACATCGTCCAGAAAGACGACGACCAGCTCATCATCACGCCGGCCGGCGTCGCGATCAGTCGCGAACGCCTCGGCCAGTAAGCTCGCTCTTCCTTTCGCCGCCGTTCTGTCGCGTACGATTTACGCCACCGAGCCTTTCACGCCCCTTAACCGCCTCGAACGACTGGAAACGGTAATGACTGCACCCGCGATTCGCACCCGCGAGTTGACGAAACGCTACGGCGACGTGCAGGCGCTTGCCGGACTCTCGCTGACGGTCGAGTCCGGGGAGTTCTTCGGCCTGCTCGGCCCCAACGGTGCCGGGAAGACGACGTTCATCAACACGCTGGTCGGACTGGTCGACGCCGACGGCGGCGAGGCGACGGTCTTCGGCCAGGACGTCGAGGACGACTACCGCGAGGCGCGCGACGCCATCGGGCTCGCGCCCCAGGAGTACAACGTCGACCGCTTTTTCCCCATTCACGAGGTCTTAGAGCACAAGGCGGGCTACCACGGCGTCCCCGAGGCCGAGGCCGAGGAACGCGCCGAGGACGCCCTGAAGACCGTCGGCATCTGGGACAAACGCGACACTCGTTTCGACTGGCTCTCCGGCGGGATGAAACGACGATTCATGCTCGCTCGCGCGCTGGTCTCGGATCCGGACCTGCTGATCCTCGACGAGCCGACGGCGGGGGTCGACGTACAGCTGCGCCACGACCTCTGGGAGATCATCAACCGCATGAACGACGGCGGGACGACGATCCTGCTGACGACCCACTACATCGAGGAGGCAGAGCGCCTCTGTGACCGGGTGGCGATCGTCGACGACGGCCGGAAGGTCGAGGTCGCGACCCCCGACGAGCTGATGGAACGGGGCACCGACACGGTCGAGATCGGCCTCGAATCGCCGCCCGCGACCGCCCCCACACTCTCGGTCGAGGGCGCGCGAGACGCCCGCATGGAAGACGAGACGCTGCTCGTCTCCGCTGCCGGCGGGAGCTCTCTCGCCCCGGCGATCATGCGTGAACTGGAAGCGGCGGGCCACACCGTCACGTCGCTGGACGTACGCCGGGCCTCCCTCGAAGAGGTGTTCGTCGACATGACGCGGGCGGACCACGGCGGCGACACCGAGGTCGAGATGGAGGTCGACGCGTGAACCGAACCGCCACGCAACTCCTGACGCTCGTGCGTCGGGAGGTGCTGCGCTTCGTCAGGCGGCCGTACAACACCTTCCTGCCGCCGATCATCACGAACGCGCTGTACTTCGCCGT
This sequence comes from Halomicrobium katesii DSM 19301, assembly GCF_000379085.1. Taxonomy (GTDB): domain Archaea; phylum Halobacteriota; class Halobacteria; order Halobacteriales; family Haloarculaceae; genus Halomicrobium; species Halomicrobium katesii. The sequence continues at coordinate 731,255 of NZ_KB905378.1, read as the reverse complement.
CTTCGGAGTCATTCTCGGTAGCCGGATCGGCGAGATCGCGGGCGTCAGCTACATCCAGTTCGTCTTGCCGGGCCTGGTCGTCCTCGGCGCGATCTCGGACAGCTTCGAGAACGCGTCGTTCACGATCTTCCACGGCCGCTGGAACGAGTACATTCAGGCCGTGACGACCTCGCCGATGTCCCATCGCAGCGTCGTCGCCGCCTACGTCTCGGCCAGCGCACTGCGCGGGATCGTCACCTCGCTGTTGATCGTCGGCGTCGGGCTGGTCTTTACGTCGGTCTCGGTGGCTCACCCGCTGTACCTGATCGCGTTCGTCCTGGTCATCACCACGCTGTTTGGCGGACTCGGCGTGATCGGCGGGCTGTGGGCCAGCGACTTCGACTACCTGACGGTGATGAACCAGTTCATCCTCCGGCCGCTCGTGTTCTTCGGCGCGGTGTTTTACTCGCTGGAGGTGCTCCCGCCGCTGTGGCGGACCGTCTCGCTGTTCAACCCGATGGTGTACATGGTCAACGGCGTCCGGTACGGTATGATCGGCGTCACCGAGATCGAGCCCACGACCTCGCTGCTCGTGCTCACCGGGGCCGCCGTCGCCGTCCTCGCCGTCGACCTCGCGCTGTTCAAACGGGGGTACGGGCTCACCGAGTGATCTGCTCGGAGGCCACGGCAGGGGCTCGGGAGCGACGAGAAAGAGCGCCCCCGTCGATCGACGGGGACGCCCCAAACTATGACAGGGCCGTGGCGGACTGGCCCTACCCGCGCCAGTCGGCCACGCACGCGCACCGTGCGCTGTGACCCGGATACTTCTCGACCGCCTCCGGGCGTGGCGTATGGTATGCTTTGTCACGGGTCTACTTGAACCTGACGGGCGGCGTAATCACTCTCATCTCTGTTTCTCATCTGAACGCCGCGGGCGCGGCTGTCCGCGATCGATAGAGTGCGACGAGCTGAGAAGATCCTCAGACGCTGTCGGGCTTGTCGGCGTCGTCTTCGACGGAGCGCTTCATCGAGTCCCGGCGGGCCTTGGCGTCGCGGCCGGTCGCCTCTTCGAGGAAGTCGTTCTTGGCCGTGACGGCCTCCTGTGCCGCGTCGGCGTTGCCCTCGGCGATGACGTCCTCGGCGTCGCGCTCGTCGATGTGGAGCGCGAGCTTGTCTTTCTTGCCGCTGTACTCGACGGTGCCGGCGACGACGCGCTCGAAGACCGGATTATCGGGGTCGTCGACGACCAGCAGGTCGCTCCCCTTGCGCTCTTGTGTGTCGGTGATCTCGCCGAAGTAGTCTTCGACGAACGCCTCCATGTCGGGAACCCGATCTTCGAGGTGCTCGCCGCGCCGCATCTTGTACTCTCGCATAGAAGTCGATTTGTGCTGGCCCTGCCTTACTCTTTTCGCGTTTCGTCTTCTGGCTCGTGGACGAGTGTGCCGCGGTGACACTCCGGACAGAAGTCGCCACGCCGCAGCGACGAGGACTCGACCAGCGTCGTAAAGTCACACTCCGGACAGCGGAACTGGCCGTCGGGGAGCGTCAGCGTCGTCGTCTCTGTGGCCTGCTCTTCGTCGTCCTCTTCGATCGTCCCGATCGTGTCGGGCTGCCACTCGTCGTCGCCCGTGTCGGGCTCTTCGGGCCACTCGCCGGGCTGGCGGTCCCCCTGCTCGACGGGATCGTCGTCGTCCTCGTCGATGATCATGGCGTCGTCGGCGTCGGGGTCGTCCGCGTCGATCTCCTCGGTATCGACGGCGGAGGAGCCGCCGCCCAGTTGCTCGTCGCCGTCCTGCTCGTCGATCTCGGGGTCGACCGTGGGGTCGGCCAGTTCCTCGTCGACGGCCTCCTCGGACACCGGTTCGTCGGATTCGGCGTCGATGATCTCCGCGCCGGTATCGGGGTCGGCATCGGGTGTCGACGGCGTCTCCTCGCCGCCGACGATCTCCGAGGCCGACAGCTCCTCGCCCGCCGCCGGAACGTCCTCGGTGTCGTCGTCCTCCTCGTCGTCCTCCTCGTCCGACGGCTCCTCTCGGGCAGTGTCGGACTCGGACTCGCTTTCGGCGTCCGGTGTCGTCGCTTCGCCCTCCGGCGCTGCCGTCTCTGCTGTCGTCTCGACGTCGTCGGGTGTTTCGATCGCCGTGACCTCCTTGTTCTCGGAGACGACGCGCTCGGTGCCACACCGCTCGCAGGTTTCGACCTCTCGGATCGTGATGACGACTTCGCTACCCTGCTCTTCGCGGTCGCGCTCGACAGTCGTTTCTCCGTACGCGTGCCCAAGCACGGAGCATTTGAGACTCATTGTCACGACATGGCCCGCTCCGAGTGATAAGCCTACTGCTTGGGACGACCGCGAGCCGACCGCCGGTCTCTCTCGCTCGGGGACAAACACAAGGGGGTTCCACGACTATCTCCCGGTATGAGAGCGAAACCGGAGTACCGCGACCGTCCCGACACGCAGGTCGCAGTGCTGGATGCCCTCGGGGATCGCCCCGAGGACGGGATGACCGTCTTCGAACTCCGGTCGCGGGTCGACGCCGACATCGACCACCTGGAGGACGCCCTCGCCGAACTGAAGGCGGACGCGCTCATCGAGGTGACACGGGACGGCGAGCGGACGGTCTTCTCGCCCCAGTCCGGCGTCGTCGGCGAGCACGAACCCACCGACGAGGAGTCACTCGTCGACGCGATCCGGCGTCGCTTCTCGCTGTAGCCCCTACTATACGGCTATCGTCAGCGTTCTCCCGGGCGACCGCACATCGCCGTGGGATCGACCCGGCACGGACCGGCGACGACCCGTCTCATACGGTTTATTGTAGTTGCTTACCGGTGATCGTCGCCACGGAGTAGACGATCACCGGTAAATCGCTACAATAATCCGTATCACTCCGCCGTCGCGGCGCAGTTGTTCGGTCCCAGTTCCCACTCGAAGGCGTCGTCGTCGCTCGGCGTCCGTCGGCCGAGGTTGGCTGCGACGATCGCCTCGGCGTTGGCCGGGCGCGGCGGGACGTTCTCCGTGACGCGCTCGACGAACGTCGCCTCGTCGACCGCGAAGGCCCACAGCCGTTCTCGGAGCGGGCCCAGCGTCGCCGCGTAGCTGCCGTCGTCGTTTCGCACCGTTCGCTCGCCGACGTGGCCCGGCGCGATCAGGGTCTCGTCGTCGAACGCGTCCAGCCGTTCGGTCAGCGTCGCGTACAGCTCTCGGGCGAACGCCGCCGCGTCGTCGCTCGCTTCGAGGTCCGGGCGGGCGACGCTCTCCAGAAAGAGGCTGTCGCCGGTCAGCAGTACGTCGCCGACCGCGACGCCGGTCATCCCCGTCGTGTGACCCGGCAGCGCGACCGCCCGGAGCGTCGTCTCTCCCAGGCTGCGCGTCTCGCCGTCGGCCAGCGTCCCGACGGTCCCGACGACGCCGCGCTCGTGAGCCCGCGCCGGCACCAGCGCCTCGCCGCCAGTCGCCGTCGCGACCGACCGCAGGCCGCTGACGTGGTCGGCGTGGACGTGAGTGTCGATCACGTACTCGATCGTCGCGTCTAATCGCGTCGCGTCCGCGGCGTACCGATCTGCGAACGCGCGTAGCGGATCGACGACGGCTGCCACGCCGTCCGCGACGATCTGATAGCCCAGACAGCCCGAGGCCGGTCGCTGGTACTGGACGATCGTCGCCTCGTCCGCGTCGAGTTCGTGTGCCTCGTACACGCGGGCCCAGCCGTCCATCCCGCCCGCGAGGTTGTGCGCGTCGACGCCGGCCTCCGTCAGCAGTCCAGCGACGTAGGCACTCGCCTCCCCCCGAGCACAGACGACCGTGATCGGCCCCTCGCCCGCGACCTGTGTGGCCAGCTCGTCGACCGACCCTCGGACCTGTGCCTGCAGGGCCTTCGCGAACGAGTGCTGTGTCGCCGTCACCGACGGCCCGGCGATGTGCCATCGCTCGTACTCGTCGCGGTCGCGCACGTCGAGCAACCGAACCCTCTCGCCGTCGGCCAGCCGTCCGGCCAGCGTCTCCGGGGTGATCGTCGCCGGCTCGACCGGCGGGTCGGGATAGGACTCGGACATAGCTGTCTGTACGGCCCCGCGAGCCATAAGCAGTGTCACGATCGGGCCCGGACGTTAAGGTGTGTCGACGCGTCGTTCCGGTATGGACGCCGACACGTTCGTCGAGCGGGTCCGTGCGGACAGCGCGACCAAACTCGACCGGCTCGGTTCGGAGAAGGTACTGCTCGCGGCGACGGACGCGACTCTCGAACCCGCCGCCGTCCGCGCGACGCTGTCCGGACGCGAGGCGGGTCGCCGAGCGGTCTTCGACGCGTGGGCCGGCGAGACAGACGGCCCGGCGGCCGACGCCTTCGAACGGGCCAGCGAGCGCGCGGCAACGCGACACGGGACTCTCTCGGCCGAACTCGACGAGCCGCCGACTGAGACGGCGTGGCCGGTCGTCGAGCACCTGCGAGGGCTCGGGGCCGACGCCGAGCGGGCGGGTGCGCTGGTCGCGACCGGTCTCGTCGGTGATCGGACGGCCCTCCAGGCGATCAACTTCTTCGTCAACGAGGGCGACGACGCCACGGCCGACGCGTGTCGCACCGTCCGGTCGTCCTACGACGAGGACGCCGACGACGGGGCGGCGCTGGTGGTCGAACTCGGGGCCGAACCGGATCGCGCCCAGCGGGCGGCCGCCGAGACGATCGCCGTCGCGTACGAGGACTACGCCCGGCGTCTCGACGCCATGGGTCTCGACCCGCGTCCGGTCTGTTGACGCGGCCGCAGTTCGGGTCCGGCCCGAGCGCCACGTTCGGGACAGCGATCAGTAGGGCTGTCGTTGCTCGCGGGGGTGCTCGACGCGGAGCCGCGCACTCGGTAGCTCGGCGACACACTGCCGACAGAAGCGGTACGCACGGTCGTTCTCCGTGCCACACTCCGGGCACCGACAGACGCTCCGGTCGGCTCGATCGGCCACCTCGACCGCCGCGGCGTCGGACACACCGTCGGCGGCCGGCTCGGATCGGCTCGACCGGTAGGCATACAGCAGTGTCAGGAGGTGCGCGAAGAGCAGGCCCGCGATCGCGGCGTACACCCACTCGGTCCCCAACATACGTCCGACTACGACGGGTACGCACTTGAGGATTGTGCCATTCAGTGTCACGATCGGCGGCGCGGGTTTATCACCGAACACGCGCCCAGCGACGCCATGGCACACCGCGCACTGGTCGCCTACCGGGACGGCGACGGCTACCGTCTCCACTACGCACACTGGGGGACGGGGCTGGCCGCTGCGATCACGCCCGAGACGCCGTTCGGTGGCCGACGGGACCGCTCGCGGCCCCCGCCCGTTCCCGACCGGATCGCCCACCAGTTCGACCTCGCTTCGGGCCGGGACGACGCCGTCGGAACACGCGTCGATCCGCGACCGCTGGCCCGGCGGCTGGACCCCGCCGACGTGTTGGCGGCCGTCGACCCGACGATCGAGTCGCTCGTCGTCGTCGGACCCGCCGCCGAGACCAGCACCTACCTCGTCTGTCCGCTCGGTCTCGACGGCGGTGAGCCCCTCGCCGTCGCCGGCCCGACGGCCGACGAGGAACGGCTCCGTCGGACGCTGGTCACCGCCAAGGATCGACTCGGCGAGCGCGTCGACGACGGGGCACTGTCTCCGGAGCGTGCCCGCCGTGCGCTCTGGCAGACGCTCGCGCGACTGGCACCGCTGTACCCGATCGACGACGCGTCCTTTTTACGACCCGACTGACTACGGCCGAGCGTGACGACCCACGGGGACGCGACCGCGACGCTGTCTGACCCGGACTTTGACGCGGCCGGGGACCTCGTCGAGCGGGGGATCGACGCGGGGGCGCTGGTGACGCTGTTTGGCCGCTGCCGGGTCGACTACGACGGACGCGCGACGAGTACGCTGGGCCCCGGCGATCGCCACGTCATGCTCAAACCCGACGGGGCGGCGCTGGTCCACACCGACGAGGGCCAGCAGCCGGTCAACTGGCAGCCGCCGGGCTGTGAGCACGCGGTCCGCGTGGTCGACGGCGAGTTCGTCGTCGAGAGCGAGCGGTCCTCGCCCGACGAACTGCTCTCGATCGCCTTCGAGTCGCTGGCCCACGTCGGCGTCTTCGACGTGACCGACGCCACCGACCTGTCGCTGACCGGTACCGAAGCGGATCTGCGCGAGCGCATTCTCGACGATCCCGACCTCCTCGAACCCGCGTTTACCCCGCTGGCGACGGAGCGGTCGACGCCGGCCGGTGCGATCGACATCTACGGCGAAGACGGAGACGGGCGGACCGTCGTCGTGGAGCTGAAACGACGGCGCGTCGGGCCGGACGCGGTCGGACAGCTCGACCGGTACGTCCAGGCGCTCGGGCGCGACCTCCACGACGAGGCCGAGATCCGGGGCATCCTCGTCGCCCCGTCGGTCACCGACCGCGCCCGCGAACTCCTGGCCCAGAAGGGACTGGAGTTCGTCTCGCTGGCACCGCCCGAGGAGTGATCGCCTCGGCCGCTCATCGAGGCCGGACGCGAGTTTCCCCGTTCATGTGGCCGCCGCGCTCGTCATCGCGGGACATCGAGATCGAGGTCGCCGACGAGACTGCCGACCAACCCCATTCGCGCCACCGACTGCCTCGCTTCCTCGACGTGTTTGGCTTTCTCCTCGGGGAGGTCGTCGGCGAGGTCGTCGAGTTCGTCGAGTAGCACCCGCTTCTCGGCGTCGATCTCCGCAAGATCGATCGCGACACCGAGCGTGTCGAAGCCGTCGACGGCGGCTCTCCGGACCCGTCCGTCGTCGTCTCCGAGCGCGTCGAGCAGGAGCTCGACGAGGCGCGTCCTGTTCTCGCGCAGATCGTCGATCGCGTAGCCGTCGACGCGCTCTCGCTCGCTTGCGGCGATCGTCAGCTCCAGCATCGGGTAGGCGTCGCGCAGAAACCGCACGACGGATTGGCGGACGTAGCCGTCGTCGCTCTCGTAGACTGGACGACACGCATCGAACAGCGCCCCGTACTGTTCGACGCGGAGAGCCGACTCGACCGCTTCGATCTCGTCGATCGCTTCGTTCACGCTGTCGCTGTCGCCCGACGCGAGCGCCTCGGCGAACGACTCGGCAGATCTGTCCATACGGGTGCTACGGTGGTCGATCGGGTGATCGTTTCGGTGTTGGCTCTCGCCCGTCCCGGATAAACGCGTTTTTCACCCGTGGCCGGCTACGGGCTGGTGGTGGCAATGACGAAACGTTACCCCCTCTGAGCCCTTTCTGACGAGAGCTTTCACCAGAGCCACCATTCTCGACTCGCGACGACCCGTCACTGCTCGTCGAGCACGACCGGGACGCCAGCGGCCGCCACGTCGGCGGCGAAGGCCCGCGAGTCCGTCGCCAGCGTCGAGAACGTGTTGTAGTGGACCGGCATGACGAGGTTCGGCTCGATGGTCGCGGCCAGCCGCGCGGCCTCGCGGCGGTCCATCGTGAACCGCTGGCCGATCGGCGGACAGAACAGCGACACGTCGACCGAGCGATGGCCCGGCAACACGTCGGTGTCCCCCGGCCAGAACGCCCGCGTCCCCTCCACGTCGACGAGGAATCCGCAGCCGAATCCCTCCGGGTGGTAGGGGGTCCCGTCCGGGCGCGTGTGGGGACCGTCCGGCTCGTTGTGGGCCGGCGTCGACCAGACGGAGACGCCGTCGACCGTGAGACTCGCCGTCGCGTCGACCGTCCGCAGTTCGTAGGGCAGTTCGGTGATCGGCGCGAGCCCGCGCTCTCGATCCTGCCCGTCGATCCCCTCGAAGGCGACGACGGTCGCGTCCGCGCTCGCCACCCGCTCGATGCCGTCGGGGTCGTAGTGGTGGACGTGGCTCACACAGATCACGTCCCCGTCTTCCGGCCGGTAGTCGCGTCCCGGCGGGTGGTTCAGTCCCGCCTCGTCGGGCTCCCAGTCGCCGGTGAGGACGCCGTACCGCCCCGGGTCGAAGTAGACGACCGTCTCCTCGCCCGCGAGCCGGATCGTGGCGTAGCCGAGCCACTCGACGGCGAGCCCGTCGTGTCGAACAGTCATTGCCTACGGTACGACGGGCAGAACACATAAGTCGGCCGTTGACTGGCCGCCGCTAAAACGGCGCGTCCGGTCCCTCGTCGGCGGGCGCTCCCGCGCCCTCGTCCGCCATCTCCCCCTCGCCGCGTCCGCTCTCGATCGGTCCGTCCCAGGCCGCCAGCCCGGGGCCGAAGCTCTCGGCGCGGCCCGAAAACCCCTCGTAGGAGGCGATCAGCCGCGCGGCCTGGACGCTCGATTTCCCGTGTGGGCAGACCGTCACGACCCGCTCCGCGCCGTCGAACTGCTCGATGTCGTCGACCAGTTGCTGGAGCGGGACGTTCTCGCTGCCGGGGATGTGTCCCCGCTCGTACGCGCCGGGCGAACGGATGTCCACGACGCGTGCCTCGGCACCGTCCTCCAGTATCGCTGCCAGCTCCTCGTGGCCGATTTCCCCGTCCATTACCGAACGCTGGGTGCTGGGCTCCCTTACGCCTCACGGTCGATACTCGCACTGTGGGGCTGTTCTGGGAGGGCGCGTCGCCGACGACTACAGCAGTCCGTCCTCGCGAGCGAGCAGGATCGGCGTGAGCGCGAAGCCGTTGACCGGCCCCTCCCGTGACCGCAACACGTCGACGGCCTCGTCGACGGGGACCGTCAGGCTCTCGATGACTTCGCCCTCGTCCGGATCGGGCTCGCCCGACACCAGTCCCGTCGCGAAGAAGACGTGCCGGACGTAGCGGGTCCACCCCGACGGGACGTACGAGTCGACGTAGCTGAGTTCCTCGGCGCGGTAGCCGGTCTCTTCGCGGAGTTCGCGGCGGGCGGCCTCGATGGGTTCCTCGCCGTCGTCGATCCCGCCGGCAGGGAGTCCCAGCGACCGCAGCCGGAACCGCGGACGGTACTGCTCGACGAAGACGAGCTCGTCCTCGGCCGTCGGCGCGACGACGATGACGGCGTCGGCCGGCTCCAGCCAGTAGTAGTCCGCGAGGTCGCCGTTGGGCCGCTCGACGGTGTCGTAGCCGGCCTCGAAGAAGGGTGTCTCCCAGACGACGACGCTTTCGTGGACCGGCCACTCGGGATCCGGTCGGTCCCAGGGATAGCGTGGCTCCCCGCTCACAATAGCCCCTCCGCTCGCGCGAGCAAGATCCCCTCGATCGTGGCGTCGTTGGCCGGTTCGCGGCGGGCCACGTCCAGCGCGTCCGCGATCGGGACGGTCGTGACTGTGAGGAACTCGTTGTCGTCGAGATCCGACTCGACCGGTTCCAGCCCCTCGGCGAAGACGATCCCTCGCCGGTGTCTGAGGACGCCGGTCGAACACCAGAACGCCTCCAGCAGGGAGACGCCGGCGGCATCGAAACCGGTCTCCTCGCGGAGTTCGCGCCGGCCCGCCTCGGTGTAGGACTCGCCGTCCTCGACGATGCCCGCCGGCAGCTCGAGACACTGCTCGCGGATCGTCGGCCGGTACTGGTCGACCAGGATCAGTTCGTCGCCGCTGCGAGCGACCACCACGACGGCGTCGGGCAGCTCCGCCCAGTAGTAGGACTTCTCGCTCCCGTCCGGCTGTTGGACGCGATCGTAGCCGCCGGTGTACCAGCCGGTCTCGTACTCTGTCTCGGAGTCGACGATCGGCCACTCGTGGCTCGGCTGGCGGCTCGGCTCGGGGTTCGAATCCGGGCTCATGCTCGATCCTGTGTGACGCCGACGCGATAAAGCGTCCCGTTGTGTGCCAGTCGCACCGACTCGCCGTCGGCCGCCCGTGGGTTGCGCTGCCGTAGCGCCGCCAGTTCGTCGAACGGCGAGTGCGTGAACGCGCCCTTGATCCCGACTGGACCGCGCCAGTAGGGCTCAGAGTAGCCCGTCTGATTCGCGCCCGCGTCGGCGAGTGCCGTCGTCGTGAACGGATGAGTCCGCTCCGAGAGGGTGTCGCCGCCGACGGCCGTCGCGTTCGGGCCGCTCGTGAGGTTCGCCTCGCTGTCGTCGACCTCGCCGATCGGCGTCGCACTCACGTAGTAGGGATCGCCGCTGCGAAGCAGCGACGGCGCTGCCCCCAGCGCGAGCAAGAGGACCAGGACGACCCCGATACCGAGCAGGAGGTTCCGGGTGACTGTCCGCATCAGACCACGTCCTGGTAGATCCGAGCGACGGCCTGTCGGCGCAGCGTCGCGACGGCGGCCGCTTCCTCCTCCTGGAACGTCGCCGCGACGGCGGTCTCGGCGAACGGCGGGGCGTGCCAGGCGACGGCGTCGACGGTGTCGGCACCCAAGACCTCGACCTCGTGGTCGGCCGTCTCGCGCCACTCCTCGAACTCCGCCGCGGTGCCGACACGGACCGCCAGCTCCTCGCCGAACATGGCTTCGCGGGCCGTCTCGACGACGTCGCTGGTCACCCGCTCGTCGTACTCCTCGCTGTCGAACGCCATCGACTTGGCGACGGCCTTGACGACGACCTGTGCCGTCGAGCCCAGCGCCTCGTAGCGCTCGCGTGCCTCTCGGGCGGTCTCCGGTAGAAACGTCCCCTCGGTGTGCATACCCCCGCTTGGTCTGGCGGGGACTACTCGGTTTCGTCTGCGTCGCTCGTGTCGTCCTCGTCGTGCATCGACTCGGTCATCTCGCGGGCCTCGCGCAGGATCGACTCGGCCTCGTCGTCCAGCTCGCCGGTGGCGCGCTGACGGGCCTGCTGGGGGTCGACCCCCTGGCCGTGATCGTGCTCGTGCCGGTGGTCGTGGCCGTCGGCCTCGAAGGGAAACTCCGCCTCCTCGGCCAGTTCGACCACCTCGGCGGCCAGTTCGTCCTCGCCGAACCCGCCCCACTCGGGAACGTGCTCGTCGAGCCAGTCCTCGTGGTCGTCGCCGCCGGTCAGCGCCGTGAACGCGAGGTGGTTCGCCAGATGGCCGGCGTCGGCCTGTGGCTCCTCGCAGACGGGGCAGGCATAGCCCATACGAGGACAGCGTGCCCGAGACGGGTATAAACTGTCGATCACCCGTCGTCCAGCGCCCGGATCATCACCAGTGCGTCCTCGCCGTTGCCGTAGTAGTTGGGGATCGTCCGGCGGTGTTCGAAGCCGAACGACCGGTACAGCGAGCGCGCGGCCGTGTTGGTGGCCCGGACTTCGAGCTTGACCGAGCCCGTTCCGGCGTCTTCGAGCACGCCGATGGCACGCCGGAGCAGTCGTCGACCGATCCCCTGTCCGCGGTACGCTTCCTCGACCGCGAGGTCCTTGACGTGGCCAAGCGGCGTCCCGTGGTTGGGGACGGTGTCGGCGACGACGTAACCCAGCAGTTCGGGGTCGTCGTCGCGCTCGTCGACAGCGACCAGGAAGCCGGGTTCGCCGACGTAGCTCTCGAACGCGGAGAACGGCCAGGGCTGTGGGAACGAGGCCGACTCGATCCGATGGACCGCCAGCAGGTCCGACCGCGTTGCGGGACGGACCGTCGGCGGCTCCGTATCGCTGTCGGGAACGGTCGTCACTGCCGCTCTCTACGTCGCGGGCTCACTAATGGATGGCGGCCTCCGGGGTTCCCGGTGATCGACACACCCTCTATTCTCGGGCCCACCGAGACACGACATGTTCGCTCCTGCGACCGGCGTGTACGTCTCACATCGTGCCAAAAAGCTCTTAACTATCAAGGACGCAAGAGTAAACGCACCCAACTGGGTGCTACCCCCACATCCCCCCAACCATCCCACCCCACTTTCGTTTTGGCGACTCGCTCTCTGTGACCGCTCTCGCGACCACAGCGTCGCGGCTCTCTCGAACCGGTACCCACCGACACCACTAGAAGAAATCGCTCACGTACACGTCCCGCGCTCCGAACGTCTCGCTCAGCGCAGCCACGGCGTCGTCGGTCGCAGTCACGATCTCGCGGGCCGCCGCCGTCTCGATCGACAGCGTTCCGACGTACAACTGCGCCAGGACGGCGGCGTCGACCACGAGACCGGGATCGTCGATCGTCGCTCCGGTTTCGAGCGGCCGACACGTCATGTCCGGTTCGACTCGAAACCGCCCGTCGTTGCGGGGCGCGAGCGGATCGGTCACCTCGATCGTCACCGCCTTCGCCGGCCCTCGCTCGGCGGGGAGCGCCTCGATCGCCGTCGGTACGTCGACGACGTATCCGCTCGCTCCCGGCTCGACCGACGCCTCGACGGCGTCGGGGTCGGCGGCCTCTCTCAGCAGCCGTCGTTCCCGCGGACACTCCCACTCCACGCGGTCGGCCTGTGGAGCGTGGCGTTCGAGGAAGCCAAGCAGCTGTCGGCGCGCCCGCTCGCTCCGGGTGGCCAGCTCTTCGACGGTCAGCGTCTCGGCGTCGCGGTCGAGCCTGTAGACGACGTAGCCCGCGGGCTCGTCGTCCCCGTCCGCCGTCCAGGTGTAGGCCCACGCGTCGTCGAGCACGCGCTCGCGCCACCACCGCTCGGTCCGTCGAAGCGCCAGCTCGTAGTCGCTGGCGTCGGCCTCCCACACCGCTTCGAGGCGTCCGAAGTCGTCCGGACCGACGCGCTCGAAGCGTCCCGCTGGGCCGGGATCTGCCATCGCATCCGGTGGGAAGGCGTAGGCGGTCTCCGTGTGGACCAGTCCCCAGCCTCGCTCTCGGTAGTAGTCGATCGACGCGGGCCACAGGACCGCGTAGGACAGTCCGCGGTCGGCGAACTCCGCGACGGCCCCGCGCAGGAGCCGCCGTCCGTATCCCTGCCCGCGGTGCTCCGGCGGCGTGACGAACCCCCTGATCCCGCCGATGGTGCGCCATTCCCCCGCGAGACGCACGTCGATCTCCAGCAGCGCACAGATCGAGCGGAACCGCCCGCCTTCGACGTAGGCCCACCGCTCGCCCAGCGCCCGCGGCACCGCCTCGTCCGGATCGGGGACGCCGCCGTCCCCCCAGACGTGATCTTTGATCCGCTGGTGTGTCGCCCGCTCGTCTTCGGTGACGCTACGGAACGTGCCCATACACCGACTGTCGAGGCCGCGCGTATCAAGATTCGGCCTTCCGGCCACCCCCGCGTCTGGTCGCGCTCCCAAAAGAAAAACGAAGTGTGAGTGCCGTCGCGCTCGCAATAGCGAGGGCCGTCGCTCCTTTCAGTTGCGACGCCCCCCGCTGCTCGCGTGTCGTTCGCTTCGCTCACTCCCGCTCGCACTGACGAGGGCCGCTGTTCGCTACGCTCACAGCGCCCCTCGCTCTAATCGTCCGCGGGCGCAGCGCCGCTGTCGTCCTCGTACTGCTGTTTCGTGTGGGTGAGCTTGCCACCGGAGGCGAGGAACCGGCGCTCGCGATCGGAGGCGTCCAGCGTGGCGCTTGCTTCCCAGTCGTCGTCGACACGGATCGTGAACTCCGTCTCGCCGGACTGGATGGCGTCGGCCACGTCGGTGACGATCTCGACGTCGTCGCCCTGCTCGATCTGCTCGTAGGTGTCCGCGTCGATCTCCAGGGGAACGATCCCGAAGTTGAAGAGGTTCGCCTTGTGGATGCGGGCGAAGCTCTGTGCGAGGACGGCGTCGATGCCGAGATACATCGGACAGAGGGCCGCGTGTTCGCGCGAGGAGCCCTGGCCGTAGTTCTCGCCTGCGACGAGGACGCCGCCGTCGTTGTCCTTCGCGCGCTGTGCGAAGGTGTCGTCGACACGCGAGAGCGTGAAGTCAGAGAGCTTGTCGATGTTCGAGCGGAACTTGAGGATGTCCGCCGTCGCCGGGATGATGTGGTCGGTGGTGATGTTGTCCTCCATCTTGAGGAGCGTCTCACCATGGATATCCGGTCCCAGCGGGTCCTTCAGCGGCACGTCGCCGATGTTCGGGCCCTTGATGAGCTCGTCGTCGACGGCCTCGTCGGGCGCGATGAGGTCCGACTCGGAGTTGCCGATGTACTCGTCGGGCAGCTCGATGCCCGGCGCGTCCAGATCGCCGAGTTCGTCGGCGAGGTTGCGCGGGTCGACGATCTCGCCTTTGAGTGCCGCCGCGGTGGCGACCTCCGGCGAACAGAGGTAGACGGAGTCGTCCTCGATACCGGAGCGACCCTCGAAGTTGCGGTTGAACGTCCGCAGCGAGACCGAGTCCGAAGCCGGGACGTGGCCGATGCCGATACAGGCACCGCACGTTGCTTCCGAGAAGTTGACGCCAGCGGCCATCATCTCCGCGGTCCAGCCCTCACGGGCCAGCATCTCGGAGGCCTGCTTGGAGCCGGGCGCGACGATCATCTCGGTCTTCTTGTCGACGTTGCGGTCCTCCAGCATCTTCGCCGAGGGCAGAATGTCCTCGTAGGCACCGTTCGTACAGGAGCCGATCATGACCTGCTCGACGTCGACGCCCTCGACCTCTTCGACCGGGACGACGTTGTCGGGCATGGACGGCTGTGCGATGAGCGGTTCGAGGTCCGAGAGGTCGACGACGATCTCGTCGGCGTACTCGGCGTCGTCGTCGGGCTGGAGCTCGACGTACTCCTCGTCGCGACCGAGGCGCGAGAGGTAGTCCTCCGTGTTCTCGTCGGTCGGGAAGATCGAGGTGGTCGCACCGAGCTCGGTCCCCATGTTGGTGATGGTCGTCCGCTCGGGGACGGTCAGGCTCTCGACGCCGGGGCCGGTGTATTCGAGCACCTTGCCGACGCCGCCCTTGACCGAGAGCCGGCGGAGCAGTTCGAGGATGACGTCCTTGGCGGTCGCCCACTCGGGCAACTCGCCTTCCAGGCGGACGTTGACGACCTCGGGCATGTCGATGTAGTAGGCACCGCCACCCATGGCGACGGCCACGTCGAGGCCGCCCGAGCCGATCGCGAGCTCGCCCAGTCCGCCAGGGGTCGGCGTGTGGGAGTCCGAGCCGAGCATCGTCTTGCCGGGCGCGGCGAAGTTCTCCTTGTGGACGTTGTGACAGATACCGTTGCCGGGCCGGGAGAAGTGGGCACCGAAGGTCCCAGCGGCCGAGCGCAGGAAGCGGTGGTCGTCCGTGTTCTTGAAGTCGAACTGGTAGGTCTGGTGGTCACAGTACTGTGCGGCCAGTTCCGTCTGGACCTCTTCGAGCCCCAGCGCTTCGAACTGGAGCCACACGAGCGTTCCAGTCGTGTCCTGTGTCAGCACCTGATCGATCTCGATCCCGATCTCCTCGCCGGGCGTGAGTTCGCCTTCGACGAGGTGATCGTCGAGGATTTTCTCCGTGAGCGTCTGTCCCATAACGTCCGTGAGTCGACGGCGCGCGCGTATAAATCCCGCGTATTCCCGCGAGTTTTCGAGCGGTGGCTGCCGAATTGTGGCCTTTTGTGCCCGTTAGCTTCCGGATCTGCTCAGTTTCTCGTGACTCTCGCCGACGATCTTTGCCGATCGTTCGATACTGCTCGGGAAATCCGAACCATTGTTCATCCGGATCCGCCTCGCGTCCCCCGGTTCGACGTGCCGGTCTCGGAAGGCTCATCACGCTGGTTACCGACCGATGGGGCATGTACAAGAGCGGACGTTTCGTCGCCGAGGCGCTGGGTGACCTGCGGCCCGAACAGATCCAGCCCAACGGCGTCGACCTGACGCTCGCGGCGGTGTCCGAACAGGTCGAGCCGGGTCGGATCGAACGCGGCGACAAGCACGTCGGTGACCGGACGGAGATCGATCCCGACGACGGCGTTTATCGGCTCGAACCGGGCGCGTACGTCGCCGAGTACGCTGAACGCGTTGCCGTTCCCGAAGGCCACGTCGGTTTCGTCTACCCGCGGTCGTCGCTGATGCGCAACTCCTGTATGCTCCACACCGCGGTCTGGGACGCCGGCTACGAGGGCCGCGGCGAGGGTCTGCTCGAAGTCCACCACGAGATCGAACTCGAATCGGACGCCCGGATCGCACAGTTCGTCCTCGCCGAGGCCGCCCACGAGGAGACCTACGAGGGTTCTTACCAGCACGAGAAACTCGACTGATACTGCCAGCTGTCCCTCTCGCGGTCGGTCGTTGCGACTCGACCCGGACGGACAGGTGGCAGTATGGAATTGCCAGCTGTCCCTCTCGCGGTCGGTCGCGACTCCGACGCCGCGCGGTCGGCGAAAGAACTATGATGCGGTGCCGTGTACCGCACAACTGCATCACTTCGGAGGTGATGCCAGGGCAGCGGCTCCCGTACACTGCGAGAACGGCTGCCCGGATTCGTCAGTCTGGTCACTGGGTCGGCACGCGCTGTTCGCGGCCGGCCTATTTTCGCTCGCCCAGTCACGACGCTCGCTGTCGAGGCCGAGTGCCGTTGTTTCCGGTTGTTTCAGAGCCAGAAACTACTCGTACCGGATTATATGTGTCGGGGTCGTTCGACCGTGTATGGACTCGGACGACAGCACAGTGTACATGATTCGTGGGGACGCCGGGGACGAGTGGGTCAGTCCGACGCCGGCCGAAGACGTGATCGTCGAGTCGCTGGCCGAGCGCAGCGACCTGACGGCGGCGGAGATCGACGATCTCGGGAGCTACGTCGACGCCGACGAGCTGGCCGCGGTCGTCAACGGCAGCGGCGAGACGATCACCTTCGCGGTCGAGGGGTACGACGTGACCGTCACCAGCGACGGCGACGTGGCCGTCGAGTAGTCCCCGGCGGCGTGCATCACACCTATAGACGAGGGGTACCACCCACTCGCTATGACGCGCGTCGCGCTCATCGCACACGACGAGAAGAAGCCCGACATCATCGATCTGGCACGGGAGTACGAGGACCTGCTTTCGACGTTCGAACTCGTCGGGACCGGCACCACCGGCAAGCGCATCACCGAGGAGACGAACCTGACCGTCGAGCGCAAGGAGTCGGGACCGGTCGGGGGCGACACCCAGATCGGTGCCGAGGTCGTCGACGGCCGGATCGACGGCATCGTCTTCCTGCGGGATCCCCAGACGGCCCAGCCACACGAACCGGACATCTCGGCGCTCCTGCGGATCTGCGACGTTCACGACGTGCCCCTGGCGACGACCGAGACCGGCGCGGTGTACCTGCTCGACGGGCTGGCCACAGAGGCCGGCGTCGAGTCCTAAAGCGACGCAATCGGGTTCGAGTTCGCGCGAATCGGCTCTCTTCTTTAACCAGTCCTGGTGAAGCGCGGCGCAACAGCACCCGGGCGAGCGAAGCGAGGGTACCCGACGATGCAAAAGGTCGTTTGCACCCCGACTGACCGGCCGATCCACTCTGTCGAACGAAAATCACGCGACGGTCCTCTGGCTCCCTACTCCGTGTAGTCGGGCCGCTCGGCGTACTCGACGGGGTCGCGCTCGCCAAGGTTCTGGAAGGCCTGGAGCCGGAAGGCGCAGGCGTCACAGGTGCCACAGGCCGGCGGGGACTCGCGGTAGCAACTCCAGGTGTCCTCGTAGGGCACTCCGAGTTCGAGTCCGCGCTCGGCGATGTCGGTCTTGGACCACTCGACGAAGGGCGCGACCAGTTCGATCTCGGTCTCGGGTTTCGTCCCGGCGTCGATCACCCGCTGGAACGCCTCGAAGAACTGCGGGCGGCAGTCGGGGTATCCCGAGAAGTCCTCGCTGTGTGCGCCGATGAAGATCGCCGAGCAGTCGTTGGCCTCGGCGTAGGAGACGGCCATCGACAGGAGGTTCGCGTTCCGGAAGGGGACGTAGGAGGTCGGGATCTCGTCGCTGTCCAGATCGGCGTCGGCCACGGCCATCTCTTCGTCGGTCAGCGAGGAGGCCCCGATCTGTGCGAGGTGGCCGGTCTCGACGTGGAGGAAGTCGGCCGCGTCGACGTGGTCGGCCAGCGCCTGGGCACACGCGCGCTCGGTCTCTTCGGTCGCCTGGCCGTAGCTCGTGTGCAGGAGGTACAGCGCCTCGTACCCCCGATCTATGGCCTCGTATGCCGCTGTCGCGCTGTCCATCCCGCCGGAGGCGAGGATCACGGCGCTGTCGGCCGTCGGCGAGTCGTCCGCCGAATCGGGGTCGTCAGTCGTCTGTGGGGCGTCGGTGGTCGGGCCGTCCGCGGCCGACTGGTCGTCGCCGCTCGGTGCGTCGGCGGCGGCGGATCGTTCGTCACTCATGTTTCTTGACGGCGTCGGTGAAGCGTTCGCGTTCGGTCGTCGTCGGCGATCCGACGACCGAGCGGGTCGTCGTCGTGGTCGCGGTCTCGACGCCGCGCATGGCCTCGCACATGTGGGTGGCCTCGATTTCGACCAGCACGGCCGCCGCGTCCAGTTCTGCCGCCAGTCCGTCGGCGATGTCGCGCGTCAGGCGTTCCTGCATCGAGGGCTTGCGGCCCTGCCAGCGGACGTACCGGACCAGCTTCGAGAGGCCGACGACCCGCTCGTCCGGTCGGTAGGCGACGTGTGCCGTCCCGTGGTAGGGCAGCAGGTGGTGCTCACAGAGGCTATACACCGGGATACCGGTCTTGACGACCAGTCCCTCCTGATCGGCTTCGAAGGTCCGCATCGTCGGCTTCTCGGCCTCGCGGTTGGCCTCGCTGAACGTCTCGAACAGTGCGGGCACCCGGCGCTGCCAGGTGGCTTCGAGGCCGTCCGCGGTCGGGTCCTCGCCCATCGATTCCAGCAGGAGGCGGGTGCCTTCCTGTGCTTTCTCCCAGTCGATACCCTCGCCGTCGGGGACTGCGGCCGGGGCGTTCGCTGCCTCGGTCGCGTCCTCCATCGTTGTCTCGTCGGTCATGATGTGTCTCAGGTGCCCGGGGCGTCGTTCCAGAGGTCGACGTGGAGTCGCGGCGTGTATCGGTAGCCGTGTTCCAGCGCGAGGTCGGCCACGACCCCGCGCGTCTCGTCGAGATCCGAACGCGTCTGCCCCTCGGGCATCAACAGCACGTCTGCGTCGTCGATCGTCGTCTCGGTTCGCTCTCGAAGCTCCTCGACCGTCCGGTCGATCTCCGCCACGTCGTCGGGACCGGTGACGACGAACTTCAGCTGGGTCGGGTAGCGCTCGACGAGCGTCGCCAGCGCCTCGTGGTCGAGGCGGCGCTGCTCGTGGCGTCGCTCCCAGTCGCCCTCGCCGGTCGGGTCCCGCTCGGGCGTCGGCGTCGAGGACGCCAGCTTCGGACTGACACTCGCCAGGTCGATCGGCGCGTCGACGGCGACGGTCCCGTTGGTCTCGACGGTGGTGTGGTAGCCTCGTTCGTCGAGTCGCTCCAGCAGGTCGACGGTCTCCTCGTGGATCAGCGGCTCGCCGCCGGTCACCACGACGTGGTCGGCCTCGTAGCCCTCGATCTCGGCGACGATCTCGTCGATCGTCAGCCAGGCGTGGCTGGGCTCCCAGGAGGTGTGATAGGAGTCACAGAACCAACACCGGAGGTTACAGCCACTCGTCCGGACGAACACCGACGGGACCCCCGCCAGCTTCCCCTCGCCCTGGAGCGAGTGAAACAGCTCGTTGATCGGTAGGGCGTCGGCCTCTGGCGGCGTCTCGGCCGCTCGCTCCGCGACCGGGTCGGCGTCGACGGGCATCTACGGCCCCGCTGCGAGTTCGCCCGTCTCGCGGACGGTCACTCCCACGTCGCTGACGGTGTCCGGAAGTGATTCAGCGAGTCGCTCTTCGAGGACGATCGCCATCACTTCTGCTGTCGGCGGGTGGTCGAGCACGACCAGCGCGTCGCCGTCGCCGCTGCGCTCGAAGGCGTCGACGAGGGGATCGCCCGCTTCGACGAGGAAGCGGTGGTCCCACTCGTCGATGGCGTCGGTCACGTCGCCCTTGTCGACGACCCACCCCTCCGCCGTGAGCGCTCCGGTCACCCGGACCGTCACCTCGTAGTTGTGGCCGTGGGGCCGACTGCACTTCCCGTCGTGGTGCATGATACGGTGGCCCGTGCTGATCCGGATGGGACGGTCGCCGCCGACGACGAGTTCTCGCTCGCCCGCGTCGGCGATCGCGTCCGACCGCTCGGTCGATAATCCTTCAGCCATACCTGGGTATTACTCTGGGGGTGCTTAAAACGTCCGAACCGTCGAAACCGATAGGGGGATCCGGCCCTCACGGGAAGACGTGACACGCGCTGCCGTCAGGGACGGGTTCGAGCGGTACGTCAACGGACTGGCCAGCGAGACCAGCGACGCCTTCAGCATTTCGCGGGCGCTGCGCAGCGCCACCGGTCCGGAGGGGGCGGTGATCGATCGCCTCCTCTCGCACAGCGAAACGGTCGACCGGAAGATCGTCCAGCCAGAACTGCAGTCCTACCGAGACGCGATCCTCCACCAGTTCGACGCGGTCCTCTCCTATGCCGCCAGTGACGACGACTTCGAGGCCTTCGCCGACGAGATTCTGGCCCGCGACCTCTACTGGAACGCACTCCGGTCCGACGTCCCACCGGACCGCAAAGGCGAGCTCCGCGAGACGCTGCTGGCTCGCCAGCGACGCATGGGCGACGCCGTCGCGCCCCTGGTCGCCGCGGACGCTGACTCGCTGTGGGCCGCCGCGGCGACCGCCTACGACTGGGAGGCGACGACCGACCTGATCGACGCCCAGTTTGCCTTCACCGAGCCGCTGCACGCCTCGCCCGAGGCCTACGCACTGACCATCGACATCGACCCCGGCGACCTGCTTGGCGGGCTGGCACGCGCGCTCCCGTCGATCACGGTCGACTACACCGACGAGGCGCTGCGGGCGATGACCCAGGCCGAGGCGTTCGTCGTCGATCGGGCGAAAGCCGACGCCGAATCGCACTTCGAGTAGCCGCTCCGTCCGCCCTCTCCCGTTCTCGGCCGAACTCCCGCGCCACTGCCGCAGTCAGGCGTCCGTTTCGGCGGCCTCGTCGGCCCGAGCGTGGCGCGTCCAGCGCTTCTCGACGTCGCGGTTGGCGACGACCACGAGGTTCCCCTCGCCGGTCTCGATCCGGGTCTTCCGGAGGTCGATACTCACGAGTCGGCCCGTCACCGACGCGGTCTCGACGCGGTCCCCCTCCGAGAAGTCCTCGTCTTGCAGGAGGTACACCCCCGCGACCGTGTCGGCGATCATCTCCTTGAGCGCGAACGCGACGCCCAGTCCGATGAACCCGCTGGCGGTGCCGAGGCTGGCGGCCACGTCGCCGAGTCCCACGACCTTCAGGAGCCCCAGTGTCGCGCCGAACCACAGGAAGATCCCGACGACGGTGACCACGAGGTCGACGACGAGCTGCTCCTCGTCCCGGTAGAGCCGATCGACGACCGACCGGACGACCGCCAGCACGAGCTTGATCGTCAGGTACGCGAGCACGAGAAAGAGCAGTCCCGACAGCAGCCGCGGAATCGACGCGAGGATGTCGTCGACGAACTCGTCGATAATCGCCACCGTCGACGGCTGGGAGGTCGGCTCCGGCGTCGCTCCTTGCAACATGATCTCGCCTACGTGCCACTCCCGAAAGAGCGTGGGGGTCCCCACGGGACCGGGTCGTCGGGACTGGCACTGCCGCCGTCACAGATGGACTGCCAGTCGTGTGATCTACTCGTCCCGGTCGGCGACCTTCACCAGCTGCTTGCCGATGTTCTCGCCCTCGAAGAGGCCCAGGAAGGCGTCGGGGGCGTTCTCCAGGCCCTCGGTGACGGTCTCGCGGTACTGGACCTGGCCGCGCTGGACCCACTCGCCAAGCTGGCGGGTCGCGGCCTCGAAGCGCGGCTGGAAGTCGCCGACGAGGAACCCTTCGACGGTGGCGCGCGTCTCGACCAGCGTCGCCAGCTTGCGCGGGCCGGTCGGGAGCTCGGTCGCGTTGTACTGTGAGATCTGTCCACAGACGGCGACGCGGGCGTCGACGTTGAGCCGTGTGAAGACGGCGTCGGTGATCGGGCCGCCGACGTTGTCGAAGTAGGCGTCGACGCCGCCGGGGGCCGCCTCGTCGAGTGCCGCCCCGTAGTCGTCGGTCGTCTTGTAGTTGATGCCGGCGTCGAAGCCGAGTTCGTCTTCGAGGAACTGGACCTTCTCGTCGGAGCCGGCGAAGCCGACCACGTCAGCGCCCTGGAGTCCCGCGATCTGGCCGGCGACCGAGCCGACCGCGCCCGCCGCGCCGCTGACGACGAACGTGTCGCCCGCGGTCGGCTGTGCGATCTCCTTGGTCCCGAAGTACGCCGTGCGGCCGGGCATGCCCAGCACGCCCAGCGCCGTCGAGATCGGGGCCAGCTCGGGGTCGATGGGGTACAGCTCCGTCCCCGGCGCGGTTGCGTAGTCGGCCCATTCGAGTTCACCCGTGACGACGGTCCCCGCTTCGAGGCCCGCGCCGTTGGACTCGACGACTTCCCCGACGACGGCGGCCTCCATCGGATCGCCGACGCCCCACGGATCGGCGTAGGACTCGCGGGCGTCCATCCGACCGCGCATGTAGGGGTCGACCGAGAGGTACAGCGTCCGGACGAGCGCTTCGCCGGGGCCTGGCGTCGGTACGTCGCGCTCTGCCAGCTCGAAGGTGTCCTCGTCCGGTCGTCCGTCGGGTCGCTCCGCAAGCAAGAAGACGCGGTTGGTGTCTGACATCGATCTCACTTCGACGGGCACCCGGAAGTGGCTTCGGACACCGCACGTCCGTTTGTGTGCGTTGTTGGGCGCGCAGTGAATCACTGGCCAGCGCCGGGCGGCACTCTGAAGCCACTGGCCGAACACTCCCGGACAGAGCGATGGCGAGCGAGCTGACCCTCCGACGGTACGACCCGCGAGACGCCCACGCCGTCTGGGAGCTCCACGAGTGGGCGATGCGTGTCGCCGGCACCGATCCGGCAGACGTGCCCGGCACCGACGACCTCCGGGAGATCGAGACCCAGTACCTCGACGTGGGCGGGGAGTTTCTGGTCGGTATCGGGGACGGCGAGGACGAGAGCGACGCCGCCGTCCCCGAGACGTTCGACGGGCCGGTGGTCGCGATGGGCGGGATCTTGCCCTCGGAGTCGGGCCACGACGACGAGCGGACGGTCCCCGGCGCTGGCGAACTCCATCGGATGCGCGTCGCCCCGCCGATGCAGGGCCGTGGCCACGGCCGGGACCTGCTGGCGACACTCGAAGGCCGGGCCGCCCAGCTGGGTTTCGAGACGCTGCTGGCGACGACGGCCGTCCGTCAGGAAGCGGCGGCGCGGTTCTACCCCGCTGCGGGCTATCGCGAGGTCGACCGCTCGACCCAGGGCGAGTACGAGCTGATCCACTTCGAGAAGACGCTGTGAGCGCCACGCTGCGCCGCCCGCCGTCGCGGCTCGGTCGCTCGGTTCCGCTGGATTTATCAAAATATTATTTCAAGCGCTAGTATGGATCGACGGACGTTCCTGACGACGACCTGTGCCGGCACGGCGGCCCTCTCTGGGTGCCTGTCCTCGCTTCCGTGGACGAGCGGGGGGAACACGCCACTGCCGGAGGTCCCCGGCGGCTCCTGGACACAGCACGGGGCCGACGCGGCCAACACGTTCGCCCCGGATGTCGCCGCGCCCTCGCGGGCGAGCCACGCCTGGACATCGGCGGCGTTCACGCGCTGGGAC
This sequence comes from Halomicrobium katesii DSM 19301, assembly GCF_000379085.1. Classification (GTDB taxonomy): domain Archaea; phylum Halobacteriota; class Halobacteria; order Halobacteriales; family Haloarculaceae; genus Halomicrobium; species Halomicrobium katesii. The sequence continues at coordinate 707,915 of NZ_KB905378.1, read as the reverse complement.
CCCGTGATCGTCGACGGGACGATCTACACCACGAACTTCGACCCCAGCAACGACGGTAGCGCCATCGCGCTCGACGCACGGGACGGCAGCGAACGGTGGCGAACGACGCTCGACAGGGAGGGTCGTCACGGGCGCGCCCTCGTCGACGGCCGGTTTATCGTCGCACACGGCTCCGGACTCGTCGCCCTCGATACACGGGACGGCACCGTCGACTGGCGACGCCCGAACGAGAGCTTCGACGAGCGGTTCACCGAACTGCTGGCCGTCGACCGCTCGACGGGGACGATCGTCGTCTCGTACGCCGACGGTCTCAGGGCGTTCGAGGCGGCGGAGGGACAACAGCGCTGGAAAGCGCCCGAACTGCCGGGCCAGCGGGTCACACCTGCCATCGCCGACGGGACGGTCTACGCCGTCGGCAGCGTCGACGGGGCGGCCACTCTCGCCGCGCTCGCGCTCGCCGACGGATCGGTCCGCTGGACGCGCTCGCTCGACGGCCGGTCCCCGAGCGCGCCGGTCGTGACCGACCGCGGCGTCCTCGTCGTCGACGACCGGACGCTCGTCGTCCACGACCGGGAGACGGGCGACCGCCGCGGCGAACGCCACTCGTTCGACTACGACGGGACGACCTTCGACGCGACGGTCGCTACCGACGGCGGGACCGCGTTCGTGACCAGCGACGACGGACTCACCGCCGTCGACATCGCCGACGGAACGACGCGGTGGCAGTACGACGAGTGGGTGTACACCGCCGGCTGCTCGGTCGGGACCGAGACCGTGGTCGCGATGGCCGACGGCGGCGAGTCCACCGACCGGACGATCACCGCGTTCGACCGCGAGACGGGCGAGGCGCGCTGGGACTACGTGATTGACGGCTTCCACACGCCCTCGATCCCGCCGAGCCTCGCCGACGGGGCCGTGTTCTTCGCGACCAGCAGCAGCGACGGCCTCGTCGCCATCGGGGACGTTCCGGAGTAGGAACGCGTCGCCGCCGGGAACACTCCACAACCGGGGCGAGCGCGCCCCAACGACCGCCTCGCCGCCCGCACGGCCGGTCCCAGCATTCGAACCAGTTGCTTGCCGAACACCTTCGGGAGATTTTTGACTCCTGGTATGCTATAACGGGACATGGCTGACGCACCGCACGGCGTCGACGATCCGGTCGACGATCCGGTCGACGAACTGAGCGAAACCGAGGAGTTCGACAGCCTGATCGGCATCGTCGGCGACGGCGTCGTCGGCGCGGCGGGGGGGCTCGTCGGGACGGCGCTGTCGACGGTCGTCCTCCTCATCGCGGAGAGTCTCGGCGTCTTCGAACGGTCGGCGTTCGCGCTGCTGACCGAACTCGTCGGCATCGAGGAACTGGTCCCCTCGATCCTCGCGGGCTATCTCATCTTCCTCGCCGGTGGGATGGTTCCCTGGCCGCTGCTGTACGTCTCGCTCAAGGAGTACCTGCCCGGCCGCCGGGACCCCGTCATACGGACGGTTGTAGGCGTTAACCCAGTCGACCGCACGACGGCGTGCGGTCGATCTGGTAAAGACCTACAACTTTCCGTATCAGCGGCGCGTTCTTCGGGTTCGCGATCTGGACCGGCTTCGCGCTGGGCTTTTACACCGGCCAGTCCGGCCTCGCGCTCGTCGGCTACGCCGTCCTGACGCTGCTGGCACACGTCGTCTACGGCGTCGGCCTCGGACTCGTCTTCGAGTACTTCCGGACCCGGCCCGGCTCGATCGTCTGACCTCCCGACGGCCGAGAGCGGTACGCTTGTCTCCCTCGCCGGCCACGGGACGCGTATGCACCTCTCCGAGGCCACCTGGACCGACGCCGCGGATCTCGACACGGACCTGGCAATCCTGCCGGTCGGCAGCACCGAACAGCACGGCCCCCACGGCCCGCTCGGAACCGACGTTCTCACGGCCGAGGCCGTCGCCGAAGCCGGGGCCGAGGCCTACGACGGCGAGGTCGTCGTCGCGCCCGCGATTCCGGTCGGCGTCGCCGAGGAGCACCGTCACTTCGCGGGGACGCTGTGGGTCGGCGAGGACACTTTCCGGGACTACGTTCGCGAGACCGTCGCGAGCCTCGCCAGCCACGGCTGGGATCGGGTCGTCGTCGTCAACGGCCACGGCGGCAACGTCGACGCGCTCCGAGAAGTCTGCGGTCGCGTTACCCGCGACGGGACGGCCTACGCGGTCCCGCTGACCTGGTTCGACGCCGTCGACGCCCCCGACATGGGCCACGGCGGTCCGGTCGAGACGAGCCTCCTCCTGTCGACGGCTCCGGAGCTCGTGCGCACCGATCGGCTCGAAGCGAGCGCCGCGAATGGGGCCGACTCGTGGGGCGCGTTCGAACACGGGGTGAATCTGGCCTACGACACCGAGGCGTTCAGCGAGAACGGAACGGTCGGCGATCCGAGAGACGCGAACCGAGAACGGGGCGACGCACTGCTCGACGCGGCGAGCGACGCGCTGGCGGACGTGCTGGCGAGCGTACGAGAGCGGGACCGCTAGGCCTCCGCTTCGGCCTCCGGGTCGTCGTCGGCGTCCGCGTCGGCGTCCGCGTCGTCGTCGGTCTCCTCGTCTGCGTCTTCGGCGGCGAACTCTTCGAGGGTGCCCCGGAGCTGTGGGACGGTACTAGTCAGCTCGCCCACCTGCTCGCGGGCCGTCTCCACGTCTTCGAGCAGCGTTTCGAGCGCGGCGATGTCCGCTTCGAGGTCATCGGCGTCCTCGAAGGCGTCGGCGCGCTCGCCCATCGTGTACCACTTCTTGGCGTCCCGGAGGTGTTCCTCGGCGTCGTCCACGTCGAGCGCGCCCTTCAGCGCGTTGAGCACGCCCAGCGTGTTGTCGGCCTCGACGTTCCAGATGTCGTCGGCCACCGGGAGGACCGCGCGCGCTTCGTCGAGCGAGGCCTCGACGTCCTCGCGCATCTCGGAGGCGGCCTCGCCGAACAGTTCGTCGTCGTCGAGCGTCGATTGGCTCATAGCCACACGTTCACACGGCGGGGAATTAAAAGCCCGCCTGAAAGTGAAAGTGTAACCGCAAGCGCGCGGCCGACCGTGAGCGGCGAAACCGAAAGGCGCTATTGCATCGCGTCGTCGGCTCGCAGCCCCTCGCGAATCTCCGGGATCGGGTCGAGGTCGGCGTCGATCCCGCCAAGCACCAGCATCGCGTAGTAGCGCAGGAACGACTGGAGGGGGGCCTGTACGAGTCCGCCAACGAGCAGGGCCACCACGAGGAAGCCCAGTCCCAGCACGGCGTAGACCGCGATCGCGGCCGTACTGAACGCGGCGAACGTGTAGACGCCGAAGGCGACGAGCCCGAACGGAATCGCCGCGAGCGCGAGCGCGAACAGCATGACGATGCTGCCGACGATCCCGACGCCGATCCCCAGCAACACGCTGACGACGAGGTAAACGAGGTACTCCGCGAGGTGACTGGTGATCGACGACCACAGCCGACGCCACGCAGAGAGCAGGCCGCGGTCCTCTGCCAGCATGATCGGGACGACGAACACGGTCGTGAACCCGTTGACGATCCCGATGGCGATCACCAGGAGCACGGTCAACGGGAACGCCAGCACGAGCAGGCCCAGCGACGCCGCGATGTTGTCGAGGCCGCCGGCGACCAGCAGTCCCACCAGGAACAGTCCGACCACGAACACCCCCGCGGCGAGGACGACCGCGATCTGAAAGCCCAGCAGTCTGAGGCCGTTGCCGACGTTGCGCGAGAAGTACCGTCGGACGTGGACCTCGCGCTCGAACAGCGACTCGACGAAGACGAACTCCATGATCGGCGAGGCAAACAGCAGCAGGAGGGCAAACAGGACGGCAAACCCGACGACGGCGATCGCGACTGCACCGAACGCGATGTCGGGCATCACGGTCCCGGCTCCGGCACCCGGCGCGGTACCGGGGTCACCGTTGCCAGCGAACTGTCCTGCGTTGCCAGCGTTGTTCAGGACGCCACCGCCGCCGGTGACGAAGAACATGATCACTGCGAGACGAAGCCACGTTCCGCGGTCGAAGGGGAGGAGGAATCCCTTCGTGGCGTCGATTGCGTCGTCGATAGCATCCAGGGCAGCGTATCCCATGTACGGCGCTACAGCGACGACGGCACTAAAATTATCGCTTTCCGAACACACCTCGCGGACGCTACTCGGGGGCGTCCACGTCGTCGACCGCCATCAGCGGATAGTCGCCGTCCATCCGCATGCTCGTCTCGACGGCGACGCCCTCGTAGTCGACCGTCATCTCGACCTCGGCGAAGCGACCGGTGAACTCGGTGTAGTCGGCGGACTGGTCCTCGATTTCGGCGCGCAGCGCGTCCTCGCGGATCTCGACGGTCACGTCCTCGCAGTGGGGCTGGTTCTCGATGGCTTCGGTCATCGCCGCCGCCAGCGAGTCGGCGCTGTCGGGACTGATCGGCGTCCCCGCGAACTGGTGGTACAGCGAGCCGAACTTCACGCCCGCCTCGAAGCACGCGACCTGTGGATCTGTCGGGTCCATACCCGTCGGTGGGGGCGACCTGACGAAAGACTGTCGAGAGGGCACCGAAACCGCAAGGTACGTATCGCCCCCGCCGTAGCATCTACTTGAATGAACGAGCCTGTTCTGCTCACGGGCGCTGGCGGTGCGGTTGGGGAGGCCATCCTCGGTGGGCTCGAAGACGACTACGAGTGGAAGCTCATGTTCCACAGTCCGCCGGTCGAGGAGCCCGACCACGACTACGTCGTCGGCGACGTGTCCGACGACGAGGACGTTCGGGCCGCCGTCGAGGGCGTCGGCGCGATCATCCACCTGGCGGGGGACCCGCGACCCGACGCGCCGTGGAACTCCGTCCTGGCGAACAACATCGACGGCACCCAGAAGATGTACGAGGCGGCCGTCGACGAGGGGGTCGAGCGGTTCGTCTACGCCTCCTCGAACCACGCCGTCGGTGCCTACGAGGACGAGCGCGCTCCCGACCTGTACCGCACCCACGACGACTTCCGACTCGACGGCTCCGAGTTCCCCCGCCCGGGGAACCTCTACGGCGTCTCGAAGGCCACCGGGGAGATCATCGGCCGGTACTACCACGACGAGTACGGGATCGACGTGTGCAACGTCCGCATCGGCAACCTCACGAAGGGCCATCCGCCGATCGACTACGAGCGCGGCCAGGCGATGTGGCTCTCCTACCGCGACTGCGCTCACATCCACGAGCGAGCCCTCCTCGCCGACTACGACTTCGAAATCGTCTACGGCATCTCCGACAACGATCGCAAGTACTACTCCCTGGAGCGGGCCACAGAGGTGCTCGGCTACGAACCCCAGGACAACTCGGCGCACTTCGACGGCGAGGAGCGGGTCGTCGAGACGGAGTAATTCCGCCATATTCTCCGGGAACGGACTTCGAGATCGTCTACGGCATCCTCGCGAGCGAAGCGAGCGAGGGCTCGACAGGCGAGCGTAGCGAGCCTGTCGGTGTCTCCGACAACGATCGCAAGTACTACTCGCTGGAGCGGGCCACAGAGGTGCTCGGCTACGAACCCCAGGACAACTCGGCGCACTTCGACGGCGAGGAGCGCGTCGAAACTGACGGCTGACGGCCGGCGACGCGGTTCGGGTCGACGGTGACACGGTGGGGCCGGCGGGTCGACGACACTGCGTTCTCAATCGTCGAACACGTTCGTCTCGAACTCGCTACTGGACTCTCGGAGCAAGCGGTCGGTCCCGTCGTGGCGCTGCAGATCCCCTGCGTCCAGCGTCTGGTTCACTTCTTCGATAGTCTGGGGGGGCACCTTCTCGGTCACCTCGAACTCCTCGACCGGGCGGACCACTCCCCACATCGCGCCGGCCGCGTGAAGCACGACGGCCAGCGGTGTCAGGACCAGGAAGACGGGCCAGAGCACGGGATGTTTCCGATAGGCGACGACGCCGAGCAGCATGTACACGAACAGGATACCCAGCAGCGCCGTCGAGAGGAGACCGTACAGTTCGATGCCGGGCGCGCTGCCCGGCAAGAGGTAGGAGGCGACCACCAACAGCGGCACGAACGGCGAGAAGGCCCACGCGACGACGCGCGTCAGATACAGCGGCCGGTACGACGCCGGCAAGAGGTGGTCGTCGCCGACTGTGCCGGACATCCAGCGCCGACGCTGCTTGAGCATCGACGTGACTGAGGGCGGGGCCTGGTTTCGAAAGCGCGCGTCGACGAGTCGATACTCGAGGTCGTACCGGTCGGCAGCGCGCCAGATCAGGTTCGTGTCTTCGGTGATCGTGGCCACGTCCCAGCCGAGTTCCTGTTCGATCTCGTGGCGGAGTGCGAAGCCGCCGCCCCAGGCGTACAGCGGGTAGGTCAGCCGGTGAAAGCCGAACTGTTCGAACTGATAGCCCGTTCGGAAGACCTCACACAGATACGTCAGCCGCGAGCCGGTGTAGATCGGTTTCTCGGTGAACTGCACGAAATCGGCGTCCGGGAGCCCGGCCAGCTCCGTCACGATCGTGTCTTCGTCGAGGTAGAGGACGTACTCCGCGTCGCACTCGACGTTGCGCCGCGCCCACTCGACGGCGCGGCCCTTGTTCGTCGCCGTGCAGGTGAATTCGTCCGGGACGACGTGGACCGTCGCGCCGTCGATCTCGATGTCGCCCTCGGCGATGACGCGCACGTCCGCGACCGCGTCCGGTATCGCGGCCACCGTCTGCTGGACGACCGGAGCGGCGTCGATCGTGAGCACCCGGACCTGCACGTCGTCCAGTCCCCACGCGGTCTCGTCGGCCGACGCCCACCCCCGGGACAGCACGCCCGTCTCGACGAGCCACCACAGCGATGAGAAGCCGTACACGCCAAGGGCGGCCCACAGCAAGGTCGCGAGAACGAGCTGGCCCGAAACTGGCCCGATCATAGCCAACTCATACTCGTCTTGTCATCTATGTCTGACGGTTTCTCGGCCAGCTGCGTGCCGCGTAGCCACTCGGTGGCACCGCTGCCGACCGCTCTCTGTGCAGCGAACGACCGAGACGAAGCCGGTGGCTATCGCCACCGACGCGCTCGCGGCGAACGCCCGCCCAGCGGGGCCGCTTCACAGATCGGTCGCGACCCGGAGCTCCGTGTCGGTGACCGTCTCGACGGAGTCGGCGGGTACCTCGATGTCGTCTTCGTCGGCGTCGCCGAAGCCAAAGCCCTGGATCACGCTCTCGGCGATGCCGGGCTCCGGTTCGACGTAGGCCACCTGCTCGTCGGGGTCGACTTCGGTGACGACGCCGATCTGCTCGGCTTCGTTGTCCATCAGGAACTTCCCCTCGTCTGCTGTCGATAGCACTGACATAGCGTCTCGATTACACCGGTGGTCTACAAGAATCTTCCCGAAGGAGACGAGCGTGTGCGGTCGACCGGGAGCGCGGCGACAGTGCCCCGTCTCATACTGCCGGCTGTCACTGTTTCGAGACATTCGCGACTACGGGGCCGCGAAGTTCCGCACGGACTTCCAGTCGGCGGTCTCACTCGAACAGTCCGTTCACGTCCGATTCCCGGTGTTCGCGCCGTTGGACGTGCTCGCCGAGTCTGGTCGCGACGATCGGCCGGCGGTCGCGCTCGCGCACGAACGCGAAGACCAGTCCGGTGTAGGTGCCGCTCTCGTCGGCGGAGACCTCCTCGCGGGCATACTCGATGCCGGCGTCGACGGCGTGCTCGTCGTCGCCCTCGGCCAGCACTCTCGCGGCGACGGCCGTCGCCTCGAAGCCGAGATCGTCGTAGGTCAACCGCCGGCCCTCGTAGACCAGCGGCGGCGCGTCGTCCGGCGTCAGTTTCCGCGAGGCCGTCGCGACGCGACCGAGGAACGACCGGACGGCGTCCAGCTCGACGCCGCGGTACGCCGCCGGCAGGTCGGCGAGATACGCCGCCGCGCTTTCGGCCAGCCCCGTGGCCCCGGAGTGGTTCCCGTCGTCGAGGTGGTGGACGACCGCGGTGAACTGGATCAGCCCGTGGAGCAGCCGCTCGTCGTCGGTCCCCTGAGACAGGTCGAGCCAGCGGTCTTCCCAGGCGTCGTGGGCCGCGTGGTACCGGCCCTCGTTGTAGATCGCGACGCCCGCCCGGAGGTGATCGCGCATGCACGGGCTTCGGTCCCGGCGGGCAAAACGCCTGGGGACTCCTCCTCGATCAACATTCCGCCGGTCGCCGGATCACAAGAATTAGGCACTGGTACCACTCAGTTGCGGTCGTGACACTCACCGACACGCAGTTCGAACAGTACCAGCGAGACGGCTACGTCGTCGTCGAGGACGCCCTCGACGCCGAGATGGTCGACCGCGTGAAGCGACGCCTGCGAGCGTACACTCACGGCGACCGCACAGTCGAGGGGTTCAAGTCACAGATCGAGCCGGCCGTCGAACGCGGCGAGGTCGATGTCGAGGAATCGGGCGACGCGGTGCGGAAGTTCGAGGGACTGGGGATGGTCGAGACCGACGACGTGTTCCGATCGGTCGCCGACGACGACACGATCGTCGACACGGCCGCCGAACTGCTCGGGCCGAACCTGAAGCTCCTGCGCAGCGCCGCGATGTTCAAACCCCCCGCGGTCGGGAGCGAGAAGGGGTTCCACCAGGACGCCGCGTACTACCCGATCCAGCCGATGGACCACGTCACCGTCTGGATCGCGCTTGACGAGGCGACGACCGAGAACGGCTGTATGAACGTCGTTCCGGGCGCACACACGGACGGGCTGCTTGGCCACGAGGCCGCCGACTACGACACCGACATCGTCATCGCCGAGGGCGACGTGGACCGGGCCGACGCCGTCCCCGTCCCGATGGAACCGGGCGACGCGCTGTTCGCTCACTGTCTGGTCCCTCACTTCACCGCGCCCAACACGACCGACCAGTGGCGGCGCGCGCTCATCATGTCGTACATGGACGCCCGTTCGCGGTTCACGAAATCGGCCGCGGAGCGTCCGCCGTGGGTCGACTCCGTCCACATCCGGGGCGAAGAGTTCCCCGGCTGTGTGTAGACCGTCGCCGGCCCCACACGTCGTCCCGACGCGATATCGACCGTCGCCTCTCGTCGTCGGACGGACAGTCGTCACTCGAAGTGTGGTGAAAGAAAAACGTCCGGACAGCGATTTGAACGCTGGTCCCTGGCTCCGCAAGCCAAGAGGATAGTCCACTACCCTACCCGGACTCATATCGACGAACGGGGGAGCGTTGTAAAGGGGTTACGGTTCGAGCGGGCACTGCGAGACGATACCACGAGTGTCGCCGCCGTGGCGTCGCCGACGCTACTCGGAGCGCTCCACTGTCGCGCGGCGGGGCCGTTCCCGTCGAGTTGACGACCACAAGCTAATTACTTTCAGCGCTTCTGGCGGGGAACGTGGAGCGTAGAACGATATTGGCCCGGCTCGGCGGGCTCGTGACGGCGGGACTGGCGGGCTGTGTGTCCGGCAGCGACGGCGGCGGCCCTCCCCAGCGGACGACGACTCAGACAGCCATGACTCCGACACTCGACGACGCGACGATCGCGGTACAGCGCAACGACTGTGGACAGACGACCAGCGACGCGACGGTGTCGTTCGCGGAGCACGTGGCCGTTTCGGGGACGATCTGGGCTCCGGACCCCGGCTGGACGGCGGTCCTGTCGGCTGCGAGCTACGACGCCGACGCCGACGAACTGACCGTCGCCGTCGGTGTCGAACCGCGGGACGACAGCGGCCCGGTCGTCCAGTGTATCGCCGAGATTGAGTACCGGGTCACGGCGACGTTCTCGGATGGCCTGCCCGGGAGCGTGACGGTCACACACGAGACCGACGAGGGTGTGGAGACGGTTGCGACGGCGACGGCGTGACCCCGCCGGCGGTCCGTGCGTTTATTCGTGAACGCGACCCATCGCCCCTATGCCACCGAGCCGAGGGGCGGAAACCACCGGACGTGAGCGGTGCGTTCTCGTAACGACAACGCTTAAGCGGCGGCCAACCTTGCCTCGTATAGATCAATGGGTGCGATAGGAGACATCTACGCGGACCTCGAGACGGACGAGGTCTCCGAAGAGGAGTTCCGCGAGGCCGTCGAGGAGAAGGTCGAGCAGATGGGCGGGCTCGCAGACGAGGAGACCGCCGCGATGTTGCTCGCACACGAACTCAACGAGAACGAGGTCAACGCGGTCGCCGACATCGAGCCGGGGATGAACGAGGTGAAGTTCATCGCGAAGGTGATGTCGGTCGGCGATCTGCGCACCTTCGAGCGAGACGGCGACGGTGAGGACGAACCCGACGAGGGCCGCGTGATCAACGTCGAGGCGGCCGACGAGACGGGATCGGTTCGACTGGCGTTCTGGGACCAGGAAGCCGAGTCCATCGCAGAGGGACAACTCGACGTTGGCGACGTGTTACGCGTCGCCGGCCGGCCACAGGAGGGGTACAACGGGCTCGAAGTATCGGTCGACAAGGCCGAACCCGACGCGGACGCGACTGTCGACGTCGAGCCGGGCGGGGGGTCGACCATCGACGCCCTGAGCATGGGCCAGTCCGACGTCGACGTGTGCGGCGTGGTTCTCGACACCGACTCGATTCGAACCTTCGACCGCGACGACGGCAGCGAAGGGCGGGTCGCGAACCTGACGATCGGCGACGAGACCGGGCGGGTCCGGGTGACCCTGTGGGACGACCGGGCCGACCGCGCCGAGGAGATCGACCCGGGGACGGCCGTCGAGATCGTCGACGGCTACGTCCGCGAGCGCGAAGGGAGTCTCGAACTCCACGTCGGCGACCACGGTGCCGTCGACGAGATCGACGAGGAGGTCGCCTTCGAGCCCGACGCCGCCGCGATCGAACGCGTCGAGATCGGCGAGACTGTCGACATTGCCGGCGTCGTTCGCTCGGCCGATCCGAAGCGAACCTTCGATCGCGACGACGGCAGCGAGGGCCAGGTTCGCAACGTCCGGATTCAGGACGCGACCGGTGACATCCGCGTCGCGCTCTGGGGCGACAAGGCGGACAAGGAGATCGCACCCGGCGACGAGATCCTCGCCGCCGACGTGGAGATCGACGACGGGTGGCAAGACGACAAGGAAGCCTCTGCGGGCTGGCAGTCGACAGTGGTCGTCCTCGACGGTGCCGCCAGTGCTCCGGAGAGTGGCGGTGGTGACCAGCAGACCGCAAGCGCCGACGGCGGGAACGAGTCCGCCGGGCTGGACGCCTTCGCCGACGACGGGGCCGACGAGCACACCGACGACGCGAGCGAGACTGCCGGCGACGCAGACGCGACCACCGGCGAGACGATCGAGTTCACCGGGACGGTCGTCCAGACCGGCGACCCGGTCGTACTCGACGACGGCGAAGAGACGATGAGCGTCGAGACGGACGAACGCGTCCAGCTCGGTCAGGAGGTCACGGCCCGCGGGACCCTCCGAGACGACCGACTCGACGCCGACGACGTGTTCTGACGCGCCGAGCGCAGTTACGGAAACTCTTAAGGCTGCGACAGTCCCGCCTTTGTGTATGAGCGTCGAGCTACCGTTCGCGCCGGTCGATTCCGTGATCCGGCGGAACGCGGGTGGGTTGCGTGTCAGTGCCGAAGCCGCCGAGGAACTGGCTCGCCGGATCCAGGAGTACGGGGCGCGACTGGCCGCCGACGCCGCCGAGACGGCGACGGCGGACGGACGAAAGACCTTGATGCCCGAGGACTTCGACACCGAGGGCGTCCGAGACAAGGACGAACTGGAGCTGCCGGTCGCGCCGGTCGACCGGATCGCACGGCTCGACATCGACGACAGCTACCGGGTCGCGATGGACGCCCGGGTCGCGCTCGCCGACATCCTCGAAGCGTACGCCGACGACGTGGCGGCGGCCGCCGCGACGCTCGCCCGCCACGCCGACCGGCGGACGATCAAGGCAGGGGACGTCGAGACGTACTTCGAACTGCGGCAGTACTACTGAATGAACTTCGGCTACCGCGAGGTCTGCCTCGACCACGACACGGGTCCGCGCCACCCCGAGAGTGCCGATCGACTCCGGGCGATCAGGCGGGGCCTCGCGGAATACCACGGCGTCGAGTACGTCGCCGCGGGCGACGCCGACGAGGAACTGATCTGCAAGGTCCACGATCCCGACTACGTCGAGGAGATCAAGACGTTCTGCCAGGAGGGTGGGGGCAACTGGGACGCAGACACCGTCGCCGTCGAGGACACCTGGAAGGCCGCACTCGCCAGCGCCGGCCTCGCCGAGTGGGCCGCGCTCTCGGCGCTGGACGGCGACGACGGCCGCGAGACGCCGTTCGCGCTCGGCCGTCCGCCCGGCCACCACGCGGTCGCGGACGACGCGATGGGATTTTGCTTCGTCGACAACGCCGTCGTCGCCGCCCAGTCGGCGCTCGACGACGGTGCCGACGGAGTCGCGATCTTCGACTGGGACGTTCACCACGGCAACGGGACCCAGGACATCTGCTACGACCGCGACGACATCTTCTACGCGTCGATCCACGAAGACGGCCTGTACCCCGGCACCGGCGAGGTCGACGAGACGGGGACCGGTGACGGCGCGATGACGACTCTCAACGTCCCCTACGATCCCGGTGCCGACACCGTCGACTACCTGGCTGCCGTCGACGAGCTGATCGCCCCGGAGATCGAGTCGTTCGATCCCGACCTCCTGCTGGTCAGCGCCGGCTTCGACGCCCATCGCCACGATCCGATCTCCCGGATGCGGGTCTCCTCGGAGGGGTACGGACTCCTCACCCAGCGGATGCGCGACCTCGCCGACCGCTGTGACGCCGGCCTCGGCTTCGTTCTCGAAGGCGGCTACAGCCTCGATACCCTGACCGACAGCCTCACGACCGTCCACGAGGTCTTCGACGGCTACCAGCCCTCACAGCCCGACGGATCGGTCAGCGAGGACGCCCGCGACGTGCTCGACGCTCTGGTCGATCAGGGCTTCGGATCGACGTAGTCTGCGAGTTCGACGCCGAACTCGCCTGCCAGGGACGCGACCGCCTCGCCGACCAGCACCTCGTACTCCGATTCGAGCGCCGACGCGACGTGCGTCCCCAGCGCCACGTTCGACAGCGCGTCGCCTCGCAGGAACGCCGACGCCGTCGCGAACTCGCGGTCACGCTCGACGACGTACCGATCGCCGTCGACGTACGGTCCCGTCGCGTCACCGTCTGCGTACGTCTCGTAGAATCCCTCGGCGTGGTCCCGGACGTGGACCGGCGGCCCCTCGTGGCGCTCGACCGCGGGCCGCTCGGCCACTTCCAGTTCTGCGAGCAAGACGGCCGTCTCGTCTGCGAACGCCGCCGAGCGGAGCACGTCGAACCCGCGCCGATTCAAGGCGCCGGTCACTCCCGACAGCGACCGTTCGAGTTGGGGCCAGAGCTGATCGTCGACGAGATCCGGCGCGTCGAACCGCACCGCGACCGGCGTCGTCCCCCGCCGCTCGAACCACGCCCGGACCGTCTCGGCGTCGACCGGCTCGGACTCGCTGGGCTCGAACAGGTCCGTTCGTGGCTCGGCTGCCAGCTCGCGTGCGTAGTGCTGGAACGTCGCCAGTTGCTCTGTCGACAACACCGCCGCGACGTTTCGCTCCGGGTCCGTGGGATCGATCACGACGAGCGGATCGTCGAAACTCTCCCGCCCGTGGTCGGCCGGATCGAACTCGACCGGCGGCGTCCACGCCGCCGCGGCCTCGACGAGCGGCCGGAACCCGTCGTGTTCGAGCACGAGCAGCTCCGTCAGGTACCCGGAGAACCCCTCCGTCCTGAGGTCGCTGCCGTAGACGCCGATCGCCTTCATGAACTGCTTGCAGACCCGCACGTCCGCGGCCAGCGTCTCGTCGAGCCGCTCTGTGAGATAGCGCGTGTGAAACGGCGTCCGGTCGACCGCAGACTGGATCGCCGCCGCGTCGTCGACGTCGTAACACGGGACCAGATCCACGTCGTACCCGTTGACGGTGCCCTTGACGTAAGGGTGCTCGGCGTACTCCTCGTGGCCCGCCGGCAACACGGTGTGGCCGACCGAGAGCCCGTACTCCTCTAACTCCTCGCGGTCGAGCTCGGGGGAGAAACAGACGAACAGGTCCAGGTCTCGATCGCCCGCCGTCCACGTCCCGCGCGCCGTCGAGCCCACCCGCACGACGTGCGCGCCGACGGGCAACGACGCGATCGCGTCCTCGGCCCGCTCGGTGAGTCTGTCCGCGACCGCCTGCAACTCCGCGCGCTCGTTGTCGCCGGGAGTCACCCGCTCGCGAACCCGCTCGACCACGGCGTCGACCTCGTCGCTCATGCCCCCGGCTTTGCGAGGAGTGCGTGAAAGCGTGTCGATGGACGACGGAAAGCGAAAGTCCTATTTAACAACTCGGGCTATGGTGGGACAGAGCCGCCGTAGCTCAGTTGGTAGAGCACCACGCTGTTAACGTGGTTGTCCCAGGTTCGAGCCCTGGCGGTGGCGCTTCTCTCGGCGCGTATCACGGTAAGCGAAGCGTCAGCGCGCCGAGTGCGTGCCTCGTACAGGGATCGAGCACGCGAGTCCCAGCCCGCACAACGAAGTGAGCAGGACGGTCTTGCACCTGTTCGAGCCCTGGCGGTGGCGCTTCTCCCGTCGTCGACTTCCGAGCCAACCGCACAGTTCCGTCGAGCGGCCCGTGACGAGTGTCTCGCCGCCGCCGCAACGAGACGGTAGAATTTTGTCGGCCGGTGGAATACGAACGTACGAGGGCCCTTAGCTTAGTCTGGTTCAAAGCGATCGGCTCATAACCGATTGAGCGGTGGTTCAAATCCGCCAGGGCCCATCGAGTTCTTCGCCGACGCCGCTCGTCTCGCCGCCGGTTTCGAGACGCTCGTCGACGTACTGTCGAATTTTCTCACGTGATTCCAGCTACTAAAGGGACATCCAGCAACTCGCCGCTGCCGTGCTCTGCCCTGTTCCAGTTATTGTCTGTGATACTCTGGCCACTGTTTTTATTATCCATCACCTCCTCCTTTCAGGTACGGCACCATCCCGGTGCCAGCACCCACCACCCACCCCCACCACCCTTCCTTTCCGTTTTCGACCGTCGAGTGACATCAATACGGTCGGATGCTTTCTACTTCGTCCACGCTACTGGCGGTGCGGAACGTCGCCACACCGAGCAGTGATACCGCGACACGGCGACGGTGTCGTCCGTCCTCCTCTGCAGACTGTCGCCGCGTCGGCGTGACCAGCGTCTCGACGACGTGAAGGCCAACAGTGTCCAGTCGTCTCTCTGTACCATGTGTCCTGGCAACATGGGTCGATACCAATAGAGCTATATACTGGTGTGGTATACCATAACATGTATGGCGACCGCACCGAGTACCGACGACATGATCGACGAGTTCCTGTCCCAGCGCGGTCACGACGTCGAAACGAGCGGCTGGGAAGAAAGCTACAACAAGAAACAGTGTCCGGATTGTGGCGGTCTTCACGACGGGGCGGCCACAGAGTGCTCGGTGTGTGGCTGGGGACCCGCTAACTAACTCCCCAGTAGCACACACGTCCAACTGTCCGTCGTACTGGCGTTTGCCGGCGCGTCTCGTGGCAATGTCCTCCGTAGCAGTGGCTGTCGGTCCGTGAGAGCTCCTGCTGTCACAGCGTGACGAAAGTCGTGCGGTAGTGACCGATGGCAGCCTCACGCAACGTCGACCAGTGGTGTTCGAAGCGTCACCGTCGCTCTCGAACGTCGAAAGGGGGGAGAGAGTTGGGGGGTCAGTTCTGACGGAGTTACGCGTCGTCGAGTGACGCGTGCAGGAACATGCCGATCGCGAGGTGTTGATACACTGCGCGTTCGATGCGGTCTCGAGCAGCGGGGTCGTCGCTGATCGAGTACTGCTTGGTCTGGACGAGCTCGTGCATCTCGAGGAGTCCCTCGGAGTCGAGCTCGTGGAGTCGGGGGTAGACCGTTCCTGGGCTCAACTGGGCGTCGAAACACCGCTCCAGTTCGTCCATCAGCTCTGTGCCGTGCGTTTGATCGGTCGAAGACGCGATCAACGCGAGGAGGATCTCGTCCAGGCTCTCGGTCACGAGACCCTCGTCGATCGCGGCGTCGCCATCGGCGAGGGTCTCGCCGACCGAAGATAGTAGCGTCTCTGGCACGCTGTCAGGGCTCGATCGGTCGGACGACGTCTCGGTGTCGCGCCCGCCGACGAGGGGGGTCAAGCGCTCGTCGGCGCTGGCGTGTCCTGCATCGCCCGTCGGAACGTGACGGAGTTCGTCTTCGGTCATGTGGTCACCCGGAGTCGATCCGCGCTCTGACGTACGGCTGGTCCGTGCATAAGTTCCCACCAGTGTTTTCTGGATCTGAAAGAACCCCGTCGGCTGAAAACGCTTATATGACGAGAGGAGAAGCATCCGGTAGTGAACGACGAGAAGAGCATCGAAGAGATCCTCGACACGATCGGCGACCAGCACGCAAGGCAGGTGTTGGCCGCGATCAGTCGCGAGTCCCAGTCGGCGAAGGAACTCGCCGAGGAGTGCGATATGTCGCTGCCGACGGTGTATCGCCGCATCGAGATGCTCACCGAGTACGAACTGGTGACGGCTCGCACACTCGTCGCCGACGACGGGAACCACTACAAGGTGTACGAGTCGAACTTCGAGTCGACGGTCATCTCGCTAGAAGACGACGAGTACAAGGTCCGGATCTACCGCGAAGAGAACCTCCCAGACCGTTTCAGTCAGCTCTGGGACGAGCTCAATCCCGACTAGGTGGTAGGTAGGATGGTCGATGGAGTCGTGATCGCGAGTGGGGCGTTGGCACTGTTACGGATGGTCGTGTTCGGCCTGACGCTGGGAATCACTCTGATCAGCTTCCAGGCCTACCGAAAGCGTCCCTCCGAACGGCTTCAGGCGGCTTTCGTCGGCTTCGCGTTCATCAGTATGGGGGTTGCGGTTTCGAGTGTCATCACCCAGCTCAGTGTCGGCGACACCGGCGAGGCCACCCGCCTGTTCTTCCAGTTCGCGGAGACGATCCCCTTTATCATCGGCTTCAGCATGCTGTATCTCTCTCTGTACCGGTGACGGTGCCGACTATCCGTGTGCGATCCAGCACAGTCGTGTGAGCAGTGTGTGGCTGCCACGACTGGAACGATCATTATGTAAATCGGCGATACTTATATTAGCGATAACCAGTATGGGTTAGGTTGGGAGAGAGCCCATGCCAAAGTGCCAGAACTGCGGTTCGTTCGTGACCAAAGACTACGTACGCGTGTTCACACCTCAAGAAGACACTGACCCGCGAGTCTGTCCCGACTGCGAGGACATGATCCGTGACGGCGCAGACGTTCGGGAGGCACGGTCTCCCCGACACTCGTAGGACGCCGTCGCTGTCGTCTCCGATCTGTCTTCTCGCGCCGCCAGCGACGCCGAGCACTCACCCCGTAGAAAGCACGTCGTTTATGAGTGAGCGGCCCGTCTCTGTGTGCAATGACTGACACGACCCCGCAGGTGGTCCGGCTGTTCGGCGGTCCGGGGAGCGGGAAGACGACGGCGCTGCTCGACCGCGTCGAAGAACTGTTGTCCGAGGACGACGCCGACGTTCGCAACATTCTGGTCGTCTCGTACACCCGTGCAGCTGCCGCCGAGATCCGCGAGCGACTGGCCGAACGACTCGACATCAACCCACGTTCTCTGAAGGGGAACGTCTGTACGATGCACGCGAAGGCGTACGAACTGCTCGACCTCTCTCGGGGCGACGTGGTCGGCGAGTCCGACAAGGAGGACTTCTGTGACGAGTTCGGGCTGGAGTTCGAAGACGAGTACGAAGGGTCTCGCCGTCGGTCGGCCCGCTCGACGACGCTCGGGAACAAGGTCATCGCTACGAGCCAGTGGCTCCAGCGCACTCGCCGGGACGTTGCCGACTGGTACGACGTGCCCTTCAAGTGGGACGAGGAGGAGGTCCGACTCCCGCCCGAAATTGACGACAATGCCCAGACTGGCAACAAGTATACGCCGACCTGGCCCGGCGACGACGACCGACTCGACGTGCCCGAAGCGATCCGCGCCTGGCGCACCTACAAGGGCGACAACGACCTCACCGGGTTCGCAGACATGCTCGAACGGGTCAAGCAGCGATCGCTGCTGCCCAACGTCGAGTACCTCATCATCGACGAGTTCCAGGACATCACCACCCTCCAGTACGACGTGTACGAGGAGTGGAAACCCCGCATGACGAAGATCCTCATCGCGGGCGACGACGACCAGGTCGTCTACGCCTGGCAGGGCGCAGACCCCGACCTGCTGCTTGAGGAAGATGTCGACGTCGACGAGGTCCTGCCCAACTCCTACCGACTGCCGTCCTCGATTCTCAACGTGGTCAACCGCGAGGTGCGCCACATCGAGAAGCGCCAGGAGAAAGACCTCAACCCGCGCAAGGAGGGCGGCGAGGTGTTGCCGATGTTGAACCCCTCGATGCTCGATCTGGTCCGCGAGATCCGCCGGACCGTCGACGACGACGAGGGGACCGTGATGATCCTCTTTCGGGCGCGGTACCAGATGTTCCAGTTCATGGACGAGTTCATCGGCGAAGGGATCCCCTTCACCTGCCTGACCGACCAGCGGATGTGGACCGACCGGCTCACCGAGTACGTTCGCGGCGTCGAGGCGCTGGACGCCGACGAACCCCTCTCCGTGCTGGAGGGCCGCCGCCTCGCGGACATGCTCGCCGACTCCGCTTTCGGCACCGGCGACCGCGACGACCTGTTCGACGAACTCGACGAGATCGCAGACGCCAGCGAGGAAGACGATCTGGCGGACATCGAGATCGATCCGGACGTGATCCGCGAACACGCACCGTTCGCGCCCGACCCGCGGGCCGCCGCCGACATGCTCCGGAAGGTGACCAACTTCCAGGAGCGGACCGTCGAGGCCTACTTCCACGGGGAGTACGCCGGCATGGACGCCGATCAGGTCCGGCTGGGGACGATCCACTCCGCCAAGGGCCGCGAGGCCGACCACGTCTTCGTCGGCACCGACCTCACCGAGAAGGTCGTCGAACAGATGGCCGCACAGGTCGAGCAAAACGACCGTCACGTGCCGGGCGACGAGGAGTTCACCAAGCACACCGATCCGATCCCGACCCTGACCGACAACGAACGGCGCGTGTTCTACGTCGGCATGAGCCGCGCACGCGAGCGGCTCGTCCTGATGGAGAATCTCGTCGACGGCGCGCCGACGCTCCCCATCGACGTGATCTTGGAGAACGAGCCCAAGCCCGATTCGCCCGAAGAGCTCCTGATCGAGGCTCAGGAACCGCTGCCGACGCCCTGACAGATCCGTTTTCGAGTTCTCTCGTAGTTGAGCGCGACGACTGCTGGCGCGCTGAGGACTAGTCGTCGTCTCGTACGACCCACCCGACCGCTCGCTCAGCCGCGCTACCGGCCACGTCGTCGGGTGTCGTCACGTAGTAGGGGACGAGCACCATCAGCGCAGCGACGGCCAGATAGCCCAGTCCGGCGAGGGTGTCGCCGTCGGCGAGCGTTTGGAGACCGAACAGCCCCACTGACGACGCGAACAGGACCGAGCCGGCGAGGCCGATCAGTTCCAGAATCCCGCGTGGCATGGGCCAGCGTACGCGACCGTCTGGCAAAAGCCGTTCGCTGCGGCCGTTCCATATCCGTTAGCCATAACTCTCTTGTGACGGCTGTTCAAAGCGGTGGTATGTTCACGGGCATCGTCGAGGCGACGGGCGAAGTGCGGGCGGTCGAGGATACAGCGGACGGCCGACGACTCCGGATCGGATCGCCGTTCGAGGAACTGAGCCACGGCCAGTCGATCAGCGTCAGCGGCGCGTGTCTCACCGTCGAGGCGTTCGAACCGGGCGAGTGGTTCTCCGTGTTCCTGGCCGAGGAGACGATCGACCGCACCTTCTTCGACGAAATCGCCGAGGGCGACGAACTGAACCTCGAACGGGCGATGCCGGCGGACGGCCGTTTCGACGGCCACATCGTGCAGGGCCACGTCGACGCGACGGCGACCGTCGAGGAGATCGAGCGCGTCGGCGAGGACTGGCGCTTTACCTTCTCGCTGCCCGCCGACGTGGAGCGCTACGTCGTCGAGAAGGGCTCGATCACCGTCGACGGCATCAGTCTCACCGTCGCCGACCGCTGCGAGGACTCCTTCGCCGTGGCGATCATCCCGACGACCTACGACGTGACGACGCTCTCCGAGAAGTCCCCCGGCGACGCCGCCCACCTGGAAGTCGACGTGATCGCGAAGTACGTCGAGCGGATGGTCTGATCAGGGATCGAACTCTGTCAGTTCCGGTGCGGGCACCTCGTCGGTGTGTGCCCGCTCGTAGGCCCGTTCGTAGGCGTTGAACTTGCCTAGCAGCAACGCGCCGAACACGCCGTCGTAGACGAGGACGAAGCCGAGGAAGGCGACCAGCGGCGAGACGCCGGTGAGCACCGAGACGACGGCCGGGACGACGCCGACCAGCGTGTTGTAGGTGGCGTGGATCAGCGACGCGACGATGAGCCCCTTGATGACGATCGGGCCGGCGTGTTCGCGGTTGAACTTCGCCAGTCCGAGGTAGTAGCCGGCGAACGCCGAGTAGATCACGTGACCCGGACCCGCCAGCGAGCGCAGGAACGTGATCGAGCCGGCCTCCATGACGGCGTTGGCGACGGTCACGCCAGCGTCGGCGTTCTGGGTGATGTACAGCGCGTTCTCGATCGTCGCAAAGCCCAGTCCGGCGACTGCACCGTACACCGCTCCGTCGATGACGGCGTCGAAGCGGTCGCTCCGGTAGGCGACCAGTCGCACCGACAGCAGCTTGACGCCCTCCTCGACCGGGCCGACGACGAGGAAGTAAAAGAGGACGGTGCCGACGATCGACGCCAGAAAGCCCGACCCGATCCCCTGGACTGCGGGGCCGAGGCCACTGTTGGCGATCCCGGCGAAACTGGCGAACAACACTCCGAGAGCGAACGTCGCGACGAGCAACGCCAGTGGCTCTTTGGTCGTCACGTCGGTGTGCCAGGCGTAGGCGGCCAGTGCCAGCGCCGGGACCGCGGACAGCACCGTGAACGCGCCGAGTACCGGATTCGACAGCGCGCCGAGACCGCCCACGAGGAACTGCGAGAGCAAGATCGCGATCGCCGCGAGCACGACGAACCCGCGCAGCGAGTACACCAGCGCGGCGTAGCAGAGCCACGCGACGCGGTCGAGCCACGACCTGACTTCCCACTCTGCAATATCGTAGAGGTCCTGTGAGCCGTCGTCGCGGACCGACACCGGATCGCGGCGGCTGTCTCCCATGTCTCCGGCAAGGGAATCCCCGCACCTAAGCGTTGGTCCGCCGACGACAACGAGAGCTTTTTCGCCCCCAATCGCCTACGGGCGGGCATGACGCTGACCGCTGGCGTGATCGCCGTCCAGGGCGACGTGTCCGAGCACGCGACCGCCATCGAGCGGGCCGCACGAGCCCACGGCGAGGACGCCGAGATCCGCGAGATCCGCCACTCGGGGACCGTCCCGGAGTGTGACGCGTTGCTGCTGCCGGGCGGGGAGTCGACGACGATCTCCCGCCTGCTCCGCGACGAGGGCATCGCCGCCGAGATCGTCGACCACGTCGACGCCGGCAAGCCGATGCTGGCGACCTGTGCCGGCCTGATCGTCGCCTCGACGGACCCACAGGACGACCGCGTCGACGAACTCGACCTGCTCGACGTGACAGTCGAGCGCAACGCCTTCGGCCGCCAGAAAGACAGCTTCGAGGCCCCACTGGACGTGGCCGGCCTCGACGAGCCCTTCCCGGCGGTGTTCATCCGCGCGCCCGTCATCGACGCCGTGGGCGAGGGCGTCGCGGTGCTGGCCGAGTGGGACGGCCGTCCGGTGGCGGTCAAACAGGGCCCCGTCGTCGGGACCTCTTTCCACCCGGAGCTGACAGAGGACTCCCGGCTCCACGATCTGGCGTTCTTCGAGAGTGTGGAAGCTTGAAGTGGGTTGTGACGAGCGCCGTTCTTTCGACTGCAATCAGTCGATAAATAAAAGTCTACAGGCCGTAAACGCCGACGACAGATGACCCGCTCACTGACGCTCGGTACCAGTGTCGTCCTCCTGTTCGCGTCGTTGATGGTCTCAGCCGTGCTCTTCGGAGACCTCCTTCCGAATCACTGGATTGCGTTCGTGTTGCTCCCGATTATCGCTGGCCTGCTGTACTACGGCGCACTCACTGCGTACTACTATCTCTCAAACGACCACCCAGGAGCAGCGTAACGGAGCGATGCTCTCAAGACGCGCGCCCACGCTGAGTTGCATATGACCGATGCCGACGCCGACGTGATTCTCGACGAACTGTTCAGCGTCATCGAGCAGCGCAAGGCCGACCTGCCCGAAGACTCCTACACCGCCTCGCTGTTCACTCACGAGAAAGGCGAGAACGCCGTCCTGGAAAAGCTGGGCGAGGAGACGACGGAACTGATTTTGGCGGCAAAAGACGACGACCACGAGGAGATTGCCCACGAGAGCGCCGACATCGTCTACCACCTGCTGGTGATGCTGGCGATGAAAGATCTGGACGTGAGCGATCTGCGGGACGAACTGGCCGAGCGGCGGTAGGAGCGAGCGCGAGCATTGCGAGCGCTCGTTTTTTCGCCCACGTTTTTGCGCGAGTGGTGCGCACAGCGCACCCGAAGCGGAAAAAGGTGGTAGCGATGTGGACGTGAGCGATCTGCGGGACGAACTGGCGGCTCGTCGGTAGGAGCGAGCGTGAGCCCGACGAGCGGTCGGGAACCGGTCCTCAGTCCTCGACCGGCTCGAACCGATGGCGCACCACGTCGCTCTCGGGGTCCCACTCGAATTCGTCGTGGACGCGTTCGAGGCGGCGCTTGTAGGCTTCGAGGTCGTCCGATCCCTCGCGCCGTGCGTCCTCGTCGGTCAGGTCCCCCAGCGTCCGGTGGGTCACGTCGGTGACCGCGAAGCGCTGGCCGTCGATCACGAAGGTGTCGCCCTCGCTGGCGTAGGCGTGACCGCGGTGCATCTGTGTGACCGTCCCGTCGGCGGCCATCTGCTGGACGTGCTCGTTGGGGAGGATCTCCCCGGCGTCGATCTCGGCCATACCCGTCGTTGTCTCACGCGATACAAAAGCGGCGTCGAAACGAACGACAATTCCTGATAGTCTACTTTCAGAAATTTTTTGTGAACTGGATTATAACTCCAGCGCAACGATGACGGGGACGGTCGACGGACGACGGTCGATCGAACGGTGGGATACGATGTTTCGGGCACTCGCGGCCGAGCCGCGCCGACGGGTCGTCGTCGCGCTGGCCGACGCGCGGGCCGACGAGACGCTGGCGCTCCCCGAGGCTGCACACTCGTCGCCGCCACAGCGCGACCGGGACCTGCTACACAGAGAATTCGTACACTCCCACCTGCCGACGCTGGCCGAGGCCGATCTGATCGAGTGGGACCGAGAGCCACTGCGTGTCAGACGCGGACCGCGGTTCGCGGAGGCGGCCGCGCTCGTCGACCTGCTCCACGGTCACGCCGAGGAGCTGCCGTCCTCTCTCCGGCGACACTGTGACTTGCTCACGGAACAGTAGCCCTGGCTTCGGCCCGACGCCGCACCGTCGAGGGCTTCGACGCCGAGATTCGACGGCGCTGGGCACCGACTCTCCGAGACGCGCGCTCGAACGAACGTGCTTTTACGCGCAGGCCGTGTATCCCGGTCCAATGAGCCATCCCTTCGAGGACCTTCCGACGACGCCGACCGCCGAGGAAGTCATCGACAAGGCCTTTTCTCGGGCTGCCCGCGCCGGCAAGGCGAAGACCGGGATCGAGGGCCAGCAGTCGATGCTCCAGACGGCGTCGAACATCGTCTCGGACAACCTCCAGAACGTCGTCACCGCGTGGCCGGACATCGACACGCTCGATCCGTTCTACGTCGAACTCGCCGACGCCGTCATCACGAGCAACGTCGAGGGCGAGGGCGGCATCGACGCCCTTCGACAGCACCTCTCGGAGGTCCAGTGGGCCTCTCGCAAGGCCAAGGACATCCACAGCGAGTACCAGGGTCGGATGACCGGCGACGCCGACACCGCCCGCAAGCTCCGCAAGCAGGCGTTCGCCCGGATGGCGGACATCGTCGAGGAGGTCGAAGACGACCTCGCCGGCATCTCCGCCGCCCGCGACGCCCTGAAGACGCTGCCGGATATCCGCCCCGACGAACCGACCATCGTCGTCGCCGGCTACCCCAACGTCGGCAAGTCGTCGTTCGTTAACCTGGTCACGAACGCCCGCAACGAAACTGCGAGCTACCCCTTCACGACGACACAGATACGCGTCGGCCACGTCGAACGCGACCGCATCCGCTACCAGCTCGTGGACACGCCGGGGCTCCTCGACCGCCCCGAGGCCGAGCGCAACGACATCGAGTCCCAGGCCGTCAGCGCCGTCGAGCACCTCGCCGACGCCGTGCTCGTCTTCCTCGACGCCAGCGGCAACTGCGGCTACCCGATCGCGGTCCAGCTGGAACTGCGCGACGCGCTCGAAGACCGCTTCGACGCGCCCGTCCTGACGGTCGCGAACAAGGCGGATCTCACCCGCGATGTCGAGGCCGACCACTACATGAGCGTCACCGAGGAGGACAACGTCGACGGCGTGCTCGACGCCGCTATCGAGGCCGTCGGCTACGAAATCGAACTCCCCTTCGACGACGAGTAATCGTAAGCCCTTAGCCCTCGCTGCCCTCACACCAAATCGAGGGCCGGTAGCTCAGTTGGCAGAGCGTCTGGCTTTTAACCAGACGGTCGGGGGTTCAAGTCCCTCCCGGCCCGCTTCTGCGACGAACGGACGTGAAGGGCGAAGCGGTCACGTGGGCTTGAACCCTGGAAGGAACGCGCAAGGAGCGAAGCGAGTGAGCATTTGTTCCTCCGGTTCAAGTCTCTCCCCGCCCGTCGCAGTTTGCTGCGAGCGATCTGCGAGCAGCAAATGCGTACGGAGGACTTGCACCCTACCAGTCGCGCGCAGCAGGCGAGCACGTCTGGATCCGGTTCAGGTCCCTCCCGGCCCGTCGCAGTTTGCTGCGAGTACCACGCTGATACGGACAGTTGTAGGAATGTAGCGGTGAGCGTCTACCCCGTGGCGACGCTCACCGGTACGCAACTACAACTGTCCGCATGAGAGGTGTCTCCGAGTCGGAGATCCGACGGCGCGTGCCAGAACCACGAGATTTACCACGGTCAGTGCCGAGGTGGCGAGTATGAACGCACTCACGGAGCGATTCGACGACCTCGCGGAACCGCTCGGGATCGGCACGGGCGTGGTGCTCGTGTTGATCGGACTCGGAACTGTCGCGGGCACGCCGTGGACGACCAACGGGAGTCTGGTGGTGTCGGTGCTACAGATTCTGGGCGTCGTGGCGACGATCGCGCTGGGCGCGGCGCTGGCGTCGCTCAGCTGGAGCGGGCGGTAACGCGAGCGAGAAGCGGTGTTTCTGGCGGCGACTGTTCACAGCGGCGGCCGTGTACCCACATCCGATACTCGGAGAGTAACGCTCACGAAAGAGTGACGGCCGGACGTGTTAGCCCCGGACGGGCAGGTACGCGGTCGAGAGGGCGGTCAGTGCGGCGAGTCCGCTGATGATCGCGATTCCCCACAGACCGTTGAGCCGCGTCTGGAAGCTGTCGCGTTCGTTGTTCGTCTGGACGTACTCGCTGTACTGACTTGCCGGGACCAGCGAGACCGACTCTTCGCCGTGGTAGTTGGCGAAGTACTGCTGGCCGTCGGCGAGCGTGACGTTCCCGCCCTCGGTGAGCTCGACGGCGTTCTCCTCGGAGCTGTCCCATTCGAGGCGGACCTCGCTGGCGGTGACGTTGACGACGGTCGCGTCGTTGCCCTCGTAGGGGAAGGTCTCGCCCACGGAGACGGTCCGGCGCTCGGGTTCGGGCAGGTACTCCGCGAGTGGCTGGATGGTGTCGTTGTTCCGGTAGACGACGTAGTCGGTCCCGTCACGCGTCGCGGTGGTGTTCTCGACCGCGGGGTCGGCCTGCAAGATCGCGCTGACGTTCTGCTGGGCCTCCAGCGTGAACTCGGAGACGCCGGTCTCGTTGGCGACGAGGACCCGGTAGCTCTCGTTTTGATACTCCGTCGTCGAGTTGTGCGAGATCGATCCCGTGCCGACGTAAGAGGCGTTGGTCCAGGTCAGCTCGGAGACGAGCTCGCCGCCACTGCCGTGGCTCCCTCCTTCGCGATTGATCCCGCTGAGCGTGTACTCGGTCTCGCCGATCGCGACCGTCTCGTTGCTCTCGACCATCGTTCCGTCGAGGTCGTACTGTGGCTGGCTGGTCTGCTCGGCGACGCCGATGTAGGCATACGCCCCAGCACCGACGACGAGGAAGAACACGAAGTAAATCGCCGCGGCTCGTCGTTGCATACTTCGACGGTCGGAAGCCGCGACCTATAACGATTTCTTTTCCACGCGCACCACAGCGGTCGTGAACGGCGGGTGGACCGCACTCCGCGGTCGTGCCGTCACTCGACGGTCAGCTCCACGTCGGGCATCGAGAGGAAGGCGGTCTCGTAGCCCTCGTGGCGAGCGACCTGCGGGACCGAATCGACGGTGATCGTCAGCTCGTCGCCGGAGTCGACGCCGTCGACTGCGGTTCCGTAGTGATAGCCAAGTTCGGGATCGATCGCGGCCGACAGCGAGTCGTCCAGGACCGCCTCGCCCTCGCGGGCGAGCGTCGCGGACAGCGACATGGCCGGCAGGACGTAGCGGTTGTACGGCGTCCGGGGGGCGACGGCGAGGTACGGCTCTCCGCCGCGGTCGGTCACTGCCACGACGAGGGTCGCGTCGCCGGTCTCGCCGGTTCCGACGACCTGTCCCGGAAGGTCCTCGCGAGCGGGCGCGACCGAGAGGGGCATCTTCATCTCCATCGGGTCGAGTGCGCCGGGGTCGCCGGCACCGTCCAGTTGCCGGAAGCTGATCTCGTTTCTCCGACTCCGGCTGAACTCCCACTCGAACTCGGCGGTGACCGGCTCTGCGAAGCGATCTGCGAACGCGCCGAGCCGGTCGATCCCGACTCCGCCGGCCTCGACCGTGACGGTGTAGGTGCCGTCCCCGTCGAGCGAGACGTTGTCGCCGTAGTGAAAGCCCATGTTCTGTGAGAGCATGGTCCAGGGCGTGCGCTCGTCGATCGTCTGGCCGTCCCGTTCGATCGTGATCGAGAGCCCGCTCCGGACGGGCAACACCTGTCCGGTGTCGGGATCCCAGACGCTCGCCATCAGGTGGGTGTCGGCGTCACCGGCGGAGACGCGTGCGGTGTCGCCCACGTCCATCGTCCAGAACCGGTGGGCGTAGGAGTACATCAGTCCGATCCGACGGTCGCCCGCGTCGGTCATACCGATCATCTCCATCCCCTCGACGTGTGTCGGGGAGTAGACGGCGTTGGGGCGTTCCTCGACGACCGGCGGCTCGCCGACGGCTTGACTTTCGAGGAGTCCCGAACAGCCGGCCATCGCGGTCGCACCGAGGCCGGCGACGCCACCGAGGAGCGATCGACGCGTGTACTGCGATCTGTCCATACCGGCGCTTGGCACTGGTCCCTCTATAGCGATGTGGTCTGACCGTCGAAGACGCTACGGGCTGGGCCGTGGCAGCGCACGCGACGAGCGCGGCGGGACGAGGTAGTTGCCCCGCCGCTGGACGGTCATGTACTGGAGGATCCCGTTGTTGAGTCGGGTCCCGACGCTCGACCCCTCGCTCACGTCGCTGCCGTTCATCGCCGCTCGCGTCGCGACGAAGTCCGCGACCGACGACTGCAGCGAGAGGAAGTGGACGCCGGCCGCGCCGTCGTCGGTCGAGTCGAAGTCCCGGCGCAACAGGACCGGCGTGTCGTTCTCGTCGCGTGCGCGGGCGCTCTTCTGGGCGTGACCGACGATTCCGTGGCTGCCGGCGTCGGCCTCGATGTCGTCGACGCAGTCGCCGACCTGATTGTCGTCGCCGAGGTTCTCGCCGACGCCCTCGACGCGATCGTCCTCCGCGTGGGCCGGGCAGAACATCTTCGCGACACGCTGGGAGCGACTGTCCTGATCGTACCACTGGTCCAGATGGAGCCGGATCTTCGAGAGGTGCTGGGTCGTCCCACCGGCGAAGGGGCCGCTCTCGATCGCGACGCCGTCCTCGCTGGCCTGATTCTTCTCGAAGCCGGACTCGAAGCCCATGAACAGCGGTGCGTCCTCGTCGACGGGCTCGTCGTCCGGAATCCCGTCCACGTCTTGGTTCTCCGCGGGGAGGCCGTCGCCGACGAACCCGGTCCGCTTGTCCACGCGGTCGAAGACCTCGCCGAAGCCGGACACGTCGACGCCGTTGAGCGTCGCCCGTTCGCCCATCAGGGCCTGTTCGGCCCCCAAGACGACGCTGCCGTAGTCGCTGGCGAGGTGTATCATCGCGTCTGGTTCGTCCAGCTCCGGGTCTTCGAACGGGGCCAGTGCCGCTGGCGCTGGCAGCGCAACGCCGTCGAGGTCGGCGTCGTATCGGTCGAAGTACGCGGGGGCATAGCCCGCGGTAAAGAGCAGTCCCTCGTTGCTCCACGGGTAGGCTCGTTCGAGCGAGCGGAACGCCGCTTCGACGGCCTCGCGCGCGTCGTCGTCGGGAACGCCGGTCTCACTGTACTCGACGAGCAAGAGGGCGTGGTGACGGGGGATTCGGACGTTTCCGTGGTCGTCTCGTGGCAACGCCTCGTTCCAGGCGTGCTGGCGGTCGGGGACGGACGAGGGATCTCCGGTCGCCAGGTCCGGAGACTCTCGTTCGAGACAGGCCGACAGCGCGGCCGACCCGCCGATAGCCACGGCCGCCTTGACGAACTCGCGCCGTGAGACACCGCGCTGGGTGGGTTGCATCGGCGGTCCTAGGCACGCCGTTACAAATATCCTTCTGGTCTCTCGTCGACCGTCGGATGCCGTCTCGAAGTGTTAACTGCAACTCGTCATTTCATAACGGACGCTAATCCTCGGCGGCCGGAATATGCGGCTATCGGCCGACGGCTGCGATGGATTCATTCGACGCGAGCGGCCGACAGCTCGCGCCTGCCTCGATATGATTGAGTTTCCGACAAACCACAATATTGTTGTTTACGAACTGGGGTATTGACCAGCGTTAACCACCGCCGGCGCAAGTATACTTGCCTCATGTATGATTATTACACAACTAAATAGGATTATTTATAGTATATATCTCTGATGCGTGGGACAACGCCACAACCCTTTTTGATGACCACTGTGATGGTGGGGTAGGCTTTCACTGGTGATTCAGACATGTCGAAATTAAATTTGGACGATAATTTGCCCGGTATTTCGCGTCGTAAGGTCCTCCAAAGCGCAGCTGCCCTCAGCGCAATGTCACTTGCGGGCTGTTCGGATCAGCTCGGCGGTGGTGGTGACGGTGGCGACGGCGGCGACGGCGGCGACGGCGGCGTCGACCCCGTTCAGGACCGCGTCACGGTCGATCCCGCCGACATCGAAGAGGGCGGGACGTTCAAGGCCGCGATCGGTGAGGGACCGGACACGTTCGACTTCGCGTACAGTAGCTCCGCTTCGGCTTCGATCCTCCACAACCTCATCTTCGAGGGGCTGACCAAGACTGACGCGAGCGGCGAGATCTATCCGTGGCTCGCCGAGTCCTACGAACAGGTCGACGTACAGGATATCACGCCCACCGACTACGCGGACTACATGACCTCCGTCCCCTACACCGAGACCGAAGACGGCGCGATGGTCATCGACACGGACGCACAGATCGTCCTGGAACACCCGGACAACGATCCTGCGTCCGGTGACGACGCTCGCGTTCTGACCGTCGAAGAGGCCGGCGACGCCGCCGCGGATGGCACCTACGGGATGCACTTCCGGTTCGACCTCCACGAGGGTGTCACGTTCCACAACGGCAACGAGATGACCGCCGACAACGTCGTCGAGTCCTACGAGCGCATCCGGAACTCGACGCTGTCGGGCCAGTACTACGACTCGATGCTGGACATCCAGGCCGACGGCGACTACACCGTCCACCTCTACGTCCAGGAACCTGACGCCGCCGCGGTGCTCGAACTCGCGGCCGCACCGATCTACCCCTCCGAGTCGGCGACGCTCCCGCCCGAGGCGATGGACCCCCGACAGGGGAACACGCCGATGGGGACCGGGATGTTCGAACTCGACGAGTTCCAGGAAGGCGAGTACGTCGTGTTCACCGCCTTCGACGACTACTGGTTCGACACCGAGATGAAAGACTGGTTCGAGGGCTCCTCGGAGTTCCCGAACGGCCCGGTCGTCGACGAAGTCGACATCTCGTTCGTCTCGGAGGACGCTTCACGGTCTGCTGCCCTCCAGGAAGGCGAGATCGACATGAGCTACGGGCTGACCGCGAGCACGCTTAACGACTACCAGAACTCCGAGGACTTCCGGACGGCCCCGACCGACGGTGCCGGCTACACGTTCCTCCAGCACCCCGTCACGGTCGAACCCTTCACCGACAAGCGGGTTCGACAGGCGATCAACCACCTCATCCCGCGTGAAAATATCGCCCAGAACATCTTCTCCGGGTGGGAAAATCCGGCCTGGACGCCGCTGCCGCCGGTCGCTGCCGGGACGGGGACCGACGACTACGAGCAGCTCGTCGAGGACGGCCGCGAGTACAACGAATACGACCAAGAGCGAGCGACGGAACTCGTCGAAGAGGCAATCGATGACAACGGCTGGGAGACCCCGATCGAGGTCCAGCTGGAGACGAACTCCGACAACGACGACCGCGTCCGCACCGTCGAGCTGATCCAGGAAGCGCTCAATCGGTCGGAGTACTTCGAGGCCACTCTGGAGACCTACGAGTTCCTCGACTTCATCGGCCAACTCCTCAGCGAGGAGTACTACGACGACGGCAAGTTCGCCTTCATCGGGCTCTCGGGCGGGTTCAACCCACACGGCTACGCGAAGTCCGTCCACTCACAGGACAACTTCGCTCAGTGTTGTAACTTCCAGAACATCGACGACGACGAGCTGAGTACGCTGTTGCGCGACGCGCGGTACGGCGTCGACGTGGCCCAGGACCCCGAACTCAGACAGGAGCGGTACAACGCGGTCTGGGAACGCGTCCTCGAACTCAGCGCCAACTCCTACGGTACGCACAGCACGCTCGTCGGTGTCGTTGACGACACCGTCGTCAACGGGTTCAACACGTATCCGAGCACGCAGGACATCATCGGATACGGCCTGTTCGCTCCACAGGACGAACAGATTACGTACCTCAGCAGATAACGAGGACAACGTATGGGCCTTCGACGTTTCATCGTCAAACGAGTACTGCTGACGATCCCGATACTGTTCGGTGTCTCGATCGTCACGTTCGGCATGGTACATCTCACGCCGGGCGACCCGATCGACGTGCTGGTGTCGTTCAACCCGGATGTCGGTCCGGCCGAAGAGGCGGCGTTGCGCGAACGATACGGATACGACCTCCCGGTCTGGGAGCAGTATCTCCGCTGGATCGGGAACGTGTTACAAGGCGATCTCGGTCCCGTCATCACCCGCTCGGGTGTCAGCGTCAACGACGTCATCATGAGCCGGCTGCCCGAAACGATCGTGCTCGGGCTGTTCGGATGGGTGTTCGCACTGGTCATCGCTATCCCGACGGGGATCTACGCGGCCGTCAACAAGGACGACCTGGGCGACCACGTGAGTCGCTTCGTCGCCCTCTCGGGCATCTCGATTCCGAACTTCTGGCTCGGCCTGATGCTGATCCTGTTCGGTGCGCTGGTGTTCAACATCTGGCCGGTCTTGCCCCCGCGAAAGGGACTGTTGAGTCTGGACACACTGTGGTTCCTCGTGATGCCCGGCATCACGATCGGGACCGCCTCCGCCTCGACGCTGATGCGGATCATGCGCTCGTCGATGGCCGAGGAGCTCAACAAGGAGTACGTCACCGCCGCGCGGGCGAAAGGACTGCCCGAGCGAACGGTGATCCTCAAGCACGTTCTGCGCAACTCCCTGATCTCGGTGACGACGGTCGCGGCGTTCCTGACCGCCAACATCGTCGCTGGCTCGGTCGTCGTCGAGGTCGTCTTCAGCTGGCCCGGACTGGGCCGAGAGTTCGTCCAGGCGATCACCTCCCGCGAGGTCAATCTCATCCTGGCGATCACGCTGTTTACCGGCGTCGCACTCGTGCTCGCGAACCTACTCGCAGACATCGTCTACGCGATGCTGGACCCACGGATCAGATACGACTAACTATGTCTACGCAACGAGGACGGATACAGATCAGCGGTTTCGACACGGAACAGGTGACCGAACGGGAGCCACTGTCCGACTGGACAGCGGGTGGAACGGGTGGCGGAACGGAGGGCCGCTGGCACCGCGCCTGGCGGCAGTTCAAGAGCAACCGGACGGCGATGATCGGGCTCTCGGTCGTCGCGATCATGGTGGTGTTGACGACGTTCGCTCGGCCGGTCGAGATCGCCGGCATCACCGTCCAGCCGATCTCGCTCGCACCCTTCGAGCCCCAGAAGAGTCTCTTTCTCGAACCCGGTTCGAACGCCGGCGCGTACGACCCGCCGTCGTTGACACATCCGATGGGAACCGACGCTTCGGGCCGAGACATGTTCTCGCGCGTGATGGTCGGCGGTCGCGCGAGCATCTCGATCGGCTTCGTCGTCGTGTTCATCACTGCCGGCTTCGGGCTCGTCTACGGTGCCGTCGCGGGCTACTACGGCGGCTGGGTCGACGAGGTCATGATGCGGATCGTCGACACGGTCTTTGCCTTCCCGGCGCTCGTGTTGGCGCTGGTGATCATCGCCATTCTGGGCGGTGGCTACTGGCAACTGGTCGCGGCCTTCGCCTTCCCCGGCTGGGCCGGCTACGCACGGCTGATACGCGGTGAGATACTCTCGGTCAAGCAAAACCAGTACGTCACGGCCGCACAGGCCCTCGGTGCCCGTGACCGGTCGGTGATCTTCAGACACATCGTTCCCAACGCCATCGCGCCCCTGATCGTCCAGGCGTCGCTGTCGATCGGGACCGTCGTCATCGGCGTGGCGGCGCTTGGCTTCCTCGGTCTGGGCTTCCCGCCGGGTACCCCTGAGTGGGGGACGATGCTGGACGCGACCCGCGAGACGCTCATCCAGGGGCCGGGTGGTTCGATCCCGTGGTGGGCGACCGTCTTCCCCGGTGGAGCCATCTTCATCTTCGTGATGGCGATGAACATGATCGGTGACGGCGTCAACGACGCGCTGGACGCCCAGAGCAACGTCGACGTCGAACAGGGAGGCGGTAACTGATGGCCCTCGTCGAGATCAACGACCTCACCGTGAACTTCTACACGGAAGAGGGGGTCGTCAGGGCCGTCGACGACCTCTCGTACACGATCGAACGCGGCGAGAAGTTCGGCGTCGTCGGCGAGAGCGGTGCCGGCAAGAGCGTCACCGCGATGTCGCTGATGCGACTGATCGAGGACCCCGGCCAGATCGAGAGCGGCGAGATCCTGTTCAAGGGCGAGGACCTCCTTGAGATGAGCGAAGAGCGGGTCCGCTCGATCCGCGGCAACGAGATCGCCATGATCTTCCAGGACGCCCAGACCGCGCTCAACCCCGTCTACACCGTCGGGGAACAGATCTCCGAGGTGATCAGACACCACCTCGACTACGGCGAGCGGGAGGCAAAGGAACGGACGATTCGCCTCCTCGACGAGGTCGGGATCCCCGAGGCGGAAGCGCGCTACTCGGACTATCCCCACGAGTTCTCCGGCGGGATGCAACAGCGAGCGGTGATCGCGATGGCGCTGTCCTGTGATCCCGACCTGTTGATCGCCGACGAGCCCACGACCGCCCTGGACGTGACCATCGAGGCGAAGATCCTCGACCAGCTCGAGGACCTCGCCGACGAGTTCGACACGTCGATCCAGCTGATCACCCACGACCTCGGCGTGATCGCACAGGTGTGCGATCGCGTGATGGTGATGTACGGCGGTCGGCCGGTCGAGAAGGCACCGGTCGAGGAGCTGTACTACGACCCGAAACACCCCTACTCGGTCGGGCTGATGAGCTCGATTCCCCGGATCGGGGACACGCGAGAGCGCCTCCAGACGATCCCCGGCACGATGCCGGACCTCGTCGACGTTCCCACGGGCTGTAGCTTCCACCCCCGCTGTCCGTACGCGGAGGAGGCCTGCACCCGCAAGGACCCGGTGCTCGTCGATCCCGAGACCGGCCACGAGGCCAGCGGCGACCCGGGCGAACACGCCGCCGCCTGCCTGGAGTACACGGGCGATCTGACCGGCGGGCTGGACTACACCGTCGAAGTCGACGGCGAGGACCCACAGATCACACCGGGTGATCAGCGTGAGTAGAACGATCCTCCGAACCGAGGGGCTCACGAAGTACTACGAGAGCGACGAGGGCTTCGTCGACCGGCTGCTCGGCGAGCCACAGCTGGTCAGAGCCGTCGACGGCGTCGATCTCGAACTCGAAGCCGGCGAGACGCTGGGTGTCGTCGGTGAGAGTGGCTGCGGGAAGACGACGCTGGGCCGCTCGATGCTCCAGCTCGTCGAGCCCACCGAGGGGTCGGTGTACTACCACGACGGCCAACAGGAGATCGACCTCACCGAGGTCTCGAACTCGAAGCTGCGATCGCTGCGTACCGACCTCCAGTACATCTTTCAGGACCCGTTTTCGAGCCTGAACCCGCGCCTGACCGTCGGAGACATCATCGGCGAGCCCCTGGACATCCACGACATCGCCAGCGGCGACGCTCGCATGGAGCGAATCTACGAACTCCTCGAGACGGTCGGGCTCAACCCCAGCCACGCCAACCGGTACCCCCACGAGTTCTCCGGGGGGCAGCGCCAGCGGATCGGCATCGCGCGCGCGCTGGCGGTCGATCCGGAGGTCATCATCTGCGACGAGCCCGTCTCGGCGCTTGACGTGTCCGTCCAGGCCCAGATTCTGAACCTGCTCGAAGACCTCCAGGAGGAGTTCGGGCTCTCCTACGTCTTCATCGCCCACGACCTCAGCGTCGTCGAACACATCTCGGATCGGATCGCGGTGATGTACCTCGGCCAGGTCGCCGAGGTCGGGCCGACCGAGTCGGTGTTCAACCCCCCACACCACCCCTACACGGAAGCGCTGCTGTCGGCGATTCCCGAACCGGACCCGCTGTGGGAGGCAGACCAGACGCTGCTGTCTGGCAGCGTCCCGTCGCCGATCGACCCGCCGAGCGGCTGTCGGTTCCACACGCGGTGTCCGCGGGTGATCCAGCCCGACGAGTACGATCTCGACCAGTCCGTGTGGCGTGCCGTCATGGACCTGAAGATCAGGCTCTCCGGGACCGACTCTCTGAAGTCTCTGACGGCGATCCCGGCCGACGAGGACACCGATCCTCACGACGCTGGCCGGGACGAACTGGACCGCCTCGTCCGCGAGGAGTTCGGGCTCCCCGAGCAGGTCGGGGACCCCCAGGTCGAGTCGGTGCTGTCCGATCTGGTCGACGATCTGGCCCAGGCGGATCTGGACGGCGCGCGCAGCCGTGCGACGGAGGCCTTCGAGTCGCCCTGTGAACGACGGGACCCGCCGTTGACTCACACCGGCGACGGCCAGCAGATCGCCTGTCTGCTGTACGAGGACGACTACCCGGATCCACCGGCCGTCCTCCGTGACGGCGAGCTCGCTGGCGACTGACCTCGCTGGCCGCCCGCGCGGCGATCGTCGAGATCGGACACGACTGGACTGCGGCCGGGACGCCAAGGTTTTTGCTCGTTCCGACCCGCCGTCCAGTCGATGCGCGGACTGCTCGGCGGGGGGCCGCCAGACGACGTGGACCCCTTTACTCCGGACGACGATGACGACGAGTACCGACCACAGTCGGCTCGCTCGGTCAACAGCGGCCTGTTGAGCCGGTGGCTCGTCCCCAGGGCGATCCGCCGCTGGGCGATCTCGCTGTCGATCGAGACGCCCCAGGCCGAGTACGAACTCGGGAGTGCCATCCCCTTTCGCGTGACGATGAAAAACGCGCTGCCGATCCCGATCACGCTGACGACGCGGTCCCCGGTGCTGTGGGCCTGGACGGTCGAGGGCCTCACCGAAGCGTCCCACGTCGACCAGTACGACCCGCCCGACGAGGAGGGCAAACTCCACTTCGAGCGGGGCGAACGCAAGCAGTTTGCCGGCGAGTGGAGCGGACGATTCCGGGTGACAGAGCGCGAGTGGGAGCCGGCCGACCCCGGCGAGTACGCCCTCGGCGCACACGTCAACGTCGACGGTCACGAGGGGTCTCTCGCCGACGAGTGTGTCGTCCGACTCGTGCGGTAAGAGCCCGACCAGTTTTGACGGCTGACCACCAACCCCCTCTATGACAGAGTTCTCTGTGGTCGAGCGCGTTCGCCGGCCGGAGTACACCGGTCCGAACCGCTGTGTCCCCTGTACCGCCGTCAACGTCGTCATCGCCGCCGTAGCGAGCACACTCGTCGGCGTCGTCGTCCCACCGGCCGGCGTCGCCGTCTTCGTCGTCTCGCTGCTGTCGATCTACCTGCGTGGCTATCTCGTCCCCGGGACCCCGACGCTGACCAAGCGGTACCTCCCCGAGCCGATCCGTGCGCGCTTCGACGACCACGAGGCGGACGACGAGGAGTGGGAGACGATCCAGAAGATCGAGCAGCACCGCGAGAACGCCGTCGACTCCGAACGGTTCCTCGCCGACGAGGGCGTCGTCGCCCGCGACGGCGGGAGCGACCGCTTCACCGAGGACTTTGCGGCGCTGCGAGACGAGCACGTCGAGGCTAACCGCGACTCGCTGCGGGAACCGGCGACGCTGGCGACCCTGTTCGACGCCGCTCCCGATTCGGTCGCGACGACGGACCGCGACTACCCGGCCATCGAGATCGACAACCGGATTCGCAAGTGGCCAAGCGAGGCCGCGCTGCTCGCGGACGTGGCGACCGACGCGGCGATGGCAGCGTGGACCGACCGCTGGACCGACGTGCCGGTCGAACAGCGCGCGACCATCCGCGAGGAACTGCGGACGCTGGGGGACGACTGTCCCGCGTGTGGCGGCCAGATCACGACGACGGCAGACACCGTCGAGTCCTGCTGTGGGCTCCACGAGGTGATCGCCGCGGAGTGTGGCTCGTGTGGCGACCGACTGCGCGAACTCGACGAGAACCACGAGGCGAAGCTCACCCGCTGATACTGCCGGCTGTCACTGTTTTGAGAAATTCGCGATACGGGGTCGCGACATTCGTCACAGACTGACAGCCGACAGTGTGAGACGGATCGGGCGGTTTTTTCTCCCGGACGCCTCTCTCCTCGCGTATGGCAGCGTTCCAGACGCTCGACGACCTCGCAGACGGACAGCGCGTCCTCGTCCGCCTCGACCTGAACTCGCCGGTCGAGGACGGCGCGGTGCAGGACAACCGCCGGTTCGAACGCCACGCGAAGACGGTTCGGGAACTCGCCGACCGTGGCTTCGAGACCGTGCTGATGGCCCACCAGGGCCGCCCCGGTCGAGACACGTTCGTCTCGCTCGAACAGCACGCCGACATCCTGAGCGGACACATCGGCAGTGACGTGGACTTCGTCTCCGACACCTTCGGCGAGGACGCGCTGGCCGCTATCGACGACCTCGGCGGCGGCGACGTGCTCCTGCTGGAGAACACCCGGATGTGTGGCGAGGAACTGCCCGAGGAAGACCCCGAGGTCAAGGCCGAGACGGAGTTCGTCCGAACGCTCGCCCCGGAGTTCGACGCATACGTCAACGACGCCTACTCGGCGGCCCACCGCTCGCACGCCTCGCTGGTGGGTTTCCCGCTCGTGCTCCCGGCGTACGCCGGCCGCGTCATGGAGACCGAGTACGAGGCAAACACCGCCATCGCACAGAAGGAGTTCGACGGGCAGGTGACGATGGCCGTCGGCGGGACGAAAGCGACCGACGTGATCGACGTGATGGACCACCTCGGCGACACGGTCGACGACTTCCTGCTGGGCGGGATCGCGGGCGAACTGTTCTTGCGGGCCGACGGCGCGCCCGTGGGCTTCGACCTCGATCCCGACCTCGATCTCTACGACTCCCAGTGGGCGGACAACCACGAGCTGATCGAGCGGATCCTCGAAGAGAACCGCGAGAAGATCACGCTGGCGACGGACATGGCCTACGCCGACGAGGACGGCGACCGCGCCGAGACGAACGTGGCCGACATCGACGAGAAGACGGTCTCGTTCATGGACGTGGGTAGCGATACCGCCGAGGGCTACGCCGACGTGGTCCGGGACTCGGAGGCCGTCTTCGTGAAGGGTGCGCTGGGTGTCTTCGAGGAAGAGCGCTTCTCCGTCGGGACCGTGTCGGTGCTGGAAGCGATCGCCGAGACCGATTGCTTCTCGGTGGTCGGTGGCGGCGACACCTCCCGGGCGATCGAGATGTACGGCATGAGCGAGGACGACTTCGGCCACGTCTCGATCGCAGGCGGGGCGTACATCCGCGCGCTCACCGGGGCATCACTGATCGGCGTCGAGGTCCTCCAGCGCGAGGACTGAGGCGCTCGGTCTGGGGATCGCGTCGCTTTCGATCATCGCTGTTCTCGATGACGCGCGCGACTATCGGTGTCGCGTCACGTGGCAGCGATGACGTCAGACCAGAGCCCAGCGTCGCCGGGAGATCTATCCGACATCTTTTTGACTGTAGTTTTACACTATTTGCCCATGAGAGAACCGTCGTCGCTCCGGGAACGGGATCCGGACCCGTTCTCCGAACAGATGATTGCGCTGATGGTCGCCGCCGCCG
The DNA here is from genome assembly GCF_000379085.1 of Halomicrobium katesii DSM 19301. GTDB lineage: Archaea > Halobacteriota > Halobacteria > Halobacteriales > Haloarculaceae > Halomicrobium > Halomicrobium katesii. Next base: position 669,203 of record NZ_KB905378.1, on the reverse strand, counting down.
GCATCGAGTGTGAGGTGCTGGACGCGGAGCCGTTGCGCACCGGGTCGGCGACGACGTATCGTGTGGGCGTCCGAGACCAGGAGGGTGACCGGCGGACCGTCGTGTTCAAGGCCGCTGTGGAGGGCGACGCGACGGGACTCCGTCGGGAGCCCGCACTGCTCCGGTACGTCGCCGACCACACCTCGATCCCGGTCCCCGACGTGTATGGCAGTCACCTGCAACCCGACGACCTGCCGGCTCCGTCGTTCGTGATGGAGCACGTCGAGGGTGGATCCCCCACGCGGGCGAGCGCTCGGGAGAACGGGGACACCGGGTGGCCCGATGGGATACTCGACGACATCGTCCGGCAGGCCGGGCGCCACCTGGCGGCACTGCACGACTGCGGACCGGTGTCCGGGTTCGGTCCGATCACCGTCGACGACGGGACGCTCACCGTGACTGACCCGGCTGGCTCGTGGCAGTCGTGGCTCCGGGAACTCGCCGCGGAAACCGAGGGGGACACGCGACTGGACGGGCTGGCGTCGACGGTCCAGTCAGTCCTCGACAGTGAGCTCCCGGAGCTTCCGGCCGTTGATCCGGTCCTCGCTCATTACGACTACCAGCCGCGGAACGTCGTGGTCGACGAGGGCGCGGGTCGGGTCCGCGCGGTGCTTGACTGGGGCGGTGCACGGAGCGTCCACGACGAGTTCGAACTCGCCGTGACCGAACAGTACTGCTCGGGATGGGCACCGCTGGGGAGTGACAAACGACAGCGTGTGAGAGCGTCGCTCCACGAAGGGTACCGCGATCGACGCTCGCTGGCCACCGACGAGGCCTTCCGGCGGCGACGCCGTCTGTACCTCCTGCTGTCGACCGTCGCGTCGCTCTCGTGGGCGCCGTACTGGTCGGGACCGCGAGCCGAGCGCTTCGTCGCGAGTCAGCGCTCCCTCGTCGAGTCACTCCTCGACCAGGGCCCGTAGCCGTTCGGAGGCGGTGCCGACGATCGGTCCTCGGAGGGGCGTCACCCGCTGGCGTCCTGCCCGATTAATTATTCTTATTAGAATATTAATACCAAACTATATTATTCAGTGGAAAAAGTTGGTATTGTATGTCGTCAGACGACAACAATCAGAACAAGTCTCGACGCGAAGTCCTCCGAGGGATGGCTGTCGCCGGTGCGACCGCAATCGGTGCTTCCACGGCTGGTGCCGCGTCCGACGCGAGTCTCAACGATATCACTGAACGCGGCACACCCTCGCTCGCTGCCAGTGAGGTCACGCGAAGCGTCTCCATCCGTGCGAGCGGTGAGGCCAGTTACACGTTCTCCGTCACCGGACTCGTCTCCGCGACCGACGCTCCGAGCGAATCCCTCGACGCTGGCACGGCCACCGCCACGATCGAGGGGGAGACACACGCATACGATTTCTCCGGTGAGTTCACCGAACTCGACGTCTCCGGCGGGGCGGAGGTCGTCGTCGACGGCGACTCCGTCGACCCCGACGCGTTCCCCCAGCAGACACTCACCGTCATCGCGCCGGGCCACGTCGACGTCGACATCTCCGCCAGCGGGCGTGTCGAAGCCGACGACGAACTCGAGAAGCCGAACGCTCGCACCGTCCGCGGGACCATCAATGGACGAACCGACATCTCGTACGCGGGGGAACTCACGTACTTCGACGCCTCCGACCGGGTCTGGGTCCGCAGGGACGGCCAGAAACTCGCACCCGACGACGCACTGCCGGCCTCGCTCCCCGGCGAGATGGAGATTTCCGGAGACGGACGGGGCGTCACCGTCGAGGTGTCGGGCGACGCGGACAGCGACCACGCCCACGCGAGCGTCGAAGACGGCAGCGTCAGTGCCTACTCGACCCAGCGCGGGACGACCGCGCGCTACGACGGGCGCGTCGAGCGTATCGAACACGAGAGCGGCGCGACCGTCGAAATCGTCCCCGAGTCCAAGCGCGTGGTCTGTACGGCCCCCGAGAACCGCTCGGTCGAGTTCAGCACCGAGTCGACGGAGGCGTTCATCTACGAGGAAGAAGTCCACAAGAACCCGACGGTCACCGTCGCTGCCGGCGAGACCGAACGGATTCAGTACTTCGGCGACGTCACGTCGGTCGGCATCGCGCGGATGACCGTGTCGTTCGACTACATGGCCTACGAGAGCGCGCAGTCCTCGGCGAGACTCCAGATGGCCGCCAAATTCGAGCGTCTCGATGCCTACGACCAGCTCGCGTCGGCGGTGGAGGGACGAATCCGGCACGACGCCGACGGTCTCTACACGATCACCTCCGACACGGCGACCGACCCGGTCGATTCGGTGACCTTCAAACTCACCGACCTCGAAACGGGTGACGAGGGCGCGGTCAGCGTCACGAAGCGCCACGACACCGACGACGTCGTCGCCGGCAAGAACACCTACCAGTGGCGCAACGACGCCGGTAACATCGAACAGTTCCGTCACGACACGCTTGAGGTCGGCTCTCTCTCGACGGCTGCCGCCGGCCTCTCGACGGAGACGTACGAGTTCGACGCGCCCGAGACGACCCAACCCGAGACGCAAGGCGACTGGATCCCCACCATCCCCTGGGGCGACTGGATCGGTGATATCTACGACGGCCTGAAGGACGTCGCTGACGGCATCCAGGACGTTAGTGCCGACTATCTGGCGGAAGCCATCGAGTACGCCGACGTGTCCTCGTCCGAGATCGCGGTGACGGGTGGCAAGATCGTCGCGAACACGATCAACTCCTTCCAGTCGCTCGCGACCAAGTTCATCGACGACTTCAAAATCAAGGCCCTGTGGAAGCTCAGGATCACCGGGTACTCGTCGATGATCTCTCTCGTCGGGAGCGGCGTGTTCGAGGCCATCGGTGACGAGAACTACGACTGTGGCGCCTGTGTCGCGTTCATCCGACTATCGCTGGACGTCGGGCTCTGCGGGTACGGCGTCGCCGCGTTCTGTGGCGCGTTCTCGCTGACGACGCTCGGCCTCGGGACGGTGCCGTGTGCGGTCCTGGGTGGCGCGATCTGTTCGCTCACTATCTCCGCGCTACCGGACGCAAAGGACATCTGTAGCTCGGACACCTACCCGACACAGGCAGGATTCTGCTGACACCTCCGACGCTGTGGGCGAGTAGCCGCCACCGTGGCGACTCCCGCTTCGCTGTCCCGCCGGTTCGTCAGGGCCAGCACCGGATTCGCCGTCCGGCGCTCGATGCAGTCTCGTCTCGATAAGTTTATCATATTGAATAAACGAACATTGTCGCATGGTGGCGGATAATCCGACGCACAGGCGTTCGACCGTCGCACTGGCTCTCCTGGTGAACGCCGTGCCGCTCGTCGGCGTCTTCGCGTTCGACTGGGCACTGTTCCCGGTGCTCGTGCTCTACTGGATAGAGGCCGTCGCGTACGTCACCCGTTCGTCAGTCGAGGCACTGTTCGCGACGCGGCCTGTCGACGACGACTTCTACGGCATCCAGGTGCCACTGGAGCGCCTCCGTGAGAAACGCGGCAGCGTGACCCTCGTGGACTGGTTGCCGCCGATCTATCCCCGGAACCTCCCGTTCGCCTTGAACGCCGGCTGGGTCCTGTTCGGACTCGGGGTCGTCGCGATACTGGTGTGGGGGTACGCGAGATCGTCTGGCTCGCTCGCAGGACTCGTGCTCCCCGGCGTCGCTGTCGGCGCGGTGATCGTCGTCGTCCGACACGCGGGGACGCTGTCCGAATTCGTCCGTGCGAAGCGGTACGAGCACCACTCCGCGCTGTCGACGTTCTCGAGGCGCCGGTGGATGGCCGTCGTCATCGCGGGGTTCCTGCTCCCGATCGCCGGTGCCGGCGCCGACTCGGCGGGCGTCGGACTCACGGCGACGCTCGCGGTCGTGGTCGCGGCGAAGCTCGTCGCAGACGTCCTCGACGTGATGTCTACGACTGACGACGGTGCGCAGCCGGAGGTCGAGGCGGACGACCCAATCACGGTCCCCGACGGTGAGCCGATCACGGTGGTGGGGACCGACGATCGCGGCGTCGTCCTGCACGCGCTCGGACTCGGGGTGCTCCTGGCGCTGCTCCCGCCGTACGGGTTCCTCGTCGCGCTCGTCTCCGTCGGCGTCGGCCTCTGGTTCGGTCTCGTCGCCGCCGTCTCGACCGTCGTCGCGCTCGTCGCGGGCCGCGCGGTCCTGGAGATTCCCGTCGCGCGTCTCGCGTACGGGGCGGTCGAGTATCGCGTCTACGGCGACGTGGTTGTCGCGTACGACCGCAGACTGGACGCGCCGCAATGGAGCGTCGCCCGTCACGAAATCGCAGACGTCCGGGCCGGGTCCGGAATCGCGAGTACGTTCTTCTCGAACGACTTTGGGACGGTGCGTCTCGTCCGGGACGACGATACGAAGGTGCTGTCGGTCGTCGACGATCCCGAGGCGCTCGCTCGGGTCGTCACGCGGTGATCCTTCTCGTGAACGGTCGTCTGCGGCGCGTCTTCGGGGACATTCTCATTGTCCGATCGCTCGCGAACTGAAAGAGAGAATGGTGGGGGGTGAGTGGTGGGTGGACTGGTTCGTGCCAACAGCGCTGGACCGCTCAGGTGCGACGCGTGCGGCCGTGACGCGCCGCCCAGTCGCCGTCCTCTCTCCGCGGCACGTCGCCGGCGGTGGTGTCTGACGTTGCGTCGAGACCGTCGGTCCTGTCACGGCCGGTCGAAGGGCGTCTCATACCTGGGAATACGTCGCCGACTGTTAAATTTCTTGTACAGAAACAAGTAAACAATGAACTCGGAATAGAGTTAGCTGTTCGATCGCTCGGTTCTATGGCCCGGTTCTGTAGCCGGTACGAATATGGGGGTCCGGCGTCGCCTGTCTGTATGCACGTTGGGATCGTCTCGGACACGCACGACGACACGGATCTCGTCGCGGCAGCGATCGAGCAGTTCGACGCCGTCGGCGTCGACGCCGTCGTCCACTGCGGTGACTTCGTCGCCCCGTTCTCGGCTGCCCCCTTCGAGCGAGCGTTCGACTTCTACGCGGTCCGGGGGAACAACGACGGCGAGTGGGCACTCGCCGCCCAGATCGACGCGTTCGGCACCTACCTCGGTGAGATGGGTGAGCTGACTCTGGACGGGGTCGAGGTGGCCGTCTACCACGGCACCAGCCCCGCGATCGTCGACGCGCTGGTCGAGTGTGGCAACTACGACTACGTCCTCCACGGGCACACCCACGAGCGCGTGCTCGAAGAACACGCGGGCACCGTCCGGATCAACCCCGGTGGCGTCCCGATCGAGGCCGCACCAGAACCGCTGCACGTCGCCGTCCTCGACACCGAGTCGGGCGAGATCGAGTTCCACCGGCTCTGAGCGTACTGCCCTGTCCGTGAACGGTCTCGCGACCTCAGTGGCGAGTCTCGAAGTGACTGCCGGCAGTCTCATACGGTTTATTGTAGTTGCTTACCGGTGATCGTCGCCACGGAGTAGACGATCACCGGTAAATCGCTACAATAATCCGTATCAGTCGTCGCTCGCCGCGTCGCGGGCCGGCGCGGTCGTGTCGGGCTCTATCCCCGCGAGCCCGCAGCCGATCCCCAGGGCCTCGTCGGTGCGCTCGACGCTCTCGGGGCCGTCGGCGAGGCCGGCGATCGCCCGGATGGCGTCGACGTTTTCGGGGACCACGTCGGCCTCCTGGTGGATCGCCTGGAACAGGTAGCAGTCCGCGCGGCCGTCCGACAGGGGTTCGACGGTCAGGGACTCGGCCCAGATGCAGTTCTCCCACACGTCGCCGCGGGGGCGGCCCGCGTCACGGGTGTACTCTTTGAGCTTGCCCGCGCCGTCGATACCCAGCCGCTCCGGGATCACCAGCAGTCGCCCCTCGGCGGTCAGCAGATCGCGAACGTCCTCGGCGGTGGGCGTCGCCCGGAGCGTGAGGTTGATCGCGTGGGTGTGCATCAGCGTCGCGGGCACCTTCATGCCCATGGTGTCGATCGACAGCTCCGGGAAGACCGTCTTGACGTCCGGCGCGTGGTGGGACGGGATCGAGACGGGGTCCGGCAGCGTGTCGTTGATCGGTCCGCGTCCGGTCTGTGAGGGGTCGCCGCCGCGTCGGACCAGCGTCGCGCGCACCTTCTCGATCCCGTAGCGTTCCTCCAGCGGTGCCAGGACGCGTGACAGCCCGGTCGTGTTACACGAGACGACGCGGACGGCGTCGGCACCGACCGCCTCGTCGTAGTTCGCCCTGGCGTTGAAGCTGACCGGCGCGACGCTCGCGTCTTCGCCGCCCTGGTAGATCGCTGGCGTCTCTAACTCCTCGTACAGCGCGCGGTTTCGCTCGCCGACGCCGGCCGGCGTCGCGTCGACGACGACGTCGCTCGCAGCCACGAGCTGGCGGACCTGGCCTGCAACGTCGATTCCGGCCGCAGTAAACGGCGTCGTCTCTGCGGCGGCAAAAAGCGAGTAGCCCCGATCACGAGCGATCTCGGCCTCGTAGTCGGGCGTTCGTTTGGCGACTCCGGCGACCGTCATATCTGGTTGTGCACGAACGGCGTCGGCGACCCGTTTCCCGATGGTGCCAAAGCCGTTGATGCCCACGCGGAGCATACACGGAGGTTCGCCGGTGGCGACCATATTCTTTATGATTGTTAGTGATAGAAACGTACTCGCTTCGGAGTACCCTGTTCGCGGCCGGGTACCTTTAGGTGGGTCGGGCGGCCACTACCGTGCATGAACTCGTCGCTCCGAAAGCCGGCCCGAACCGCGGTCGAGCAGTGTCTGAACCTCCAGTCGACGGAGTCCTGTGCCGTCGTCACCGACGAGAAGCGCACGGCCATCGGCGAGGCGCTGTACCGCGTCGCCAGCGAGATCAGCGACGACACCGTCTTCCTCCGGTACCCGCCGGGCGAGCAACACGGCGAGGAGCCACCCGAACCGGTCGCCGCCGCGATGGCCGGCGCGGATGTCGTGCTCGCGCCGACGACCAAGAGTCTGAGCCACACGCAGGCCCGCAGCGAGGCCAACGAGGCCGGTGCCCGGATCGCGACGCTCCCCGGAATCACCGAAGGCGTGTTCCTGATGGGGCTGGACGCCGACTACGAGGCGATCGCGGGCCACTGTCGAGACGTCCTCGCACAGGTCGACGATGCCGACGAGATCCGAGTCACTTCTCCCCAGGGGACCGACATCACCTTCGGGCTGGGCGACCGCGAGTGGCAACTCGACACCGGCATCGTCCACAAGCCCGGCGAGATGTCGAATCTCCCGGCCGGCGAGGTGTTCTGTAGCCCGACGACCGCCGACGGCACCTTCGTCGTCGACGGGACCATGATGCCCCACGGCCAACTGGAGGGGGAACTGCTGGAGTTCACCGTCGAGGACGGGCTCGTCACCGAGATCGGCGACGACGCCGTCCGCCAGCAGATCGAAGAGGCCGCCGAAACCGTCGGTGACGCCGCCTACAACCTCGCCGAACTCGGGATCGGGACCAACGTCGCCGTCCGGGATCTCGTCGGCTCGGTGCTGCTGGACGAGAAGGCCGGCGGCACCGTCCACATCGCCATCGGCGACGACCACGCGATCGGCGGGGACACGACCGCGCCGATCCACCTCGACGGCATCTTGCGAGAGCCGACCGTGTTCGCGGACGGTGTGGCAGTGGAACTGCCACAGGTAGAGTGAGCGGGAGCGAAGCGACACGCGAGGACGGTGTGGCAGTGGAACTGCCACAGGTAGAGTGAGCGGGAGCGAAGCGACACGCGAGGACGGTGTGGCAGTGGAACTGCCACAGGTAGAGTGAGCGGGAGCGAAGCGACACGCGAGGACGGCGTGGCAGTGGAACTGCCACAGGCAGAGTGATCGCCCCGGCTACTCCACGAGGTCGAACGCCACGGCCACGGCGGGCTCCCAGAAGACGAAGCGGTAGCGACCGGGTTCGAGGTCGGGACAGACGACCAGCCGGTCGGCGTGGACGTGGTCCGCGACGAGACCATCCTCGGTGAGGTCCAGCGTCCACTCGAAGCCGTCGCCGGGGGCGTGGCCGATCGCCTCGTCGGTGTAGGGCACGGGGTCGCCGTCGGTCGCGCCGCGAACGTCTTCCCACCCCGATTCCGTCCGGGTCTGGAGGCCGTACTTGTGGCGGTTGCCGGTGCTCAGGACGCCGTCGCCGACGTTGGTCATCGTGACTGTGACCGTCTCACCGACGCCGGCTTCGAGTCGGTCGACCCGGAGCGCGAACGTCGGCGCTCCGTCGTCGTCGGTGGCCAGCCCCCACGGTGGATCGTTGACCCAGCTGCCGTGGCGCTGGAGCCCCTCGCGGTCACAGGACAGCGGCGCTCGGACGACGGGGTCGTCGTCCGGACGGACGTGACCGGCCAGATCGTCGGGGTCCGGGCCGATTCGATCCTCGACTGTCCCCGTCACGTCGGCACTCTCGCCCCGGCCGTCCGTGATCGTGAACATCGCCCGGTCCGGCGGTGCGCCGTCGAAGGTGACCCGCACGAGCGTCGCGGGGTAGGTCAGCGCCTCGGTGCAGGCCGTTTCGCTGTCGCTCTCGTCTACCGCGCTCGCGTCGCCGACGAGCCGGTCGCCGCTCAGCGCGAGGTTCGAGACCTCGACGGTCCGGTAGCAGCCGTTCGGGCCGACGGTCTCGACCAGCGCCAGCAGCGATCGCTCGAAGTCGGTCTCCCGGAGCGACTCGACCACCGGCTCGCGTCGTGCTTCGGGGAGCTCGAACGGCGCGAGCAGCGCCCGTGCCCGCTCTCGGGAGGCCGCCAGCGCGACGTGCCCGACGGCGTCTTCTCTCGCCCAGTCGGGCTCTGACGGGCCCGACGGATACCGGACCTGCTCGCTCCCGGTCACTTCGGTCGCGGCCGTGGGCGTCTCCGTTCGTCCGTCCGTCGTCGTCTCCGTCGGTTCGTCGGTCGGCGTCTCTGTCGGTTCGTCCGTACCGGCGGACGGTGATCCGCCGACGCATCCGGCGACGAGCGCGCTGAGGCTTCCGCTCGCCAGCTGGAGGGCTCGGCGGCGGCGTATCGGTGCCATACGTCCGTCATCGGTCGCCGTTTGTAAGGCCCTTCTGTACGGTTCGATCTCGTTTTGTGCGTCCCCGGCCGGCAGTCACAGGCGGCCAGACGGCCGGGACGACGCCCCTTTACGTTCGGCCCGAGTACGCCCGTCTATGACAGACGCGACACCGGGCGATCGCCTCGCCCTGCCGTGCCCGGCGTGTTCGCCGGCCTTCGAGACCGTCCACGAGGTGCTCAGCCCCGGCAGCCACGTGACGGTTCGCTGTACGGAATGTGACCACACCCACAAGGAACAGCTCCCGGACGACAACGAGGTACAGCGCCGCGTCGTCGTCTCACAGGACGGGGAGTCGTTCAGCGCACAGGTCGACGTGCCGGCCGAGGAGGAACTGGCCAAGGGCGAAGAGTTCCTGCTGGACGCCGAGGAGGCCCTGATGACCGTGCGGATCACCGCCGTCGAACTGGCGGAAGGCGGACGCGTCGACGAGGGGACCGCCGACGCCGTCGAGACCATCTGGACCCGCGCGGTCGGGAACGTCGCCGTCGACGTGACGATGCACCCCAAAGACGGCCGCCACGACAGCACCGAGAGCTTCAAGCTCAACGTCCCCGGCGACTACGAGTTCACCGTCGGCGCGACCGACGAGTTCGGCGACAACGAGTTCACCGTCGAGGGGTTCCACGTCCGGGACGACGCCCACGGCTACGACCGCGAACAGTACGACCAGGACCGCGACAGCGCCCTCGCGAAAGACATCAAGCGACTGTACGTCCGCGACGAGTCGACCACCGCCTGGTCGGCGTGGTAGCATGGACTGGGCGGCCCGGCGACGAGCGCTCGTCGAGGCCCTCGCCGAGAGCGACCGCATCGACGACGAGCGAGTGCTGACGGCGATCGAATCGGTCCCCCGCCACGAGTTCGTCCCCGAGCAGCACCGCGAACGGGCCTACGACGACCGTCCCCTCCCGGTCGGGGACGGGCAGACGATCAGCGCCCCGCATATGGTCGCCATCATGGCCGACCTGCTGGAGCTGGGCCCCGACGACCGAGTTCTGGAGATCGGCACCGGCTGTGGCTATCACGCGGCCGTGACCGCCGAACTCGCGGACACAGTGTACAGCGTCGAGTACCACGCCACCCTCGCCGAGACGGCCCGCGAGCGCCTGTCGGATCTCGGCTACGACACCGTCACGATCAGAGCGGGAGACGGCCGCGAAGGCTGGCCCGAACATGCGCCCTACGACCGGGCGTACCTCACCTGTGGCCCAGTGCAGTTTCCCCGAGCCGTCGTCGAACAGCTCCGGCCCGGCGGCGTGGTGCTCGGCCCGCTCGGTCGACGGCCCCAGACGCTCGTCCGTGCTCGAAAGCGGGCCGACGGCGAGCTAGAGCGCGAGCACCACGGCAGCGTCCGGTTCGTCACGATGCAGTGACCGTGGTTCCCTGCCGTCGGACGATCCCCTCACAGACGCCGAGGACGCAGGTGACGCCCACCGCCGCCGGCCCGAAAAAGAGGGCGTAGAGTGTCATCGGATCGCTCTCGCCACCCATCCGCAGGAACGACCACGCCAGCACCAGCGTCACCGACGCCGTCGCGCCAAGCGGGACGACGTAGCCGTACTCGCTGTGGGTGTACAGCGCCACGGCCCCCTGTCCGACGAGGACGACGACGCCGATCAGTGCGAACGGGCCACACGTCCCCGCGTCTCCGGGCAGCGAACACCCCAGCCCGGCGACGCCGATCCGCGGGACTGCCCAGAGGCCCCCGACGGCGAGCGCGTACACGCCGCCGCCGACGGCGGCGTATCGCCGGGGCGACGCCCGCCGGCCGACGACCAGCGGAACCACGGCGACGAGTGTCCCGACTGCGACCGCGAGCCCCAGGGTCACGACTGCGCTCCCGACGACCGGCTCGGGTGTGCCCGGCATCGTGATCGCCTTCGACCGATGGACTGGTGAATCTTTCCACGGACGAACGGGGCGAGTGCCTCGGGATCGGCCCCGGCGGTTCACCAGATTTCGCTCTGCCGTCGATCCTCGCGCCGCTCCGGGACGGGCCATTCATATACTTCCGGCGGGAACCTCGGGTATGGAACAGGCGGTGCTGCGGGAAGACATGGTCGACAGCCTGACCCACGAGAGCAAGGGCTGTCTGCAGACACCGCGTCTCGCGGACGCGATGCGAACGGTCTCGCGGGAAGCGTTCGTCGAGGACGACCGAGCGGCCTACTCCGACCGGTCGTTCGAGCGGTTCGGGACCCGCGTCCTCGCACCGAGCACCGCGGCACGACTCCTCGAAGCGCTGGCCCCCGAGGCGGACGACGACGTGCTGATCGTCGGCGTCGGCGTCGGCTACACGGCCGCGCTCGTCGCCGAGATCGTCGGCCCCGAGCGCGTCCACGCCATCGACATCACGCGCCGGCTGGTGTCCGACGCCCGTTCGAACCTCGCGACGGCGGGCTACGAGGCGGTCCTCGTGGACCGTCGCGACGGGGCCGAGGGACTCCCCGAGTACGCGCCCTACGACAAGATCCTGCTGGAGGCGGCGGCCGTCGAACCGCCGCGAGCGCTCCGGGAGCAACTGGCCGACGACGGTCGCCTGGTCATGCCACTCGGTGCGGCCGAGCAGACGTTGACGGTCGTCGCGGCCGACGGCAGTCAGCGCCGCCGCCTCGGTGGCGTCGCCTTCCAGCCGATGCTCGTCGAGGGCGAGCAGGCAGACACCGTCGAACGCAACCGCACCCACCGCGAGGACCGCGAACGCGCCCAGCAGGCCGCCCAGTCGCGGGCGGGCTGGGAGCAAGAGTGGATCGACTGGGACGACTACTAGAGGGGGTCGAGCTCGTTCTCCTCGTCGGTGAGCAACTCGTCGATCTCCGCTCTGCGCTCGGCGGCTTGCTGCCGGCTGTTTTCCTGTGCCGTGACGGCCCGCTCCTGTAGCTCGTCGACGCGTGGCACCTCGGTGACGTTCGACAGCAACACGGCCACCGAGAGCGCGTCGGCGTCGGCCCGGGGGTCGTCGCCGGCCAGCATCTCGACGCTGTCGGTCTCGCGTTCGAGCCACTGGCGGGCCCGCTGGAGCCCCTTCTGTGAGACCTCGCGTGGCGGGCCGGAGACGACGACCAGGGCGCGCTCGGCGGAGGCGACGTCTGCCGGACAGGTGAGCCGCGACTGGACGGCCTTCCGGACGAGCCCGTGGATCTTCTTCGCCAGGTCCCCCTCGTCGGTGTGGCTCTCGCCGTTGGATCGCAGTCGGCCCAACAGTCCTTGCTTCGATTTCGTCTCGGCCTCGACATCTGCCTGGCTGAACGCGATCGTGCTGAGCCCCCCGGTCGCCATCGTCCGGCGGATGTCGCTGGCGTCCATCGCGGACTCGGACACCTGCGAGCCGTCGAGTTCGCCGGCTGCTAGGAGCGTGACGAACCGCCGCGCGATCTCTCGGTTGGTCCGGTCGTACCCCGCCGCGACCGACCCCTGGGTCTGTCGCCAGGCGTCGTTGTCGAACATCATGAGGTTGTCCGTCGCGTCGGCGAAGGCCTGGAGCGAGCGGGCGGCGTTGAGCGAGGGACGACCCCCCTCGTCGGCGCTTGGCAACACCCCCAGCCCGTAGATCGGTTCGTCGTAGATCCGACCGAGCCGCTCGGCCAGCTCCGGCGCGCCACCGCTCCCGGTTCCCCCGCCGAGCCCGGCGACCACGAGAAAGCCGTCGGTCTCGTGGATCGGAACGGTGTCCAGCTGGCGCTCGATCTCGGTGAGGTCCTGGCGAGCGATCTCCGAGCCCAGCTCCGGATCGGCACCGACGCCCCGTCCCTTCACCCGCTCGTCGGTCTGGCCGATGATGAGCCGACGGTCCGGCGGGAGCACGTCCAACTTCGCCAGATCGATCTCCGCGGAGTTGATCGCGAGCGCCTCTGTCGTGAGCGACCGCCCAGACCGCTCCTCGAAGGCGAGGAATCTGTCGACGATCTTGCCACCCGCGTTACCGAACCCGATTGCGGCGAGGTTCATGCGGTGGTCGTTGGCCCACGACCGGATAATTATAGAGTCGTTTCTCTCCGTCGGCGCGCGTAACGCTCGCTTACTGGCCGACACAGCGGGGTCGCCCCACGAGAGCGGGTCGACCAGTCGCTGTGGCGACTCGCGGATGGTGGCCTAGCCACCGTCGTCGACGACGAGGATTCGGGTGTTGCGCCGCCGGTCGCTGTACCCGCCGCTGGCGGGGGGTTTCACGTCGATCGTCACTGTCCCCTCCTGCTGGTTGGGCCCCAACTGCGGCGTGATCGTGACGGTGGCGTTGCCCCTGGAGTTCGTCGTCGCGGTCACCGCACCGTCCATCGTCGCGGTGCCACCGGTGACGACGACCGTCGCGTCCGAGACCGGCTGGCCGTCCGGATCGACGACCGTGAGCGTCACGTCCGTCTCGCCCTCTCCGACCACCTCCTTCGAGGGGTCGACGTCGAGCTCGCTGACGGTCATTGTGTCCAGTCCCGAGATGGTGTTCATCATGACGCTCAGGCTCGCGACGCCGACGACGAGAGCGATGACGAGTCTGATCGGCAGTCCTTCGATCGCCCGGTCGTCGCGCCACAGTTCCACGAACATGGCGAGTCGTGGTCCCGTCCCGGTACATAAACCCGTGGCCGCCCGTCCTCACACCGAGAGGACGAGCCACCCGAGGCCGACGGCCGTTGCGAGCCAGTGGCGACAGAGCACGCCGAGCGCCCCGCCGACGAGGGCGAGCGTTTCGACCGTGTGGTGCTCTCTGACATCTGGGTGCCGTCGTGATCGATGGGTCTGCCCTGGTGATGGCGTATATCGCTGTCGAAGCGTCCAGCCGGTGTCACTCCGCGTCGAAAATCGTCTTCAGCGTCTCGGTCCGGTCGCGCAGTCGTTCCAGTCCCTGGTTCATCGTCGCGATCCGCGCTTCGATGTTCTCTACTGGAATCGCGCCCTCTGGCGTCGGCTGGACGAGCTCGTCGTTCTCGAGCATCCGCAGCGAGTACCGCACCTTGTGTTCGGGGACGTCGGCCTCCTCGGCGAGGCGGACGATCCCGATCGGACCGTGTTCGATGATGGCTTCGAGAATCTGGAGGTCGCGCCGTTCTTTCTCGACCTGCTCGGCCAGTCGGTCCAGTCCCATGTGCTCGCTCCGTGCTTCTGTCCCTGGACATATAAACGCATCCGGTGTGGCCTCGCTACTCGCCGTCGATCGGCGTCCGTCGGAGCTCGTCGAGATCGTCACGCAGGCGCGACAGCTCCGTCTCCAGTCGCTCGCGGCGGTCGATCAGCTCGCTCAGCTCCTCCGTGTTGACCGAGTGATCGCTCTCCAGGGCCACGTCGAGCGCGTCGGTCGTCGCCGCCACGAGGTCTGCGGCCGTGCCCAGCACTTCCGACGGCGTCGCTCGCGACTCGTAGAGTTCTCGCCCGCCCGACAGCGGGCGGTAGGTGACGATCGGCGACTCGATCCCACGGTGGTAGGCGACGCTGTAGCTGACGTTCGTCACCGGGTTCTTTCGGTCTTCGGACAGCTCCGTTCGAACGACGGCGAACGGTTCTGCCAGCGTCGGGTACGTCTCGGCAAGCTCCCGGAGCCGATCGGCCGCGGTCACGTCGAGCTGGGACTCCACGTCGCCGAAGAACTGCACCGAGTCCGCGAGGCTGAACGCGACGGTGTAGAAGACCGCCTCGTCGTTCTCGGCGAGGTTCTCGATCCGATCGTGCAACTCCTCGGTCCGGCCCTCGATCGCCAGCTTCTCGAGGTCGTCCAGCAGCGCGCGCGTCCCGCGTTCGCGTGCCAGAAACTCCTCGACGATCGCCCGCGGCATCGATTCGCGGTCCACGTCCTCCATACGGGCGAGATTCGTGCGCCGACACTAAACAGTTCCCCACCCCCGCAAAGCATTTATCGCCGTCGGCCGATCACAGCCGTGTCCGCCTCCCGAGGTGGGACGGACCTATGACAGGGTGAGGGGACTTTTCCCCTTCCACGCCACGTGTTCTGTGAGCCACAGCCGGGTGTCGATCGACGACGAGAGGCTTCGCTGGGGGGAGTGAACTGTCGTAGAACGCCCGGAGCGGGATTTGAACCCGCGTCACGACCGTGACAGGGTCGTATGATGGGCCACTACACCATCCGGGCACGACGGATTTTCAGTTGTTCGGCAATTCGTTCACAGCAGAAGCGCCCGGAGCGGGATTTGAACCCGCGTCACGACCGTGACAGGGTCGTATGATGGGCCACTACACCATCCGGGCACGACGCATCTCATCGTATCCTGGTGATAGTATTAAGGCTTTCCAAACGCGCCGTCATTGGGTTGTGGTGTCGTGGTGGGGTCAGCGCCCGGCGTCGCGCCAGCCCGACCGGTCGTCTGTCGGCGTCTGCGGTCCGGGGAGGGCCAGATCTGCCCGGACCCAAACGACTATGAAGGTCGTTCGCATAGTTTCTGACGACGCGGCGACCGGCCCGGCGTTCGATAGCTACTGCAGACGGACTTGGCAAGGGTTAAATGCGTTCCGCTAATAACGACCTGTAGTATCTCGTGACAGCCACCTTCTCCACTCGCCGGCAACAACACACATGGTAGACGTAAGCCAACACGAACTCGTTCCAGACCACAGCATCGTCGACGAGGACGTTCTCGACGACGTGCTCGAGGAGTACAACATCAAAAAGACGGACCTGCCGAAGATCAAACGCACCGACCCGGCCACCCCCGACGAGGCCGAGGTCGGCGACGTGATCAAGATCGTCCGTAATTCGCGAACGACCGATCAGGCAGTCGTGTATCGACTGGTGGTGTCCTGATGGACGTCAACGACCGACGCGCGATCTCTCGGGAGTACTTCTCGCGGGAGCGCCTGGCGGAGCATCACTTCCGATCGTTCAACTCCTTCCTCGACCGGGGCATGCAGCAGGTCGTCGACGAGAAGGAGACGATCGAGACCGACATCGGCGACAAGGAGGGCCAGGAGCCGGTCTTCGTCGAACTCGGTGACGTGCGCGTCGTCACGCCTCGGGTCCGTGAGGCCGACGGCAGCGAGGAACTGCTCTACCCACAGGAGGCCCGACTGCGAAACATCACCTACTCCGCGCCGGTCTTCATGGAGATGGCGATCGTTCGGGGCGGCGACGAGGAAGAGGAGGTCGTCGTCGACCAGACCGAGACCAAGATCGGCCGGATGCCGATCATGGTCGGCTCGAACAAGTGTAACATCGACGGGTTCACCGACGAAGAGCTGATCGACATCGGCGAGGACCCCGCCGACCCCGGCGGCTACTTCTGTGTCAACGGCTCGGAACGAGTCCTGATGACCAGCGAGGACCTCGCGCCCAACAAGATCCTCGCGGAACACGACACCAAGTACGGCGACGACGTGCAGGTCGCCAAGACCTTCTCCCAGCGCCGTGGCTACCGTGCCCTCGTCCTCTGTGAGCGAACCCGCGACGGCATCCTCGAAGTCTCCTTCCCGAGCGTCTCGGGTTCGATCAACTTCGTGACTCTCGTGCGTGCGCTGGGCCTGGAGTCCGACGAGGAGATCGTCCACCGCGTCAGCGACGACCCGGAGATCGTGAAGTTCATGCTGGAGAACCTGGAGGCCGCCGACGTCCAGACCACCGAGGGCGCGATCGAGACGCTGGGCGAGCGCGTCGCCTCCGGCCAGGGCAAGAACTACCAGCTCAAGCGAGCCAACTACGTCATCGACCGCTATCTCCTGCCCCACCTTCACGAGGAGGGCGTCGACGAGGAGGACGTACGCATCAACAAGGCCTTCTACCTCTGCCGGATGGCGGAAGCCTGCTTCGAGCTCGCGCTCGGTCGGCGCGACGCGGACGACAAGGACCACTACTCCAACAAGCGCCTGAAGGTCAGCGGCGACCTGATGAAAGACCTGTTCCGGACCGCGCTGAACAAGCTGGCACGCGACGTGAAGTACCAGCTCGAACGGGCCAACATGCGCAACCGTCAGCTCTCGGTGTCGACGGTCGTTCGGTCGGACGTGCTGACCGAACGGCTCGAACACCCGATCGCGACGGGCAACTGGGTCGGCGGCCGCTCCGGCGTGAGCCAGCTGGTCGACCGGACCGATTACATGGGCGTGCTCTCTCACCTGCGCCGCCTCCGTTCGCCGCTCTCTCGGAGTCAGCCTCACTTCGAGGCGCGTGACCTGCACGCGACCCAGTGGGGCCGGATCTGTCCGTCAGAGACCCCCGAAGGACCCAACTGTGGTCTGGTGAAGAACTTCGCGCAGGCGATGGAACTCTCTCAGAACGTCGAAGACGAACAGGATCTCAAACAGGAACTCGCCGACATGGGGGTCCAGGGGATCCCCGGAATCGAGCGAATCGAGCAGCCAGCGGACGATTAAATCATGAGTCAGGGACGCGACGCCAAAGTGTACGTCAACGGCAGTCTGGTCGGGACACATCCCGACCCCGAACAGCTCGCAGATCAGATCCGACAGGCCCGCCGACGCGGGGACGTCTCGGAGATGGTCAACGTCTCCGTCAAGGATCGGACGGACGAAGTCATCGTCAACGCCGACGCCGGCCGGGCCCGTCGCCCGCTGCTGGTCGTCGAGGACGGCGAACCACTGATCACGGAATCGGAGGTCCAGCAGGTCAAAGACGACGAACTGGGCTTCGAGGAACTGGTCGAACGCGGCGTCGTCGAGTTTATCGACGCCGAGGAGGAGGAGGACATCCTCGTCGCAGTCAGCGAGGAGGACGTGACCGACGACCACACCCACCTCGAAGTGGACCCACAGCTGATGTTCGGGATCGGTGCCGGGATGATCCCGTATCCGGAACACAACGCCTCGCCCCGGATTACGATGGGGTCGGGGATGATCAAGCAGTCGCTGGGGCTGCCGAGCGCGAACTACCGGATTCGTCCGGACACGCGCCAGCACCTGCTGCACTACCCGCAGCTGTCGATGGTCAAGACCCAGACCACGGAACAGATCGGGTACGACGACCGCCCGGCGGCCCAGAACTTCACGGTCGCCGTGATGAGCTACGAGGGGTTCAACATCGAGGACGCACTCGTGATGAACGAGGGCTCGGTCGAGCGCGCGCTCGCTCGCTCGCACTTCTTCCGGACCTACGAGGGTGAGGAACGGCGCTACCCCGGCGGTCAGGAGGACCGCTTCGAGGTGCCCGACGACGAGGTGCGGGGCGCACGCGGTGAGGAAGCCTACACCCACCTCGACGAGGACGGACTGGTCAACCCCGAGACCAACGTCAAGGAAAACGAGGTCCTGCTGGGCAAGACCTCGCCGCCGCGGTTCCTCGAAGAGCCAGACGATATGGGCGGTCTCAGCCCCCAGAAGCGCCGTGAGACGAGCGTCACGATGCGCTCTGGCGAGAGCGGGGTCGTCGACACGGTCACGCTGATGGAAGGCGAGGACGGCTCGAAGCTCTCGAAGGTCTCCGTGCGTGACGAGCGGATCCCCGAGCTCGGGGACAAGTTCGCCTCTCGGCACGGACAGAAGGGCGTCGTCGGTCACCTGGCCCCCCAGGAAGACATGCCCTTCACCGAGGACGGCGTCGTGCCCGACCTCATCCTCAATCCACACGCCCTGCCGTCGCGGATGACGGTCGGCCACGTACTGGAGATGCTGGGCGGGAAGGTCGGCGCACTCGAAGGTCGCCGTGTCGACGGCACTGCCTTCACCGGCGAAGACGAGGCGGAACTGCGCGGCGCACTGGAGGACCGTGGGTTCAAGTCCTCGGGCAAGGAGGTCATGTACTCCGGCGTCACCGGCGAGAAGGTCGAAGCAGAGATCTTCGTCGGGACGATCTTCTACCAGAAGCTGTACCACATGGTCTCGAACAAGCTCCACGCCCGTTCACGCGGGCCGGTGCAGGTGCTGACCCGTCAGCCGACGGAAGGGCGTGCCCGCGAGGGCGGCCTGCGCGTGGGACACATGGAACGGGACGTGCTGATCGGCCACGGGGCGGCGATGGTCCTCAAGGAACGGCTCCTCGACGAGTCCGACCGCGAGTGGATCAAGATCTGTGGCGAGTGTGGCATGGCCGCCGTCGAGAACGTCGAGCAACGCCGCATCTACTGCCCCAACTGTGAGGAAGAGACCGACATCCACGAGGTCGAGATGCCGTACGCGTTCAAGCTCCTGCTCGACGAGATGAAGGCGCTCGGAATCGCACCGCGCATCGAACTGGAAGACGCAGTCTAACGATGAGTGCACAACAGACACCCAAATCGATCAGTTCCATTAGCTTCGGGCTGATGGATCCCGAGGAGTACCGCGACATGAGCGCCACGAAGGTCATCACGGCCGACACCTACGACGACGACGGGTTCCCGATCGACATGGGACTGATGGACCCGCGTCTGGGCGTGATCGACCCCGGTCTGGAGTGTAAGACCTGTGGCAAGCACAGTGGGTCGTGTAACGGCCACTTCGGTCACATCGAACTCGCAGCGCCCGTCATCCACGTCGGGTTCAACAAGCTCATCCGACGCCTGCTGCGCGGGACCTGTCGGGAGTGCTCGCGGCTCTGTCTCGACGAACGCGAACGCGAGGAGTTCGAGGACCGCCTCGAACGATCCGAGGAGCTGGGCAAGGACGTCAACGACGTGACGAAGGCCGCGATCCGGCAGGCACGCAAGAAGGACCGCTGCCCGTTCTGTGGCGAGCCCCAGTACGACATCAAACACGAGAAGCCGACGACCTACTACGAGGTCCAGGACGTGCTCTCCTCGGAGTACTCCCAGCGGATCGTCGCCGCGATGGAGCCCGACGAGGAGGCCGGCCGCGAACGGACCACGCCGTCGGAACTGGCCGACGAGACGGGTATCGACCCCTCTCGCGTCCAGGAGATCATCTCCGGGGAGTTCCGACCCCGACAGGACGACCGTCGGGCCATCGAGTCGGCGCTGGACGTGGACCTCACCGAGGAAGACGAGAACAAGCTGATGCCCAGCGACATCCGGGACTGGTTCGAGGACATCCCGGACGAGGACGTCGAGGTGCTGGGCATGAAGCCCGCCCGTTCTCGACCCGAGTGGATGATCCTCACCGTCTTGCCCGTGCCGCCGGTCACCGCGCGACCGTCGATCACGCTGGACAACGGCCAGCGCTCGGAGGACGACCTGACCCACAAGCTGGTCGACATCATCCGGATCAACCAGCGGTTCATGGAGAACCGCGAGGCCGGCGCGCCCCAGCTGATCATCGAGGACCTCTGGGAACTGCTGCAGTACCACGTCACCACGTTCATGGACAACGAGATCAGCGGTACGCCGCCGGCCCGCCACCGCTCTGGCCGGCCGCTGAAGACTCTCTCTCAGCGCCTGAAAGGCAAGGAAGGTCGCTTCCGTGGCTCGCTGTCCGGGAAGCGCGTGAACTTCTCGGCCCGGACGGTCATCTCCCCGGACCCGACCCTGTCGCTCAACGAGGTCGGCGTCCCCGACCGCGTGGCCAAGGAGATGACCCAGACGATGAACGTCAACGAGCGCAACCTCGACAACGCTCGTCGCTACGTCGCCAACGGCCCCGAGGCCCACCCCGGTGCCAACTACGTCAAGCGGCCCGACGGCCGCCGACTGAAGGTCACCGAGAAGAACTGCGAGGAGCTGGCCGAGAAGGTCGAACCGGGCTGGGAAGTGTCCCGTCACATGATCGACGGCGACATCATCATCTTCAACCGTCAGCCGTCGCTGCACCGGATGTCCATCATGGCCCACGAGGTCGTGGTGATGCCCTACAAGACGTTCCGGCTCAACACGACGGTCTGTCCGCCGTACAACGCGGACTTCGACGGCGACGAGATGAACATGCACGCCCTCCAGAACGAGGAGGCCCGTGCCGAGGCTCGCGTGCTAATGAGAGTCCAGGAGCAGATCCTCAGCCCGCGCTTCGGTGAGAACATCATCGGCGCGATTCAGGACCACATCAGTGGGACCTACCTGCTGACTCACACCAATCCGGAGTTCAACGAGACCCAGGCACTGGACCTGCTGCGTGCGACCCGGATCGACGAACTCCCGCCCGAATCCGGCGTCGACGACGACGGCACGCCCTACTGGACGGGCCGCGACATCTTCTCGGAGCTGCTGCCAGACGACCTCGATCTGACGTTCACCAGCGAGGCCGGCGACGACGTGATCATCGAGGAGGGGCAGCTCGTCGAGGGGACCATCGACGACAGCGCAGTCGGTGGGTTCGGCGGCGAGATCGTCGACATCATCACCAAGGAGTACTCCAACACCCGCGCACGTATCTTCGTCAACGAGATCGCCGCACTGGCGATGCGCTCGATCATGCACTTCGGGTTCTCGATCGGGATCGACGACGAGTCCGTTCCCGAGGCCGCGGAGGCCCAGATCACCGAGGCCATCGACAACGCCTACGACCGCGTCGAGGAACTCATCGAGACCTACGAGCGGGGCGAACTGGAGTCGCTGCCCGGCCGGACGGTCGACGAGACCCTCGAAATGAAGATCATGCAGACGCTTGGCAAGGCCCGTGACTCCGCCGGTGACATCGCCGGAGACCACTTCGACGACGACAACCCGGCTGTCGTGATGGCCGAGTCCGGCGCGCGTGGGTCGATGCTCAACCTGACCCAGATGGCCGGCTGTGTCGGCCAGCAGGCGGTCCGTGGCGAGCGGATCAACCGCGGCTACGAGGACCGCACCCTGTCACACTTCAAGCAAAACGACCTCTCCTCGGACGCCCACGGCTTCGTGGAGGCGTCGTACCGCTCCGGACTCAACCCCAAGGAGTTCTTCTTCCACGCGATGGGTGGCCGCGAGGGGCTGGTCGACACGGCGGTCCGGACCTCCAAGTCCGGTTACCTCCAGCGCCGTCTGATCAACGCGCTCTCGGAACTGGAGGCCCAGTACGACGGCACCGTCCGGGACACCTCGGACAACATCGTCCAGTTCGAGTTCGGCGAAGACGGTACCTCGCCGGTACAGGTCTCCTCGAACGAGGAGACGCCGGTCGACGTCGAGGAGATCGCGGACAGCGTTCTCGACGCCGAGTTCGAGTCCGAGAGCATCAAAAGCGAGTTCCTCGGTGAACGCACCGAACCCACCAACCTGTCGGAACACACCGACGACTGGTGGATGGCGGAGGGTGACGACTGATGACACGAGCAAACGTAACCGACGACATCGAGGCGATCGTGGAGGATACGGACCTCCCGCGACGGCTCAAAGACGACGTGTACAGTACGATCGAAGAGCGCGACGTGACCGTCGAGGAGGCGGACCAGATTGCCAAGGCCGTCCAGTCGCGCTACCAGGAGACCCGCGTCGATCCGCTGGACCCGGTCGGGACCGTCTCGGCGCAGTCCATCGGCGAGCCCGGTACCCAGATGACGATGAACACGTTCCACTACGCGGGGGTCGCAGAGATCGACGTGACCCAGGGACTGCCGCGGCTCATCGAGCTGGTCGACGCCCGGAAGACGCCCGACACGCC
Organism: Halomicrobium katesii DSM 19301; assembly: GCF_000379085.1. Classification (GTDB taxonomy): domain Archaea; phylum Halobacteriota; class Halobacteria; order Halobacteriales; family Haloarculaceae; genus Halomicrobium; species Halomicrobium katesii. The sequence continues at coordinate 646,768 of NZ_KB905378.1, read as the reverse complement.
GATGATGACGGTCCACCTCGAAGACGAGTACGCGACCGATCGGGAGAAGGCCCACGAGGTCGTCTGGAAGATCGAGGCCACGCGCATCCTCGCGCTGGGTGACATCTCGACCAACGTCGCGGACATGCTCGTCCAGATCGACCTCAACGAGGAGACGCTGATGGAGCGGTGGCCCACCGTCGACCAGGTCGAGGACGTGGCCGAGGAGATCGCCGAGACCATCGAGTCGAAGCTGGCCGTCCAGACCCGCCAGGCCGGCACGATGATCGAGTTCGGCCCCGAAGAGCCGTCGTATCGCGACCTCCTCCAGCTCGTCGAGGAGCTTCGCGAGGTCGTCTTCAAGGGGATCGAGGACATCTCCCGCGTGGTCATCCGGAAAGAAGAGACCGACGAGGGCGAGGAGTTCGTCCTCTACACCGAGGGGTCGGCCTTCGGCGACGTGCTCGGGATCGAGGGGATCGACGCCTCCCGGACGACGTGCAACAACATCCACGAGATCTACCGCAACCTCGGCATCGAGGCGGCCCGCGAGACGCTGATCAACGAGACGATGCACACGCTCGAAGAGCAGGGGCTCGACGACGTGAACATCCGGCACCTGATGCTGGTCGCCGACATCATGACCAACCGCGGCGAGATCGAGTCGATCGGTCGCCACGGTATCTCGGGCAACAAAGAGAGCGTCCTCGCGCGTGCGGCCTACGAGGTGACGGTCAACCACCTGCTTGACGCCGCGATCCACGGCGAGGTCGACGTGCTCGAAGGCGTCATCGAGAACGTGATCGTCGGGAAGCCGGTCCAGCTGGGCACCGGCGACGTGGACCTCCGGATGGGTGCGAGCCAGGACTGATGCCCGTCGAACTCTCGGACGAAGCGCGCCGGCTGATCGCGCTGTTCGAGACCGAGACAGACGTGACTGTCCGGGACTGCCTGATCGACGACGACAACGACCGCGTGATCTACGTCGTCAAGGCCGGCGAGATGGCCGACGCGATCGGTCCCGGCGGCGTCGTCGTCGACCGCATCGAGTCGAAACTCGACCGCGCGGTCAAGCTGATCGAGGACGCCGACACGGCTGGCAACTTCGTCGCCAACGCGCTGGCACCGGCCGCGGTGTACAACGTGACGATCTCGGAGAACGACGACACCATCGCCTACGTCGAGGTCGCACAGGAGGACCGCGGCGTCGCGATCGGTGCCGACGGGAAGAACATCGACGCCGCCCGCCGGCTCGCGAAGCGTCACTTCGACGTGGACGGTATCGAGCTGACGTAGACCCGATCCGCCTCGGCCGGTGACGACGCACGTCTCAACGACCGTGGACGCTTTCTGGCGACGCTGTCGGCTGGTCCCGTCAGACACCGGAGCGAAGCTGCGACAGCCGACCGCTCGCGTCGTCTCTTTCACCGCCCGCGTGCGAGTCGCTACCACCCGTTCTCCGTCCGTTTCGCGCCGACGAAAGAGGAGTCTTAAGTAGCTCCGAGGGATACGCAAGGCTATATGGCGAACGGCAAATACGCCGCACGCAAACTCAAGAAGGACCGCCAGAACCACCGGTGGTCCGACTCTGACTACGCGCGCCGCGAGCGCGGGCTGGGCCAGAAGTCCGACCCGCTCGAAGGTGCGCCCCAGGGTCGAGGGATCGTGCTCGAGAAGATCGGTATCGAAGCGAAACAGCCCAACTCCGCGATCCGGAAGTGTGTCCGGGTCCAGCTGATCAAGAACGGCAAGCAGGTCTCGGCGTTCTGTCCCGGCGACGGTGCGATCTCCTTCATCGACGAACACGACGAAGTGACGATCGCCGGCATCGGTGGCGCGAAGGGTCGCGCGATGGGTGACATCTCCGGGGTCAACTACAAGGTCGAGAAGGTCAACGGCGTCTCGCTCATCGAACTGGTTCGCGGTAACGCGGAGAAGCCGGTGCGATAACATGTCGGCAGACGACGCTCCCGAGCCGGACGCACCTGCCGGCACCGACGACGAGGCAGCCCCCGCACAGCTGTTCGGCGAGTGGAACGTGACCGAGATCGAGTTCTCGGACCCATCGACCGAGCGCTACGTGACGGTGACGCCGATCGCCCACACGATGGGTCGACACTCCGAAAAGCAGTTCAAGAAGTCGGAGATCAGCATCGTCGAGCGACTCATCAACCGCCTGATGCAGACTGACGAGAACACGGGCAAAAAGCAGCTGGCGACCACCATCGTCAAGAACGCCTTCGAGACGATCCACGAGCGCACCGAGGAGAACCCGGTGCAGGTGCTCGTCGAGGCCGTCGAGAACAGCGCTCCGCGCGAGGAGACCGTCCGCCTGAAGTACGGTGGCATCTCCGTCCCGAAGGCCGTCGACGTCGCGCCCCAGCGCCGCGTCGACCAGGCACTGAAGTTCCTCGCCGAAGGCGTCTACGGCGACTCGTTCAAGACGACGACGGACGCCGAGGACGCGCTCGCCCAGCAGCTCATCGGCGCGGCCAACAACGACGTCCAGACGTACGCGGTCAACCAGAAAGAAGAGAAAGAACGCGTCGCGGCCGCAGCCCGGTAATCCTCTCTGCGCGCAGTTTTCTCTGACACGCCCCGTTCGACTGCCAGCCGTGGCTATGTCACGTCGCACGGGCGGGACGTTCGTCACGGACGGCTGCCAGCACTGGCGGTCACCGTCGCGACGGCGTCGTAAACCACGGGGTATATCTCCGTTGACGTAGCAGGGCACGATATGGCACAGCAACACGATTCTGTCGCCCTCGTCGGCGACGAGACGGTCGAGCACTTCGCGACGGCGGTGCTGTTGGCGGCGTTGACGGCGGCGCTGGCACAGGTATCGATCCCGCTGCCGGGATCGTTGCCGCCGTTCTCGCTCCAGCCCTTCGGGGCCTTCTTCGCCGGGCTCTTGCTGGGGCCGCTGTGGGGCGGGCTGGCACTCGCGCTGTACATCCTCGTCGGTATCGCGGGCGCTCCCGTCTTCTCGAACGCGAACGCGGGACTTGGCTACGTCCTCGTCGGGCAGGGGACCGGGGGCTTCCTCGTGGGGTTCCTGCTCGGGGCCGTCGTCGCCGGTGGGATCGCTCACCGGCAGATCACTCCCCGGTCCCTGGAGACGATCGGCGTGGCGACCCAGGTCCTCGCGTTGGTGGCCGCGGTCGTCGTCATCTACGCCGTCGGCGTCCCCTGGATGTCCTGGGCCCTCGGACTGCCGGTGCAACGAGCCGCCGCGACCATGGCACCGTACGCTCCCTTCGACCTCCTGAAGATCGCCGTCGCGATCGCGATCGTGCGCGGTGGCTACCTAGTCCGTGAATGATCGCCGTCAGGGGCCTGACCGCTCGTCGGGGTGACGTGGTCGTCCTCGACGACATCGATCTGCGGATCGACGACGGCGAGAGCGTCTTGCTGGTGGGGCCCAACGGCTCCGGCAAGACGACGCTCGTCCGGCAGTTCAACGCCCTGTTAACGCCCGACGAGGGGACCGTCGAGGTCGACGGCCGCGACGCACACGACGATCCAGTCACAGCCCGGACGAGCGTCGGCATGGTGTTCCAGCACCCCCGCGACCAGTTCGTCGCCGCCACCGTCGGCGCGGACGTGGCATTCGGACCGGAGAACCTCGGCCTCGAACGGTCGGAAATCGACGACCGCGTCGATCGTGCGCTCGCCGCGGTGGGACTCACCGGTGAGCGCCAGCGGCGGATCGCCGACCTCTCCGGCGGGGAGCAGGCCCGAGTGGCCATCGCCGGGGCGCTCGCGATGGAACCCGCTCACCTCGTGCTCGACGAGCCGCTGACGGGCCTCGATCTGGCGGCGCGTCGCTCGGTCCTCGAACACCTCGAAACGCTTTCCGACGGCGGGACCAGCGTCGTCGTCGTCACGCACGATCTGCGGGACCTGACCGATATGGCCGACCGCATCGTGGCTCTGGTCGACGGCGAGATCGCACTCGACGGGCCGCCCTCAGCGGTGCTCGACGAACTGGATGGACTCGGCGTCCGTGATCCGCGATGCTGAGCTATCGACCCGGCGAGACGTTCGCCCACCGGCTCGATCCGCGGTCGAAGCTGTGTTTTCAGGCCGGGTTCGCCGTCGCCGCCTTCGCGGACACGTCCCTCTCCTGGCTGGCCGGCGTCTACGCGCTGGCCGCGCTCGCACTGCTCGCCGGTCGACTCGATCCCCGGCGGGTCGTCCGGGCCTACTGGGTCGTCTTCCTCGTGCTCGCGCTGGGGCCGGTGATCGCCGGCATCGCGGTGGGACCGCCGTGGTTTCGGGTCGAACCGGCCCTGACCTCGCTTCGGGCCGTCGCCAGAGTTCCGCCGGTGCTGGCCGTCAGTGCCGTCTACGTTCACACGACGCCCGTGCGCGGAACGCGGGCGGCGATCGAGCGTCTCGTCCCGGGACGAGCGGGCCAGTTGCTCGGCGTCGGCACGGGGCTGGTCGTCAGGTTCTTCCCGCTCGTCGTGTCCGATCTCCGGCGGATCCGGACGGCGATGGTGGCCCGCGGCGGGGCCAACCGGCCGGTGACGGACCGGGCACGACGACTCGCGGTCCAGGGGATCGATCGGGCGATGGCTCGCTCCGACCGGCTGGCAGTCGCGTTGCGGGCCCGCTGTTTCGCCTGGAACCCGACGCTGCCGGCGCTGACGTTCGGTCGGATGGACTATCCGGTCGCCGGGATCGGTGTCGTGTTGGCGCTGTCGCCGCTCGCTCAGTCGGCGGCGCTGTCGCCGTTGCTCGCGACCGCGTAGGCTCGGGTCACGTCGACCAGCGCCTTGCGGTACTCGCTCTCGTCGGTGTCGCGAGCCAGCGTGCGGAACCGCCGTTTGAACCCCTCGAAACTGACGTGTGGTGCGTCCTCGGCGGCGGCGTGAGCGAGATCGTAGATCGGATGATCCGGGTCGACGAGGGCGTGGCGCTCGACCAGCGCCAGCGCGAAGGCGGCGTTGACGGCGTTGATGTCGGGGTCGGTCGCGGGGGTCAGCCGGTCCCAGGCTCCCCGATCTCGCGGGGTGTCCGCGACGGCGGCCGCGAGACTCGATTCGAGGAAGGCGACGAGCTTGTCCGACGGTACCACGTCGAGCCACACGTCGTCGGCGTAGATGTCTTTCATGTGGTTGGCGATCTGGTAGCAGTGCGAGAGGGTGCGTCGTTCGACGCTCTGGCCCGCCAGTGCCAGGTAAATCGCCTCTCGCGTCGATTGGGTGTGTGAGGGGTGGGCTTCTTCGTAGCGGTGCATGTGCGCGAATTCGTGCAGCGTCAGCTCGCGGGCCATCGCGCTCGTCGCCGCCTGCCGTGAGATCGTCAGACAGTGGCTCTCCTCGTCGTGGCTCACGCGAGTCCGTTCGTCCGGATCCTCGCGGACGCGGACCGTCACGTCGCCGTCGATCTCGTACTCGGTGGCGAACAGGTCGGCGGCACTGAGAAACGGCGCGGCTGGACCACCCCGAACGTGCACGTCCATGTGTGCTCCTACCACGGACTCTCGGCGTATGAGGCTGTCGGCCGTCCCAACGATCGCCGCCAGCGCGGATCGACGCCCGGCGCATGTCGGTTCTCGAGCGCAGCTCCTCGACGGCGGAACACACCGTCTCGGTCTCGTCGTCGCAGTCTCCCTGGCGGGCTCCGGTCTCCGTGCTCCGAATTGACGCACTCAGACCGAAACAGCACTCTTTTGACGGTGCTGTTGATACTGTACCGTATAATGGGCCGACGTAAGAAAATTGTACAGGAGTGCGAGACACTGATGAACACGCCGGAGCAGATCCGGAACATCGCTATCGCGGCACACGTCGACCACGGGAAGACGACGCTGACGGACAATCTGCTGGCCGGTGCCGGGATGATCTCGGACGACACCGCGGGCGAGCAGCTCGCGATGGACACCGAAGAGGACGAGCAGGAGCGTGGGATCACCATCGACGCGGCGAACGTCTCGATGACCCACGAGTACGAGGACACCAACCACCTCATCAACCTCATCGACACGCCGGGCCACGTCGACTTCGGTGGCGACGTGACCCGAGCGATGCGCGCCGTCGACGGCGCGCTCGTGGTGGTCGACGCGGTCGAGGGCGCGATGCCCCAGACCGAGACCGTCCTCCGACAGGCGCTCCGAGAGGGGGTCAAGCCGACGCTGTTCATCAACAAGGTCGACCGACTCATCTCCGAGCTGCAGGAGGGACCCGAGGAGATGCAAAAGCGCCTGATGAGCGTCATCGCCGACGTGAACGAGCTCATCCGGGGCATGACCGAGGAGATGGACGACATCGACGAGGACTGGACGGTCTCCGTCGAGGAGGGGACCGTCGGGTTCGGCTCGGCGCTGTACAAGTGGGGCGTCTCGATGCCCTCGATGCAGCGCACCGGCATGGACTTCGGCGACATCATGGACCTGGAGCGGTCGGACAAGCGCCAGGAACTCCACGAGCGGACGCCGCTCGCCGACGTGGTCCTGGACATGGTCTGTGAGCACTTCCCGAACCCCATCGACGCCCAGCCCCGTCGTATCCCGCGCATCTGGCGTGGCGACGACGAAAGCGAGGTCGCAGAGAGCATGCAGTTCGTCGACGAGGACGGCGAGGTCGTCCTGATGGTCACCGACATCGGCGTCGACCCCCACGCCGGCGAGATCGCCGCCGGTCGCGTCTTCTCCGGGACTCTGGAGAAGGGCCAGGAGCTGTACGTCTCGGGGACTGCGGGCAAGAACCGCGTCCAGAGCGTCGGGATCTACATGGGCGGCGAGCGCGAGGAAGTCGAAGAAGTCCCCGCGGGCAACATCGCCGCAGTCACCGGCCTCAAGGACGCCATCGCCGGTTCGACCGTCTCCAGCGTCGAGATGACGCCCTTCGAGTCCATCGACCACATCTCCGAGCCGGTCATCACGAAGTCCATCGAGGCCAAGAACATGGACGACCTGCCCAAGCTCATCGAGACGCTCCGACAGGTCTCCAAGGAGGACCCGACCATCCAGATCGAGATCAACGAGGACACCGGCGAGCACCTCATCTCGGGACAGGGCGAACTCCACCTCGAAGTCCAGACCCAGCGGATCGAGCGCAACCAGGGCATCCCGGTCAACACCGGCGAACCGATCGTCGTCTACCGCGAGGCACCCCAGCAGCCCTCCCGCGAAGTCGAGGGCATCTCGCCGAACCGCCACAACCGCTTCTACATCAGCGTCGAACCCCTCGAACAGGACATCGTCGACGCCATCAAGCTCGGCGACGCCTCCATGGACATGCCCGAACTGGAGCGCCGTGAAGCGCTGCAGGAAGCCGGCATGGAGAAAGACACGTCCCAGAACGTCGAGCACATCCACGGGACGAACGTCTTCATCGACGACACGAAGGGGATTCAGCACCTCAACGAGACGATGGAGCTGCTGATCGAGGGCCTCGAAGAGGCGCTCAACGACGGTCCGCTGGCCGCCGAGCCGGTCCAGGGATCGCTCATCCGCCTCCACGACGCCCGCCTCCACGAGGACGCCATCCACCGCGGTCCCGCACAGGTCATCCCGGCCATGCGCGAGGCCGTCCACAACTCGCTGATCGACGCCGAGATCCGCCTGCTGGAGCCGATCCAGAACGTCCGCATCGACGTGCCCAACGCGCACATGGGCGCGGCCTCCGGCGAGATTCAGGGCCGTCGTGGCCGCGTCGACGACATGTACCAGGAAGGCGACCTGATGGTCGTCGAGGGCGTCGCGCCAGTCGACGAGATGATCGGCTTCTCGTCGGACATCCGCTCGGCCACCGAGGGCCGCGCCTCCTGGAACACCGAGAACGCCGGCTTCCAGGTCATGGCCGACAACCTCCAGCCGGACAAGATCGACGAGATCCGCACGCGGAAGGGCATGAAGCTCGAACTGCCCGAGACGATCGACTACTTCTAAGCGACCACCTTTTTCCCGCTCGGGTTCGCGCTCTGCGCGAACCGCTCGCGGCAAAAACGTGGTCTTGCCGAGCGTGGCGAGGTGGTTCGAGAGACGCTGCTCTCGTCATCACGAAAATCGGAGATTTTCGAGCGACAAGGCTCGGGAGAGCTTGCTCTCCCGGTGGCGAAAAAAGCGCGAATCGCCGCAGCGATTCGCGTGAAACTGCGGCCTTCGGCCGCGGTATGCTTGCTGCTTGCTGACTCTTTGATCAGTACTCGGACATGCAGAAGGCGTTGCCTTCGGGATCTTCATACGGAAAGTTGTAGGTCTTTACCAGATCGACCGCACGCCGTCGTGCGGTCGACTGGGTAAACGACTACAACCGTCCGTATCAAGCACCGTCCACTCGGCGGTCGTCCCGTCGTGGTGTTCCGTCTTCGTCTCGCGGACGGTCGCCCCGAGTTCGCGGAGTCGCTCGACGCTCTGGGCTCTGTCTTCGACCGACAGATCGAGATGGAGCGCCATCCGCCACTTCGTGCCGGCCTGCAGTCGCTTGAAGAGGAGATCCGGGCCGTCGCCGGGGCGGTCGACGAGTGCCGTCTCGGGGACTTCGGTGTCGCGGCGTTCACCGTCGAGCGCGGCTTCCCAGAACGTCGCCAGTCGCTCCGGCGCGTCACAAGCGAAGGTAATAAAATGTAGCTCTGTCATGCACAGCAATCATTGCGCCGGGGAAAAAAGGCTGTCGACACCGGTATCGATCACCGCTCTCGTCGGGAACGGTGTCGCCGCTCGGGCTCGGTCGACTCCGTCGTCTGTGCCGGACCGCGTGTCGTCGCGCCCGTGATGACGAACGCCGCGCCATCGGCGTCGGGATCGAGCGAGACCGTCCAGCCGTGGGCCTCGGCGAGTTGCTGGACGATCGACAGGCCCAGCCCGGTCCCCTCGTCGCCGGTCGTGTAGCCGTGTTCGAAGATCCGCTCGCGCTCGTCCTCGGGGATGCCGGGGCCGTCGTCGGCCACGTAGAACCCCTCGCCGGTCAGTCCGACCTCGACCGTGACTTCGTCGCCGACATGGTCGATGGCGTTGCGAAACAGGTTCTCCAGCAGGCGCTGGAGTCGCGTCTCGTCGGCGTCGACAGTGCCCTCGCCGGACAGTTCGAGCGTCGCCGACCGGGTGTCGACGGTCGACCAGGCGGCCGAGACGACCGACTCGAAGTCGACGGCCTCGGTGTCGGTCACCGGGTCGGCGTTGTCGATCAGCGCCAGAATGTCGTCGATGATCGTCGCCATCCGGTCGAGGGACACCTCGACTTTGTCGAGGTAGGTCAGCGCCGCCGCGACGTCGAAGGCCGCGTCGTCGTCGGGATCGACGCCCTCGATCGCCATCTGGAGGTACCCCGTCGCGACGTTCAGCGGGTTCCGAAGGTCGTGAGAGACGGTGCTGGCGAACTGGTCGAGCTGGTCGTTCTTGCGTTCGAGCTCCCGCGAGCGGCGTTCGAGCTCCGTCGTCTCGACGAACCGGACGACGTGGCCGATGACCCGCGTCGTCTGCGTGGTGACGTACTCGGTGTAGACGAGGAAGTGCCGTGGTCCCCGCTGTGCGGTCTCGGTCGTGTTCCGGAGCGTGTCCCACTCGGTCGTCTGGGGATCGATCGCGATCGCGGTCCGTTCTCGGTCGCCGTCCAGCTGTTCGCTCCCGAGTTCGTCGAACCGATCCAGGAATCCCTCCGCTCCGTCGAGCGTCCCGAACAGCCCCTCGGCGGCGGCGTTCGTCGTGACGACGGTGCCGTCGGTGTCCAGCAGGACGACGGCGTCGTCGATGTCGTCGAGGATCTCCTCGCGTGCGACGACCTCGATGCGGCGCAGGCCGTGCTCGACCAGCGCCAGCGTCGTCAGGAAGAAGAACCCGGCGTACCCGATCGCCGTGTAGTCGTACTGGGGGACCACTCCGCCCACGCGAAACTGGAGCGCGATCACTACGATCGCGATCGAGACCGCGATCGAGAGGACGATCGCCGGCCACCACGCCGGCCGGAACCCCGTCGTCACCGCGTGCGCGAGCAGGCCGGCGGCGGCGACCAACAGGACGGCGTTCACCCCCAGCAGGCCGAACCCGAGGACGCCGCGCTCGACGACGACGTGGGTGAACGGGACCGACACCCGCCGGACGGCGTCGAACACCAGTCCGTGGGCCGGGTCGGTCGCGATCGCGATCGCCGCCACGGCGACGAGGCCGCCCATCGCACGACGCGCCCGGTCGGACCCCACTCGCTCGACACCGGCGTAGCGGCCGGCAAAGCGCACGAAAAGCACCAGCACCCCCAGTTCGAGGAGCGGGTTCAGCGCGACCAGCACCTCCAGGATCGGCCAGAGCTCGCCGACGAGCCCGTGGACGACGTCCGAGGCCAGCCGGGCCCCGAGCACGACGAGGGTGAGCGCGAACAGCTGGGCCCCCCTCGTCTGTCGGGTTCGCGTGATCCAGTAGGCCAGACTGACGGTGACGAGGGCCATCGTGGCAAACAGCAGGAGGTGCTGGGTCTGTAGCGACGGGGCGTAGTCGAACCGCAGCTCCGACAGCGCCGTCGCGACCGCTCGGGACAGCCCGCCGTCGGTCATTCGTCGGGTCCCTCCGTTTCACAACCGCTGACGACGACACGCGTTCCGGTCGCGCCGTCGTCGAGTGCGATCTCCCACCCGTGGGCGGCGGCCCGCTGTCGCGCCATCGTGAGCCCGAGACCGGCCGCCGCGTCGCGGGTCGTCACGCCCGCTTCGAACGCGCGGTCTCGGACCGACGAGTCGATACCCGGGCCGTCGTCGGCCACGTAGAACCCGTCGTCGTCGAGGCCGACGCGGACGGTGACTCCCTCGCCGCCGTGCTGGATCGCGTTCCGGACCAGCACGGCGAGGAGCCGATCGAGGTGCTCGCGGTCGGCGCTGATCTCGCCGGTCGCCTCGACCGAGAGGGTGGCCTCCTCCGGATCGAAGCGGTCCCAGACCGACTCGACGATCGCACCGAACGAGACCGGTTCCGGATCGGTCTGCAAGTCTCGGTCGCGAGCCAGTCCGAGGATGTCTTCGACGAGCTGGGCCATCCGGTTCAGCGCGGCATCGATCGAACCGAGCGCGGTCGTGAGCGCTCGCCGGTCCACCGCCTCCGGCTCGTCGGCGTCCTCCAGCACCGCTCGCACGCGCTCCGTCTCCTCGCGTGCCTCGGCCAGCGGGCCGCGGAGGTCCTGCGTGACAGCGCCCGCGAACTGATCGAGCTGCTCGTTGCGACGCTCGAGCTGGGACATGTGGCGCTTCAGCGCCGTCACGTCGGCGAACCGGACCGTGTAGCCGATCACGTCGCTGGTCTCGGTGGTCACTGCCCGCGCGTTGACGATGAAGTGGCGTCGCTCGGTGTCGAGGGGGTCGCCGTGGCCTTCGGCGGCCCCGTCCGGTTCTGTCCCGTTCGCTCCGGGCTCTGTCGTCTCGCTGCGTTCACTCGCTCCCGCCGCCTGACTGTCCGTCCCGTTCGAGTCTCCGTCCGTCCGGTCGTCACTGTCGGTCGGCGGCTCGGCGTCGGTTCCGCGGTCGGTCTCCCATCGATCGACCTGCAGGCTCATCTCGCGGGTGACCGTCTGGTCGACGGTCGGGCGCGCCAGCGGCTCGGAGAAGACGGCGTCGAACGAGCGGCCGGTCGACAGCTCCGGGACGATCTCTTCGGCGGCCCCGTTCCACTCGACGACCCGCCAGTCGTCGTCGAGGATGACGATCGCGTCGTCGAGGTCGGCGACGATCGAGCGCTGCCCGCTTGGCTTGAGCCGCTGGAAGCCGTAGCCGAGCAGCGAGACGGTCGTCGCGAGCAGGAAGTAGTTGACGCCGGTCGCGCTGTAGTCGTAGCCGGTCACCGGTCCCAGTTCCAGCACGTCGAGGGCCGCGATGCCGACCGCGACGGCGAGTCCGGTCCCGATGACGGCGACCGGTCGCCAGGCTCCCCGCGGCGAGCCGACGACGAAGGTTCGAGCGACGAGCACGCCCCCGGCAGCGATCAGCCCGGTCGCGAGCGCGAACAGGAGCCAGCCGACCGGACCGACGCTGGCCGTCACGTAGGTGAAGGGGCCGGCCGCGACGGCCGCGTCGGTAAAGACCTGTCCGTGGATGGGGTTCGTCAGGACGGCGGTGGCTCCGACTGCCCCGAGCACGCCGAGGGCCAGTTTCGCGTGTCGGGTCCTGCGCTCGCCGATGTCGGCGTACTGGACGGCGAAGCCGGCAAACAGCACCGCCGTCGCGAACTCCAGCAGGAGGTTGAGCGTCGCTAACGGGGCTTCGACGCCGACGAAGCCGTCGAGCACGATCTGTGTCAGATCGCTCGTCGCTCGCACGGAGGCGACGACGAGGACCAGCGCGAGCAAGCGCGTCTCGGGGCCCCGACGGGCGACCACGAGCCACAGGGCGAGTCCCCACAGCGACACCGTCAACGGGAGCAGGCCGCCGACGTGCTGGGTCTGTGGCGTCGGCTCGTAGGCCACCAGCTCGCCGGTCCACTCCGGGACGGTAAATTCCGTGGCGTTCGCGGGCGTCGCGGTTGGAGTCGCAGTCTGGGTTCTGTCCGGCGTCGGAGTCGGCGTCGCAGTGTCGTCGCCAGCCGACGAACCGCCCGTGGCCGAGTCGCTGTCCGGTGGCGTCTCCCGCGCGGTCGGTGTCGCGGTCTCCGTCGCTGTCTGTGTCCGTGTCGTGGCGTTCGTCGCGGTCGGAGTCGCGGTGTCAGTCGCAGTCTGTGGCGCGGTGTCCGTCGCCGTCGCGGCCGGCTGGACGGTCGACGTGGCCGTCGCCGTCTGTGTCGACGCGTACCGCAGATCCACGTTCCGGTGTCCCGCAGGCAACTGGAGGTCGACCGTGTTGCCGGTACTGACGGTTCCGGTCGTCAGTTGCGTCCCGCTGTCGGCGTCGACGGCCTCGACGGTGCGTCCGGCCGAGAGATCCCCGTCTTCGACCGTGATCTCGGCGGGCGCGCTGGCGTTGTAGGCCAGATCGACGCCGCTGGCCGAGCGTGCGTACTGAAACGGGCCGTAGCTCAGGTTCACCAGCGAATCGCGAACGACGACGGTCTCACCGGCGTCCGGCGTCACCCGGAGCGATGCACTGGTGGGTTCGATCGAGCGCAGGCAGACGCCGTCGTCGGTCGCCGCGACGATGCGAAGCGACGCGGTGTCGGTCGCACTGACCGTGACGTTCGGGAACGCGAGCGTGGTGTCGTCGACGAACGGATTGCCGTCCAGCGTCTCGCCGTCGTACACCGCTTCGAGGCCGCTGTCGGCCGCGAAGACGGCTCCCTCGCTCCCCGGCTGACAGTCGAGGCCTGAGACGCCGGCCGCACCGGCCGACAGCGGGACGAGTCCGCTCCAGACGAGGACCGCGACGACCGCTCCGGCGACGACCGCGCGACGAGTGAGTGATTTCATGTGATTCGGTCATCCCGGCTGTCGCTGCGGTCGGTGTGGTTCGCCGCCGCGGTCCCGCGTTCTCTCTTGTCGACGGTGACGGACCCGCCGGCTTCGTCGGCCAGCTCCCCGAGACCACGCCGCGACGGCGTCGATAGCTCTCTCAGTCGCTACGAGTCCGTTCGGAGTCATAAGCATTGGCTGCTGTTGTCAATCGAGATATCACTCTGCAACCGTCCTGCAAGGATCGGACAGCTGTCGCGCAGTCTCACTCACCCTGTTGTACGAGCGTTTCGATGTCGTCGAGTCGCGACTCCAGTTCGTCGATGCGTTCGTCTTTCCGTTCGAGTTCGCCCGCCAGCTCGTCGACTCGCTCGTCTCGGTCCGCGAGCCGATCTTCGAGCTCGCCGATGCGTTCGTCTTTCCGTTCGAGTTCGCCCGCCAGTTCGTCGGCCCGATCCGCGAGTCCCTGGATCGCCGCCAGAGCGACGCCGTCGGCGTTGATGGAGTTGATGTGGCGTTCGCTCTCTCCGAGACCGAAGGCGTCGTCGAACGCTTCGGCCGTCGGACCCATGTGCTCGACTCCGGCGGCCTCGCCGTCGCTGGTCTTGTACTCCCAGGTGGCCACGTCCAGCGAGCGGACGCCGTCGAGGACGCCCTCGGGATCGATCGGCTGGAAGTTCGTCTTCGCCGCTCTGGTCGACGTCGCCGTCCACCCGGTCGACCCGCTCGGAATGTAGGTCGTTCCGGCCCCGTTGACGATGCGAGCACCGTTTTGCGCCCTGACGTGGAACGTGTCGTTACCGGTCACGCCGGAGCCGTTGTAGTCGGCGTCGGACGCGAAGTCGGCGTCCTGACTGTCCGCCCAGACGAACGCCCCGGCGTCGTTGGCCGCCGCGCGACGGCCGGCCGCCAGCGAGTGGCTCCCAGCGGCCGTGTTGCTCTGGCCGCCGGGAACCGCCGCGTCCGGTCCCGTGGCGCTGTTGTTCTGCCCGCCGCCGACGGTCGACTGGTCGCCGCCGGCCGTGTTGCTGTTCCCGCCGCCGACCGTCGCGTGCTGGCCCGACGCGGTGTTCGTCGACCCGCCACCGATCGTCCCGTACCGGCTGCGCGCACTGTTGGAGTAGCCACCCGCGACGGCCGCGTAGTTAGCCGAACTGGTGTTGTCGTTGCCGCCACCGACGGCCGCGGATTTGGCCGACGCGGTGTTTGCCGTTCCTCCGGCGATCGTCGCGTACTCGCTCGAAGCGGTGTTGCTGTAGCCCCCGCCGATCGTCGCGTGGGCCGCCGTCACCGGATCGCCGTCGTCGCTCCCGACCGTGTTGTTCTGGCCGCCGCTGATCGTCCCGTAGTTGTCGTAGGCGACGTTCTCGTGACTGTTGGTCGGGCTGCCGCCGCCGCCGACCGCGACGCCGGTCGCCCCGTCACCGATCTGTGCGTACTGGCCCAGCAGGACGTTGCCCGCGGCCGTCTCGGCGTTTCCGTCGGTTCCGGTCGGTGTGAGCCGGGCGACGCGGGTGGTGCCGACGAAGGCCTCGAACGCCGTCGCCGTCGTGGTCCCGATCCAGGGCGTCACGACCCGCGGATTGCTGACGCCACTCAGATCGATCCCTCTGTACGAGCTGGTCGGTTCGAGGAGGTCGTCCGCGTCCGGGTCGCTCCACACCGACGAGCCGGCCGTCGCGTCGATCGTGACCGCTCCGCTGGCGCTCGACAGCGAGACGTTCGTGCCCCCGACGAGCGATCGGAACTGCAGGTCGCCGTCGGTCGTCCCGGTGTAGAGGTCGGTGCCGGAACCCGTACTCGTCGCGCCGCTCACGTCGGCCGACAGCGAGCCACTGTCGATCCCCAGTCCCGGCCCCAGCAGCGAACTCACCGCCGTGTTGCCCGTCAGGCCGCCGTGGAGCTGCTGGGCGTAGACGGTCGCGACCGGATCCGTGTCGGTCCCGAGCTGTCCCTGTGGATCCGCCCGCGCCTTTCCGACGGCGTAGCTGCCGACGCCGACCAGTCCCAGCCCCTTCAGTACCGTCCGGCGCGTCAGTCCGTCCTCTCCCTCCGGCCCGTCGTCCGCCGCCGCGACCATCGCCTCCAGTCGCTCTACCCGCCGCCGGAGGTCGTCCGTCGTCATCGCACTGTCTCCCGTAGCCGCTGGCCGCGTGGTGTCGATTCGTCTCGGTTTCCTCCCTGCCCGTGATTTCGGACCCGTCTCTCCGTGGTCGTCGTTCGCGCCATCCCTGTGAAGAGTTTCCAAGCAGCATGATGAATGTTCCGCCAAAAGCCTCAAGTGTTCGGTCCGGAGTCGGCCGGTTCTGGCAGCACTGTCCGTCAGATCGATCTCGTGGCAGCCGTCTCACCGTCGGCACGACTCTCCCTGGCCGGGTGGGACGCTGGCTGTCGACGGCGAACGGACGGTTTCTTATAGCACGCAGTTCGTGTGCTTGCACAATGAGCGGCAGTATCCAGCAGGAGGTGAGCGGTCGATGAGCGACTCGCAGGACGAGGTTCGAGCCTACACAGTCCGGCTCGAACTGGTCGACGAACCCGGCGAACTGCTCCGGGCGCTCCACCCGATCGCCGACAACGGCGGCAACCTCCTCTCTATCTTCCACGAGCGTGGGAACATGACGCCACGGGGACACATCCCCGTGGAGGTCGACCTGGAGGCCACGCCCGAGCGGTTCGAGGACATCGTCGAGGCCCTCCAGGCGGAGAACTTCAACATCATCCAGGCCGGCGCAGAGCGCTACAGCGAGGCGCTGACGATCGTCCTCTCGGGTCACCTGGTGAACACGGACCTCTCTCACACGCTCTCGCACATCCAGGAAGCCACCGAGGCGACGGTCACCGACCTGTCGCTGTCGGCCCCGGAAGGCACCGAGGACGTATCGAGCGCACGCCTCCGTCTCGCCACCGAGGCGGGCAACGCCGACAACGCGCTGGCGGCGGTCCGAGAGATCGCCGCCGAGAAGGAGTTGACTGTCGTCGAGCCGCTGACGGCGGGTGGTGACGCGTGAAACTCGCAGTCCTGGGTGCCGGTGCAGTGGGGCGATCGGTCGCGGAACTGGCGGGCGATTACGGTCACACCGTGACCGCGCTGGCCGACTCCAGTGGAGCGGTCGTCGACGGCGACGGAATCGACGTGGACGCGGCCCTCGCTGCCAAAGAGGCCGACGGGACGGTCGGATCGGCCCGGCCCGAGACCGCTCTCGAAGCGGAGTACGACGCCCTCGTCGAGGCGACGCCGACGACGCTCGGCGACGCCGAGCCCGGCTTCGGCCACGTCGAGGCCGCACTGGAGCGAGACCGTCACGTCGTCCTCGCGAACAAGGGCCCCGTCGCAGAACGCTACGCCGACGTGCGCGCGCTCGAACGCGAGAGCGCGGGCGATGTGCTCTTCGAGGCGACCGTCGGCGGTGCGATGCCCGTCCTGTCGACGATCGACGACTTCGACCCCGAACACATCACCGCGGCGCGGGGCGTCCTCAACGGGACGGCGAACTTCATCCTCTCGCGGATGGCCGCCGAGGGGCTGGGCTACGAACACGTCCTCGCCGAGGCCCAGGATCTCGGCGTCGCCGAGGCCGATCCCACGTTCGACGTCGAGGGCACCGACGCCGCCCTGAAGTGTGTCATCGTCGCGAACGTCCTCGCGGGCGAGCGACGCGAGTACACGCTCGACGACGCCACGGTCGAGGGGATCAGTTCGATCCCCGGCAGCGCCCTCGAACTCGCACAGGAAGACGGCCGCACGATCCGCCTCATCGGCGAGGTCGCCGACGGCGACGTTCGCGTCGGACCGCGGCTGGTTCCGGAAAACGCCGCGCTCTCCGTCTCCGGGACGCGCAACATCGTCCAGCTCGAAACGGAACACGCCGGGCGACTCAACATCTCGGGCCGCGGTGCCGGCGGCCCCGAGACGGCGAGTGCGGTCCTGGCCGACGTCGGGCGACTCCCCGAGGCGTAGCCGATCTCCCGTTCTCGCGGCCCGGCCGGTCGTGTCGCGCGCGCTCTCTGAGCACCTCAGGGGCTCCTCTGTCCCCCGATCGGCACCGATTCCGGTGGTGTGAGCGGGCCGCGAACGCGGTTCGACCCGTGTCACCGCGTGCCAAATCGCAGGACGGCGTCGGGGCGGCCTACGGACGCTTTCGAAATCGTTTTATGAACTACCGCGCAAAGACTCCGATATAGCGCCTCTGCGCGTGAGATACAACAATGAGCGACCGACACCAGAACCTGGCCATCATCGGCCACGTCGACCACGGAAAGAGTACGCTCGTCGGACGACTCCTCTACGAGACAGGGTCCGTCCCCGAGCACGTCATCGAACAGCACAAGGAAGAAGCCGAGGAGAAGGGCAAGGGCGGCTTCGAGTTCGCCTACGTCATGGACAACCTCGCCGAAGAGCGCGAACGCGGTGTCACCATCGACATCGCCCACCAGGAGTTCAGCACCGACGAGTACGAGTTCACCATCGTCGACTGTCCCGGTCACCGCGACTTCGTCAAGAACATGATCACCGGTGCGAGCCAGGCCGACAACGCGGTCCTCGTCGTCGCCGCTGACGACGGTGTCGCACCCCAGACTCGCGAGCACGTCTTCCTGGCACGCACGCTGGGTATCGGCGAGCTCATCGTCGGCGTCAACAAGATGGACCTCGTCGACTACAACGAGGCCGACTACGAACAGGTCGTCTCCGAGGTCGAAGATCTGCTCAAGCAGGTCCGCTTCGGCACCGAGGACGCCAGCTTCATCCCGATCTCCGCGTTCGAGGGCGACAACGTCGCCGAGGCCTCTGAGAACACGGACTGGTACGACGGCGATATCCTGCTCGAAGCGCTCAACGACCTGCCCGAGCCGGAGCCGCCGACGGACGCGCCGCTGCGCCTCCCGATCCAGGACGTCTACACGATCGACGGCATCGGTACGGTGCCGGTCGGCCGTGTCGAGACCGGTATCCTGAACGTCGGCGACAACGTCTCCTTCCAGCCCAGCGACGTGGGCGGCGAGGTCAAGACCGTCGAGATGCACCACGAGGAAGTCCCGAAGGCAGATCCCGGCGACAACGTCGGGTTCAACGTCCGTGGCATCGGCAAGGACGACATCCGCCGCGGTGACGTCTGTGGCCCGGCCGACGACCCGCCGACGGTCGCCGAGACCTTCCAGGCCCAGGTCGTCGTCATGCAGCACCCGTCCGTGATCACGGCCGGCTACACACCGGTCTTCCACGCACACACCGCACAGGTCGCCTGTACGATCGAGTCCATCGACCAGAAGATCGACCCGTCCTCCGGCGAGGTCGCCGAGGAGAACCCGGACTTCATCCAGAACGGCGACGCCGCGGTCGTCACCATCCGACCCCAGAAGCCCCTCAGCATCGAGCCGTCGGGCGAGATTCCCGAGCTCGGGAGCTTCGCCATCCGCGACATGGGTCAGACCATCGCAGCCGGCAAAGTCCTCGACGTCAACGAGCGATAACGCATGTCCCAACAGGCACGCGTCCGGCTGGCAGGAACCAGCCCCGAGGACCTCGACGACATCTGCGGTGACGTTCGCGAGATCGCGAACAAGACCGGCGTCGAGCTCTCGGGCCCCGTCCCGCTGCCGACCAAGACGCTGGAAGTCCCCACCCGCAAGTCCCCCGACGGCGAAGGGACCGCGACGTGGGAACACTGGGAGATGCGCGTCCACAAGCGGCTCATCGACATCGACGCCGACGAACGGGCACTGCGCCAGCTCATGCGGATCCAGGTCCCGAACGACGTCTCCATCGAGATCGTCCTCGAGGACTGAGCGAAGCCTCTGGCTTCGCGATGGTCGGAAGATAACTGCGTCATCTTCCGGGACTGAGCAAACCGACAGTTTGCGAGGATCGAAAGACGGAATCGTCGTCTTTCGGGACTGAACGCGGCCACGACACCGCGTCCGCTCCGAACCAGCGTTCGGCGTCCGACAGTGACCTACTGTGTGACGGCTTCCCGAACGCCACTCTCACGCGCAGGGTTTAAACCGTTCCGCGCGCGAGTGGCCAACGCGGGCTCGTAGATCAGTGGCAGATCGCTTCCTTCGCAAGGAAGAGGCCCCGGGTTCAAATCCCGGCGAGTCCATCGCTATATCGGATCATCTCGAAGGTCCGTTTTTTGGCGTCTTCACGTACTTCAGGGCGACGTTTCCCCTTCGGTTGTGTGGAACGGACGACGTTCTGTGAGCGAATTCTGTCCGCCGCGGGAGTCGCTTGCTCGTCGTCCGACACAGTGCCGCCCCCGATCGTCGGCGAATAGCTACGCTTTTACTCGCAGCTGTCAGATAGCGTGGTATGGCCACTCATAGCGCTCGGCCCGGCGACGAAGACCGCGCGACACTCCCTGACGCCGTGCCGTTCGAACTCCCGATTCTGACGCGGCTGAGCTGGGAGCTGGGGGCGCTCGTCGATGCACCCGGGTGGGACCGGGTCGACGACACTGTCAGGTACTGACATCGCCGCGTGTCCGTGGCGAGGTCGCCGCTCCGGCCACTCTCTTTCCGTGGGTCAGGGGGGCCGTCAGGTGTCGAGATCCGGGCTCCACTCGGTCATCGCGAACAGGAACAGGGCGACGCCCAGAACGGTGACGAACAGCGACAGATCGAACAGCGGCGTCAGGGCGGGGACGATCCCGAGGACGATGTCGCTGGTGCCCACCAGGTCGAGGATGACGGCGATCGCGCCCGCCGTGGTGAGAAGCAGGCCGACGACGGCGACGGCGAGCAGTCCCAGTGGTGGGTCTTCGGCGGCGGTGTCGATGTCAGCGTCCATCACCGTGGGCTGGGAGTGCCACTCACCTATCGCTTGGGATCGACGGTCAAAAGAGTGCGACGGCTCCGACTCGTCTCGGCGTGGGCTCGACCCGTAGTGCCCGTTACTGGGAGATGCCGTACGTGTCGCCGGTCCAGTCGCGAGCGGGATGGTCGTAGACGGGTTGGTCGCGGTCCCGGTCGTCGAGTCGCTCGCGGTCCTCGGCGGCCAGCTCCCAGTCGAACAGCGCGCCGTTTTGGCGGACGTGTTCCGGCGAGGACGATTTGGGGAGGACGACCACGTCCTGTTCGACGGCCCACTTCAGGACGATCTGTGCCGGTGACTTGTCGTAGGTCTCGGCCAGCTCCTGGATCACCGGGTCGTCGAACACCTCCGTCCGGGCGAGCGGTGCGGCGGCCTCGATCACGGTGTCGGTCTCGCGGCAGTAGTCGACGAGATCGGGCCGCTGGAGGTAGGGGTGGAACTCGATCTGGTTGACCGCGATGGGAACGTCGCTGACGTGGTGCGCACAGCTGAGCTGGTAGGCGCTGAAGTTCGAGACGCCGACGTTGCGGATCAGCCCGCGGTCGTGCAGCGTCGCCATCGCGTTCATCGTCTCGCGCAGCGAGATCGCGGGGTTGGGCCAGTGAACGAGATACAGGTCGAGGTAGTCGGTCCCGAGTCGCTCCAGCGAGGCCTCACACGAGGCGATCACCGACTCGTAGTCGAGGTTCTTGGGCAGGACCTTCGAGGTGAGAAACAGCTCTTCGCGGTCGTAGTCGGCCAGTACGTCGCCGATCTCGTCTTCGTTTTTGTATCCCTCGGCGGTGTCGACGTGGGTGTAGCCCGCGTCCAGTCCGGCTCGGACCGAATCACGGAGCGTGTCGCCGTCGATGTTCCAGGTTCCGACGCCGAGGGTCGGAAGCTCGTCACCGCTCGGGAGCGTACGCGTTGGATGGGACATCGTCTAGGATGGGAGTACACGTGGTGTTAATCGTTGTGCATGCAGCGAACGGGACGCCGTCTCACGGCCTCGACGCCGGTCACTCCTCGGCGTAGGGCCAGTTCGGGTCACGTGGCGCGTCGGCGGGCCGTTTTGTCTGATCTGCGGCCTCGGGCGTGCAGGCACCGTGTTTCTCGAAGTTGGTGCGGGCGTCGCTGAGCGAGACGTGGTTAGTGTCGCTGACGTACTCGGCGTCGCCGAACTGGACGGGGTCGTCGAGCCAGTGACACACCGGACAGACCTCGTAGGAACCCGGGTGGCCTTCCGGCAGCGTCCGGTAGCCACAACACGGGCAAAAGCCCAGCTCGCGGGAGGCAGGGTTCCCTGGCGAATCGGTCGACATACTCTGCGGTATGTCACGACACACCAAAGAACCACGGGATCGTTCTACCGGTCCGTGCTCAACCCGCGCTACTCCTCGCTGGCGTCGACTTTACTGGCGTACTTCTCTAACTCGGCGGCCATCTCGCGGGCCTGGGCCGGCGACAGCGACACGGTGTCGGCGTGGGGCTCGACGGCGTCGACCTCGGTGTTGTCCATCTCGAGTTGTACCTCGACGGCGTCGGGGTCCTCGCGCGTGTCCGTACTGACGTTCAACACGGCGTAGGCGTCGTCCTCGAAGCCGTGCCCCTCGACGCGTCCTTCCAGCAGGTCGAAGGTCGTGTACGCGTTGACCCGCATGATCCGATCGACCATATGCTGTACAGTAGCGGCTCGAACTTATAGCGTCGGTGACTGCCGATCCGTCGCCGACATTGCACGATCGACGGCGACGCTCGTACGGACGGTTGTAGCGATTTACCGGTGAGGGGCTACCCGTCCTACTCACCGATACGCAGCGACAACCTTCCGTATCACTCCTCGTCGTCTGTGCCGCCGAGCGGGCCTCCGATCGAGTACAGCAAGAGTCGATAGAGGACGAACGCACCGCCAGCGAACAGCACGAGGTCGATGAGGTACAGCTCGACGAGTTCGAGCGGCGTCAGCTCGTTCAACACGAGCTCGCCCGTAAGAATCAGAAACTCCAGGGTCGCGACGATGATCAGTGCGGGCACGAACAGCACTGCGAGGCCCAGCGCGATCGTCTTGAGGTTGCTCCGACCGCCGTCAGATGCCATGCGAGAGCGTTCGCGGGCCAGTACAAAAGAGCTACCTACACGCCGACGACCGTCAGTCGTCGGACGGCAGCGGCTCGTCGTTGGCGTCGGTCGGTGCCGGCGAGGACTGCATGTCGCTGTCCTCGGCGTAGGGGTACCAGGTCATCTTCGTGTTGCCCAGGTACGGATCGTCGTAGCTCGTCTCTTCGGGATCTGCCAGGGACTGCAGGGCCTCCTCGTCGCGGTCTGCGACGAACTCGCGGAAGGTCTCGTCGCCCTCGCGCTCGGCCTCGAAGGCGTCGAGGAGGTTCTCGATGTAGCCCGGCACTTCGTCGGCGGCGACGCGCATCTCGACCCAGTCGGCGAACTGGGGGTTCTCCCCGAGTCCGCCGCCCAGGCCGATGTCGAATGCCTCGACCGGTTCGCCGTCCTTGCGGGTCTTCATGCCCCGCAGCGAGATGTCGGCGATCTGGGGCTGGGCACAGGAGGCCGTACAGCCCGAGAGGTGGATGTGGAAGTCCTCGACGCCCCCGGGCAGCGAGACGTTGTCCTTGAGCCAGCGGGCGTAGCGGACCTGTCGGTTCTTCGTCTCGACGATCGACAGCGAACAGAACTCTGTCCCCGTACAGGCGATCGAGCCCCGCATGAACGGATGGGGATCGGGCGAGTAGTCGTCCAGCAGCGGCTCGTCGAGGAACGCGTCGAGGCGGTCACTGTCGACGTCCGTGACGATGACGTTCTGGCGCTGGGTCAGCCGGACCTCGCCGGAGCCGTACTCCTCGGCGATTTCGGCCAGTTCGTACACGTCGTCGACGCCCATCCGACCGACGAGGACGTTCAGGCCGACGTAGTAGTTGCCGTCGGGCTGTTCGTGGACGCCAACGTGGTCGCCGTGCTCGTTGCCCCCGGCGTTGTATGTGTACTGGTCGCGCATGTCCTCGCCGGCCCGCGGAAGCTCGAAGTCGACGAACTCTTCCTGGAGGACCGACCGCATCTTCTCGGGACCCCACTCGTCCATGAGGAACTTGATGCGGGCGTTGAACCGGTCGTCGCGGTCGCCGTACTCGCGGAACAGTGCGGACATCCCGTGACCGATGTCGGCCGCCTTCTCCGGTGGCACCCACACGTCGATGTCACGCGCGAGGCGGGGCTCCTTTCGGGAGAGGCCGCCGCCGACGCGGACGTTGAAGCCGAGTTCGCCGTCTTTCTCGGCTGGCTCGTAGGCGAGGTCGTTGATGTCGCCCTGGCCACAGCCCTGATCGCAGCCCGTGACCGAGACCTTCCACTTGCGCGGGAGGTTCGCGTAGTCGTCGTCGCCCTTGAACGTCTCGTGGAGGTCTTCGGCGATCGGCCAGGCGTCGATGTGTTCGTGTTTGTCCTTGCCGGCGACGGGACAGCCGACGATGTTTCGCCAGGAGTCACCACAGGCCTGCTGGGTCGAGAGACCGACGGATTCGAGCAGTTCGAAGATCTCCGGGACGTCCTCGATCTTGATCCAGTGGAGCTGGATCGACTGGCGGGTCGTCCAGTCACAGTAGGCGTCGCCGAACTCCGGGTTCTCCTCGGGGCCGCGGGCGTACTTGTCGGCGACCTCCGCGATCACTTCCAGCTGTCCGGGCTCGATGACGCCGTTGGGCGTCCCGATCCGCATCATGAAGTACGACTCTTGCCCGGAGCGCTGGTGGTACAGGCCCCACCACTTGAAGCGCTCGAACCAGGCGTCGTGTTCGTCCTCGGGAATCGCGTCCCAGCCCTCTTCGGCAAACTCCATGAGGCGGTCACGGATCTCGTTGCCATACACCTCGTCCTTCCAGTTCTCGACTTTCGTCGGCATGGTTAGTGTACCTCTATTCTTGGGACCCACCCATATACAACACGCCTTCTCGACAAGGCTCCCCACCTCTCCCCGCAACAGGATAATGTTGCCTACTGTTCCGGGTCGGCCAGTCGGTGGCGCTTCTCCGGGATGTGGACGCTGTCGTGGACGACACCGTAGAACTCGCCCGATTCGGGGTCGATGACGCGTCCGACGGTGAGCCAGTCGGTCACGCCCTCCGTTCCACAGGCGATACATCGACCGGCGATACGGGCCTGAATATTCGGGGGATCGACGCCCGTATCGACGAATCCTTCGGCGAGGAAATCGGTCGGTTCACACCTGCAGAACTCACTTTCCGCCAGCAACCACAGGTCGCTGACGTTCACCTCTCGGGAGTCGTTGACGCTGATCCAGGCCCCGTCGTCGAGCTGGTGAACGTCGGTCGTCATTAGATGCCATTAGATCCGCGGGCCACGTCAGTCGTTCGGCGTAGCCAAGTTTCGCCGCAACTGCGACGATCCCCGCTCCCTCCGTCGGTCCATGAGGGTATCTGTCACTGTCCGGCACTCGTGGTCCGCCGTCGGAGACAGCCACAAATGTTGCCGGCAAACGGGAGTGGTGGAAGGGATTACGGGTGAGAGCGGCTTTATGCGGCTGTAGGTAGTACGGGTGAGTACCGAAACACCGCGCTCACTGGCGCGATGCACAAACCAATGACAGACGCACAACAGAGTTCACGCGAAGACGCCGAAGCCGAAGAGCCAGCGACCGACCACCTCGACGATGTCGAGGACGGATGCGGTTGTACCGAGATCTGGGAGCACCTCTCGGAGAACCGAGACGACGCTGCCGCAGACGACTGAGTCGCTGTGAGACGCGTCCCGACGTGTCCCGACACACGTCGGACCGGACCCTTTTATCGGACCGTTCCCAACAGAGAGTGATGACTGCCGATGGCCGCGACGGCCCCAGCCACGCCGAGCGCGAGTCGCCGGTCGGGAAGCCGGTCATCCGCGGTGACCCTTCCCTGACCGGCCAGCGCGCCCAGGAGGCCGTGGAGTTCGACCCCGACGACCCCGAGAGCCTCGAACTGGCCGCACGAACTGTCCGGGCCTTCTCAGAGAACACTGCTGGTGCCGACGACAACGTCTACATGCTCCGCGGTGCGGCCGCCTGTGCCGCGCTGGTCCGGGGCGAGGGATCGTACAAGGCCGCCGCCGAACGCGCCGGGGGCGACGCCACCGTCTCGTTTATCCGCAAGTGGTCTCGCGTCCACGATCTCCCGCGCTCGATCCGCCGTCACGTCGCCATGGGACACATCGCTCCCACCGCGGCCAAACACGTCGCTCGGGTCGGCGGCGAGGCCCGCCTCCAGCTCGCCTGGGCCGCGCTCGACCACGAGCTGACCGTCCGACAGGTCCGATCGGTCGCGAGCGACGTCAACGAGGGTCAGTCGGTCGCCAGCGCGCTCGAAGCCGAAGGAGTCCGACTGGGCGAACTCGAACTCGAACTCGATCCGGCCGTCTACCGCGAACTGCGTCGGCGCGCGGCGCTCGACGGGGAGTCGCCCGGCGCGGTCGTCAGTGAGCTGCTGGCCGACCGACTGGACTGATACGGCTTGCCGGATCTGTGAAACGCACGCTCTCAGCCCGATTCTGTCACAGACGGAGCCTCGCCGGTCTCATACGGACGGTTGTAGGCGTTTACCCAGTCGACCGCACGACGGCATGCGGTCGATCTGGTAAAGACCTACAACTTTCCGTATCATACTACCGGCTGTAACGTCGTGCAGTATCAGTCGTCGGAGTGTGCCTGCTCGAAGGGCCGTGGCGGCAACAGCAGCTCTTCGAGTTCGGCCATGTGCTTGACGTTGTACAGCAGTTGCAGCTCGTCGCTCGTCGGAATCCCGTTGCAGGCCAGCTGAAAGCCCCGGTCGACCATCTCGTCGGGCAGCACGTGATCGACGCGGGTCGTCAGCGCTCCGGACAGGACGACGACCGCGCAGTTGGCACACGCCCCGCCGCGGCAGGCGAAGGGCCAGGCGAAGTCGTTCCGCTCTGCGGCCTCCAGCACCGACTCGCGGGGGTGGACGCGGAAGCTCCCGTAGTCGTCGTCGTCGAGCCCGGCCCCGGCCGCCTTCTCGAAGAGGTCGTCGTCGTCCGCGTGCCAGCCGTGATCGTCCAGTACCTCGTAATTGAGATACTCCACGCGCGGGTGAATCGAGCCGCCGTCGTCGCTGTCGTCGTCGGCACGCTGTCGCTCGGTGCCGTCGGCCTCGCCAGACAGGATCCGCTCGTACGCGGCCCGCACCGACTGGAAGGCCTCCAGCGAGCCGCCGTGGTCGGGATGGGTCTCTTTGACTCGCTCCCTGTAAGCGCGCTCGATTGCCTCGTCGCTCGCGTCCGGGTCGACGGCGAGAACTTCGAACGGGGACGCCACGCCCGCTGCTAGTGGTATGGTGGGAATAAACCTTCGCCCTACACTGTTTTTGCGCCGACGGCGGCCGCCGACTCCCACCCACCTCCGGGAGTACGTTCGCTCACTCCCCGACCGGCTCCAGGTCGGGCTCGAACAGCGCCTCGACCCGGCAGTCGAAGTAGGCGGCGAGCGTGAACGCCAGCGCCAGCGACGGATCGTAGCGCTCGCGTTCGACCGCGTTGATCGTCTGTCGTGAGACGCCGACGGCTGCTGCCAGTTCGCCCTGGCTCAACCCCTCTCGTTCCCGGTAGGTGGCGATCTCGTTTTTCATGCTCCTCGCTGGCTCACTCGTACTGTCGCTTCACGAACCAGTGGACGGCTCCGAATACGAGGATCAACAGGAGGTACCCCCAGAGGGCACCCCGGACGGCGGCGGGAGCGGTGTAGACGCCGGTCGTCGAGAGGACCACGTCCGCCGGCAGACCGAGTATCGTCACGACGGTGACGAACAGCAACGTCGTCTGACTCGCCTCGCGCTCCATCCGCCGTTCGAGTTCGTCGCCGACCGACACGGGCGACTGCCAGTACCCGACGGCCATCCCGAGACAGCCCAGCCAGTACAGTCCCAGTCCCGCGAAGAGCACCACGGCTCTGTCGGTCAGCATCCACAGCGCGGTCGCGACGAAGAAACTCACCACGCCGAAACCGACCGACCTGTTGATCCACTGGCTGTACTGCTCGCGCTTCTCGACTCGCTGTCTGGCAGTGAGTTCCTCGCTCATGGGTATCGGTGTAAAGCACCCTTTACAGTAAAGCATACTTTACATCTTTATAAAGCTACCGCTCAGACGCAACTCCCGGTCGCCGCTCACGTCGTCACTGTCCGCGAGAGCGCCAGCGGTGGTCGTCGCTCCGCCCCGACGGTCTCTCGCTGACGACGAACAACTCCGTCACTCGTCGGTCTGGTAGAGCCCGAACACACACTCTAACCCGAACACGACGACTGCCATCGTGACGGCCTGTCCGACGAGCAATCCACTGCCCAACACCGCCCCGACGACGAGGACACCGAGTCCCGTCGCCGTCCCCAGTATCGCCGCGTACGGCACGCGAGACAGGTCCCGCAACCACGCGTCGACGCGGTCGTACAGTCGCATCGCTGTCTCCATACGCTGCACACGACCACGACGCGGAAATAGCTTCTCCGGAGCTGCGGGGCGGTGTTCAGATAAGAGAGAGAGTAGGGTCATTCAGTGTCTACAACTCAGAAGATGCAGCGGCTTCTCTGAACACCACCCTCGTCTGCGGGGCAGATATTATAAGTGGGACGGCGTGCAACCCCCGTACATGCTCGGTTCCCGGAGTTCCCGGGACGTCGTCACCTGTATCGCCTGTGGGGAGTCGGTCTCCCGGTCCGACGCGCGCGAGTACGACAAACACGGCGACCGCTGGGACCGGACGGACAAGGAGTTCGAGTACCTGTGCAAGCCCTGTCACAGCGACCTGACCCACCAGCCACGGCCCGGGCTGGAGGACCTCCTCGAAACGGTCGAAGCAGACGCCGACGATCGGGACTCGTTCCTCCGGCGGTACGTCGAACTGGCCGAAGAGAAGCGGCGATAACGGCAGTCGTCCTTTCGAGCGCGCCTCGTTGTTCGCGGATTGCCGCTCTGTACCGCACAGCTGCGCTGCTCGCGGTTCACGTCGTTCACCGCGCCTCTCGCTGCTCGCGTGTCGCCCACTCCGTTCGCTCCCGCTCGCAATAACGAGGGCCGTCGCTCGTTCTCTCACGGCTCCAGACCGTCGCCGTTCGAGCTTTCCGAGACCCCTCGCTGCGCTCGGGCTCTCGACACTCCCTCACAACGCCTATCTGTCCACTCCCCGTATCCGATGCTATGAGTAACGAGGACGCGCAGGCCGAGGCCGGCACGCCGGAGGGGCAAGGCCCCGTCGAGATCGACGAGGAGATGGCTCGCCACATGGCCAACAAGCGCGAGGAGCTGTTCGAGAAGTTCGAGATCCGCGACGCGTTCCCCCCCGAGGTGATGGAGGAGGCCGAAGCGCGGACCACCGACGTGCAGGCCGAGATCGCCGACGAGGTCGACGATCGCGAGGACCTGCGAGAGATGACGACGTGGACGACGGACCCGATCGACGCGCAGGACTTCGACGACGCCATCTCCGTCGAGGAACGAGACGACGAGTACGTCCTGTGGGTCCACATCGCCGACGTGACCCACTACGTCAACCCCGACACCGCGATGTGGGAGGAGGCCGTCGAGCGGGGCAACACCGTCTACCTGCCCGGCTACACCATCCACATGCTGCCGCCGATGCTGGCCGAGACGGTCTGTTCGCTCGTCCCCAACGAGGATCGGCTGGCCCACACCGTCGAGATGCACCTCGACAAGGACGATCTGGGCTACGAGGAGATCGACATCTACAAGTCGGTGATCCGCAGCGACGCCCGGCTCACCTACACCGAGGCCGAGCGCCTGCTCGACGAGCCAGAGACGGCCGAGGAGCTACTCGAAGACCAGCGCGTCGACCTGGCGGAAAAGACCGAACTCATCTGGAACCTCGCGGACGCGATGCACGAGCAGCGCAAGGAGGAGGGGTCGCTCGTGCTCAACCCCGCCCGCGACCGCGCCCACACGATCATCGAGGAGTGCATGCTCAAGGCCAACAAAGCCGTCACACACGAGCTGATGTGGGATCGCGGCGTCGAGGCGATGTACCGCGTCCACCCCCAGCCCAGCCCCGAAGAGTGGGACGAGGCCCTCGTCGAGATCCAGGACCTCGACGGCGTCTCGATCCCCGGCGACGCCTGGGACGACCCACGGAAGGCCGTCAACGCGACGCTGGAGCAGGCACCGGGCCGACAGCTGGACAAGATTCAGTGGGCCGTCATGAAGGTGATGCCCCGCGCGAAGTACATGAACGACCCCTTCGGCGGCCACCACGCCCTGAACTTCGAGATCTACGGGCACTTCACCTCGCCGATCCGGCGGCTCTCGGACCTGATCAACCACTGGATCGTCTACACGAACGACGTGCCGGAGGACCTGATCGCGCTGTGTGATCGCGCCAGCGACAAGCAGAAGGCAGCCGAGACCTGCGAGCGCGAGTACAAGCAGTTCCTCGAAGAGATCGGTCTCGATCCGTCTGCGGTGAACAATCGCGGGCTGGAAGTAGTGGACGAGGACTGATCGACCCGGCGAGCAGTCCGTTGTGCGAGTCGTCGATCAGTGCGATCGCGGACGACGGCTCACTCCGCAGACTCGTCGGTGCGGTCGAGGTATCGCGTGCCCCACTCGTCCATCGCCGTGACGACCTGCTCCAGCTCTTCGCCCCACTCCGTCAGCGAGTACTCCACCCGGACCGGCTTGTCGTCGATGACGGTTCGGTGGACGATATCGCGTTCCTGTAGGTCGTCGAGGCTCTCGGAGAGGACCTTGTCCGAGATGCCGTCCACGCTCTCTTTCAGGTCGTTGAAACCGAGCGGTCCGTCGCGCAGCAACTCGACGACGATACGCGGGTGCCACTTTTTCCCCACGATCGCCGCCGCCGCAGTCAGTGGGCCCATATCGTGTCCCCCGTTGCCCACCGAGTACTCGTCCCCCGTTCTGTCCATGCAGTGTACGGCGGGCCCCCGCCAAATAAATACTGCAGTTCTCGGAGGGTATTTTTCACGGTTCGAAGTGTGGAACGTCTGTCAGTGGGTGAACGCGAGCTAAATAATATTAAAATTATATAGGAGTTATTCGAGAGTGTGTTGAGTGACTACGTGGTGTGTTCGGAGTGGTTTATCGGCGTAGGATTTTAGTGAGAATCGCGCATAGAGACACACGAGGAGGTGAATCGTGATGACTGCCAGTACGAAACGGAAAATTCCTCGGAACGGTAATCGAACTGCGCTGTCGCGATACGACCTCGTGCTGGCCGTCATTCCGACGGCCTTCGTCGTCGCGCTGCTGTCGAACGTCCTCTTTGGTATCCCGCTCCGCACGGTGTTGCCGGCCAGTTCGCTGGTCGGCGTCCTCGCACTCGCCGACACGCTGTACGTCAATCCGCCGATCGACGGGAGCTGATACTACCGGCTGTAAATCTGTCACGGATGTCGCCACCTCGGGGTGGCGAATATCCGAACGAAGGTACAGCCGGCAGTACGAGACGGGCGAGCGAGTCACCACTGTCTCGCGCGTCGGGATCGCGCAGTGATCGGTGCGTCGACGAGGCGGAGACAGACTGCAAGCGAGCGCGGACGGAGAGCGATCTCGCCAACCTGGTTGGGCACACGTTTTATGAGTCTGGTTGCCGTATATAACAATCACGTGACCATCTCACTCTCGTCGGTCGACCGTTTCAATCCCGACGAGGCAACCGGATTCGACGACTGGCACCGCGCCTGTAGATCCCGACAAAATGCACTTCCAATGGTAGACACTGACGATATCAAGACGAGTAAATCGATTCAACAGCGCACTGGCCGGACCTTCCACCTGGCGACCCGCGTCCTCCCCAAGCGGATCCGCCACGCCACGTACGTCCTCTACGCGTTCTTCCGGGTGGCCGACGACGTGGTCGACCAGCCCGACGGCCCGGGGCCGGCGGTCCAGCACGAGCGCCTCGAAGAGATCCGAGAGGCCGCCCTCGGTCACGCCTCGGCGACGGGCGACGACGCGGCGGTGCTGGAAGCGTTCGCGGAGTTGCGCGAGCGTCACGACATCCCCGAGGAGGAGGTCAACGTCTTCATCGACGCGATGGAGATGGACATCGCCCGGGCCCGCTACGAGACGTTCGACGACCTCGTGGAGTACATGCGCGGGTCTGCCGTCGCCGTCGGCAACATGATGATGGACGTGATGGACGTTGACCAGCCCGAGACGGCACGGCCACACGCTGCGGCGCTGGCTGAGGCGTTTCAGCTGACGAACTTCCTCCGGGACGTGCGCGAAGATATCCACGAGTACGGTCGGGTCTACCTGCCCCAGGCGACGCTTTCGGAACACGGCGTCACCGAAGACGATCTCGCCGAGGCGACCGTCACCGACGACTTCCGGGCGGTGATGCAGACGGAGCTGGCCCGGACAGAACGACGGTACCACGAGGGAGTGGCCGGGATCAGATACCTCCCCGAGGACAGTCAGTTCGCCGTCCTCCTGTCGGCGGTGCTGTACGCCGAACACCACCGACTCATCAGAGCACGGGGCTACGACGTACTCACCGAGACGCCCGAGCTCACCCGTCGTCGTCGGCTCTGGCTGCTGGCCCGGACCTGGTGGCACTGGCGTCGCCACCACGATCCCGAGGCCGCGTTCTACGCGGTCAGTGCGATCTCCGAGCCGTCGCCCGCCGCGGAGACGCCGGTCGGCGTCCGAGATTCGAGCCAGCCGGCCTGACGCCCCAGACAATCTACAGCGCCGGTCCGGAGGTTCGGCTGCCGCGTTTTACCGGACGCCAGCACGTGAGCGGCCGCTCCTCGTCGGTGGGTTCGATCGGCGAAGAGAGAGCGGAAAACGAGCGAGAGTTACTTTCCGCGGCCGCGGTTGCTACGGAGGCTCGGGCGGACGTGTTCGGCACCCTTGCCACGCGTGTCCAGTCCGCGGTTGCGCTTGCCGGCACCGGTCAGGCCGCGCAGCGCGCGGTCGGTGTGGTCGTCGTCTGCGATCCAGCCCAGGTCGTCGTCGTTCTGGATCGCGGGGTGTTCGGGGTCGACGAGGATGATCTCGTGCCACTTCTGGCGGCCGTCTTCCCCGACCCAGTAGCTGTTGAGCACGCGGAGGTTCGGGTACGTGCGGGTGGCCCGTTCCTCGGCGACGCGCTGGATGTCCTTGCGGCGCGTGATGCGGGTGACGCCCTGGCGCTTCGAGCGTCGACCGGCCTTGAATCGCTCCTTGCGAGCCCCGCCCTTGCGGACGGACGTTCGCACGACGACGACGCCTTGCTTTGCCTTGTAGCCCTGCGAGCGGGCCTTGTCGAGGCGGGTCGGGCGTTCGATGCGCTCGATAGCGCCCTCTTCGCGCCAGTCCTGCTGTCGCTGCCACTGGAGTTCGGCGAGCTTGCCGTCGTCCGGGTTCTGCCACGCTTCTCGAATGTAGGAGTACGAACTTCGTGCCATGTGTGTATCACCACGGGCGTTGCGTGGTTCAACGCCGGAATCCTCCGGAGTCACATCCCGACCTGTACGACCCGTCGATCGGTCCATGCAGGTGCCCGCTGGTGCCCGTCGTCCAGCGAGTTACCCACTGCTTCCCGGCTTGCGCCCTTAAGCCATTCGAAGCTGATCGAGACGGTCTCCTGCGTGACCACCAACACGCTGATTGCCGGCCGGTCGCAACGGATGGTATGCGCGTCGTCACGCTGCTGCCGTCGGCGACCGAGATCGTCTACGCGCTCGGCGTCGAGCCGGTCGGCGTCTCCCACGAATGTGACTATCCCCCGGCTGCCGGGGAGCAGCCCTCGGTGAACCGCTCGCGGGTCGATCCGACGGCCGCGAGCGGCGAGATCAACGAGCAGGTCGCCGCCGCGGAGGAGGAAGGCGTCTACGCCATCGAACGAGAGACCCTGGCGTCGATCGACCCCGACCTGATCGTCACGCAGGGCGTCTGTGACGTGTGTGCCGTCGGTCACGTCGTCGTCGAAGACGCGGTCGCAGAGCTGGGTCTCGATGCGGAGGTGCTGACGCTCGACGTACACTCCCTCGCCGACCTCTTCGAGTCGATCCAGCGCATCGGAGACGTACTCGGCCGTGGCGAGCGGGCGAGCGAGCTGGTCGGCGACTTGCGCTCGCGGGTGGCCGCGGTCGAGACGACGGCCGGGCGAGCCGAGTCGACGCCGAGCGTCGCCGTCCTCGACTGGACGGAGCCGGTCATGGTCGCCGGCCACTGGGTGCCCGAGATGGTCGCCAGCGCCGGTGGCGAGTACGGGCTGGAGTCGGCGGGCGCACACTCGCGGCCCCGCCAGTGGGACGAGATCAGGGCGTACGATCCCGAGCGACTGATCGTCTCGCCCTGCGGGTTCGACCTCGCACAGATCCGCGAGAACCTCACGGACCTGACCGAGCGGCCGGGGTGGGCGGAGCTGTCGGCAGTCCGGAACGGGCACGTCACGCTCGTCGACGGCCACCACTACGTCAACCGGTCGGGACCGCGCCTCGTCGACACGCTGGAGTTCCTCGCCTGGGCGATCCATCCGGACCTGTTCGATCGACCGCCGAGAGACGCCGTCGGCGAACTCGAAGCGGTCCAGCACTGATACGGATTATTGTAGCGATTTACCGGTGATCGTCGCCACGGAGTGGACGATCACCGGTAAGCAACTACAATAAACCGTATGGGACCGGACCGCCCGACGAGCGGCGAGCGGGCCGTCAGTCGTCGGCAGACTCCGAGAGCGAGCACCGACCGTCGTACGCCGCTTCGGTCACCGAGGACAGCACCGGCTCCGACCCACAGACGGGGCAGTCCGGGTTCGGCGCGATCGGCACCTCGTCGACGCTCATCTCGCTCGCGTCGTACACGAGCAATCGTCCGTCGAGGCTCTCGCCCTCGTCGAGGAACCACTTGACGACCTCCGTCGCCTGGAAGCAGCCGATCGTCCCCGGCAACACGCCCAGCACGCCGGCAGTCGCACAGTCGGGGACCGCCCCCTCCGGCGGTGCCGACGGGAACAGGCAGCGATAGCAGGGACCCTCGCCCGAGAACGTCGTCACCTGGCCCTCGAAGCGATAGATCGCGCCGTGGGAAACCGGCGTTCCGGCCAGCGTGCAGGCGTCGTTGACCAGGTACCGGGTCCCGAAGTTGTCGGAGGCGTCGACGACGAGGTCGTAGTCGGCGATCAGCTCGTCGGCGTTGTCCCGCGTGAGTCGCGTCTCGTAGGCGTCGACGGTCACGTCCGGATTGAGGTCGGCGACGAACTCGCTGGCGCTGTCGACCTTCGGTCGGCCCACGTCGTCGTCGGTGTGAAGCACCTGCCGCTGGAGGTTCGACCGTTCGACCGCGTCGTCGTCGACGATGCCCAGCCGTCCGATGCCCGCGGCCGCGAGGTACTGCAGTACCGGCGATCCCAGGCCACCGGCACCGACGACGAGGACGCTGGCGTCCAGCAGTGCCGCCTGTCCGGACGGCCCGACGTCGTCCATGATGACGTGGCGCGAGTACCGGTCGAGCTGCTCGGGATCGAGATCGACCATGGCGAACGTGGACCGCCGAGAACAATAAGGCGTGCGCTACCGCTGGGCCTGCCAGTCGGCGACGAGTTCGTCGACGGCGCGGTTGATGTCTGCGATCTGTTCGGTCTGGTCGTCGGCTTCCTCGGCGATGGCGGCGGTCGACTCGGCGATCTCCTCGGCGGCGGCCGTCGCCTGATCGACCATGCTCGCGACTTCCTCGGTAGAGGCGGCCTGCTGGTCGGTCGCGCTCGCGACCTCCGCGATCCCGTCGTTGACCTCGCGAACCGCGTCGCCGATCTCGTCCAAGATCTCGACGGACTCCTCGACGGACTCGATACCCTCGTCGATCTCGGCGTTGGACGTTTCGAGGCTGTCGACGGCGTTGTCGGTGTTGCCTTGGATGCGACCGACCATCTGCTCGATCTCGCTGGCCTCGGACTGGGCCTGTTCGGCGAGTGACTTGACTTCGTCGGCGACGACGGCGAAGCCTTCGCCGGCTTCACCGGCACGCGCGGCCTCGATGGAGGCGTTGAGCGCCAGCATGTTCGTCTGGTCGGCGATGTCGTTGATCACCTCGACGATCTCGTCGATTTCCGCGACGCTTCGCTGGATCGTTCGGACGTCTTCGGTCACGCTGTCGGCGGCCCCCTGAATCCGCTCCATCGCGCCGTACACGTCCTGTGCGTTCTCCTGGCCCCGATCGGCCAGCTCCGTCGCATCCTGTGTCGCCGTCGAGACCTGTTCCGAGGAGGACGCGATCTCCTCGACGGCCGCGCTGAGGTTCGACACCTCTTCGGCGATCTGGCTCATCCCCTCGTGCTGTTCGGCCGCTCGGCCCCGAATGTCGTCGACTTCCGTCGCGATGTCCTCGGACGACGCCTGTAGTTCGGCGATCGAGGTCTGGATCTCGCTGGCGGCGTCGTTGTCGTAGCCCGCCTGCCGATCCACCCGCTGCCCGATCTGGTCGTCGATGTCCGTGTCGAGGTCCTCGTCGATGTCACTGGCTGTCGAGAGATCCGGCTCCGACTGGGGCTCGGTGTCTGACATTGGTAGCCGTTTATCCAACTGCGATTAAAAATGGTGTGCCCAACAGAATCAAAAGCGATACCGAAAGGCCAGATGTCGGCCACACGATCGAGACGTGCAGCGTCAGTGTCGTTGCCGGCAGTGTTAGCAGTCGTACAGGTCGCGGTACTTCGACTCGGCGTATTCGAGGAAGTAGTCGGCGGTGAAGGGTTCGCCGGTCGCTTCCTCGATGAGGTCGTCGGTCTCGTAGCGTGTGCCGTGGCTGTGGACGTTGTCCGTGAGCCACTCGTGGAGGTCGTCGAACTCGCCGTCGCGGAGCTGTCCGTCCAGATCGCCGATGTCGTCTTCGGCGGCGGCGAACAGTTGTGCGGCGAGCACCGACCCCAGGGAGTACGTCGGGAAGTAGCCGAAGGAGCCGTGGCTCCAGTGGATGTCCTGTAGGCACCCCTCGGCGTCGGTCTCGGGCCGGACTCCGAGGTACTCCTCCATCTTGTCGTTCCAGACCTGCGGTACCTCGGACACGTCGAGGTCGCCGTGGATCAGGTCCCGCTCGATCTCGAAGCGGAGGACGATGTGCAT
Source organism: Halomicrobium katesii DSM 19301 (assembly GCF_000379085.1). Classification (GTDB taxonomy): domain Archaea; phylum Halobacteriota; class Halobacteria; order Halobacteriales; family Haloarculaceae; genus Halomicrobium; species Halomicrobium katesii. The sequence goes on along the minus strand of NZ_KB905378.1, from coordinate 610,601 downwards.
GTGGTAGGTCAGTTCGTCGGCCTCGACGCGGATGCAGTTGTCCGGGTGGACCGTGTTGGCCGCCTCGTAGTACTCTCGGGGCGTGGCCGACGTGGCGAGGTGGTCCTCGACAGTCGGGGCGAAGCCCTCCCAGAACGGCCGGGAACGTCCGACGTGGTTCTCCCAGAGTCGGGACTGAGACTCGTGGACCGAGAGGTCTCGGGACTCGCCCAGCGGCGTCCCGTAGTGCTCGTCGGGGAGCCCGAGCGTGTACGTCGCGTGGCCGAACTCGTGGATGGTCGAACTGAGCGCACCCAGCGGATCCTCGGGGTCGAACCGCGTGGTCACGCGGGCGTCGAACTGCGTCCCCGTCGAGAAGGGATGGGGTGCGGTGTCGAGTCGCCCGCGGTCCCAGTCGTAGTCCAGGTAGTCAAGCGCCGACCGAACGAGGTCCTCTTGGGCGTCCTCGTCGTAGCTGCCACCGGCGAAGGGATCGGCCAGCGTCACGTCGCTGTCTTCGATGTCGTCGATCAGCGGGACGAGCGTGTCGCGGAGGTCTTCGAGTGCCGCCTCGGCGGTGTCGAGCCCGAGGTACGGCTCGTACTCCTCGAACAGGACCGCGTACGGATCTCGGTCGGGGTCGATGGCCGCGGCGTACTCGCGCTTGAGCTGGACCAGCTCTTCGAGCGTGTCGGCGTAGATCTCGAAGTCGTCCTCGGCTTTGGCTTCCTTCCAGACGGGCAGCGCGTTCGAGGTGGCCTCCGAGATGTGCTGGACGAGGTCGCTGGGCACCTTCGCGGCGCGGTCGTGCTGGCGGCGAATCTCGCGGACGACCGCTTCCCGCTCGGGATCGAGGTCCGATCCCTCCAGTTCGCCCAGCCACTCGGCCACGTCGTCGTCGGTCAGGAGGTCGTGCGAGAGCGTCGACAGCGCCGCCGACTGCTTCGAGCGGGCGGGCGTTCCCTCCTCGGGCATCATCACTTCCTGATCCCACTGGAGGACACCGGCGGCGTCGCCGACGTACGTCAGCTGCTCGACGTGAGCGCGGAACTGCTCGTAGGTGTCGGGCGTCTCTGCGTCGTCAGCGTCGGCTTCCGTTGCCATGCAACTGTGTTACAACGGCCGTCGTATAATCCCCGCGACGAGGGAAAGATTCACAGCCTCTCTGGTCGGGCCGTCGGTATGGAACGCGAGACCGTCGATAGCGGCACCGACTGGGAAGCCGAAGTGGGCTACTCTCGCGCCGTTCGCGTCGGCGACCGAATCGAGGTGTCGGGGACGACCGCCACCGACGAGGCGGGCGAGATCGTCGGCGTCGGCGATCCGTACGCACAGGCAGCCAAGGCGATCGAGAACATCGAGACGGCGCTGGAGACCGCCGGAGCGGGGCTCGAAGACGTGGTCAGGACGCGCATGTTCGTCACGGAGATCGAGAACTACGAGGCCGTCGGCCGTGCTCACCGCGAGGCGTTCGGCGACGTGCGGCCGGCGACGAGCATGTACGAGATCGAGCGCCTCGTCGATCCGGACCTGCTCGTCGAGATCGAAGCCGTCGCGATCAGCGAGTGAACGCGCCGGCCACGTGACGACGACCCGAGCGGAGCGAGCCCCCTCGACGGCGGTGTCGATCCCCCAGTTTCACGACCGATAACGAGGGAGGGAGTCGTGGGAAATATCGATTCTGTGTATGGTTTTTGAGTGATGCCTGCTGATACATTTGATGACGCCAGCAGGATCAATGAGATCTGCTGAGCAAGTTCATTGGGGCGAATTACCGCTTGGCTGTCTACAGTTCTATCCCAGCCGTAAGTCTACTGAGGAACGTTCGAAAGTAGAAGCGAAATACCGCGCAGAACGGATTGATATCTGCCCATTTGAGCCCCATCGTCTTCCAACATCTATTTCTAGTAGATTAAAATATTTCTAACTATTCGATACATGTATATGTGTCCACTATTTATGATCATTTGTAATGACAGATAGTAATAGTGTGAATGAGGTTGACATAGATAAGCGTGAACTATTAAAGGCCATTGGATCAGTGGGTGCAACCGGTGGATTCCTATCATCCACCGCATCAGCAGGACAAATCGAAGAAGAAGAGGTTGATCTGGATGAGTTTGCAACAAAACCAATATATGAGTTAGCTATTGACGTGATTGAGCATCCTAAACACTCAATGCTGGCTTTCACCACGTCAGTGATTGATGAAAGCCTTGGACTTTACATCGCCACGGGTGTGTCTAAGCCAAAGAATTCCTATCTCCCTCGAGAGGGTACCCCACCAGGTCGGCGTGCCACGGAGGTAATCAAAGTAGCGGAAGCCAAGACTGGCGCTATAATGCAACTCGAATGGCACAGCAAGACCGAAATTAGCTACTGGGAAGCTGGTGAGATAATTGCCACTGATGTTTTAGATATAACCAATAAATTAGATACCGAAAATAATGGGCGGCGGTCACACAGGAACAATTCCAAAGGCCCATCGGTGGAAATCCAGTCTCAGCCTTCGGATCGAAAAAAGAGAGTTGTGAGTAAGCAGACTGCTCCAGACTCTCTCCAAGGTATTATCGAAACACAATCCGAAACACCATCTACTGAAATAACTACGCAACAGTTTGATCCATCCCGCTGTAACATTCCAAAGCTACCACAGGTCGGTATTGAAGAGTGTCAGGATGCTGGTGCATTCGGTGAGTTTTGTGCAAAAACTACCTCAATAGGCTGCATGAGAAAGCAATGCTCATGGGGTAAGACACCACCGCTACTTTCAGTCCCTGTGACGATTGCTGAAGGAAATGTTGGTGATGGAAAGGTTTATATTGACATGTGGGCTGGATTGGAGATCACAGATTCAGGAAAATATTGCGTTTGGCTAGGCAGTGAAGCTGCTGGCGTTTGCGTGACGGATTGCTACCGAGACCGTCCTGATACGGCTGAAGCAACTAAGCTTGCAGAAGATTTCGTTCCTGAAATAGATCTTTTTGGGGCCGCCAAATTTGTCGGTGAAGTGATTGTCACTCTGATAGCACTAATTATACTTGCTATCGTTGCAGCGGCGGCAGGGATAACCGGTGTAGGTGCATAGAGAACAAAGACAATATTATTGATCGCAGATCAAACAACCATATATCACATTCCAGAATAATGAGAAAGCTCCTGCTGCTCGCTTTTGCGCATATTGTAATTATAGCAACGATTTGGTTCCCGGAAAATTTTCTAAGTGATGTATTTCAAACTTGGCTGGTGATCGTGGGCTTCACTATTTGCCCAGTTTTAATTTCGGCTATTCTGTGGAATCTGGGTCGAACTGAATGGAAATTCGCCCGTTCAAAAATTCACCCCCCCATCGTTTTACTTGTACTTACTGCTATGATTAATGGAGTTTCTCTTCTAATTACCGTGTCTCGGATAATTGAATTGGTGATTCTTCTCGCTATTCTTCTTTCACTTCTTGCTGAAGCACGAGGTCTTTTTTATGCTTATAAGCAACTGTCGAGGAGGGGTTGATTACGATTAGGGACATTCGACTTCCACTCAGCATGGTCCTGGCCCTCGCCTTCGTCGTGCTCGCCCCAGTCGTTCTCACCGCCACAGTCTACGGGATTGCGCTGGCTGCTCTGGGGGAACCACTCCTCGCCGGAGCTGTCGCACTCGTCTGTGGTGCCATGCTCCTCATACTGCCGGCTGTACCTTCGTGAAGATCTTCGCCACCCCGGGGTGGCGAAATCGCTCACAGATTTACAGCCGGTAGTATCAGTACGGAACTCCTGTTCGGCGAGCACTTCTTCGAACGAATTTCGGACGACTCAGACCGAAGAAGAGACGACGAACAGCTGGAACAGGTCATCCAGCGCTTCTCTCAGCAACGGGGTATCGCTCCGCCGACGTTGCTCGTCGAGATCGAAGCCGTCGCGATCAGCGAGTGAACGCGCCGGCCACGTGACGACGACCCGAGCGGAGCGAGCCCCCTCGACGGCGGTGTCGATCCCCCAGTTTCACGACCGATAACGGGGGGAGCAGTACTATAACTGTTCATCTGATTGGTACTAGTCATGGCACCGCATCACACAGGCACCTCGCAACTGCTCCACGTCGGCGAGCGCGAGACGTTGCTTCGGGAGGCGAGCGGCGCAGTCGACGCCGGAGGCGGCGACGTGGCGGTGACGACCGTCGGCAGTATCGAGGCGGCCGGCGAGCAGATCGACCGCGGGAACGTCGACTGCATCGTCTACGAACACGGTGCCAGCGGGGAGGAACCGGAGTCGCTCCGGAAACTGGCCGATCGAGCGAGCGCGACGCCCTGGCTGTTCCTGACGAGCGACGAGACGGCCGTCGACGACGCCTTGGGAGCCGGTGCGAGCGACGTGGTCGTCCTGCGTGAAGACGCCGGCCGACGGCTGCTGTCTCGGCGACTGGAGCATATCCTCGCCCGAGAGCGGTCCGACGAGCGCGACGCACGGGAGACGGGAGCAGGAGACACCGAGACGTTGCGGTCGGACCGGGCTGCGACCGATCTCCTGCTGGACACGCTCGACGACGTGTTCTACCTCGTCGGCACCGACGGGACGCTCGAACGGTGGAACGAGAGCCTCAAGACCGTCACCGGCTACTCGGACGCGGAGCTGGCGGAGATGAACGCGATCGCTCTCTTCGAGGAGTCGGACCGAGAGCGGGTCGACGAGGCCGTCGCCGAGACGCTCGAAACCGGATCGTCGAGCGTCGAGGCGTCGTTCGTGACCACGGACGGAGAGACGATCCCCTACGAGTTCACCGGTGCGAGACTCGCTGACGACGGCGACGTGCGCGGGCTCGTCGGAATCGGACGCGACATCTCGGAGCGCAAGGCCCTCGAAGCGGAACTCCGACGGAAAGCGAGCCTGCTGGATCACATCTTCAACCAGGTGCCGACCGCGCTGTACGTCAAGGACACCGAGGCCCGTCACGTCCGGATGAGCGAGTTCCACTCCGACGCCGATGGAACCCTCGGAAAGACGGACCCGGAGATCTACGGCGAGACGGAGTACACCGAGTCGACGTACGCCGACGACATGCGGGTCATCGAGGAGGGGGATCGGATCATCAACCAGGAGGAGTTCAATCCCAGAACCGGCGAGTGGTCGCTCACGTCGAAAGTCCCCTGGCGAACGGAGGACGGCGAGATCCAGGGACTGATCGGCGTCACCCGCCTCATCACGGAGAAAAAGGAGTACGAACAGAAGCTGAACCTCCGGAACCGGGCGATAGCGGAGGCACCGATCGGAATCACGATCCACGACGCGATGGAACCACCGGGCCGAATCGTCTACGCGAACGACAGCTTCCAGTCGCTGACGGGCTACGACGAGCCGGCGCTCGACGGGGAAGACCTCACGATACTGGCCGGTGCGGAGACGGAGCCCGACCAGCTCGATCGACTCGACACCGCGTTCCACGACAGCGAGTCGAGGTCGCTCGTCGCACTCCTCTACCGGCGGGACGGAACGCCGTTCTGGGGCCGGATCACCGTCGCTCCAGTGACCGACGACGACGACGAGGTGACGCACTTCGTCGGGTTCCTCCAGGACGTGACGGAGACCAAAGAGCGGGCAGAAGAGATCGAGCGACGACTCGACGAGTTCGGCGAACTCATCGCAGAGGAGCTACGGACACCGCTACAGCGTGCCGAGCAGTCCGTCGCGACGATCGCCGACCCCAGTCAGCAGGCTGCCGTCGAGAACGCAGTCGAGTCGATTCGGCGGGCCGACAAGCTCGTCGACGACCTGGCGACGGTCCACTCGTTCTCGGTCAAGTCACGCGACGTGTTCGAGACGGCGTCGACGAGCCAGAGCGAGGACCGATGAGACGGTGCGCTCGCCCGAAGACAGCCAGAGACACCTGAGAGAACCACCGATGAACTTCCCGGCAGACAGCGTCGTCGTCTTCGAGGAAAACAGGACGCGCGGAGAGCTGTACTCGCTGTGGCTCGACGAGTACGACGTAGACGTGGCCGCGACCAAACAGGAGGCCGATGCGACACTGGACGGGGCCGTCGTCGTCGCCGTCCTGAACCAGGGGTTCGCGGACGGTGCCGCCTCGAAGCTGCTGGAGATCGTCCGGTCGCGCGCACCGCTCTGTCGCGTCGTCGCGACACGGGAGCGGTCGGACCCGTTCCCCGAACTCAACGTGGACCACCAGCTCCTCAAGCCGGTGTTCGAAGAAGAGCTGGTCGATCTCGTCGAGACGCTGCTCTGCCGGTCGAACTACCATCTCGCACTGAGCCGGTACTACCAGACGAACGTGGATCTCTCCTCGTTCGAGATCCACGACGGCGACCACCCGCCCGACAGAACGGAGTACGACGAACTCCAGCAGCGGGCCTCCAAGCTACAGAAGTTCATCGCCGGCCTGACCAAGGAGATGGAACAGGAGGACATCCGCGCAGTCAAGCGCGACATCCTCCTGGAGCGCGACATCGAGGAGACACACAGCACGGAGAAAATCGACAGCAAGTACCGGCCCAGGAAGTGTACGAACTGCGGTCAGCGGTGGGACGGCAACGCCGACGGAGAGCCCGGCGTCACACAGCTCGGTGCGTACGTCTGGCGGTGTGGGGGCTGTGGCCACGTCCAGATGGCCGCCGACCCGAGCCACCAGCACGTCAACCGCTGGTAGCCGGCGACACGCGAGAGACAAACGAGAGCCGTTACCGCGCAATCTCACTCGCTACGTCGCGGTAGATCGCCACACAGCGCTCTAGCACGTCGATCGAGACGGACTCATCTGCGGTGTGGGCCTCGCCGGGCTGGGCCGGCCCGACGACGACGCAGTCGGTCCCAGCGCCCGCGAGGGTACCGGCGTCGGTCGCGTGGGGCTTGACGACGTGTTCGGGCGCGCCGTCCTGTGTGGCGGTGGCCGCGTCCAGCACGAGATCGGCGAAAGCCTCGTCCTCGCAGGCCATCGGCGGGAGGTCCTGATCGACGGTCCACTCGACGCCGTCGATCGCCTCGACGCGTTCGATGGACGCGCGCTCGCCGGGCACCGTCCGCTCGTCGACGGTCACCGCACACGATTCGGGAATGACGTTCCACGCGCTCCCGCCGTCGATCTCCGTGACGGCGACGCTCCCGCGGACCTCGTGGCCCATGACCGTCGTCGACGGGAACGAGAGGTCCCGCACCACGTCGACCGCGTCGCTGGCCCGATAGATGGCGTTCTCGCCGCTCTCGACCTCGCTGGCGTGGGCGGCCGTTCCCGTGGCTTCGATCGTACCGCCACGGCGGCCCTTGTGGGCGACGGCAACGTCCGTGACGCCCTCGGCGGAGTAGCCCGTCGAGCCCTCGCCGACGACGGCGTAGTCGGGCGCGAACCCGTCGTCGACCGCGGCCGCCGAGCCCAGACAGCCAGATTCTTCGGCGACGAACGAGACGAAGACGAGTTCGCAGTCGAGGTCGGTCGCGTCCCGAAACGCCAGCATGGCGGCGGCGACGGCACCCTTCATGTCGGCGGCCCCGCGGCCGTAGAGGCGGCCATCGCGTTGCGCGACGCGGTAGGCACCGTCGTCGATCTGCGAGTCGTCCGGCGGCACCACGTCGTGGTGGCCCGCCAGCGCGAGCGACGCCCCGCCCGCCCCGTCGCGGGCCACAGAGTCCTCCGCGAGATCGACGCCCGGACCCTTGCGCGCGAAGACGTTGCCGTGCTCGTCCCGGAAGACGGCGCTGTCGGTGTGCTCTCGGAGCCACTCCTCGATGTAGTCGCCCGCGGCGGCCTCGTCCTCGTGGCTCGGGATCGAGACCAGCTCGCGGGTCAGGTCGGCGACGTGCATACCCGAACAGAGAGTGCCAGCCACAAAAGGCTACAGCGACCGCCGTGGGGACTCCACAAGAGCCATTGTGTGCGTGGTCGAAGAGGTGGCCAATGACGACCTCGTCGAGCGAGGCGACGGACTCGGTTTTCAGTTCGGTGCCGTCGCTGCGTCGCTGGCTCAAGACGTTCGCGATCGGCCTGTGTATGGGCTCTGCCGACGCGACGCCGGGCATCTCCGGTGGGACCGTCGCGCTGATTATGGGCATCTACGAGCGTCTGATCGCCGCGATTACGGCGATCACGCCGGAGCGAGCGAGGCGGTTTCTCCGCGCGCTCACACCGGTCGAGGGCGGCGTCTCGCTTCGCCGGGCCGTCGCCGTCCTCGAAGAGGTCGACGTGTGGTTCCTGCTGGCGCTGGTCGGCGGCGTCGGCACCGCCGTCGTGATCGTCGCCCGGATCGTCCACGTCGCCAGCGAGGAGACGCCGGTCCTGCTGTACGGCGCGCTGTTCGGCCTGATCGGCGCGTCCGCGGTGGTCCTGCTGCGAGCGCTCAGCATCGAGACCGCGACCCACGCGGTCGCCGCCGCGTCGGGGTTCGTCCTCGCGTTCGTCCTGTCCGGTCCCGCCTCTCCGCTGGGGACCGACGGGCTGCTGGTCGTCTTTCTGGGCGGTGCCGTCTCGGTGAGCGCGATGATCCTGCCCGGCATCTCCGGCTCGCTCCTGCTGGTCGTGCTCGGGCAGTACGAGCGGTTGTCCGGCGCGCTGACGACGTTCGTCGACGGCCTGCTGGCCGTCCTCACCGGGCGGCCGGCGGCGGGACTGGTCGACGCCGGGACGGTCGTCGTCACGTTCATCCTCGGCGGGCTGGTGGGCCTGTTCTCGATCTCGCGAGTGATCCGGCGGGCGCTGGACAGGAACCGGGGGGCGACGCTGGCCTTCCTCGTCGCGCTGGTCGTGGGCGCGTTGCGAGCGCCGATCACCGAGCTGTCGACCAGAGAGGCAGTCACCTGGACGGCGGAGACGATCGGCGTGTTCGCCGCCATCGCGGCCGTCGGCGCGGTGGTCGTCCTCGTGCTGGACTGGTACGCCGTCGATCTCGACTTCGAGGCGGTCTGAGCGTCCGACAACCCCACATCACCAACCTGAATGTGGTGTTATACAACAAAGATACACATATTGCGCCTATTATTTCGAATACCGTCGTATTATGAGAGGAATAATTAAGAGCGTAGGGACAAATTGGGTATCCATGGCGGATCGTTTCAGCTACCGGGAGATTCGCGCGATGGAACGCGAGTACTGCCGCCAGAACGACAACATCGTCGGTTTCTTCGGCGGTACCGACGAGAGGAGCCCCGAGCGACCGTCGAACGGGGACGACTAGCCCCTCGTACGAACCGTCGGTGCGTACCGAGACAGCGCCACGGCCGCCCGTGTCATACGGTTTATTGTAGTTGCTTACCGGTGATCGTCGCCACGGAGTAGACGATCACCGGTAAATCGCTACAATAATCCGTATCAGGCCGCCCTTCGTCGGGTGCCCACCCGTGACAGCGCCACGGCGAGCGTCGCGCCCAGTACCGGGAACGCCGCCAGCGCGAGGAAGGTGCCGTCGGTGCCGACCGCCGACAGCAGGATGCCCGACAGCGCCGCGCCGGCCGCGCCGACGCCGAAGTTCGCCAGGTAGGTGAACCCATACGAGAGTCCGCGGTCGTCTGGCGGGCTGTACTCCGCGATGGTCGCCTGATAGAGCGGCTGGATGGCGAAGAGCACGAAGCCAAGCACCGCGCTGACGGCGAGCAGCGGGCCCAGACCGGCCTGGGCGGCCGGCACGAACAACACCGCGACGACGGCGAGCGCGGCGAACACCCCGATCAGCCCCGTCGTCACCGAGATCCGGTCGGTGAGCTTGCCGCCGGCGTACTGGCCGGCGATGCCGACCGTCAGCAGGCCGGCGTAGACGTAGGAGGCGAGATCGAACTCCTCGGCCATCGGACTGCCGGGATCGAAGAGGCGGACGTAGTCGGTGATCGGCGGGAGAAAGCCGCCGAGCACGTCCGGCAGGAAGGTGAGGACGCCGCGGTAGAACACGCCGTTCATCAGCACGACGCAGATCGCCAGCGCGAAGCCCGCGGTAAAGAGCGTCCGCGTACCGGTGACGAACTCGCCGAGCGAAGACGGTCCGCCGCCACGGCCCTCGTCCGCGCCGCCGTCAGCGCGGACGGCGGCCGTCTCGTCGAACTCGGCGGTGACTGCGTACGCGACCGCCAGCGCGGCGGGGATCGAGAGCAGTCCCGCGACGGTTCGCCAGTCGAAGGCCAGCAAGAGCAGCGCGGTCGCCAGCGGTCCGAACGCGATGCCGACGTTGCCGGCCATCCCGTGGTAAGCGAAGCCGGTGCCGCGCTCTGACACGCCCGTCGAGAGCAGGGAGAGGCCGGCCGGGTGGTAGACGCTGGCGGCGACGCCCCACAGCCCCAACGCGAGGGCGATCGTCGGGATGCCCGGTGCGAGCCCGAGCAAGAGAAAGGAGCCGCCCATCCCGAGCAGACAGCCGATCACGACGGTCCGAGCGCTCAGGAGGTCGGCGAGCACGCCCCCCGGAAGTGCGCCGATGCCAAAGAGGGCGTAGCCGACGGCGACGATCGTCCCGAGCAGCGCCGTCGTCGTCGAGAACTGCTGGAGCCAGACGACGACGAAGATGGGGATCGACAGCTCGTAGGTGTGGACCGTCGCGTGGGCCAGCATCGCGAAGCCGACGATCGAGCGGTCGTTGTCGTTCATCGACGGTTGGCGGCGGCCTCCCGACCCCGGTCGTGTCGTCGCTGTGTCCGAGGAGATCGTTCGACTGTCTCGACGCGTTCCGAGGCGACCGCTTGCGATCGAGTCGCCGAGCCGCTGTCGTTCGTCTCGGGCATGCTGTACACCCGGAGATAGAGCATGAAAAGCGTTGTTAGAACCCGACGCTGCTCCCGTCCTTGCGCGGTTCGGTCGCGCCCGACAGCGTCCCGTCGGGCTCGCGGCGCGCGATCTGGCCGCCGCCGAACTGCCGGGGCGGGAGGACGGCCACGTCGTGTTCCCGTCGGGCGAGGTCGGCACCGATCTCGCCGGCCAGCCGTTCCTCCAGCGCGAGGCGGCCGTCCTCCAGGTAGCGCCAGCGCGGCGCGTCGAAGGCTCGCTGGAGGGGCATCCCGTCGTCGATGAGGTTGCTGAGGACCTGGACGTGGCCCTGCGGTTGCATGTATCCGCCCATGACGCCGAAGGCCGCCCAGTCCTCGTCGTCGAGTTCGACGAGGCCGGGGATCAGCGTGTGGAACGGCTTCTTGCCCGGTTCGAGCGTGTTGGGGTGGTCCGGATCGAGCGAGAACGACGCGCCGCGGTTCTGGAGGACGATCCCCGTGTCGGGGACGACGACGCCGCTGCCGAAGCCGTTGTACAGCGAGTTGATGAACGAGACGACGTTGCCCGCCTCGTCGGCGACGGTCAGCAAGACCGTGTCGCTGTCCTCGTCGGGGAGACCCGGCCCGCCGACGCTGACCTCGCCAGCGGTCTCGTCGACCGTCGCCGCCCGCTCGCTCGCGTACGCTGGGTCGTGGAGGTCCGGAACGGACTCGAAGTCGGGGTCGGTGATGTAGTGGTGGCCGTCGTGGAAGGCCCGCTTCATCGCCTCGGCGAAGTAGTGGACGCGCTCGGGCGAGCCCGCAGGGTGGTCGCCAGCGCCCAGCTCCGCGGCGACGTTGAGCGCCTCCAGCGCGATCAGGCCCTGGTTGTTCGGCGGCAGCTCGTAGACGGTCGCGCCGCCGTAGGTCGTCGAGACGGGATCGACCACGTCGGGGGTAAAGCCCGCGAGGTCGTCGGCCGAGAGGAGACCGCCCTCGGCCTGGACGGCCTGGCCGATCCGCTCGGCGATCGCCCCCTCGTAGAAGGCGTCGGCCCCCTCGCGGGCGACGGTCTCGAACGTCTCGCCCAGCCCCGGCAGCGTGACGGTCTGGCCCACGTCCGGTGCCTCGCCGCCGGGCAGGTACGCCTCGCGGCCGGCGTCGCTGACGAACCGCTGGGCACAGGCGGCCCACGCGTCGGCGATGATCTCGCTGACCGGGTACCCCTCGGTCGCGTACTCGATGGCCGGCTGGAGCACGTCGCCGAGCGCGAGCCGACCGTGCGCTTCGACGGTGTGCTCCCAGCCCCGCGCCGCGCCCGGGACCGTGATCGCCAGCGGGCCGAAGTCGGGCATCTCGGCATCTTCGTCGCCGAGTCGGTCCCGAACAGTCTCGCGTGTCGCGCGCTGGGGTGCGCCGCCACAGCTCCGGAGCGCGCCCACCTCGCCGTCGGCCGTGCGATACAGCGCGAACGCGTCCCCGCCGATACCGGTGCTCATGGGCTCGACGACGTTCAGCGCCGCCGCCGTGGCGACGGCCGCGTCGAAGGCGTTACCGCCCTCGCGGAGGAGTCTGACGCCGGCCTGTGCGGCCAGTGGCTGGCTCGTCGAGACGACGCCGCGGTTCGCGTAGACGGTGGAACGGCGCGAGTCGAACCGATCGAGGTCTGGGTCCATACTGCCGGCAAGCGGAGACAGGGGCAAAAGCGTTGGTCCAGACCCTCATACTGCCGGAACTGCGACGAGGGTCCTACTGCGTCGGACTATCGGGCGTCGCCGCCGGAGCCGACCGGCGGCGTCTCGTGCTGGAACGTCTGGACCTCCACGGTCCGCCCGTCCGGGTCGGTCGCGAAGAACTGGTAGATCCCGAAGTCGTCGTTCGGTTTCGGCGGGCCGCGGGCCACGTCGGCGAGGTCGGCGTGACAGTCGTCGACGGCCGCCTCGTCGTCGAGGACGACGGTGACGATCCCGTCGGTCTCCGTCTCGGTCCCGTCGCAGAAGCCGACGAGGAGGTTGTCGTACGCGAGAATCGTACAGCCGCCGTCCTGTTCGAGCCACACGTCGAAGCCGAGTCGATCGGTGTAGAAGGAGACGGTCTCGGCGCGGTTCTCGGTCCGGAAGAAGACGATCCCAGACATACCGCCACCGAGACGCGCCAGCCACGTGAGCGTGCCGGCTGGCGTCGGCGGCGCTGGACGGGGCCGCGACGACAGCGTGCCCTCATACGGAAAATTGTAGTTGCTTACCGGTAAGCGTTGCCACGGGGTAGACGCTCACCGGTACATTCCTACAACCGTCCGTATCACTGCCGTCGCAGTCGTTCGACCGCTTCCTCGACGCGGACCGGCAGGTCCTCGAAGCCCGCCCGGTCGAACAGTTCGACGACGGTCGGAGGCGCGAGGCCGGCCTCGCGGAGTCGGTCGGTGTCGGTCAACACCTCGCGAGTCGATCCCGTCGCGACGACGCGCCCGTCGCGGCCGAGCAGGACGACCCGGTCGGCCACCGCCGCGACGAGGTCGGTGTCCGGTGTCGACGTGACGATCGTCACGCCGTCGGCCGACAGTTCGTCCAGCAGATCGAGCAGTGCGGCCTCGTTGTCGCCGTCGACGTTCGACAGCGGTTCGTCCAGGAGGAGCACGTCCGGGTCGACCGAGAGCACGCTGGCGATGGCGGCGCGGCGCTGTTCGCCGCCGCTGAGTCGGAACGGCGGGCGATCGAGGAGGTGTTCGAGGTCGAAGCGCTCGGCCAGCTCGGCGACCCGCCGGTCGGCTTCGGCGGCCGACAGCCCCAGCTGGGCGGGGCCGTACTCGATGTCGTCGCGCACGGTCGGGTTGAACAGGTACTCGCCGGGGTCCTGCGTGAGCACGCCCAGGCGGTCGCGGACGGCGTCGGCCGGCTGGTCCGTCCCGAAGTAGCGAACGGAGCCGTCGTCGGGCGGTAACAGCCCGCCCAGCAGGAGCAAGAGCGTGGACTTGCCCGCGCCGTTGGGGCCGAGCAGCGCGACCCGTTCGCCGGCCTCGATCGTCAGGTCGACGCCGTCGACGGCGGTGGTGCCGTCCTCGTACCGGTAGGCCAGACCCGACGCTTCGATCACCGGGTCCGCCGTCACGCGGCGATCACCCGAACGGCGACGACGGCCACGAGCAACAGCGCGAACGCGGCGTCGGCCCGGCCCGGCGACCCGGACCGGTCGTACGGTCGCAGGCGCGTGCCACCGCGGGCGCGGGCGGCTCGCTGGACCCGTTCGCCGCGGTCGAGCGAGCGCAGGAGGAAGGTGCCCAGAAACGAGCCCGACCGCGCCCAGCGACTCCGGAGCGAGCCACGCGAGAACGTGCGGCTCCGGCGAGCGTGGGCCATCCGTTCGAGTTCCCGGAAGAACAGCAGTAGCGACCGGTACGTGACCGCGAGGAGGGTGATCGCCAGCGGCGGGACCCGAAGGCGACGCAGGGCCGTCACCAGCGGGCCGAAACCGGTCGTCAGCAACAGCACGGACAGCAGTGCGAGCGAGGCCGTCACGCGGACGAGGAAGACCGCGACGTAGCCCAGTCCCGTCGCCGAGAGCGAGAGCGGGCCGAGCGCCGCGACGGTCGGTCCCGGCTGGAGGACCGCCTGTGGCGCGACGACGGCGGTCGAGGCCAGAGCCGGCGGTGCGATCCGTCTGCCCAGCGTCAGGGGCGCGATCCGCGAGCCGATCGCCAGTCCCAGCGGGAGGGCGGCCAGCCCGCAGAGGATCGCGAGGTCGTCGGTCGCGACCGCGACCACGAGGAGCGAGAGGACGCCGACCAGCTTCAGTGCCGGGTCGACGGCCTGCATGAAGCCGTCGCGTCGCGGCGTCCGGGTCGTCACGAGAAACGACTGGGCCTCGTCGCTGACCGCCGCGACGGTGCGGTCGAGCGCGTCCATCAGTCGGCGAGCAGCCGTGCGATCGCCGTGGCGACGACGAGGGTCAGCGCCGTCCCGACGACCGCCGAGACGAACGTCCCCACCAGCGGGTCGAGGCCGGGGATCGCGTAGTCCGGCAGCAGTCCGGGGTTGTATGTCACCTCGTGTGCCATCGCGCCCGTGCGCTCTGCGGCGTTCTCCAGGGGTTCCGCGTAGCCGACCCGGCCGGCAGCCCACGCGAACAGCGGCGAGGCCGCGACGATGGCGGCGATCGCGAGCAGACTCCGGCGAACCCACGAGCGGTCCCAGGCGTCGCTGGCGACGCTCACGCGGCCACCTCCGTCGTCGTCGCGGTCGGGAACAGATCCGGCCGGGCGTCGGCGACGTAGCGGTAGACGACAGCGGTGATGCCGCCCTCGATCAGCCCCAGGAGGAGGTGCCCGACGCCCATGATGGAGACGGTCGTCACCAGCTCGTAGGCGAACGCCGAGGAGGCACCGAGCTGGAGCGCGGCGGCCACGGCACCGGCCGTGATCCCCAGCCAGCCGGCGACGAAGGCGGCCACGAACTCGTTGTGGCCGGCCAGCAGCCGGTAGAGACCGTAGCCGACGTACACCTCGATAACGGCCATGTTCAGGACGTTCGCGCCGAGGACGACGAGCCCCCCGTCGCCGAACACGAGCGCCTGGATCGTCACGACGGTGGCGACACAGAGCGCACCGAGGTGGGGACCGAGCAGGATCGCGGCGAACGCGCCGCCGACGAAGTGAGCGCTGGTGCCGCCGGGAATCGGCCAGTTGAGCATCTGTGCGGCGAACAGGCCGGCGGCGACGATACCGAGCACCGGTGCGGTGGTGTCGGTCAGCTCGCCGTCGGCGCGTCGTGCAGCGACGACGAGCGTCCCGCCAGCGAGGGCGGCACAGACGACGGCGATCCACAGATCGAGGAATCCGTCCGGAATATGCATACGCTCCGGTCCGAGCGCGGACAAATAATACTTTCTTATCGCTCAGTAATACTCGCGGAGACAGCAGTTGGACACGCTCTTGCCCGCCCCCGTCGTAGCCGGGGTCATGAGCGACGATCTGGACCGGATCAGTCTCACGCTCCCGGCGGAGATGACCACGCGGCTCGACGACATCGTCGACGACTGGGAGTACGACAGCCGTTCGGAAGCGATCAGGGACGCCCTGCGTGACTTCTTCGGTGCCTACGAGTGGGAGTCGGCCGACGACACCGTCCACCACGGCACCGTCGTCGTCGTCCACGACCACCACGTCGACGGGATCGCCGACCGACTCCAGACGATCCAACACGAGATGGCCGATCTGATCACGTCGGTCCAGCACATCCACCTCTCGCACGACACCTGCATGGAGACGCTGGTCGTCGAGGGGGCGGGCACTGCGATCACCGAACTGGCGAACCGCCTGCGGGCCATCGGCGGCGTCAATCAGGTCAAGGTCGTCGTCGTCGGCGACTGATCCCGCCGGCCGTCGGGCACCGCCGCGTCACCCCGCCCCGAGCCCCGAACCCGTCAAGCTATTACGACGGCGTGACGGTACCGTCGCGTATGCCGGCCAAGTCAGGCGCGTCACACTCGACGGGCTATCTCGTCAGCGTCGTCGTCAGCGGACTGTTGATCGAACACATCCTGGCGTTCGCGCCGTCGTTCCGACGCGTGTCTCGGATCGCGGGTGAGCTCCTCACCGCGTACACGAACGTCCCGATCTCCGAGGAGGCCGCCGGAATGCTGCTCGTGACGGCCGTCCTCGTCGGCGTCTGGGGCGTCGGTTACCACCTCTATCGGCACTAACGCTGTCGTGCCGCGAGGGACGGGCTTTTTACCGCCTGTCCCGAAGGCAGGATATGGATATTGTACCGGACACGAGCGTGGTCATCGACGGCCGCGTGTCCGAGCGGATCGAAGCCGACGCGGATCCCGACTCCGAGGTCGAGGGGACGGGCTTTGCGGGCGCGACCGTGGTCGTCCCCGAAGCGGTCGTGGGCGAACTCGAAGCACAGGCCAACGACGGCCGAGAGACCGGCTGGGAGGGGCTCGAAGAGCTCCAGCGCCTCGTCTCGCTGGACGAGGACGGCACCATCGACGTGGAGTACGTCGGCCGTCGGCCCGACGCCGTCGAGAAGCGCGAGGCCGGCGAGGGCGAGATCGACGCGCTCATCCGGGACGTGGCACAGGACCGCGGGGCGACGCTGGTGACGAGCGACGACGTGCAGGCCGAGGTCGCCAGCGCGAAGGGCATCCCAGTGGAGTTTCTCGACCCGATCGAGCGGACGGTCGATCGCCTGACCATCGAGAACTTCTTCGACGAGGCCACGATGAGCGTCCACCTCAAGGTCGGCGTCGCGCCCTTCGCCAAGCGCGGGTCGATCGGCGACATGGCCTACCAGCCGATCCGAGACGACCCCGCGACCGAGTCCGAACTGCGCGGGTACGCCGCCGACATCGAGGAGGCGGCCCACGCCAGTCCCGAGGGGTTCGTCGAGCTGTCCGAGCCGGGCATGACGATCATCCAGTACCGGGACTTCCGGATCGCCATCGCGCGTCCGCCCTTCTCGGACGCCCTGGAGATCACGGCCGTCAGACCGATCGTCAAGACGGAACTGGACGACTACGAGCACGCCGACGAGCTGCGCGACCGGCTCACCGACCACCAGCGGGGCGTCCTCATCTCGGGCTCGCCCGGTGCCGGGAAGTCGACTTTCGCCCAGGCCGTCGGGGAGTTCCTCGTCGACGCCGACTACGCCGTCAAGACGATGGAAAAGCCCCGCGACCTCCAGGTCGGCGACGAGATCACCCAGTACACCGAGCTGGGCGGCTCCATGGAGAAGACCGCCGACTCGCTGTTGATGGTCCGGCCGGACTACACCATCTACGACGAGGTCCGCAAGACCGACGACTTCGAGGTCTTTGCCGACATGCGACTGGCCGGCGTCGGGATGATCGGCGTCGTCCACGCGACGCGGGCCATCGACGCCCTGCAACGGCTGATCGGCCGTGTCGAACTCGGGCTGATCCCGCAGATCGTCGACACCGTCATCTACATCGAGGCCGGCGAGGTCCACACCGTCTACGACGTGACGACGGAGGTCAAGGTCCCCGACGGCCTGATGGAGGAGGATCTGGCTCGCCCGGTCATCCTCATCCGGGACTTCGAGACCGGCGAACCCAAGTACGAGATATACACGTTCAACCGCCAGGTCGTCACGGTGCCACTGGACGACGGGGACGGCGGTGGCCCCGGCTCCGACTCCGGCGTCGACCGCATCGCGAAACAGGAGATCGAACGGGAGATCCGCTCGATCGCACACGGCCACGTCGAAGTGGAGCTGAAGAGCCCCGACACCGCCGTCGTCTGGGTCGAAGAGAGCGACATCTCGCAGGTCATCGGCAAGGGCGGCGGGCGCATCACGGACGTGGAGAACCGCCTGGGCATCGACATCGACGTGCGCACGCTGGCCGAGAAGCCGAGCGGCTCCTCGGCGTCGAGCACTGCCGGCGGCGGCGCGAACGATCCGGGCCAGATCGTCACCCCGGAGATCACTTCCCGACACGTCCAGATCCCGATGGACGGTCATCAGGGCGACACCGTGGAAGTGCAGGCCGACGGCGAGTACCTCTTTACCGCGACGGTCTCGCGGGGCGGCGAGATCCAGGTCTCGCGTGGCTCTGCCATCGCCGAGGAGCTAGAGCAGGCCATCGACCGCGGCAAGACGATCACCGTCGTTCCCTCCTAGACGGGCGGAGACGGGACAGAGATGACGTTCGGGATCGAAACCGCGTACGTCGGCTGTGGACGTGCCGGGCGTGCGCTGGTCCGCGACGGGCTCGAAGAGCGGACGGGCGAGGCGGCGACGCCGGACCGGGGACCGGACCCCCGACTGCTCACCATCGATAGCGGTGCGGACGAGCCGGCGGCGGTGCTCGCGGCGTTCGATGTCGTCGTCGTGACCGGAGCTGTCGACAGTCCCGACGCACGGCGACAGATCGCCGAAGTCGGACGGGCGTGTCCGGACGACGCGACCTGTGTCGGTGTCGTCACCGGGGCGACGGACCGGGGGATCGAGCGGCTCGGCCGAGCGTGTGACACCGTCGTCCCCGTCGAGACCGACGCGCTCGCACGGGAGTTCGCGACCGACCTGCTGACGTGGGCGAGCGAGCCGATGCTGCTGCGAACGGATTCGTCGCAGGTGTACGCCGACCTCGGCGGCGCTGGGGTCGCCGCCGTCGACCGTGTGACCGGCGATCGAACGGCACTGCCGGCGCTCGTCGAGCGGGCCAGCGTCGACGAGACCGCGGACGGCCAGCGGCTCTGCTTTGGCTACCTCGCCTTCGGCGTCGACTTTACCCTGGCCGACGGCGAGCGGTTCCGGAGGCTCTGTGACCGGCCCGAGGTGGTCACCGGGCGGGCCGGCCTGGCCGAGCCCGACGCGTGTCGGCTGACTGCGGTCCGGCGAGTCTCGGAGTGATGGTCCCGGCGAGTGCGACAGTGACAATCGAAGCGACTCATACGGATTATTGTAGCGAT
Organism: Halomicrobium katesii DSM 19301; assembly: GCF_000379085.1. Lineage (GTDB taxonomy): Archaea > Halobacteriota > Halobacteria > Halobacteriales > Haloarculaceae > Halomicrobium > Halomicrobium katesii. Next base: position 591,530 of record NZ_KB905378.1, on the reverse strand, counting down.
TTACCGGTGATCGTCGCCACGGAGTAGACGATCACCGGTAAGCAACTACAATAAACCGTATCACACACCGATCGCACGGCCGTCGTCGGATCGAGCGTGCGTCGACTTGCAGTGGCTCCGACGACTACTGGAATCGGACGCCGAGGTCGTGGAGGCCGTCGTTGTGTCGGGCGACGTTGATCAACAGCGGCGTCAGTCCCTCGATCTCCGCGGCGTTGGCCAGCGGGCCGCCGTCGAGCGCGCGCAGTCCCTCGATCGACTCGGCCAACTCGATCACGGTGTCCTTGGCGTCGATCTCGTCGCCGACGACGACGGTGTCCCAGTCGAGGTCGGCGTCGAGGTCGGCGAGCCGGCCGGCCGCGAGGTTGTGGAACGCGCCGACGACGGGGACGTCGTCGGGGGCGGCGTTGGCCGCCAGCTGCGTGACGCTGCCGACGCCGGGCCGGTTGTAGTGAAAGCCGTCCTCGTCGCGTTTCATACCGACCGCGGGAGAGACGAGCACGTCGTCAGGCGAGAGTTCGTCGGCGATGGACTCGACGGTGTCGGTGAGGTGGTAGGCGGGGACGGCGGTGACGATCACGTCCGCGCGCCGGGCGGCCTCGACGTTGCCCAGCCCCTCGACGCTCGCGTCACGGCCGCGGTCGTCGAGTGCCGTCGCGTACTCCGTCGCTTTCGCTGCTGCGCGCTCCGGATCGCGCGAGCCGACGAGCACGTCGTGGGCGGAGTCCGCGGCCCACCGCAGTGCCAGTCCCTCGCCGATGTCGCCGGTGCCGCCGAGTAGGGCGATTTCCATACCGAAGGGGTGGAGCGAACACCGAATAAGTGTTGTCACACTCCCGCTACTTGCCGATGTCTGGCACTCGTGTGTCGGCTGAAAAGCCGTGGAGAGGCTCGCCTGCCCGGAGTGGCCGGTCGCGACGCAGACCAGCCGGGAGTGTCAGTCGTCGCCAAGCAGCGGCGGTCCCGGCTCGCCCCGGAGCACGATCAGGTACGCGAGGACGAGCGACAGCACGACCCACTGGACGCCGACGAACAGCTGCGAGGCGGGGTCTGGGGGGACGACGAGGACACCGAGTACGAGCCCGAACACTGCGAGGGTCACGGTGAGGCCGACGAACCACAGCAGATCCGTTCGATCCATACCGTTCGATCGGTCCCGAACCGGCAAAAAGAGCGACCCTAACGGTCCGTCGACCGCGGCGAGAGCAGCTCCGGGAGGTCGTCGACGCTCTCGACGACGGCGGCCGCGCCGGCACGGCTGAACTTCTGTCGTCCCGTCTCGCCCGTGAGTCCCCCGGTGAGGACGCCGATACCGTCGTACACGCGACTGTCGGACTCGTTGGCGTTGACGGCCGTTCGCACGTCGTCGAGCGTGTCCCCGGCGAAGGCGATCCGGCCGGCGTCGAACCGCTCGGCCAGCGTCACCAGCGCGTGAGGGTCGGGCTTGCCGGCCTCCCAGTCGTCCATGGTGAAGCGGTGCTCGTCGGCCACGTCGAGACCGGCTCGTTCCAGCGCGATGTCGGCCTCCGGGGCGGGACGGCCGGTGACGACGCCCACGTCGTAGTCGGCCTGCAGGGCCGCGATCGTCTCCGGATCGACGACGACCGGCTCGTCGTTGACGAACCCCGGCTCGGCGATGCGGGGCTCGCGGCCCTCGATCTCGCGGTACAGCTCCGCGCCCAGATAGAGCATCTGGAACACGTCCCGGAGCTGGTCGGGGTCCCAGGCGTCGAAGACGTCCTCGCGGGCGTTCGGCGTCAGCGCCTCCCGGACGATCGCCTCGGCGGCGTCCCGGCCACCGCCCCGCTGGGCGATCCCGTCGGTGAACGCCTCGACCGTCTGGTCGAGTCCCTCGCGGCTCGCGAGCACGTACAGCGCCCCGGCGTGAGTCAGCTCCCAGTCGTTGTTGAACCCGCCAGCGTCCTTGAACGACTGGATCGCCGACCGGTCGATCGTCTCGCCGTACAGCCGCTCGATGGACTCGACGATGGCCCGTCGGTAGGAGTCGGCCACGTCGACGAGCACGCCGTCGATGTCCAGGACGACCGCATCCACGTGCATACCGCCCGGAACGCGGTGGGCGACTATTTCATTTGCCTTTCGGACCGTCCTCGCGGACGCGGTACAGCGTCTCGCCGCCGGGCAGTTGCTCGCGGTCGACCGCGACGGCGGGCTGGTCGCCGCCCAGCGTCGTGAAATAGCAGACTGCGCCGTGCTCGCGGGCGACGGCGCGCAGCGGACGGTGCAGTTCGGGCGGGCAGTTCAGCGCGTAGACGGCCTCGGCGTCGGCGTAGACGCTGGGTGCTGGATCGGTCACGTCGTCCAGGACGAAGGCGAGCGCCCGCGGCACGTCCCGCCGAACCACGTCCGTGACGGTCACGTCGACGCCCCGCCGAGCGAGTCGTCGTGCCACGTCGGGCCGTCGGCCGACGCCGACCTCGACGACGCGCTCGAAGTCGACAAATCGATCGACGAGAGCGCTGCGTGGGTCGTTCATGGCGGGATGTTTATGTCACATCGGCACATATGGCTTCGCATGCACGTTGACGTCGTGCCGGTGGGAGACGTCTCGGCACGGGTCAAGCGCGAGGCCTCCAAGGGACTGCGGACCGTCTACGACTGCGAGGTCTCGATGCACGAACCCCAGCCGATCCCCACCGGTGCGTACGACGCCGACCGGGACCAGTACCGGGCCGAGGAGTTCATCGATCTCGCCCAGCGGACCGGGAGCGGCGAGAAGAACATCGCGATCACGCCACAGGACCTGTACTACCGGCGGCGCAACTACGTCTTCGGCCTGGCCTACCTCAGCGGCAGCGGGAGCGTCATCTCGACACACCGGCTCCAGACCTCCTCTGACGGCGGCTTCTCGAATCGGTCGGCGAGCGACATCTTCGGCGACCGGGTCCGGAAGGAGGTCGTCCACGAGATCGGCCACACGCTGGGCCTGGAACACTGTGACAACGAACGCTGCGTGATGAAGTTCTCCCCCACGGTCCGCGAGGTCGACGTCAAAGAGCAGTCGCTGTGTGGCTCCTGTGCGACACAGGTGACGTAGTCGCTCTCTGCGGTGCGGTCTCGTCGCTGACCCTCGTCTCCGAACAGCCGCTGAAAACGACGAGATGCGATGCTACCAACTCAGTTAGGTATCGCCGTTATTGTGTGTGTTAACTTATGGCACGATGTATGAGCAAGACACAGGAGTCCGCCCGCATCGACGAACTCGGAGACATCTTCGTGTCGGTCACCGGTGACGACGCCGTGACCGAGTCACAGGACCGGGCGGCCAAGCGCAGCGACCGCGAACTCCCGGACGACGGCGGCGGCGTCGACATCGAGGACGGGCTCGACGACGCCGTCGACGGAGCAGAGGTCGGAGAACCCGATCCCGTGTCGTAGTGACCGCTCTCCGGACCCGTTCGCTCACGAGGTGATCGCTCCCGCTGGTCGCGATCACCCTACCTCGCGTGTCGCTACGCTCCCCGTTCGGTTGTTCGGAGATCCCTCACTGCGTTCGGGATCTCCTACGGCGCGTAGTAGTACTCGCCGTCGCGTTTCTGCTGGCGGTCCAGCTGCGATCCCGGTTTGTTGATCCGGGGCCGGGAGGTTCGTTCGTCCCGGCGGAAGGTCACGTCGAGGTTCGAGAGGAACTGGTTCATCCCCTCGCGCATCTCGACGGGCGGGCTGGCGTGGCCCTGCTTTGCCGGCTCGCCGTCGAAGACCAGCAGTCGATCCGAGAGGAGATCGATCATGTAGATGTCGTGGTCGATGACCATCGCCGTCGCGTCGTGGTTCTCCGCGTACCGTCGGATGGCGCTCGTCGCCATCACCCGCTGTTCCACGTCGAGGTGGGCCGAGGGCTCGTCCAGCAGGTAGAGGTCGGCGTCCTCCGAGAGACACGCCGCGATGGCGACCCGCTGGCGCTCACCGCCAGAGAGATCGGTGAGTTGCTGTTCCATCACCGCGTCGAGCTGGAGGGGCTGGGCGATCTCGGTGTTCCAGTACGACGAGCCGAAGTCGTCCGTGATCGAGGAGAGGAAGGCGTCGACCCGCATCGGCTGGTCGATCTCGATGTACTGGGGCTTGTACGCGATGTCGAGGTCGGCGTCGACGGTTCCCGCGTCGGGTTCGAGCCGCCCGGCCAGCAGCTTCGCGAACGTCGACTTCCCGATCCCGTTCGGGCCGACGACGCCCAGCACCTCGCTCTCGCGGATCTGGCCGGCCTCGACGTCCAGCGAGAACTCGCCGTCGCCGTAGGACTTCGTGAGGTCGGGGTACTCGGCGACCACGTCGCCCGTCGAGACCGAGCGCGGGGCGTGTTCCTCGAACTCGATCTCCTGCTGGCGAAAGCGCATGTTCTCGTTGTCGAGATAGCCAGAGAGGTACTCGTTGATGCCGTTTTTCGTCGATTTCGGGCTGGTGATGATACCGTACGCGCCGGGCTCACCGTAGGCGACGTGCAGCGCGTCGGCCAGCAGGTCCAGGATCGCCAGATCGTGCTCGACGACCAGCATCGAGCGGTCCTCGTCCTCGGCCAGTTCCTGGATCAGCTGGGCGGCGGTCATCCGCTGTCCGATGTCCAGGTACGGCGTGATCTCGTCGAGGAAGTAGAAGTCCGCGTCGCGAGCGAGCGTCGCGACCAGCGCGACCCGCTGGAGCTCTCCGCCAGAGAGGTCGTCGATGTGGTTGTCGACGACCGGACCGATCCCCGTCCGCTCGATCAGGTCGTCCAGCGCACCGCGTTCGTCCGTTCGTTCGAGCAACTCGCTGGCCGTCCCGTCGAACTGGTCGGGGATCTGGTCGACGTACTGGGGCTTGCGTGCGACGGTCATGTCGCCCTCGCGCAGGTCTTCGAGGTAGTCCTGCAGTTCGGTGCCCCGATACTCGTCGATGACTGCCTCCCAGGCCGGCTCCTCGTCGAACCGACCGAGGTTCGGCGTCATCTCGTCGGCGAGGATGTGGACGGCCGTCGTCTTCCCGATCCCGTTCGGGCCGAGGATCCCGGTGACCCGGCCCTCCTGGGGAGCTGGCAGTCCGTACAGCGCGAAGGAGTTCTCGCCGTAGCGGTGGACCGGCTCGTCGCCGAGTTCCTGTGGGAGGTTGATAATCTCGATGGCGTCGAAGGGACACTTCTCGACGCAGATCCCGCAGGACTCGCCCAGACAGATCTCCTCTGAGATCCACACCTGGTCGTCGCTGCCGGCGTAGTTGTCGTCCTCGTCGTACGCGTCGCCGCGCTTGACGATGCACTCCTTGCCCGTCCGGTTGGGCGGGCAGAAGTTCATACACTCGTAGTTACAGCGGTCGGGCTGACATCGGTCGAGGTCGACGACCGCGATACTGTCGTCGGCCATGTTAGAGTGCCGCCGTTGTCATGAGGATTCCCCACGAGACGAACCAGAGCGAGAACGTCATGAACCCGACGAACAGGTAGTCCTTCGCGGAGAAGTCGTCGATGTCGACGCCCAGTACACTCAAGATCGGGAACTGAACGACGATCGCTGCGATCAGCACGGCGACCGCGAGTCGATCACCCGCGCCGGCCGCTATCTCGTTGGCCGCGACACCGGCGGCTAACCCAGAGAGGGCCGCCAGTGTCGTGACAGTGAGTCCGCGCAAGTGCGAACTCATGCCCTCGACCGTGTCCGTTGCCATACGCCATGGTCCGCCGTCGGGGACCAAAAGCCGCCCGGTTCGGGCACGCTCGATGGCACGGTCACGAGTCCCAGCCACGGGTCGGCGTCGAGCGCGGTCGCGAGTCGAACCCCCACCCAGAACGCCCGCGATACGGTGCAGTACGGGCGGCACAGTTCGTTGCTCGGCGCAACTCCTCAATCTTTATGGAGCCCGCGCCACTCGTGACAGGTGATGACCGAAACCGACGGGGAGGCCATCGCGGACCTTCCACCGAGCGCGAAGCTCGTGTACAAGGTTCTGGAGTACGACGGTCCACTCACCCAGAAGGGGATCGTCGAGGAGTCGATGCTCTCGGCGCGGACCGTCCGCTACGCGCTCGAACGCCTCGACGAGGTCGGCGTCATCGAGGAAGACGTCTACTTCGCGGACGCGAGACAGAACCTCTACGAGATCACCGACTCCGGTGCCGAACAGGCCGACGCGGCCGTCTCTGACTGACTCGTTTTCGCGGTCGTGTACGTGAACGGTGAGAACGGGGAGACTACGCCGAAGCCTGCTGGAGGGCGTCTTCGAGATCTTCGCGCTGGGTGACGCCGACGAACCGTTCGACGATGCCGTCGTCGTTCTCGACGATCAGCGTCGGCAGCGAGCGGACCTGGTACTCGTTGGCCACGTCCTGCTCTTCGTCCACGTTGATCTTCTCGAAGCTCACGTCGCCCCAGTCGGCTTCCAGTTCTTCGAGGATCGGATCCTGCGTCTTGCACGGACCACACCAGTCTGCGTAGAAGTCCTTGAGCGTGACTGTCATCGGTACTCGTTGGAGGTAGCCGGTGGGCCCAAATAAGGATTGTCACCACGACGGATCCTGCCCGTGGCGGGGGACGAAAGGGAAAGGCTTACTCGGCGGGACCGACGACGCCTCTGTATGAGCAGCAGCGACAGCGGCGGACTGATGTCCAGTGCCGGACTCGTTCGGTACTTCGACGCGGAAGACAGCAACACGATCCGAATGGATCCCCGGTCGGTCGTGGCATTCGGCGTCCTCTTTGGCGTGTTGATCCTCATGCTCAACGCGCTGTTCATGCTGGGCGCGGTGTAACGGCGGGCTTTTCATCGCTCCGTCGCAACGGCCGTCCATGCACTTCAGCCAGCGCGAGCAGCAGGCACTGGCCGAGGCCGGCCTCTCGACCGACGAGATCGCCGCCGCCTCGGAGGCCGTCGTCGCGGCCACCGACGAGGCCGCCGCGACGCTAGAGGGCTTTTTCGCCGATCGCGAAACCGTCTACTCCGACATGGAGCTGGCACACAGCGCCAGCGACGTACAGGAACACGCCGTCGACTATCTGGACCTCTTCACCCACGCCGACGACATCCGGGGCTACCTCCGCTTTGACTCGTGGGGCGTGCCGGTCGAGGGCGGGCGCGTCCTGGGCGAGGACGTGGTCGAACTGACGCTCGGTCCCACCGTCGACGGCCGCGTGCGCTTCGCTCACGACGACGACGCGCTATGACCGTCCGGATCAGGGGGATCTACACGACCGCGCTGACCGAGTTGTTCCGGGACGAACCCGGCGTCGTCCAGCCCTCGCCGCCGATCGTCGACCGGTTCGACGCCGAGTTCACTCACGAGCCGGCGACGGTGACAGTCGAGACGACCGACGACCGGCAGGGCGTTCGCGTGACCGGCGAGCCCGACGCCGTCGAGGCGGTCTGCGAAGAACTCGGGGCAGTCGGGCGAGATGCCTTCGTCTGGCCAGATCCGACTCCCCGTGGCGCAGTCTACGACGGTGCAGTGACCGAGACGCTCGGTGGTGGCGCGATCGTCGACCTGGGAGACGGCGAGGGGTACCTGCCCTACGGCGCGACCGACCGGCGGATCGAGGACGGCGATCGGCTCCGCGTCCAGGTCGACGAACCGAGCCCGCCCTGGAGCGACGACCGGCCGACACTGGACACGACGATCCGGGCCCACGGCTCGCTGGTGACGCTCGTCCGCGGCGAGACGATCGAGCACACCGGCCCGGAACTCGCCGACATCCTCCCGGCCGACCCGATCGACGGCTGGGGGAGCTCCTGGCACCGCCACAGCGACGACGCCAGTCTCGACGCACTGGGCGATGCGCTCGAACGGGCCAACGACCGCGCGGCGGCGCTGGACGACGCCCTCGCCGACGCGCCGGGTGACGACCCGCCGGACCGCTACGCGGCCCCCGAGTCGACGGCGTGGGTCTGGTTCGGCCGCGAGAGTCGCTTCGCGCTGGACGACCAGCGGGAGGCCGTGACAGCGACGATGCCGGGCCACCACCGGATCAAGGCGGGCTCGCGGAGCGCCTCGGCCGGCGTCGATCTGGCCGAGGCAGTCGCCGACGGCTTCCGGACCGGCGAGCAGGACGTTCCCTTCACTGCGGTCGCGAGCCAGTTCGGCCCCGCGGCCGGCGACACGGTCTGCCTCGACCACGGCAAGCCCGACGGTCGGATGTACACGCTGGGCGACGCGGCGGTCCAGTCCGTCGAGCCCGACGGCACGGTGGCCGTCGAACGGGAGATGTCGCCGGGAGGCACCTACGACGCGCTCGGCGTCGACCGTCAGGCCGGCGACGTGGCGACGACGAAAGTCAAAGAGGGCCGCTGGTGGTATCCGACGGTCTACGAGGGCGCGGACGGGACCAAGCGCGGTACCTACGTCAACGTCTGTACCCCCGTCGAGGTGTTCCCCGACGCGGTCCGCTACGTCGACCTCCACGTAGACGTGGTCAAGCACGCGGACGGCCGCGTCGAGCGGGTCGACGACGACGAACTCGACGCGGCAGTCGAGGCGGGCCACGTCTCAGAGGGGCTGGCCGAGAAGGCCCGCAGCGTCGCGAAGGCCGTCAAACACGGCCTTGAGTGATCACTCCGAACGCCGTCGACACCACGCGCCGGCACCGAGCAGTCCGAGCAGACCCGCGCCGACACCAGCGCCGGCTCCCGTCTCGCTGGTGGGCGTCGACGCCCGTCCCGACCGGGTGCCGTCGGTCGTCGGCGCGCCGTCGGCCGGCCGCTGGTCCGGAAACGCGAACAGCGCCGACTCCAGGGGCGAGTCGGCGGCGGTGTTGACACCGAACGCGCCGATGCTGGCTCCCAGGAAGAACTCGCCCGGCGCGGCAAGCTGTGCGGTCCAGAACTTCCCGCGGCCGGCGTCGCGCCAGTGGAACCGCTCGACGGGATCCGTCGCGTCGGTCACGTCGTGGACGGTGACCCCGCCCTGGTACCAGGCGGCGTAACAGCGCCCGTCGACGAGCTCGAAGTTGTGGGCGGTCGTCCAGACGCCGCCGCGGGTGGGATCGGGCGTCGGCGGCGGGTCGATCGCCCCGAGTCGCGTCGGTTCGGCGGGGTCGGTCACGTCGTAGAAGGCGATCCCGCCCGGGCCGGTCGAGCCCGAGGCCGCCGCCCACGATTCGGTCCCGATCCCCAGCAGATCGCCGGTCTCGTTGACGGTGACGAAGTGGTCGTTGCCCGGCGGCTCCGTGCGCTCGCGTCGCCTGTTGGTAACGTCGAGGAGATCGTCGAGTGGTCGACCGCGCACCCGCGAAACGAGCGTCGGCTCGCCGGGGTCGGACACGTCGAGACACCAGGTGCCGGCGTCCCAGTAGGCCAGATACGCGCGGTCGTCGTGGACCCACACGTCGTGGAGGTTCACCATGCCGAAGGGCAGCTCGGCCCAGCGGTCGTCGACGTCGACGACGCTCCAGCGGGCCAGTTCCGTGCCACTCTCGGGATCGGCGACGACCAGGGGCGAGCCGTCCAGACCGCCGCCGGTGAAGTAGCCGACGCCGTCCGCGAGCACGCAGTTGTGGGTGTAGAAGTCGACCTCGTGTTCGGCGAGGAGTTCGGGATCGGCGGGATCGGACACGTCGACGTAGCCAAAGCCACGGACCGAGTCGCGCCCACCGTTTGCCGGGCCGGCCACGAGCAGTCGGTCGCCGTCACAGTGCAGGTCCCAGATCCCAGACAGCGGCCCGTCGGCGTGGTCGGCCAGGAGCCGCTCGCGAGCCAGCACCCGCATCTCGGTCGGATCGCTCACGTCGACGACCGCGAAGCCGTCGACGGTGGCGACGTAGGCGACCGTCCCGTCGAGATTCAGGACCATCTCGCGGACGTTCTCGATCGAGACCGTCCCGAGGGGCTGGCTGTCCGGCGTCTCGGCGGGCGGCGTCCCGTCGCTGGTGGCAGTCGGGTGCCCGCTCGCGAGGCCGGCGCTCCCGAGCGCGAGACCGCTGCCGAGTGTTCGAAGGAGGGGGCGGCGACGCATACGCCCACTGAGGAGCGTGGACGGAGAAGCTTTGCGCTAGTTCCCCTGAATCGCGTCGATGACCATCGCGGCGGCGATGACGGCCTCCTTGGGGACGTTGCTCGCGTCGTCGATGGTGATCTCGTAGCGGTCCCGCAGCGAGAGCTGGCCGTCGATAGAGCCGACGTGGTTGCCGTCGACGTCGGTGATCTCGTACTTGTGGGGGATGATGCCACCGAACGGGAGGAGGTTGCGGGCGAGCGTGACCGCAGCGCCCCGAGAGTCGATCTTCGCGATGGCGCGCTCGTCGCCCGCGTCGCGGAGCGTCCAGGTGTCCTGCATGACCGAGTAGTCGTTGTCGAGGACCACGAGGTCCTCGCCGGTCTGGGCGTCCGAGAGCACGTAGTTGCCGGCCACGTCGATGATGCCGCCGGCTTTGACCGTGAAGGCCTCGTTGCCGTCCCCGTCGGTGAAGGGGAACTCCTCTTTCATCTTGAGCATCTTCTGCTTGCCGCGGACGACGACGTTGCCGGCGGCGTCCATCGCCTTGTACTTGCTGCGGACGAGTGACTGCTCGACCGTGTAGCTGCTGTCTGTCAGGTCGAGCCCCTCGATGTCGTACTTCGAGACGGCACTCATGTCCGGACCCTCGTGTGATCTCCCCTTTAATTTTGTGACCAGTTCTGACAGAGGGAACGAGCGCCACCCACGGACCGACAGCGTTTCACGCCGGCAGTCCTCAGGGGGCCGTAGATGACACGAGAGTACATCGAGGTCCGCGGTGCGGAGGAACACAACCTCAAGGACATCGATGTTGAGATCCCGCGAGAGGAGTTGACGGTCGTGACGGGGCTGTCGGGATCGGGCAAGTCCTCGCTGGCCTTCGAGACGGTGTACGCCGAGGGACAGCGCCGCTACATCGAGTCGCTGTCGGCCTACGCCAGGAACTTCCTGGGCCAGATGGACAAGCCACAGGTCGAGACCGTCGAGGGGCTGAGCCCGGCGATCTCGATCGACCAGAAGAACGCCGCCAACAACCCCCGCTCGACGGTCGGGACCGTCACGGAACTCCACGACTACCTGCGCCTGCTGTACGCCCGAATCGGGACGCCACACTGTCCGGAGTGTGGCCGCGAGGTCGGCGAGCAGTCCGCCCAGAACATGGTCCGTCGGATGCTGGCCCTGCCCGAGGGGACCCGCGCGAAGATCGCCGCACCGGTCGTACGCGACCAGAAGGGGGCCTTCGAGGAGCTGTTCGAGGAGCTGGTGAGCGAGGGGTACGCCCGCGTCGAGGTCGACGGCGAACCGTACGACCTGACGATCGACGACCCCGAACTCGACGAGAACTACGACCACACGATCGACGTGATCGTCGACCGCGTGAGCGTCAGCGCGGACGCCCGCTCGCGGATCACCGACTCCGTCGAGACGGCCCTCGAAGAAGGGGCGGGCATCACGAAGGTGATCCTCCCGGACCCGCCGGAAGGCGTGTCCCTCGGCGGGGCGACGGCGCGCTCGACGGGCGATCTCGCGGGGACCGGCGACAGCGACGACCACAGCGACCGCGAGCGGCTCGTCGTCGAGTTCTCGGAGGACCTGGCGTGTACCCACTGCGGGATCGACATCTCCGAGATCGAGACCCGCTCGTTCTCGTTCAACAGCCCTCACGGGGCCTGTCCGGAGTGTGAGGGGCTCGGCGAGACCAAGGAGGTCAGCGAGGAGCTCGTCATCCAGGACCGTTCGAAGCCCCTCAAGCACGTCTTCGAACCCTGGAGCTACGACCGCACCTACTACTCGCGACAGCTGGACAACGTCGCGGACCACTTCGGCGTCTCGCTGGAGACGCCCTTCGAGGAGCTGGACGAGTCGATCCAGCGCCAGTTCCTCTATGGCACGGACGACCTCGTCCACTTCGAGTGGCAGACCAAGAACGGCACCCGCGAGAAGACCGAGCGCTTCGAGGGCGTCGTCCCGAACCTGGAACGTCGCCACGTCGAGACCGACAGCGACCGGGCACGGGAACACATCGAGGAGTTCATGGCCGTCACCACCTGTCCCGAGTGTGAGGGCACCCGCCTGAAAGCGGAGTCCCGTCACGTCCTCGTCGACGGGAGTTCCGCGAGCGATGCGAGCGGACCGTCGTCGGAGGTTTCCTCCGACGGTACGTCGATCACCGAGGTCAACCGGATGTCGATCGGCGACGCACTGGAACACTTCGAGGGGCTGGAAGCGTCGCTTGACGAACGCGACACGAAGATCGCCGAGGAGATCCTCAAGGAGATCCGCGCCCGCCTCGGGTTCATGGAGGAGGTCGGGCTGGAGTATCTCACCCTCGACCGGGAGGCGTCGACGCTGTCCGGCGGCGAGAGCCAGCGCATCCGGCTGGCGACCCAGATCGGCTCCGGACTGGTCGGCGTGTTGTACGTGCTCGACGAGCCCTCGATCGGGCTCCACCAGCGGGACAACGACCGCCTGCTGAACACGCTGGCTGAGCTGCGCGACCTCGGAAACACGCTCCTCGTGGTCGAACACGACGAGGAGACGATGCGCCGAGCCGACACCATCATCGACATGGGGCCCGGTCCGGGCAAACGGGGCGGGGAAGTCGTCGTCAACGGCGACCAGGAAGACGTGATCGCCTGCGAGGACAGCGTCACCGGCGAGTACCTCTCGGGCGAGCGCCAGATTCCCGTGCCCGACTCCCGACGTGATTCGGACGGCGCGCTCACGGTCGAGGGAGCCCGCCAGCACAACCTCGCAGATCTGGACGTGGACCTGCCGATCGGGAACTTCACCGCGATCACGGGCGTCTCTGGGTCGGGCAAGTCGACGCTGATGCACGACGTGCTGTACAAGGGTCTCGTCCGGCGGATGAACGACACCGACGTGAACCCCGGCGAGCACGACGGCATCGAGGGGATCGACGAGATCGAGACCGTCCGCCTCATCGACCAGTCGCCAATCGGTCGCACGCCGCGCTCGAACCCGGCGACCTACACGAACGTCTTCGATCACATCCGCGAGCTGTTCGCCGAGACGAACCTCTCGAAGCAGCGCGGCTACGAGAAGGGGCGCTTCTCGTTCAACGTCAAGGGCGGTCGCTGTGAGGCCTGTGGCGGCCAGGGCAACGTCAAAATCGAGATGAACTTCCTCTCTGACGTGTACGTCCCCTGCGAGGAGTGCGACGGGGCGCGGTACAACGACGAGACGCTGGATGTCACGTACAAGGACGCCACCATCTCCGACGTGCTGGACATGAGCGTCGCAGAGGCCTACGACTTCTTCGAGGGCCACACCGGTATCCGCCGCCGCCTGAAGCTCCTGAAAGACGTGGGGCTGGACTACATGCGGCTGGGCCAGCCCTCGACGACGCTCTCCGGCGGAGAGGCCCAGCGGATCAAGCTCGCCGAGGAACTGGGGAAGAAAGACTCCGGCGAGACGCTGTACCTGCTGGACGAGCCCACGACCGGGCTCCACCCCGAAGACGAGCGCAAGCTGATCGACGTGCTCCACCGCCTGACCGACGAGGGCAACACCGTCGTCGTCATCGAGCACGAACTCGATCTGGTGAAAAACGCCGACCACATCGTCGACCTCGGCCCGGAGGGCGGCGAGCACGGCGGCCGGATCGTCGCCGAGGGGACGCCCGAGGACGTGGCCCGAAACGACGACTCCTACACGGGCCAGTACCTTCGGGACCTCCTGCCGAAGGTCGATCTGGAGGGGCCGCGTGCGGACCGCGACGTGGCCCAGCCGGCCGCCGACGACGACTGACAGCCCCTCCGCGAGTTCGTCGAGGCGTTCGATTCGAGATCACAGACCCGCTTCGAGCGACGTTGTTGATGGCCGATGACCGCCGGCTCTCGCGGGCGGAAGCCGACGCCGTTTTCCGTCAGAGCGGGCCACTGCCCGTATCGTGACACTCGCCGCGCGCCTCCGAGGGCTGGCTCGCTTCGACGCGCTGGTGCTGACTGCGTCGCTGTGGTTCGTAGGGAAGTTCCTGCGCTATGCCTTCCCGCCGCTCTTTGGCACGCTGGGCGAGAGCTACGACGTTTCCCGGACCGTGCTGGGGACGGCCTTTACGGGCTTTATGCTCGTCTACGCGGCGATGCAGTTTCCCTCCGGCGCGCTGGCCGACAGACTGGGGTCGGTGCGGGTGCTCGCCGCCGGGGCGGGCGTCGCGGCGGTCGGTGCGCTGGTGCTCGTCGTCGACTCGCCGCTGTGGGTGCTCGTCGCGGCGATGCTCCTGATGGGGGCCGGGACGGGCGCGTACAAGACCGTCGGCGTGCGCCTGCTCTCCGGGATCTATCCCTCGCGGACCGGACGGGCGCTGGGGGTGTTCGACACCTTCGGGACCTTCGGCGGCGTCGCGGCACCGGCGGCCGTCGTCGCCGTCACCGGCCTCGGCGCGGTCGGCGGTGCCGGCTGGCGGACGGTGTTTCTCGCGGGCGGGCTGGCGACGGTGGGGCTGGCCGTCGCGTTCGGCAGGCGCGTCCCGCGCCGGCTCGCGTCGTCGGGTGACTCGGCGGGCGACAGTGGCCGTGGCGACGCGGCCGCCGCGCCGGGCAGCTACCTCACGATGTTTCGCGAGTGGCAGTTCACCGGCTTCGTGCTCGTGACGATCTGCTTTTCCTTCGCCTACAACGGTGCGGTCGCCTTCCTCCCGCTGTATCTCGCCAGCGAGACCGCGCTGTCGGCCGCGACCGCGAACCTCCTGTTCTCGGCTCTGTTCGTCGTCAGCCTCGTCCAGCTGGTCACCGGCGAGGTGAGCGACCGGATCGGGACCGCCCCCGTCCTGGTGGTGACACTCGCCGTCGCCACCGCGGGACTGCTCGCGATCCTGGCGCTCGCGCCGACCGGCGGACCGCTCGCGCTGGGCGGAGCCGTCGTCGCGCTCGGCCTGGGAGCGCACGGATATCGGCCGGTCCGGGGTGCGTATCTGATGGCCGTCGTCCCCGAGGACGTGGCCGGCGGGAGCCTCGGCGTCGTCCGGACGCTGCTGATGGGAGCCGGCGCGGTCGCCCCGGCGATCGTCGGCTGGCTCTCGGACGTGGCGGACTTTCGGGTCGCGTTCGGGCTGCTGGCAGCGGCGCTGATCGGCGCGACCGGACTCACGGCGGCGCTGTGGCTGTTCGACCGCTGAGCGGGGTGATCACCGCGAGCGCCGGAGACGGTGGTACCTGGCCGGCTCGACGGAACGGGGATCACGGCAGAAGGGGAAATCAGTATTTGTTCGTTGAGTTCGCCATTCAACACACGCTTCGAGCGGTATCGACAGCATTCTCAATTTTCCAACCGCATTTACACCCTATTTCGGAGCGTCAGAGTGAGAAAGTGGAATATGTGAGGAAGTTGAGGCCTTTATTAGAGTTTTTGGTAGTAGATTAATTATTCTACCTACAAAGCAGAGAGATAGATTCCGAATCCGCCGTGGGTGCGTGCGTTTGGAGTGCCCAAACGAGAAGGAGAGGCAGAGCGGGACGCGATCGGTCAGTGCGAGCCCGGAACGCTGGCGTCGACCGGTCGACGAGCGTTCGCGGAGATCGATAGGGAACGGTCTTCGCTCGATACCGTTCGGGCAGGCCGAACAGAAGGGGGTGCCGGCGGTTCCGCGAACCGACGTCTGAAGCGCGCTTCCAGCCGAGAAGCGGGGCCGACGACCCGTTCGGAGAACGCGGTATAGTAACAATTGAAACGATTTACACACCGATCGCACTGCTGTCGTGCGATCGGGTGTGCATTGATTTTCAATGGCTACTATAACAGACCACTCGTCGGCGGCGCTTAGATAACAACAATACGGTCGTTACGTAGGCGAGCAGTCGGCCGCGTCGCCAGAGAAATCTATGCCCATATCGTTCGTCTTTCCCGAACACCGCTGTCGTGGAGAACAGCGCGAACGCCCGAAGCACGGGCCCACGAGTCCGGAACCCGGTGGAGACGGCCAATAGCGGGCCAGATGTGTTCGTCATCTCCGAACGGAAGCGAGAGCGACAGATCGTCGTCTCATACTGCCGGCTGTACGTCTGTGAAGCATATCGCGACCTCGTGGTCGCGAAATCTTGAAACAGTTACAGCAAGCAGTATCAGTCGGAAGCTATTTTTCGGCGAGTCGTGATAGCTCGACGCATGGGTACTGGATACACGGCGATGATGTACGACCCGACAGACATCGAGACCGCGATCAGCGACATCAGTGCCTGTCGGTACGACGGGATCGAGATCGGCCTCGGGAAGGTCCGCGACAACGACACCGCGACGCTAAAGCGGTGGCTCGCCGACGCGGACGTCGAGCTGTACTGCGTGATGAGCGAGTGGATCGAGAGCGACGAGGCGGTCGAGCGGATCGTCGAGGACGTGCCGACGATCGCCGATCTCGGTGCCGAGTTCCTCGGCTTGCTCCCGCCACAGCGAGGGCGACACGACGAAGCGACGGTCGAGGCGTGGTTGACCCGGGTCAGCGACGCGGCGCTGGACGCCGGCCTGCGTCCGGTCGTCCACCACCACGGCGCGACGGCGGTCGAACGGCCGTCGGAGATCCGCCACTACCTCGACGCCGTCGACGGGCTAGAGTTGCTCTTCGATACGGCACACTACTACCCGTATAGCGACCACTTCCCCGAGGGCGACGTGACCGACGCCGTCGAGCGGTTCGGCGACGACATCGCGTACGTCCACCTCAAGGACGTCGCTCCCGGTCAGGGGTTCGCCGACAACCGGGACGCGCTCACCGACGGGGACTTCCACCTGGACAACGTGATCAACTACTTCCGGTCGTTCACGGACCTCGGCGACGGCGTCGTAGCGTTCGGGGCGCTCGCCGACGCCCTCGACGCGGCGGGGTACGAGGGCCACTACACGATCGAGATCGAGAACCAGACCGAAAAGCCACTCGTCCACGCCAAGGAGAACATCGACCGCTGGCGCGAGCTCTCGGTCGAGAGAGCGGCCGACGGGCGATAGCGCCGATCAGTGCTTGCGGTGGTCCTCGACGGCGTCCCAGTCGAGTTCGACGCCGAGGCCCGGTCCGTCGGGCACCTGAATGCGGCCGTCGCGGATGAACGGCTCGTCGCGGACGAGCAGGTCGTCCCACCACGAGACTTCGCGGGCGTGGTACTCCAGGGCCACGAAGTTGGGGACCGTCGCACCGACGTGGACCGTCGCCGCCGTCGCGACGGGACTACCGATGTTGTGCGGGACGAGCGCCTGGTAGTAGGTCTCGGCCAGCTCGGCGATCTTTTTCGTCTCGGCGATGCCGCCGGTCTTCGGAACGTCCGGAGCGAGGAAGTCGACGGCCTGCTCTGCGACCAGGTCGCGGAAGCCGTGACGGCCGTAGCGGTTCTCGCCGGTCAACAGCGTCACGTCGACTCGGCGTTTCAGTTCCCGCATCGCGTCCGTGTTCTCCGGCGGGAGCGGGTCCTCGATCCAGGCCAGATCGTACGGTTCGATCGCGCGACAGAGTCGCTCTGCCGTCTCGGGACTGAAGTTCCAGTGGAGGTCGACCGCGACCTCGGCGTCGTGTCCGATCTCGTCGGTGACGGCCTCGACGACGCGGCGCTTGTGTTCGATCTCCGGCGGGTCGAAGTGCCGCGAGAGCGTGTCGATCTCCCGGCCGGAGGGCACGTCGAGGTCGAACTTCACGATGTCGAACCCGTCGTCGACGGCCCCGCGAGCCGCCCGTGCGTACGCCTGCGGATCGTACGTCGATGCCTCCTGTCCCTCCCTGGCGGACTCGACCATCGCCTCGCCGGCGTGACAGTCCGCGTAGACGGCGACCGATTCGCGC
Source organism: Halomicrobium katesii DSM 19301 (assembly GCF_000379085.1). Taxonomy (GTDB): domain Archaea; phylum Halobacteriota; class Halobacteria; order Halobacteriales; family Haloarculaceae; genus Halomicrobium; species Halomicrobium katesii. The sequence continues at coordinate 573,837 of NZ_KB905378.1, read as the reverse complement.
AGCTTGCCGCCCAGAAGCTGATAGATCGGCTGATCGAGGAGTTTCCCCGCGGCGTCCCACAGCGCGATCTCGACGCCGCTGATCGCGATCGTCCCGATCCCCTGCTGTGAGCCGCGTCCGGAGAGGCTCTCGCGCATGAGGTTGTACAGCCGCTCGACGTCGGTCGGGTTCTCGCCGACCAGCACCGGTCGGAGGTAGTCGGTGATGACCTCGTGGACGCCCGGCGACGGGTAGCACTCCCCGATCCCGGTGACCCCCTCGCTGGTCTCGACGGTGACGATCGTCCACGGGAAGTTGCCGTCGACGACCACCGTCTGTACGTCGGTGATCTCGCCCGGCGGACCGTCCGCCCGGCGTGGCTGTTCGTCGAAGTCGGCCCACATCGTCGCTGCGAGCGTCGATGCGAAGTCTTCGTACATGTGTTGTCGTGTATCGACGTGTGGTTTCGCTTAGTGGTTTCGGTCCGTCTCGCGTCAGTAATCGCCCAGCAGCGGCGCGCCCTGGATCTGTCGGAACAGATCGGCGATCAGGCGCACGTCGGCCCGTCCCTCTTCGAAGGGAGTCCGGACCTCGGCGTCGCCGCGGATACAGGCGACGAAGTGCTCGACCTCTCGCTTGAAGCTCTCCTCGTAGGCGGGCGTTCGGGTCTCGTCGGAGATCTCGTCGGTGCCGCGCTTGACCCGTACCGACGGCGGCGAGTTCCGGATGAACGGGTCGTCGAAGGACAGTTCGATCATCCCCGTCGGCGAGTCGACGCGGACGAACTCCTCGAACCACTTGCGGTCCGAGAGCCCGGAGTCGAGCGTACACCGCCGGCCGCCCTCGTAGACGAGGTTCGCGGTCGCGTACCGTCCGTCGGCGTACAGGTCGACGTGGTCGATCGACTCGACGCCGCCGAACAGCCCCCGCAGGAGGTTCACGTCGTGGCAGATGTGTTCGAGGTGCCAGTGGTAGTCGTCGGCCAGCTCGTCGTCGTCGCTGTCGATCACCTGCTTGCTGTCGGCGAGTTGCTTCTCGCGGGTCGCGTCGATGACGGACTGGGGGACCGCACCGTCGACGAGATCGTACACCTCGTCGATGTTGCGCCCGTGGTTCGGGTCCACGTCGTAGGCGGTGATCTTGTCGACTCGATCGAGTGCCGCGATCTCCTCGCGGGCGGCCTCGACGGCGGGCGCGTAGCGCTTGTTGTAGGCGACCATCGCGGTCGCGTCGGCCGCCTCGGCCGCCGAGACCATCCGGTCGGCGTCCGCGACGGAGACCGAGAGCGGTTTCTCGACGAGCGTGTCGATCCCCGCGCCCAGCGTCGTCTCGACCACGTCGGCGTGTTGGCTCGGCGGCGTCAACACGATCACGGCGTCGAGTTCGTCGCCGCGTTCGGCGATCATCTCGTCCGCCGACTCGTACCGGTGAGAGACGTTGTACCGCTCGCCCAGCGTCGTCACCCGCTCGGTTGCGGGGTCGGCCAGCGCGTACAGCTCCAGATCGGGCAGTTCCGTCACGTACGGGATGTGCATGATCTGCGCGATCGTGCCACACCCGATGATACCGAATCGCATATACGCCGTATCCGGACAGTCGGTGTTATAACTTCCGATAGACTGGGTGGCCCCGTCCGCGACCCCGTGATTTATTTGCACTGGCGTCCCAGAGGGGAGACGAAGACACGCGGCGCAGCGGCCGGCGAGTGCCCAGGAGTCGCTGCGTCATCCCCACAAATGACACACGTCAAAGACGCAATCGAGGCCGGAGAGTCGCCGCTCGGGACGTGGATCTCCGTCGGCCATCCCACGATCACAGAGGCGATAGCACAGCTCGACATCGACTTCCTCCTCGTCGACATGGAGCACACGACGATGGGGTTAGAGACCGTCGAGAGCATCGCGCGGAGCGTCGACGCCGCCGACGGCGAGACGGAGACGGTCGTTCGGGTCCCGTGGAACGATCCCGTCCGACTGAAGCGCGTCGTCGATATCGGCGTCGCCGGGGTCATGGTCCCGATGGTCGGGACGGCCGAGGAAGCCCGCGAACTCGTCCGCGCGGTGCGATACCCGCCCGGCGGCATCAGGGGGATCGCGGGCAGTCGAGCGACGGAGTACGGCCGGAACTTCGAGGAGTACGTCGCGAACGCCAACGGGACGATCCTCACGATCGCACAGATCGAGACCGAGGAGGGACTGGAAAACGCCGCCGAGATCGCCGCCGTCGACGGCGTCGACGCCCTGTTCGTCGGCCCCGCAGACCTCTCGGGGGCGCTGGGGCAGTTCGCGGAGTGGGACTCCGAGTCGCTCACGACGGCCATGGCGTCGGTCATCGAGGCCGGGAACGACGCGGACGTTCCGGTCGGGACGCTGGTCACCGACCTCGACGACATCGACACGCGGGTAGAGCAGGGCCACGACTTCCTCATCGCCGGGAAGGACGTCGCACTGCTGATGGACGGCGTCGACGAGGCCATCGACCGATACGACGACGCCGTCGCGGAGACGACGCCGGCCGAACAGGACTAACGGTCGGCGCGCTCGAACGTCGGCGTTCGAGGCGGACAGCGTCGGACTAGCTGTACCAGCGCTCGATCTCGATCGTCTTGTCCGTGTAGAAGGCGACGGCGTCCTCGCCCTGCGCGTGGAGGTCACCGAAGAACGACTCCTTCGTGCCCCCGAAGTGGAAGAACCCCATCGGCGCGCAGACGCCGACGTTGACGCCGATGTTGCCGGCGTCGACCTCGTATCGGTACTGGCGTGCCTCGCCGCCGTCCTCGGTGAAGATCGAGGAGGCGTTGCCGTACTCCGTGCCGTTGACCGTCTCGATGGCGTCGTCCAGTGACGGCTGTGCGGCGAGACACAGGACCGGGCCGAAGATCTCGGTCTGGGCGATCTCCATGTCGGCCGTGACGCCCGCCAGCAGCGTCGGCCCCAGGAAGTTCCCGTCGGGGTAGTCGGGCTGTTCGAACCCGCGTCCGTCGACGACGACCTCCGCGCCCTCCGCGACGGCCTCGGCGATCAGTTCCGTGACCCGTTCGCGAGACGCGCCGGTGATGAGCGGCCCCACGTCGGTGTCTTCGTCGAGTCCGCGTCCGACGGTCAGGTCCTCGACCGCATCGACGAGGGCTCCGCGCAGCTCGTCGTACACGTCACCGACGGCGACGACCACGTCGTTGGCCAGGCAGCGCTGCCCGGCGTTGGCGTAGCCCGAGCCGACGATGTTTGGCACCGCCCGGTCGAGTTCGGCCGACGGCGTGACGACCGCGAAGTTCTTCGCCCCGCCCTGGGCCTGGACGCGCTTGCCGTGCTGGGCGGCGGTCTCGTAGACGTGTCGAGCGACCGGCGTCGAACCGACGAACGAGACTCCCTCGATACCGTCGTGTGCCAGCAGCGCGTCGACCGTCTCGACGCCGCCGTTGACGAGAGTGACGACGCCGTCGGGGAACTCGACGGCCTCGATCGCCTCGAAGATGAGCTGTGCGGTGAGCGGCACCTTCTCGCTGGGCTTGAGGACGAAGGTGTTCCCCGTCGCGACCGCGTAGGGGAGGAACCACAGCGGGATCATCGCCGGGAAGTTGAACGGCGTGACGGCGGCGAAGGTCCCCAGTGGCTGGCGGACGGCCGTCTCGTCCATCCCGACGGCGACGTCTTCGACGGTCCCGCTGGCCTCGCGGAGCATGTTCGGGATGCCGGTGGCCACTTCGACGTTCTCGATCCCGCGGCGGAGCTCCCCGCGGGCCTCCTCGACGGTCTTGCCGTGCTCCCGAGAGAGCGCGTGTGCGATCTGTTCCTCCCGCGCTTCCAGTTCGTGTTTCAGATCGAAGAGGTACTGGACCCGCTCGACCGGCGGCGTTCGCCGCCACTCCTCGAAGGCGTCGTTGGCCGTCCGGACCGCTTCGTCGACGTCGTCGGCGCTGGAAAACGGTACGTCGGCGAGGCGCTCTCCGGTGGCCGGATCGACGACCGGCTGGCCGTCCGCCGACCCGGACGCCCACTCGCCGCCGACGTAGTTCCGGACGGCGTCGGGGATCGCAGTCGCTGCTGGGGGCTGCTCGTGCTTGCGTGTCATGCGTTGATGCAGTCAGGACGAGACCACATAGATGTTACGACAGCGACGTTCCAGAGCCGGGACCGCCGGCAGCGAGCGGCCGCGGCTTACTCCTGGAGGTCCGCGAGGTCCCACTCGCCGGTGACGATCGCGCCGGAGTCGGGGTTGTCTGGCTCGACGACCGCCTCGACCATCGCGGGCCCGTCGTGGGCGATCGCGTCGTCGAGGACGGCGTCGAGGTTCTCGGGCTTGACGACGCGCTCGGCGTAGCCGAGGTTGAACGAGTCGGCCATCGCCATGTAGTCGACCCCCGCGTCCTCGTCGAACGCCGTGTTGAGGACGCGGTCCCAGCCGTACTTGTCGACCTGGAGGTTCCGGATCGACTTCCAGCCACGGTTGTTGAGGACCAGGTAGGTCACGTCGACGCCGTGTTCGACGGCCGCGGCCACCTCCTGGTTGCACATCAGGAAGCTCCCGTCGCCCTCGACGTCGACGACGGGGCTGTCCGGCTTGCCGAGTTTGGCACCGATCGCCGCCGAGACGCCAAAGCCCATCGTCGAGAAGCCGCCACAGGAGACGTTCGTCCGGGGCTCGTACACCGGGAACTCGGGGTTGACCGTCTCCTGGGGCTGGCCGGCACTGGAGACGACGACGCCGTCTCTGGGCAACACCTCGCGCAGCGACGCCAGCACGCGGGAGATGCTCATCGGGACGCTGTCGTCGTCCCAGCGCTCCTGGACCATCGCTGCCCACTCGTCCCACAGCTCCTGTATCTCCGCGTAGTAGTCGTTGTCTTCGGTCGAGACCGGCTCCATCCGCTCGCGCAGTTGCTCGGTGAGCTGGCGAGTGACCACCTTCGCGTCGCCCTGGATGCCGACCTCGATGGGGTAGTTCTTCCCGATCTCCTGGGGGTCGATGTCGACGTGGATCAGCTTGCTCGGCGGGATCTCGAAGCTGACGCCCGCCTCGAACGACGAGGTGTGCATGTCGGTGAAGCGACAGCCGACGGCGAGGATCGTGTCGGCGTTGGACGCCAGTTCGTTCCCGGCCGTCGAGCCGATCCACCCCGCGTAGCCGACGAACAGGTCGTGGTCCTCTGGGATGATCCCCTTGGCCTGGAACGTCGGGACGACGGGTGCCTGGAGGTGTTCGGCCAGCGCTTGCACCTCGTCCCAGGCCTCCGCGAGCATCGTCCCGCCGCCGGGAACGATCACCGGCCGGTCGGCCTCGGCAAGCAGCGTCGCGGCCTCCGAGACGGTCTCCGGATCGCCACCGGGGCGACTGTGCGGGCGGTGCTGGGTGGGTTCGGGCAGCGTCACGTCGGCGGCAGCGCCCTGTACGTCCATCGGAACGTCGACGTGAACCGGCCCCGGACGGCCGGAGCGGGCGATCTGGAAGGCCCGCCGGAGCACGCGAGGGAGCTGCTCGACGGAGCTGACCTCGAAGCTCTGTTTCGTGACCGGCTCCATGACGCTCGGGAAGTCGCCGGGCTTCTGGCGTTCGATCTCCTGGAGGATCCCCTGTCCGTACTCGTGGGTCTGTGGCGCGCCGGTGAACACGACCATCGGGATCGAGTCGACGTAGGCCGTCGCGACGCCGGTGACCGTGTTGGTCGCACCGGGGCCGATCGAGGTGAAGACGGCCAGCGGGTCGCCGGTCACGCGGGCGTACCCGTCTGCGAGGTGGGCGGCACCTTGCTCGTGACGCGGCTGGACGACCGATACGTCGGAGTCGTTGAATGCGTCGAGCAGGTTCGTGCTCCCGTGGCCGGGAATCCCGACGAGGTACTCGACGCCCTCCTTCTCCAGATACGTGGCGATAATCTCGCCACCGTTCATTCGAGACATCTCGTCCGTACTGACGGAACCCCAATTGTTAAACGTACCTCAAATCGGACGGACCGGCCGCGCTCACAGCGACGGGATGACCTCGTCGCCCATCACCTCGAAGAACCGTTCCGGCTCCGGACTGGTGTTGCCGAGCGCGATCCGGTCGAAGCCCATCTCCGCGTACGCTTCGAGCTGGCCGGCGATCTCGGCGGGGTCGTCGGCGATGAGGAACTTCGCCTCGACCTGTTCGCGCGTGGCCTTCTCCCCCTCGCGCTCGATCTCTTTCGGGTTCGCCAGCGCGCGGTCGAAGACGTCCTGCGTGGTCGCCCACCACGGTCGGGTCGATTGGCGGGCCCGCTCGCGGTCCTCGTCGTAAGAGGCGATCACGAGCAGCGTCGTCTCGATCTGGTCGGGGTCTCGGCCGGCGTCCGTCGCGTATCGCCTGATCGCCGGGTACATCCGTTCCGTGTACTCCTCGCCGGTCTTGACCGTGATGAACCCGTCCCCGTACTCGCCGGTCAGCGACGCCGTGCTGGGACCGTTGGCCGCGATCTGTACCTCGGGTCGTTCGTCGGGCATCGTGTAGAGGCGGGCGTCGTCGACCTCGTAGTGCTCGCCCTCGTAGCTGTAGAAGCCGTCGTTCTCCCAGAGGCCGTGGACGATCTCCAGGGTCTCTTCGAGGCGGCTGCGCCGGACGTCGTAGTCGGGCCACTCGTGTCCGAGCGGTTTCTCGTTCATCGCCTCGCCGGTCGACAGCCCGAGGACGACCCGCTCGTCGTGCATCGACTGGAGCGTGGCGAAGGCCTGTGCCATGAGGGCGGGGTGGTAGTGCTCGCCTGCCGGCGTCACGCACGTCCCGACCGGGAGGTCGACGCGCTCGATCGCCGCCCCGAGCCACGACCACGCGAACCCCGCCTCCGCGTCCGTGTGAAACCAGGGGTGGAAGTGATCTGACGTCCAGATGAAGTCGAACCCGTTCGCCGCAGCGAGCTCGGAGAACGCCAGTAGCTCCGACGGACTGTACTGCTCCTGGTGGGCCATGTAATCGACTGCGACCATCGTACCCCCGGATTTCGGCGAGAACCGTATAGCCTTTTCCCTGTGAGACGCGGTCGTCGTTGTCCCCCGTCGCCGACCCGGATCCGTTCGGCCACCACGAACGTACCGAGTCGTTCGCACTAGCCGAACGACTATATACCACTGGCCTGTACAGCCGGGCATGGCCAGCGAGCACCAGTCCCGAACGGTGGACGCGGTACAGACGAGCCTGGACATCATCGAGTTCCTCCAGTCGGTCGAGAGCGCCGGGATCACGGAGATCGCCGACGCGGTGGACCGATCGAAAGGGACGGTCCACGGACACATGGCGACGCTCGTCGACAACGAGTACGTCGTGAACGACGACGGCACGTACCGGCTGAGCCTCCAGTATCTCGACCTCGCCGAGACGGTCAAAGGCCGCCTCCAGATCTACGACGTGGTGCGCAAGGAGCTGGACGATCTGGCAGAGGAGTGTGGCGAGCTCGCGCAGTTCGCCACCGAGGAGCACGGAAAGGCGGTGTACATCTACAAGACCGAGGGCGAAGACGCCGTCCAGACCGCGTCGTCGGTCGGCAACCGGGCGCATCTCCACTGTCTCTCGCTGGGCAAGGCGATGCTCGCACGGATGGACGAGAGCCGGGTCGACGCGATCGCCGACGAGCACGGACTGCCGGAGTTCACCGACGCGACGATCACTACCCGGGGTGAGCTGTTCGAAGAACTCGAAGCGATACGCGAGCGCGGCTACGCCTTCGACCGCGAAGAGCGCATCGAGGGCCTGCGCTGTGTCGCCGCCCCGATCACGATGAACGACGAGGTGATGGGCGCGATCAGCATCTCTGGGCCGGCCAGTCGCTTCAGCGGACCGCTGTACGAAGACGAACTCCCGAACCTGGTGACGCGGTCGGCCAACGTCATCGAGATCAACGCGCAGTTCTCCTGATACGGACGGTTGTAGGAATTTACCGGTGAGCGTCTACCCCGTGGCGACGCTCACCGGTAAGCAACTACAACTTTCCGTATGATGCCGTCGGTCGTGCGTCTGTACGGTAGTGCCGTGCCCGAGACCAGACCGGTCAGGTGTCGAGCGGTGGCGAAGGTTGTTCGTCTCTCGCAAACGATTTGCCGTCGTTCGGTGGCCGGCGGTCGTCTCAGTGACGGCGCACAGGATTTATCAGGAATAATCACAGTGTTTCGACAATAGAATAACACGAGTACTGTTGATACGAGATTGTTTCGCTCCCGCCGCTTCGCAGAGAACTCGTCGAACGGAATTGCGTTTGAGAGTCGCGAACGGCGAGGTGTCGCGACGCCGAGAGCGGTACCGAGAGACAGCGAGCGTTTCCCCCATCGTCCCACAGTAGGACCGTCGAGACCGCAGATATCGTGCATCGTCTCGCGGGGCTCGCGAGCGGTCGGCCGCGGGCGCTCGACGCGACGGGCGGGGAAACGGCCGACGACGCGGGGCTGTTACGACGATTTCGTTCGACCCTCCCGAACAGAGTGCCGGCGACTCGACGCGGTTTCGGACGGGTGCAGGGCGCTGTAGAACAGGGGGCGGCAGACGGTTCGCGGTTCGTACCGTGAGCGATCCTGCGAGGTTCGCGGCTCGGGGCCGGGGCGTCGTCGCGGCCGTTCAGCCGACCGCCTCGATCACTCCGTCAGGAGGTCCCACCGGTCGACGAACAGTCCGTCGACGCCCGCGTCGACGAGTCGTCTCGCGGTCTCCGAGTCGTCGACGGTCCACGTGTTCACCTCGAACCCCTCGGCGTGTGCCCGTTCGACGAAGTCGGTGTCGAGAACGAGGTCGACGCCGGGGTTGACCGCCACGCAGTCCATCTCGTCGGCGAAAGAGAGGCTCCGTTCCGGCGCGTCACTGACGAGGAAGGCGAGTGCCGCGTCGTCGTCGCGCTCGCGAACCTCCCGGAGCGCGTCCGGCGAGAACGACGAGAAGAGGACCTCGTTGTCGCACTCGTCGGCGGCCGTGACGACCTCTTCGACCATGCCGTCGTGCTTGAGCTCGATGTTGACTGCCGTGTCCGACGGGACCGCCGACAGGAACGCCGAGAGTCGCGGGATGGTCTCCTCGGAGTCGAGGATCGTGAGCTCGCGCAGTTCCTCCCAGTCGGTCGTCGCGACCGGTCCCGTCGCGTCGGTCAGCCGGTCGAGCTCGTCGTCGTGGAACACGACGAGTTCACCGGAGCCACACCGCTGTACGTCGAACTCGATCATGTCGACGTGTGGCGCGGACTGCTCGACGGCGAGGATCGTGTTCTCGGGGTACTGGTCGGCACAGCCGCGGTGGCCGATGAGCCGAACGTCGTCCGCCCGAGTGCGCGAAGCCGTCTCGGTTCCGGGACCCGAGCCCCCGGTACAGCCCGCGAGGAACGTGGCGAGACCTCCGAGCCCCGACCGGACGAGTCCGCGCCGTCCCACCGGGAGAGAGAGCGGGCGAGCGGGACTCGCTCCGTCGTGCCAGGCTGCGGTGAGAGAGGCTGCTGGCGCGTCCGCACACGGGGCACCGTTCGCGAATGTCGGCCACATCGTGTTACTCCGTGGCCACCGCTTCGGACTTCGTCGGTTCGGGAGCCGTCGAGTGATACAGCGCGTCGCCCGATCGGGCGTCGAAGACGTGGAGCCGGTCCTCGTCGAATCCGACCTCGATCGTCTCGCCCGGCTGGATCTCGCTGCGTGGCTCGACTTTGACGTGGATCTCGTCGTCGCCGAGCTGGCAGTGCAGCAACAACAGCTCGCCGAGCGGTTCCCTGACCGTGGTCTCGACCGCGAACGTCTCGGCGTCGTCGGGCAGGTTCGAGGCCAGCGAGATGTCCTCCGGTCGAACGCCCATCGACACCGAGGAGTCGCTCGCGGTGTCGAGCCCCTCGCCGTCGGGGAGCGAGATGCTGAAGCCGGCGTGGTCGGCGACGTAGTGTCCGTTGCGCTCGCGGATGTCCACGGAGAACACGTTCATCGCCGGCTCGCCGATGAACTCCGCGACGAACCGGTTGGCCGGGAAGTCGTACAGCTCCTGCGGTGGCGCGACCTGCTGTAGTTCGCCCGCGTCGAGGACGGCGACGCGGTCGCCCAGCGTCATCGCCTCGGTCTGGTCGTGGGTCACGTAGACCGTCGAGGAGTCGAGCTCCTCGTGGAGCCTGAGCAGCTCGGCGCGCATCTGGACCCGGAGCTTGGCGTCGAGGTTCGAGAGCGGCTCGTCGAGCAGGAACACCTCCGGCTCGCGGACGATCGCCCGGCCGATGGCGACGCGCTGGCGCTCCCCACCGGAGAGCTCCTTTGGCTTGCGGTCGAGGAGGTCGGCGATGTCGAGCGTCTCTGCGGCCTCCTCGACGCGCTGGTCGATCTCGTCGCTGGAGAAGTCGCTGACCGACTTCATGCCGAACTTCATGTTCTCGGCGGCGGTCATGTGGGGGTACAGCGCGTAGTTCTGGAACATCATCGCGATGTCCCGGTCTTTCGGGGGCACGTCGTTGACGACCTCGTCGTCGATCCGCAGGGTCCCGGACGTGATGTCTTCGAGCCCCGCGATCATCCGCAGGGTCGTCGACTTGCCACACCCCGACGGACCGACCAGTACGAGGAACTCCCCGTCCTGTGCTTCCAGATCGATACCCTTGACTGCGAGTACGTCGTCGTACTGCTTCTCGAGATCTGTGAGTTGTATCCTTGCCATAGTAATCACTTCCGTTGGACAGCAAACGTCTGCAGGAGCGGCCGGTGAAGCACGATCAAGACGATCAGTGGCGGCAGCAGGGCGATACAGGCACCCGCCATGATCAGGCCCCAGGGCGTCAGTCCGGCCTGTGCCGACCCCTGGAGGTAGCTGATCCCGACCTGAACCACCTGCGAACTCTTGTCGTTGACCGCGACGAGGGGCCAGAGGAACTGGTTCCACGAGTAGATGTAGGTGATGACACAGACGCCGGCGATCATCCCCTTCGACATCGGGATCAGGACCTTGAACAGGAATGTGGCCGGTCCGATCCCGGACATCCGGGCCGTCTCGACCAGTGAACTCGGGATCGACATGAAGTGCTGGCGGAAGAGGAACACGGCGGTCGCGCTGGCGATGTACGGCCCCGTCAGTGCGAGCATCGTGTTCGTCCACCCCAGGTCCGCCATCAGCTGGAACAGCGGGACGATACGGACCGGCACCGGCAACAGCAGCGTCAGGAGGATGAACATGAACACCGCACGTTCGTAGGGGAGTTCGTAGTAGACCAGCGCCAGCGCCGCCAGCAGCGAGATGCCGACCTTGCCGACGACGATGATGATGCTCATCACGAACGAGTTGAGCAGGTACGTGGTGAACCGGTACTCAGAGAGGACCGTCTGGTAGTTCGACAGCCCCTGACTCCCCAGGCCGAGGTTCGTCACCTCGTAGACCTCGGAGGTCGTCTGCGTGCTCATGACGATCGCGAGCAAGAGCGGGGCCGCCATCGCGACGACCGAGAGGATGATCCCGACGTGCATGCCAAGGTTGTCGGGCAGTCGCTGGCTGATCGTCCGTGATTCGTCGACGGGCGTTGAGTCTGTGTCCGTTGTAGTTGCCATCGTAGTCACCCTCCGTACTGTGCGTGGCCCTCGGTGGCCCTGAGCTGGATGTACATCAGGATCGCCACGAGGACGAACAGGATAACGGACTCGGCAGATGCCAGCCCGTAGTTACTGAACTCGAACGCGTCGCGGTACAGCTTGAAGATCAACAGGTTCGTCGCCCCGCTCGGGCCACCGCTGGTCATCAGATCGACCAGCGGGAACGTCGAGAAGAACGAGTAGATCGTGTTCATCACGACGAGGAAGATCAGCGTCGGCGAGATCAGCGGCACGTACACCTTGTACAGCATCTTGAGCCGGCCGACCCCGTCGAGCTGCGCGCTCTCGGTCAGCGTCTCTGGGATGTTGTTGAGCGCGGCGACCATGAAGATGATGTTGTACCCCAGCTGCTTCCAGATTGCGACGATCGCCAGCACGGCAAAGGCCTGTGGCCCGCTGTTGAACCAGTCGAGCGTCCAGGGGGTCAACAGTTCGAGGTAGTGGGTGAAGATCCCGAGGTTCGGGTGGAGCAGGAAGTTCAGCAGGATCGCCGCCACGGCGGGCGGGAGCGCGTAGGGCCAGATCGCCGCGACGAGGTACGACGACGAGCCGAGGTCGACGTCGAACAGCATGTAGCTGATCAACAGCGACAACACCAGCGTCCCGATCACGACGACGCCCGCGAACAGGACAGAGACCACGAAGCTGTTCCGGTAGGTCGACGACGTGGCCAGTTCCACGAAGTTACTGATACCCGTCCACCTGAGATCCTGTCCGAGGAACGCCGACTCGAACAGGCTCAGCCGAAACGTCTCCAGTGACGGGTAGTACAGGAACGCGACGAGCACGACGATCGTCGGCAGTAGTAGCGCCGCTGCCTGGAGCTTGGAATCGAATGGTTTCGTCTGTTCTGCCATAGTTGAGCAATAAAAGTTCGCGCTCGTGGTTACTCCTCTCCGCTGTAGTTGCCGGAGTAGCTCGACAGGGTCTCCTGGACCTGGGTGTCCATCTCCGAGAGGCCCTCTTCGACGCCGACGTCACCGTTGAGGATACTGACCGAGATCTCCGTGTTGATACTCCGCGCCTCCGGGAAGACGCCCATGACCGCGCCGCGCGTCGCGGGCGAGTCCTGGGTGTCCTGCAACTGATCGAAGGCCGTACGGAAGTCGGGGTTCTCCTCGAACCAGCCGTCGCTATCGAGCTGGTCGACGGCACCCTGACTCACCGGGAAGTACCCGCTGTTGCGGTGCCAGCGGGCCTGCTGTTCGGGCTGGACCATGTAGGCGATGAACTTGCCGGCGGCCTCTTTCTTCTCGTCTGCGAGGGCGTCGGGCACCCAGAGCGAACCGCCGCCGATGACGACGCCGTTGTTGGCACCGTCCGGTGCGGGCAGGTACGCCGATCCGAGTTCGAAACCGTTCTCCTCGGCACCGGCCTTCATCGAGACCATATTCGACGTGGAGTCCCACAGCATCGGGACCTGACCCGTGAGGAACGCCTGTCGTGCCTCGGACCACGCCTCGATGCCCGGATTCAGGTACAGGTCGTCGTCGGCCATGCCCTTCCACCACTCGTAGACGTTGCGACCGGCTTCGCTGTTGTAGTAGGTCTTGTCGGCACGACCGGCGCGACCGTTCTCCTTGTTGAGCAGCACCTGGTCTTGCTTCGCGAACTGCTGTTCGATCTGCATCCAGGAGTGGTTGGGCCAGGAGATGCCAGACTCCATGTCGGTCTGGTCGACGATCGTCTCTGCGGCGCTGCGGACGCCAGAGAGGCTCCGTGGCGGATCCTCCGGATCCAGGCCCGCCTCCTCGAACGCCGTCTTGTTGTACAGCATGATCGTGTTCGAGGAGTTGAACGGCATCGAATTGAGCTCGTCGTCGATGCGGTAGTAGCTCGACACCGACGGGAGGAGATCGTCGAAGTCGACCGCACCGTCGGGGATGACCTGCTCGATGGGCGTGAAGGCCCCGCTGTCGAGACACAGCTGTGTCCCGATCTCGAAGATCTGGGCGACGCCCGGCGGGTCGCCGGCCCGCGAGGCCTGCAGGGACTGGTTGAGGTTCTGGCGGTAGCCGTCCTTGTTGACCGCGTTGACCGTCACGCCGTCTGTCTCCTCGGAGAACTCCTGAGCGAACTGGCTCAGCGTGTCGCCGAGTTCGTCACCGTGGATGTGCCAGAAGTCGAACGTCAGGTCGCTGCTTCCGCCGCTGTCGCCGGTCGAAGCGCCGTCGCTGCCGCCGTCACCGCCGTTACCGCCGTCGCTACCACCGTCGCCGCCGTCTCCGGAACAGCCTGCGAGTCCGACAATTGTTGCTGCACCGATTCCTCTAACGTAGTCTCTGCGAGTTGGTTTCTTCATCTCCACCCCCAGAGTTGTAGTAATAGAATATAATTCTTTGGTAGGTTTATCATTCATGTTCGATCGTTTAGGTCCCAATTACCCCGCTGGCTACCAGTTACCGGGCCAGTGGTGAGAGGTTGCGCCGACGATGCCTGCGGACCGAACCGGGACAGATAGTGTTGTAGTGCCATCATAAATCGATCACGTCCGCGGACTCGGGCGACTCGGTGCGACGGCGAACGCCGACGATGCTGTCATCGCCCGAGAGTGGTCGGGGTGGTAGTAAATGGATTTATAATAGGAGTCCCCTATCAGTGCGGTGATTCCATCGGGGAACGAACCGATACGTTCGGGTATTGTTGGGTATAGATCGTCGCGGGCGGTGTCTCGACCGTCCGCGGCGGTCGCCGGTTTCGTCACACACCGACGAGCAAAGCGTCGTCACGGGGACGGACCGCTACAGGAACATGATCACGATGCCGCCGAAGACGACGCCGACGGCGATGAGGACGACGTTCCAGATCATCACCGGCCGAACCAGGTCCCAGTCGATCGTCGCAGCGAAGACGACTTTCACCAGGATGCTCGCCAGCGTCCCGGCGATGACGCCCGCGATCGCCAGGTCGCTGCTGATCTGGTCGGTCGCGACGAGCGTCACCGCCGTGGCCGTCGCGGTGCCACTGGAGATCAGGCCGGCGAGGAACGAAGTGGTGAGGAACCCGTTCGCGCCGAAGGTGGCCTCGGCACCCGCAGACACCACGAGCACCGCCAGGAACAGGCCACCGAACACCAGCGCGTTCCGCAGGCTGAAGGGTGAGGTGAGCTGGGCCTCGAAGTCCTGGTCCAGATCGCTGACGAACAGCGACAGCCCGATACCGGTGACGGTGATCGCACCGAGCGGAACGCCGACGATGAGCGCCGTCTCGGGCATGAACGGGACGACGACGAGTGCGTTGCGAAACGCCATCGCGGCGTTGCTGATGAGGATCGCGCCGACCGCGAGGCTGCGCAGCGACGGCTGCTGTTTCGCCCGCTGTGCCATCTCGGCGATCACCGCAGTCGAGTTGACGAGACCGCCGAAAAAGCCCGTCGCGATGAACCCGCGGCCCCGGTATCGCTTGACCAGCACGTAGTTGACTAGCCCGATCCCGCTGACCGCGATGACGAGCAGCCAGACCGTTCTGGGTTCGATGGCGTTCCACGGACCGAACGCCTCGTCTGGCAACAGCGGGTAGACGACGAACGCGAGGATCGCGAACTCGGTGGCGCTCTGCATCTCCTCTTTGGACAGTCCCCACGCGAACTCGTGGAGCTCTCGCTTGAGCACGAGCAACAGCGACGAGAGGACGGCAATCGTCACGCTTTCGATGAGAAAGCCCTGGGTGACGAGGATTCCCACGCCGTAGGCGACGAACATCGAGGCCGACGTGGTCAACGAGAGACTGGCTTCGGACGCGGAGGTGAGGAGGCTCTGGACGGCCAGCAGGACGCTCATCGTGATCACGAGCAACGCGCCGGCCACGAGCAAGAGCGGTTCGCCGGTGATCGAGAGGATCGCACCCAGAAGCGTCAGGAGCGCGAACGTCCGGATCCCGGCGTTCTTCTCGGACCACTCGCGTTCGAGCCCGAGGAACATCCCCAGCAGAACCGCGAGGCCCAACTGGACGACTTCGGGGCTGATCTGTTCGAAGGCGAAGCTCTGGCCGTCGAGACCGCCGATCTGCAGGACGGACAGCACGGTTCCGGCGGCGTCTGTCAGTGGTTCCAGCATGGTCCCTATCCGCGATTACTCCGGCTTGGCGACGCCCGCTCGTCGTTCGACCGTTCGATCCAGAGTGGCGCGTCGGCGTCCGAACGTCCCAACGAACGCCGTCGGAGCCCCCGGTTTCGGGGGGACCCCGGGAGTAAAGCTGCTCGGCGGCGGTGTTTTTGACTCATACACTGCCGCTATCAGTATGGATATATATTAACCTTTGTCTATGTTTGTCTCGGGAGACCAATATACCAGTCACCCGACGCACACGTCCGCCCCGGTCGACGGATCGCCGCCAGCGGACCGACGGAGAGCGCTCGCGACGGCGGTGGAGCGGCCGGCGGACGGACAGCGAGCCTCGACAGAGGCCGATCCACGCATGACAGACCACACGAGACGACAGACAGACGCGAGCAGGGAACAGCCGACGGCTCCGCCCCGACACCACAGCCGTCGTGGACAGCGCAGCGAGCCACAGCGGTCGCCACCGCGGCCCGCGTCGTTCCGGAGCGACGGCGACCGGCCGCCCAAGCGTGGAAACGACCGATGAACTTCGAAGACCGCATCCAGCGGCGGTATCGCAGTCAGGCGGGGACCGAGCGGGTCGTCGACCGGGCGGTGCTGTCGCCGACGACTCACCTGGCGGAGCCGACCGGCCGTGGCCCACTGCTGGAGCTCGTCCTCGATCAGCTCGATCCAATCTTCGCCGGGGAACTCCCCCGGAACACGTACGTGTGGGGAGAGCGGGGGACGGGCAAGTCCGCCATCCTGGCGGCGCTGGTTCACCACCTCGACAGACACCTGCGCCCGCTGGGCCAGCTGATTCGGACGGCCGCAGGGACTCACTCCCCACCGGTCCCCGAACTCGTCTACGTCGATACCCACCGGACTGCGAGCGGGTTCGAGTTCTACGCGACAGTGCTCGACCGCCTCACAGACGAGCCGGCACCACAGCGGGCCGTCGGCATCGAGGCGGTCCGAGAGGAACTCGACGCGGTGCTTGCGGAGCGACCGGTCGTCCCGATCGTCGATCACCTCACGGCGTCCAGACACGTGACCCCGGAGCGAGTGGCGACGCTGTTCGACCGGCTGACCGCAGACGTCGGCTGGGTCGGTGTCGGTCGGTCGCCGCCAGTGGCCCTCGACTGGACGCCGCCGGCCGCGATCGAGTTCACGCCGTACGAGACGAGCACGCTGGTCGACGTTCTCATGACTCGCGCTGACGACGCACTCGGCCAGCACGCGCTGGGCCACGAGCACGCCCAGCGTCTCGCCGAGTGGGCTGACGGCGACGCGAACGACGCGCTCGCAGCGTTGTTCGTCGCCGCGGACGCCGCCCTGCGGGCAGAGAGCGAGCAGATCGAGGACACACATGTCACCACCGGCATCGCGGACGTGCCCACCCAAGCGGTCTCGCTCACGCGCGTGTTCGCGCTGTCGGCGGACTGTCTGTCGGTCCTGCGAGAGCTCGTCGCGCTCGACCCCGACCGCCATCCGACCGTCGACGCGGCGGCAGCAGCGATCGCCGACCGGGACCCGATCGACCTCTCGACGAGGACGGTGCGGCGGTTCCTCCGAGAGCTGGCGACGGACGGCGTGCTCGAACGGACGCGCAGTTCGGGCGGGAGCCAGGCGGGAACGCCACCCGAGCTACTCGAACCGCGCTTCTCCCCGATTCTGTTCAAGCGGCTGTACGACCACACGCGGTCGCCCGACGAGACGACCGCGGCGTCCCAGTCTGACGGGTCGATCACCGCGACAGCGCCGTCCCGAACAGAGGGTGAGCGTTAAGTAACGAGATTACGACATCCGAGTATGTCTCTCGATTCGACTGGCTACGCCGCTGTCGCGATGGTCTCGTGGGGCCTGTGGGCGGTGTTCGTCGAGCTCGCGATGTCGCGGTCGAGCCACCGACCGGTCCTGTTGCTCTCGTATGGCTTCGCCGCCGTCCTCGTCGTCGGCTACTCGGCGACGACCGGAGCGGGGTTCGACATCTCGGCGTCGGTGGTGGCGTTGAGCCTCGCTGGCGGCCTGTTTGCCGGCGGTGGAACGGTCGCGTACTATCTCGCGCTGGAGAACGGCGGGGTGGGAACGGCGACGACGATCACCGCACTCTACTTCGTCGTCGCGGCTATCATCGGCGTGACACTGCTCGACGAACCGCTGTCGGCCTCGAAGGTGGTCGGCATCGGACTGGCGGTGGCGAGCGTGGTCCTGATCTCCTGACGCGCAGCCCCGTCGTCGTGCTCCCGGCGGCCGAACGTCGTCGTGTGGTCGATCCGGTACGGGCCGACACGACTCCGTCGGGGCCAGAGTGTGATCTCTCTCGCAGTCGAGCGCGCGATCGTACACACTCGACCGCGAAAGCGGCTGTGATCCCGCAGCGACGGACGGAGTGAAGCGAAGAGAGGGGATTCGAGAGTCGAATTTCACCGCTCGGTACAGAATCTGGTGTCGAATTTGCTGTTCCTCATATTTGTCTGCATAGATGCGATTCTATGCGTAGAACTGTGATAGTGTAGACCTATCCTATTATATACTCGTATCCAACAGTATTCGGCGATAAGCTGTCCCTCCACACATTCGGCTCTCGAAATCTACGCGCGTTCTCTCGGGTCGTCCAGAAGTGCGAGTCCCTCAATATCAGCGCGGCGACGTAAACAGCGAATGTGATCACTGTGTCCTGGCGAACTGGTGTAAATGCGAGCGCGGTCGGAAGAAAAACATTCGTAGAATTTAACCTGTTGCCGCGAATTAGGTGAAACGATATGGGTGGTCAACAGTTCGTAACGGAGTTCTCGCTGCCGGGGGTCGTCGACGGTGAGATCGAACGGGTGAACGTCGGCTCGTGGATCGGCGAGTCGATCGTCGTCCTCGTGTTCTATCCCTCCGACTTCGGGCCGCGGTCCGGACAGAGCGCCGCGCTGTTGCGCGCGGTCGACGAGCTAACGGGCGAGACCGACGCCAGAGCGGTCGGGATCGCGCCCGAGTCGGTGTACAGTCACCGGCGGTTCGCCGCCGAGGCAGACGTAGACGTGGCCCTGGCCAGCGACGCCGACGGGTCGGTCACGGAGGCGTACGGGGTGGCCTCGACCGGCGAGGCCGGCCAGGTCGTCACCGAGCGGTCGCTGTTCGTCGTCGACTATCGCGGCGTCGTCGTCCACGAGTGGGTGGCCTCGGACACCGGCGCGATGCCGGAGTTCGAGCGACTGCGGACGCAGCTGCGCTCGATCACGCCTGACGGGTCCGCACGGGGGTGTTACCGCACCGGCTACGCCCGGTATCGCGAGGGGCGGCGCTACCTCTCTAGCGGGCTCGAACACTGCGAGGCCGGCGACTGGGGGCTCGCCGCCTCGGCGTTCGACGAGGCCAGCGAGGAGTTCGGCGACGCGACCAACCGCTTCACGAAGGGGCAGGGACTGGCCGACGGGGACGATATCCACGAGTACAACAGCCGAGGGCGGGTCGTCGCCACGAAGTACTGGGAGGCCGCCGAGTGGCTCGCCGGTTTCGCCACGGCCGCGAGCAGGGACAACGTCGAGACCCGCGAGGAGAACCGCGAGGCTGCCGAGCAGGCACTACGGGAGGTCCGAGACGTGACCCTCCCCGAACCGGACGCGGCGTCGAAGACCGCCACCGGGAAACACCACGCGTAGTCGACCCCGCTACTCGACGATCGACACCTCGTCGCCGACGCGGATCCGTCCGCCCCGGTCGCGTTCGGGGACCCGCGAGATCAGCATGACCGTGTAGTAGTGATCGAAGGCGTCGGGGTCCGCCCAGTCGGGGAAGGTCGCCTCGCGGCGTTCGACGAATCGCTCGCGGAACTCGGGCGTCGGCTCGCCCGTCTCGGGGTCGCGCTCCGGGACGACACAGCGGCCACACGGCGTCACGCCCTCGAACCGGACGCCCGCTGTCGGCTCCGAATCCGCCTCCGCGTCGCCGGCCCCGCTACTGCCGACCGCGAACGCGGGCGCGTCCGCGCCGACGAAGCGGTCCTCCCAGAAGGGCGGGACGCCGCTGACCTCGACGTTGGCCCGGAGCCGGCGGCGCGCGCCCGCGACGGTCACGTCGTCGAACCACGAGGCGACGGTCCGGAGCGTCGCCGTCGAGACGATCGAGGGGCCCATGTCGCGTCGGTCGACGTAGCCCAGTTCCCGGTCTCGTTCGAGCGTGAACTCGGCGTCGAACATCGACGAGAACCACCGGCTGGCGCGTTCTGGCTCCTCGTCGAGCGCGAACCGCTCGCGCTCCCCGTCGAGTTCGACCGCCAGTTCGGACCGTTCCACGTCGAATTCCGTCTCGATGTCGTGGACCCGGGCGGTCCGCTTGCCGTTGAGCACGTCGCCCGCCTCGTCGAACAGCGCGAACTCCCGGTCGTGTCTCAGAGTGCCCCCCGGCGTCACGGTCGCCGCCGTGGGAGTGACGCCGTCGAGTCCCTTCACCGGATAGACGGTGAGGCGCTGGATCTGTGCCATGGGTGTGTGATCGGCGACGATCCCCTTGTACGCTTTGTCCCGCCGTGGCAGTCAGCTTTTTGTGACACACCACTCACCACCCGGCCATGGCACAGTCGACAGCCGACACGCCGGAGTGGGGGATCGGTGGACTCGCGACACAGGCAAACACCGCGTTCGCGGCGGGCGCGGTCGTCGTCCCGCTGGCGGCGCTGGCGGCCGCGCTGGCGAGCAACGACGTGCGGGCGTTGACCTACGTCCACGTGATGGCCGGCGTCCTCTGGACGGGCATCGACATGTTCATGGGTGCGGTGTTGGGTCCGGTCGTCGGCAGTCTCGACCCGAAACAGCGGGCGGACTTCTTCGGGCGGTTCACCCCGAAGATGACGTTTCTGATGCCGGTGCTGGCGATCGTGACGATCGCCGGCGGGATCGTGCTGGCCCTGCGGCTCACGACCTTCGCCTACGCCGACCAGTGGCTCGCGGTGTTTACCGCCGTCAACGCGGTGCCGATCGTCCTCCTGTTGGCCTATCAGTTCGACGCACTCGGCGACCGGCGTGCCCTCGCCGTCCTGGGGGTCGCGGTCGTCGGCTCGGGGGCGTACCTCGCGACGACGCTGCCGGGAACGTCGCTGGTCGCGATGGTCACGACGACCTCGCCGTGGCTGCTCGCGGCGCTGGGTATCGTCACGGTCCTCGGGCTACAGGGCTTTGGCGTCGTTCTCCCCGGCGAGATCCGGATCTACCGACAGATCGCGTCCGAGGAGCCCGACACCGAGCTCATCGGCGAGATCGGTATGCGAAACGTGAAGCTCGGGGGCGTCCAGGGCGTGTTGCAGCTCTCGATCGTCTTCGTGATGGTCGGGCTGCGCTACCTGTCGTAGGTGCACTGCGAAAAATCGCGCTGAAACGGCGGCCGTCTTACTGGCGGACGACGTTGGTCGCGCGGGGGCCTTTGTCGGCCTGTTCGATGTCGAATTCGACGTCAGTACCTTCTTCGAGGTCAGGGCCGCCCACGTCTTCCATGTGGAAGAAAACGTCGTCGTCCGCGTCCTCAGTCTCGATGAATCCGTAGCCGCCTGTGTCGTTGAAGAAGTCAACCGTACCGTTTGCCATTACGAATATACGGAGGGGCGGGGGAGCAATAACGCTTGCGAGAGGCGTGGTACCACGACCGTCGGGCCCAAGAACGACGATGTCGCTTCCCGGGCGCGTCGAGAAGCGACCGTCCCCCGAGCGGACCGTGGCCCCACGTGCGTACAGAGAGACGATACAGACCGCGAGCCGGCAGTGTAAAGTATATCCCGGCGAAACGGCGGCGTATGCAAGCGACAGTCGGCGAACTCGTCTCCAACCTCGTGACACACTTCATGAACGATCCGCTCGCACTGCTGATGGCGCTGGCCGGCGCGGCGTTCGTCGGCGGCGCGTCGCTGTTTTTCGGCTACCTGACACTCGGCGCGGTGGCAGATGTCATCACGCCAGACGTGTCGAACGAGCCGCCGAGCCGAGCAAACTGATGGCCGTCTCCAGCTCCGGACCCAGCGGGGACGCGAAGACGACGCTGTCGGCGTAGTCGAGCAGGGCGTCGGTCCGCTCGGCCACCGTCTCGGGCGTGCCCGCGATGCAGAACGCGTCGATCATCGCCTCGCTGACGGCGTCGCCGGCCTCTTGGAACTCGCCGGCCGCGATCGCGTCGCCGACTTCTCGCGCTCGCTCGGCGTCGAGGTCGTGGCGGTCTAGGACCGGCGGCGGGGAGCCGGCGGCGATGAAGGCGACGGGGATCCGCGCTGCCTCGCGGGCGGCCGCGCCGTCCTCGGCGACGGAGACGCTGGCGTAGGCCGCCAGGTCGAACTTGCCGCGCGCGTCGGGCCGGTCGGCCGCGCCCTCGGCCGCTCGCTCGCTGGCCCATTCGAGGTCGCGGGGGTGTGCGCCGTTGTACAGCGCACCGTCGGCGTGCTTGGCGGCCATCCGGGTCATGTGTGGCCCCTGGGCACCGACGTAGACCGGGATCTCGCCCGCGTCGTAGTTCAGACCGGCGTCCTGGGCCTGGAAGGTCCCGTCGTGGTCGACGCGCTCGCCGTCCCACAGTCGCTGTGCCACCTTGAACGTCTCCAGGACCCGCCGGAGCGGCCGGTCGTGGTCGAAGCCGAGGTTCGACAGCGTCGCCTCGTCGCCGGGACCGACGCCGAACAGCGCCCGGCCGCCGCTCACCTCGGAGAGCGTCGCGACCCGCGAGGCGAGCGTCACCGGGTGAGTCTCGTAGGGGTTCGCGATACCGGGGCCGACCAGGAGTTCGTCGGTGGCCCGGGCCATCGAGGACAGCGCCATGAACTGGTCGCGGTTGTTGTAGTGGTGGCTGGCCAGCACGGCGTCGAAGCCCTCCGCTTCGGCCTCGACGGCGTGTTCGGTCAACGTCTCGACTGGATGTTCGGGGGTGAGTTCGATCGCGTACATAGCTAGTAGTCCCACTCTCTGAGCGCCTGGCGCACGAAGTCGGTCTCGGGGTCGCGAAACAGTTCGTCGCTGCCGGCGTGCTCGCCGAACGCGAAGTCACGGACGACGGCGACCGGGGTCCCGCCCGCGCCCTCGCCGGTGACGAGGTTGGCCGCACCGGCGAGTTCGTCGACCACGGACTGGACGGTGACGCCCAGTTCCCGGCCGTCGCGGTCGTGTTCGCCCCGCCAGTCTCGGGAGGCGGGGATGCCGGCCCAGCCGAGTGCCACGCCGCGCTGGCCGTGGCGAAACGGCCGGCCCGAGGTGTCGGTGACGACGACGGCCGGGTCCGCTTCGAGCCCGGCACGGAGCCGCTCGGCGCTGGCGGTCGGGTCCGCCGGCAGGAGCAACAGGTCCGCGTCGGGGACGTTCGAGCGGTCGATACCGGCGTTGACCGTCGTGTGGCCGAACCGCGTCACGGCCAGCAGGAACGGCGCTTCGAGGACGAGCTCCTCGCTCTCTTCGAGGACGGCCTGGGCGAAGCGCGGATCCTTCTGCTCGTCGGTCTCGTCGGCGATCCGCTCGGCGATGTCGCGTGCCCGGTCGCCGGCCGGAAACGCCGCCAGGTCTGCCTGACGGCCCTCGGCCTTCGAGACGACCGTGCTGGCGACACAGACCACGTCGTCGTCGCGGATAGCTGCGTTGGCGTCGATCAGCGCTGCCAGGTCGTCACCGGGCCGGATCTCGGGCAGCCCGTCGACCGCGAAGACCTCCATACACTGTCTGTGTGGGGAACCGGAAAAAGCACCGCGATAGGGGAAGACGCTGCCAGCGTCGGCAATCGTTGCCGCTGTCTGATCGAAGCGCTACCTGGTCGTGCCGGGGACGACCGTCGTCCGGCGACGCGGGCTCGTCGCGGGCCGGCGTGGACGGGCGGCCCTGGCGAGGCGCGCGACGATCAGGACCGCCAGTACGAGAGCGATGCCGGTCAACGGGGCCGTCGCGAGCGCGAGGAGAGCGGCCATGACGGCCAAATAACCGAGGAGACCGGCAGCTGTCAGTGACTGTCCGGGATCGGGGCGTCGTCGTTCGTGCGGTGAGTGAGACTCCATCGTATCTAGACGGAGGGGCCACACCGGCATAATAGTAATCAGAATGATATTTCTGTAACGGCGATTACTGAAGATCTCTACACTGACACGTGCCCACAGACGCCAGACGACGCGGAGACCGTCGCCGGGGGGAGACGCTCGTCGGCGCACGCGATAACTGTCAGGTCGAGAGATTGTGGTGGCGAGACGCGCCGTTCCGGACGTGGCCCGCAGTCAGCCGTCCCGCTCGACGGCGACCACGTCGAGTGTCCCGTCGACGACGAGGGTCAGCGTCGCGTCCCCGGCGGTGTACGTCATCGTCGCTCGCACGGGATCGCGCTCGCGGAACCGCGACTGCTCCCGTCCGACGGCGTTGAACGCCCAGAACGGCCGTTCGCGAACGTCGATCCCGTGCTCGTGGAAGAAGCCGCCGACGACGGGATGGTTCAACAGCGCGCCGCCCAGATCCGACGTGATCTCGGAGCCACAGCGCCCGCAGTCGTAGCGGGCCATCGGCAGCTCCGCGAACGTCGTCGGGAGGTCGTCGCGAGCGGCACGCGTCTCAGCGGCCGGCACCACGGTCGCCGTGATCGGTCCCTCGCAGTGCCAGCAAAAGCCCTCGCCGACGTGTGCGAGGATCGTCCGGAAGTAGCGGCTCGCGACGGCGGGTATCTCTGAGCGCTCGTGGTCGGCGAACACGCCCGGCGGGACGCCGGAGGTCGAGGTGCTCGGACAGTCCGCACACTCGATGCGGACGGTCTCGTCCTCGTAGTACAGCGTCCGCTCGCCGCCACAGGCTCGACAGGGCTCTGCGAGCGGGATCGGCTCGATCGATCCCTCCATCGTGTAGGCACCCACCTGGATCGCGCCGACGATCTGCTCGCCGGCCAGCGTCAGCGTGTAGCCGTCGTCGGTCTGTCTGACGAACCGGTCTCTGAGCTTGTCGAGGTGGTAGTTGAACTGTCCGGAGTCGGCCATCCCCACCTCCTCGCGCAGGTCCGAGAACGTCGCGGATCGGCCGTCCGCGTCCCACAGCGCGAGCAGAATGTCGACGCGTGTCCCATCGGAGAGCGCACCGAACACCGTTTCCGGGTCGGCGGTCTCGACGAGTCCGGGCTCGCTCATGTCGGGGAGATTGGGGGGCACCGCCATAGGCGTGGTGGGACCAGTAGACCGACACCGCCACGCGAGCGCCGTTCGAGAGCGTGTCAGAGTTCGTGTCGGCGGACGGTGAGGTCGCCGTCCGCCGCGGTGGCGGTCAGCATCGTCGCGCTGGTGGCCGGCGACGCCGCCGTCGCGGAGCCCGGATTCAGCAGGCGAACGCCCCCGCGAGTCGTGTCCAGCACCTCGTGTGTGTGGCCCGAGATCCCCACGGCGTCGGTCCCGCCGTGTTCGCGGACGAGGCGGGCGACGCGGTCCTCGTACCCGCGTTTCGAGCCGGTGCCGTGCGTGACGACGAACGAGACGCCACCGAGTTCGACCGTCGCCACCTCCGGCAGCCCGACGGCCGGGTCAGTGTTGCCACGGACGGCCGTCAGCGTGTCCGCGAGGTCCCGTACGTCGGCGACCGTGCTCTCGGCGTCGAAGTCTCCCGCGTGGACGACGTGGTCTGCCGCGCGGATTCGCTCGCGGAACGGGTCGGGAATCCGACTGGCGCGGGACGGAACGTGTGTGTCGCTGACGATTGCGATCTCCATACGCGGGCTTGGCTGCGAGCGGCCGAAAAGCCAGTGGTCGCCGGCCCGACGCCCGACCGCGGTCGAAAACGATACACCGACGACGTGCGAACGACCACGAGAGATGGTCTCCGCCGTCGGTCCGTGGCTCGACACCGGCGAGGCAGCGGTGCTGTTTACCGCCCTCGCACTGGCGACGCTGGGGACGATCGCGCTCTTTCTGGTGGCGTGTGCGGCCGCCTGGCGGCGTCGAACGACGACGTACCTGCTGGTGACGGCCGCGATCGGACTGCTGGTGTTGCGGTCGATCGTCGGCTTCGGAACGGCGCTGGGCGCGGTGGCGATGCCGGCCCACCACATCGTCGAACACAGCTTCGACTTCCTCATCGCGCTGTTCGTACTGGGGGCCGCCTACGCCGTGGGCGAGTGACACTCGTTGGCTGTCTCGGGTCGCGGTCGCGTCCACAGTCGTCGTAGCGGCCGAGCGTTTCGAGGGACGCACCACGAGCGACTTGGTGGACAGGCGCGTACGGTGACGTATGGACGCGACCCTATCACGGCGCGAGCTGCTCGGCGCGACGGCGCTGGGACTGCTCGCCGGCTGCCAGAGCCAGACGCCGCCCGAACCAGTGACACTTGACGGGACGGAGAGTTGCGACCAGTGTGGCATGGTGATCGGACAGCAGTCGGGGCCGGTCGGCGAGACGTACTACGAGGACAACAGCCCGGCGGGCCACGATCCACCGGCTCGGTTCTGTAGCACGGTCTGTACCTACCGCCACCGCTTCCAGACCGAACAGCGAGGGTGGACGCCCACCGTCACGTATCTGACTGACTACGGCAGCGTCGACAGCGAGGTCCGCGAGACGGACGGAACCGCCGTCGTCACCCAGCACCTCGACGCGTCGGCCTTCGCGCCGACGAGCGATTTGACCGTCGTCGTCGGGGCCGACGTGGAAGGCGCGATGGGGCCGGCGCTGGTCCCGTTCGGCGAGGCCGACGACGCCACCGCGTTCGCCGAGGAACGCGGCGGCCAGACGGTCGCCGCGACGGACCTCTCCAGGGAGGCGGTCGAACGGGAGTGATCCCACGAACTGAGAACCGGCGACAGGCAGTTTATGCGTCGAGACGTACGACGGGACGACACCGAATGTCGACAGTCAGAGAGCAGGTGCGCGAGTCCGTCTCCGCGAACCCCGGGATCCACTTCAACGAACTGACCCGCCGCCTCGACATCGCGACGGGGCAGGCCCAGTATCACCTCCGGAAACTCGTCCGAGCCGGCGACATCGACACCGAGGAGATCCGGGGTCGAACGCACTACTTCGACCGGGAGCACGACCCCTGGGAACGGCGCGCGATCGCGCTGGTCCGCCGGGAGACGACGCGATCGATCGTCCGACACCTGCTGGAAGACGGCCCGCTGGCATCGGTCGAACTGGTCGACCGCCTCGACGTGGCCCGCAGCACCGTCTCCTGGCACGTCGAGTCGCTGATCGAGGCCGGCGTCGCCGAGAAGTCCTACGGCCAGCGCGGCCGGGCGGTCGTCGCTCTGACGCGGCCGGCCGAGACCCGACGGCTGTTACAGACCGTCGAGCCCTCCCTGGCCGACCGGCTGGTCGATCGGTTCAGCCGACTCGTCGACGACAGCCTCGGTCGGGACAGTTAGCGAAATCCCGCCCACAGCGCCGCCAGCGAGAGGCCACTGGCCCACCAGAACAGCGACGCGACGAGGGCGATCCCGGTCGGGACGAATCCGGAACGGCCCTCGAAGGCCACCGAGAGGACGTGTTCGAACACCAGCCCGCGGTACGCGCCGGAGGGCGTCAGGGCGAGGGCGGTCCCGAGCGCGGACTCGTCGAGGAGACCGCCCCCGAGGGCGGTGAGGACGGTCACGTCGGTGCCGGCGACGGCGAGGAGGAGTCCGAACAGGCCGAGCAAGATCGCCCGGCGGCGGGAGTTCGCGACCGCCGACAGCGCGAGCGCGACGGCGAGTGTGACCAGCCCCAGCAGCGCCGTCAGCGCGACGAAGCGGACGTACAGCGACACCGAGTCGACGCCCCGGTGGCTCGCGAGCACCGTCGTCTCCGGACCCGCGGTCGTCGCGACGTGGGCTCCGAGGGCCAACAGCGGGACGACGACTACCGCGAGCAGTGCGACCGCTCGACCCGCGTACACGCCCGCGACGTAGGTCCACGGCGAGAGCGGGTAGGTTTCCAGCACCGCCGGCTCGCCGCGGGCCGTCGCGTCGGCGAGGGCGCGATAGCCGATCGCGAAGGCGGCGGCCGGAACGAGCAGTTCGACGACGACCAGCACGTCGACGACCGTCGGCACGTACCCGCCCGAGGGGCCGCCGCCAGCGCGGGCGACGCCGAACGCGAGCGCGGCGATGACGGCCCCGAGGACGAACACGACCCGCGTCCGAACCAGTCCCCGGACCTCGCGGCCGAAGACGGTCCAAAAGCGATCGAGCCGGCGGATCACGACTCGCCACCCCCGCCGACCGCGGCCGTCGGCTCCGACAGCAGATCGGTAAACGTCTCGTGGAGCGGGCCGCCGGTCCGTTCACACAGCGCGGCCGGCGACCCCCTCGCCGCGACGCCACCGGCTTCGACGACGACGACGTGGTCCGCCGTCCGCTCGACCAGCGAGAGCGCGTGCGAGGTGAGCAACACGGTCCGCCCGTCCGCCGCCAGCGAGTCGACCACTCCGAAGATCCGGTCGCTCACGGCCGGGTCGAGTCCGCTCGCGGGTTCGTCGAGCGCGAGGATCGGCGGATCGCCAGCGAGTGCCTGTGCGATCCCGAGCAGTCGCGTCATGCCGCCAGAGAGCGCCGAGACGCGCCGATCCGGAACGGTGTCGAGCCCGACGCGTTCGAGCAGCCGGTCCGGGTCGTCCTCGACCAGCGCGGCGTAGAACGCGATCGTCTCCCTGACCGTGTCGTCGGGCCGGAACGTCGGGCGCTGCGGGAGATAGCCCACCTGTCGGCGGGCGTCGGACTCGCCGTAGTCGACGGTGCCCGCGTCGGACCGTTCGATCCCCAGCAACACCTCCAGCAGCGTCGTCTTCCCGGAGCCGTTCGGGCCGATCAGCGCCGTCACGCTGTCGGTGGCCACGTCGATTGACACGCCGTCGAGAGCTGTCACGTCACCGTAGCTGCGACGGAGGTCCGTCGCCGTGAGCGCAACGTCGTCGGTCACGGCGAGACACCCCCGCCGGTCGTCTCGTTGGTCGCCGTCGCCAGGAGTCTCGGGTTGGCCGGCTCGGTCAGGGGTGCCGTGTCGACGATACTGGCCGACCTGAATCCGGGCGTCGTCCCCCGGAGAGAGCGAAGCGCGCGGACGCTGGGTGCCTCGTCCAGCACCACCGCGGCGTCGCTCCGGTGGAGCCGTCGATCGACCGAGTCCGTCGCCGAGTAGGTGCGCGACAGCGTCGGGCCGCCCCCGTCGAGGTCGTACGCACCGCTCCAGTAGTTGCCACGACCGTCGTGCGTGTAGCTGCGCATGGGGCCGGGCCTGCTCGTGGCGTGGCGGTCGTTGGCCACGAAGTCGTTCTCGACGACCCGGTTCGACGGGACGATCGTCGCCGCTATCACGCCGACCGCGTTGTCCACGAGGACGTTGTGCTCGTACAGCGACCGACCGGCGTTCGTCGAGAGCCCCCGCTCGGTGCCGACGACGACGTTGTGACCGACGTAGCTCCTCGAACCCGCGGTGAGGATGCCGCTTCTGGCACGGCGAACGTCGTTGCCGACGATCGCGTTGCCCGAGGGGTCCGTCATGACGACGATCCCCGCGTGGCTCTGGTCGCGTGCCCGGTTGTCGGCGATCAGTGCGTCGGAGGTGTACATCAGATGCGTACCGAAGCGGTTGCGTCGGAACGTGTTGTTCCGGAGCACGGTCCCGTCGGCCCGGTGTAAGTAGACGCCGTCGCGCCCGTCGGTAAACGTCGAGTGCTGGACGACGATCGGCTCGTCCATTCCGACGACGCCCATGAATCCGTCGCGCCAGTCGTCGGTCCCGTCGACGGTGACGTTCTCGACGACCGCGCCGGGCGTCCCCACGAGGACGAACCCGCTGGCCGGCGTCTCGACGGAGACGTTCGCGACGAAGAGCCCGGAGACGTTCGTCGCCGCGACGGCGGCGTCGCTCTGCCCGTATCCCTGGCGGACCGGTGCGTCCCACGACGAGTCGTCGTTCGTCGGTTCGCCGACGGTCGCGTTCCCGACGCCGACGATCTCGAAGCCGACGACGCCGGCCCGATCGGCGGTCACCCGGAGGACCGTCCCGTCGCCGCCGCCGTCGAGTCGGGTGCCCTCGCCCCGCAGCGTCACCGGCTTGTCGACGGTGACGTTGCCGACGGTGGTCGCCGTCGGGACCCTGATCGTCGTGTTCGGCGGCGCGCGGTCGATCGCGGCCCGTAGCGTCGCCACGTCGCGGCCGACGACGACCGAGACCGGACGATCGCGGCGCTCGCGGGCGGCCGCGACCTGCTCGTCGGCTCGCGACGCTCGCTGCTCGACCTGTGCTCGGACCCCCGCGGCGGGGTCGTCGGTCGTCGGCTCCCGAGCGCGGACCGTCTGCCAGTCGACGACTCGGCCGCCACAGTCCTCGGTGAACGACTCGGCGTCCGCGCGGTCCTCGAAGGGGACGATCACCGGCCCGGCGGGGCTGCGTGCGTCGCTGTCGACGACGTAGTGGGCGGTCCCGGCCGGCGTCCACTCCGGGGTGGCCGACGCCGAGAGCGAGCCGCCGGCCGAGCAGTCCACCGAGACGCCGCCGTAGTCGGAGACGTACACCGCGAGGGGGAAGCCGAACTGACTGGCGCGGGCGGGCGCGTCCAGCGCACTCACCAGCCGGTCGATGCCGGGGTAGCCGACCACGTACCGGAACTGCGAGTAGAAGACCTCCGCACGGGGGACAGAGGCCCCCTCCGCACGCGCGATCTGTTCGGCTTCCATCGTGAGGCCGACGCCGACCGTCTCGTCGTACGCGACCGGCTCGGGGCGGGCACTGCCGGCGTCGGCGGTAAACGCAGCGGTCACGACGACGGCGGCGACCGCGACGAGGGCGATCGCGAGCCACTGCCAGCCAGTCGTCTCGGAAGTACCCATGAACTGGTCGCCGATACGATCCCCAACCCCAAACGTCGTGTGGTGTGCCCGTCGAAACGAGTGGGAGCCACGAGACCGACCAGTGGCGGCAGGGCGACGGTGTGGCGGGCCAGATCGTCGTTTACTCGCCGAGACGGGGACCCGGCTTCCAGGTGTTGCCTTCGAGCACGACCAGGTCGTACCGCTCCAGGACCTGCATCGTCTCGACGACGGCCGCGGCGTCGTAGTCGGCGGCCATCTCGCCGGGCAGTTCGTCGGCGATGGCGCTCCGGGTGCCACCGCCCATGCGCTGGACCGTCTCCAGCAGCGTTTCGAGGTCGCTGGCAAGCGGGGCGAGCGCGTCCGGGCGACTCTCCTCGGATTTCAGCTTCGACACGACCTCTTCGTACCGGCCGGTGATCTCCATCGACACGGATACGTCCTCGTCAGTCGACTCGTCCTCTGACATACCCGAAGCGACGGGTAGATAGATCAAAAGTGTTTCCACACGCCGCCATATCGAAACAGGCCGGAGCTATTCGGTTTCACCAGCCCACATTCGTCGGCCACTCGGCGGAATCGAGGGGCAGAGTGAGTGGCCGACGACAGTGGCGTCTGGCAGAGCCGAGTCAGCTGCCCGCGTCAGAGGCCGCGTCGACGGCGCTGCCCTCGCGCTGAGAGCGGACGGGATCCCGGTGGTCCCCGCGGCGGACTGCGCCGCGGAGTCCCGCTTCGGCGATGTTGCCGCCGTGCTCGGCCGTCCGACGGAGGCTATCGAGGACGCGGACGAGTCTGTAGTCGCCGTCCGCACCGTCGACCAGTCGCCGCTCGATCGCGGCCGCTCGCTCTCTCACGCCGTCGCGACGGTCGAGCACGTCCCGGGCCGCCCCGGCAGCCCTCCGATCGACGACGACGCCGACGCCGTCCTCGACGACCGTTCTGGCCCGCTGGGCGAGGTCGGTGAGCGCGTCGACGGATTCGGCGGGTGGCGCGTCGAGGGCCGCCGCCGTGGTCGCGATCCGCTCTGCGTGGTCCGCGACGCGCTCCAGTTCGCAGGCGGTCCGCCGGCAGTCGAGCAGTTCGGGCCGCCGCTGGCCCAGGGCGTCGACCTCGTCGAGGCGGGCGAGCGCGCGTCCGAAGTGGCGCTCGACCATCGCGGCCAGCCGATCGGCCTGGTCGTCCCGGTCGGCGATGTCCGGGCCGCCGTCGCCGGCCAGGGCCGCCGTCGCGTCGCGGTGCATCGAGAGGGCGACGAAAGCGAGCTGGCGGACGGACTGGGGAATCGACACCTCGGCGGCGTCGACGAGGCTCTGGACCGTGATCTGAGTCGCCGTGCGCTCGTCGATCGTCACCCCGGTCATCGTGCGAGTCACCGACTGGATCCGGCGGGACTGGGCCTCGGTGAACTCGCCGGCAGCCTCGAATCTGACCGTCGACGCGCCAGCGGCGTAGGCCGCCCGAAGCGTCTGTTCGAGGTGGACCGGGCGCTGGTCCTCGACGGCCACTTCGACGCGACCGGCCCCGTCGTCGGTCTCGCGGGCCTCGACGACGAGCACGCCGTCGACGTGCGTGTGGAGGTCGACGACGGAGCCGGCTTCGAGCGACTGTGCCCGTGCCCACGACTTGGGGAGCGAGACGGTGTAGGTCCCGCCGCCGACCGTCTGGATCTTGCGGGAGTCCATGTTACCCGAACTTGCCGGTGATGTAGTCTTCGACGCGCTGGTGCTCGGGATTCTCGAAGATCGTGCCCGTGTCGTCGTACTCGACGAGTTCCCCGCCGGTGAGGAAGACCGCCGTCCGGTCGGAGATACGGGCGGCCTGTTGCATGTTGTGGGTGACGATGACGACCGTGAACTCCTCGGCCAGCTCCTCGATGAGGTCCTCGATCTTCGAGGTCGCGATCGGGTCCAGTGCCGAGGCGGGCTCGTCCATGAGTATCACGTCGGGGTCGACCGCGATCGCTCGTGCGATACAGAGACGCTGCTGTTGCCCGCCGGAGAGGTCCAGGGCCGACTTGTCGAGCTGGTCTTTGACCTCGTCCCAGAGGGCGGCTCGCCTGAGCGACTCCTCGACTTGCTGATCGAGATCGACCTCGCCGTCCCGGCCCTGTACTCGCAGGCCGTAGGCGACGTTGTCGTAGATGCTCTTGGGGAAGGGGTTGGGGTGCTGGAACACCATGCCGATCCGGCGACGCAGTGCAACCGGGTCGATATCTTGCTCGTACACGTCCTGGCCGTCGAAGCGGAGTTCGCCCTCGACACGGGCGCTGTCGACGAGGTCGTTCATCCGGTTGATGCACCGGAGGAACGTCGACTTCCCACAGCCCGACGGTCCGATCATCGCGGTGACCTGTCTGGCGGGAATCGCCATGCTCACGTCGTCGATAGCCTGCAGGTCATCGTAGTACACGTCGAGGTTCCGGGATTCGATGACCGTCTTGCCCGAACTCGCTGAACGACTGTCCGAGCCCTCGACGGAGATATCGTGGTCGACCAGTGGGTCCCCCGAGGGATCGAGCGTGTTCGAAGCGGTGTCGGTCGTCGTTGCGCCGTCGATGCCGTCGTCGGTAGCGATTTCGTTGTTGCTCATAGGTATCAGGTGTCTCGCTCGTATCGATTCCGGACGATGACGGCCGTCGCGTTCATCACCAGCATCAGAGCCAGCAACACGATGGCGGCCGCCGGCACCACGCCGTGTCTGAACTCTGGCAACGCGCTGGACCTCGCAGCGTAAATCTGGAGCGGCAGCGCGGTCGCCGACGAGAACAGCCCCTCAGGCGGCGTGTACGTCGTCGTCGCCACCGCGATCATGACGAGTGGCGCGGTCTCGCCGATCGCACGAGCCAGCGCCAGAATCGTCCCGGTGAGTATGCTCGGAACCGCTTCGGGAAACACCACGTTGCGAAGCGTCTGCCAGCGGCTTGCCCCCATGCCGTACGAGGCCTCCCGGAGCGAGTCGGGAACGGCCCGGATCGCCTCCTGTGCCGAGACGACCACGATCGGGAGAATGAGGAGCCCGAGTGTCCCCGCAGCGGAGACGACGATCCCGGTTCCGAACCCAAGCGTCCGCCGGAACAGGGCGAGCCCCAACAGGCCGTAGACGACTGACGGAACGCCCGCGAGGTTCGAGATGTTCACTTCGAGCAGCGTCGCGAACCGACTGCCCCAGCCCGATTTCGGGGCGTACTCTTCGAGGTAGACGGCCGCACTGATTCCGATCGGAAAGGCGAGGATCGCCATGAACCCGACGACGACGATCGACCCGACGAGCTGGGGATAGACGCCGGCCTCACTCGCAACCCGCCCGTGCCACGACTCCAAGAGCAGCGTCGGCGTCAGATAGCTCTCCAGACCCTTGATGGCGAGCTGTCGTTCGAGCGTGGCACCCGCGAGCACGCCGCCGATGAGCACGAACGGTCCGAGGACGCCGATTCGACCCTCCGAGTTCGTGCCGACCGTCGAGCCGACGACGTACCCCACCGGGACCACGAACGTCGAAAAGAGCACGACCCAGAACGACGGATCGGTACCGACACCGAGTAGCCCGCCAGCGACCAGGAGCGCACTCAGAAGGACGGCCGCTGTGGCCATTACACCATGCCGGGGCGACCAGCGACGCGCCACGACGAAACCGATGATGCCGGCGACCGGAAGCGTCGTGATTCCGAAATACGCGATCCACCGGGCCGCGATACCGACGACCGGGCGAACGAGGCCGTAGAGCAGCGCAGCGACACCGAGGCCGAGCACGGCCGCCACCGGTATCGCGGGGCCGGTGTACGTCCGCTCGTCCGTCGTGCGACCGTACACACCGACCAGCAGCGGCGGGATGGCTCCGAACAGCAGGTAGATGAGCACGTCGTACGGACTCACGGAGTCCGCGACGACGTAAGTGACGAGGCTGACAGCCAGCCCGCCGAACACGACGGCGAAGGCCTTCGCGTTCACGGCTCGAACGGCCGGGTCCCGTCTCGCGTACCACGTGAACGCGGCGGTCGGGGCCACAAGCGTCCCGAAGTACAGGAGATACCACTGGGCCGAGGCCGTCAGGGGCTGAAACGTGTCGAACGCGATGTACCCGAACAGGATCAGTAACGACACGATGCCGACGAGCGTCGCGCCCAGCAGCGCCGCCTCGAAGAGCTGGCCTTTGAGCTCTCGAAGCCGTGTGCCGCTCGCTTGACGCAGTTGGTCGACGCTCTCGTCTTCGGTCGCCATTATTCGTACGCCTCCCTGAAGCGGCGGCGGACGAGTTCAGCCAGTACGTTCATCGTGAGTGTGATCGCGAACAGTGTCATGCCGAGCGCGAACATCGCTTCG
This sequence comes from Halomicrobium katesii DSM 19301, assembly GCF_000379085.1. Classification (GTDB taxonomy): domain Archaea; phylum Halobacteriota; class Halobacteria; order Halobacteriales; family Haloarculaceae; genus Halomicrobium; species Halomicrobium katesii. Next base: position 539,219 of record NZ_KB905378.1, on the reverse strand, counting down.
AACGTGGGCCCCGTTCCGAGGGAGTCTGCGCCCGCGATCTGTACCATCGCCGCGGTTATCGTCTGACTCGACTCGGCGAGGTTCTTGAGGACGTTCGGGAAGTAGGGCATCTGCGGGCTCATCCCCATCGCCATCGTCACCGCCATCGTCTCCCCGATCGCCCGCGACAGCGCGAGGACGTACGAGGCGACGATGCCCGAGGTCGCTGACGGGACGACGACCTTCGTCGAGACGTCGAACTTCGTCGAGCCGAGCCCGTAGGCCGCTTCGCGGAGGCTGTCGGGAACCGCGCTGAGCGCGTCCTCGCTGATCGAGGAGACCATCGGGATGATCATGATCCCGACGACGATGCTCGCGGACAGCGCGTTGAACGTCCGCAGCGACGGGACGACCAACGTGAACTCCGGGAGTGCGAGGACGAACCCCGAAATCGCCGGAAGCCAGTCGGGAATGGCGAGAATCTGGATTCTCGACGGGATTACCGTGGCGTCGATGGGAAGAAAGCCGTCGATCAGCGGCGTCACGTACACGAGCGCCATGTATCCGTAGATGACCGTGGGCACGCCGGCGAGCACCTCGAGTGCCGGTTTCAGAATCGACCGCACGCGCTCGCTCGCGTACTCGCTCAGGTAGATCGCGGCCGCCAGCCCGACGGGCAACGCGATGAGCGCCGAGCAGACGGTGACGAGCAGCGTCCCGCTCACGAGCGGCAGCACGCCGTATTCACCGGCGATCTTCGGACTCCAGTTCGTGCCCGTAAAGAAGGCGATCGGTGAGATCTCCCTCCAGAACGTGAGTGCGTTCACGGAGAGCGCCAGGACGATACCCACGGTCACGAGGATCGTGAGAACGGCACTCCCCGCGATCAGCCATGCGTACAGGCGCTCCTTGCGGGCGACGAACTGGTTTCGCTGGAGTGAGTCAGAGACAGACTGTGATTCGTTGCTCATAATACTGAAATTGGAGTAGACGTTGGGCGCTCTCTTCGACCGATCAGGTCACCTGCTGAACTCGTAGTCGCCAGCGATGCCCGCTTCGAGGTTCGCGAGGTTGTCCTCGACCATCTGGTCGCTGGAGGGGACGTAGCCGATGTCGCTGGCGATGTAGTCCTCGTCGGCCTCGTTGACGTAGAAGCAGATGAACTCCTGGAGGTGAGTCTTCTCCTGAAGCTTGTTCATGTTGGCGTAGAAGAATAGCGGCCGGGCGAGCGGGTAGTTCCCGCTCTGTGCGCCTTCGAGACTCGGTTCGACCGGGTCGTTCCCGCCCTCGACGAGGCTGAGCGCCTTGACCGAGTCCGGGTTGTTCGTGTAGTACGCGAAGGGGAGGTACCCGAACGCGTACTCGTTGCCGGAGACGCCCTGTGCGATCAGGTTGTCCTCCTCGGTCCCCTCGAAGTCGCTGCGGATCGGCTGGTCCGACTCGGTCTCGCCGATGACCGCCTCGATGAAGTAGTCGTAGGTTCCCGACGTGCTCGCCGGACCGTACAGGTCGAACGGCTCGTCCGGCCAGTCCGAATTGACGTCACTCCACATCTCGGGAGCGGTGTCCGGCGACCAGATCTCTCCCAGGTCCTCCAGAGTGATCTCGTCGAGCCAGTCAGCGTCGTTGTTGACGACCACGGTGAGCGCGTCCTGCGCGACGAAGAACTCGACCGGCTCGATGCCGTTGTCGCGGCAGCGCTGGAGCTCTTCGTCTTTGATCGGGCGGCTCGCGTTGTTGACGTCGCTGTCGCCCGGAATGAAGACGTTCTCGAAGCCCCCGCCGCTGCCGTCCGGAGTGATGTTGAACCCGACGCCGTCGCCGTACTCCTCGTTCCACAGTCGAGAGACCTCCTCGGCCACGGGGTACACCGTGCTGCTCCCCGAGATTCGGACGTCCCCCGAGAGCGACGCCCGGTCGACGGTCGAGTCGTCGCCGCTACCACCGTCGCCGCCGTCGCCACCGTCGCCACCGTCACCGCCGTCGCCGCCATCGCCACCGTCACCGCCGTCGCTCCCGGCGTCACCCTGTTCACTTCCGCTGGTGCAGCCTGCGAGTCCCGCAGCACCGACCGCACCAGAGGTCAGTATGAATTTCCGCCGTGATACCAGATCAGACAGTCGCGCTGACTCGCGTGTCATCACCAGAAACCGGACGGAGGATTACTAAACTCGTTTATAATAGGGGTACTTGGTGGTACGTTCGTTTCGGTGCGGTACGTACCGATACGATCTCGATAGAGTCCTATATATCGATGGGTACCATCGGGTGGTCGTCTCCGGATGCTGGCGGTACGAACGGGAGACAGACCGCCGAGACGACGGCGTTTTGCGGACGGTTACGGCCAACAGAATCAGTCCGCGATGTCGTCCTGTAGCCGGGCGAGGGCGTTCATCGCCTCGATGGGCGTCATCGTCGCCACGTCCAGCTGTGCCAGCCGCTTGCGGAGCGGGTCGGCGTCAGCTCCGCTCTCGTCACCGGTCGCTGGCTCGACGGCGTGGCCGTCGGTCGACGCCGACGGCGGCTCGCTCGCCCGGGCCGACACCTGGGCCGCCGCGCCGTTTTCGGCGTCCGAGGACTCGCTTCGCTCGTCCTCGCCTGCCAACACCGTCCGCGAACGCTCGACCACCGAATCGGGTACGCCGGCCAGGGCCGCGACCTCGATCCCGTAGGACGCCGCGGCCGCGCCGGGGGCGACGCTGTGCTCGAAGACGACGCCGTCGCCGTCGTGGCGCGTCTCGAAGTGGCGGTTGCGGACGCCGGGCAGTTCGTCGGCGACGGCCGTCAGCTCGTGGTGGTGGGTCGCAAAGAGCGTGTACGCCCCGATTTCGTCGTGGACGTGTTCGGTGACGGCGCGGGCGATGGCGAGCCCGTCGGCCGTCGAGGTCCCCCGGCCGACCTCGTCCAGCAGGATCAGCGAGTCGCTGGTCGCACCCTGGAGGATGTCGGCGAGTTCGGTCATCTCGATCATGAACGTCGAGCGCCCGCCAGCGATGTCGTCGCTCGCACCGACGCGGGTGAACACGCGGTCGACGATCGGCAGACTCGCCTCGCGAGCGGGGACGAAACTCCCGGACTGTGCCAGCACGCAGATGAGCGCGATCTGGCGCATGTACGTCGATTTCCCGCTCATGTTGGGGCCGGTGAGGATCGTGAAAAACGAGTCCGGAGTGAGGCGGGCGTCGTTGGGAACGAACGACGCCTCGGCGCGCTCGACGACGGGGTGGCGGCCGGCGGTCACGTCGATGGCGTCCCCGCCGACGCTGGGTCGGCAGTAGTCGTGTGCCGCCGCCACCTCGCCGAAGGCCACGAGCGCGTCGAGCGTCGCCAGGCGGTCGGCCAGCGCCTGCACGCGCTCGGCCTCGGCCGCGATCGCCGACCGGACCTCACAGAACAGGTCGTATTCGAGGTCGTCGGCGGCCGTCTCTGCCCGGACGATCTCCTCTTCGCGCTCCTTGAGTTCGGGCGTGACGAAGCGCTCGGAGTTTTTCAGCGTCTGGCGGCGCTCGTAGTCGTCGGGGACGCTGTCGAGGTTCGGGTCGGTCACCTCGATGTAGTAGCCGTGGACGGAGTTGTGCCCGACCTTCAGCGAGTCGATCCCGGTGCGTTCGCGCTCGTTGATCTCCAGGTCGTCGATCCACCGCTTGCCCGACCGCTCGGTCTCGCGCAGCGCGTCGAGGTCGTCGTCGTACCCCTCGCGGATCACGTCGCCCTCGGTGACTTCCTGGGGCGGGTCCGGACAGATGGCCGCCTCGATCTCCTCGCGCACGTCCGCCAGCGGATCGAGCCCCTCGTGGAGGTCCGCGAGCAGGGCGCTGTCGGCGTCGGCCAGCTGCTCGCGCACGTCGGGGACGACCGCGAGCGTGGCCGCGAGCGAGCGCAGGTCCCGCGCGTTGGCTCGCCCGCGCGAGACGCGAGAGATCAGCCGTTCGAGGTCGTACACGTCCGCGAGCAGGGCGTGGAGTCGCTCGCGGCGCTGGAGCGCTTCGACGAGTTCGGCGACCGCCTCGTGGCGGCGTTCGATTCGGTCGGCGTCGAGCAGCGGCCGGCGCAGCCAGTCGCCGAGCCGTCGCCGGCCGAGCGCGCAGGCGGTCTCGTCGACGGTGTCGACCAGCGTCCGCCCCTCGTGGCCCCGCACCGCCCGGCGCTCGAACAGTTCGAGGCTGTCGAGCGCGACGGCGTCCAGCAGCATGTACTCACGGGGGTCGTAACGCGTGAGGTGCGTGAGATACGTCAGTTGCCCGCCGTCGTCGTCTGCGATCTCGTCGCTCGTGCCCGCGCCGCCCCCGCGGGTGTACTCGGCGTACGCAAGCAGCGCGCCGCAGGCTCGCACCTCCAGGTCGTCGGCCAGCAGCGCGTCCGGCTCGCCGAAGTACGTCCGCACTCGGTCGGCGGCGTCCTCGAAGGCGAACACCGACTCGTCGTACGGCGTCACCATCGCTGCCGCCTCGAAGATCCGATCCTCGTCCACGTCGACGCCGGGGCCGACGATCGCCTCCGCGGGTGCGAACCGACCCACCTCGTCGGCGACGGCGTCGACGGCGTCGGCGCTGGTCGCGTAGAAGTCGCCCGTCGACACGTCCAGCAGCGCCAGCCCGTAGCGGCGGCCGTCGGCGGTCAGCGCGGCGACGTAGTTGTTGTCCGGCGAGTCGAGCAGCTCGTCTTCGGTCAGGGTCCCCGGCGTGATGATCCGCGTCACCGCCCGGTCGACGACGCCGCTGACCGCGTCGGGGTCCTCGACCTGGTCCGCGATGGCGACGCGGTAGCCGGCGTCGAGCAGCGTCTCGACGTAGCTCTCGGCGTTGTCGATGGGGACGCCGGCCATCGCGTACTGCCCGGTGGAGTCCTCGCGCTTGGTCAGCGTGATCTCACAGAGCCGGGCGACCCGCTCGGCGGCACCGCAGAAGGCCTCGTAGAAGTCCCCGACCTGAAACAGGACCAGCGAGTCGTCGTAGGCCCGACAGAGCTCGTAGTACTGGCGCATCATCGGCGTCAGCTCGTCGGCCCGCTCGGCCATCTTCTCGGGAGGTCCCAGCGCCGCGTCCATACCCGAGAGGGAAGCCCCGCCCGCCCAAATATACTGCGGGTCGGCGCGGTGTCTCGGCCGCCGAGGCGAACGACGGGGACAACCGTATGCGTCTGGGCGACCAAAGAGAGGTATGGCCACGGAGACACAGCCCCGTCCACACCTGCTCGACTCGAAGCCGGAGCTCGACGACCTGATCGCCAGCGAGGAGCGGCTGCTCGTGGAGTTTCACACGAAGGGCTGTTCGCTGTGCGAGGCGATGGCTCCGGTACTCGACGCGGTCGCGAAGGGGACCGACGCGACGGTCGCGACGATGAATCCCCGCGACGACGCCGTTCTCGTCGACGAGTACGACGTGCGGTCGGTGCCGAAGCTGTTGCTGTTCGTCGACGGCGAACTCGTCGAGACGCTCGAAGACGGGTTCGTCCCGGTCGACGACGTGCGCGCGTTCGTCACCGAAGCCGAGTGATACTGCCGGCTGTCACTGTTTCATACGGACGGTTGTAGGCGTTTACCCAGTCGACCGCACGACGGCGTGCGGTCGATCTGGTAAAGACCTACAACTTTCCGTATCAGAGCGCGTCGTAAAACCGCTTGCAAACCCATTCTTTCAGTCGAAAGTGGGCGAATGGTCCGGCAAGTGGGTTTGCTCATTGACCACCGGATTTCCTACCAGGTTTGATGATATTCGGTTCGGCCAGCAAGATACACAGCGCGCATTCAACATGCCGTAACGAGTGGGCGTAAACAGAGAACTGTGAAGTATATTAGCGGTGACTCGGTGGGGAGAGGGTTGATGGAGGATCCGATCAACTCCGATCTCCACACGTATACGAAGACACCGAAGACTTCTACTATCTCTTCAACGCTGAACTGATAGGTACGACCGATAGACGGCCAATACCGAGAGTATAACAGTTTGTGCTTGAAGCCGCACTACCGTGGGAATATCTATCGGCCGGTATCTAAGTCTAGCAGTGGAACAGTGTTCCGAGTTTGTTTTGGATGTCTTCCATGTGTTTCGGTGGGATTTTGCCTAATCTCCACGAATTGCTATCGTCATCATTTGCCTTTACTCGCTCTGCGAATGATACGGACGGTTGTAGGCGTTTACCCAGTCGACCGCACGATGGCGTGCGGTCGATCTGGTAAAGACCTACAACTTTCCGTATGACACGGTCGTGATGAGATTCAGAATTACTACTGAATCTTCATCTAATCCATTGACGGTACCTGGCAACTGCACCTCTCGAGCCCAACTCTGCCTGTCTCTTGAAGAGACCGGTGCCACAACCACACCCCTATCCTCATCGCTCGTGTGTTGCACGACTACAGCAGGATGGGGGTCCTCGAATTCTCCCGGAGGGGATTCTTCGCTGTCGATGAAATTGACGTGAATGAGGTCTCCATATTCGGGAAAACTCATTCTTGCGTAACTTCTCTTTCTGCCCTCTTGATAGCTTCTACACCCGTCCGGGAAACCGCATTCAGAAGAGACTCGTCTATGGATTGTTCCCCAGTCTCGCTATTTCCCTGAGGCTCCGACGGTTCTCGATCAGGGTCAAGGTCGAAGTTCCCTCGCCGATCTCGAATTGAGTCAAGCTCATCAACCCAAGATCCGCCTCGGTACGTTTTTACGGTAGCCTCTACGCTGGGCCGAAGGGAGTCAACGTTATCGCCACGCATCGTCTTCAATGAGACCTCCTGTGCAACGAAGTCCCAAATCGTGCTGTAGAATTTCCGAACTGCATTGCTGATGAATGCATCTTGCCCCGAAGATAGTTCTTCCATAGCGTCTGCCTCAGCGATAACGCTGGTGAGGACCTTTTGGTACTCTCTCAGCGGCTCGGTAGTATGCTCTAATTCTTCGTGCTTTGCCACCTCATTGATAACGGGAGTGAACCGCTTCTCTAGTTCGTAGTAGTAGTGTGTGGAGTCCTCGTGCCAACTCCCGTCATCCTTGATTTTGTCGAGAGTCTGCTGAAGACGCGCACTGGCAATATACAGGTCAGTATATCGCGCCGCATATCGGTCCCTTGGGGCGTATTTGGCGTAAAAAACCTCCAGATACTCCTTAGTGTTCTCAGCTGTCACAATCTTATCGAACTCCTCGCCGAGTTCTGAGATGAAATAGTAGGCAAACTCCTCGGTTGAGAGAGAGTCTCTTGTCGGTAGCCGAGACTCCTCAAGATGCGAGATCTCGCTCCCCGGTGCTGGCATCAGAGTTGTATTATGGTCGGAAGTAACGTCCTCTGGAGCGGGGCCGTATTTATACCAGCCAAAGCTCAGGCCAAGGTCTCGATCTTCGTTGACGATGTACTGAAGCTTGTTTAGACGAATCTTATCGAGCCTGATGTCCTCCTCCGCAAAGCGCCCTCGTTCCTTGCCTAGGAAAAGAGCGTATTGGATTCCCTCTTTAATATCAGCAAGGAGGGATTCCTCGTCGCCGCTAGTGAGCATACCATAGATACGGATCTGAGAGTACTTTATATCTTGCATGTTCTCTCTTTTTGGGAATATGTGAAAATAGCAATTAGAGGGGCTAATAGAGCTATTCTAGGTTAGTGGACACACGTAACCCTTCTTTTCTGTGTCGTTCACTACGCCCCGTTTCATCTATTAGTGGATGCAGACCACTCACGTTCATCGTTCCTGCTTTCCGAACTGATGTCGTGCTGGCTATACCCTCTGTATTGAACAGTGGCCACTCCGCGAGACGCAACGACAACCGCCCGTATGAGACCCGTTCCATCACAGCCGTTATTCGCGGCTCGGGGGTCGAGAAATCCGAGATAGACGGACAACCGGCAGTATGACGAGCGGGGAGCGGAGAGCCGACCGCGATCAGGTTCCGTCGACGAGCCGTTCGAGCTGTTCCGGGGGGACCGCCCCGCGGGCGGCGTAGCCGTCGTAGACGAAGGTCGGGACGCCGGTGATCCCCTCGCGCTGGGCCTCTGTAAAGCGCGTCGTGACCGCCTCGCGGAGCGTCTCGTCGTCGAGTGCGGCGCGGACCTCGTCGCCGTCCAGACCCGCGCGTTCGGCGAGGTCGGCCAGCACGTCCGGATCGCCGATGTCGCGTTCCTCCTGCCACAGCGCCGTGAAGATGCTCGTGTCGAAGTCGAGCCACGTCTCGTAGTCGGCCGTCGTCTTGACGTGGTAGGAGGCGATCTGGGCCGACAGCGAGTCCACCTCGCTGGCCAGATCGAGGCTCATCTCCACGTCGTACTCCGCTTGCAGGCGGCGGACGCTCTCCTTTGCCTGTTCGTAGTAGTCGTCGTCTTTGCCGTCGTCGACGGAGTGGTCGATCGAGCCGTCGGGATTGCGTTTGTTGTGACGCAGATCGAACGGTCGCCAGTCGATGCGCAACCGCTCGTCCCGATCCGCCTGGAACTGTCTGAGCGACTCGCGACCGAGATAACAGAACGGACAGACGTAGTCGGAGTAGACCGCGATCTCGTCGGTCGTCGTCGGCGACTCCGGCCGGTCGGCGGCGTCGGTGTCGGTCATCCTACCCGCGCTTTGCAGTCCGGACGGAAGAGCGTTGGCCGGTCGTGTGTCTTCGGTATCAAGCCGAGGAGGTGTCCCCGCCCACCTCGACGGCGTAGTCCGACTGGATCCAGGCCGCCGAGTTGGTCCGATCGTAGACGATAGTGTCGCCGTCGTCGGTCGTGAACGCGCCGAACTGTTCGTCGGCGCTGGGTTCGTCGTCGGTCGTCGCGTCGGAACTGGTGTCTGATTCGGTCATCGATTGGAATGCGGTACCGATTCACAATGGAATGATGGACATAAGCCTTTCCCGAATACAATAGGGAGTGATAATACCATACTAGGACTCGCTGCTGTCGGAGAGATCGCTACGACGATCCGGACAAGAAAAGCCGCGCACGCCGTGGACGCGTGCGATCGACGGCTACTGCCCACTCAGATCCAGTGCGAAGTCCGACTGGATCCAGGCGTCCGGATTCTCGCGGTCGTAGACCACGAAGTTCCCGTCGCCCGTCATGAACGTCCCGTACTTGTCGCTCTGTTCCCCACCTGTTCGATCGACTGTGCGTGTCATCGTCCCATGCCACCCGGCGACCCGGGTTGACAGACGTACACGACCACATATCATAAATATTATTAATTTCGCGGCGATTCGCAGCGAGACCAGGATCACCATCCATTAGGGCCGGGTCGCCCTGTCCTCACACATGACACGAGAGGCCGCGCCCGTCACGCCCCCGGTCGTCCTGTCGATCGCCGGCAGCGACAGCGGCGGCGGTGCGGGGATTCAGGCCGACACGAAGACGATCGAAGCGGGCGGCGCGTTCGCGACGACGGCGATCACCGGCGTCACCGCACAGAACACGCGGGGCGTCCGGGACGTGACCACGCTCGACCCGGCGACGGTGAGCGAGCAGATCGACGCCGTCGTCGAGGACTTCGACGTAGCGGCGGTCAAGACGGGGATGCTGTCGACGAGCGCGATCGTCGAGACGGTCACCGAGTACGCCGAGACGCTGCCGGGACTGGTCGTCGACCCCGTCATGGTCGCCGCCAGCGGGGACCGACTGCTCGACCCGGCGGCGGAAGCCGCCTACGAGGAGCTGATCGCGGCGTCGGCGCTCGTGACGCCGAACGCCGACGAAGCCGAGGTGTTGACCGACATCGAAGTGACCGACGCCGAGGCGGCGCGGCGCGCGGGCGAGGCGCTCGTGGCGATGGGTGCCGACGCGGCCCTGGTCAAGGGCGGACACGTCCCCGGCGACGCCGTCGTCGACACGCTCGTCACCGGCGAGACCGTCCACACCTACCGACACGACCGGATCGACACGGCGGCGACCCACGGCTCGGGCTGTACCCTCTCCAGCGCCGTCGCGACGCGGCTGGCACACGGCGACGACACGGAGACCGCCGTCGGCGAGGGGATCGCCCTGCTCGCCCGCGCGGTCCGGTACAACGTCGACGTGGGCGAGGGAGCGGGTGCCGTCCACCACACCGTCGAGAGCCGCAACGAGGCCGCGCGCAACGAGACCGTCGAGGCCGTCGAGGCCGTCGTCGCCGGACTGGGCGACGCGAACGCGACCGCGCTGGTCCCACACGGCATCGCCAACGTCGCGGGGGCGACGCCCTACGCCGAATCCCCGGCAGAGGTGGCAGCCGTCGAGGGCGGTATCGGGCTGACCCGAGACGGGATCCGCGCCAATCGCGGCGTCCGTTTCGGCGTCTCGACGCCGCTCGCAGCGACGATCCTCGCCTGCCGGGAGCACGATCCAGCGGTCAGGTTCGCGCTGTCGTGTACGGCCACGTCACCGCTGGTCGACGCGCTGGGGACGCTCGACGGGGAGACCGCGACCGTCGAGAACGACGAGACCGAGGCCCGCGTACAGGCGGCGTTCGCGGACTGTGAGACGACGCCCGCGGCGATCGTCGACCGCCACGGCGACCGGCTCGTCGTCATCGCGCCGGAGGCGACCCAGCTCCTCGAACGCGTCCAGACCCTCGTCGCCAGCGTCGAGGCGTGAGCGCCTACCCCAGTCGACGGCGGAGAGCGACCCACAGCACGGACAGGGCCGCGACGAGGGCGACGACACCGGGTCCCGCCCCGTCACCGCGGCTGGTCGCCGTCGCCGTCGGGGTCGCCGTGGCCGTCATCGTCCGGACGCGGTTCGGTCGGACCATCACTTCGACGGAGGGGACGGTGCCGGCACCGAGCGACACCGTGCCCGGACGGGGGAGAGAGATCTCCCGCTCGATGGAGGTCCTGTTGTAGGCCGGCATCGTCACGTGCCGTCGACCGACCTCCTCGGAGTCGCGGGTGAACACGACGGTCGCCTCGCCCGGTCGCGGCTCCCCGTTGTACAGCGTCGCGGTCAGGACGACGGTGTCGCCCTGCTGGGCGGTCGTGGGCTCGACGTCGAGGCTGACGACGTTGGTCCGTACCGGCCGCTGGACGGTGACGTTGATCCGCTCGCCGTCGACGACGACGTGGTAGGTGCCCGGCGTCGGGAACCGGTGGGACAGCGGAGCAGTCGTCGATTCCCCGGCCTCGATCCGTCCGCTGGTCTCGTCGACGACCGTCCCGTTGACGCGCATCGAGACGTTGTACACGCCCGCAGTGCCCCCGGCGTTGCTGACGAGGGTGTCGACGGTCAGGCGCTCGCCGGTCACCAGCTGGATCGTGTCGTCCGCGACCGTCTCGTTTCGGTAGGGGCCAGTGATCCGGTAGCCGCCGGCGTCGCCGGCCGGCGGCAGCTCGTATCCGACCCGTGCCGGGAGCTGGCCGAAGACGGCGGCGTGGGTCGTCCGGTTCCACGTCTCGACCGACGCCGTGGTCTCGGTGTAGGTCTGGCCCTCGTCCAGCACGGACGTTCCCCCGGTCGTCGCCAGCAGTTCGAGGAAGTCGAGCTGTGACACCGGCCGCTGCTGGCCGTTCATCTCGCGGAACACGTCCTGGAGAGTCCGCTCGCGGTCGGTCGCGACGCGCAGGCGACGGTCCAGTTCGCCGGCCACGAGCGAGCCCCTGTCGTAGTCGGGCGCGCCCTCCCAGGTCGAGACGTTCGAGAGGACGACGCCGTCGTAGACCGGATGTGTCCCGCGGGCCAGTCGATCGCGGAACGCCGCGAACGCCACGGACTCCTGTTCGAGCGAGAGCAACGCCGCGTAGTACGACGCCGACGCCTCCGTGAACCAGCCCGTCTGACTCGTGGGCGTGAACGCCTGCCGGGTGTGGACGTACTCGTGGAGCCAGGCGTTGTCCGGCTGGTCGAGCGTCTCGGCGTCCCGGACCCAGGCGTCGGTGTCGCCGGTCTGGACGCCCCGGACGCCCCACTCGACGGAACCCGTGGGCGCGGCGATCAGGAACACCGTCTCGTCGCGGTCCCCGACGCGCAACGCGTCGGAGCTGTCGGCCAGCGCGTCGAGGATCGCCGACGGTGGCTCCGACAGCGTCGCGGCGGCCGGGACGACCAGCTGGAACCGCTGGCCGTGGGCGGTCCGCTCGTGCAGTTCGTGCTCGCCGAGGTAGACGAGCCACTCTCCGGCCGCGCCGGGACCGGCCGTCGACGAGCCGCGGTCGAACACGATCGGCGTCCCGCCAGTCGCCTCCCAGTAGGTCGGCGTCGGCGGGCGTTCGAACAGCGCCCACTCGCCCGTGCCCGCGTACAGCGCGCGGCCGTCGCTCGCCTGTGGCCCCGTCCGGTCGATGGTCTCGTTGATCCGGTAGTCGTAGGTCAGCGTCGGCTGCTGTGTCGTGGCACGCCAGCGAAAGTGGGTCTCGTTGTCGCGGGCGAACCCCTGCCGGGAGACGAAAGTGGCTCCGTCGGGAAGCGCGGCCCGCATGGAGACGACGCGTGCAGGGACGCTGTAGGTCAGCCGGACCCGAACCGTGCCGGGACGCTCGGGCAAGCGATGGAACCGCTGGGTGACCCCGAGCGTCTCGTCGTCCTGTTGGCCGGTGTCGCTGCCGGCGGTGTCGCCCACGCTGAGACCGAACTGGCCGACGCCGGCAGACAGCTGCTGGGGCCGCGAGCCCGATCGGTCCGCCGACGCCGGCACGTCGGCGTCGACAGTCGTCTCGGCGGCGGACGAGTCGGCGACGGTGATCGCGGGGGCGATGCTCCCCGAGAGCACCACCACGACCAGCACCGCGACGGCACCACGCGTCACCTCGCCCATTTACCACTTGTTGCACACCACCCGACAAATAGCTGACCCGTGGGAACACGGACCAATCGGCGACCCACAACCCTTAGGCACCCGTCGCTCCCAGGGGCGGGTATGACAGAGGCGACGGGTATCGTCGGCGAGTTCCTCTCGCTGAAGGCGGACAGTGACGCGGATCTGCTGGCGATGCAGTGTGGCGACTTCTACGAGTTCTTCGACGAGGACGCCGAGATCGTCGCCGACGAGCTCGACCTGAAGGTGAGTCAGAAGTCCTCCCACGGCGCTTCGTACCCGATGGCGGGCGTGCCGGTCGACGACCTGACCCCCTACGTCTCCGCGCTGGTCGAGCGGGGCTACCGGGTCGCCGTCGCCGACCAGCACGAGACGGCGGACGGGCACGCCCGCGAGATCACGCGCGTCGTGACGCCGGGAACCCACCTGGAGACGACCGACGACGCCGCCCAGTACCTCGCTGCCGTCGTCGGTGCCGGCGGCGACTCGTCGGACCCGGCGGAGGGAGCCGACGGGAGCTACGGGCTGGCCGTGGCCGACGTGACCACCGGCCAGTTCCACGTGACCCAGCTCGACGGCCCGGACGCTCGCACGCGGATTCAGACGGAGCTGTACAAGTTCGACCCCGCGGAGGTGTTGCCCGGCCCCGACCTGCGTGGCGACGACGACTTCCTCGATCGCCTGCGCGAGCGGACCGACGCGGCGCTGACGGTCCACACCGAGGAGTCGTTCGCGCCCGGACGAGCGCGCCACCGCGTTCGCGACCACTTCGGCCCCGAGACCGTCGACAGCGTCGGTATCGCCGACGACGACGCGGCCATCTGTGCCGCCGGTGCCGTCCTGTCCTACGTCGAGGACACCGGCGTCGGGACGCTGGCCTCGATCACGCGCCTGCAGTCCTACGGCGCGACCGACCACGTCAATCTGGACGCGACGACCCAGCGCAACCTCGAACTGACCGAGACGATGCAAGGCGGGACCGACGGCTCGCTGTTCGAGACGATCGACCACACGACGACGGCTGCCGGCGCGCGCCTGCTCCGGGAGTGGCTCCAGCGTCCGCGTCGTGACCGCGGGGAACTACAGCGTCGGCAGTCCTGTATCGCCGCGCTGACCGAGGCAGCGATGGCTCGCGAACGGCTCTGTGAGACGCTCTCGGACGCGTACGACCTCGAACGACTCGCGTCGAAGGCGGTCTCGGACAGCGCCGACGCCCGCGACCTGCGCGCGGTCGCGGGGACGCTGTCCCTGCTGGAAACGGTCGAGGCGATCGTCGACGACGACGACCGACTGGCCGACTCGCCGCTGGCCGACGCCCTCGATCGGCTCGACCGCGAGGCCGCCGCCGACCTCGCCGCGGAACTGGACGCCGCCCTCGTCGACGACCCGCCGGGGACGGTCCGGCAGGGCGGCCTCTTCTGCCGTGGGTACGACGAGGAACTGGACGGGGTGATCGAGCGCCACGAGGACGCCCTGGAGTGGCTGGAGACGCTGCCCGACCGCGAGAAAGAGCGGGCCGGGATCACGCACCTCTCGGTCGACCGCAACAAGACGGACGGCTACTACATCCAGGTGGGCAAGAGCGAGGCCGACGAGGTCCCCGAGAGCTACGAGGGAATCAAGGAACTAAAGAACTCGAAGCGGTTCACGACCGACGACCTCCAGCAGAAGGAACGCGAGGTGTTCCGCCTCGAAGAACAGCGCCACGAGCTGGAGTACGAGCTGTTCGGCGACCTGCGGGAGCGAGTCGCCCAGCGGGCGACGCTCCTGCAGGACGTGGGCCGCGTGCTGGCAGAACTGGACGCCCTCGCGTCGCTCGCGATCCACGCCGTCCGCAACGACTGGACGCGTCCGGAACTCACCGACGGGCGCGAACTCGACGTGGAAGCGGGCCGGCACCCCGTCGTCGAGCAGACCACGGAGTTCGTCCCCAACGACCTCCGGATGGACGGGGCGACTTCGCCGCCGGACCAGGAGCGTGCCAGCGGGCACGCGGACGCGGATCGTCAGTTCCTGATCGTCACCGGCCCCAACATGAGCGGCAAGTCGACGTACATGCGACAGGCCGCGCTGATCACGCTGCTGGCACAGGTCGGCAGTTTCGTCCCCGCACGCGCGGCGACGGTCGGACTCGTCGACGGGATCTACACCCGCGTCGGCGCGCTGGACGAACTCGCACAGGGCCGGTCGACGTTCATGGTCGAGATGCAGGAACTCAGCAACATCCTCCACTCCGCGACCGACGACTCGCTGGTGATACTCGACGAGGTGGGCCGTGGCACCGCGACCTACGACGGCATCTCGATCGCCTGGGCGGCGACCGAATACCTGCACAACGAGGTCCGGGCGAAGACCCTCTTTGCGACACACTACCACGAGCTGACCTCGCTCGCCGACCACCTCGACCGCGTCCACAACGTCCACGTCGCTGCCGACGAGTCCGACGGTGACGTGACCTTCCTCCGGACGGTGCGAGACGGGCCGACCGACCGCTCCTACGGGATCCACGTCGCCGACCTGGCGGGCGTCCCAGAGCCCGTCGTCGACCGCTCCCGGACGGTGCTCGATCGCCTGCGCGAAGAGAAGGCCATCGAGGCGAAAGGCAGCGGGTCGTCCGAACCCGTCCAGACCGTCTTCGACGTGAACGCCGGCGGGTTCAAACGCGTCGACGAGAGCGAGACGGCCACCGCCGACGGTGGAACGGCGGCCGAGGCGTCGGACGGGGGACTGGACCCCGAGACCGAGGCCGTCGTCGAGGAACTGAGCGAACTCGACGTCAACGAGACGCCGCCGGTCGAGCTGCTGGCGACGGTCCAGCAGTGGCAAGAGCAACTGGACGACGACTGACGCGACCAGCGATCACCTATCGGCGACCGTCTGCTCTCGTCCCCACGATCGGGACGTGCTGGTACTCGATTCCGTCCCGGTCGTCCAGGGCTCGACGGAGCCGGAGGATCGCCGTCCTGCGGCCCCGTTCCTCGTAGGGCAGTTCCTCGACCACCTCGAAGCCGAGCTTCTCGTAGAGCCGGCGGGCCGTGCGGTTGTCCGGGTCGACGATCAGCGTGAGCGCCTCGCGGTCGGCGACGGCCGCCGCCGCGACGACGTGCTTGCTCAGTTCGGTCCCGATGCCCCGTCCCTGGTAGTCCTGGTGGACGAAGACGGCGAACTCCGGCTCGGCGTCGTCGGTCGGCGTGTACAGCGCGTGGCCGACGACGCCGGTCTCCCCGACCACGAGGAAGTTACACCCCTCGTCGAGCAGGCCGTCGAGCCAGTCGGCGATCCGCGAGCGCCTCCGTGGGGGCAATCCCTGTGCCGCCTGCCCCGGCGCGAAGTCGTCGTACATCGCGACGAGGGGGTCGTGGTCGCCGTCGGCCGCCGGGCGGATCACCCAGGACGAACCCTCCCGGTCGACGAACCGTGGACACCGCGGCGGGCAGTGTCGCGTCCCCTCGCACTCGCCTGGGTCCCAGTACCGACAGACGCGGTCTGTCTGGTCCATGGCTGACTCTCTGTCGTCCCCGGTCAAAAGGAGGGGGCTGCGCTCTCAGTCGCTGGGAATCACTCCTCGACCAGCGCCTTCGCTGCCGCCACGTCCCGGAGGCTGGTCGTCGCGGCGTCCAGCACCCCCGTCAGCGTCGCCAGCGAGATCGGTCGGAACTCCAGCAGCTCACAGCTCACGTTGACCCGCTGGGCTCGGGGAGCCACGAACGGGTGCGTCTCCGGGTCGTTGTTGTGGATGTGTCCGTGGATCACCCACTCGTCCCAGTCGTCGGGGACGTCTTCCGGGCGGTGCGTGCAGTAGAATCGGTAGTCGCCGTGTTCGAGCACACACGAGTCGAGCACCGGGAACGGAGCCGCGGCGGGATCGAGCCCCACGTCGTGGTTGCCCTGAAGAAGGAGGTCCCCGCCCAGCTGTTGGAAGTACTCGATCGTCTCCCGACCGTCCCGCATATCCATAGCCACGTCGCCGAGGTGAACGAGCAGGTCGTCGGGATCGACCGTCTCGTAGTGGCGATCGAGCAGCGCGCTGTCCATGTCGCCGACGGACGTGAACGGGCGATCACAGTACTCGATGATGTTCGAGTGCCCGAAGTGGTGATCGGAGATGACGTACCGGGCCATGGTCCATAGCGCGGGGCGAGGGACCTAACAGTTCGGGTCGATCGGGGTACGTTACCGTCCCTCGCGCGACCGCCACGCTTTCCGGACGGAATCGCCAAGGAGTCGTATGCGAATCGGACTGCTCTCAGACGTCCACGGGAACCGCCCGGCTCTCGACGCGGTCCTCGACGATCTGCCGCCCGTCGACGAACTGGTCTGTGTCGGCGACGTGGTCGGCTACAATCCCTGGCCCGCCGAGTGTCTCGAACTGGTCCGCGAGACGTGCTCTGTCGTCGTCCAGGGCAACCACGACCGCACCGTCGAGACCCCAGAGCGGTACGCGCACAACGAGATGGCACGGGCGGGACTCGAACGCGCCAGGCGGACACTCGATGACGAGCAACGCGAGTGGCTCGCCGACCGCCCGCCCCGGACGACCATCGCCGACGGACGGTACCGACTGGCCCACAGCCACCCGGACCCGGACCAGCTGGGCACCTACGTCCGCCCGCGGCAGTTTCCGGAACTGCGGCCCTACCTCGACGACCACGACGGCGTCGTCGTCGGCCACACCCACGTCCAGCACGAAGCGACGGTCGACGACCGCCTGATCGTCAATCCGGGGAGCGTCGGCCAGCCGCGCGACGGAGATCCGCGGGCGGCCTACGCCGTCCTCGACACCGACGACGACAGCGTCGAACTCCGCCGCGTCCAGTACGACATCGACCGGGTCATCTCGAAGGTCGAGGCGCTCGACATGCCCCGACGGCTCGGAATTCGGCTGCTCGACGGCTCCTGACACTTCGGCTCTGTGTCTGGGACGCATCTCTCGATCTCGGAGTGCCGAGCGTCTCCAGACAGTGACAGTCGGCGCGACAGAGACAGCCGCGAAAATCGTCGACACAGTCCCGCGACGGGGCGGCGAGTCGAGCGAGGCAAAGCGGCCTCGTTCTCGGACGGACTACTGTCGCCGTTTGCCCGGTCGATCCGATAAAGGCGGACAATGAGCCGTGTCAGTCGGCGGGCGTCTCGGCGCGGTCGGCGGCGTCGGCGGCCATCGGCGTGACGAGCTTGTAGGCACCCCAGACGGCCAGCACGACCAGCGCGGCGATGACGAGCCCGGTTCGCAGCGTCGGGTCGATCAGCGGCGTCGCGATCACCTCGCCGGCGTCGTTGGTCAGCGCGGCCGGGCTGTAGGGTTTGCCCGCCAGCAGTTCCAGCACGCCCATGACGACGATGCCCAGCACGAACAGGGCACCGCTCAGTCCCATGGCGATACGGTCGACGATCGTTGTGGTGTCAGTCATTGTGGGTCACCTCGTTAGCCGAGGATGTAGCGCAGTTTCGGGTGGCGTTGCACCAGCTTCGTCTGCTCGACGATGGCGTCGAGGCCGTAGTACCGGCCGGCACCCAGCACGAGCACGGTCATGAACAACAGCAGCCCCATCAGGTCGCTGTTGACCAGGCCGTGGCCGAACTCGGCGTTGCCGATCCAGAACAGGGTCATGAAGGTGACCCCGCCGATGGACGCCAGCCGCGTCAGCAGCCCCGCCATCAGCGCCAGCCCGATCAGCGTCTCGAACAGCGGGACGCCCGGCGCGATCAACCACGCCAGGTTGTTGCCCATCCAGACCGGGATCGGCCCCAGGGCCGTGCCCGTCATCTCCTGCATGTACATCGGCCCGTAGCTGTAGGCCAGCCCGTCCTCGACGAGCTTGGTCACGCCCGAGTGGAAGAACCACCAGCCCGTGATGACCCGCAGCAGGGCCAGCCAGTAGCTCGTCAGCGGCCCATCCAAGTCGAGCTCGAAGTCCGTCGCCAGGGGGTTCGCCGTGTTAGTTGCCATAATCACTCCCTCACATGTACGAGTTGGCGTTGATACGGGATATAAGAGGCTGCGTGTTCCCAGCGGGTGAAAACCGCTCTCAGATTCCGAGAGCGGGACGCGAGTGAGACCGCTCGGGTGCCGTCATACGGACGGTTGTCGGAATTTACCGGTGAGCGTCTACTCCGTGGCGACGCTTACCGGTACGCAACTACAACTTTCCGTATCACTCCTCGCGGTCGCCGTAGTCCACGTCCTCGTCGTCGAAGAAGCCGAAGTCGTCGTCGTCCCGGAGGACGTAGTCGTTCTCCAGCATCTCGGAGACGATCCGACCCAGCGAGTCGAGCGCCATGTCGATCCCGTCGGGATCGTCGAGGGCGTACTCGTCGGCGGCGTCGTCGGGGAGTTCGGGGGCGCGGTAACCGACCTCGTCGCTGGCGGGGTCCCAGTAGAAGTCGAAGGCCTCGATCAGATCGAGCCGCTCGACGACCGCGAACTCCGCCGTCGAGAGCCCGGCGCTGGTCGTCCACTCCTCGAAGGCGTCCTGCCAGGCACCGGCCTGGAGGAACCCCTCGACCTCCTCGCGACGGTAGTCGTCGCTCGTGTCGACGATCTCGTTGTCGATGGCTTCGTACTCGCCTCTGGTCTGTGGCCCGGACAGCGACGGCGGATCTGGAACGGGAACGTCGAGTGCCATAGATAGTTGTTGTCTCTACAACAGTATAGCACCTCCGGCACACAGGCCAGAAGGTTCTCAAGTGGCGACCAGAGAGGGGCGTGTATGAGACACGTCGGACTGAAAGCCCGGATGGCGTTCGTGGGGTCGCTGCTGTTTGGCTTCTACGCGGTCGCCGCGGTAGTGCTGATGGGGCTGTTCGGCGAGAGCGCGCTCCCGCTGATCCTCGTCGGGAGCGTCCTCTTCGTCGGCATCCAGTACAAGATCGGTAAGTGGGCGGCCCTGCGCAGCGTCAGCGCGGAGGACCTGCCAGAGGACCGCTTCCCCCAGATCCACAAGCAAGTCGAGTACCTCTCGACGGACATGGGCATCGAGAAACCGCGGCTGATGGTCGCGCGGATGGGCGTGCCCAACGCCTTCGCCGTCGGCCGCAAGGGTGCCGGGACGGTCGTCGTCAGCGAGGAACTGCTCCAGCTCCTCGACGCAGACGAGGTCGAGGGCGTCCTCGCTCACGAGCTGGCTCACATCCGCAACCGCGACGTAGTGATGATGGTGCTTGGCCAGGGGATCGCCTCGATCGTCGCCATCGCCGCCCAGTGGATCGTCCTGCTGACCGGCGACAACGACCTGGCCGACTTCTTCCTGGCGATCGTCGTCGGCCAGATCGTCCAGCTGATCGTGATGGTGTTCGTGCTGGCGATCTCGCGCTACCGGGAGTACGTCGCCGACAGCGACGCCGCAGCGGAGGTCGGGGGCGAGCCACTGGCCAGCGCGCTGGAGAAGATCTCGCGTGGGAGCGAGCGCGCCCAGGATTCCGCGATCGACGAGCAGGTCAGCGCACTGTGTATCTTCGGCGAGGAGCGCGGCCTGCTGGCCACGCTCTTTGCCTCGCACCCGCCCGTCGAGAAGCGCATCGAGCGGCTCCGCAACTGAGATGGACACCCGTACCGTCCTGGCGGCCGTCCTCGGCGTCGGCCTGGGGCTCGTCCTCCTGGCCGCGCCGGGAGCCGTCCGGACCGCCTACAGCGTCGGACGGAGCCCCCAGGACCGTCGCGGCGAGTACGGCTCGGCCGAGCGTGCTGGGCGTCGGGTCCACTCGCTGATCCGGGCGGTCGGCGCGGCCTTCGTCCTCGTGGGGCTGTACGTCGGCTGGCAGGCGCTCGCGGTCTGAGGTCGGTCCCGCTAGCGGCGCGATCAGTTCTTCTGGATCTCCGTCGGCGGCAGATCGCCGGGTCCGTCGGCCTCGACCCAGTTTTCCTCGGCGAGGACGAGCCGAGAGATCACCGCGGCCACGTCGCGGGCCGTCGCCTCCCGCTGGAAGAAGGAGACGTTGCCGAGCGACGCGCCGATCGACCGGCTCACTTCGACGGTCGCGAGCGCCTCGTCGCCGACGACGTCCTCGACTGTGCGGGTCACGCGCTCGTTGAGTTCCTTGCGCATCGGCTCGGAGAGTTCGTGGCCCGCCGGCAGGAGATCGTAGGTGATCGCGTACCCCTCCTCGTACCGTTCGACGGCGAAGAAGGGCGTCGATTCGGCCTCGGCCTCGTGGTAGGCGTCGTCGCGCGCCTGCTGGTCCTCGTACAGTGGCACGTCGGATGGATCGAATCCTGCTGGCACACGAGAGCGTACTCGATACGGCGTTATCAACCTGTTCCCGGCGGGAGACGACAGGGCAATCGGACACCGGAGCCCGCAGGCTCAAGGCGCTCCCGCCAGTACGAGGGGACAATGAGCGAGGGGACAGACACCGAGATCCGACGGCTCGATTCGGCGACCGTCGAGCGCATCGCGGCGGGAGAGGTCGTCGAGCGGCCCGCAAGCGTCGTCAAGGAACTCGTCGAGAACGCGCTGGACGCCGACGCCGACCGCGTCAGCGTCGCCGTCGAGCAGGGCGGTATCGAGGGGATCAAGGTGACCGACGACGGGATCGGGATGAGTCGCGAGGCCGTCGAGCGGGCCGTCGAGGAGCACACGACGAGCAAGATCAGTTCGATCGCGGACCTGGAGCGCGGGGTCGGGACGCTCGGCTTCCGCGGCGAGGCCCTGCACGCGATCGGGGCAGTCTCTCGGACGACGATCACCACGCGCCCGCGAGCGAGCGAGCACCGGGGGACCGAACTCGTCGTCGAGGGCGGCGACGTGACCGCCGTCGAGCCGGCGGGCTGTCCCGCCGGGACGACCATCGAAGTCGACGATCTCTTCTACAACGTCCCGGCCCGCCGGAAGTACCTCAAGCAGGCGAGCACGGAGTTCGCCCACGTCAACACCGTCGTCACAAGCTACGCGCTCGCGAACCCCGACGTGGCGGTGACGCTGTCACACGACGGCCGGGAGACGTTCGCGACGACGGGACAGGGCGATCTCGAAGCGACCGTCCTCTCGGTGTACGGCCGCGACGTCGCACAGTCGATGATCGAGGTGGACGACGGCGATCTGCCGGACGGGCCCCTGGAGTCGGTGACCGGACTCGTGAGCCACCCCGAGACCAACCGCGCGAGCCGGGACTACCTCTCGACGTACGTCAACGGCCGGTACGTCCGGGCCGACGCGGTTCGGGAGGCGATCGTCGACGCCTACGACACGCAGCTCGCGCCCGATCGGTACCCCTTCGCGGTCCTCTTTTGTGCCGTCGATCCGGCGACCGTCGACGTGAACGTCCACCCCCGGAAGATGGAGGTCCGTTTCGCAGACGACGAGGGCGTCCGTCGACAGGTCGAGCACGCGGTCCAGTCGGCGCTGCTCGCCGAAGGGCTCGTCCGCTCCAGCGCACCGCGGGGCCGCTCGGCCGCCGAGCAGACCGAGATCGCGCCCGAGTCCGGGCGAGTGGACGACGAGACAGACGCCGCCGGGGCCGGCGAGGGGGCCGACGGGGAGCAGTCCGGCGGCGACTCGGCTGGCGAGACGAGCCGTCCAGACACCCCAGCTTCGAGTCGAGCCGCCGACGGAGCGAGTGGCGCGTCCGCCGGCGAACGTGGCGACCGCGGACGGCCCGACGCGACGGCGGGGGGCGTGACGGAGGACGGTGCGACGGCCGACAGCGCGGCGGACACCACCTCGCCGCGGAGTCGGTCGAGCGCGTCCAGCGAACGGGGCGAGCCACCGACGAGCGCGCAGTCGACACAGACGGACGACGCCGACCGCGGGCGTGGCCGCTCCGGGCGCGACGCGGACCCAGAGCGGAAGTTCCGCGGCGACGACCGCCAGGCCCGGCTGGGCGGCGAGGAACCGGGCCAGTCGCTCGACTCGCTGCCGGCCTTACGGATCCTCGGGCAGCTCCACGAGACCTACGTCGTGGCGGAGGCCGACGACGGACTGGTCGTGATCGACCAGCACGCGGCCGACGAGCGGATCAACTACGAACGCCTGAAAGATGCCTTCGAAGGCGAGACGACGACGCAGGCGCTGGCCGAGCCGGTCGAACTCGAACTGACGGCGGGGGAGGCCGCGGTGTTCGAGGACCGCGTCGAGGCGCTCGCGCGACTGGGGTTTCACGCCGACCGAACCGGTGACCGGACCGTCGAGGTGCGGACGGTCCCCGGCGTGATCGCCGACGCCGCCGGCCCCGAACTCGTCCAGGACGTGCTGGCGGCGTTCGTCGCAGGCGAGCACGAGGCCGCCGACACGGTGGAGGCCGCCGCCGACGAGCTGCTTGCGGATCTCGCCTGTTACCCCTCGATCACGGGCAACACCTCACTGACCGAGGGTTCGATCCGGGAGTTGCTCGCCGCGCTCGACGACTGTGAGAACCCCTACGCCTGTCCGCACGGTCGACCGGTCGTCGTCGAGATCGACCGCGGCGAACTCGAAGACCGGTTCGAACGGGACTATCCGGGCCACAGCGGTCGGCGGACCTAACGGCTCCCGCGGCGGAGCGCACCGTTCGCGGTGTCGCGAACCGCCGGAAGACGCCGCCGCTGTCGACCGAAATCGCGCGCCGTAACGCCCGTGGCAACTAAGCCCCCGGCCGTCGATGGCTGGCTCATGAGTCGACTCGTCACGTTCGGAGAGACCGCGTTGCGACTGAGCCCGCCGGACCACGAGCGCCTGGAGACGGCGACCGACGTATCGCTGCACGCGGACGGAACCGAGAGCTCCGCCGCCGTCGCGGCCACGCGACTCGGTGCGCCGGCCGTCTGGCTGTCGAAGCTTCCCGACACGGTGCTCGGTCGGCGCGTCGTCGCCGAACTGGAACAGCAGGGCGACGGGCTCCAGACGCAGGTGGTCTGGGACGAGGACGGCCGGCAGGGCCTGCAGTTCGTCGAACGGGGGAGTCCACCCAGAGACGACGTGACCGTCCAGGACCGGGGCGACACCGCGCTGGCCACGGTGTCGACCGATGACGTGCGGATGGCGATGGTCCAGAACGCCGACGTGTTCTTCGTCAGCGGCTCGACGCCCGCGCTCTCGCCGACGGCCCGGCGGACCACGGAGGCGCTCTATCGGGCCTGCGAAGGGACCTGCGTGTTCGATCTGGACTACCAGTCCGGCCTCTGGTCGCTGGCGGACGCCCGCGAGGCGCTCCTCTCTCTGCAAGACGCCATCGACGTACTCGTCGCCGACGAAGACGACGCACAGGCGGTGTTCGACCGCTCGGGCAAGGCCCGCCAGCTGGCCCACTCGATCGCCTCCGAGGGCGACTTCGAGCAGGTCGTGATCACCCGCAGCGAGCGCGGGGCCGTCGCCTGGGACGACAACGTCGTCCACGAACAGGACGCCATCGAGACCGAGGTGATCGACGCCAGCGGCACGCACGCCGGGTTCCTCGGCGGGTATCTCCACCAGCTGTACGAGGACGCCCCGACGGAACAGGCGCTTGCCTACGGGACCGCCGCCGCCGCGCTGACCCGGACCGTCCCCGGCCCGCTGCCGACGATCTCGGCGAGCGAGGTCGAAGGCCTCGTCGAGACCGAGCGACAGCCCACGGGCGAGCGGAGCATCTGAGCGGTCCCGCGGGAGACCGGCGCACGAATCGATGGACGGAAAGCGCCAGCGGTGTGAAGAGAGATCGATGCAGGTCGAGTTTCTGGGCGGAGCCGGCGAGATCGGTCGCAGTGCTGTCCTGATCGACGGATCGCTCTTGCTGGACTACGGGATGGCCAGCGAGTTGCCCCCGCAGTACCCCGTCGACGACGTGGACCCGGACGCCGTCGTCGTCTCCCACGGGCACCTCGACCACGTCGGCGCGGTGCCGGCGCTGCTCTCGGGGACCGAACAGCCCACCGTCCACTGGACGCCGCCGACCCGAGAACTCGCGCTGACGCTGGCCGAAGACACGCTCAAACTCCACGGCGGGAGCCCGCGCTGTCCCTTCACCGAGAACGACGTGCGCCGGATCGGGGAGGTCTCGGCGACCCACGGCTACCGCGAGCCGTTCGAGGCGGCCGGCTACGAGGTGACGTTCTACAACGCCGGCCACATCCCCGGAAGCGCTCACGTCCTCGTCAGCGACGGCGAGACGCGGCTCCTCTATACCGGGGACTTCCACACGGACGATCAGCGCCTCGTCCCGGCGACGAGCGACCGCCCCGATGCCGACGCCGTGATCTGTGAGTCCACGTACTCGGACGTGAGCCACGAGGACCGGGGCGACGTGGAGGCGTCCTTCGTCGAGACGCTGCGCACGACCGTCTGGCAGGGCGGGACCGTCGTCGTCCCGGCCTTCGCCATCGGCCGGACACAGGAGATCATGCTCGTCTGTGCGGCCCACGACATCGACTGTTACGTCGACGGAATGGGACAGCGAGTCACCGAGCAGTTACGCCACCACCCCGCGTTCCTCCGAGACGCCGACGCCTTCCGCGGCGCGGTCTCGAACGCCCGCTTCGTCGACGGCCGCGACGGTCAGCGCCGACGGATCGCCGACCAGAACGCCGCCGTCGTCACCACGAGCGGATGCTCGGAAACGAAGATTCGCTAGCAGTCGCTGCTACCTGAACACCGTTCCGGGAGGGATCCCGACTCGGAATAGCCAATTCTGAATTAGCCTATTCTGAGGTTGTTTGGCGATGGCGGCGCCAGAGCGAGGAAAGGGTGCATAGGAGTGGCGAACTACTAACAGCCCATCCAACTGTGGCGGCACAATTCATATGATGTATGAAACCATAGCTTGGACCGAGACATGTCCCGAACCACCGCCACCATCCCCGACGATCTCACCGATCTCATGGAGGGCGCTGTCGAAGCGGGTATCTTCGAGAACAAGAGCGACGCCATCCGACACGTCCTCCGCGAGTATTTCGAGGAGAACGAGAACGCCCGAATCGCGGCGGCGGTTTCGCTGTACAAAGACGAGAAAATCACGCTGGGAACCGCCGCTCGGCTCGCTGACGTCAACCGGTTCGAGATGCGGGACATTCTTCGAGAGGAGGGCGTCGAACTACGCCTCGGGCCCGAGGACATGGCCGCCGCGCGAGACGAGATCGAAGCCGCCCGGAATCTCGAATGACAGAGGCACCGGAAAACGCGACGGTCCTGAACACCACTGTCCTCTCGAACTTCGCTCACGTGGATAACGTCGAGTTATTGCTGGAGTTACCCCGGCTCGTGACGGTCGACGCCGTACAGACCGAACTCGCCGAGGGGAGTGAAACCCATCACTACCTCGAAGGAGCTCTGGACGTGTTCGAAGACGATATTCCCGTGGTTACACCGTCTTCGCCAGCACAAAAACTGGAAGAGACACTTCTGGAGACCCTGGACTCAGGTGAGGCACAGGCGTTGGCCGTTGCAGAGGAGGCTGAGGGGATGGTCGTGACCGACGATGGTGATGCACGGACAATTGCCAACCAGCGTGGCATCAGGCTAACCGGGTCGATCGGTCTGTTAGTTCGGTTTGTCGAAAAAGACCGAATTACGGCCGATACAGCGGATACGTACCTGAAACGCTGGATCGACGAAGCGGGCTTTCGTTCTCCCGCTCGCGACTTCCAACGATTCCTCGACGAATGACACAGACGTACGCACTCACCATCGGTTTCCAGGCACACGAGTACGACGACGAGTTCTATCTCGTCGGCCAGGGCCATGGCACGCCGGCCGACGTACTCGAACACGTCGCCGGGGACCACCTCTTGCGCATTGCGGGCGCTCGGTCTATCGAGGATTACCTACTGGACGTCCTGAAGCGAGGCGAGAACACGGGCGAAGACGAGTACACCACCACTGAGGTCGACGTCGAGTGTGGGATACATGTCGACGTCCCCTACCGTCGCTTCGCGTTCTGGACGGACGATCGAGTCCACGAGTTCGAGGGGGAACCGACCGAGAGCGAGATCGAGTCGATGGTTTCGATGCTCCGCTCGTAGGCGACTAGATGGCGTATGACCACCCTTTTCTCGTCGCGTATCCTCGGTGCCAGTGAGAGGAATGGAACGAGACGCACCGATCACCGAGGCGACGGTGCGACAGCTCGCGCGGTCACAGTCGTACGACCGGGGTGAGAACTACTACGAACAGGGCGCAGTGCTGAATGTCACGAAGCGGGCAGAGACGCTGCGTGCCGAGGTCGAAGGCAGTCAGTACGAGCCCTATCAGGTGACGGTCGAACTCGGCGACTCGGGAGTCGCCAACACCGAGTGCTCGTGTCCGTACGACCACGGCGGGATCTGCAAACACCGCGTCGCCGTGTTGCTCACCTATCTCCGCGACTCCGAGACGGTCACCACTCACCCGCCCGTCTCGGAACTCTTGGCCGACTGCGACCGAGAGACGCTGTACGACGTTCTCGTCGACGTCCTCGACGACCGACCTGAACTCGCCGCCGAGGTCGAACAGCGACTCGCCGAGGAAGGGGCGCCCGCGACCGTGGAGAGCGAGGCTGAATCAGCAGCAGTTCGGGCGTCACTGGACCCTGAGACGGTACGGAGCCGCGTCCGCGACCTCCTGGACTTCTCACGTTCCAGCGGGGTGTCCGATCCCCGTGCAGACATGGAACGGCGAGTCGACGACCTTTCTGACCTCGTTGACGACGCGTGGGCGCTCGTCGAGGCCGGTGACGGCGACGCCGCGCTGGACGTCCTCGAAGCGATCACCGAGGAATTGCTGGGTGAAGAGTGGCTCCGCCTGTCCTACGACGACTCGGGCGCGATCTTCGAATGTCTCGACGAGTTGGGAGCCGCGTGTACTGAGGCGGTTCTCACGGCCGATCTCACGAGCGAGGAACGCGAGACATGGATAGCACAACTCGACACGTGGGCTGACGAACTTGCGAGCTATACGCGCGAACCCCCATTTCGGGCCGGAGCTATCGCGGCCGACCGCGGGTGGGACGATAATCAGATTCAGCGCGTCCTCGGTGGTGCGGAGGAGACGCCGCGCCTGTGGGAGGATGAGCGACCGTGGTACGCCGATGACGTCGCGGTCGCGTACCTTGACGTCCTCGAACGCGACGACCGCACGGAGGAATACCTGAGGTTTGCGAAGGCGGCAGGGCAGATCGAGCAGTACGTGACGAAGCTGATCGAGTTGGGACGCGTCGAGGAAGCCGTTGAATACGCAGTAGAGAACCTCTCGACGCCGGACACCGCGTTCACTGTGGCGCAGACACTCAGAAAGCGCGACCGCCCGGACGATGCGATCCGTGTTGCCCGAGAAGGGCTCTCGTGCGAGGGACCGAGGAAGACGGAACTGGCCGCGTGGCTTCGGGAGTTCGCCGATAGCCACGGTGGCCAGGAAAGTGCAGTCCAAGCGGCGATTACCGCATTCGACGCCGACCCCTCGCTGACGGCGTATCAGGCTGCCGAAGATGTGGCCGGTGACCGCTGGCCAGCAACTCGCGAGGAGCTCCTTGCGTCTCTCGACCGACGACGTCCGGAACGACCCTCGTCCGCGCGAGATCACGTCGAAGTGTTCCTCTACGAGAACCGGCTCGACGAGGCCATCAGCATCGCAGACCGATTCGAGCACCACTCGGTCGTCGAGCCAGTGGTCGACGCGGCCATCGAGGACCGACCCCGGTGGGCGATCGAGGCCTGCAAAGCACAGGCGGAACCGATCATCGAAGAGGGGAAATCAGACCAGTACCGTCACGCCGTTCGCTGGCTCGAAAAGGCCGGCGAAGCGGCCCGAGAAGCTGGGAAACTCGACGACTGGTGTGAGTACGTCGAAACGCTTCGCGACCGTCACAGTCGCAAGTACAAGCTCGCTCCGATGCTGGACGACCTGCTCGACGACTTCTGATCGGGGATTCACTCACAGGTGGCCGTATCCTTTCCGTTCGAGTTCCTGGTTCAGTTCGATGTTCATCGCCTCGACCGTCTGTTCGTCGAAGTATTGGCCCGACGTGGCCGAGGCCATGTCGGCAATCTCGGTGTGCCACTCTCGAGCGGCGTCCGCGAGGGCCGTCAAGAGTTCCTCCTCGGTCTTGTCCCCGTCGTCGACCTCCTCGATGACTTCCCAGCCGTGAGGGAAATTTTCGAGCAGGTATCCGACGTCGTCGAACTGGATCACGAACCGCTCGGAGACCGCGCCGAATCCAGTTTCGATGCTCAGGAGAACGATGACGTGCTCGATGTCGTCACGATGTTCGAGTGCGCGCAGGTCGGCAATCGGTATCGCAGTATCGGGAAGGTCGAGTTCTCGGAGGCGATCTGGAAGAGGAGGCTCCTCCTCGGCCCCTGTGGGTGCGTACTGGTCGACTTGTTCACCTTTTTCCTTGACGACGTCGGGGTCTTTGTCGTCGGGTTCATCGTCGAGGACTTCCTTGAGAATCGCGTAGAAGCGCCACTCGTCGCCGTAGTCGAACAGGTAGCAGATGCGGTCGTACTGATCGAGCCCCAGCTGTTCGACCATCGCGCCAACCGTGGTCTCGCCCGCGTTGTACGTCTCCTCGCCGAACCGCATCGGCTGGCTGCTCGGGAGACCCTCGTGTTCTTCCGGGCGCTGGTACTTTACGTCGCTGTCCCAGTAGTCCTCGTCGACGCCGAAGAACCAGAGGTGGTCCTGATCGAGTCCCATTGCAGCGTTGATGGTCGCCTGAAACTCGTCGAGCGTGCGGTCGGAACCGACGACGATGTCGCGCCACAACGAGGTCGGGTCTGTGTCGAACTTGACGCGAAACCGGTAGGCCGTCATCCCTGCATCTCCCTCCCCGTGCGGAAGCTCGTGAGGTCGTCGATCCGGTCTTCCAGTTCCTCAATCTCCTGTCTGAGTTCGTCAGTCTCGGCCTCGTCGCTCGCTGCTAGACGATCTTTCAGCCCCTGAAGACGCGACTCCTTCACCTCCTCGTCAACCTCGGCTTTGCGCACGTACTCGCTCTCGTCGACGTCGTATACGGCTGACTCGGGCAGGCCAGTCACGTCGAGTGCCTCGTCGACTTTCTCGCGGTCGACGCTCATGACGCGTTCGGAGTCGATGCCAGCGTCTTCCAGTACCGCGACGACCTCGTCGTCGTCTTTGAGCGAGCGATTGCGACGGGCGGTTCGCTGAACCGACCCGTACTGGCCGTGAACGGGCTGGTCGTGGTGGAGTCGATCGAGCAGGACGTCGGCGACGTCCCGTCGAAATTCGTTGGCGTTGCGTTGGACGTCCGAGAGGAGCGTGTAGAGGTTCACCAGCGCGGGCGTGTCTAACTGACTGAGGTCGGTGGCGTCGTGGCGTTCGAGCGCATCGACGAGCAAGAGTGCGTCCGAGTAGACGTCGATGCCGTCGGGCTCGGTTCGCTCGCTGCTCTCGGTCTCCTGCTCGCCGTCGACGAGTTGAGTCGCCGTCGTGCCGTCCGTTTCCGTAATCACGCCTGCATCCTCGTCGATCTCGAAGCGCGGGTGCAGGCTCAGCACTGCTGGATAGGGATCGGCGTCGGGTGGCAACCGACTCAAGTCGAACCCGCCAGTCGTGTCCTGAATCCGCTGGTACAGCGTCTCGAACTGGTCGCGCTGAAGTGGTCGCGTCTCGTCGGAGTCGCTGTACTGGACGACGACCCGGTACTCTTGGACGTCAGTGATGTGGAACCGATCGTGAGACAGCGGCATAATGAGTTCTGCCCCCTCTCCCAGTTCGTCGAGTTCGTCGAGAAGAGTGTGCCACGTGACGCTGAAGGGCATATGGACGTATAGACCTTCTCAGGATAAAACGTCTCGGGCACATCGTATAGTGCGTCGGGTCGAGCCGATCGTAAATCAGCGAACCCAGCAGACCCATACTAGCCCTCGAACGAGGAGATCACTCCCTAGTTAAATGCGCGAGTGCGTAGAGTTAATCTCGACTCTCAGAATCTCACGAGTCGGTTTTGTCGTACTAGTTGTAGCTCCTCGAACGATGCTCTCGGGCGGGCCGGCGATGACCTACGTCCCGGCGATCGCCGACCGGCCGGTCAACACGATCGCCATGACCGGCTACCAGGTCGAGGGGACACCGGGCAGGGACCTCCTCGAAACTGGCAGTGCCGAGATCGACGGTCGCGTGATGCCCGTCAGCGCACAGGTCGAGGCGTACGACTTCTCTGCTCACGCCGACCGCGAGGGGGTCCTGTCGTTTCTCGACGCGTACCGAGACAGCCGGCTGCTGATCAACCACGGGGACCGCTGCGAGTCGTTCGCCCGGGAGCTGCGGGCCGACGGCCACGACGCCAGTGCGCCGACGCTGGGCGAGACGGTGAGGCTGTCCTGATACCGCCGGTGAGACGACGACCAGCGCAGTCCAGAGTGGGCAGTAGTGTTCAGAGAAGAGATCGAGAGTGGCATTGTGGAGGCACTGATACGGAAAGTTGTAGGTCTTTACCAGATCGACCGCACGCCGTCGTGCGGTCGACTGGGTAAACGCCTACAACCGTCCGTATGAAAGGGCGAGGCGCGGTCGGCGGTTCTGCAGCGGCACTATTCGACTGGAAGGAGAATATCCGCTACAGAACCGCCGAGCGTACTGAGGGCTTTCGGTGTCTGCGGCTCTGCAAACACAGTTGCTAAACTGAACACCGCCGAGTGGGTATCCCCAAGACGTTTGTGAGGTGTGGTCGGAGAAGAGAACATGGTCGAGCCCTCCCGCCGCGAGTGTCTCGCGGCGATCGCAGGCGGAACAGCGGCGGCCCTCGCTGGCTGCCAGTGGAATGCGGAGCCGAGCGACGACGAGCGCGAGCAACGGCGACGAGTGACCGACTACGAGGTGGCGTCGGTCCGTCACGCGGACGAGAGAGCGCTGTTCACCGAAGGCGAGACGCTCTCGACGCCGAGAGAGAGCGACGAGCGGCCGCCGGTGTACAGGCACACCTATTTCACCAGCGGCGACGACCGCGACGACGTGCGGTTCGCGGAGACGAGCGAGGCCGAGCGGCTGGCGTCGTTCGCCGCGGCGACGGCGCTCGACGGCGAGGAGTCGGTGTACCTCTTCACGACGGCGGTTCGAGCGTGCTCCGAAGTCCGTCTCCAGTGGGTCGAAGTCGACGGGACAGGGCCATCGGCGCAGTTCTGCCGGACGCTGCGACCCGCCGACGTGAAGTGTCGGGCCACGGCCTACGAGACGACGGGGTTCGCGATCAGGCTCCCGTTTGCCGGCGAACGGTTCTCCGGTCACGGCGCGGGCATGAGCAGCAGTTGCGGTCGGCCACCGCGCCCGGAGCCGTTCGATCCCACGGGGGGATCGCCATGAACCGGCTCGGTCGCCGTCGGTTCCTGACGGCGATCGGGGCCGGAGCGACCGCGCTGGCGGGCTGCTCGGCGCTCCCGTCGAACGGGGACGACGAACCGGAGCTCGACGACGACGCGATCGCGCGGGCGATTCGAGAACGCGAAGCGCCGTCGGTCCCGGCCACGAATCCGCTGTCTGTTCCGAGCAGTGCGATCGAGGACCACCGGACAGCGGCGCGTGAGACGCTGGAGCGCGTGCCGCCGGAGCTGTCCGTGCCCAACGGCGCGGTGACCGAGAAGCTACGCGAGCAGCGGGCGCGGGTCGCAGACGCGCTGGATTCGTCGGCCGAGGGAGCGCCCGTAGAGCGCCTGGCGACGTGGCGCGACCGGCGTGGGGACGCCGTCAACGTCCGGCAAGCGTACGAAGCGGCGAGTGGCGACGCCGACCGCGGGGCGTATCGCGATCGGTACGACGAGGTTCGGGCCGAGCGTGCGGCCGTCGGGGCAGATCTGGAGTATCGAGCCCCGGAGCCCGTCGCTGCGACGGTCGGGTTCGCGACCATCGAGTCGCTGCTCGACACGGCACGCGGGCGGCTCGACCCGCGGTCGCCGTTCCCCGAAGAGCCTGCCGCCGCCGTCTTCGATGTCGGAGACCGCTGGGAGGCCGTCGAGACTGCCGGAATCGAGACCGCCGACGCGCGTCGGCTGCGAGACGCCTTCGTCGACGCCACCGACGACACCCCCTGGCGGTCGCATCTGGTGGCGACCAGTCATCACCTCGGCCACTCGTTACAGATGACTCGCGATCGGGTCGAAGAGTACGTCGACGCCGAGGCGTCGGTGCTGGACGCCGACGCCGCCACAGAGCCGCCGACTCGGCATCTGTTTCGGCAGGCGTCCGACGGTGTCCACTGGCGTACGGAGCGGGCGGCCCGGGCCCGAGACCGCCACGACCACGCGACGACCGTGATCGAGTTGGGCCGCGGGCTGGTCGCGGCAGAGACGCTGGATCGGATCGTCGCCGAAATCGAGAGCGGTGACTACCGGACCGAACTGACCGAGGAGACGATCCAGTCCGCCCACGCGTCGGCCGTGGCGGCAGTCGAGGATGCCGTCGCCGCGACGCCCCAACCGCTGGCCGTCCCGCTGGCGACGCCCGCCATCCAGGTGGTCTCTGGCCTGCGGCGACGGCTCGATGCCTCTCGGTCGAGAGTGACACCCGAGCGACTGCAACCGAGACTCGACTACGCCGTCCGGTACGCCCGCGTCGTGCCGACCGCGACGGCGTTCGTCGCGGATCGACTCGCAGTCGAGGCGTGACCGACGGGACGAAACCGATTCGTGGCGTCCGGGACAACGAGCGTGCGTGCGACAGACCCACCTCGACTTCGAGCAGTACTTTTCGGTAGCGATGGAGACCGATGAGGCCCAGGCCGCCGAGATGACCGTCGAGCCGGGCCGGACCGTCGGTGGCCCGGAGAACGTCCACGCCGACAGCGACCAGTGGTGCTACGTCGTCGCGGGCACGGGCGTCGCGACCGTCGACGGCGCGGACAATCGAATCGAGGCCGGCGACCTGCTCCTGATCGAGGCCGGCGAGGCCCACGCGATCGAGAACGACGGCGACGAGCCGCTGCGGACGGTCAACGTCTACACGCCGCCCCGGTCCGATCGGTGAGCCACCGGTCGTTCCTCGACCGCACCCCGTTACTAAGATGGTGGCGGTCGAACCCCGGACCATGACAGATCCGTTTGTCGCGATCGGTGGCGACGCGGCCGGCCTGAGCGCCGCCAGCAAGTGCAAGCGCGAGCAGCCAGAGCGGGACGTGATCGTCTTCGAAAAGGGGTCGTGGGTGTCCTATTCGCACTGCGGGATGCCATACTTCGTGAAGGGAGAGGTCGACCGGCTGGACGATCTGCTGTCGCTGTCGCCAGCGGAGATCCGGGAGCGGGGGATCGACCTTCGCCGGGGGCACGAGGTCGTGGCGATCGACAGCGACGCACGCGTCCTCACTGTCGAGACGAGCGCGGGCGAGCGTCTCGAACAGCCCTACGGCGACCTCCTGATCGGGACCGGCGCACGCGCCGTGACGACGCCGATCGAGGGGAGTGACCTCGCGGGGGTTCACACGATGCACGGGCTGGACTCGGCCGCGGCCGTCCGCGCTCACCTGCTCGATCCGGCGGTCGACGCCGTCGCAGACGTGGGCGGCGAGGGGTTCGTCGACCGCGAGCTGGTCGAGCGCCACGCCGCGTTCGAGCCGCCAGAGACCGTGGCGATCGTCGGCGGCGGCTACGTCGGCGTCGAGATGGCGGAGGCGTTCAGCGCCCACGGGCTGGACGTCCACCTCTTCCAGCGTGGCGAGCACGTCCTCCCGCCCTTCGGCGAAGCGGTCGCCGAGGTCGTCGAGGCGGAGCTCGCCGCCGAGGGCGTCACGCTCCACCTCGGCGAGGAGGTCCAGCGCCTCGACGGCGACGATGGCCGAGTCGAGCGCCTCGTCTGTGCCGGCGGCGCGTCGCTGGCGGTCGATCTGGCGCTCGTGGGCATCGGGATCCGTCCCAACACGGACCTCCTCGCCGACACGCCGATCGAGACCGGCGTCGCCGACGCCGTCGCGGTCGACGGCTACGGGCGGACGAACGTCGACGGCGTCTACGCGGCGGGCGACTGTGCGACGATGCGCCACGCGGTCACCGGCGAGCGCGACTGGGTGCCGCTCGGCCTGACCGCGAACCGGGCGGGGCGAGCGATCGGCGCGACCGTCGCTGGCGACCCGACGCCCGTGGGCGACATCGCGGGGACCGCCGTCGTCAAGGCCTTCGAGCAGGAGTGTGGCCGGACCGGCCTCGTCGATCACGAGGCGGCCAGCGACGCCGGCTTCGATCCGGTCAGCGAGACGATCACCGCCGGCTCGCGGTCGGGCTACTACCCCGGCGGGGCCGAGACGACGGTGACGCTGGTCGCCGACCGGGACAGCGGCCGTCTGCTGGGCGGGACTATCGTCGGCACCGATCGCGCGGCGATCCGGATCGACATCGTCGCGATGGCGCTGGAACAGGACGCGACCGTGGGAGAGCTAGAGCGGTCCGACCTGGCCTACGCGCCGCCGTTCTCGCCCGTCTGGGACCCCGTCTTGACGGCCGCGAAGGTGCTCGGCTCGTCGGTCCAAGAGCGCTACTGACCGAGCAGGCGAGCCGACTCGAACCGATCGTCGGTCAGGTAGACCGCGTCGTCGCCGACCGCGACGGCGACCGCGTCGAGCGCGTCGCCGGCACAGGGACCGTGCGTACACGTCCCTTCGCCGCCGGAGAACTGTGCGCCGTGTTTGTGACAGACGAGGTCGTCACCGCGGACGATCGCGCCGGTCCCCGGGTCGAGCGGGACCGCCGGTCGGTGGGGACAGGAGTTGCGCCAGGCGACGACCGCGTCGTCGATCCGCCGCAAGATGCAGTCGACGCCGTGGGACGGGCCGCGGGCCTCGAACCGAACGGTGGAGTCCGTCGGGACCGCGCCGAGGTCGACGATCCGCTTGGGGTCGTCTCCGGCCACCGGGCCGTCGTCGGACGCGCTCTCACCGAGGTCGAATCGGACGGTGGCGTCGCCGGCCGAGAGAGCACACTCGCCGTCCGAGAACAGCGCCGTCTCGGTCTCGTCGTCGTGCTCGACCGTCACGCGGAACCGGTCGCTCATCGCCCACACTCGATTCGGTGGGCCTAAAAAATTGCCGATCGGCAGGAGCGCCGTAACGGTGTAGTGTCGTCGGGTCGGACGATCACGTATGGATTCCGAAGATGTCGCCGTCGACGTGGAAGTCGAAGTGGAACTGGACACGGCCGAACTCGAAGCCGAGATCGAGGACGCGACCGAGTACGAGGCGACCCTCGAAGGCGACGGCATCGAGATCGAACTGGAAGCGGCAGTCGAGTTCACCGACGAGGACTGACCGCCAGAGCGGGACCGCCGCTCGGTCAGCGTGAGTTCGGACACGATACCTGCCGGCGGCACCCGCCGTCGTGTCACTGAAACGGAACGCTCTCCTCGCCCTCCAGCAGGAGGGCGTCGAGCCGGTCGGCGACGATGGGACTGACCGTGTCGACGACCGCGCGGGCCTCTCGCTCCGGCGACTCCAGTTCGAGCACCTCCTCGAAGAACGCCGACAGCGTCCGGTAGGTGTCGTACAGCTCGGTCGCTCGCTCGCGCCCGCGATCGGTCAGCGTGACGCCCTCGTACGGTTCGTAGTCCACGAG
Organism: Halomicrobium katesii DSM 19301; assembly: GCF_000379085.1. GTDB lineage: Archaea > Halobacteriota > Halobacteria > Halobacteriales > Haloarculaceae > Halomicrobium > Halomicrobium katesii. The sequence continues at coordinate 503,148 of NZ_KB905378.1, read as the reverse complement.
TCCGTCGTCTGCGAGGCGCTGGAGCATCTCCGTGGTCGCCGACGGAGAGCGCCCCATCGCCCGTGCCACGGTGCCCGGCTCGACCGGCGATCCGTCGGTCAGTTCTCGATCGTAGACGACGACCAGGTACTGAGCGACGCGCTCCATCGCGCTCAGCGGCGCACGTCGACGACGAGGTCCGTCGCGATCCACCCCTCCGTGTTGTCCGACTCGATGAAGGTGCGCGACCCGGGACAGGTCTCGCACACGTCGATCGACGGGCGGTCTGTCGCCGGCTCGCCCGCGCGGTCGTCGGGCGCAGTCGTCGTTGCCATACCCGTATTTTAGGTACACCTAAAATTAAAGCTTCGGGTGATCGCCGCCGCCGGCAGGCGAGAGTGGCGTCGCTGTTCGACGTTTGTTTAGCCGCGCCTAAAAGAGTGTGGTGTCGGTCGCCGAACGCTTACTGCATCGCGCTCTCGGTGACGAGCGTGTCGTCTTCGAGGTAGTGTTCGATGTGGTGGACCGCGTCCTCCAGCTCGACCAGCTGCTCGCGGAGCATCTGTGCGCTGGCGTGGTCGCCGAGTCCCTCGGTGAGCTCGATGTGGCTCCGGGCGGACTCGATGATCTCGCCGTACACGTCTACGTCGTTGGCCAGCGAGGTGCGGATGTCGTACACGTCCTCGTCCTCGGGCTCGACGGTCGCCTCGGATTCCAGCGTCGCGGCGCTGGCGTGCGGGACACCGCCCAGCGCCTGGACGCGCTCTGCGAGTTCGTCGGCGGCCGCTTCGGCCTCTTCTGCGGCCTCGCCGAGGAACAGATGCAGGTCGCGGAACTCGGCACCCTCGACGTTCCAGTGGTGCTTTCGGAGCTGGTGGTACAGCACGTAGACGTTCGCGAGGTCGGCGTTGAGCGCGTCGACGATCTGCTCGACTTTCTCCTGTTCGAGTCGGAGTGCTTCGCTGGCTTCGACGGTACCGGCCTGCTTCCGGGTCGACTGTTGCTGACTCATACCCGATCGTTCGTCCCCGACCCACTTCAAACTTTTCAAAATTTTTATATTTTTCGTACCGCCTAAACCGGGCGACGCGTCCGGCGGCGTCACTCCTCGTCGCGCTCTTTGAGCCACTCGTCCAGGAGGTCGCGGATCGCCGCCTCGCGGTTGTCGCGGTGCTCGGCGAAGGCCTTCTCGTCGATCGCGTCGAGCAGCTCTTCGTCCAGTTCGAGCTCCACGGCTTCCAGATCCAGGTACGCCTCGTCCATCGGGTGGGAGCGACGACCCCCGCGGATAAATAGCCTCGTCAGACGACCGTCGGGCGTTCGTGTGACGCGACGCCGGCCACACCGCCCCTCGACGGTCGGAACGGTTTCGGCATCGGAGTACATACGGTAACACATGTCACACAGTGTCGACCGATCCGAGCTGACAGACACCGAACGAGCGGCGCTGCACCGCCTACAACTGGGTGTCGAACACGTCCACCGAGGGTACGGGTCGCTGCTGGCCTGTCATCACAGCATCGGCCACGGGATGGACCACTTCGAGGCCGCCCGCGAACTGCTCTCCGAGGCGGGCCACGAGGCGTACGCCGAGGCGCTGCGAGAGGAGATCATCCCAGCGGGGTTCGTCGACGACCGGTGGACGTACGAACTCGTCGACGCGGCCCGGACCGGGTTCGTCGACGACGTAGCGACGCTCGAAGCGGCGATCCGGGCTGACCTCGCCGACGGCGAACAACACGTCAGCGAGCGACGGCTACAGCGCCGCTGGCGCAGGCGAGCTGCGGGGCGAGACGGCGAGTAGCGACGACGGCGTCACTCGGTGAGACTCGGGTGGGTCTCCGGTGGCTCCGGATGGGGTCGGCGAGCGTCTCTCGCAGTTGCGCCGTTCTTCGGCAACAGCATCTTCTCCGGGGGCTACACCTGGCACGAGGACTACCAGTACTACAGCCTGTACGAGGCCTTCGAGAAGCTCGCGGCCGTGTTCCAGCAGCGGGACCGCTTCGAGGCATTCAGCGCGCTCCACGACGACTTTCAGTCCTCGATCGACGACGTCGTCCCGCCGGAGGGCGAACGGCCCGAAGTCGCTATTATGTGGGCGGGCAGCGACGAACCCACGGAGTTCTCGCCGTATCTCCTCGGTCAGGCGACGAGCTTCATACGGAAAGTTGTAGTTGCTTACCGGTGAGCGTCGCCACGGGGTAGACGCTCACCGGTAAATTCCTACAACCGTCTGTATCAAGCAGTGGCGCGACCTCGGCGTCCGCGAGGCGTTCGAGGACACCATCCTCGCCTACATGGAGAACCACGAGGTCGCCAGCCAGCTCGCCGCCGTCGAGAACGGCGACGTGTACCGCGGTGGTCCGCTGTATCAGGGTTCGATCACGAACCTCGTGCTCACCGAGCGGCCCACCAGGTCTACGACGTCGACGAGGAACTGTTCGACCGCCAGCGCGTCGCGGACATCGTCAACGGCGAGTTCTGATACGGAAAGTTGTAGGTCTTTACCAGATCGACCGCACGCTGTCGTGCGGTCGACTGGGTAAACGCCTACAACCGTCCGTATGAGACCGGCGATCTCGTCAGTCCGCCGCCAGCGCCGCTGGGAAGTCGTACGCGACGCCGGTCAGGTCCTCGGAGACGTGCCAGAGTTTGCTCGCGGTCGCCGCGTTGTACGAACGGGCGCTCGAATCCTGCACCGCGGGCGCACCGCGCATGTTCAGCAGTCCACCGGGGCCGACGTACTCGCCGCTGGAGATCCCGTCGTGGGTCGCCGCGTACAGCATCGGGAGCGCCCCCCGGGCCGCCGACTGGGCGACGAGGGCGTTGGCGGCCTGTGCGATCACAGCACCGATCGCACCCGCCCCCGCCTCGCCGGCCCGTCGCTGGAGGTCGCTGTCGGCGTAGCCGGGGTGACAGACCGCACTCGTCACGTCGATTCCCGCCTCGTCGGCACGTCGGTCGAGTTCGTAGCCAAAGAGGACGTTCGCGAGTTTGCTCTGTGAGTAGGCCGACCACCGACCGTACGATCGCTCGCCCTGGAGGTCTTCGAAGTCGATCTCGCCGTTCTGGTGGGCACCGCTGGACTGGGTGACGACGCGCGCGCCGTCGGTCGCGGCGAGCGCCTCCAGCAGGTGGCCGGTCAGCGCGAAGTGACCCAGGTGGTTGATCCCGAGTTGCCGCTCGAAGCCGTCGGCGGTCTCACCGCGGGGCAGCGCCATCACGCCCGCGTTGTTACAGAGCACGTGTAGCTCGTCGTATGCAGACGTAAACGCCTCGGCGAAGTCGGCGACGGCGTCGAGGTCGGCGAGGTCACACGCCAGCACGTCGAGGTCGGCGTTGGCGACGCTGCGGTCGATCTCGCGCGCCGCGCGCTCCCCGCGCTCGGTCGACCGACAGGCCATGACGACGGTCGCGCCCCGGCGGGCGAAGGCCTTCGTGGCCTCGTAGCCGATCCCGCTGTTCGCGCCAGTGACCACGACGGTTCGGTCGTCCAACGACGGCATGTCGCGTGCTGTCCAGTCAGTCATCACTGTCTCTAGCGGGTCGCCACACAGAAAGGTGGTACCAAACGGCGCTGTCGAGTCGATCGGCCAACGGCCCGTGTGACACGCTACCTCGTCTCGCCGAATAGTTATCCGTCTCGGGCGCATCTTTGTGTTGTGAGCGAGAATTCCGGGCGTCGAAACCTTCGAATGCCCAACGACGACGAGCTGTTCGCCGTAGTGACAGAGCACAACGGCGGCAATCACGTACGCGTGCAGTGCGAGGACGGCAAGGAGCGCATGGGCCGGATCCCCGGCCGCATGAAGTTCCGGACGTGGATCGAGACGGACGACGTGGTGCTGGTGGAGCCGTGGGACTGGCAGGACGAGAAGGCCAACATCGAGTGGCGCTACACCAGTCAGGACGCCGACCAGCTGCGGTCGGAAGGCCACATTCAGTAACGCTTCTCTCGCAGATTCGCCGCGCGCGCCGACACCGACGAGCGTGCGAACTGTCGACTGTCGCCGGCACCGGTCTTTCGGTGCTACCGCTCGAGAAATCCGTCAGAGGGCCGGTACAGTGTGACGATCAGCACACCGATGAGGAGGAGATAACCGGCGGCACCGAACGCGAGTGCGCCGAGGCGGTAGTGTGTCAGCCACAGCACTGCTCCGGACCCACCACCGACGAAGCAGACATCGACGGCAGACCGGAGCGAAAGATCCGTACCGGCAACGAGTGAGCCGTCTGGGATGCCGTCTCGCGCGGTATCGTAGCCGGCCAGCACGACGGCCCAGAGAGCGCCGACGAAGAATGCGGTCGCTGATTCGAGCATGGGCAAGATCACTCCGATCCGGTCTGCGCGCCCCACAGCTCCGCGTAGCGCCCGCCCCGCTGGCGGAGCGTGTCGTGGTCGCCCCGTTCGACGACCGCGCCGTCCTCCAGCACGAGGATCGTGTCCGCGCCGATCACCGTCGAGAGGCGGTGGGCGACGACGAAGGTTGTCCGGTCCGCGGTGAGCGCGTCGAGGCTGGCCTGGATGCGCTGTTCGGTGTCGGTGTCCACGTCGCTGGTGGCCTCGTCGAGGACGAGGATCTCGGGGTCCTGCAGGACGACGCGGGCGATGGCGATGCGCTGGCGCTGGCCGCCCGAGAGCTTGACGCCGCGCTCGCCGACGCGGGTATCGTAGCCGTCGGGGAGTCGCTGGATGAACGCGTGGGCCTCGGCGGCCTCGGCAGCCTCGCGGACCGCTTCGTCGCTCTCGTCGAAGCGGCCGTAGCGGATGTTCTCGCCGATGGTGCCGTCGAAGAGGAACGCGTCCTGGCTGACGTAGCCGACGTGCTGGCGCAGGCTCGCGAGTTCGAGGTCCCTGATGTCGGTGCCGTCGACCGCGACGCGGCCCTCGTCGACGTCGTACAGGCGAAGGAGCAGCCGACAGAGCGTCGACTTGCCAGCGCCGGTCGAGCCGACGAAGGCGACGGTCTCGCCGGGCTCGGCCTCGAAGGAGACGTGCTCGATGACGGAGTCGTCGTCTCCCTCGTCGGCGTCGAGCGCGGCGACTCCGCCATCGGTCTCGGTCTCGTCGTCGGGGACGGCCGGGCCGTGGTCGTCGGTCAGCAACTCCGGATAGGAGAAGCACACGTCCTCGTAGGTGACCCGACCCTCGGGGTCGCCGAGACGCTGTGCGTCCTCGCGGTCGGTGATCCGCACCGGGATGTCGGCCAGACCGAACACGCGGGCCGCCGAGACCTTCGCGTTCTGGATCTGGTCGACGATGTTCGAGACCTCCGCCAGCGGCGCGACGAACCGCTGGGTCATGAACACGAAGGTGACGAAGACGCCGACGCTCAGATCGCCCGTCAGCGGGCCCGGCGCATCGAAGAGGATCCAGTAGCCCCCGACGAGGAAAGTCGCGGCGAAGGAGAAGCCGGCGAGCAGTTCCATCCCCGGCCGGTAGAAATAGGAGAGTTTCAGCACGTCCATCGTCGTCTCGAAGACGCCGTGGGAGGCGTCACGCACCCGGTCGACCTCGTAGTCCTCGCTGCCGGTCACCTTCGCGAGGATCACGCCCGTGATCCCGTTCTCGATGCGCGTGTTGAAGTCGGCCATCGCGGACTGGCGTGCCTCGTAGCGGGGTTCGATCACCCGCATGAACCAGACCGTGAAGCCGCCGATCAGCGGGATCGCCACGAGGGTCACCAGCGCGAGTTGCCAGTTGAGCGCGAAGAGGATCGCGGCGATCCCGAGCACCATCACGATCAGGCGCACGCCGTTCATCAGCGCGTTGTCGAGGAACAGTTCGAGGTTCTGGGAGTCGTTGCTCAGAATCGACATCACCTCGCCGGTCTGCTTGTCGTCGAAGAAGGCGGCGTCCAGCCGGAGCATCTTCTCGAAGCTGTCCGATCGCACGGAGTGCATCACGCCGTGGGCGAAGAAGTTCGCCGAGACGCCGTAGATCCAGGTGAAGAAGGCGGTCGCGAGGAAGGAGCCGGCGATCAGCGCCACCGAGAGCCAGAACTGTGCGACCTCTCCCGGGGGGATCCACGCCTGTGGCAGGAACAACAGCGAGTACTCGGTGGTCTCCTCGCGGAACAGCGCGTCGATGGCGGTCCCGAGCACGACCGGGGGCAACAGCGAGGCCGTCTGGGCCAGCAGGTTCGCGACGAGCCCGAGCACGAGCCAGCGCGTCCGCGACGTGCCGTAGTCTGCGAACAACCGCACCAGCGGTCGGTCGATCCGCGTCCGGTAGCGATCGAACGGCGTCTGTTCGTCGGTAGACATGTTTGACTGACTATCCAGTCAGGGGGTAAAACGGCGTCGGAACGATTCCGTCGCCCCGTCGTGGCTGTCCGTCGCGACCCTCGTCACCGCTGGCGAGTCGCGTCACGGAGTGAAGCGTCACTCCCGGGCGTCGTCGACGGTCTCGCTCAGCCGACGGGTGGCCGCCGCGGGGTCGTCCGCGGCGGTGATCGCCGTGATGACCGCGACGCCGTCGGCACCCGCGTCGACCACCGGAGCGGCGTTGTCGGCCGTGATGCCGCCGATGCCGACGACCGGGATCGAGACGGCGTCCGCGATGGCCGCGATCCGCTCGGGGCCGATAGCGTGCTCGTCGTCGTCGATATCGCCCTTGCTCCCCGTCGCGTACACCGCGCCGACGCCCAGGTAGTCCGCACCGGCGGCCTCGGCGGCGACGGCGTCCTCGACGAACGAGACCGAGCGACCCAGGACGGCGTCCTCACCGAGCAGCTCACGGGCCACCGAGAGCGGGAGGTCGTCGTCGCCCAGATGGACGCCGTCGGCGTCGATCGCCCGGGCCAGATCGATCCTGTCGTTGACGATCAGCGGGACGCCGGCAGCGCGAGTCCGTTCGCGAACTCGACGGCCGACAGCGAGGCGCTCGCGCGCGGCGAGATCCTTTTGTCGGAGCTGGACGACATCGACGCCGCCGTCGATCGCCGCCGAGACGATCTCGGGGGTCGACCGCCCGGCGGAGTGACTGGCCTGCGTGACGAGGTAGACACCGTAGTCCATGTGGATGGCGTCGACCTGGGGGGAGTCACCGCTTTCGTTTGTCCCCGGCGAGGGGCGACGCGGCGGCCGAAGATAAAGAGTCAAACGTGGCAATCGGCTGGGGCTCGATATGGACTCGCTGTGGGCGCTCGCGGCCGGCGTCGACCTCGATCTGCTGGGACGGTTCGCCTACATGCTCGCGCTGGTGGCCGTCGGCTTCGGCGCGCGCCGCCTCGGAGTGCTCACGGACGTTCGCAACGAGCGGCTCGGACAGATCGCCTTCTACGTCCTGTTGCCCGCGCTCGTCTTCTCCTCGACCTACGACAAGCGACTCGACGAGCTGCTCTCGGTCGCGCTCGTGGCGGGACTGGTCGTCGTCATCGGGACGCTGGTTGCCCTCTCGCTGGTGAGCAACCGCGGTGGCGACGACGACGTTCGCAGCGTGGCCGTGATCCAGTCGTACCACGGCAACTTCGGGTACTTCGGCGTGCCCGTCGTAGCGGGGACGCTGGGCTCGACCGCGGCGGCGACCGCGAGCATCATCCTCGGACTGGGGGCACTGCTCCAGATTCCGCTGACGATCCTCGTCCTCGTCCGGATCAACGAGACCGAGGCCGACTTCCTGGGGGAACTCCGGAACCTCGTGACGAACCCGATCTTGCTGACACTCGCCGTCGGCCTCGCCTTCGCGACGCTGCAACTGGACGTACCGACGGCCGCCGGGACCGGGCTCGACTGGCTGTCGACGCTCGCGCTCCCGGTCGCGCTGCTCGCGGTCGGGGGCTCGCTCGACCCGCGAGGTCACGAGATTCCGCTGACCCGGACCGCCACGGTGGTCGGGCTGAAGGTGCTGGTGATGCCACTGATCGCGTGGCTCGTCTTCTCCGGGCTCGGAGCCGACGCGATGACGCGCAACGCCGCGCTCGTCATGTTCGGGGCCCCCACCGCCGTCTCCACGTACGTCTACGCCACGGAACTGGGCGGTGACTCCGCATTTGCCTCGGTCAACGTCTTCGCGACGACGGTCGCGTCGATCGTCTCGCTGTTCTTCCTGTTGCTGGTGATCACGTAGCTGCCGACGGGAGCCTGGGCCAGACGGAAGCGCCGATAGCGGATCGGACACCGCCACCCACTGGCCCGAAGGTATGTATGTCGTGGGCGTGGACGTTCGGACATGGTACTCGCTGGTCTCGTCGGATCGGTGGTAACGTTCATCGTCAGCCTGCTGATCGGCGGGCTGGGCATCTACGTCGGTGCGAGAGTGATGACCGGCGGCGGCGACTTCGAGCGGGCGGTGTGGACGGCGCTGTTTGCCGCGCTCGGCGTCGGCGTCGTCTCGCTGCTGGTCGGCTGGATCCCGCTGCTGGGCGGGCTCTTGGGGACGGTGCTGGGCTTCCTCGTCTACCTGGGCGTCATCAACTGGCGCTATCCGGGCGGGTGGATCGACGCGGCCGGGATCGCGCTGATCGCGTGGCTCGCGTCGGTCCTCGTGTTGACCCTCGTGAGCCCGCTGCTGCCGGGCGGCGTCGGCGCGCTCGGCGTCGCGGGCGTCTGATCGAGCGACGAACGGAGCGGGGCGACCCGTTGTCGCGACCCTGACACGTATCACCGCGGAGCGACAGCTAGCGGTATGCGCTCGTTCAAAGTCGCTCAGGTGTGGGGAATCCCGATCAAGATCCACATCTCGTTGCTCGTCGTGTTGCCGCTGTTCGCGTGGCTGCTGGACAGCGGTCAACAGATCGAACTGTACGCCGGTCTCATCGAGGGACTGACCGGAGTGCCGCTCGACACCGACGCGCTCACCGCCGACGACGCGATCCCCTGGATCATCGGCTCGGCCGCCGCCGTCGGCCTGTTCGTCAGCGTCGCCCTGCACGAGCTGGGCCACGCCTGGGCCGCGCTGCGCTACGACCTGGAAGTCGAATCGATCACGCTGTGGATCCTGGGCGGTCTCGCCAGCCTCAGCGCGATCCCCCGCGAGTGGAACAAGGAGTTCTGGATCGCCGTCGCGGGGCCGGCCACCAGCGTGCTCACGGGACTGGCCTGCTACGGCGCGCTGTTCGTGATCCCGGCCACCCAGCCGGTAGTCGTCTTTGTCGTCGGCTGGCTCGCGGTCACCAACGTCGTGCTCGCGGTGTTCAACATGGTCCCCGCGTTCCCAATGGACGGCGGCCGAGTCCTGCGAGCGCTGCTGGCCCGGAATCGATCCTACGTCGGGGCGACGCGAACGGCGGCGACCGTCGGGAAGCTGTTCGCGATCCTCTTCGGGGCCGCCGGACTGCTGGGCGGGTTCAATCCGATGCTCGTCCTGCTGGCGCTGTTCATCTACGGGGCCGCGAGCAGCGAGTCTCGAACCGTCGCGCTGGGTGATCTACTGGAGGGACTGACCGTCACCGACATGGCGGCCGCGCCCGACGCCACCATCGAGGCCGACGCCACGGTCTCGGAGCTGGTGACCCGCATGTTCGCCGACCGCCGCACCGAGTTCGCGGTCGTCGAGGACGGGGACGTGGTCGGGGTCATCAGCGGCAACGACTTCCGGGCGGTCGCGCCCGAGGAGCGCGAGACGACGACCGTCGCCGACCTGATGGCGACGGACCTGCCGACCTTCGACGGCTCGATGCCGGCCTTCGACGCGCTCGTGGCACTCGATCAGGCGCGGGCCAGCGAGGCGTTCGTCACGACCCCGGAGGGGACCCGCGTCGTCTCGCGGGCGGACTTCGCGTCGGCGATGGAGATGCGGAAGGTGCTCGGCCGGGGCGAGCCGCTGTAAGGGGTCGGACGCCCGCGGGTCACGGCGCGCGCCAGCGGTCGATCCCGCCACCGACGACCAGCACGAGACCCACCAGCGAGAATCCGAGGTGGGCCTCTCCGAACCAGAAGGGCGTCGACGGGACGGCCGCGCGCAACACCGTCATCCCCAGCGAGAGCCCGGGCACGTCCCCGCCCGGTGCGTCCGGCGTCGCCGTCGGCGTCCGACCGTCTGTCTCTCCCGCGGCCTCTCCGCCGGAGTAGCGCTGCCCGCCGACGCGCTCGCCCTCGGGGAGCCGTTCGGCCTCGTAGGGGATCTGGGACGTGTCCGGTGTTTTCCTGCTCCAGACGACGGTGCCGTTCCGATCGATCTCGAAGATGCGGGTGTTGAGCGTGTCGGTCACCAGCGTGTTGCCGTTCGACAGCCGGTCGGCGTCTCGGGGCCAGTCCAGCCGGATGCCGCCCGCTCGCTCCAGGGTCCAGGCGGGCTCCCACTCGCCGCTCTCGGTCCGGTGGAGTTCGACGACGCGGTCGTTGTCGCTGTCGGCGACCAGCACCGCGCCGTCGCCGAGCCACTGGGGATTGTGCTGGTGGTTCAACACGTCGGGGTCGCCACAGCGCACGTCGCCGTCGGCGTCGGGAACGAGCTGTTCGCCCCGGACGAGACAGCTGTCGTCGCTGCCGCCGCGGTCGGCGTTGATCACCTCGACGGCACCCGCGCCGCGCTCGACGACGACGATCTGGTTGGCGTTGCGCACCGAGACGAGGTAGTGGCTCTCGTTGATCACGTCCACGTCGTTGATGTGGAGCCAGTCGCGACGGGTCGGGTCCTCAGGGGCAGTGTACAGCTCGCTGGCTCGCCACTCCCAGGTCACCTCGCCGTCCCGGACGGTGACGAGGCGCTCGGCGTCCATGTCGGTCATGAGGTACTCGCCCGAGGGCAGTCGTTCCACGTCGTGGACCTCGCTGTTGCCCTGGCTGCGAACCGGGACGGCGTGCTCCGAGACGACCGTCGGACCGCCGTCGGCGTCGGGATCGATGACCCGGAACCCGGTCTTCGTACAGGGCGTCTCGTAGGGGCCACAGCCGTCCTCGTAGCCAGAGTGCATGAACCCGGCCATCACCGACCCGTTCGGGAGCATGGTCACGTCGAAGTAGCTGTCGGCGCTGTCCTCGCGCCAGGCGATCTCGTCGCTGTCGACCAGATAGACGCTGCCGTGGTCGTGCCACCCGGTGCCACCGCCCTGTGAGCCGACGAGCGTCTGTCGCTCGTCGCCGTCGGTCACGCTCCGGTCGGGCGCGGTCACGGCACCGACGGCGAGTGTGCCGACGATCACCAGCACGCCGAGGCCGACGAGCGCGAGTCCGCGAGCCCTGCGATCCATTGGATCGGCGTGCGCGGAGCGCGAGCAAAAGCGTTCCGCCACGGATTCGACAACAGTTAGATCCTCCCGGGAGTGGGTGAGGTATGCTACAGACGATACCGGAGCTGTTCGTCCGAGTGGTGGGGACCGATCCGGTGGTCCAGGGACTGGTCGGTGGGATCGTCATCGCCGCGATGAACCTCCTGGGAGCGTCGCTCGTGCTCGTGTGGCGCGATCCGTCAGAGCGGGCGCTGGACGGCGCGCTTGGCTTTGCCGCGGGCGTCATGCTGGCGGCGGCGTTCACGAGCCTCATCATCCCCGGCATCGAGCAGTACTCCGGCGGGGACCCGCTCCCGACGCTGGCCGGCGTCGTCCTCGGTGCCCTCTTTCTCGATCAGGCAGACCGGTTCGTCCCCCACGCCCACTACCTCCTGACGGGCAGCCGCCGGACCGACGCCGCGGACCCGACTGATCGGCTCCCCGCCGTCGACGAGCGACTCGGCGCGGTCGTCCTGTTCGTGCTGGCGATCACGCTGCACAACATGTCGGAGGGACTGGCCGTCGGCGTGGGCTTTGGCTCGGGCAACGTCGAAGAGGCGATCCCGCTGATGATCGCGATCGGGATCCAGAACGTGCCGGAGGGGCTGGCCGTCTCCGTGGCCGCGATCAACGCCGGGCTGGACCGGCGCGCCTACGCCGTCTTCGCCGGGATCCGGTCGGGCGCGGTCGAGATCCCCCTTGCGGTGATCGGAGCGGTCGCGGTCAGCGTCGTCGCACCGCTGCTCCCCTACGCGATGGGCTTTGCCGCGGGCGCGATGCTGTTCGTCATCAGCGACGAGATCGTCCCCGAGACCCACACGCGAGGCCACGAGCGCGTCGCGACGCTGGGGACGATGGCCGGCGTCGTCGTGATGCTGTACCTCGACATCGCGCTGGGGTAGTCGGACAGAGTCGTCCGAGCGCCGAGGGCGAGGGCTGCGAGCGTGACTCTCTGCCGTGCCGCAAGCAAGCCACGATGCTTTTGTAGCTGACCGATGTGGGTCTACACATGGGATTTGGTAGCTACGACGAGTCCGAACAGAAGGATCAGGACAACGACATCGACGAGGACGAGGCCGTCAACGTCCACAACAACGACCACGACGGCGACGTCAGCTTCGAGTCCGACGCCGACCAGGACGAGCTGATCGGCCGCCTCGACGAGATGCGCGACGAAGAGTAAACACCGTTCTCACACTGTCGGCCGCCAGTCTGGGGCGACCGTCGCCATTCCGGCTGGCGACTATCGTGACGCGACGACAGCCGCTGTCGTCCGTCCGAGCGCGAGTTCGAGGGAGCCGAAAACCGCAATCCATACCACACAGCCCCCGAGAGCTACCGGTATGGAACTCGGTGTTATCGGACTCGGACGGATGGGACGGATCGTCGCCGACAGGACACTCGCAGCCGGCCACGACGTGGTCGCGTTCGACATTGACGAGGAGGCCGTCGCCGACGCGGCCGAGGCGGGCGCGACGCCGGCCGACTCGATCGCGGACGTGGCCGACCAGCTCGGCGCGGAGAAGCGCATCTGGCTGATGGTCCCGGCCGGCGACCCGATCGACGCCGCGCTGGACGAACTCGACGGACTGGTCGACGCCGACGACGTGATCGTCGACGGCGGTAACTCGAACTTCCACGACACGCTCCGGCGCGCCGAGCGCACCGACGCCGCCTACGTCGACTGTGGCACCTCCGGTGGCCCCGCCAGCGCCGAAGAAGGGTTCTCGCTGATGGTCGGCGGTCCAGAGTGGGCCTACGAGGCACTGGTACCGGTGTTCGACGCGGTCGCGACCGGACCGGCGGGCCACGACCGCATGGGTCCGACCGGCAGCGGCCACTACGTGAAGATGGTCCACAACGGCGTCGAGTACGCCCTGATGCAGGCCTACGGCGAAGGGTTCGAGCTGCTCGCGGAGGGACGCTTCGACCTCGATCTCGAATCGGTCGCGCGCACGTGGAACAACGGCGCAGTGATCCGCTCGTGGCTACTGGAACTCTGTGAGGAGGCCTTCCGCGAGGAGGGCACCGACCTCGGAGACGTGGCCGACCGCGTCGAGGGCGGCTCGACCGGCACCTGGACCGTCCAGGAGGCCCTCGAACAGGAGGTGCCGACGCCGCTGATCTACCAGGCGCTGGCCGAGCGGTTCTCGTCGCGATCGACCGACGGCGACGACCCCGGTCGCTTCGCCCGCCGGCTGGCCAACCGGCTCCGCTACGGGTTCGGTCGTCACGACGTGCCCCGCCGCGAGGAGTAAAGACCGGGACAGTGCAGTCGTGTACCGAGAGGCGGTGAGCTACGAGGCCGTGACCGTTACCTCGTGGATCTCGTGGGCGGCCAGCGTCGAAGTCGTGTCCGGCCCGTCGTAGACGACGCTGATGCGGTCGCCCGGCTGGGTGTCGACGGTGATCGAGTCTCCGGCGACCACCTCGCCGTCGTCACCGCTGACGGCACCGCCGCCGTCGGCCCAACCGACGCGCCGCTCGCCGACGACGACCCTGAGCTGGCTCGCCGGGATCGAATCGCCCATCTCGTGACGGATCGTCGTCGTCGTTGTCGAGTCGTCGTAGTCGAAGTCGAACGACACCGTGGGTGTCGTCTGGGCGGCCTCGTCCCCGACGCCGAGGACGAACGACGCGAGCACCGCCGCGAGAACGACCAACACCACGAGCAACACGGCCAAGAGGACGACGCCGACGGCCAGCCCGACCAGTATCTTGCCGCCGGTTCCGAGTTCGTTCCACGACTCGCGTATTCCCATACAGTTGGTCCCGAGAGTTCCTATTTTAATTTTGTTTCTTGTAGCGGCGTTTCAGCCGCTTTTTGACAGTAGCTGGCAACCACGAGAGGATGAGCCACACAAGATTGTCGAGACTCTGGCCGTCGGAGTGGGGTGCAGTGCTCCCCCTCACGCGAGGTGCTGGTAGCGTCGGGGGCTTAAGAGCTCCCGACTCGCAAGCCCACCGAGGGGTACCCGTTTCAGCTGTTGAGTACCGTCGGAACGAACGAGTACGCGATGACGAGGACGGTGACGACAAGCAGCCAGAATCCGAGTGACCCGATATCATTCGCTCCGGCCACTAAAATTGCTAGAGCAACGCCAGCGACGGCGGTCCGGATTGCCCGAAGGTGAGCCTGTAGTGACGCATCAGATTTCGTCATTGTTAGTTTATATGTGGTTCTGAGATGTTGTAACTAATTCGATTCAAGACGTTATCAGAGTTCTTCCCTTGGGTCGACCGAGTCTGCGATACTCCAGACTTTCTGGGCCTCGGGGCTAATTTGGAGGGAAAGTCCTCCCTTTCCACCAGTAATGCTCTCAATTGCAGACGTGGGACTGACAGAGGTGGTGTGATTGTAGGACCCCCAGAGAGTCGTCGGTACTTTACCGTCTCGCAGACGGAACACGCCGCTAAGAGTTGCTGTGGCTCGCGGAAGCGGGTCTGGGTTCAAGGCTCCCTTGTCGTGGTTATGAATCTTCACGGTACCGGCGAGGGCATCATCTGCGACGTCATCTGATGTAAACCGTGCGCTGTGGTCCTTGCTTGCCCTGACGACGGGATTTCCCACAGGAGCCCAGTCGGAACTGTTGTATCCGACACCGATTGCGTCATCACACCAGTATGCATGCCCCAGTGTCATCGTTGGGTCACGGAGGGCCATGCCGACGGAAACCCTCACTTTGTCGTCACTCCCGTCGACATTGTGCTGACTGACGAACAGTTTGGAATCCGTGTTTTCCGGATCTCCGTATTTGTGTTCAGGACTGATGCGGCCTGCATCGTCGTCCTCCTCCGTCAGCGTCTCTGGATCGGTCTGTACGTTGAAGTCGTTGTGCGACTTGACAGTTGGATCCTCGATACCGAGGTCTTCCAGGTTTGCCCGGGCACCAGCAGCACCGTCCTGAATTATGCCCCGGTGAAACGCTTTATTGACCTTCTGTTTGGAGAGTCCGTGTGTACGCCGGGCGGCGCTAGCGGTTCCGACGGTACTCAGAGCTGCGATCGATCCTGCTGCCATTCGAATGAAATTCCGTCTATCTCGCATTGCGTCTCCGCAGACGTGTCTATTAATTATATTTTTGGTAACACTTTCTAACATTTTCTACCCTCTAATATTAGAAAAGTTACTAGTAGTGGCGGGCCCCTGCGGGCTGATACTGCCGGCTGTAAGTCTGTAAAGAATATTGCGACCCCGTGGTCGCGAATATCTTGAAACAGTTACAGCCGGCAGTATGAATAGCCGCTGCGTCGGTCTGTGGAAGGCCATCAGCGAATGGGCCCGAAGCTCTGCTCAGGGAATCACAAGTGCCGGCAACGACGCGGGCGACAGCGCCGCCACGCCAGCGACGCCGCTGAACAGATTAACGTCTCCCTTGCCGTTATGCCTGCTTGCTACTGTCGGGAATCGACCGACGTGCCACTTCAGTGTCGTACGAACTCCTCTCACCTCGTGTGGTTGTCCCGAAGACGGGCACCAGCGGCCAGCCAAAACAACAGCTAAATAAGCCAGTGCTCCAAAGCTTCGCGCATGGTAGAACCAGTGAGTGTCGCCGCTGGGGCCGTGCTCACCATCGTCGTCGTCGCGGTCCACTACAGCTCGGGCACGGGCTGGGAACCGAGCGAGGATATCTCCCAGAACGTGATCGAGAAACGAGCGGCGACGGTGCCGGAGACGGACTTCCCAGAGCCGTACAACCGCTCGATCGGCGGTGGCGGCAGCGCAGCGGCGATCCCGGCGGGCGAAGAGGGCGCAGAGCTCGAAGAGGGCGCAGAGGAGGCAGACGACGGATTCGACCCCGACGAGATCGCCGACGACGAGGTCGAGTACTACGAGATCGAGTTCGCCAAGGAAGGCGAGACGATCGAGGTCGCGAACAACGAGACCATCCTGGACGCTGGCGAGGACGAGGGGTGGGACCTGCCCTATGCATGCCGACAGGGCCAGTGTGTCTCCTGTGGCGGCCAGATTCAGGACGGCCCCGCCACCGACTACATCCGACACAGCCAGAACGAGTCGCTGTTCGACGACGACATGGACGAGGGCTACTGCCTGACCTGCGTCGCCTACCCGACCGACGAGTTCACGATCGAGACCGGCGAACAGCCCTGACCGAGGCGGTGCTGTTCTCCGCGATCGATCGATGCAAACCGAGTCGAGAGCAACGTTTCTCCGAGGGCGGCTATAGTAACAATTGAAACGATTTACACACCGATCGCACTGCTGTCGTGCGATTGGGTGTGCATTGATTTTCAATGGCTACTATAGTTCAGTGGACAGAACGCCTGGTTCCGGACCAGATGGTCGGGGGTTCGAATCCCCCGCCGCCCGTGCAGCGAACGCAGTGAGCGAAGCGGCAGCGCGGGATGCGAACTCTAAGAGTCCCAGCGGCTGAACGTAGTGAGGCCGACCGGCTCTTTCCGGTTCGAACCCCGGACACACTGCGTGTCTTCCGACCCTCGCGAAGTCTCGGATGTCGCTCAGTCCCCGCCACCCGTTTTCTGCGTCTTCACGAGCGGAGTGGGCGAAGATTCGTCACGGTGACCGGCAAGAGGAGTGACGACCGCACGCTATAGTAGCCATTGAAAATCAATGCACACTCGATCGCACGACCACAGTGCGATCGGTGTGTACATCGTTTCAATTGTTACTATAGGACTCGAAGTCCGAGGCCGTAACGACTGTCCTGTTCCCGGGCCGTCGGAACTCGGTGACGATTTCGGTGCCCGCGGTTCTACAGTCGGTCATCACAGCGAGCAGTTCGAAGCCGGCGAGTAAGTTATATGCCCAGTACGGGACGAAACGGACGCTTTCCGGTACCGCGAGGTGAGAAAGGTGATCTTTCCGCGCCACGGATCGGACCCCGTGATTCAAACCGTTTCCGAACCCAGAGACGGACATGACCGAGTGGATCGGCGAGACGTTCACGAGCGACGCGGGCTGGAGACACCTCACCGAACTGGTCGATACGGGCACCCGGATGGCCGGCAGTGAAGGGGAACGGGCGGCCGCCGAGGCGACGCGGGATGCCCTCGCAGAGTACGCCCGCGACGCCGGGCTGTCCACGTTCGACATCCAGGGCTGGGAGCGCGAGGCGAGTGCGATCACGGCCGACGGCGAGACCGTCGCCAGCGACGACCGGGCGGTGATCGCGCTCCCGCGCTCGCCGGCCGGTGCGGTGACCGGTCGGCTGGTCGACGCCGGCCACGGCCTGCCCGAGGAGTTCGCCGAGGTCGACTGCGAGGACGCGGTGGTGATCGCGCGCTCGGACGTGCCCGACTGGTACGACCGCTACATCCACCGCCGAGAGAAGTACTATCACGCGGTCGAGGCGGGGGCGGCAGCGTTCGTCTACGTCAACCACGTCGAGGGGATGCTCCCGCCGACCGGCAGCGTCGGCACGCCCGAGGAACCGATCGGCGACGTACCGGCCGTCGGCGTCGCTCGCGAGACCGGCGCGCGCCTCGCACGCCGCTACGAGGGCGAGACGGCGACCGTCAGCGTCGACTGTGCGACGCCGGACGCGACGAGCCAGAACGTCCACGCCGAACTCGGCCCCGACACCGACGAGGCGGTCCTCGTGACCAGCCACGTCGACGCCCACGACATCGCGGAGGGGGCGATGGACAACGGCGCGGGGACGGCGACGGTCGTCGAGGTCGCGAAGGCACTCGCCGCTCGCGAGGGCGAGCTGGACACGCGCGTGGAGTTCGTCGCCTTCGGTGCCGAGGAGGTCGGGCTCGTGGGATCGAGCCGGCTGGCCGACGAGACCGACCTGGAAGACGTGAAGGCGGTCCTGAACCTCGACGGCGTCGTCCGCGGCCGGACGCTCCAGTGTTACACCCACGGCTTCGACGGTCTGATCGACGCCACCGAGGCCGTCGCCGACCGGCTCGACCACCCGATCACGACCTCGCCGACGATGAACCCCCACAGCGACCACTGGCCCTTCGTCCAGTGGGGCGTCCCCGGCATTCACGTCATGAGCGAGACCGACGACGAGGGACGGGGATGGGGCCACACCCACGCCGACACGCTGGACAAGCTCGAACCCAGGACGCTTCGCGAGCAGGCCGTGCTCCTGACGGAACTGGCGGTCGAACTGGCCGACGAGGAGCGGTCGCTACCACGGAGAGACACCGCCGAGATCGCGACGGCACTCGAAGAGCAGGATCTCGCGGAGGGTATGCAGATCGTCGGCGACTGGCCCTACGACGACTGACAGCGCCGCGACGCATCGATTGACTGCGTCGGGACGGCGAGCAGGAAGAGCACGCTACGGACTATCGGCGTCTCGGCCACGGCCACCGAACGGCGAGTACAGCGCTGCGATCGACTCCCTCGTCGTTACGGATCACATCGACAGCGGAATTATATCCTCACTGGAAATCTATATTTCCTATGAGTGAGTTCGTAATATAATGAACGAGCGCACCAGCAAGGCGGTGGCGTTCCTTGGGCTTAGCGGATCAGTGTCATTTTTGCGGATCGTTCCCACGGTCGAATCCGCCGCGCATCTCTCAGCTATCGCGTGGGTGCCGGAGGTGACTCTCGGTCTGCTGTGGGCAGCGACAGGTGTCGTCGGTGCCCTGGGTGAACTGAGCGGTTCGGGTATTGACGGTCGTGACAGTGATCAGTTACCAAGTTACGTCTGGGGGTGGGCTAGCCTGTTCGTCGCCATCTTCATCGTCGGCCTCGGGTTCGGCTATCTCACGGACGATTACCTGCGATTCGGAGCTGAGTTAGTTGCTCCGATCGGTGCTCTGATCACGTACTTCGCCCACCGATATCGGTGACGGCCGGGTGCTATAGTAACAATTGATACGGAAAGTTGTAGGTCTTTACCAGATCGACCGCACGCCGTCGTGCGGTCAACTGGGTAAACGCCTACAACCGTCCGTATGAAACGATTTACACACCGATCGCACTGTCGTCGTGCGATCGGGTGTGCATTGGTTTTCAATGGCTACTATAGCAAACTTCCGCCTACCCTTCTGTTTCGGTTGGTGCAGCGTGTTCGCACAGAATGTCGCTCAGCAGTCTCTTTTATACGGATTATTGTAGGTGCGTACCGGTGATCGTCGCCACGGGGTAGACGATCACCGGTACGCACCTACAATAAACCGTATCAGTCGTCCTCCACGACCTCGGCGTTGACCTGCGGGGAGCGTTCGGTCGTGCGCCGGACGAATTCTTTGGGGAGTTCGTTGATCGACGCTGGTGGACATAGTAGCCACTTCCCACATCCTATATGTACCCATTTACAACGCTCTGGTTTTATATCCTTCAACAAGTATACATTTATACAACAAATGTCTCTCGACAATAGCAGTTCGACCAGACGGGCATCCCTCAACCGCCCAGAACTATTCTCTCTCTGGGCAAGAACACCTGTAATACGATGAACGAGCACACCCAGAAAGCGGTGGCGTTCCTTGCCGTTGGAGGATCAATGTTATTTATGCAGGTCCTTCCGGTGATCGAATCTATTGCAGACTCACCAGCGATTACGTGGGTGCCGGAGCTGACTATTGGTCTGCTGTGGGGGATGTCCGGCGTCGTCGCCGCCCTGGGTGCGCTGACCGGTTCAGATATCGACCGTCGTGACGACAATAAGCTACCGAGGTACGCCTGGGGTTTCGCCGGCCTGCTCGTCGTGACGTTGATCCTCGGCCTCGCGTTCGTCTATATGACGGGAAATCTCGCGCGATTTGCGGTCGATTTAGTTGCTCCGGTCGTTGGTCTCGTCGTGATTGCGTACTTCGCTCTCCGATCTCGCTGATCGACGAGAGTGGCAAACAGCCAGACTCTCTTCCCCGATTCGGTCGATTCAGATCGGCTGCTGTAACAGGGCGGCGAAGCCACTCCAGCAGGCGTTTTCGAGCAGGATATCCCTCTCGACTGATACTGCCGGCTGTAAGTCTGTACAGAATTTCGCGACCCCGTGGTCGCGAATATCTTGAAACAGTTACAGCCGGCAGTATGAGCTGTCGCGGAAATCTCGCCCGACGAGCGGGCGTCGGGTGCGCCGACGAGAGCCGTTAGTCGCCCGCGCCGGCTTTGGCGTTGACGCTCGATGAACGAGCGTCGGGTGCGCCGGCGAGAGCCGTTAGTCGCCCGCGCCGGCTTTGGCGTTGACGCTCGATGAACGAGCGTCGGGTGCACCGGCGAGATCAGTCGTCGTCCCCGACCTCCGCATCCACCTGCGAGCGGCGCTCGGTGGCGCGCCGGACGAACTCTTCGGGGAGTTCGTCGATCTCGCCGGCCTGGACGGCCCAGAGGTTGGCGTACAGGCCGTCCTCGGCGAGCAGGTCGTCGTGGGAGCCGCGTTCGACGACCGAGCCGTCTTCGAGGACGACGATCTGGTCGGCATCCTTGACCGTCGAGAGGCGGTGAGCGATAGTGAAGGTGGTTCGGTCGGCGGTGAGCCGGTCCAGCGAGCGCTGGATCAGCATCTCCGTCTCCGTGTCCACGTCGCTGGTGGCCTCGTCGAGGACGAGAATCTCGGGGTCTTTGAGGATCGCGCGGGCGATGGCGACGCGCTGGCGCTGCCCCCCAGAGAGCTTGACGCCGCGTTCGCCGACCATCGTCTCGTAGCCGTCGGGGAGGTTCTGGATGTAGCCGTGGGCCTCGGCGGCCTTGGCCGCCTCGCGGATCTCCTCGTCGGTGGCGTCGAAGCTCCCGTAGGCGATGTTGTCACGGACAGTGCCGTGAAAGAGGAACGTCTCCTGGCTGACGTAGCCGATCGCGTCCCGCAGGCTCGGGATGGTCACGTCGCACACGTCCTGGCCGTCGATCCTGACCGCGCCGTCGTTCACGTCGTACATCCGCATCAGGAGCTTCATCACGGTCGACTTGCCCGCGCCCGTCGGCCCGACGAGTGCGAGCGTGTCGCCGCCGTCGACGGTGAAAGACACGTCGTCGAGGATGACCTCGTCGTCGGCGGGATCGGTTCCCTCCCCGCTCGACTGTTCGGAGACGCTCTGCGTCTCCCCGTAGCCGAAGGTGACCCCATCGTACTCGACTTCCCCGTCGGTGACCGCCAGCTCCTCGGCGTCGTCGGTCTCCTCGATGAGGCTGGGCGTGTTCATCAGACCGAAGATGCGCTCGGCCGATGCGTAGGCCCGCTGGTACATGTTGATGATCTGCCCGAACTGCGCCATCGGCCAGATGAACCGCTGTGAGAGGAGGATGAAGACGACGAACTCTCCCTCGGAGAGCGTCCCGGTGAAGATCCACGGCCCCTCGCCGCTGTACACCCAGAGCCCGCCGACGAGGAAGGTGATGACGAAGCCCACGCCAGCGAGGACGCGCAGTCCCGGGAAGAACTTGATCCGGGTCGTGATCGCGCCCCAGTTCGCGTCGAAGTAGTCGCGGGAGGTGTCCTCGACGCGATCGGACTCGTAGCTCTCGGTGCTGTAGGTCTTGATGACCTGCACGCCGCCGAGGTTGTTCTCCAGCCGGGAGTTGAGCTGGCCGACAGAGGAGCGCACGTCGGCGTACTTGGGCTGGATCGCCTTGATGAATCGGTAAGTGAAGAACGCGATGGCCGGGACGATCACCAGCGTCAGGAGTGCGAGCTGCCAGTTGTAGTAAAAGAGGATCGCCGAGATCCCCAGGACCATCACCGACAGCCGGAACGCCGAGTTCATCCCGTCGTTGAGGAACCGTTCGAGGCGGTTCACGTCGTTCGAGAGGACCGACATCATCTCGCCGGTCTGCTTGTCGGCGAAGAAGTCCATGTTGAGCCGCTGCATCCGGTCGTAGGTGTCGGTCCGGACGGCGTGTTGGATGCGCTGGGCGAAGGCGTTCCACCCCCAGTTTCGGGTCCAGTGAAAGCCAGCGCCGAGGATGAACGCGCCAGCGATGATGCTCGACGCGAGTATCACCTGGGACTCGGGATCAGAGGCGTACGCCGATAGATCGACTGGACCGAGTGCGAACGGGCGGTCGTTCCGAAAGATCGCGTCGACGGCGACGCCGAGCAACACCGGCGGCAACAAATCGAGCAGTCGCGCGGCGATACTACTCAGTAGGCCGACCGTGAACGCGCCGGTGTTGTCCCGGCCGTATTCGGCGAACAGCCGGCGCATCGGGTGATCGACGTTTTCGCGAACGTCCTCGAAGGCGTCGTCGTCCCCGGCGTCGACATCCATGCTCGCTTATCAATGGTGCTGGCCTCAAAAGGTCGTCGTATGGGAGAAAGACAGCGGGCACAGCAAGCACGTGAGGGGCCACTACGGCAGTCACGCGGAGAAACCAGTGTCACGGTCGTGTGCCCGTTATCATTCGAGATAGAGTGAGGGAACGTGTTAACTTGCTCTTGGGACAACGAAGGGTAATGAATTTGGCACCCGTCGCAACGATTCTCGTTGTCGACGATAGCGATTTCTTCCTCGAAATAACGTCGGAGACGCTCGAAGAGAAACACGGCCTCAACACGCGGACGGCGAGTACCGGATCGGAAGCGTTAGCAGTGATGCGCGACCAGCAGATCGACTGCGTCGTGAGCGATTACGAGATGCCATCGATGGACGGGCTGGAACTCCACAAGGCGATTGACGCGGAGTTCGACGTCCCGTTCATCCTGCTCACCGGTCAGGGTGACGAGACGGTCGCGAGCGAAGCGATCGGTGCCGGGATCGACGATTACCTGTTAAAAACCCGCATCATCGACGGGGAACAGCTCCAGTTACTCGCCAATCGAATCGACAACGTCGTCTCCCAGTATGAGGCCCGCCGCAAGTACGAACAACTGGTCGACAACACGCCGGACGAGATCGTGGAAGTCACGTCCGATGGAATGATCCTGTCCGCGAACACGTCGATGGCCAGTTCACACGGAATGACTCGGGAGCAGGTGATCGGCGAGCGGCTGTCGTCGGTCATCGATCCCGACGTGGCGGCCAAGCGTCTGGAGTACGGCCGCCGCGCGACCACTGCCGGAAGCGCCGTAACCTTTCAGGACAATATCGGCGTCCGCCAGTTTCACAATATCGTTACACCACGCAGGGAGACAGCCGATCACGAAACGGTCCAGTTCATCTCCAGAGATATCACCCAGCAGAAGCGACACGAACAGCAACTGGAGACGAAAACCGAAGAGCTGGCACTCATCAATCGCCTCGTTCGTCACGACATCAACAACGATGTCCAGCTTCTCATGGGATGGGCAGGAGCCGTCGCTCCCCACGTCGACGAGGACGGTGTCGAGTATCTCGAACGCATTCAGGACACCTGTGACCACATCGCGGAGCTTACGGCAAACGTCGGTGCGTTCACCGATGCGCTGGAGGAGAGCGGCGCGGTCGATTTCACTCCGATCGAACTCTCCGACGTGATCGCAAGCGAAGTCACCAAGTCCCAGCGCAGGTTCGAAGACGCGACCATCCGTGTAGAGGGGGCGCTTCCAACCGTCACCATCGAGGCGAACGGAGCGGTTCAGGCGGTGTTCGGGAACTTACTCTCGAATGCAGTCCATCACAACGAGACGGACGATCCACATATCACCGTGACCATGACAGTAACGGACACCGTTGCCCGCGTGACTGTTGCGGACAACGGTCCCGGTATCTCGGACGAGTTCAAACCAAGCGTCTTCGACAAAGACGAGATGGGGAAGGAGAGTGACGGAACCGGTATCGGACTGTACCTCGTCGAAACGCTCGTCGAGCAGTACGGGGGCGATATCTGGATCGATGACAACGATCCTCGGGGAGCGGCGTTCACAGTCGAATTGCCGAGATCTGACCTCGCTACCTATAGTAGCCATTGAAAATCAATGCATACCCGATCGCACGACGGCAGTGCGATCGGTGTGTAAATCGTTTCAATTGTTACTATAGGTTCGAGAACGGCAACAGCGACCGCCGACCCACAGATCACGAGGCGGCGGTGACGTTCGGGAGCCGCAGTCGGTCGCCGACGGAGACGCCGGTCTCGTTGGTCCAGCCGCGATTGACCTCCAGGACGTACTTGCCCTCACCCGGATACCGGCGCTCGTACTCGCCCTCGGGGACCGGCGCGTGGTGGATCCGGGTGACCGTCCCGTTGGCGGCGACGTAGACGATGTCCAGCGGGAACGACATCTCTCGCATCACGAACGCGTGCTCGCCGGTTTCGGGAAAGACGAACAGCATCCCCTCGTCGACGGCCAGCGAGTCGGTGTCGCTCAGCCCGGTGATGCGTTCGCTGCTGTTGTCTGCGATCGCCACCGAGACGGTCCCCAGCGGCGCACAGTCGTCGTCCAGTGCAGTCACGGTCGCGTTGTCCGGCGACGGCGTCCTCGTCGGCCCTGCGGGACACTCCGGCGTGGATGCCGTCGCCTGCTGATCGTCGACTCCCTCGCCGCTCACCGCGTCGTCGCTCGTCTCGCCGGGAATCGACACTCGGTCGCCGACGGAGACGCCGGTCTCGTTGGTCCAGCCGCGATTGACTTCCAGGACGTACTTGCCCTCGCCGCTGTACTCCTGGAGGTCGCTCTCGCTGGCTCCGTCGGCCGGCGTTGGCGCGTGGTGGATCCGCGTGATCGTCCCGTTCTCGGCCACGAAGACGATGTCCAGCGGGAACGACATCTCGCGCATCACGTAGCCGTGGCGCTCCTGTCGGTCGTGGACGAACACCATCCCCTCGTCGACGGTCAGCGACTCGGTCCGGCTGAGCCCGACGAGTCGCTGCTGCCACGTGTCGGCGATGCGGGCGTCGACCGCGCCGAGTTCCGTCCCGCCCTCGTCGACGACCGTCACTGTCGTCCGCTCGTCGCTCCCCGGATCGACGAACTGGAGCCAGACGCCCGACCAGACGACGAGCGCTCCGACGACGAGGAGCCCGATAGTCCCCCCGACGACCGCTGTCGACCGCTCCATGTTCGACCCCTGGGGTGTGATCCGGGTAACGCTGTCGCCTCCAGAGAGAAAGGGTTATTTTCCCGCATCGTTTCTCTGCCGGTGTCGGGCCCGTGGTCTAGTGGTTATGACGCTTCCCTTACAAGGAAGAGGCCGGTGGTTCAAATCCGCCCGGGCCCACTAACTTCTGTGCGAACGACAGTGAGCACGGCGTAGTGACAGCGAGGGCGGGTTTGAGCCCTGCGAGACCGAACGGAGTGAGTCTCGCTTCGGTTCAAATCCGCCCGGGCCCATTCTGCTGCGAACGACAGTGAGCAGCGAATGGCAGACGCGAATTTGCACCAGAGAGAGAAGCGACCGTCAGCGAGCGGACCGACCGTGGTTCACATCGCACCGGCGACGCCGCTGCCGATTGCGGCCCCACACTCGCCACAGGCGACGAGGTAGAACCGCTTGGAGGCGGTGAAAAAGCCCGTCGTCGAGTCCATGTCGACGAACTCCACGTCGTCTTGCTGGTCGAGCGTCGTCTCGCACTCGGGACAGTGGGCCATCAGACCGCACCTCCGTTCGACTTCGCACCGGCGACGCCACTGCCGATCGTCAGCCCGCAGGCGGCGCAGTTGGCCGTGTAGAACCGCTTGGAGGCTTTGATGAATCCGGTCGTCGCGTCGGTCTCGGCGAACTCGATGTCGTCGGCCGTTTCGAGTGGCGTCTGGCATTCAGGGCAGTGTACCATGCGACCGGGCCTGCGTCTGCCTGTGGTAAATGATTTTCGTATTATATATAGCGATGGGGATTGTGAAGGTCATATTATACTACATTTATATTTCTAATAAAACATCCATATATTAGTATACTAATAATCATGTTTAAGATAGTATAGTGCAATATTAAGATTGGTGTCTGACAAGAACCGACGGCAGGTACTTCAGACGCTCGCGGCTAGTACAACGGCTTTGGCGGGTGCCGGGGCTGTGAACGCTTCATCAAAAACACAAGCAGGCTATTCAGGAGACCCTCCCCAGATTACTGTGGATGAGATCAAAGGTAAGTCCAAATCCGATTTGCAAAAGCTGGTTTTAGCCTCTGATGTTTTCAAGCATGTGACTGAAAAAGTTCGAGAAGAGGAACGCATTGAGATTTTAGTTGAGGAGGCTGAGATCAAAAGCGTCGTACAGGAACGCCCTGATTCGTCTTCTGATGAGTTCCAAATTGTAAGTTTCCCGCTAAAAGTTCAAGGGAATGGCAAGTCAAAGAGACGGTCAACCGGAGGACGGCGATCTCGTGGTAGCGCCTCATTAATGAAAGGAGATCTGACGGTCAGAGTGCATAATGGTAATCCACTTGAGGCACTCGCAGCCATAAGAAGTCTGAATACAGACGGCCTCACCAAGGAAATTCAAACATTTCAGTCCACAAACCAAAAAACAGGGGTAGCTTCGGATGGGGAATCAAATGCCGTCCGTTCTGGGGGACACGAAGTATTCAATAACGAAAACGAACTCATTCTGGATGAAGAGACTTTATTAACCCCGGCAACTGCTGGATCAGAAGTGCAGATACAGGGAAGTTCAGTCTGTGAATTCTGTAAGGGCGTTGGAAACGTAATCTGTACTCTCGGTTGTGGAGTCGTAACTGGTGTAATCCTTGCTTCAACACCTATCGCCGCTCCAGCGAGCGTTGCGGCAGCCGCCGTGGTATCGGCATTCTGTGGTCTTGTAGTTCTATATAACGACACAGTTGGCAAGGCTGGCTGCGGAGCCGACTGGACCGTTGAACAAATATGTGCCGAGTTGTACAATAATTGTGAGGATGATGACCCGGTATATTAACCGAAGTTAAACACAAATCGCAGCGATACTCGATTATGGAGCCCAATCAAATTTTATTGAATCCGTTGCTTATATTCCTTTTATCGACCATCGGCTACTGCACCCTGTTCTGGTTTGTCAACACCCTCGTCCTCCATCAACCACCGATTACCGTGATCATGACCAGTATCGGCGCGGGGCTGGGCACAGGTATGGTTGCCTATCTCGCAAAGTAGGACTCTCGTGCCGGATTTTCCGCCACACCCAGAGCGGTTTGTCTGTGGGGCCGTAAGGTAGGATATGACCACCTGCTACGCTGCACTTGACGACCGACTGCTCGTGATCGCGGACGGTGACTGGACCGTTCGAGAGCGATCGGTGGCGGACTCGCTGGAGTGCATCGCGGCCGCTCCAGCCCGTCCCGAGCGGGTCTTCGTCGGGACCGTCGAGTCGGGGCTGGTCCGCAGTACCGACGGCGGCGACAGCTGGACGACGGCGCTTTCGACTGATGACCGGGTGACTGCCGTGACGGTCAGCCTGCACGATCCCGACGTGATCTGGGCCGGGACCGAGCCCTCGCGGGTGTACCGATCGACCGACGGCGGCGACTCCTGGAGCGAGCGATCCGGGTTGCAGTCCCTCCCCTCGGCGTCGCAGTGGTCGTTCCCGCCGCGACCCGAGACCCACCACGTACGCTGGATCGCGGTCGACCCGGCCGATCCCGACCGCCTCTACGTCGCCATCGAAGCGGGCGCGCTCGTCCGGACAGACGACGCGGGCGAGAGCTGGGAGGATCACCCGGACGGAGCGCGGCGAGACAACCACACGCTCGGGACCCACCCCGACGCGCCCGAACGCGTCTACACGGCGGCCGGCGACGGCTACGCCGAGTCGCGAGACCGCGGCGATACGTGGTCGTTCCCCCAGTCGGGACTCGATCACCGCTACGTCTGGGGACTGGCAGTCGGCGCGGACCCAGACGACGTCGTGGTGTCGGCGGCCACCGGTGCCCGCGATGCACACAGCACGGAGGGCGAGTCCTCCGTCTATCGGCGGACCGACGACGGCTGGGAGCGGGCGATGTCGGGACTGCCGGACCCCGACGGGCTCGCGCGGGCGGTGCTGGCCGCCCACGACGGACAGTTCTACGCCCTGACGAACCACGGGCTGTTCGCGAGCGACGACGGGAGGGCGTGGTCGGCGCTGGGGCTGGCCTGGCCCGACGAGTATCGACAGCTCCCCCGCGGGCTGGCCGTCGTCTGATCGCGACGCACCGAGGGGGCGTCGAAGAGAGGGCCACCACTATGTGTTTGCCACGTGACGATCAAATTGCATGTCAGAAGAGACCATCCACGAGTCCAGCGAGACGCGCAGTCGAAACGGGATCGCGTCGTACTTCCGGCGGCTCGCCCGCAGGTTCGCCACGGGCGAGCCCGCACCGGCCGACGAGGAACAGACGGTGACGGTGTCGGCACCGGCAGAAGCCGATCTGGCGGCGGAAGTCGAGCGCGAGGGCGAGGAGCTGAGCCTCGAGATCGAGGTGGCCTGGACCGAGGACGCTGACGCTGTCGACACCGACGCGGCCGCGAGCAAGGCGACGTTCGAGCTGTACGAGGACAGCGCCGAGGAGTGGCGCTGGCGGCTCGTCCACGACAACGGCAACGTCATCGCCGACGGCGGCGAGGGATACGCCTCGGCCCAGAAAGCAGAGCAGGGGGTAGAGAGCGTCCGCTCGAACGCGCCGGGCGCGAACGTGATCGACCAGTCGAAGGACGACGAGAGCCAGAACGGCGGGAGCGACGCGACCTTCGAGCTGTTCGCGGACACCGCCGGCCAGTGGCGCTGGCGGCTCGTCCACGACAACGGGAACATCATCGCGGACGGCGGACAGGGGTACTCCTCGAAGCAGAAGGCCAAGCAGGGACTACACAGCGTCAAGCAGAACGTCCGAGGAGCACAGGTCGAGCGCGAAGAGTAGGGCGACCGGCGGGTCCGCTCAGAACGGGAGTCGCCGCCGGAGCCCGCCGACGAGTCGCTTGCGCCGCACGATCGCTTCGCCGCCGGCCCAGCTCACCCCGAGCAGGCCCGCTCCAATGAGGAAGGCCGCGTCCCACGAGGAGAGCCAGACCGGACGGAACCACGGCATGTAGTGGCCCCACAGCTGTGCGAGGGCGTTCGCGGGACCGGACAGCAGCGTCCCCGAGAACGTCGCCTGGAGCCGGGACGGGAAGTCGAGGTTATCGCCGGTACCGGGGCGTAGACCCGCACTGCCCGAGAGTTCGTAGCTGCCGGTGGCGTTTTGCTGGCGGATCGTCGGGCCGTTGGACTCGTCGCCGGTCCCCCGCCGCTCGGCGTCGTACGGTCCCCAGGTGGCGTAGTACTCCCAGACGATCTCGCCGGTCGGCGTGACCTCGATCACGCGGTGGTTGAGGCTGTCGACGATCAGCGTGTTGCCGTTCGGGAGTCGGTCGGCGTCCCGGGGCCACTTGAGCGAGCCCGTCCCGACCTCCCAGGTCCGTTCCCACGAGCCGTTCAGGCGAGCGTACTCGACGACCCGATCGTTGCCGCTGTCGGCGACCAGCATCGTCGGCGTCCCGTTCTCGCCGACGAGGTAGTCGGGGTTGTGCTGTTCGTTGAGCACCGAGTAGTCGTCGTCACGACCCAGTCGCTGGACGATCTCGCCGGACCGTCGATCGACGACGATCGCCTGATCGAAGTTGCGCGGCGACAGGAGCAAGCGATGCTCGCCGACCTGGTCCACGTCGTTGAGGTGGCTCCAGTCGGCGTTCATACCGCCGTCGGTGTCGTTGTCGAAGTGCTCGCGGAGCCGCCAGCGCCAGGTGATCTCGTCGGTCGTCAGGTTGTAGACCACCACCTCGTCGTTGCTGACCTCGCTGGTCTCGTTCCAGGCCCGCATGTGGCCGATCACGAGTTCGTCCTCGCTGAGCATGTCGGCGTCGTGGGTGTCTTCGAAGGGGAAGCGCCGTTCCCAGACGCGCTCCCTGGTCTCGGGGTTCAGCTCGTAGATCAGCGTCTCGCCGCTGCGAGGCGAGACGACGAGCAGGTTCCCGTCGTCGAGCGGATCGACGTCGAAGAACCAGGCACCGGACCCCTGGCGGCTCTGGTAGGTCCAGTCCGTGCCCGCGCGTTCGTCGGCCGCGATCAGTCGAGCGGGCTTCTTGTCGTTGACCGAGCCCTCGAAGGTGTACCCCTGGACGCTGACGATCGTCGTGTTGTCGGCCGGCTGGGTCACCGTCCCGCGCTGGAGAGTGGTGTTGTCTGCCGGCGCGGACGTCGCTACGTTGGCCGCGACGACCGCCAGCAAGAGGCAGATCGTCGCCAGCAGCGCGAACCGGAGCCAGTCGGCGGCGGTAGCGTTCGCACGCGCCCGTGTGACGCGATCGGTCAGTCCTGTCCCGATCCGTCGACAGGCGGCGAGCAAGCCGTCGGAGAACACGGCGACAGCTACACCGACGGCACGTCTATACTTTTCGACTCTCCGGCCGCTCGCGGTCGCCCTCGACGGCGATCAGGACAGGAAGCGCTCGGCCGCGTGGTCGAGTTCGCCGACGGGATCGTCCTGTGATCCGTTCTCGTAGATGCGCCACTCGATGCCGGCCCGTTCGGCGGCGTCGAAGACGGCGTCGTAGTCCACGTCGCCCGTGCCGAAGGCGGCGTGGGCCGGCTCCGCGGCGTCGACGTGCGTGTCCGTGCAGTGCAGCAGGTCGATCCGGTCGGCGTGGCGGTCGATCACGTCCGCGGCGTCGACACCGGCGTAGGTCGCCAGCCCGGCGTCGAGTTCGAAGGCGACGCTGTCGGTCGCCTCGACGAGCACGTCGAAGGCCGTCCGACCGTCGATCTCGGCGAACTCGGCGTCGTGGTTGTGATACAGGAGCGGGTAGTCGTGATCCGCGAGCCGGTCGGCGAGCCCGTCGAGGCGGCGGGCCGTCTCGCGGATGCGCTCGACGGTGCCGAACGACTCGCTGTCGAGATAGGGAACCACGAGCCGTTCGGTCCGGAGCGAGCGGTACTGCTCGACGGTCGCCGCCAGATCGTCTTCGAGGGCGTCGACGGGGACGTGTGCGGCCGGCACCGCGAGCCCGGTCTCGTCGAGTGCCGTCCGGACGGCCTCGGGATCCGCCTCGGGGACGCGGTATGCGTACTCGACGCCGTCGAAGCCGGCCTCGGCGACGCGACCGAGGAGTTCGGGGACGGAACAGTCCATGTCACGGAGCGTGTACAGCTGGATGGCACTGGCCATTGACAGAGAGGTGAGAGGGGATCGCCTTCAGCGTTGGTCTACGTGTCACGCGAGCGACGGACGGGGCGTCACTCGGCGGGCGTCGCCGGATCGCGGCGCGTCTCGACGATTTCGAGATCGCCGTCGACGACGACGGCGAGTCGGTCGCCGTCGCGGGTCACGTCGACGCGGAGCCGCCAGGGATCGTCCTCGACGACGGTGACCGGATGGTCGTCGACGCACCAGTCGAGTCGCCAGTAGGGCGTCTGTGCGAGGTCGACGCCGTGGTCCTCGTAGAAGCTCACGACGGGCGACTGGTCGAGGAGTCCCAGCCCGACCGCCGAACAGAGTTCGTGGGCACACTGCCGACAGCGGTGGGTCGCCCGCACCGAGACGCCCAGACAGCAGTCCTCGCCGCGTCCGATCGTCGTCGCCATCCGGCCGTTACACTCCGGACAGACGCCGTCCTTGGCGAGACAGTGGAGGTGGCGCACGCGCTGGTCGAACGCGGACAGGATCTCCGCGTCGGTCCGGTCGTGGAGTCCCCCCGGCGGGAACGGATACTCGCCGTGGCCGTGCCCACACGCCGGGCAGGTGATCGACAGCTGTTCGTCGACGTAGTTGGCCGACAGCGTCGCACCACAGCGGACGCACGGATCGTCGATATCGATCTCGCGTTCCGGATGCTGGGTGAACGAGCCGGCGAAGATGGCCTGGACGATCCGCTCGCCCGCGGTCCGGAGCTCGTACCCGTCGTCGGTCTTGCGGACGAACTGGTCGGTCAGCTTCCCGAGGTGGTAGTTGAACTGCGCGCTGTCGGTCATCCCGACCTCGGCTCGGATCTCGGAGAAAGCGGCCGGCTCGTCGAGTCGCCACAGCGCTTCGAGGATCGAGAGGCGCGTCTCCTCGCCGACGATCGCGAAGGCGTCGGCCGGCGCGAGACAGTCCTCACAGTCCCGAAGATCGTCTGCCCTGCTCATACCCGACCGACGAGAGCGACGAAGTAAACTGTTCGCCAAAGCGGTTTTTTGTAGCACAGCTGTCGGGACCCGGGACGGTGCCGCCAGAACAGCGCCGCCCGACGAGGGCGCGGGCGGAGAACGGTCGATTTATCTCCGGTCCCCACGACGATGCGGGCATGAACGTCAAGTCGCGCCACCACCTCAGGGCCGACGAGATCGACGCCATCGAGGAGGCCGTGGCCGCGAACCTCGGCGTGGAACTGGACGCCGACACCTTCGAGAAAGTGGAGTTCGAGGACAGCGACTGGGACGTGGTGCTGGTCGACGGCGACCCGTTCGTGCTGTACGTCGACGACGAGCCGTTCCTCACCGTCGAGGGACTCAACGCGTACCCGCCGACAGACCACGTGGTCACCGTCGACAGCGGCGCGATCTCGTTCGTCTCTGACGGCGCAGACGTGATGCGGCCCGGCATCACCGAGGCCGACGACGGCATCGCCGCGGGCGATCTCGTCGCGATCAACGAGGAATCACACGGGAAGTTCCTCGCCGTCGGGCGCGCGAAGGCGAGCGGCGACGAGATGGTCGGCGACAGCGGGAAAGTCGTCGAGTCGATCCACCACGTGGGCGACGACCTCTTCGAGTTCTCCGTCTGATCCGGACGGTCACGGACGAGCGAAGCGAGTCCGCCTTTTCACCCATGTTTTGCGAGGAGCGGTCGCGCCAGCGACCCGACGAGTCAAAAGATGGTTGCGCGACGACCTCTTCGAGTTCTCCGTCTGATCCGGACGGTCCGGACGAGCGAAGCGAAACAGAAGCGCTGCTGTCAGTTCGGGGAGCCCCGCAGGTGGTAGTGTTCAGAGAAGCGACCGCGCTGGCTGATACTGTCGGCTGTAAGTCTGTACAGAATTTCGCGACTCCGTGGTCGCGAATCTCTTGAAACAGTTACAGCCGGCAGTATGAGTTGCAGACACCGAACGCCCTCGCGTCGCTCGCCCTTTCATCCGCCAGGCTCGTGGATAGCTCCACAGTCTGGGCCCTGGCGGATGGAAGAGCGAGGTTCGGTAGCCCGATCTGGGACGACACTATTCGACCGGAGAGAGAATATCCGCCACAGATCGGGCTATAGTAGCCATTGAAAGTCAATGCACACCTGATCGCACGACAGCAGTATGATCGGTATGTAAACCATTTCAATTGTTACTATAGCGGGCCGAGGGCTTTCCGTGCCTGATACGGAAAGTTGTAGGTCTTTACCAGATCGACCGCACGCCGTCGTGCGGTCGACTGGGTAAACGCCTACAACCGTCCGTATGAATCACGCTACTCTCTCTTATCTGAACACCGCCCAGACGAGGCACTCTCTTGAGGCGTTCGGTCGTCGCTACAGGGCGGTGACGGCGGCGTAGACGAGCGCCGTCAGGACGGTCGCCGAGACGGTGGCGTAGGTGAGGAGCTGGGCCGCGCGTTTCCGGTCGCGGGCGACGGCGTCGGTGTCGGCAACGCTGCCGGCGTCGTCGCTCGACCCGGAGAGGTCGTACCGTCCCAGGGCTCCGAAGGCGACGCAGAACCGAAAGTAGTCCTGGAAGACGCCGACGAAGCCGCCAAAGAGGAAGGCGAAGCTGCCGAGCACGTAGCGGTCCGGCAGTCCGAACCACAGCACCGCCGCGACGTAGGCCGCCGCGCCGAGGAAGCCGGCGATCCCGGCGACGCGTCGCTTGCGTCGTTCGTCCCGACCGATGTTACAGACGCCTGGCTGGTAGCCTGTCATGTGTGGCCTTCAGGAGTGGACCAGTAAAAGGGCAACTGACAAGCTATTTGTCTCGGCTGGCCGACCTGTCGGTATGCACGATTTCGTCGTCGTTGGCTGCGGGCCGGCGGGCGCGCGGTTCGCCCGGCGGGCGAGTGAGGCCGGCCACGACGTGCTCGCATTCGAGCAGGGGACCGTCGGCGAGCCACTCGCCTGCTCGGGCCACGTCAGCACCGACATCTGGGAGTTCGTCCCCGACGACGCCCGCGACGACCTCTTTCAAAACGAGATCCGCGGTGCCCGGTTCCATCGCGGTGGCCCCGACAGCGAGGCCCACCGTTTCTACAAGGACGAGGCGATCTCGAACGTCATCGACCGCGTCGGGCTGGATCGGCGACTGGCCGACTGCGCTCGCGAGGCCGGCGTCGATCTGCGGGAGGAGCACACGGTGCTCGACGTGACCGAACGCACCGACCACGTCACCGTCGAGGTCCGCGGTCCCGACGGGACGGAGACCCACGACGCGCGGATGGTCGCGGGGTGTGACGGCCCGCAGTCTCGCGTCCGGCGCGCGCTCGACCTGCCCGAACCCGGCGAACTCCTCCACGGGGTGCTCGGGTTCACCGAGGCGGTCGACCGCCAGCAGTTCGTCGACGTACACCTCTCCGTGCCGCGCTTCTTCGCGTGGCGCATTCCCCGCGGCGAGGCCGGCGTCGAGTACGGGCTGGCGACGCCGCCGGGCCACGACGTGAGCGAGCGCTTCGAGGCGTTCACCGCGGACTACGGCGTCGACACGGACCGGCGCTGCTCGGGGCTCATCCCGATCGGGCCGCCGAAGCGCGTGACCGGCCGCCGCTCGTTCCTGATCGGCGACGCCGCGGCCCAGACGAAGCCGTTCACCGGTGGCGGCATCCTCTATGGCATGACCGCCGCCGACCACGCGGCCCGCGAGATCGATCCCGACAGGCCGGGGACGCTGGGCGACTACGAGCGGGCCTGGCGCGACGACCTCCGGACCGACATCCGGCTGGGACACCTCGTCCGCGCCGGCTACTCGCTGCCCGGCGCGGTCCAGAAGGCGGGCATGAAAGCCTTCGAGGGCGAGATCGGCGTCCACATGGATCGCCCGTCGACGCTGTTCTCTCGTGAACAACTGAAAGCGCTGCTGACCCGGTCCTGAAGGCGCTCCATGACTGATACGGATTATTGTAGCGATTTACCGGTGATCGTCTACTCCGTGGCGACGATCACCGGCAAGCAACTACAATAAACCGTATGATACGGAAAGTTGTAGGTCTTTACCAGATCGACCGCACGCCGTCGTGCGGTCGACTGGGTAAACGCCTACAACCGTCCGTATGAGAGCCGCTGTTTTCATCGCCTGCCCAGCCGTGCGAGCGCGGAAAATATAACTGGGTGTACACCCACACGTACGTCTATGGGTACCAAGAGTCTCACGATCACGGACGAAGCGTACGAGCGATTACGGGAACACAAACGCGAGGACGAGAGTTTTACCGACGTGATCAACCGTCTCACCGGGAGTGATCGCGACGTGATGAAGGGGTTCGGGGCGATGAGCGGCGTCGACGGCTTTCGGGAAGCCGTCACGGCGACGCGTGACGATCTGGACGGCGACCTCCGAGAACGATCCGAGCGATGATCGCGTTCGACACCTGTTTTCTCCTGGATTACCTCGACGGCGTCGACGCTGCCGGGGCGTACCTCGAAGCCCACGAAGACAAGCCCCTCTTCGCGCCGTCGCTGGCGCTCTTCGAGGTGTATCGCGGGGCCGCTCGAACCGACGGTGTCGACGGGATCGAGCGCGTTGCGTCCGCGCTCGACTGGCTCGAACCGCTCCCGTTGTCCGAACCAGTGACGAGAGAGGCCGCTCTGATCGAAGCCGAACTCCTCGATGCCGGGGAGCGAATCAATCTCGGCGACACGCTCGTCGCTGGCGTCTGCCGACACAACGGGGCGTCGCTCGTCACGCGAGACGAACACTTCGAGCGGGTCTCTGCCCTCGAAACCGAGTCGTACTGATCTCCTCTCTCCAGTCGGTCGTCCGCTGGTCCTATCCTATCTCTCGTACCGCGGGAGCCGCGCGGACTCGTCCGAGCCGGTGACGAAGGGCAGGGCGGCCAGCTCGGCGTCCACTTCGCCGCCGTCGACCCGGACCGACAGCGTCCCGTCGGGGAGTTCGTAGTCGACCCGTGCGAGGGCGATCGGTTCCTCGCGGGTCGGGCTTTCGACGGCTCGCGTCACCGCGCCGACGCTGGCGTCGTCGACGAAGACCGCGGCCCCCGACTCGGGGACGGCACCACAGGTGAGGCCGACGAGTCGCTTCGAGGGTCGGCCGCGGTTGTGGACGCGCGAGACGACCTCCTGGCCGACGAAACAGCCCTTCTCGAAGTCGACGCCGTTCGCGAGGCCGACGACGTTCGGAATCTGGCCCTCGATCTCGGTGTCGAACAGCGGCGTCCCCGCCTCCAGGGTCAGCGCGTCCCACGTGTCGTAGCCGAAGGGAGCGGCGTTGAGACCGCGGTTCTCCAGGGTGTCGTACACGTCGCGGGCAACGTCGGCGCTGCAGACGACCTCGAACCCCTCCTCGCCGACCAGCCCGTCGCTGCGAACGACGGTCACTCCGGCGTCGACCATCGACCCGCGGACGAACGAGAGGGGCGTCTCGGGCGTCGCGGTCTTGTTGAGCACGCTCGCGATCTTCTCCGTCGCCTTGGGGCCGTGGACCCCGAAGACCGCGAACTCGTCGGTCGCGTCGGCGATCGTCACGTCCTGGATGAACGTCTTCTCGCGCCAGTCCTCGACGAGGGGATCGGCGCGGGCCGGCGGGACGAAAAGCAGCAGTCGCTCGCCCGCGTTGTAGACGTAGAGTTCGGTCTCGACGTGGCCCTGCGGGTCGAGCAGCAGCGAGTAGACCCCGTCGCCGTCGGCGGTCGGGACGCGGTTCGAGACGGCGTTGTCGACGAAGTCGACCCGGTCGTCGCCGCTGACCGTGACGACGCCGTACCCCATCTCGATCACGCCGACGACCTGCCGGACCGCCCGGTGGACTCGTTCGGGGCGACCGTAGTTGGCGACGACGCGGTTCCCGCCCACCGTCCGGAACGTCGCGCCGCGATCCTCGTGAACGCCCTCGATGACAGTCATTGCCCCAGAGTGGGTGCCTCGGCGAATTAAGGGTGGCGCACTCCGGCGTGCGAGCAGCGCGACTCGGACGCCCAGATTCTCCGGCCGAGATCGGTCACAACGCATTTGCCGGTCGGCGTGCCAGGCTCGCGTATGTCCCATTGGTCCCGCCGGTCCCTCCTGACAGCCGTCGGTCTCGCTGGCGTCGGTTCGCTGGCCGGCTGTGGCGCGCTCGAATCGACCGTCGACGCTCCACAGCTGTCCTACACGCTCTCGGTCGACGAGATCGGTGAGACGCTGCTCGACAGGGTCGGCTGGTCGCCCGACGACGGCGACGCGCCCTGGGCGGCCGAGCAACGCCGCCTCTACGACGCGGTCGTCGACGGCGAGCGATACACCACTGTCGGCTACGATCTGGTCCCCGACGAGCAGACCTACGTGGAACACGAGGGCACCTACTACGAACTCCACTCGACGCCGACCGACCTGCGCGAGGTCGAGCGGTCGGTCCTGCGACTGGAGTGGAGCGGCCGGCGCGACGAACTCGACGATCCGCCCGCGGCGATCGAGCGCGAGGACCTCCCGCCGATCGACGCCCGCGCCGTCTTCCCGGCGTACGTGGTCGCCCGCGCTCGCGAGCACGGCGGCGGCTACCCCCACGACATCGCCGAGGAGGGGGGCTACGTCTACCGGTTCCTCGACGACAGCGAGAGCGAGCTGGCTCCCGACCCGGACCACCGGTACGTCTCGGTCCACGACACGATCCTGGCGGTGTCGGTCACTCGCCGACGCCTCGAAGAACCGGTCTACACGGCGATGGCGATCGAGATCGCCGACACAGAGGCGGCCTTCGAGCGGGCCCTCGACGGCGCGCTGGTCGACGTTCGCGTCGACGAACAGTTCCCGGACGAGCAGCGGCGGCTGTTCCAGCGGGCCTCCGCGGGCGAGTACGAAGAGACGACGCCGCTGTCCGAGGAGTACCGCGGCCTGCTCCGGGCCCTGGAGCGCCACGACCTGCTGGACGCCGACCCCGAGCGCCAGCGCTCCCGGTTCGAGAGCGGTGTCTACCTGAAGTACGACGACCGGTTCTACCGCTTCGACGCGTACGTGAACCCGGCCGACTGACTGTCGAGCGGTACGGCCGAGTTCTCCGCGGTGGTTCGTGTTGCGTTCGCGCGCTTCGGGGCCACAATATGGGTGTCGTGAGACGAACGCTCATACGGACGGTTGTAGGCGTTTACCAGATCGACCGCACGACAGCGTGCGGTCGATCTGGTAAAGACCTACAACTTTCCGTATGATCGACCACGTCGGGCTCTCGAACGTCACCGTCGAGCAACTCGAACTCGCAGAGGAGATCGTCGAGATCGCGACGGTCCAAAACGAGTACAACGTCGCCAACCGCGAGGACGAGGCGGTCCTCGAAGCCTGCGAGCAGAAGGGCGTCGGTTTCGTCCCGTGGTTCCCGCTCGGGGCCGGCGACCTCGGCGAGAAGCGGTCGGTCGTCGAGGACGTGGCCCAGGCACACGATGCGACGCCGTACCAGATCGCACTGGCGTGGCTGCTGGCCCACTCCGACGTGACGCTTCCGATTCCCGGCACGTCGAGCGTCGACCACCTCGAACAGAACGTCGCCGCTTCGACGATCGAGCTGACGGCCGACGACTACAACCGTCTGACAGAGTGACTGGGCGGGCGAGCGGCGCGTGTCGACGTAGCGCCACCCGTGCGTATGTTACACATTCTCCACAAACATTCATTATGGATACGCCCTATTGGGTAGGTATGGCGACACGCCAGTCGACCACGACGCCGACGTATCACACGTGCAGCTGTGGCGAGCAGTTCGATAGCACGGACGCGCTTCTCGAACACGCGCGAGAAGCACACGGCCTCTCGGTATTCTGAGGTCGCTGGCAGCGATACCGCTTTTTTCGACGCCGAATCGACGAGCGACGCCGACCGACGGTGGATCGGCGTCTCACTCGGATTGATCGAGCCCGGCAACGTCCGGGCGGACGCGGAACCGTTCGTAGCCGCCGTGCGAGAGGTCCAGTGCCCCGAGCCACCAGTTCCACCGCTCGACGAGCGTGTGCTCCTCGGGCGCGTCGTCGAGGTTCGCCAGCACGTCCTCGACGGAGAGCGGATAGCCCAGGTCCCGCGCGATCCGACACGAGTCCGCGAGATCCTGGGCCTGTCGCGAGACGATCCGCCGGCTCCGCTCGTCGGCGTCGTAGCGATCGGCCAGCGCTTCGTCGAGTGCCTGTCTGTCCACACCGGCCCTCTAGTCTGGACTGTCTTGAACGTACTGGCGGTCCGCGTTCGGTTCCGACGACACGCCCGTCCGGACACTCGGTCGCCCACACCGTCAGTAGCCGCCGCCGTCGCCGAAGCAGCGACCGCACTTGCTCGCGTCTCGCTCGTCTATGGCCCGTTCGACCGGTAGCACCCGCATCTGATCGTGGGTGGCCGTCGTCGTCGCACCGCACTCGGTGACGCCGCGGTCACGCTGTGGCTCATACTTGTGGACCGTCGCCGTCGACTCGTTGAGCAGCCCTTTCATGTCTCGTAGTAACATGCCGCTCGCAGATAAGACACCTGGCTAACAGATCGGCGGCCGGTGGCGTCGCTGGCGAGTTCGTGGCTGAGGGGAGTAAGCCCCCTTCTGTTCTCTCGGCATTCGGCTCAGCGTCCGTGCCCAGCGCGTTCGCGCGGTGCCGGGCTACCTGTCGGCACGGACTTGCACCGGTGAGGATTCGCCGTTCCATCCGTTCTCCACCGTCTGCGTCGCGCCGGAAAGCGCGACGCGGCGGGCCAGCGGCGTCTGCCGCTCGCCCGTTGGCCGTTCCTCGCGGAACGGCCCGGCCCTCGGCGGGTCAACTCCCCATTCCTTATCGGCTCGCGCCGCGTCGGTCCGGGTTCGCACGCCTCATCGGTCGGGTGGAGGGGTCTCGTTTCTGTTCCAGCGCCGACGGTCTCCCGCCCCGGGCTTGCGCCCGGTCACCCGCCCAGCGGGTGGGGGGACTTTCCTCATGCGCGCACGGTGTGCGCTCACGGAAGCCGGTCTCCCTCTGCCACCGGAACCTAGCCGGTGGGCGTGATTAAGCCTTCGTCCCGCCGTCGACGGGCTCGAACCCGACGGCGTCGGCGTCGTCGGCCGCCCGCTGGGCGGCGGCGTCCAGATCGAACTCGCGGACGACGGTCCCGTCGCGCACGAGCGGTTCGAGCAGTGCCGCCCCGCCAGCCGGGCCGTCGCGGTCGGCCAGCCCCACGTGGTGGCCGCCGTCGGGCGTCCGGTACACCTGCTTCGTGCCCGTGAGCTTCCCGCGCTTGGCGGCCGGCTCGCCCTCTACCTCGACGATGTCCAGCGCGAAGTCGACCGGATCGGCGTTGCTGACGTACCCGCCGACGCCGAACCCCTCGACGACGCCGGACAGCCGCGCCAGCTCCGTCGGTCCCAGACCGCCGCTGGCGAAGATTCCCACGTCCTCGTGGCCGTGAGCGTCCAGCGTCCAGCGCACCTCTTTCAGGATGTGCTCGAAGTCCCCACGCCGGGAGCCGGTCGTGTCGATGCGGACGCTCTCTAAGTCCTCGATCGCCGCGGCCGCCCGCAGCGACTCGTCGACCTCGTCGCTGTAGGTGTCACACAGCGTGATCCGGGGCACGTCGGCGTCGACGGCCTCGTCGAAAGCCCGCCAGGCGTCTTCCTGATTGCCGCGACCGAAGCAGATCACCAGCGCGTGGGGCATCGTCCCGCCGGCCGCCCGGCCCAGCACCTCGCCGGCGGCGACGTTCGAGATGCCGTCGAGGCCGGCGAGCAGCGCCGACCGCTCGACCATCGCGCCGATCGAGGGGTGGACGTGCCGAGAGCCAAAGGAGAGGACCTGCGAGTCGGGGGCCGCACGGCGGGCCTCCAGCGCTCGCGTAGCGACGCCGGTCGCGTGAGAGAGAAAGCCGAGAAGGGCCGTCTCCAGCCGACAGAACTCTCGGTACGGCCCCTCGATCCGTGCGACAGGGCCGCCGTCGAACAGCCGCCCCTCCGGAATCGCGTCCACGTCGACGCCTCGTCCCTCGAAGAGGTGGGCCGCGTCTCTCAGCCCCGCGAGCAGCTCCCACTCGCCGGTCGGGAACTGGTCTGCGGTCACCTCCGCGACGACGTGTGGGTTCTTGCCGGCGTGGTCCAGTGCCTCGATCGTCCGGTCGAAGTAGGCGTCGGTCGCCCGACCCGAGCGAATCTGCTCGGGCGAGACGATGTCGAACGACTCCGTCATTGACCGACGTTCGGAGGCCCTGCGAAAAAAGCTACCCGTGTCCGCGGTGCGCGCCGTGGACGGCGTCCTGACGGCTCCGTGGCGTTACTCCGCGCCGTCGTCGGGCGACCAGCCGCCGTCGGCGCTGGCTCCCGCTGCGCTCGCGTCGCCGTCGGCCGCGGACTGCTGGACCTCGAAGGCGTCGACCAGCGCCTCGAGATCGTCGGCCATGTCGGCGACGGAGCGGACGTTCTGGGAGATGTTGTTGACCGATGCGGCCTGTTCCTCCGCCGCCGAGGAGACGCTTGTCGCCTCGGCCGCGGCCTGCTGGCTGACGCTGCTGACCTCGTCGACCATCGCGACGACCTCCTCGGTCGAGGCGGCCTGGTCGTCGGTCGCCTCGCTGATCTCTCGGACGCCGTGCTCGGCCTCGGTTGCGCTCTCGGCGATCTCGTCGAACATGGCGATCGCGTCCTCGATCGTGTCGGCACCGCTCTCGACGCGGTCGCGCATCGACTCGATGTCGTCGACGGTCTCCCCGGTCGTCGCCTGTAGCTCGGTGATGAGACCGTCGATCTCCTCTGTCGCCGCGGCGGCTTCGCCGGCCAGCCCCTTGATCTCGTCGGCGACAACGGCGAAGCCCTCGCCGGCCTCACCGGCCCGAGCAGCCTCGATAGAGGCGTTCAGCGCCAGCATGTTCGTCTGCTCGGCGATGTCGGTGATCATACTCACGATCTCGCTGATCTCGTCGATCTCGGATTCGAGCGCCGCGACCTGCTCGACCGCCTGCTCGGTCTCCGCTTCGATCCCCTCGATCTCGCGGGAGGCCTCGCTCGCCCGCTCGCTCCCGGCCTCGGCGCGGTCCGCGGCGCGTTCTGACGTGTTGGCCACGTCGACCGCGGAGGAGGCGACCTCCTCGACCGTCGCAGACATGTCGTTCATCTCCGCGGCGGCCTCCTGGAGCTGTTCGGACTGGCGGTCCGCGCCGTGAGAGATCTCTTGCACGGACTCGGCGACCTCCTGGCTGGCCCGCTCGACCTCCTGTGCGCTGTCCGCGGCGTCGTCAGTGGCCGAACTCACCTCCCGTGCGATCGACTGCACCCGCGCGATGCTCTCCTCGACGGCGTCGAGGCCCGCGTCGATGTTGGTCATCACGTCGCCGTACGCGCCGGGCAGGTCGGTACCGAGGTCCTCGTCGAGCCGGCGCTCGCTGAGTGCCGTACTCGCCGTCCGGAGCCGGTCGAAGCTCTCGGAGAGCTGCTGGAGTCCCGCGTCGAGTTCGTCCATCACCGCGCCGTACTCTCCGGGGAGGTCGCTGTCGATCTCCTGGTCGAGCTTGC
This sequence comes from Halomicrobium katesii DSM 19301, assembly GCF_000379085.1. Classification (GTDB taxonomy): domain Archaea; phylum Halobacteriota; class Halobacteria; order Halobacteriales; family Haloarculaceae; genus Halomicrobium; species Halomicrobium katesii. The sequence goes on along the minus strand of NZ_KB905378.1, from coordinate 460,671 downwards.
CGGTCCGGACGTTCTCACTGGCCCGGCTGATCTGGGCGAAGCTCGTCCGCAGCTGCGTCATGCCGTCCTGGAGGTCCGTCATGATGTCGCCGAACGAGCCCGGCAGGTCCGTGTGGAGGTCGTCGTCGATCTCGCCCTCGCTGAGCGACGCCGACACGGCCTCGATCTCCGTTATCTGACGGGTCAGGTTCGCCTCCATCTCCTCGAAGGCCTCGACCATCTCCCCGATCTCGTCGTCGCGGTCGTCCACGTCGAGTTCGCCGTCGAACCGCCCCTGTGCCATCTCCGTGGCCCGGTCGCGCATCTGTTCGATCGGACTGGCGACGTAACGCGCGACGGCGTAGCCCGCGGCGACGACGACCAGCGCCGCGATGCCCGACAGCAACAGGATGAGGTTGCGGGCGTCGTCGGTGCGTTGCTGGAGCGCGTCTCCCAGCGCCGTGATCGGCCCCTCGATGTCGCTCTCGGGAACGGTGCCGACGAGCGAGAACTGCCTGTCTCCGACCTGCAGGGGCGCGTACACGACGTATCGGGTCGTCTCTTCGCCCCCGACCGTTCGCGTGTGCGTGGCCATGCCCGACCGGGCGGCCAGCATCTGTTCGGTGGTGATGTTGCCGAGTGCCTCGCCGTACTCACCCCCGGCCACGTCGACACGCTGTGTCACCTTCGTCTCGTTGGGGTGGCTCACCATCTCGCCGCGGTCGTTGACGACGTAGAGATAGCCCGTCTCGCCGACCGACACGCCGTTCGTGATCTCCGTGACGATCGAGTAGTTGAACTGGGCCACGACGACGCCCCGGAACCGTCCGTCCTGGTACACCGGCGTCGAGACGTACATCCGCTGACTGCCGTTCTCGCTCTCGATTCGGTTGAACGCGACTTCGCCGTTGGCGACGGCACCGGCACTGGTGAACCAGCTCTTGTCGGCGTGCCACCCCGAACCGTCGCGCTCGGTCACCGCCCGTTCGCCTTCGCGAGTGGCACTGATTACCTCTCGGCCCCGCTTGTCGACGAAGATGATCTCGTCGTAGGCGTAGCGCTGTTCCCGGTCGACGCTGACAGTCCGGGTTTCGAGGTACCGCTCGAAGGAGTCTGCCAGCCGCGCCTCGCTGTCGGCGACGGCTCGCTCCTGGAGTTCGTAGTAGTACACGCTGGGAGCGACGATCCAGTCGAAGGGCTCGTAGTAGGTGTAGGCGACCAGCTGGGTCTCCGTGGGGTTGCCGTCCTGTGTCGTGTCCTCCCACTCGTACTCGGCGACACCCCACGTCTCGCCGTTGCGCAGCGCGGGCGTCGACTCGATGTTCGCTTCGATGTCGTCGAAGACGGTCAGGCTCTCGCCGGAGTCGTCGGCGAAGTTGTGCCCGTCTTCCAGACGGTGGTGGATCACGACGTTCGAGTCAAGGTCGGTCACGTAGGCGTAGCCGGTCTCGCCGATGTAGCCGGGCTGGAACGTCTCGTTCATCGTCCCGTCGGCGGTCGTCCCGTCGCCGGCAGTGCCGGCGATGATCCGCTCGACGCGCTGCTTGACCGCGCGCTGCTCGCGGGGGGACAGCTCCTCCCACTCGCGCCCGTCGTACTCGGTATCGAGTACGGTCTGGGTCGTGCTCTCGATGGCGTTGCGCATCTCCAGGGCCGTGTAGCCGACCTGTCGCTGGCTGGCCTCCTGGACGAGTTGCATCTTCCCCTGTCGAGCGGCCTGATAGTTGTCCATCGCGCCCGACTGGGCGAGCGAGCGCATGTCGACCTCCCGCTGGTCGAACTGGTTCTGTAGCGACGACTGCCGCGCCCGTACGCTGTTGTTCAGGTCGTCGGTCATCGCCCCGCGCAACTCCTGTGCGCTCCGATCCTGGGCGTCCTGATTGAGCGACCCCATGTTCTGTGTCGCCAGGGCTCCGACACTGCCAAGCGGCAACAGCGAGATCGCCAACATCAGCACGACCAACTTTACCTTCAGATCCATACTCATACGTACCAGAAGTTCGGCTCTTAACTCCACGTGCCGCGTTTTTTGTTTTGATAGGCGGGGTGACTAACCAAATGTGTGTGTAGTGCTACCTACTATCACAATAGAGGGCCACTGACGGGGATCGTCCGGGTCGCCGCGGAACTCAGCGTTTATGCCCGTCCCGATCGCACTCTCACGTATGGAATTCGGAGTTCTCAGTACGGCGGCGATCGGCCGCGAAGACGTGATCCCGGCGATCCAGGCCAGCGAACACGCCGTCGGCGCGATCGCTTCACGCGACGCCGAGCGCGCCCGGTCGATCGCCGACGAACTCGACATCGATCGGTCGTACGGCAGCTACGAGGCGCTGCTGGACGACGAGGGGATCGACGCCGTGTACAACCCGCTGCCAAACAGCCTCCACGCGGAGTGGACACGCCGCGCTGCCGATCACGGACTGCACGTCCTCTGTGAGAAGCCCCTGACACCCGACGCCGAGCAGGCCCGCGCGCTCTTCGACTACTGCGACCGGCAGGGCGTCACGCTGATGGAGGCGTTCATGTACCACTTCCATCCTCGCACCGAGCGCGCCCGCGAGATCGTCCGCGAGGAACTCGGCGCGGTGCGCCACGTCGAGGCGACCTTTACCTTCGGACTGGGCGACCGGACCGACGACATCCGGCTCGATCCGGCACTGGACGGCGGTTCGCTCATGGACATCGGCTGCTACGCCGTCAGCGCGGTCCGGAACGTGCTGGGCGAGCCGAACCGCGCGTTCGCTCACGCCGCCGACACCTACGACACCGGCGTCGACTCCCAGCTCTCGGGCCTGCTGACCTACGACGACGGCGTGACGGCGCAGATCACCAGCAGCTTCGACACGCCGATGACCCACGAGTACCGGATCATGACGGCCGACGGCTGGCTCCACGTCCCCGAAGCATTCGACGTGGCCCCCGACCAGTCGGTATCGCTCACCTATCAGGTCGACGGCCAGCGACACACCGAGACCATCGACGGCGTCGACCACTACCGCCGCCAGGTCGAGAGCTTCGCCGACGCCGTCGCGGCCGACGAGACGCCGCCCGTCGACCGGACGGAGACGGTCGACAACATGGCCGTCATCGACGCCCTCTACGAGAGCGCCGAGACGGGCGAGCCCGCAGCCGTGGACGGCGAGTAAGCGGCTCACCGCTTCGAACCCGCTCTCGCGGCCGCGCCGTGGCAGTAGCGTTTTATCGACGCCAACTGATGCCGGGATATGGACGACCGAGTTCGGGAACACGCCGACGTACTGGTCGACTGGAGCGCACGGATCGAAGCGGGCGACGACGTGATCGTCCGGGTCGACGAGGGCGCGCACGACCTGGGGGTGGCCGTCGCGGCGGCGCTGGGCGAGCGCGGAGCGAACCTGCTCGCGACTTACGGCTCCGACGAGATGACGCGAGCCTACCTCCGGGCCCACGACGGCGACTTCGACGCCGACCCCGAGTTCGAGCGCGCGCTCTACGAGCGGGCCGACAGCGTCCTCTCGCTGGGCGGATCGCGCAACACCGCCGCGGCCAGCGACGTATCGGGGGACCGCCGGCAGTCCTACCGCCGGGCTCGCACCGAGATCAGAGCGGCCCGGATGGACACCGACTGGGTCTCCACCCAGCACCCGACCCGCGCGATGGCCCAGCAGGCCGGCCTCTCCTCCGAGGCTTACCGTGACTTCGTCTACGACGCGACGCTGCGAGACTGGGAGTCGCTTGCCGAGGAGATGAGCCAGCTCAAGACGCTGCTGGACGAGGGCAGCGAGGTCCGCCTCCTGGGCGAGGGGACGGACCTCACGATGTCGATCGCCGACCGCGTGGCCGTCAACTCCGCGGCCTCCGTGGCCTACGACTCGCACAACCTCCCCTCCGGCGAGGTGTTCACCGCACCGACCGCCACCGAGGGAACGGTCACCTTCGACGTGCCCATGACCGTCGACGGGGCGCGCGTGCGAGACGTACGGCTCGTCTTCGAGGACGGCGAGGTCGTCGACTACAGCGCCGCTCAGGGCGAGTCGACGATCGGCGAACTGCTGGCAACCGACGCGGGCGCTCGCCGACTGGGCGAGCTCGGGATCGGGATGAACCGCGGGATCGACCGGATCACGGACAACATCCTCTTCGACGAGAAGATGGGCGGGACCGTCCACCTCGCGCTCGGCCGGGCCTACGACGCCTGCGTTCCCGACGGCGGTAACGACAGCGCGATCCACGTCGACCTCATCACCGACCTCCGCGAGGACGGCCGACTGCTGATCGACGGCGAAGCCGTGCTCGAAGACGGCCGCTTCCGCTGGGAGCGCTGAGGGCGGTGTTCAGATAAGAGATAGAGAGTAACGTCATTCAGGCACGGAAAGCCCTCGTGCAGTTGCGGTCCCGTGCCTCGCGAGAGCCACAGGCTCTCGCTGGCCTTCGCTCACTTCGTTCGCGAAGAACTCGCTGCGCGCGCTTCGCGTGCTTGTTCCGAGAGAGCAAGCTCTCTCGACGTTCGCCTCTCTTCGTTCGGCTCACCTTCGTCGGGGTTCCCGCAAGGGCCGGCCGGTTCCACCGGCCGGCTATAACGTGACGGCTCCGCCGTCACGCAGCACTCGCCCTTTCATCCACCAGGGTTCAGACTGTGAGGCAGCCGAATCCTGGCGTCTGTGCAAACGGGGTGAGCACAGGCTCAGGAGAGTGTGCTCTCCTGGCGGATGAAAGGGCGAGGCTCGGTAGCCCGATCTGCGGCGGCACTATTCGACCGGTGGGAGAATATCCGCCACAGATCGGGCCAGCGGGCCGAGGGCTTTCCGTGTCTGCAACTCAGGGCCTTGTTTAGACGCGTGATTTCACGGTCATGAGTGGCTGACGCTGAGTTCGATGTTTCTGACAGCACATTTCAGAACGAGTTCGCGGAACTGACCGAACCAGGTTCGAGCCCGAACGATCTCGCCGTATTTGCGTCGCAGCGCGAAAAACGTGGATTCGGCGTTCGAGCGTTGATGGTAGATCGTATCATCTTGCAAGAAATTGTTGGCGATGCCGTGCCAGCCGAATTCGCGGTGCTTGATCACCGGTTTAACGCCTTCTGCACGCAGTCTTTGGCGAAGTAACCACCAGTCGTAGCCTTTGTCGGCGGTGAGAATATTCAGTTTGTCGAGATTACGTTTGACCATCTGCCAGCCGACCTTGGAATCGTGCGGTTGTTTCATCGAGCAATGTATATCGAGGATCGCACCAGTCTTGCAGTCACTCAGAAGGGTCGTTTTCACCGCCTCGAACGTATAGTTCGTCCGTTTTGCGTAGTGTTGGCTGGCAGCAATCCGATCCATGCCGGTTGCGTCGATTGCCTGAACATCACCGAGGTCGTGCAACTCCGCCGACAGCCGCAGCAAGACGCGCCAAATACGCATTTCCAGATCCTGCTTGCGCGTACACACGGTCGTGAAATCAGGCAGATCAGCCACCGCTAGGTCGAGTTTAGCGACAATTCCATGCATCTCGTGGAGCACGTCCAGCAACCGTCGATACGTGTGATCAAGATACTCGCGGAGGCCGTGAATCGCCACGATCACCCAATCTGCGTAGCCGTTTTCTCCTTCTTCGTACGCTGGATCTGGTTCGCCGACGACGGCTTTTTGAGCAAGCGAGACAACCCGATCAGTGAAGCGGGCGAGTTTGCTGGACACAAACTCCTCTTCCCGCTTCACTCCCTAGTAAGTTAGACATTTAGCCGCTCTTACTAGCGTCTAAACACGCCCCTCCGAGTGCAAGCGCGCCGTCGTCCCGAAGACGAGCGCCTGAACGGCAACAACGAGAGCGACGGCGAGTGTCCCCAAGAGAGGGCCGAGTACGATCGCGGCGAACGCACCGCCGACGAAGTGCGTACTTGTCCCGCCAGGGATCGGCCAGTTGAGCATCTGCGCGGCGAACACCGCTGCCGCGACGATAGCGAACAGCTGAATCCGATACTCGGTCACCCAGTCACGTGCTCGCATTGCGGCGACGGCCAATACTGCGCCGGTGAGCATGATGAACGCGCCTGCCATCCACGGGTGTAAGAAGCTATCTGGCGTGTGCATCGATTTCGGGTTCCATAGGTCGTGATATATAAATCCCGAAGAAAATCATAATCTGGAAACCACAATTACTAGGAACTCATATGCATCAAATTCTGATTAACACACGATGCGCACGAGCTTCAACATCCCCGACGACCTCCTTTCCGAGTTTGATGAAACGTGGCAGGCAGAGGGATTGGATTCGCGTTCGCGCGGCGTCCGCGAGGCGATGCAGGAGTACATCGAGGCCCACAGTAGATTGGAGGATATCGAAGGCGACGTCGTCGTCATCATCGCGTTCGATTACGAACACGAAGCAGTCATCGAAGACATCCACACCGTGCAACACCAGTTTCAGGACGTCATCACGACCACGAATCATATTCACGAAGGAGAGTGGTGTCTCGAGACGCTCTTCTGCAGCGGGCCTGCACCACGCGTCCGAGACCTCACGTATCGATTGCGCGATTTCGATGCGGTGAGTCGAGTCAAACTGATGCTCCTTGTGGAGCACTAAGCCGTACTCGCTACTCGATGTGCTGACCAATGGGATCTCTGCCGAATGACGCGATCGAGTAATTCACCGCTCGGACATCTGGTACTGCCCGAACGGTGTTGACGAATCCGGATAGTGCCTCCGTCGTTCCCTCCAGGACGTACAGCTCCATACAGTACTGCTCCCGGACGTGTGCATGGGTGGTCGCGGAGACGATAGCATCGTACTCGTGACGGACTCCCGTGAGACGTTGTTGAACCGCGGGTTGACAGTACTCGAAGACCACCATCACCGTACACGTGTGCTTTTGCCCGTCGATATTTCGCCCCTGAAACTCTTCGAGCAGTGTGCGTGTGCCTTCGCGTACGACCTCGCTCCGACCGCTGTACCCGTGTTCGTCGGCGAACTCGTCGATGCGTTCGAGTAACGCCTCCGGCATCGAGATGCTAACGACGCTCATATACTAATATCTTATTCTAAGTTATTAGTTTCTGTTATGACTAGTTCCCTTACAGCGTAATAATTAGTATTTTAGTAATGCAGTTTCATAACTTGGGTATGCTGTCCAGGAACGACCCGATCCCGGTGACGATCCTCAGCGGAAGCCTCGGTGCCGGAAAGACGACGACCCTCAACCACATTCTCAGTAGCGGGCAGGAACTGAACGCTGCCGTACTCGTCAACGACATGGGAGAGGTAAACGTCGACGCCGACCTCGTCGAGCGCGAGTCGGATCTCACACAGAACGACGAGGAGATCATCGAGATGTCGAACGGCTGTATCTGCTGCCGGCTTCGTGGCGACATGCTCGACGAAGTGGGGCGATTGGCCGAAGAGCGAGACTTCGAATACCTCCTCGTTGAATCGTCCGGAATCAGCGAACCGATTCCAGTCGCTCAGACGTTCGCCCGCGGGTTCGAAGACGCGGAGTTCGACCCCACGGGAGTCTACGAACTCGACACGATGGTCAGCGTCGTCGACGCACACAGCTTCTGGAAGGGATTCGACTCCGGACAAGTGCTCACTGACGACGATATGGAGCCGCAGGGCAATCGCGTCCCCGAAGAAGCACTCATGGACCAGATCGAGTTCTGCGACGTCCTCCTGTTGAACAAGTGCGACCTCGTCCCGGACGACGAACTCGAAGAGATCGAGGCGGTCCTAAAGACGCTCCAACCGCGGGCGGAAATCGTTCGAACGGAACACGGCGCAGTCGATCCCGAGGAAATTCTCAACACTGGTCGGTTCGACTTCGACCGTGCCAGTCAGTCTGCCGGATGGAAGCGTGAACTCCAGCACGGACACCATCACGAGTCAGCCGCCGAGGAACACGGGGTCACGTCGTTCGTCTTCGACGCCGACCGCCCGTTCTACCCCGAGCGAATCGCTCGTCTCTTCGCTGCTCTCCCGGACGGAATCGTCCGCGCGAAGGGCTTTTTTTGGTCTGCTGGTCGCGAAGACATCGCGATGGGGCTCGACAAAGCAGGCCAATCGGTCCGGGCTGGCCCGAAAGGGACGTGGATCGCAACGCTTCCGAAGGCCCAACAGGAGCGCTACTTCGCCGCTCGTCCCGGCATCAAAGAGGACTGGGACGACCAGTGGGGCGATCGCGGATCGGAGCTCGTGTTCATCGGTCGCGAATTCGACCAGGAGACACTGGTCGAGCGACTGGACGACTGTGTCCTCTCGGCCGCAGAGATGGAAGCGGACTGGAGCGAGTATCCGGATCCGTTCACCGCCGACGAACAGCGCGAACTCGCACTGGCCGACGACTGATGGCCGTCGACGACCAACCCCCGGTCACGATCCTCAGTGGCGGGCTCGGAGCCGGAAAGACGACCCTGCTCAACCACCTTCTCACCGTCGGCGGCGAGGAGTACGACATCGCTGTCCTCGTCAACGATGTCGGCGAGGTGAACGTCGACGCGGACCGCATCGAGAACGGCTCCGAACTGTCGATGGAGGACGGTGGTGTCACGGAGCTGTCGAACGGCTGTATCTGCTGTGGGCTGCAGAACGAACTCGATCAGGAACTGCAACGCCTCGCCGTCGACGAAGAGTTCGACTATCTGGTCATCGAAGCCTCGGGTATCAGTGACCCCGTTCCCATCGCCCAGCGGTTCGTCTCCCCCGCGCGTGCGTCGACACTGTACGATCTCGATACGACCGTCACGGTGGTCGACGCCGCACAGTTTCATCAGGCGTTTGTCGACGGCCAGCCACTCAAGTCGACGGACGACGACGCCCGACCGCTATCGGACCTCCTCGCCGAACAGGTCGAGTTCTGCGACGTGCTCGTCCTGAACAAGTGCGACCTCGTCTCCGAGGAGGAACGTGAGGCGGTCGAACGCGTCCTCGAAACGCTTCACCCTGGCGTCGACATCGTTCGAACGACCGAATCCGACGTCGAACCGGACCGAATTCTCGGAACGGGCCGGTTCGATCAAGACGAGGCGAGTAACTCCGCCCGGTGGAAACAGGCGCTCTCGCCCGATCACGGAGACGGGACAGACGGTGATCGAGGCGGTCACCACGAGAGACAGACGGAGACGGACGACGACAGTCACGAACACGGACATGGCGAGGACCACGACCACAGCCACGACGAAGCGCACGACCACCGTCACCCGCCTGAGGAGTTCGGTGTCGACTCGTTCGTCTACGAGCGCCATCGACCGTTCCACCCAGAACGGTTCAGCGAGTGGCTCCGCTCGTTCCCCGATTCTGTCGTCCGAGCGAAAGGGCATCTGTGGGTCGCAGGACGGGAGCGCTACGCGCTCGACTTGAGCCAGGCGGGAACACAGACCCACGTCGAGGTCAACGGCCGGTGGGCGGTCACGCTCCCCGAGTTCCAGCGCGAGTCCTACCGCGAATCGCGATCTGACCGCCACTGGGACGAACAGTGGGGTGACCGTGAAGTGAAGCTCGTCTTCATCGGCGCTGGGATGGACGAATCCAGTATCGCCGACGCTCTCGACGACTGTCTCGTATCGGAGACAGAGATGGAAGAGGACTGGGATGCGTTCGAAAATCCGTTCCCAGGGACGATGGAGTGGTCGAAGCCCCCGATGGAACAACGCCTCGTGGTCGGTGACCGACAGTGATCCAGAACGACCGCGAACTTCCGGGCTTCGGCGAAGCGTTCAGATGGCTCTCGTGGGAGCAAGTACGAACGCGTGTTGTCCGGGCAAGCGCTACGTGCAGTGACCTCAGGCGGTGACGCCGAGGGTCTCAAGTTCTTCGGTGGAGTATTCGGCGCGGAGTTCCTCGGTCGAGTGTTCGTCGACGATCTCCGCTCGCTCTTCGTCGCTCATTTCGGTCAGCTCGTTGAAACAGTGACACATTGCAACCGTATGTGGGTGCCACAGCTACAAAACGCCTGTTAGCACGCTTCTCGGACGTATGTAATACCGTATTTGAAGCGGTAATGATTGGCAACTCCAGGGACTAAATTAGTTATTCTGGCATCAATTACTAATGCTCCTCTCTACCTAGTGAGTTATTATTAAAATCTCTATCTAAAATCATAGCTCTTATTATCTGGGAGATCTCTATTAACAACAGATGCCCCAATACACCCGACGACGCCTCGTCGCAACTGGAATCGGATTCACCACCATTGGCTCTCTCGCTGGCTGTCTCTCGAACACCGCCGGCTCCGATGAGTCCGGCGGAGGCAGACCGGAAGCCCAGTCTTCGTTCTTCGTCTTCGGGGACTTGGCCAGTCAGGTTGCAGGCGACACCGCGACCGCAGAGACGCTCGTTCCGATCGGCCAACACGGCCACGGGTGGGAACCAGGGCCACAGATTCAGGGAACGGTCCTCGAATCTGACCTCTTCCTCTACGGGATGGAGGGCTTCCAGCCGTGGGCCGACGACCTCGTGACGAGTCTCCGCGACGACGACGCCGACGTCGAAATCGTCGCCGCCGGTGCTGGTATCGACCTCGTCGAAGGCGGTCACGACCACGGGCAAGAAGAGCACGAGGGGGACCACGAGGAGGGCCACGACGGTGACGGAGAACACGGCCACAGCGGAGAGACTCCCTGGGAGTGGGCGGGCCTCTACCACCTCGAAGCCGGTTCCTACACGTACACGTTCCACGAAGGCCCCGATCCGAAGATGCAGCTGGCCGTCATCGCAACCGAAGAGGGCGGCGACCACGGCATTCGCCACGTCGAGGAGACTGCAACAACTCTCTACGGCGACCACGACACCCACACGCCCGTCGAGAGCGGAGCGACGTTCGAGCCGCCCAGTGAATCGCTGTACCACCTCCGGTTCGCGGACTCCGGCGAGACGACGTTCACCCTCGATGTCGAAGCGGAGGGCCACTACGTCCTCTTCGCCCAGCACGCTCCCGCGGAGTTCGACGCGACGCTCACCGACGGCAGTGGCTCGGCCATCGAACCCGAGGTGACCGAGAGTGCGGGCGAACACGAGGGCGATGGCGAGCACGAAGGTGAACATGACCACGAGAGCGGAGAGGAACACGAAGACGAGCACGAGGGAGAAAGCGATCACGAAGGCGGGGAGGGACACGGCCACGACCACTCCGGCGGCACGGACCCCCACTTCTGGCTCGATCCAGAGCGAGCGAAGCAAGCCGTCGGCAACATCCGGAGCGGGTTCGTCGACGTCGACAGCGACAACGCCGGTGCGTACGCCGAGAACGCCGAGGCGTACCGTAGCCGCCTCGACGAACTCGATGAGTCGTTCCAGTCCGCGCTGGAGAGCGCTTCGAAGGATGTCGTGTTCGTCGCCGGCCACAACGCCTTCCAGTACCTCGGCCAGCGCTACGGCTTCGAAGTCCGGACGCTGACGGGACTGTCACCGGACGACCAGCCGACCCCGAAAGACATCGAGCGGGCACAGGGGATCATCGCCGAGCACGACCTCCAGTACGTCTGTGCGGACCCGCTCGAATCCCAGCAGGCAGCGACCCAGTTGGTCGAAGAGACCGACGCCACCGAAGTCCTGCCGCTGACGCCGATTCCTGGGCAGACCCAGGAGTGGGCCGACGAGGACTGGGGCTACGTCGAGATCATGGAGAACGTCAATCTCGAGACGCTGAAGCGGGCCCTCGACGCAGAATGAGCGATACCACGTCTGGCGACACGGAACCGGAGTGGGACGGGGACGCCGAGCCCGGCCCATCCGAAGGTCCCCGTTCGGGGTTGGTGGCACTGGTCGTCGGCCCGGCAGAGAGACCCGTCTGTACGATCTATCCACCGGACGTGGCCGTTCCGTATCGGACGACGGCCTGGATTACGGCGTACGGGGACTCGTTCGTCGACCTCGACGACTACCGATGACGACAGCAACGACGAAGAAGGAACGGTCTGCGGACCCCCTCATCAGCGTCGACGACGTCACGTTCGGCTACGGAGAGGTCCCCGTTCTGGAGTCGGTATCGATCGACGTCGAACCCGGGTCCTTCCTCGGGTTAGTCGGCCCGAACGGGAGCGGCAAGAGCACGCTGCTCGATCTGATGCTCGGACTTCGACGACCAGACGAGGGAACGGTTTCGCTGTTCGGCGAACCCGCCCACGAGGTCGACGCCGGCGAGCGAATCGGCTACGTCGCACAGGACGCGACGAAGGCGGCGCGTGATATGCCGGTCACGGTTCGAGAAGTGGTCGAGATGGGGCGGTACCCGCGGCGACTCTTCGGCCGGTTCTCGCCAGAGGATCGGCGAGCAGTCGAAGCGGCATTGGAACAGGTCGGAATCTCGGATCTCGCATCTCGGCGGGTCGGCCGCCTGTCCGGCGGCCAACGACAACGGGTCTTCATCGCCCGTGCGCTCGCCTCGGAGGCCGACCTGCTCGCACTCGACGAACCGACTGTCGGCGTCGATGCCGAATCCAGAGAGGAGTTCTACAGCCTCCTGCACGACCTGAACGCGACCGGACTGACCGTCATCCTCATCGAGCACGACATCGGCGTCGTCACCACCAATGCGACAGATATCGCGTGTCTCAACCGCCAGCTGTACTTCGACGGTGATCCCACTGAGTTCGTCGAAACGGACGCCCTCGCGCAAGCGTACGGGACTGACCAACACGTCCTCGATCACGACCACTGACCATGATGCAACCCTCCGCTCTGGACGCGGGTGTGCCGTTCGACGAAGTGACTGCCGTCCTATGGATCGGTGGCAGACTCATCGACGGCATCGAGTGGTTCCTCGACCATATCTTCGGTGCCGGGATGGACGTGTTGGCGGATCTACTCGGGACGCCGATGCTCGGATATCCCTACATGCAGCGAGCCTTCCTCGCTGCGGTGTGTATCGCTGTCATCGGGCCAGTCGTCGGTACGTTCCTCGTCCATCGAGAGATGGCGATGATCGGCGACACCCTCGCACACACTGCCTTCGCCGGCGTCGCCGTCGGATTGTTCCTCAATTCGGCCTTCTCGCTCACGCTGTCCCCACTGCTCACCGCGTTCGTGGTCGCAGTCGTCACGGCACTACTCGTGGAGTTGCTCGTCGAACACGCCGGGGCGTACAGCGACACCTCGCTGGCGATCGTCCTGACGGGTGGGTTCGCCGTCGGCAGTATCCTCATCACTGCAACCGACGGCGGTATCGCGGTCGGCATCGACGCCTACCTCTTCGGTAGTCTCTCGACCGTCTCGACGGCAAACGTCGGCATCCTCGTGGTGATGAGCGCCCTCGTCGGCAGCCTCGTCACGCTGGCGTATCGGCCACTCCTGTACGTCACGTTCGACGCGACGGCCGCCCGCGCGGCGCGGCTGAACGTTCGCCTGTACAAACGTCTCATGGTCGTGCTCACGGCACTGGTCGTCGTCAGCGCGATGCAGATCATGGGCGTCATCCTGGTTGCCGCGATGCTCGTCGTTCCGGTCGCCGCCGCGTCGCAGGTCGCTGGGAGCTTCAAGCAGTCCATCCTGCTGGCGATTCTCGCTGCCGAGTTCGCGGCGATAGCCGGTGTGACTCTCTCGTACGTCTACGGGCTCGCGGCCGGTGGCTCGATCGTCGTCGCGGCCATCGGCGTGTACGTTGTCGCTCTCAGCACCCGGAAACTACTACACCGGATGCCGACCGTGCGAAGGCTCAGCGACCAACGACCCGACCAGCATCGAGACGGGATCGAAGCCGACGGAGGCGAGCGAGAGTGACCGTCGACGAACCCGACGCCGATAACACGTCGAGCGGCCACCAGCCCCACGAGTACGTGATCATCGGGGGCGGTATTCACGGAACCTGTCTGGCAAACTATCTCCTCGCCGAAGGGGAGTACAGCCACCAGGACATCCGTCTCGTCGAACCGCGCGAGCAGTTACTCGCGTCGTTCGCGACGAAGGCTCGCCAGTGCGGAATGCGGACGCTTCGGTCGACGTTCGTCCACCACATCGACACGGAGCCGTTCTCGCTCGAATCGTTCGCGGAAGGTGCGCGTCGAGAGGCCGAACTCGTCTCGACGGAGAACTATCCGAATCGGCCGACGCTGGAACTCTTTCTCGACCACGCTCGATACGTCATCGACCGGCGTGATATCGACGAGTGTCACCTCAGGTCGATGGCGACGGGAGTTACCCGGGGTGAGGCAGGTGACCGACTCGAAGTACAGACGGATGTGGGGACGCTCGAAGCCCGTCACGTCGTTCTGGCCATCGGGCTCGGTGCCCGGCCGACGGTCCCGACGTGGGGGGCCTCACTCCCGGACGACGCCCCGCTCGTTCACGTCTGGGACGACGAGTTCGACCCGACGACGACAGCGGAATTCGCGGGACAGACGTTCGTCGTTGGAGGCGGTATCACTGCTGGGCAACTCGCCTGCAGCCTCTCGAAACACACGGACGTGACGCTCCTTTCGCGTCACGACCTCGAAATCGAGCTGACCGAAGCTGACCCGTACTGGATCAACTGGCGACACATCGAACAGGAGGTTCACACGCTCCCGCCGGGATCGGAGGCCCGCCTTGACCGGATTCGGGCCGCCCGCAACGACGCGACGATTCCCCCGTACGTCGAACGGCGACTCGACGAGGCTCGCGACTGTGGCGACCTCGAAATCCGACACGGGGAAATCACGTGTGCGCACGCGACAGACGACGGATTACTGATGCGGTTCGACGACGGGACGACCGCAACGAATGCGCAGGTCGTCCTCGCGACCGGACTCGATCCGGTCCCCGAGCATCCACTCGTCGGATCCGTCGCCGAGTCGTTGTCACTCGAACGCGGAGCGAACCGCTTCCCCGTCCTCGACGACCGGACGCTCGCGTGGCGAGGGACCGACGGTACCCGTTCTGCAGTGCACGTTTCCGGGGCGCTTGCAGAACCCAGCGTCGGTCCCTTCGCCCGGAATATCGTCGGTGCCCGTCGAGTCGCAGAACGCCTCCTCGCATCGCGACACGGGGCCGGGTCGAAGAGAGCGCCGTCGACACACAGAGGGGGATCCTGATACGGACGGTGGTAGGAATTTATCGGTGAGCGTCTCCCCCGTGGCGACGCTCATCGGTAAGCAACTACAACTTTCCGTATGAAGTGCCGTCGAACGATCCCATGCTCGCCTTCTGGTTACAGGCACTCGAGACGCTCGGACGACCGAACCGAGCGATCGACGACACCGAGACGTGGATGAACAACCACAGAACATCTCCTCGAAACCGTCCTTCATCGGAAGAAATCGAAAACTACTGCTGTGAGTGTGAAACGCCCCTCATCGCGGTGAAATCGAAGTCGCTTAATCGGACCTCTCGGTGGTGTTGTTCATGCAACTCGAGACGGGCGTGCTACTCCACTGCTGTCCGGACAACGTCGGTGAGCCAGTTGCCGGTGACGCCGCCGCATGGACCGACACGGTCGACGGGGGCGTCGTTCACCAGTTCACCGACGAATTTAGCGAGAACGGCGCGGTCGGCGATGCGACCGACGCCTCGGCCGAGCAGGGGAAAGTGGTGTTTGAAACGGCCCTCGACGCGCTTGTTTCGTTCCCCGAGCGGGTCCGGAACGCCTAACGGACCGCAAAAGAGGGGAGTGACACCCTCCGCGCGGTAAACGGCGCGGCTTCCCCACACAGGGGGAACCCGGCCAGGTGCCGGTCGGTTTCAGGACGGACTCTCCCGAGGTCGGCGGAGCGGGTTTCGACCCTCACTCGGGCGCGTCGCCGACCAGGACATACTTCTCGTAGTTCGGCTCCTGTCCCCAGAGATCAGCGTCCGCTAGAGGTTCGTATTCGACGTTCTCGATGCCCCGCTCTCGAAGGAACGCTGCCAGCTCCTCGGGCGGGCGACCGTCGTACAGCGGCAGATCGTCGCGGATCCCCTCGTAGCCCGCAAACGTCTCGTCGAAATCCCAGTGCCCCTCGATCAGGACGAGCCGTCCGCCAGGGTGGACGACGCGTCGCCACTCGTTGATCGCGCGCTCCGGTTCGGGGAGCGTCCAGATGAGGTGGCGTGCCGTCACGACGTCATACGCGTTAGTAGACCGGGCTAGATTCTCCGCGTCTCCGTGTTCGAACGCCGCGGATAGCTCCGACTGCTCGACCTTTGTTCGCGCTTGCTCGAGCATCTCCGGGGCGAAGTCGACACCCGTGACATCGTGTCCGAGTTCCGCTAACAGCAGCGAGATCACCCCGGTGCCACAGCCGACATCGAGGATACGCTTCGTCGGTTCACCCGCCACGGACAGCACCGACAGCCACGCGTCGCGTTGGGCACCGCTGTGAATGCCGTGCTGACTGTCGTCATCGAACGAGTCGGCCCGGTCGTCCCAGTACTCTCGGACGGCGGCTTTGACTCCGTCCTCTGTTCGCTCGGATTCCGTCATCATTCCTCGAGCGTCATCGAATCGAGTCCGTAGTGCAACTCCGTTGGATGGGGTTCATAGCCGCTGATCGCGCTCGTGGTCGCGACGACGTTCGCGTAGTTCGTCAACACCGCGATCGGCGCGTCCTCGAGGACGAGCGACTGGATGTCGTGGTAGCGCTCCCGGCGCGCGTCGCGGTCTCGGAGTTCGCGCCCCTCCTCGAGCAAGGTATCGACACGCTCGTTCTCGTAGCCGTGGTGGAGCGACGCGGCCTCTGAGTGGAACATGTCCGAAAGCCGGTCGGGATCGGGATACCACAGCGTCCCCCAGGACGTGAGATAGCTGTCGAACGAGTCCTGACCGACCCGATCGACCATTGTTGAGTACTCCATGACCGTCACATCGAGATCGATCCCGACCGTTGCAAGTTGGTCCTGCAACACTTCGGCGATCAACGGCAAACTCCGGGCATCGAAGGTGAACACGTCGACGGCGAGTTCGTCGCCGTCACGGGTTCGAACACTGTCGCCTCCGTCGACCGTCCAGTCGGCCTCGGACAACAGCGATCGGGCGCGATCCGGATCGTAGCGGTCCGTCTCGAGGTCGGGGTTTGCCCACTCGGTCACGTCGGGCGAGAACGGGCCGACGGCGGGATCGTCGACGCCGTTGAGCGGTCCCTCGGTAATCGCCGCCCGATCGATCGCGTGATCGACTGCCTGCCGAACGCGATCGTCGTCGAACGGCTCCGACTGGGTGTCGAACGTGAGGAACCTGATTCGCGGAACCTCATGCCTGTAGACATCGATCTCGTCGGTCGACTCGAGCGCACTGACCATCTCGTGGGGCAGAATCCGGGCCATCTCGAGTTCTCGGTTCTCGAGTTTCATCCGCCGCGTCTGGTCGTCGCTGACGACCTCGTAGCGGACGATCTCCATCTCGGGTCGCTCCCCGTAGTAGTCGTCGTTGCGGACGGCTCGTAGCTCGGTGCCGGATTGAAGCGTGTCGACGGCGAACGGGCCAGTGCTCACCGGTTCGGTGACCGAGCCGTCTTCACCGATCGCCTCGGGGCTGAGAAGTACTGCCTCGTTGCGCGAGAGGTGGGCCGGCAACGGCGTGAACGGCGTCTCGGTCTCGACGGCGACGGTCGCCTCGTCGACGGCCTCGATCGCGTCGATCGGGACGTCCGCGAACGCGGCGGCGTCGGCGGTCCGTCGGAGCGATTCGACGGCGGCCGCCGCGTCCAGGGACTCGCCGTCGTGGAACGGGACGCCCTCTCGGAGCGCGAACTCCCAGCGGTAGTCGTCGAGGCGCTCCCACTCGGTCGCGAGCTCCGGCGTCGGGTTCGCGTCGTAGTCGACACCAACCAGTGCCTCGGTGATGCCGAGGCGGCGAAGCTGGCTCCCGCCGTCGAGCGGATCGCGGCTCGGTTTCCACGGGCCTCCGATGCGAAAATCGGCGTCGTCGTCTGGATCCTTCGAGAGACAGCCCGCGACGGCAAGCGTCGCGGCGCTGATCGTCGTTTGCAGTGCGGTACGTCGGTCCATCGTGAATCTCGTTTCCTTCATTAGTCGATTTCGAGTGTTTCGGTCGAGTCGATCGCCGAGCCATCGGTGTCGGAAGCGGCATCGGACGCGCTCGGGGCGGCCTCGAGGTGCGCGTTGCACGCTCCATTCGGATCGTGCTCGTTACGCCAATCGCCCGCGTACGGACAGCGCGATCGGATATCGCCGTCGCCGTCGACGGTCTCGAGAGCCGGCTCGATCCGCGAACAGTCGTCTTCGGCGACCGGACAGCGGGGATGGAACGAACAGCCCGAAGGCGGGGCTGCGGGACTCGGTGGATCGCCCGCGAGCGCATCCGTTCGGTCCGCATATCCCTCGCTGCGCTCGGCTCCCGGAATCGCGTTCAACAGCGTCTGCGTGTACGGATGGGTCGGCCGAGAGAGCGTCGCTCGGGCCGGGCCCGTTTCGACGAGTTGCCCGCAGTACATCACCGCGACGCGGTCCGCGACGTGGCGCACGATCTCGAGGTCGTGTGAGACGAACAGGTACGTCAGGCCGAGGTCAGCCTGCAGGTCGCCAAGCAGGTTCAGAACCGTCGCCTGCGTGGAGGCGTCGAGTGCGGCCGTCGGCTCGTCCAGTACGAGCACGGACGGCTCGAGCGCGATCGCCCTCGCGATCGCGATCCGCTGGCGCTGACCGCCGGACAGCTGGCCGGGGTACCGGTCGGTGATCTCGGGCGAGAGGCCGACCAGTGAGCAAAGCGTCGCGATCCGCGTCTCTCGGCGCGAGCGCGACCAGCCGGCCTCGACCAGCGGTTCGGCGATCACCTCACCGACCGTCTGCTTGGGGTTGAGACTTGCACCCGGATGCTGGAACACGACGCCGATCTCGGATAGCTGGGCGTCTGTCCGGTCGCCGACGCCGTCGACCGGCCGACCGCGGAGACGAACAGTACCCTCGTCGGGCGTCTCGAGGCCGGCAACCAGTTTCGCGAGCGTCGACTTACCGCAGCCGCTCTCGCCGACCAGCCCGACGGTCTCGCCGGACCGGAGCTCGATCGAGACGCCGTTGACGGCCGGGATACGGTCGTCGGTATCGAAGACGCGACCGAGGAGCGTGTCGGATGCTCGAAAGGATTTCGAGACGCCCTCGAGGGCGACGACCGGCTCCGCGCCCTCTTCGGTGCCGGAACTCGGTTGTTCACTCGGCGAAGCGTTCGTCGGGTCTGCGGGTCCGGTTACGCCGCCGTCGACGGCCAGCGAGCTCGATTCGGTCGAAATCTCACCCGCACTAGTCGCGGTAGCCGCTTGCGATCGCTGGTCTCGCATTGCCTCGAGCGCCTCGGGTACGTCACACCGCACGTCGCGGTCGGGGCCGACAGAAACGCTCGGAGGATCGACCGCACGACACTCCGCGACCTCGAACGGACAGCGATCGGCGAACGCACACCCATCGAGCGGTGCGTTCCTACTCGCCAGTGCTCCGTCGACCGTCGGGAGCCGAGCGTCGGGATCGGCGTGGCGAGGGAGACAGTCAAGCAGCGCCTTGGTGTAGGGGTGTTTCGGGCTCGATTTGAGCTGTTCGGTCGGTCCTCGCTCGACGACGACGCCATCGTACATGACGACGATCCGGTCACAGAGCTGTGAGACGACGCCGAAGTCGTGGCTGATCACCAGCATCCCCGTTCCGTGGTCGGCGTTGAGCGCGGCCAGTCGCTCGAGGATCGCCGCCTGGGTCGTCGTATCCAGCGCGGTCGTCGGTTCGTCGGCGATCAACAGCGACGGCTGTCGGGCGAGTGCGATCGCGAGCATGGCCCGCTGGCGCATCCCACCGCTAAACTGGTGGGGATAGGCGTCGATCCGCTCGGTCGGTCGAGGGATGCCGACTGTGTCCATCAATTCGAGCACTTCCGACCGAATCTCCGAGGAGCGGAGACGGGAACTCGCGCCGCGGGCGAGTTCTCGGAGGAGTGGCTGTCGATCCGGTTCCCGGTGGACCCGAACCGCCTCGGCGATCTGCTCGCCGATCGAATACACCGGATTCAACGTCGTCGACGGGTCCTGGAAGACCATCGCCAGTTCCCGGCCGCGGAGCCGGCGGAGCGTCCGCTCGCCGGCCGTCGTCAGTTCTCGGTCGCCGTACCGGATACTCCCGTCGACGATCTCGCCAGGCGACTCGAGGCGGACGATCGAGCGCGCGGTGGCCGACTTGCCACAGCCGCTTTCGCCAACCAGGCCGACGATCTCGCCGGGTTCGATCGCGAACGTTGCGCCGTCGACCGCGCGGACGGTCTCGGAACCGGTGTCGAAGCGAACGTGGAGGTTCTCGATCTCGAGCGTGTTTGGTCGTGTCATAGTCATTTTTGGAGTCGTCGTTTCGATCAAGTTCGCCGTCGTTTGCGATCGTCGATGTGGTCGGGATCCAGCGCGTCTCGCAGGCCGTCGCCGAGCAGGTTGAAGCCGACGACCGTCAACATGATCGCGACGCCGGGAGCGGTGACGAGCCAAGGGGCGGATCGCAGGTAGTTCCGACCACCGGCGATCATCGTGCCCCACTCGGCTGTCGGCGGCTGCGCGCCGAGACCGAGATACGAGAGGCCGGCAGCCGCGAGGGCGACAGTGCCGAGATTCAGCGTCGCCAGCACGAGCACCGGGCTGGCGACGTGTGGCAACAGGTGTCGACGGACGAGGCGTCGGCGTGGCGTCCCGTAGAGCTTCGACGACTGGACGAACGGCCGGTCTCTGATCGCGAGGACGCTCCCGCGAACGACCCGCGCATAGGATGCCCAGCCGACGACCGAGAGCGCGATCACGACGTTTCGCAGGCTCGGGCCGAGCACGCCGGCGATCACCAGCGCGAGCACGAGTCCGGGAAACGCCAGCTGGACGTCGACGAGCCGCATCAGGAGTGCGTCGATGAACCGACCGCCGGTGGCCGCGAGCAGCCCGATCGTCGTCCCGATAGCGACGCGGATCGTCGTCGCGACTACCGCCAGCGCGAGCGAAACGCGTGCGCCGTACGTGAGTCGGGTCGCCACGTCGCGCCCGAGCGCGTCGGTCCCGAGTGGATGGGCGAGTGTCGGTCCCTGCAGGCGACTCTCGAGCGCCTGTGTCGTCGGCTCGTACGGCGAGACGAGCGGGCCGACGAGGGCGACGATTGCGAGCAATCCGACGACCCCGCCACCGAGTCGGATCGTGGTGTTTGTTCGGATTTCGGGCCGCCACCGATCGAGGCGGCGACGCCACTCGAGTCGGTTTTGCTCGCTCACGAGCGCTCACCTCGTTCGACGCGCGGATCAAGCGCGACGTATGCGAGATCGACTACCTGGTTCGTGACGACGAACGCGATGGCCGTCACCAACACGACGCCCTGAACGATCGGGTAGTCGCGGGCGAAGACGGCGTCCACGAGCAGCGTCCCGAGTCCCGGCCGCTGGAAGACGGCTTCGACGATGACTGCGCCGTTAATCACGAACCCGAACTGGAGGCCGACGATCGTTACGACCGGAATAAGAGCGTTCCGGAGCGCATGCTTGTAGATCACGAGTCGGTTGCGGACGCCTTTCGATCGCGCAGTATCGACGTAGTCAGCCTCGATAACCTCGAGCATGGATGTGCGGACGATTCGGGTGACGATCGCGGCCATCCCGGAGCCGAGCGTGATCGCGGGCAAGACGAGATGACCGAACGTACCGACGCCGCCGACGGGCGTCAGTCCGAGCCAGAGCGAACAGACGAGAAGCAGCAGGTAGCCGAGCCAGAAGTTCGGCATCGAGACACCGATTAGGGCGGCGATCTGGCTCGTCCGATCGATCCACGTGTCGCGGTGGACGGCGCTGAGTACGCCCAGGGGAACGGCAAGCACTAGCGAGACAGCCGTCGCCGCCAGCGCGAGCTCGAGCGTGTTCGGCAGGGACGCGAGTACCAGTGACGTGATGGATTCAGACTGGTAGTACGACGTGCCGAGATCACCCTGCAGCGCGTCAGTGAGCCACGAGACGTACTGGACGAGGAACGGGTCGTCCAGCCCGTGTTCGGCACGAAAGCTCGCCACCTGGGATTCCGATGGCGGGCTCTGGCGTTGTTCTCTGAGGATCGTGTACGCCGGATCTCCGGGCGTGAGAAACATGAACCCGTACGTGATCAGCGAGACGCCGAGGAGGACCGACGACAGTGATCCGAGCCGGACGAGGAGGGCACGCAGCATCGGGGTTAGTACCGGGTAGGGGCTGACGATTGCGTTCGAACGGAGTCACGCGAGTGGCGGGCGAAATCGATACGTCGTCGGCTGCGACGTCCCGAACTGCCGCAGTTGTTGCCGCGGCCGCTCGTTTCAGTCCACCCGGTGCAAAGCGGTATTCGGCGAACGGACGCGGTTCTCGACCGCTCGCGATTGATGACATCATTCCGTAATCGATCGGAATATAGTCTTCTCATGAGCAATCTAACTTGTAGTAGTAAAATTGAGTTTGTAAAACTACGGGTTTCTCGTCGCCAAAGAACGGGTCAGAATGACCCACTTGAGTAAGACTGTCCGAAAGCGCGAGCATAGTGACGACATCGTCACTCAGCGAGGCCGACCTCCTCGGCACTATCATCGGTGCGCTGGGTCTCCTGAGTAGTAGCCTCCTCGGCGTTTTCGACGCCTTTGAACGGCGGGAAACGGTCCTCAAAGGCGTCCCAGCTCGCATCCATCTCCTCGTCAGTCAACGTAGCGGTCTCGAGGTCGGTACGGAGTGTCCCGTGGTCGATATCGGTACCGATGAGGACGAGTCGGGTTCCTCTGTCACCCCATTTCTCGTCCCACACCTCCTCTAGCTGTGGATTGGCCTCGAAGTAGGCCTCGCGCTCTTCAGTCGGAAGGGCCGCAATCCACCCACCTGCGGGCGCGATTCGGATAGATTGGCCAGCAGTATCTATTCCGAGCGCCATATCCTCACGCCCCGCGAGCCAGAAGTGGCCCTTCGACCGGACGACGTTCGTCGGGAATTCGTCCAGCAGCTCGGCGAATCGTTCGGGATGAAACGGGCGGCGGGACTCGAACACGAACGAGGTGACGCCGTGTTCCTCCTCGGCAGACTCGTGCGGCTCCTGCAGTTCTTGCATCCAGCCCGCGGACTGACTCGCTTCTTCGAAATCGAATCGACCGGTATCGACGATCGCGTCCGGATCGACGGCGCCGTGTTCGGTTCGGATGATCTCCGCGCGCGGTTGCAACACCTCGACCATCTCTTCGATCTCGTCGAGCGTCTCCTCGTCGACGAGGTCGCACTTGTTCAACAGGAGGACGTCACAGAACTCGATCTGTTCGACCAAGAGGCTGCCGAGGTCTTTCTCGGTGTCGCCGTCCATCAGCGATTCCTTCGAATCGAACGTCGTCCAGAACTGGTGGGCGTCGACCACGGTGACCGTCGTGTCGAGTTCGTAGTAGTCCATCACCTCGATACCGGTCTCTTCGTAGAACTCAGTGGGGTCGAGGTCACCTTGGTCGAATCCCATGGTGAGCGTCTGGGCGACGGGTAACGGTTCGGCGACGCCCGTCGATTCGATGACGAGGTAGTCGAACTCGCGGGCCTGTGCGAGCTTCGCGAGCGCGTCCAGCAGGTCGCCGCGCAACTCACAGCAGATGCAGCCGTTCGACAGTTCGATCAGGTCCTCGTCGTCCTCCGAGATGTCGGAGTGTTCGGCGACGCGCTCGGCGTCGACGTTCACTTCGCCCATGTCGTTGACGAGGACCGCGATATCTAGATCCGTTCGCGCGTTCAGGAGGTTGTTCAGTACGGTCGTCTTGCCCGCGCCGAGGTTGCCGCTCAGCACGGTGACGGGAATCGTCTCTCGACTCATCTGTTATTAAGACTAGAGTGTATATTATTTATAATTGGCTATCTACTACTATATATTGTTAACAGTGACACCAGAAGAAACCCATAAGCACGAGTGGCTCGACGTGGTAATCGTCGGGGCAGGTGCCGCTGGCGTCGGTCTCGGGGCCGTCCTCGCGGATCTCGGTCTCGACTCCTACGCCATTCTCGAGCGAAACGAAGTCGGGTCGTCGTTCCAACAGTGGCCAGCGGAGATGCGTCTCATCACGCCATCGTTCCCCAGCAACAGCTTCGGCTGCCGGGACCTGAACGCCGTCACCACCGACACGTCGCCCGCGTTCGCGCTCGACCGTGAACACCCGACCGGCGGAGAGTACGCCGAATATCTCCAGGGAGTCGTCGAGTTCCACGACTTACCCGTCCGAACCGGGGTAGAAGTGGAGTCGGTACAACGACACGAGGACGGATTCGTCCTTCATACGTCGACTGACGTCATCCAGAGTCAATACGTCGTCTGGGCGGCCGGACAGTTTGGACAGCCGAACGACGATCCGTTCCCCGGTGCGAATCACTGCGTCCACAACTCTCGAATCGGGTCCTGGAGTGCGTTCGCCGACGGGTGTGTCGAGGACCCAATCGTCGTCGTCGGCGGGTACGAGAGCGGTATCGACGCGGCACTCGCACTCGCCGACCGAGGGCAGGAAGTGCTCGTCGTCGACGAGGAAGGGCCGTGGCAGTTCCGGGGGCCGGATCCGAGCGAAGTTCTCTCCCCGTATACCAGCCAGCGACTGCGGGAGGCGCTCGAAGACGACGCACCGATCGCCCTCGAAGACGGAGTTCGAGTCGAGTGCATCGAGATCGAGGCGGAGACGTTCGAGGTGATCGGTACCGGCGGAGCGTCGTTTACGACACGGAATCGGCCAGTGCTCGCGACTGGATTCGAGAGCGGACTCGGTCTCGTCGACGACCACTTCGAATTCGAGAACGGCCAGCCCCAGTTGACCGAACGAGACGAGTCGACCACCACATCTGGCCTGTTCCTCGCCGGTCCGCAAGTCGCGCACAACGGCCAACAGTTCTGCTTCATCTACAAATTCAGACAGCGCTTCGCCGTCGTCGCCGACGAGATCGCCGCGAGACTCGACATCGATCGAACCCCCCTCGACGAGTACCGTGAGAAGAACATGTTCCTCGAGGACCTGTCCTGCTGTGAACCCGATATGTGCGACTGCTAACGATGACACGAGAGACTCCGCAGAAAGACAGTGGAACCGAGGGGTCGAACGAGGCGAGCGACGACGACCGCCACGTCTGCCGGATGACGGGCCGCGAACAGGGTCTCGTCGGCAAGTACGACATCTGGCTCTGCCGGCAGTCGTTCCGCGAACTGGCCCCGAAGATGGGATTCGAAAAATATGACTGAGGGACAAACTCAGTCGACCGACACACCGGCTGCGGGGAATGGAGACAGAGAGACCGTCGTGGTCGTCGGGAAGGAGAGCGTCGGGAAGTCCGAACTCGTCTCCTCGCTCACGGGCGACCGGCCGACCAGCGGGAACTTCCGCGGCACCACCACCCGTAGTGAGCGGTACACGACCGATCAGTACGAGTTCGTCGACACGCCCGGTATCGTCCTGGATACTGACACCGAAGGAACGCGGGACGCACTGGCGCAGGTCGACGAGGACGAGACGGTGTTGCTCGTCGTTCCGGCGACGGACGTCGACGACGACCTCGATGCGTTACTGCCGCTGGTCGAATCCCATCTCGGCGCTGTGGTCGTCACCTTCTGGGACAAAGTCGAGGAGCGAACCGAAACTCGCCGAGCACTCGAGGAACTCAGCGCCGATATCGGTGTTCCGGTCGTCCCCGTCGACGCTCGCACGGTCGAGCGACCGATGGTTGACGGCGGAACTCCGGAGTCGAGCTCCGGGACATCGACCGACGCCTACGGGAAGATCATGGACGCCTTGGCCCAGCCGGGGATCTTCCCTGACGCTGCGCGCAAGCAGGTCGGGCGGCGGATCGAGCCGCCGAAAACGGTGTTCGAGTGGCCGGTCGTCGGTCCGCTGGTGAGCCTGTTGCTCCTGTTGGTCCCGGCCGGCGCAGCGGTCTGGTTCGCCAACACGCTCGCCGGCGAACTCGACCCGGTCGTGGGGGCCGCATTCGAGCCGCTGGCCGCGGCCGCCGAGGGGCTTCCGGAGCCGCTCACGGTGCTGTTGACGAACGAGTACGGCCTGCTGTCGATGGGGCCGTTTCTGTTCGTCTGGGCCGGCCCGACGATGCTCCTCTTCGCGGTGATCCTCGGCGTGTATAAGAACACGGGCGTCGTCACCCGCATGACCGTTGCGCTGCATCCGGCGATGCGACGGATCGGCCTCTCTGGGCGGGATCTCATCCGCGTCGTGATGGGCTTTGGCTGTAACGTCCCCGCGGTGGTCAACACCCGCTCGTGTTCGGACTGTACGCGGTGTACGACCATTTCGGCGATCTCGTTCGGCTCGGCCTGTTCGTACCAGTTCCCCGCGACGCTCGCGGTGTTCGCGGCGGTCGGCATGGGCTGGCTCGTCGGTCCCTACCTGCTCGTGTTGGCGGCGACGACGTTCATCTACGTCGGGCTGATCGCACCTGCCGAAGCCCGACAGTCGACCACCGTCGTCGACCGCCGAACGTTCCTCCAGTGGCCCGACCCGAAGGCAGTCGCCCGCGAAGCCTGGAGCGCGCTCCGGGAGTTCTTCATGAAGGCACTGCCCGTCTTCGTCGTCATCACCTTCGTCGCCGCCGCGCTCGACCGTCTCGGCGTGATCGACGCGCTGGGGTCGGTGCTCGGACCGGCGATGGCCCTGTTCAATCTCCCGGCGGACGCCGCGCTCACGGTCGTGCTGGCGTCGATCCGGAAGGACGGGATCGCCCTCCTGACTGCTGACGGCGCGTCGACGGCGGCCGCGTTCTCGCCGGTACAGGTGCTCGTAGTCGTCTATCTGGCCGGTGTCTTGCTGCCGTGTCTGGTAACGGCGTTTACCGTCGCCCGCGAGGTCTCACCTCGATGGGCGCTGACAATGATGCTTCGGCAGGCGGCTGCTGCAATCGGCTTCTCGCTACTCATCGGTTGGGGTGGTGCCGTGCTCTTCTGAGCGATGACCACCGAAACCATGACGCTCGCGTTTCGAACTCGTAGCGCTCCAGTAGGTTCGTGACCCGCGAGCAGTGGTCGTCGATACACGACGCCGGGCGCAGAACGTCGGTATAGCCGGGTGTCAGAGACCCTTCGTCCGGAATTATCCCTGGAACCCAGTGAGATTCCACGCTTCATCTGAACTCCCGGAGGAATCGAATTCGGGAGCACTGATCAGGACGAAGGCACTCTCCTCCTCACCGTTCCGGATCTGCCTCGTTGCCTCGGGTGCAATCCAGATAGCATCTCCCTTTTCAACAGGCACCGATTCTTGATCAACCCGAATTTCGGCAGTCCCACTAACCAGCACGTAGACCTCCTCGTGCTCGTCATCAACGTGATCGTGTGGCTCGCTGTTCCATTCTGGTGGACATCGGGAGAAGGTCACGCCGACCTGTCGACAGCCGAGCGGTTCACTCAGGAAATGTTCGCATCTGAAACCTGTTCGACGTCCTCGTAATTCACTTTCCGATAGCTCATATATGGAGTTCCGAGTTCGAGGTATTAATATTCTACTCCAAATTAGCTATTATTAGTAATAACAGCGAGAGAGTTAATGGGATTTATCGACGGAGTCGTCGAGATTCGGATAGAGTCGCCCGTAATTGATCTCTTGCTCGTAGTCGTCGTCAAACTCGTCCTTGACTGCGAACCCGTGTGGCTCCTCGGCCCTGCAATCACGTACAAGATATCGCGTTGGAACCCGGCTAGATCGTGCGTTCGTCTGTTTTGCGTAGTGTTGGCTGGTGGCTATCCGATTCATGCTGGTTGCGTCGATCGCCTGCACATCACCGAGATCGTGCAACTCCACCGACAGCCGCAGCAAGACGCGCCAGATTCGCATTTCCAGATCCTGCTTGCGCGTACACGCGGTCGTGAAACTAGGCAGATCAGTAACCGCTGGGTCGAGTTTGGCGACAATTCCATGCATCTCGTGGAGAACGTCCAGCAACCGCCGATACGTGTGATCAAGATACTTGCGGAGGCCGTGAATCGCTACGATCACCCAATCTGCGTAGCCGTTTCCCCCTTCTACGCTGGATCCGGTTCGCCGACGACGGCTTTTTGAGCAAGCGAGACAACCCGATCAGTGAAGCGGGCGAGTTTGCTGGACACAAACCCGTTTTCTCGCTTCACTTCCTAGTAAGTTAGACATTTAGCCACTCTTACTATAGTAGCCGTTAAAAGTCAATGCACATCTGATCGCACGACAGCAGTGCGATCGGTGTGTAAATCGTTTCAATTGTTACTATAGCGTCTAAATACGGTAGTGTTCAGAGAAGCGACCGCGCTGGCTGAGTTGCAGACACCGAAAGCCCTCGGCCCGCTAGCCCGATCTGTGGCGGATATTCTCTCTCTCTCTCTCTCCGGTCGAATAGTGCCGCCCCAGATCGGGCTACCGAGCCTCGTCCCTCCATCCGCCAGGAGAGCACGCTCTCCTGAGCCTGTGCTCACGCCGTTTGCACAGACGCCAGGTTTCGGCTGCCGCACAGTCTGAACCCTGGCGGATGAAAGGGCGAGGCGCGGTCCGGGGTTCTGCGGTGGCACTATCCGAACGGAGTGAGGATATCCGCCACAGAACCCCGGAGCGTGCCGAGGGCTTTCGGTGTCTACAACTCAGGGCCTTGTTTAGACGCAGTACAAATCGGCTCTTGCGGCGTATGCTCCGCGAACAGATCGACACAATGAGGCACTCAGGACAGATTTTAGACAACCGCTACGGTCCGTGACTCGCCGATCGAGGAGCGTCTAAACACGGCCCAACTCAGCAAATGCAGCGGCTTATCTGAACACTACCCTAAACACGCCCCTGAAATTCATGTCCTCGAATTCGGTAGGCGACACTGAGATAGAGATCCTCGTACAAGCGGCCGAGCATCGCGAGCGGCCACCGGGGACAATCTACAGCGGATCAGCCAGTTCGTCTCTGGGTGGCGCTCGAAGGCGGTCGGTAGCCCCAACGGGTGGAGAACGTTTCCTAGGCGCCGACATCCTGCTCGCGAACAGTGCTGAACAGCGTATGATTCTCTGGGTCGCGAGCGACCTGGTAGCTACTGCGGGTCCAGTCATAGATAGCGTCGATTCGTTTGAATGCGAACGACCAGTCACCGAACTAGGGATGATGTACGCCTTCTCGATCGATGGTGAACTGACGCCAGCGCTCATAGCGACTCGCTCGCGCGTTGCGTTGCGCACGCGAACAATGATACCGCTGAGGCCGGTCGTACCGGGCCTGTCCCACGCTTTCGGGTCTGTTGGCTACCTGCCTAACCGTCTCTCAAGGTGTGAAGACGCTGTGCGTCGCGACAGATAGAATCGCCACTCGCGATGGCTTGGATGATCTTGGCCGCCATGTCGTCCAAAACGAATGCACCGAAAAAAACGAACGAAATGAACGAAATGAACTAATTGAAATAAACGAGTTCGGTGAACTCCGCGACGGGGTTCGAGGACTCCAACCGAGTAATGAACAAAATTAGCGAAACGAGCGCATTGACTGAAATGAACTTGTTTCGTTCAGCGAGTGGAACGAAAGATGGGCTTTAAGAGGATAGTCTTCCATTCACCGAGCGAAACACTCGCACCGAACGCACCGAACTAAACGACCAAAACGAACGAAACGAATACAATGCCAGACACCAATACCGCACGAATCACGGTGGCGAATCAGAAGGGAGGCGCGGGGAAGACAACTGACGTCATTCATACTGGCGGCGCACTCGCCGCTCGAGGCCACGACGGCCTCCTGGTCGATATCGACTATCACGGAGGGCTCACCTGCTCGCTCGGCTACAACGATTTGTACTACGACACCGATCGCACGACGCTGTTCGACGTCCTCGACTTCGATCAGATGGAGTCGGTGAACGACATCATCGTCGAGCACGAGGAATTCGACATCCTTCCCGCCAGCGAGAAGCTCGCGAACAACAAGAACATCCAGACGCTGCTTGAGGCGCCGAAGAGCCGCGAGCGGCTGGAAATGACGCTCGACGAGCTCGACAACGACTACGACTACATCATCGTAGACACGCCGCCATCCCTGAACGTCCTTACTGACAACGCCCTCGTCGCGACCGGCAACGTCGTCATTCCCGTCATTCCCGAGAAGCTCAACGCCAACAGCCTCCAGATTTTCGCCAAGCAGCTGAGCTCTCTCGAACAGGCGTACGGAGACATCAATCGGCTCGCGATTGTCTGTAACCGTGTCGAGCAGAACACCGAACACCGCGACACCATCGAGGAGATCAAATCGGCGTACTCTCTTCCAGTGTTCGAGATTCCGAAGCGTACGGACCTTTCCCAATCAATCGGGGAAGGCGTGTCTGTCTTCGGCTTCGGAAAGGAGAATAAGCGCGTCGAGGACGCTCGGGATCTGTTCAACGAGATCGCCGACCTGTTCGACGAGACGTTCGAGAAGACTGCGCCTGAGGAGGTGGAAGCATGACTGACGGCTGGGGCGATGCTTCCGGCATCGAGGGCAACTACGAAGAGGAGGACGATGAGGCTGATTCCAGCGAAACGAGTGAGGTGAGTGAAACGGTGGAAACCAGTTCATCGACCGAATCGATATCAACGAGTGAAACGAACGAAACGAGCAAAACGAAGACCAACATCAAAGACGAGTGGAACGGGCGGACGATCTACATTCCCGATGGTGTCCTCAACGAAATGGAGGATACCTACCTCGAATCCCAGCTAAAGCTCCGAAAGGCTGGCCAGGACGAGTTCAAGAAGAACCGCCACTTCTACCCGCTCCTCGTCCAGTTCGGTGTCGAAGCGCTCTCTGAGGCGGATGCAGAGGAAATCCAAGCTCGACTTTCGGAACTCGGCGAGGAGTGACGCCGCACAGAACGAGGTCCGACAGTAGTTGAGACCAGGTCACTCAATGCATATGATCCCAATCATCTACGCCCATTAATCAAGTTTAGTTGTACTACATCAATCCTATTGGGTAAGTTTTATGTGACAGTCCCCACCACCAGATATTGCGGTCAAAATTGAGAGGTCCCACATCTGGGGTTAAGATCCTGGAGAATTAAGTAGTGACAACTATGAACTGCCCGGACTGCGGGAACGAGCGAACACACGTCATCGATACAGGGACCAGTGCTGACGGAACCTCCGTCCGACGGCGCCGCGAATGTCAACGCTGTTCGTTCCGCTTTACGACCTACGAACGTCCAGAGTGGGAGTCACTCCAGGTGAAAAAACGCGACGGAACCATCGAATCGTTCGACCGACAGAAACTCCGCGCAGGGATCGAGCGAGCCGTTGAGAAGCGAGATGTGGTCGAGACAACAGTGACTGCTCTCGTCGACGATATCGAGAGCGAACTGCAAGGTCGAGAGGCACGTATCGTCTCTTCGAGTCTCATCGGCGAACTCGTCTCTGAGAACCTCCGCACGCTCGATAAGGTAGCCTACATTCGATTTGTCTCCGTTTACAAAGCATTCTCTGAGCCGCAGGAATTCCTGAGAGAACTTGACGCAGTCTTGGATGCAGAACTCGATGACTTCGATGCCTCGGACAGCTCACTATGATACAAACATACGCATATCAAACGAATGTTCGGTCAAGCCTTGACCGGGCGAGCATAACTCACGTCCAGACGTACAGAAAACGACGGAAACAGAAACCAACCAACAGAGGACGATTCCTCCCGAGTACGTGCCAATGAATGAAAACAAAACCACGGGCGGAGATCACGAGACCGATATCTTCTCCGAACGAACGCAGCTCAAACCGTACGAGTACCCCGATGTCCTCGAGTATAAAGGCGCGATACGGAACAGCTACTGGGTTCACACGGAGTTCAACTTCTCAGGAGACGTTCAAGACTTCAAGGTCAACACGACTCCGGCCGAGAAGACCGTCATCAAGCGGACGATGCTGGCCATCGCGCAAATCGAGGTCCAGGTCAAGACCTTCTGGGCAGACATCTACGACGAGATGCCCAAAGCGGAGATCGGGAACGTCGGCATGACCTTCGCCGAGAGCGAGGTCAGACACATGGACGCGTACAGCCACCTCCTCGACATCCTGGGGATCACGGACGACTTCGAGGAGGTGACCGATGTCCCCGCAATCGAGGAGCGGATCGACTACCTCGACGAGTACCTCGAGAAGAGCGAGAGCGACGACACACAGGAGTACGTGATGAGTCTCCTGCTGTTCTCCACGTTCGTCGAGCACGTCTCGCTGTTCTCGCAGTTCCTCATCATGACGAGCTTCGACAAACACGAGAAGAAGTTCAAGGGGATCGCGAACGCCGTCGAAGCGACCAGCAAGGAGGAGCAGATTCACGGACTGTTCGGTGTCGAACTCGTGGAGACGATTCGCGAGGAGAATCCGGGCCTCTTCGACGAGGACTTCGAAGAAGAGGTCCAAACGGCCTGTCAGCAGGCGTTCGAGGCAGAGATGAAGATACTGGACTGGATCTTCGGTGAGGGCGAACTGGAGTTCCTTCCCCGGGCGCACGTCGACGCGTTCCTGCGGGACCGGTTCAACCAGAGCCTCGAGAACGTCGGTGTCGAGCCGATATTCGACCCGGACGATGACCTGCTCGAGGAGACGCGGTGGTTCGACGAGGACATCATGATGACGAAGGACAACGACTTCTTCAGCAAGCGGTCGACCACGTACAACAAACATGCACAGAGCGTCACCGCGGAGGACATGTTCTAACAATGGCACAAACAGAACCAGCACTCGACGAGGTCAACCAGCAGCACGAGGAACCGTTTTACTGGCTGAACGAGGACAGCAGGGCGTTCCTCGACGAGGGATACCTGCTCGACGGCGTCACGGCCGAGGAGCGGGTCAGGGAGATCGCGGAGCGGGCCGAGGAGATCCTGGACGACGACGGCTTCGCGGACAAGTTCTACGACTACATGAGTCGGGGCTTCTACAGCCTCGCGAGTCCGGTGTGGTCGAACTTCGGTCTGGACCGAGGCCTGCCCATCAGCTGCTTCGGCAGCTACATGGAGGACGATATGGAGAGCATCCTCTACACGCAGGCCGAAGTGGGCGAGATGACCAAGCTGGGCGGCGGGACCAGCGCGTACTTCGGCGAGATCCGGCCCAGAGGCAGCCCGATCACGAATAACGGCAAGAGCAACGGGAGCTACAGCTTCACCGAGCTGTTCGACACGATCATCAACGTCGTCAGCCAGGGCGAGACGCGGCGCGGCCAGTTCGCGGGGTACATCGACGTCGAACACGACGACCTGGACGAGTGGCTCAATATCAAGACCGAGGGCGACCCCGTACAGGACATCTACTACGGCGTCATCATCGGTGACGACTGGTTCCAGGCGATGGTTGACGGCGACGAGGAGAAGCGAGAGACGTGGGCAAAAATCATCGAGACGCGGATCAACATCGGTGTCCCGTACATCATCTTCCGGGACAATATGAACGACGGGAAGCCACAGGTCTACAAGGACAAGGACTACGAGATCAACGGCTCCAACCTGTGTACCGAGATCGCGCTGCCAGCGACGCCAGACGAGAGTTTCGTCTGTTGTCTCTCGTCGATGAACGCCCTCCACTACGACGAGTGGAAGGATACCGACGCAGTAGAGACGCTGACGCGGTTCCTCGACGCCGTCATGGAGGAGTTCATCCAAGAGGCGGAGGGGACGCAGTTTATGGAACGCCCAGTGCGGTTTGCGAAACGGCACAGGGCGATCGGTATCGGCGTCCTCGGTTGGCACAGCTACCTCCAGAGCGAGATGATTCCGTTCGACAGCATGGAGGCGATGGAGAAAAACGAGGCAATCTTCCGCACCATCGAGGAGCGAAGTTACGAGGAGAGTCGTCGGCTCGCCGAGGAGTTCGGCGAGCCGGAGGTGCTCGAGGGCTACGGTCGCCGGAACGCGACGACGATGAGCGTGGCCCCGACGAAATCCAGCAGTGTCATCCTGGGGCAGGTCAGTCCGAGCATTGAACCGCTGAAATCGAACTACTTCGTCCGCGACGGTGCGAAGCTGAAGTCGACGCAGAAGAACCGGTTCCTTGAGGCGATACTGAAAGAGCGAGGCAGAGACGAGCGCGAGGTCTGGGACAGCATCGCACAGAACGACGGGAGCGTGCAACACCTCGACTGCTTGACCGACGAGGAGAAGGAGGTGTTCAAGACCTTCGCCGAGATCCCACAGAAGGCGATCATCAACCAGGCAGCCCAGCGGCAGAAACACATCGATCAGGCACAGAGCCTGAACGTCTCGATCGATCCGAGCGAAGTGAGCGTCAAGGAGATCAACCAGCTCTACATCGAGGCCTGGAAGAAAGGGGTGAAGAGTCTCTACTACCAACACAGTGTCAACGCCGCACAGAAGTTCAGCCGAGACATCCTCGAATGCAAGGCCTGTGAGAGCTGATCTCCCATCGGCCGGTATGATAGAGTGGTCCATGTAAACTACGCCACTCTACCCCTCGGTGTATGCGTGCCTCGGTCCTTGACGGCTTCGGCGTGGATTTCATCAAACAGATTTGGTCGGAGAATCCCAGGGTGTGGATCGACGAGTTCGGCGACGAGGTAGTCGACCTGATCACCGAAGCGGTCGAGTTAGAGAAAATCACACCTACGAGATGTGTCCTGACGAAATACTTGGCATGAGTACCGAGCAGTTCGCCGAGTACGTCGAACACATCGTCGACCGGCGCCCTGGACAGCTCGACTTACCGGAACAGTACGGGACTGACAATCCGTTCCCATGGATGTTCGAGTAAGTTAACCTGAGCAAGGAAGAGAATCCCTTCGAGACGCAGGTGACCGAATACCAGAGCGGGGGTCCCCTCGACTGGTAGCATCCGACCGCGTTCCGCATAGCAACGTGGTCCCCTAGCTGTCTTCGAAGCATAGCTGTCTCTCCTGACTGAGAAGACCTTACAGCGTCTCTCGGACGGAATATTCTCGACTAATGCCATCAACAGAGCAATCACGACGGGACGTCTTTCGAACCATTGCACAGTTACAGCACGTCGAGTGGCCTGTATACGGGTCGACACCGCTGTACGACCGCAGTTCGGTATCTGCTCTCCAATCAGACATTCGAACCGTCGCCGGAGTCTGGTTCGAACACGACATCCACGACTCGATTGGAGAGTTCGTTTCTCAGTACCCGCTGGAATACGTCTATTTCGGGTCGCATGACGAGTATTCTGGCTCCACGCGGTACCAGATGCCGCAATTGGTGCGGTTGTTCTTGCTCAAAGAGATCCACGGTTGGGACCACGAAACGGCACTCTTGACGTTCCTTCGACGCGACCCGAACTCCGTTGCGATCTCGGTTTCGAGCGTATGCCGGATCAATCGACTCTATGGCGCAGTTGGCACCACCGATTCACGACCGAACTCCGCGAGACAGTCGAAACGGCAGCTCGAACGATCCTGATCAAGGCCCAGGATGCGGGTCTCATAGTTCCACGAGAACCAGACCGAAAGCTCAGCTATAGAAATGATGATCAAGATGACTCAGCACCGGACGATCAGACCGTTCTGAAGCGGACCAAGAAAATCACCAACCACTTCAGTTGTATAGTCTTCCCTGCATTCTCACTGAATCGCGGTGAGGGATGTGAGATTCACGAGAACGCGTACTGGGGGTTACAGACCTACCTCGGACTTCAAAAGAACCTCGCTGCGAACGAGGGCGCTCGGAGTTTCATCCACGAATCAACGCGTGATCGCACACCACTCGGGCATGCCCATCGCGACCACATTCGTGGTCTTTCGATACCAGCGGTTCGGGAGATGTACCGAGAGGCCGGGCTGCTGGAAGAGGTTGCAGAGGCTGAGGCGTTCTTTCGAGCTGGAATCGTCGCGATCGACATCACCGAAGCCGATCCGTTCACGGGCGATCGAACGGGCCACGAAGACGAGATTATCGGGACGAAAGAGCAGATCGACGAGTACGCCTATCAGTGGGCGACGGTCCAGTTGGTCGGGAACGCCGTCCCAATCGTGATGGACGCGCGCCCGGTACGGCAAAGAGAGTCACGAAAGGAGATCGTCGAGGACCTGCTGGATTCGGCTGAGGACCTCATTCATGTCGATAACGTCCTGATGGACCGGGAGTTCGATAGCCAACACGTTCTGGAGATACTCAGCCAGCGCGGGCTTTCCTACGTCGTTCCGAAACGGATGCAGACCAGCGAGAAAGCGCAGGCGAAGCGATTGCTCCACCGTGATCAAGATCGATATGAGACTGATCGGAAGCTCCACCTCGGGAAGAACGAGTGGCACGAGACAACGCTAATCAACCGACGGAAAGAGGACTCTGAACACGAGGACCACCGGCAATACTCGGTGTTCATGACGAATCTGGGGAGCGGGCACCTCACTGAGTACGGTTACCAGTGGGAGATTGAGAGCGGCTACAAGAGTATCAAGCGGTTCATGGCCGCGACAACCTCGAAGCATTTCGGACTCCGGTTTTTCTACTTCGCGTTCGCCTGTCTGCTGTACTCAATCTGGCGAGCGGTTGATTTGCT
Source organism: Halomicrobium katesii DSM 19301 (assembly GCF_000379085.1). GTDB lineage: Archaea > Halobacteriota > Halobacteria > Halobacteriales > Haloarculaceae > Halomicrobium > Halomicrobium katesii. Next base: position 424,381 of record NZ_KB905378.1, on the reverse strand, counting down.
CGTCTAGATCGTATTGACCGGCGAGTACGAGCATTCACCGATCGTGACGGCCGACAATACGCTCACGCTGCTAAAGAAGGAGACCGGAATCGGGTAGATAGCCGCTCAGTCTGGGCTAACGCCGATTCTCTGAGTGGCAATGCTGTCGGCACTCCCAGAAATCCACTGGTATAGTTGAGAGTACGCTCTTGCTCAAGCTAGCGAAAAGACTCCGTTGTATGGAAAGCATCCCGTCTCCTGTTATCAGCTGTGACCAAACAACCAGCATTCGGCGGGATGCTTCAGCAACTTGTATCGCTTGGCGCTTTGGAGTTTCGGCCCGAGCCGCTCGACGATGGCGTCGAGCGGCTCGGGCCGAAACTCCAAAGCGCCAAGCGATACAAGTTGCTGAAGCATCCCGCCGAATGCTGGTTGTTTGGTCACAGCTGATAGCAGGAGACGGGATGCTTTCCATACAACGGAGTCTTTTCGCTAGCTTGAGCAAGAGCGACGTTGGAAATGGACAGCCAAGACGTTTGGGAGAACGAGCGCACCCCGACACCCGTCCGGCGGTTTGGGGTGCGTCTCCACACGGCGGGGCTGTCGATCAGGGAGACGGTGGCGATCTTAGCATTGTTGGGTGTCGATCGCTCTCACGGCGCGGTCTGGAATTGGGTGCATACACTGTCTGAAGGGCTCCATTGAATCACTAGACAGCGTCGGGGTAGCGTCGATTTTCCGGTGTTCGATGGCCTGATCCGATTGATTTCGTTCACGGAAATCGACATCGACACGATCAGATCGCAGGTGACGTTGATATACTCCCCAGCTGGTCAACTGCTCTCCCGGTCAAAATCCGACTATTGATCGTCTATCTCGATAGAATCGACTGCCCTATGGCGATTCAATAGAGCCGTCTGAAGCACAGAGCGACCCGCCGACGGCGTCGCCGTCGCGGGTCGCGGTTGATGAGAAGCAGATCGAGGTTGACGGTGAGAAACAGTGGCTCTACGCTGCGATCGACACCAACTCAAAGTTATTGCTCGAAATCGATGTATTCAGCCGCCGCGGGACCGATCCCGCGGCGTTAACGAGAGCGCTGCTCTCGTTCGCACATCAGAAGTCTCTGATTTCTGAGGACGGCGTTTTTGCATCGACTCACTGAGAAACACGATCTCGACGACACAGAGTTTCTCGTTGATTCTGGCGGCTATCTGACTGCCCTCGCACGCCACAAATTGAGCGGTCGGCTTGACTATCGAACTCGGAACCACATCGAAAAATGGTTCCAGACCGTCACCATGCGAATCGACCGCTTCCATACGTACTGGCGGGGCAGTCAATCGAGTGCCAGACAGTGGTTACGACGGTTCAGACACCATTACAACCACGAACGGCCCAATCAAGCACTCAACGGACGAACGCCAGCTGAGGTGGTCCAGAACTAGACAGTGCCCAATAAAGCTTATGCAGTGCTTACGCTAAATCATTTCGCCAAGCGCTAGGACTGTGGCAACCGCTGGCGCGAGTACAACTGATACGAATCGCGACGACACACACTCTCTCTGGCCGGTAGTTATTAGATTCTGATATTGGAACCGCGGCTATTTATTTGCGAGCGGACTAGCGTCGAACGACCGAATGTCGGCTCTACTTGGGTTCTCACTGAAGGCCGTGTACGGCGTTTTCTTCCTGGTCGCTGCACTCGCCTGTCTCGGGAGTCTCGCCAGAGCGCGGACCGTCGACGACCGAGACACCCGGTACGGACTGATCGGACTGTTGCTCACCTCGGGACTGTGGGCGCTGACGTATCTGGGCATCATCTACAGTCCCACGACGGCGCTGAAGGTGGCGTGGTACACCGCCGGGCTCGTCGTCGGCTTCGGGACGGTCTTCGCCTGGCTGTACTTCTGCTCGGCCTACACCGACCGGACCTACCACGAGGCCCGCTCGATGCAACTCGTCGGCCTCGGGCTGTACGCCCTGGTCGTGGGGATCAAACTCACCAATCCCATCCACGAGCGATACTTCACGGCCCAGATGGTGCAGGAGCCGTTCACGCACCTCGCGATCCAGCACGGGACGGTCCACTGGCTGGCGACCGGGCTGGCGTACGTCCTCGCGGCCGTCGGCCTGTTCATGCTGTTCGAGGCCTTCGCCAACGCGGGGTACGACACGCGGTCGCTGGGCGGGCTGACCGCGCTGACGGTGCTGCCGATCGCGCTGGACCTGGTGGCCTTCGAGTCGACGGCGCTGATCGACATCATCTACGCGCCGCTGGGGGTCGCGGCCTTCGCCGTCGGCGTGCTGTTCTTCGCTCGCGACCGGTTCCTCGCGATCCAGTTGACCGGCGACATCCCCGAGCCGGTCGTCTTCCTCGACGAGGACGATCGGATCAGGGAGTACAACGACGCCGCGGCCCGGCTCTTCCCGACGCTGTCGGGGACGCGAGGCCGGTCGGTCACGGCCGCACTCCCGGTCGGTCAGGAGCTCTCGGGCCAGGAGATCGTCGCCGTCGAGGGCGACGAGACGCGGTACTTTCTGGTCAACGCGAGTCCGCTGACCAGCGTCCAGTCGAACATCTGTCGGATGCTCGTGTTCGTCGACGTGACCAGACTGGAGCGCCAGCGCCAGGAGCTCGAACGCCACAACGAACAGCTGGAGGACTTCTCTGCAGGCATCAGACACGAACTGCTCAACTCCCTGCAGGTCGTCGGCGGCCAGGTCTCGGCGGCGGGTACGGCACTGGAAGCGGGCAACGTCGGGCAGGCTCGCGAGACGCTGTCGACGGTCTCGCGGCGCGCCCGCGAGATGGAGACCGTCGTCGACGGACTGTCGACGCTGGCTCGCCACGGCCGGACCGTCGACGAACTGGCGCTGATTCGTCTCGACGAAGTCGTCGCCGACGCTCGCGACGCGGCCCAGCCGGACGGGGTCGCTGTCGACGTTCCGCCAGCGACGACTATCGAGGCCGATCGCACGCGGCTCCACGAACTGTTCGTCAGCATCTTCCGGTTCCTCTCGCACAACGGCGGCACGGACGGACGCGTCGCGATCCGACCGGACGGGTTCGTCGTCGAGACGGACTGGGTTCCGCCCGAGGAACTGGCCGACGACGAGCTGTTCGAGTACTCCGGTGGGTTGACCGACACGAAGACCGGGCTCGCGCTACCGAAAGTGCGAACGCTGGTGCGAGTCCAGGGCTGGGAGGTGGCCCTGGAGCGGACGGGCGAGGGGTCGCAGATCGTCGTGTCCGGGGCGCGCGTCCGCGAGGACGTGTCCCCGTCGTCCTGAGCCGTCGCCCTTTTGCTCGCCGGCCGCCAAGGGCCGGCAGTGTCGACCCAGCCCACGACAGTCGAAGTCTACCCCGGCAAGGAGGCCGTGATCGACTTCGACCCCGCGCTGACCTTCGAGTGCGTCGAGGAGTGTACGTGGTGCTGTCACCACGGCGTCCTCCTGTACGAGAAGGACCTCATGGAGCTGGCCGCCAGAGAGAACCTCAACGAGTCGACGACCCAGTTTCGCGGGCAGGACTTCGTCCGCCAGGAACAGAAAGACCGCGAGGAGCACGTCGACGAGGCGGGCCAGGCCTGCTTTTTCCTGCGCGAGGACGGCCTCTGTGCGCTGCACGACGAACACGACTGGAAGCCCGCCCGCTGCTCGGTGTTCCCGCTCCACGTCACCGTCGAGGAGGGCGACGCGACCGCTCGCGAGGGCGGGGACATGCACGTCTCGATCCGCGACACCGCCCACGAGCACTGCGAGGGGCTGAACGTCTCCGAGCGCCTCGTGATCGAGCACCTCGACGGATTCTTACCCGAGTTGCTCTGGGAGCTGGACGACCCCGAGACCTACCGAGAGCTGTGAACGTGCGCTTCCCGGCGACGACAGTGGCGCGGTCTCTGTGACTGTCGCAGTGATCGTCGCAACGGTGAATCGGCGGGCGACGGTTAGACCAGTCCCCACGCGGCCACGACCGCGACGACGCCGACGATCGTCGAGGCGACGGCGTGGGTCCGGAGTTCGTCCAGCAGGTGGTGTGCGCCTTCCTGTAGCTGGACGACCTCGTCGATCTCGCTGCCGGCCTCGCACTTCGGGAGGAAGTCCATCGCGATGTGGAGGAAGATCCCGGCGGCGAAGCCGAAGACGATCGCCTTGACCGCCGGTGCGTCGGGAACGGACAGCAACGCCATGGGGATCGCCGTCAGTCCGACGCCCGCCGCAGGGAGCAACAGCGCAGTCGTCGACTTGCCGGCGCGGGCGAGTCGCCGGGCGGCGGCGTAGCCGGCGGGGCCTTTGTGCGAGACGATCGCGAGCCCGAGCAGGTAGCCCGGATCGGGCATCGAGGCGTAGACGAGGCCGATGATCAGGCCGGCCGACAGCGCGTGGGCCGTGATCTCCAGCGTGGTCACGTCGAAGGAGGTCTCGACGTGGGTCAGCCGGTGACTGATCGTGTGCGAGCTGTAGCCGACGGCGATGCCGGCGGCGACGCCGATCCCGCCCAGCCGTGCGGAGCCGGCACCCTGTCCCAGCCCCATCGCCTGTGGGAGCAGGAACATCGCCGCGCTCGTGACCATCGCACCGCTGGCCAGTCCGTACCCCCAGACGAGCCGGTAGGCGCTGGTGGTCTCACTTCGGCCGCCGAACCACGCGCCGACGGCCATCGCCACGAACGCGACCCACCCGATGACCAGGACCTTCTCCGCGTTCAGCGCGACCGCCAGCGGCGAGAGCACTGCCAGCGCGACGACGCCCGCGATCCCGGGAATCGAGAATCGATCCCGGATCGTTGTGAACCTTGATACTTCGTTTGCAGCCACGTTGGTAACACAAATATCTCCGTTAATAACTCCGTCGGTCACCGGTCGACCGGCGGTCCCGGTTCGCCGACCAGGCCCCTACAGGTTTGGGCCGCAATTTAACACCGACGCCGTCTTTCGTTCGTGTAATGAGTGATCTGTCTGATGAGGAGATCGTCGTGGTCGGTGGCGGCGTCGGCGGGCTCTCTGCCGCCTGTTTCCTCGCCGACGCCGGTGCCGACGTGACCCTGCTCGAAAAAAACGAGCAGCTGGGCGGGCGTGCCAGCCGACTGGAGGCCGAGGGCTTCCGGTTCGACATGGGGCCGTCGTGGTACCTGATGCCCGACGTGTTCGAGCGCTTCTTCGCTCACTTCGACCGCGAGCCCGGCGACTACTACGATCTCGAACGGCTCGATCCACACTACCGGATCTTCTTCAAGGACGGCGACCGGCTCGACATCTCGGGCGATCTCGACGCGATGCGGTCGACGTTCGAGTCCTACGAGCCCGGTGCCAGCGAGGCTTTCGACGACTACCTCGCGACCAGCAAGCACCACTACGAGACGGCGATGGAGGACTTCGTCTACACGGACCGTCCCCGCCTCCGGGACTGGATCGATCCCAGCGTGATGCGGGCCGCGCCGATCGGGCTTTCCCTGGTCGGCTCGATGCAGGGTCACGTCGAAGAGTACTTCGAGCACCCGAAGCTCCAACAGATCGTCCAGTACACGCTGGTCTTCCTCGGCGGCTCGCCGGAGAACACCCCGGCGCTGTACAACATCATGAGCCACGTCGACTTCAACCTCGGCGTCTACTACCCTGTCGGCGACGACGGCGAGGGCGGGATCGGTGTCGTGATCGACGCGTTCGTCGAGCTGGGCCGCGAACTCGGCGTCGAGTACGTCACCGACAGCGAGGTCGACGAGATCACGAAGCGACGCGACAGCTTCCACGTCGAGACGGTCGACGGCGACGTGTACCGGCCCGACGAGACCGTCGTCAACGCCGACTACGGCCACGCCGAGCGCGACCTCCTGCCCGACCACGAGAGCCAGTACGACGACGACTACTGGGACGACCGGACGCTTGCACCCTCCGCGTATCTCATGTACCTCGGCGTCGAGGGCGACGTGGAACCGCTCGAACACCACACGCTCGTGTTCCCGACGGACTGGTCGGACCACTTCGACGCGATCTTCGACCGCCCGCGCTGGCCCGACGATCCCGCCTACTACCTGTGCGTCCCCTCGAAGACCGACGACACCGTCGCGCCCGAGGGCCACTCGAACCTCTTCGTGCTGGTCCCGATCGCGCCGGACCTCCACGACGGCGACGAGATCCGGGCCGAGTACCGCGAGCAGATCCTCGACGACATCGCCGAGAACACCGGCGTCGACCTCCGGGACCGGATCGTCTTCGAGGAGGGCTTTGCCGTCTCTGACTTCGCCGACCGGTACAACGCGACCGAGGGGACGGCACTCGGACTCGCACACACGCTGCGTCAGACCTCGCTGTTGCGCCCGCCGATCCGTTCGTCGGCCGTCGACGGGCTGTACTTCACCGGCTCTTTCACCCGGCCCGGCGTCGGCGTCCCGATGTGTCTGATCAGCGGCGAACACACGGCCACGGAACTGATCGAGGACCAGCGCTAAGACCCCGCCCCGACACCACTCCACCATGAGCGCCGCTCTCAGCGACCGGCTGGCGACCCTGCTCCCCTCCGAGGAGTCGCGCCTGGGATATCTCCTGTGGCTCTCGCGGCCCCGCTTCTGGCTCTACCTCGCGGGGCCGGTCATCATCGGCGTGACCTACGCCGCCGACTCCTCGGCCCAGCTGTTCGCGCCGATCGCCGTCGCGCTGTTCGCGTACTTTCTGGTCCCCGCGAACGTCTTCCTCTACGGCGTCAACGACGCCTTCGACGCCGACGTCGACGAGTACAATCCGAAGAAAGACGAGGAGGAGGGCAAAGAAGTGCGGTTCCAGCGCGACCCGGTCGTCCTCGGGACCATCGCGCTGTCGGGCCTCGCCGCGCTGGCGTTCGTCCCCTTCCTGCCGACCGTCGCGCTGCTCGTCTTGGCCGCGTGGGCCGTCCTCTCGGTCGAGTACAGCGCCCCGCCGGCACGCTTCAAGACGACGCCGCTGCTGGACTCGCTGTCGAACGGGCTGTACGTCCTGCCGGCGGTGATCGCCTACGCCACTATCGAGGGCGCGCTGCCGCCGACGCTCGCGGTCGTCGGTGCGTGGCTCTGGTCGATGGGGATGCACACGTTCTCTGCGATCCCCGACATCGAACCCGACCGAGAGGCCGGGATCCGGACGACCGCGACGTGGCTCGGCGAGCGCCGAACCTACTACTACTGCGGTACCTGCTGGGCCGCCGCAGCGGCCACGTTCGGCCTCGTCCACCCGGTCTTCGGTGCATTGCTCGGACTCTACCCAGTCTTGATCTTCGGGATCACGCTGGCCGGCGTGGACGTCCACCGAGCCTACTGGTGGTATCCCGCGATCAACACGCTGGTGGGCATGTCGTTCACGCTCGTCGGCCTGTGGGTGATGCTGCATGGATGACCTGCTGGCGACGCCGACCCGCGAGCGGGCGCTTGATCGCCTCGACGAGCTGGTGCTGGAGAACCGCTTCACCATCGCCGTCGTCTTCCCGGTGACCGGCGCGGTCCTGCTGACCGCCAGCGCCTTGCAGCCGCCGTGGCTGCCCGACGCGCTCGCCTTTCACCCCCTGTTGATCCTGCTGGGGACGCTCGTCATGCGGCTCCCGCTGGGGGCGGGACTCGCGCCCCTCGTCGACCGCAGGGCGGGCGTCGCGCTGGCGCTGCTGACGGCCTACGCCTACGCGATCGAGTTCGTCGGTATCGCGACCGGCTGGCCCTACGGCGAGTTCGCCTACGGCGTCTCGCTGGGGCCCATGCTGGCCGGCGAGGTGCCGCTGGGACTGCCGATCTTCTTCGTCCCGCTGGTGGTCAACAGCTACCTGCTGTGTACGCTGTTGCTCGGGGAGCAGGCGACGAACCCGTGGCTCCGCCTGCCGGCCGTGATCGCGACCGTGCTGGCGATCGATCTGGTGCTCGACCCCGGCGCGGTCGCGCTCGGCTTCTGGGAGTACGGCGGCGGGAGCTACTACGGTGTGCCCCGCTCGAACTACGAGGGGTGGATCCTCTCGGCCACCGTGGCGGTCCTGCTGCTCGACTGGGGGTTCGACTGGCAGACGCTCGGCGAGCGACTGCGGTCCTGCGCGTTCATGCTCGACGACATGGTGAGCTTCGTCATCCTCTGGGGGGCCATCAACGCCGTCTTCGGCAACTGGCTCCCGGTGGGGATCGCCGCCGTGCTGGGACTGGGGCTGGTCGTGACCGACCGCTTCGACGTGCCGACCCGACCGAGGTGGATGGGATCGTGAGCGACGAGTTCCCCGCACCCGAAGCACTGACCGTCCTCGGTGTCGCCGCCGTCGTCGTCGGGGCGCTCCTCCCGTGGGAGGTCACCGCCGCGGGGACGACGGTCGGCCTCGGAGCCAACGGCTTCGTCGCCGTCCTCGCGGCCTTCGCCGTCCTGGCGACGGTCGCCGTCATGCGCGGTTCGGCGACCGCCGGCCGGGTGGCACTCGCGGGGGGCCTGGTCGCGGCGCTGGTCGCGGGCCACTGGATCGCCCTCGTGGCCGGACTCGACGGGGCCGGGATCGGGGTCGTCGTGTCGCTGCTCGGCGGCGTCGGGATTGCCGTCGGTGGCGGGCTCCGCCTCGTCCGTGGCGACTGACACCGTCGGAACGCGTCCACACGAGTGTCTCGACCCTGCCGCCATCTGGCTACTGTAGCCACACGCTCGCGAACGAGTCGAAGTACTCCTCGCCGGTCTCGACCAGCACGTGGTCTCCACCCAGTGCCGTAACGCGGTTCGACACCGAATTGACGTGGGCGTCGAGGCGCGACCGGTAGCTCTCGGCCAGCGAGCCGCTGAAGTACGACCGGCGCGTCTCGTCGCTCTCGGGGTCGGCGAACAGCACGTCACCGACGACGCCGGGGTCCCGTTCTTCCGGGGCGACGACGCGGACCAGTAGCACGTCGGCGTCGTTGCGTGCGAGTGCGGCGATGCCGGCCTCCAGTTCCTCGGGCTCGGTCAAACAGTCGCTGAACACCACGACGAGCGACCGCGAGCGGATGCGCTCGGCGTAGGCCGCCAGCGACGACTCGAACGCCGCTTGCCCGGCGAGGGTCGACTCGTTCAACTGGTCGATAAGAGAGAGCAGTTCCCCCCGGTTCGACTGGCCGGTGTCGATACGGTCCACCCGGTCACGGAACGTACAAAAGCGGAAGTCGTTGTTCTCCGCCGCCGTGAGGTAGGCGAAACCGAGCGCGAGCTTGGCGGCGGACTCGAACTTGTGGCTCGACGCGTCCCCGTAGTCCATCGACGCGCTCGTATCGACGAGCAGGTGGACGGTCAGGCTCCGCTCTTCCTCGTACTGCTTGATGAAGTACTCCTCGGTCCGGGCGAACAGCTTCCAGTCGATCCGTCGCGTGTCGTCTCCCGGCGAGTAGCGGCGGTAATCGCTGAAGGTGAGGCCGTCACCGACCCGCGGCGACCGCTGGTCGCCCTGTCGAATCGAGGTCGTCTGGCGGTTCAGCGCGGCGCTGAACCGCCCGAGTTCGTCCAGAAAGTCCGGTTCGATAGTCACGGCTCGCCCTCCCGAAGTGGCCGGCCCGTCCGCGGAACTGCGATTCCCGGGGAACTCATTCCAGTAGCGACGCGACGAGGTCGTCCGCCGTCCGCCCCTCCCGCTCGGCCCGGAAGTCCACGACGATCCGATGGCGGAGCACGGGAGCGGCCAGTGCCTCGATGTCCTCGCCCGCGACGTGTGAGCGGCCGTGCAGGAACGCCCGCGCCTTCGCCGTCTGTACGAGCGCCATGCTCGCTCGCGGGCTGGCCCCGAACTCGATGTCGTCGGCCTCGCGGGTCCGGCGGACGAGCTGGACCGCTCGGTCGCGCAGGTCGTCGGCGATGGGCATCTCGCGGACCAGCTGCTGGACCGCTCGAATCTCCGTGCGGGTCAGCGAGCGCTCGACGGGCACCTGCTCCGCCCCGGCGGTGTTCATGTCGACGATCGTGCGCTCCTCGTCGTAGTCGGGGTAATCGACCAGCAGCTTCAGCATGAAGCGGTCGGTCTGGGCCTCCGGGAGCGCGTAGGTCCCAGACTGGTCGATGGGGTTCTGGGTCGCGAGGATGAAAAACGGGCGCGGCAGTTCGTGGGTCTCGCCCGCGGCGGTCACCTGCTTCTCCTGCATCGCTTCCAGCAGGGCGGCCTGTGTCTTCGGCGTCGCCCGGTTGATCTCGTCGGCCAGCACGACGTTGGCGAACACCGGCCCCTTCTCGAAGACGAACTCGCGTCCGCTGTCGGTCTCGCGGATGATCTCGGTCCCCGTGATGTCGGACGGCATCAGGTCGGGGGTGTTCTGAATCCGGGAGAACTGGAGGTCGGTCACCGCCGCGACCGTCCGGACCATCGTCGTCTTTCCCAGCCCGGGGTTCGATTCGAGCAGGGCGTTGCCGTCGGCCAGGATACAGACGAGCAGTTGCTCCAGTACCTCCTCCTGTCCGACGATTCGCGTGCCGATCTGTTCACGTGCGTCCGCGATCTTCCGCTGTAGTGCGTCGATGTCTTGCTCTGAGCTCATTGGTCGGTGTCTCCGTCGTCAGCGTCTCGTTCTCTGATTCTGAGATTGTACTCGCGGACGAGGGCCGCGTCCTCGATCTCTTCCTGGCCGGCGAACCCGGCCTGCCGGCTGTCGACCGTGCCGCTTGCGCTCCCCGGTCCGTCGGTGTCCGAGGACGAGAACTCCTGGCTTCGATCCACCTCCTGGTCGCCGCCAGTCGAGTCGATCTCGGCGGTGAGGTTCTCCTCGCCCGCCTGGACGTCCTCGCTGTCGCCGAGTATGGCGTCACCGTCTTCGAGCCCCCCGTACTCGTCGGGTCCGTCGTCCGTCGATTCCGTCTCGACCGGGTCGCGGTCGAGCAGACTGACGTCGACGACGGCCACCTGCACTGTCGCCAGACTCACCAGGAGCACGACGACGAGTGTCCCGGCCAGCCGCCGGCTATCGACCAGTGCAGTGCTGGAACTCTGTTTCAGACCCGCAAGCACGTCCTCGTAGAGCCGGGCCGCCATCCGCGTCTCGGCCCCGTCTTCGACGGCGTCTCGGGCCGTACGGAGCGCGTCGGTGACGTTCGCGTTGGCCGCCTCGAACTGCTCGACGAGAGGCTGGCGGACCCGGTACAGGTACTCGCCGAGGAGCCAGCCCCCTCCGAGAGCGATGCCGACGACCGCGCCCGCGGGGAGCGAGAGCGCCGGTATCGACCGGCCGACGGCGGCTCCGATCGGCTCCGTCATCGCCGCCGGAACCGACACCCGTGTCGGGAGTCCGGCCGGCGAGAGGGCAGTCAGGACGACGTTCGCCAGGAGAGCGACCAGCACCGCGTCGACGACGGCGTAGACGAACGCGGCCTTCTTGCCCTCGTATCTGACCTCGGCGATGGCTGCGGCCATGCGCTCGCGTGCTCGTTCCCGTTCTTCTGTGGGCGGTTGGCCGCTCCGTTCGCCGGTGTCGGTGTCGAGTCCGTCCATCAGTAGTCCTCGCAGGTGGCTTTGTCCTGATTGTCCGGCTGGTCACAGAGCGTCTCGATGTCGTCTCGCAGCTCTCGGTTTCGGTTTTCGAGCTCCGCGACCTCGGTTTCGAGCGTCGTTATCTGTGACTCCAGGTCCTCGATCTCCGCTTGCAGGTCCGACACCTGGTCTTCGAGTTCGTCGCGCTCGTCGGCCAGCTCCTCGTTTTCCGTCTCCAGATCCTCGACCGTCGATTCGAGTTCGTCGACTTCCGTCTGGAGAGAGTCCCGCTTGTTCCGGAGGTAGCCAACTGTCCCCTCCAGCTCTTCGACGCGGTCCTCGCTCTCGCGCAGCGACTGCCTGGTCTCTGCCAGCTGGCTTTCCGTGGCGTTCAACTGTGCTTCGGTCCGGTTCAGGTTCGTCGCGACCTGATCGACGTCTTTCGATCGCGTCTCCAGTCGCGCTTCGAGTTCGTCGACGCGGGCCTGGGTGGAGTCGAGTTCACCTCTGGTGTCGTCCAGGTTCTCACGGAGTTCGGCGTTTTCCTGTCTGAGTTCCTGATTCTGCGATCGCAGTTCGCTCGCGGAGTCCTGGTACAGCACCGTCGTCGCGCCGGTGCCGACCGTCGAGAGGACGACGAGCGCCACGAGCCCGAGGTTGAGACGGCGGCCGATTGCGCTCACGGGAGACCACTCTCCAGGGTGGTGCGACCGCGGTACACTTGAACGCGCCGGGCGACGACCTCGGCGGTGAACACCAGGAGCGCGCCGAGCAGGGCGACCCACTCCCAGTTCTCCCGGACGGTGCGGACGCGGGTGGACTTCTGTCGGGCCTGTCTGGCGATCTGTTCGCCCTCGTCCGGGCTGAACGTCTGGCCCCCCGTCCGTTCGACGAGCGCGTCGAGGCTGTCGCTCGGGCCGAAGGACGCGTACTCGACGGGGTAGTTGGCCGCGTACTCGGTGTCGAGCACCGTCTGATACCCCGCGTTCCGGGGCGTGAACTCGCCGCGATACCGACCATCGCCCACCTGTCGGACGGACACGTTCGCCGCGTCCGGGCGGCTGTCGCCCTGGTAGGTCAGTGTCGTCGGCCGCCCCACGCGGGCGTCGTCGACCGACGTGACGCCGGTCTGCGTACGCGTGGGATCGCCCACGGCGTAGTTGACCGACTTCGTGACGACCAGCGAGTCCGGCCGGTCGAGCAGACCGCCCATCGTGTTGTCCGAGTCGTAGGCGGTCAGAGAGACCACGCGGCCGAGACCGAACCGCCAGGAGGCGATCGCCGGCTTCCCGTCGGCAGTAGCGACCTGGTAGTCGGCCCCGGGCTTGACGCGGACGTTGTTGGCTCGACCGGGATCGGCCGTCAGCTCGACGCCGGCAGTGATGAACGTGTCCTCGGTGACGACGGTGAGGTTCTCTCCCCGGTAGCGCCGCGAGGAGCCGCCAAAGAGGAGTCGCAGCCGCTCGGTCTCGTCGGCGGCGAAGTACGAGCCCCCCGACTCGTCGGCAATCTGGCGCATCGTCGGGACGCCGACGCGCTTGCCGACCCCGACCGAGACGACGCGCGTCCCTTCGCGGCCCAGCTGGTTTGCGACGGCCGCTGGCGGGCCCAGGCGGTCCTGGCCGTCACTGAGGAGGATGATCGTCCCTTCGCGGTCGCCCAGCAGCTCGTCGGCCCCCTGGAGGCCGACGGCGATGTCCGTCGCGCCGCCGCTCTCCAGTTGCCGTATCTTCTCGGCGGTCTCCGCCCGGTTCTGGCCGAGCGTTCGCAGCTCCGAGACGCGGTACGCGTTGTGGTTGAATGCGACGACGCCGACCCGGTTCTCGTCGCCGAGCTGATCGAGCACGTCCAGGGCGACGGCCTTCTGTATCGAGAGCCCGCTCTCGGCGCTACTGGATACGTCGACGAGGACGGCGATGTTCGACTCGCCGCCGGTCGCGTTCCCGACCTGGACCGGGAGCATCGAGCCGATCGGCGACGTCTCGTAGCCGCCGTTCTCGTAGGCGTTGTCACCGCCTGCGACGACCAGCCCGCCGCCGTTGACGACGAACTCCTGGAGCGCGGTGGCGTTCCCCACGTCGCTCGCCGACGTGTCCTGCACGACGACGGCGGCGTAGTCGTCGAGCGCCGACGGAACCGACGCTACCGTCGTGACGTTGTACAGCGAGTCGAGGTAGTTCCGGAGGGGGTACTCGCCCCGTGAGACGTACAGCACGTCGGGCTGTTCGACGACCCGGACGCTCCTGTAGAACACGTCGTTTCGGGCGTACTCGTCCTCGCCAGACAGCGTCGCGGTCACGCGGTGTGCCCCCAGCTCCTCGAACGTGTGATCGACGGTGAGCGTTCCGTCCGGTCGAAGCTCGCCCTCAGTGACCGTCTCGCCGTCGATCGTCACCGTCACGGGCACGGGTTCGAAGACGCTCACACCCCGCATCGAGACGGTGTATTTGGTCTGGACGCCGCGGCTCACAGTCGATGGCCCAGCTATCGCCACGGCTCGCTCGGTGCGTGGCGACCGAGGCGTGACGCCGTGGACGGTCGCGTCGAGCGCGTCGGCGTCGGCGGCGGCTGTCGACAGGCTCCGGCCCGCCGTGGCGCGACCGTCGGAAACGACGGCGATCGTGCCGTTCTCCCGGAGGTTCGCCGCCACGGCGTCACCGATCCGCGACTCGGACTCGCTGCCGACCGTCACTCGCGTCACCGGGACGCCCTCGTCTTCGATGTCCCGTACCAGTTCGTCGGTCGTGTTCGGATAGATCCCCATGCTCGCGGATTCGTCTGTCAGCAGTGTCACGCCCGGCTCGCCCGGCGTCTCGCGGGTCTGGACGGTGTACGGTCCCATCGCCCCGAGGACGAGCAGGCAGACGACGAGTACGCGACTGGCCAGCAGGAGCCGACGGCTCCGGTTCGAGGCCGATCGGGGCCCGCCGCTCCCACGCCGGACCAGAGACGCGAGGACGCCGACCGCGATCGGCAGGACGAGCAGCGGCCAGAGGTGTTCGACGCCGACGGTGAGTCCGTCCGCGATGGTGGCGGAGACTCTCATCAGAGATCACCCCGTCGGCGAAGATAGCCGATCTCGGCCAGCACGAGCACCAGCCCGCCCAGTGCGAAGTACTCGGTCAACGGCTGTGGCACCGACCGCCGTTCGGTCCGGGTGAGGTTCCCGGCCGTCCCGGTGCGCCGATCGAACGCTTCGACGGCGGTGTTCGACTCGCTCTCGTCCAGCAGCGACGCGCTCTCCTGCCGGCTCTCGCTCCGATAGTGGCCGGCTCGCTGGAGCGAGACTGCGTTGCCGGTGACGGGGCCGTCCGGCCCCTCCACGGTGGTGTTTCCGAACCGCACCGTCTCGCCGGTCTCGTGGTTCAGGGCCGGCAGCGGTTCCCTGTCCGCGAGGTAGTACACTGCCCGCTTCCAGAACACGGGATACTGATAGTTGAACTTGAAGCTGGACCGATCCTCGATGTAGCCGTAGTACATGACGCGGCCACCGTCTCGGTCGTCGGTCGCGATCAGGGGCGTCCCGTCGCTCAGCCCCACCTGGACCGAGCCCGAGCGCAGCGAGCCCGCAACGTACTCCTGTGGGGGCTGGAAGTCGATGCCGCGGGTGAGCTGTGTCTGTGCCGTCCGCGTCACTGTCGCGCCCGTTCGGGTCTCGCCGGGGTCGACGAGGAGGAGGTCCCGGTACCGCTGTGGGAGATCGTCCTGTGCCAGCACCGCCACGCCGCCACCGTCTTCGACCAGTTCGCGCCCGGTTTCGACGTTGCCGGGCAACAGCGCGTTCGGGTCGACGTTGCTGTACAGGATGACGTCGTACTCGGCCTGGATCGTCGTCGGCGGCTGCCTGACCGTCACGTTCACCGCGTCGACCACCGACAGCGCGGTGGTGAGATACCGGTTCCGGTCGTTGGTCACCACCAGTACGTCGACGGCCGCGTCCGGCGGCGCGGCGACGTAGACGCTGTCGTCCGTCGGGAAGCTGTCGCCCGGACCGAGCCGGGCCTCGCTCCCGCCGGCCGGGACCGGCATCGTCACCGAGCCGACGTCGTCGGGTCCGAGCTGCAGGTCGCGCTGGGCGTCGCCGAGCCGGACGGTCCGCGTGACGGTCGAGTCGCCGTAGTTTTTCACCGACAGCGTCACCTCCGAGCCGGTGAACCGGCGGTCGACGAAGCCGACGTTCCCCTCGCCGCCGCGGTCGAACTGCCGGAGGTCGACGGAGAGGCCCCGTCCCCGCGCCGTCGTGACTGCGGTCGTCCACTCCTCGCCCGCGAAGTCGCTCAGAACGACGATCCTGCCGTTCTCACCGGCGAGCGATGCGGCCTGTGAGACAGCGCCGCCGAGCGTCCCCGGTGCATCTGTCGGGTCGAGCCCCGCCAGCGTCTCCCGAGCCGTCGTCGGCGTGCCCCGCTGGAGCAGCACCTCTCCCCCGTCGGTCGTGGTAACGACAGAGGTCGACCCCGTCACCGCCTCTCGGGCGGCCGCGACGGCCCGCTGGAAGCGTGTCTCGCCGTCGGCCTCGGTCTGCATGGACGCGCTCGTATCGACGACGACGACCGTCTCTTCGACCGTCGCCCGCTCGGAGACGGTGACGTACGGCGTCGCCAGTCCGACCGCGAGCACGAGCACGACGAGCACCTGCAACACCAGGAGGAGGCTCCGTGAAATCCGTTCCAGAAACGGCGTCGACGACTGCTGGCGTTCACCGGCGACGAGAAACCGGAACGTCGGCAGTGTGAGCTCCTGTGGGTCCGGGCGAACGAGATACAACACCACGATCGGCACTGCCAGGAGGAGGGCCGCCAGTCCCAGAGGGGCGAGCAAAACGTCCGAGAGGACCATTGTCGGTGTGTCGGACGGGGGGCAGCATTTATTTTATGCATTCAGTGACAGAACTCTGTGAGCGACGCCGTCACTCGACGGTGGCGAAGGCTCTCACGAAGCGACGGTCGACGGTATCAGTCGACCGGACGACGGCGGTCCCCGTCTCGACACCGAAGTGTGGCACCGGCACTCACGACTCACAATCTATCCACGATGACTGTGTTTAGCGCGGCTATAGAGTCGTCTCGTTTCGTTACTGCTCGTCAAGCATCCGGATGCCGCGCTCTACGACCGCCTCGGTCACGAAGAGACTCGTCTCACGCTGGAGTCTTCGCATGAGTGACGCCGCTTGGCTCCTGTCCAGTAATCCGCGGCCGTATCCCAGTGCGACGACTCCGATGGAACCGTGGACTTCGACGCCCGCGTCGGAAGCAGCCTCCCGAGCAGCGAAGTCGTCCGTCAGAAGCACCACTTCACACTCTTGTGCGACTGCTAACGCCGCACGTTCTCCTGCATCCAGCTCTTCGGATGTGACTCTCGTCTCGTCTGCTTCGACGAGTTCGTACGAGAATTCGGATACTCCCTCGGGAACGCCACCCGTCTCGACTTCCTCGTAGACCGTCTCCGGAATCAGGAGCCTATCGAACGCTGACAGTAGGTCGAGTGAGTCGATTTCGGCGAGGTGAATGAGTGGCCCGGCATCCGAGACGGCCGCGAGCGTCACGCGTTCAGGCCCCAGTCGACGTCTTCCTCGACGACCTCACGCTCCCGTTCGGCACGCTCGACCCTCGTCCGACCGACGCGTTCGATGGTTTCCTCGCGGTTGAGCTCTCCGTCGAAGTACTGTGCGAGTGCGAGATCCTCCCACAGATCTTCGAGACCGCGTTCGAGCGCGCGCTCGAAAACCTCGGACTCGGGAAGGCCCCGAGCCTCGGCGATTTCGCGAACGCGGTCGGAAAGTCCAGCAGCCATACCGCATGTTTGCTCCGCGCCCTCCTTAAATCCGCGTTTGCTTGCCCGTCGAGGTAGTGTTCAGATACGCTGATTCCATGCAAAGCTGAACGATCTGAGTCAGCCGTCAGCTGTGTCTGGATCGACAGCGGCGTACAGCCAATACTGCTCGTCATCGATTTGGATCACAGCGGACGATTGTGCACACGAACGACGGCCCGCTTCACACGCCGGAGAACAGAGCTCAAACGCGTCGAACGCACCGTCGATCCATCGAGAGACAAGTCTGGCTGATACCGTCGTGAATCACAGGGACTGGCAGTCAGTCATAGGATTTTCCGCTCGCCGCCCGACCAGCAACTGTAAAAAAGGAGTCGATTCGCTTCTTCCGGTGGAAATGTTACCTTCTCACTACTCTACTCGTTCCCACGGCCCCCACTGGGAGCTACCGGGTTCGTCACCCTGAGTCCACCAGTTGGCTTCCCACGTTTCGCCGTCATAGCTCACCTGATCTCCACTTGTGTAGGCCGTACTCGAATTCCACTTGGGCACGTCCGGCTGATCGGGCGTGTCGGGCTGATCTGGCGTGTCGGGCTGATCTGGCGTGTCAGTTGGCGTGTCGGGCTGATCTGGCGTGTCAGTTGGCGTGTCGGGCTGATCTGGCGTGTCATCGCCTGAGACCTGCTCCCAGGGACCCCACTCGGAGGAACCGGGTTCGTCACCCTGCGTCCACCAGTTGGCCTCCCACGTTTTGCCGTTGTAGGTCACCTGGTCGCCGCTCGTGTACGTGGCTCCGGAGTCCCACGCGGGCACGTCCGGCTGATCTGGCGTGTCAGTTGGCGTGTCGGGCTGATCTGGCGTGTCAGTTGGCGTGTCGGGCTGATCTGGCGTGTCAGTTGGCGTGTCGGGCTGATCTGGCGTGTCATCGTTGCCATCATCAGCGCCGGCAATGTCAACATAAGAGCACGAATAGAACGCTTCTGGCGAATCGGATCGCTGCCAGATCATGTAGATGACGTGTTCCTTGTTATCGCGGTCGGGGACGTCCACACCACTGATCTCCGTCGTTTCAGTGGGACTCATTGGACCCGTTTCGTGGATCTGTTCTAGGTCGTCCCACGCAAGCGCGGTGTCTGGATTCCATCCATCCTTGGTCATGTAGAACCTGAAGTACTCGGCTTCGTGTGGCGCGGTCAGATCGAGAGTAAACGTCTGCGTACCGGGCTCGATCGTCGTCGAAGGCCAGTCTCCTGGCTCATCGTACGGAGCGTATCTTTCGCTTCCGGCACTACAGAGTTCACCGTCATCGATGTTCTCCTGGTGATCGCCGCCCGCATCACCGTCGCGAATTCCCTGCCAGTTGTAGATTGCCTGTCCGCTCTGCTCGCGTGCAAACTCACACATCTCGTTTGTCTCTCCCTCATTCTTGACCTCCTCGTAACAGGCCAACCCCTGGCCAATTGGATCCGACGGTGCTCCATGGGCGGCGGCCGTCTGTACCGCAACGAGGCCGAGAACCGTCAAAAAGAGGATCAGTACCCCCGTCTTTGCGACACGTGACTTGGTGACACGTGGTAGGCTACTCCCCGCAACTCGTTTGTGTATTACCGGATCTTCCCCCATTGTTGATCCATTCTTCGTTGCGTTAGGACTATATATATAATTTTCGTCAAGGACCTAAAACAAAGATGGAGGGTGTCATAGAACGGTTCTCATGGTTTCGTTGACTTCCTCAAAACGCTGTACACTTGGTGCACGCCATTTTTAGTGGGTTATAGACATGGGCAAAGAGAAATTCGGCGTTGCTGTTGACGAAGAGATCGTACAAGAAGTGGACGAATTAGTTGCTGAGTGTGACGATCTCGGAGCCAGCCGCTCCGAGATCGTCGAGGCCATCCTCACAGCGTTCGTTCAATCCGAGTCAAATCACGCTGAACGAGTGAGAGAAATCATAATTCGGAAACGAAAAGGTACACTCTGAACATTTCAACGCACCGTGCACCAAGTGCACGGCTTTCTAAGCTACTCAGCTTTGAACGTTGAAGTTGGAGCGTGACATAGGCAGTAGCGAAGACGGATGATGCCGATTACGGACTTCTTGTCGTGTATGCGTGTGTTCGACGAGTTCGAGTCGCTCTCACCGGCGCAAC
>NZ_KB905378.1:382192-404974 GCF_000379085.1 Halomicrobium katesii DSM 19301 | reverse complement strand
GCAGACCGACGAAGGTGCCAGTCGGCACTGGCACCTTCTGATGGCTGCCTACAGTCTCGTTCGTCTTGATCCCGAATCGAGCGCCTTGGGGACGGTTCGCTCGAAAGCGTCATCGCTTCGAGCGAACCTTGAGCACTCCCTGAAAGAAGCCGTTTACAACCTCCTCTCGTGGGTTCGAGACAACAATGATCGTGGCGTCGATGACCTCATGGAGGAGATCGATCACCTCTTCGTTCACTCAACAGCCGACGCTAACGTTCAAAGCTGAGTAAGCTAGTAACGCTCTATAACAATCACAATCTCGACCATAGTGTGTGAAGACTTCTATGACACCCTCAAGATGGGCTATTCGTTTCAAATTTTGCTCAATAGTGTGTCACTATCGGTCGTATGGCCCCACCCTCGGCGTTTTGTCGGGTCCCACGTCGCGTGGGTGGCAAACCCCGTCCCCTCTGAGTCTCCGCTGACTTTTCGCCAGACCCGTTCTCTAGGTCGTTTAGCGTTCTCTGTCCGAACGTTGCGACGAGCTATCGTCGCTGGTTGTTACGATCTCTCTCAGACGGTAACAGACGCGATTCTCTGACGTTCGTTGACGTCTTTCTCGAAATGTGCGGACGGAAAGCTGGCCTCGGCACTCATAGGGTTCGTCACTGCGCGGTGGTCATCCACACTCGGAACCGCAATCGCTCGTCATCGGCCACTCGATCGTAGTGAGTCCCCGACAAAGACGGTTGCTCATTGCGGACGGGTACCGACGGGTAGTGTTCAGATAAGCCGCTGCATTTTCTGAGTTGGAGACACCGAAAGCCCTCGTACAGTTGCGGTCCCACGACTCGCTGTGCGCGCTTTGCGTGCTTGTTCCGAGAGAGCAAGCTCTCTCGACGTTCGCCTCTCTTCGTTCGGCTCACCTTCGTCGGGGTTCCCGCAACTGTACTCGCCCTTTCGGTGCTTCAGACTGCCTGCACTGATCTCTTATCTGAACACGACCGGCCGACGGGGGAGAAAGGCCCATACCCCAGGCGCTCACAGTGTGGTGTATGAGCGAGCGCACCGACGATCTGACGATCGAGGAGAAGACGGTCGACGAGGTCGGTGTGGGCGAGACGGACGCGTCGATCGGCGGCACAGACGAGGCCGGCGGACTCGACGGCGGCTTCGACACTGACTTCACCGACTTCGGGACCGAGAGCGCTGAGACCGAGGTGGCCGAACAGGCCACGGACACGGGTGGGATCCGCGGTCGCGCCGCCGACGCCTTCTCGGTCACGTCTTTCGCCCTCCAGCTCGTGGGCGCGCTCGTGGGGACGTTCGTGGTCGGCGGGGCGCTCCCGCTGGGACCCCTGAGCGGCGTTGTCGGCGTGCTGGCGGTGCTGTTCGTACTGGGCGTGGTCTCGACCGATGCACGGTACGCTGAGGCGGGCGCTGCCGGGGCACTGGTCGGCGTCCTGACGACCGTACTGGGATCGATCACGCTCTCGGTCGTCTCCGGCGGACTCGTACCGGTCGCGGGCGGCGTCGCCGGCGGGCTGGCCGCGCTGGTGGGCCACTACGCCGGCCGTGACCTCCGCGACGGGCTGACGCGGGACCTCTAGTCGGCGAGTTGCCAGCCGTCGGCGTGGCGCTCGACGATGCCCTCTTCGGCGAGCCACGCCAGCGCGTCCTCGACGAGTTCCGGTGGGGCCTCGACCTCGCCGCTGATTCGCTCGACCGACTGGACGCCGTTCGCGAGCGCGCTGACGATCTCGGCGGAGAGGCGGCCGTCTTCCCGGCCGTCGTCGATGCGCTCGCTGATGCGCTCTCGGAGGTCGGTCACCTGGCCCTGGACCCAGCGCTGGGCCAGCGACAGCTCGTTTTCGAGCTGTTCGAGCCGCTCCAGGTCGCTGGCGAGTGACTGTAAGTCGTCGCCGTCGTCGTCGCCCACGTCGATGGTGAGGTGTCGACAGGAGCTCATGTCGAAGCCCCTGCGGGTCGGGTACGCGCTCTTGGTGCCGAACTCGTAGGGCGAGACCCGGACTTCCAGCCGGAGGTTGCGCGCGATCGAGAAGTACTTGCGCCGCTGGTCGTCGGTCCGGCTCTCGATGAGCCCCGCGTCTTCGAGCTTCTGGAGGTGGTCGATGACGGCTTTCGGGCTGACGCCGATGTACTCGCTGATCTCGGTCACGTAGCAGGGTTTGTGTGCTAACAGGCGCAAGATGCGACGACGGTTCGCGTTCCCGAGGAGATCGAGCAGCTCGGCGGAGTCCATTCACCCCGGGGTAGGCTACCAGTGGGGAAAAGGGTGTCCCCTCGCCCGATGGGGATTACTGGCCGTTTCCAGGGGCGTCGTCCGGCGGTTCTCCCGAGGAGTCGCCCCCGGGCGGACCGTCGTCAGATGGTCCGTTTCCGGACGACCCAGCGCCAGAGTCGTCGCTGGGGCCGTCGCCGCTCGCCGACTCGCCGTCGCCCCGGTTCGAGTCGTCGCTCGTGCTCTGATCGGTGTCGTCCGTCGATCCCGCGTCGGGCTCGGTGGCTGTGGACTGGTCTGTCGTTTCGGAGCCGCCGTCCGCCGTCCCACCGTCGGACCCGTTTTGCACACCCCCGCGCCTAGGGTCTGTCGTCCCACCCCTGTCAGCGCCGCCGTTTGCCGGGCTGGCCTCGTCGGGCGGCCCACCGCCGGGTCGTTCTCTCTCGGACGCCGGTCCGTCGCCCGCGGTCCCGTTAGCGGGCCCTCGATCGCCGGTTTCCGGCCCGCGCGTCGCGTTGGCGGCCGGTCCTCGCGTCGCGTTGTCGTCCGACGGCGGACCGGCCTCGTCTGGCGGCCCCTGTCCGTCGCCGATCAAGTCCGGTGGCCCGGCGCTTGCCGGTGGCCCCCGTCCGGTCGCGACACCGCGAGCGACGCCCGGTACGTCGCTCGTCGTGACGTTTCGAGCCTGCCCTCGGAGCCGTTCGATTCCCGCCGGGTCGACGCCCGCGGTACGTGCTGCGGTCGCGGTGTCGTTGACGCTGTGCCGGAGCGCGTTGATCTCGCCGGCGAGTCGGCTGGTCCGGACCAGATACTCGGTTTCCTCGATCGAGCGGTTCTCGTAGCGCTCTGTGAGCGTCCGGTTGCGCTCCTGGAGGCGCTGGAGTCGCTGCTCGATCTCGCTCGTCCTGTCGGTCGCCAGCCGCGCCTGCTCGGACTCGTTTGCCCGCTCGAAGCCGGCGGCCCACATCCCCGACTCGACCGTGTCGTTGGTCTCGGCGGCGCTGGCCTGCATGAAGGCCGTCAGCTGTGCCCCCATGTCCGCCTCGGTCCCGTTCTCGGCTGTCTCGTTGGTGGCCTGCGCGTTCGCCCCGCTCGCCGGAAGCGCCGCCACGCCGACGGCGACGACCGCGAGGACGACGACGAATGTGGCCTGCCGACTGTTCATGTCCACCTGCATGTGGTCGGGAGTGCATAAAAAACGATACTCACTGTTCGCACTGTTCAGCGCGCGCAGGCGTCGGCTATGAACCGTTTACGCTGCTGTTTGAACGCCCCTGCGGCGTCGAGAGCGTTTATTCGGCCCCGTCGAGCGGTGCGACCCGCTATCGCCGCCCGAGCGAGCGCGCGAGGGCGGTCTGTCGGACGACGCGGCCAGCGGCGTGGTTGCCCGACGTGATACCGTTCACGGCGAGGGTTTATATCATGGTAACACATACCACGAATCGTACTGTATGTTCGAACGATTCTCGCGTGGCTACTATCTGGGGCGACTGTACGTCGAGCCCAGTGCGGACGGCTCGCCGGCCATGTGCCGCGAGCAACACGAGCTGGTCAACCGACAGCTGTACACCGACGGCGAGGGCATAGAGCGGACAGACCGTCCGCTCGTCGTCAAGCTCGGCACCCGTCACCTCGCGGTCGAGGGCGACGAGACGGTGCCCGCCGACACGCTCGCCGTGCCGGAGGACGTGCTCGCCGAGGTCGACGTGGCAAACCCACCGACGCTCCAGGAGGTCCTGCTCGCGAAGGCCGACCGGGCTCGACAGCTCCTCTCGATGACCGGGACCGCGTTCTGAGCGCTGGACGCGGTGTGAACGTTTATACGTCAGGCCGTTCCGGTCTCAGTCGATGCTCGAAGAGCTGTTCGGCCGGCGATCGCTGAAAGGGCGCATCGAGGAGCTAGAGGAGGAGAAACGCCACCTCCAGCGCCAGCTCGACGCCGAGCAGGACCGTCGTGCAGACGCCGTCAGCGACCGCCAGGACGCCGAAGAGCGCGTCAACCGGCTCGAAGACCGCGTGACCGAGCTCGAAGACCGCGTCCAGCGCCAGCAAGGCCGGTCCGGACGCGGCGAGTTCCGCCGTGAGGAGACGCTCTCGGGCGATCGGCTGAGCGCTGTCCTCGATCGGCTCGACTCCGTCGAGACCGGTCCGGAGGGGGCACTGACCGCCTACGTCGCCGACGAACACGACCTCCCCGCCGCCGTCCGGGACGCGGTCGGCGACGACGCCCCGCTCGTCCGACGGGCCGCTCCCTGCCTGCTCGTCGTCGACGACGCTGGTCTCGTCGGGACGACCCTCTCGACGCCCGTCTCGCCCGAACCGTTCGCCGAGTGGCGCGACGGGTTCGCGATCGATCGCACGTGGTTCGAGCCGACGGGTGAGTACGCGGTCGCGCTCGTGCGCTCCGACCTGTTCGCGCTCGGCGAGTACGAGGGTCGGGATCGGACCGCCTTCCACGGCTTCGACTCCGAACTCAAGAGCCAGCACTCGAAGGGGGGCTTCTCGCAGGCGCGCTTCGAACGCCTCCGGGACGCCCAGATCGACTCCCACGTCGACCGCTGTCTGGCCGCCATCGAGGAGCGCGACGCCGAGCGCCTCTACGTCGTCGGCGAGCGCAGCCTGCTCCCGAAGTTCGCCGACCGAGCCGACGCGACCCAGCCCGTCGACGCGACCGGCGAGCCCGAGACGGCGCTCGCGGACGCCGTCCACGAGTTCTGGCGCGTCCGGTTGCGGGTGCTGTGACCGTCGGCCGCCGGGCGAGGTTTTACTCGGTGGGCGTGCGAGGAACGACCTATGGACATCGCACTGCTCGCTCACGGACAGTTCCCCGGACGGGCGAAGACGGCCGTGGGCGTGTTGCGCTACGGCGATCAGAACGTGCGGGCGGTGATCGACCGCGACACCGCTGGCGACCGCGTGAACGACCACGTGGCGGAGGTGCAAGACGCCCCGATCGTCGAGCGCATGGACGACGCGCCGGCGGTCGACGCGCTGGTGATCGGGATCGCACCGATCGGCGGCGGGTTCGTCGAGTCGTGGCGGCCGGACGTTCGGACGGCGATCGAACGCGGCTGCGACGTGATCGCCGGGCTCCACGCGTTTCTGGCCGACGACCCGGAGCTTTCGACGCTGGCCGAACAGCACGACTGCGAACTGCGGGATCTGCGCGACCCGCCCAGTGACCTGTCGGTCGCCGACGGGACCGCGGGCGAGGTCGACGCCGACGTGGTCCTGACCGTCGGGACCGACTGCTCGTCGGGGAAGATGACCGCCAGCTACGAGCTTCGCGACGCCGCCCGGGCACTGGGGATCGACACCGCAGTCGTCCCGACCGGGCAGACCGGCGTCCTGATCGAAGGCTGGGGGATCGTCGTCGACCGAGTGATCGCCGACTTCGCCGCCGGTGCCGTCGAGCGACTCGTCGAAACGGCGGCCGAGGACCACGACCTGCTGATCGTCGAGGGACAGGGGGCACTGGCACACCCAGCGTACTCCGGCGTGACGACGAGCATCCTCCACGGCGCGCGACCGGACCGGCTCGTGCTCTGTCACGTCGCGGGGCGGACCGCGGTCAACGGGTACGAGGACACCGCGATTCCGCCGGTCGCGGAGTACGCCGGCCTCTACGAGTCGGTCGCTGCCCCGATCGCGGACGCGCCCGTCGTCGCCGGCACGCTCAACACGCAGTCGTTGCGGCCCGCGGCCGCCGATCGTGCGGTCTCGACGTACGCCGACGAGCTGGGCGTTCCCGCGACTGATCCGGTCCGGTTCGGCGTCGACGAGGACCTCCTGGCGGTGGTGACGTGAGGCTCTCGTTCCAGCGCCACGAGCTGCCGACTGACGATCCGTTCGGGATCGCGCGTGGCACCACGACGACCGCAGCCGTCGTGACGGTCGAAATAACACACGAAGGCACTACCGGCGTGGGCGGCGCAGCGCCCAGCGAGTACTACGGCGAGACGGCGGCCTCGGTCCGTGACGCCCTCGAAGATCTCCTCCCGGTCGTCGAAGCGTGGGACGATCCCCACGCGGGCCAGCGGGTCGCGAACGCGCTCGCGACACGGCTTCTCGACGCCGCTGCTGCCCGGGCGGCCGTCTCGACGGCGCTCGCGGACCTGGCGGCGCGGGACCTCTGCGTCCCCTGCTATCGGCAGTGGGGGCTCGATCCGGCGGCGGCCCCCCGAACCTCGTACACGGTCGCCATCGCCGACCCCGAGACGATGGCCGAGCGAGCCGAGCGCGCGGTAGCGGCCGGCTACGACACGCTGAAAGTGAAAGTCGGGACCGACGACGATCGGAGTCGCATTCGAGCGGTCCGGCGCGGCGCGCCCGACGCGACGCTGCGGGTCGACGCCAACTGCGCGTGGAGCCCCGCGGAAGCCATCGAGCGGGCCGGCTGGCTGGCCGAGCGTGACGTGCAGTTCCTCGAACAACCGGTAGCGGCCGACGATCTGGACGGACTGGAACGGGTCGCCAGCGCCACGTCGCTGCCGATCTGTGCCGACGAGAGCTGTGTCGCCGCCCCGGACGTGCCGCGCGTGGCCGACGCCTGCGACCTCGTGACGGTGAAGCTGATGAAGTGTGGCGGCGTCCGTCCCGCAGTCGAACAGATCCACGCCGCGCACGCACACGGGCTCGACGTGATGCTCGGCTGTATGCTCGAATCGAACGCGTCGATCGCGCCGGCCTGGCACCTCGCGCCGCTCGTCGAGTACGCCGACCTCGACGGGGCGGCGCTCCTGTCGAGAGACCCGTACGCCGGCGTTTCCCTCGACGGCGGACGCGCAGACCTCGGGAGCGTCACGCGGGGGACGGGCGCTCGCCGGTGCTGAGACTGTCGGTCGGGCCGTCCGTCAGAGAGACGCCGTCTGCCGAGGGCGGACAGTCGCTCGTACGACCGGCTGTACATCTGTCACGGATTTTGCCACCCCGGAGTGGCGAATATCCGAACGAAGGGACAGCCGGCAGTATCACAGCCAGTCGGCGAACGTGTCGTGCTCGCGGCTCAGTTCGTAGTAGTCGCGCTGGGCCTCACAGATCGCGTCGGGCAGGTCGTGCTCCGAGAGGTACTCGCCGACCCGATCGAGCTTCCACCGGCTCGGCGTCGTCCCGAGTGCCCGTCGCCGCTCGATCGGTGCCAGCATCTCGTCGATCTGACTCTCGGGAACGTCCTGGCTCGCCAGTCCCCGCCGGGCGTACTCGAACACCTCGTCGTAGATCGCGTCGTGGTCGGTCGTGCGCTGGCCGTCGGCGGTCACCCAGGCCAGGTCGGCGTCTGGCCCCTCGCGGGCGGCGCTGTAGAAGCTCGCCTCTGCGTCCTGCCAGGGGAGTTCCGCGAGCGGATGGTCGGCGACGACCAGCCCGCGGAGCAGGCCGGCCGTCAGCACCTGGACGGCGATCGTGTCCGCGACCGTCGGCTGGGTGGGGATCGGCCGATACTCGATGCGCAGGGACCGCTCGTCACCGGCTCCGTCGACGGGATCGCCCCCGATCACGCAGCGCAGCCACCGCCAGTAGGTCCCCCGCTTGTGGTCGAACTCCCAGTAGGTGTCGTGGAGTCCGCCCCGAGAGCCCTCCTCGATCCACTCCCGGAGGAACGGGGCGAACAGGTCGTCCTCGACGACGCGGTCGACGACCTCGGTCGTCGTCTCGATGTCGCTGGGGACCCGTACCTTGGGGTTCTCGCTGGTGTTGACCGACTGCTCGAAGGCGGCGATCCGCAGCTCGTGGTGGGTGTCTTCCAGCAGCGCCCGCGGGTCCTCGACCGCGTCGTACATGTCCGCCGGCAGGAGCGGCGAGTTCGCCGTCAGCGCGACCATCGGCCCCAGCGTCCGGATCGCCGCGTTGTAGTAGGCCGGAAACGCGTCGCTGTCGGGGATCTGGAGGTGTGGCTGGATCGAGGCGGTCAGGGACTCGAAGAGGATCGTCGGGAACGAGTGACTC
Source organism: Halomicrobium katesii DSM 19301 (assembly GCF_000379085.1). GTDB lineage: Archaea > Halobacteriota > Halobacteria > Halobacteriales > Haloarculaceae > Halomicrobium > Halomicrobium katesii. The sequence continues at coordinate 396,807 of NZ_KB905378.1, read as the reverse complement.
GCGCCGGGCACCGAGAAGTCGATCTCGCCGCCGGCATGAGCCAGCGCCTCGTTGTCCAGCGCCACGTAGCGGGGATCCTGTCGCATGTTCCGGGCGAAGACGATCCCGTCGCGTTCCTCGACGCCCGAGAGGTACGACACGCTCCCCTCCGCTGGCGGGATCGTCCACATCGCGTCGAGGACGAGCGTCCGGTTCTCCTGGCGGGCCGCGTCGCGGGCCTTCTTGATGCGCATCTCGATCGAGGTCGTCTGGACCGCCAGCCCGGTCGGACCGAGCACGTCGGGATCGGTGTTGATCTCCGCGTTGTGGACGCCCAGCTCCTTGGCCGCAGCGGTCCCGAAGATCGACTCCGGGAGCTCGGCGAGTCGCCCCTCCCAGTCGTCGGGGTCCATGTACGGCTCCTCGCCCTGCCCGCCGGTGTCGTCCGGTTCCAGCGGCGCGTCGTCGTCCCGGTCGCCGGCTGGCTCCAGCGAACCGAGGCCGCCGCTCCCCCCGCTCAGGTCGTCGTCCAGCGCCGCCTCGCTCGCCCGAGCCGCCGCCTCCGGGTCGTTCGCGACGGGTTCCGGCTCGGCGTCGATCGCGTACACCTCGACTTCGAGTCCGATCGCGAAGTCCTCGTTGTCGAACGCGCCCGCCTCGATCGCGTCGCGCAGCTGGTCGGCCTGCTCGGCGATCCGTTCACGAAACTCCGCGTCGCGCTCCCCCGACAGCGACCGTCTCACCAGGTCGACCACGTCGTCCATGGCAGTGGTATGCGCGACCGGGGGAATTAGTGTTGTGCCTCTTGGGTCAGAGTGCCGAGACATCGACCTCGCGGCGGCGAGCGACTCGCCGAACTCGCGTCTGCGCGATCCGTGCTCGCCCCGGCCGGTCCCGCGCTACTCGAACAGCTCCTCGTGGCGGGCCGCGAGGTTGGCGTAGTCGCCAGACGAGAAGGCTTCGAACACGGCTTCGGGATCGATGGTCGTCTCGGACAGCGGCGTCACGGAGGCGGGGCTCCCACGGACGAACGAGTCCGGGGGGACGTCGTATCCCGGCGGCACGACCGTCCCCATCGCGACGATGGAACCGGAGCCGATCGTCGCCTCGCTGACCGTCGAGTTGAACCCGACGAGCGCGCCGTCCTCGACGGTCGCGTCGTTGAGCACGGCCCCGTGTCCGACCATCACATTCTCGCCGACCGTCGAGGCGTGTAGCGTGGCGTTGTCGCCGATGGCGCTCTCTCGTCCCACCTCGACCGGCCCCACGTCTCCCCGGAGAACGACGCCGGGCCAGACGTTCGCGTTGGCCTCGATACGCACGTCGCCGACGACGGTCGCGTCGCTGCTGACGTGTGCGTAGCCGTTGATCGTCGGCGTCTCCCCTTCGAACGAGTACTCGCGACTGTCCATACACGGTGTAGGGAGGCGGTCGGCAAAAAGTGTCGGTCGAACTATATGGGTCTCGGCCAGAGTCTTGCGGGCCGATCAGTTCACCGAGTCGCGACTATCCAGTGGGTGCCACAGACGGGAGTGTCATCCCCACCGACGGCGGAGTCTGGTCCCCAGTGACGCGTTCCCGCCCTCGCGGACCCTGACGGTCCGGAACCCGACGACGCGACTCACCACGAGCGTCGTGACGCCCACCAGCACGGCGTTGACCGCGGCGAGTGCGAGCAGCGGGTGTCGCTCGTGGAGCGCGGCGACGACTGGGGCGGGCAGCACGTGGAGATAGCGATACTCCGTCACCGACAGGACCGTCTGCTCGCCCGGTTCGGGTGCGGTCGCCGACACCGACAGCGTCGCGGCCTGTCCGGGCCCCACGGTCAGTTGCTCGTCGAGGACGCTGGTGCCGGCACTCTCTCCCTCGAACACGAGCACGATCGGGACCAGTCCGTAGTTGTCGACACCGATCTCCCAGGTGGCGTCGTCGCCGGGGACGATGTCCGGGCTCTGGGCGACGGTGTCGCCGTCGACGACCAGCTCCTGCGTTCCGCCGCCCGCGAGCATGGCGGCGTTGGCCGGGACCAGCACTGCGAGCACCAGCAGTATCGTCGCCGTTCGCGCGTCGAGCAGTCCGGGGCGGTCGCGCGACCGATCAGTGCTGCGCTTTCGTTCGTCGTCGACCACGAGCGTGAGGGCGAACAGCACGAACCCCACGGCAAAGAGGAGGACACCCGAGCCCTGCCGGTCCAGCGAATCGCCGAAGCCGACGAGCTCGGCGAAGCCGGACTGCAGCGCGAGAATGCTGTCCTGGACCGCACCGACTCCGACGCCGAGCGCCGGGATGACGACGACCGTGCCGTCGATCTGGAGCGCGTGGGCGACGATCTGATCGTCGGTCACCGGGGGCTCGGGACCGTCCTGGTCGGTAAAGGGGTTGGCGTCGCCCTTCGTGATGTACCCCTCGTCGGTCTCGCCGACGACGCGGTGGGTGGTCAGCCCACCGCCCTGGAGCTCGCTGGCCTCGTAGACGATCACGTCACCTTCGTCGACGCTTCCGGCGAGGATCGACGGCACCGCGACGAAGCCGTCGCCGGTGTCGATCGTCGGTTCCATGCTCCCCGTCTCGACGTACGAAAACAGGATCGGCTGGCCGAGGATCGCCCCGAGTACCAGCGCCGCGACGGCGACGATCGCGGCGACTTCGAGCGCGGTCCCGACGGTCGCGCGAACTGACACGGGGCGACGTAGACGCCCGAGCGACAAAAGCGTTCTCGGCCGTCAGATCGGCGTGTCCTCGCCCGGCAACTGAGTCCCGACTTCGACGGTCGTGTACGTCGCGATGAACCCCAGCGCGTACCCCAGCAGGTGAACGTAGACGTTGACCACGGTCGTCCCCGTCGCTGCCGTCGGCGGGAACGCGACGAAGAAAAACGAGACGAAGACGACGCCCGAAAAGCCCAGTAGCTCGGCGTTGCCCGGCCGATAGGAGATCCCGCGGAGCTTCTGGACGACATCCGTCACACGATCCGGGGCCGAGAGCCAGTACAGCAGCGCCGCCAGGATCGCGGTCAGGATCAGTCCGGCAGTGCCCAGCCACACCGTCGCCCGATCTCGCTGGACCGACTGGACGCTCAGCCCCGCGACGAGTGCGATACCCAGGAAGAAGAGGGTCGGTGCGACCGTCTCACTGGGCCCCACGTCGGCGTGGACTTCGAGGTGGTCTGCCAGTGCCAGCGGGAGGTAGCCGACGAAGGCCATCGTCACTCCGGAGAAGCCGGTGCCGGCGGCCGGACGAACGACCGCCAGATTGAGGTACGACAGCAAGACCGGGAACACCAGGACGAACGTGAAGAAGGCCGCGAAAAAGCGGCTCCGACGCCCGCTCGCGACGCTCAGCAGGTACGCCACCGGGACGACGAGGAAGTAGCCCAGAACGTTGACCGCGAGGTGGGACGTACTGAGGTGGACGAACGGCGCAGTCGCCGCCGTCAGTAACGTCGGTTCCGTGTACTCGAAGACCAGCGACTGCCGCGTCGACAGCGGCAGGAGAAAGACCAGGCCCAGCACTATCGGAACTGAAAACAGGACCGCGATGTCGGTCGGGTGGAAGCCACTCCAGCGTGGCGAGATCCGGCCAGAACTCTCGACGGTGCTCCGATTGCTCATAACGAGCTCGATCGGAGATGCGCCCGTCTCACGCTTGAGCGTTCTCGCCAAAATATCAGAGCTGAAAATTGGATTTGGTCCCAGAGTCGACTAGCGCTCGTCGTCCGTCTCGACGTGGAGGGTCGCGATCGCCTCGACGGCGTCGGCTTCGAGCACCAGCCGGACGGCGAGGGAACCACCGGCCGCGATTGCGTGGGACGACGTATCGTCGTCGGGGAAGTCGGTCACGTCGACGCCGTCGGTGCTCTGGACGGCCACGCCGTCCGTGACGGGCGCTCCCTCTTCGTCGACGGCGACGATCCGTACGCTCGCCGGGCTCGATCCCGCGTTTCTGACGGTAAACGCGGGATCGAGCGTCACGGTCTCGTCGTCGGCCACGTCGTAGCCCAGTATCGTCCTCCCGCCCTCGGTCTCGCCGACCGAGGCGGACTCGCCGCCGAGGAGTTCGAGCGTCGCCGGGCTCTCGTCGGCGAGGGCGACGACGAAGTCGTGCTCGTCGGACCGCCACAGGACGAACGCGAGGAGACCCGCGGCCAGCACCACCAGTCCGCCCAGGAGCACCGGCGCGAAGCCACCGATCTCCAGTGGCGACTGGCTCTGCTCGCCGACCGTGACCGTCACGGACTCGTTGTGGCCCTGAATCTCGTACGATCCCGGCTCGTCGAAGCTAACGGTGCCGCTGACGGTCGTCCGTTCGCCCGGTTCCAGCGTCACCGTCTCGGACGCGATGACGCCGCCACCGCCGCGAATCTCGACCGTCGTCGTCGCGGTGTCGGTCCCGTGGTTCTCGGCGGTCGCCGTCACCGTGATCGTCTCGCCGACGGTCGGCGACTCGGGGTCGGTCGTCAGGCCGACCACTTCGATCCCCGCCGTCGACGCGTCCGTCGGCTGGCCGCCGCCACCGACCTCGGTCCGGGTCGGCGTGGGCGTCGCGGTTCCGGGAGTGGCGGTGCCGTCGCCCGTCGACTCCGTCGGCGTCGCGGTGTCGGTCGCGTTGCTGCCCGTGGTCTCGGTCGGCGTCGAGGTATCCGTCGGCGTCGCGGTCGAGACTGGCGGTCCGCCAGTGTCACCGCCGCCCGTTCCACTGCCGCCCGTTCCGCCACCGCCAGTACCTCCGCCGCCGGTCCCGCCTTCGCTGGTCTCGTCGGGGATCTCGGCGCGGAGCGTGATCGACTCCATGACGACGCCGGGCGCTCCGCTCTCGACGGCGAACCCGACGCGCACGGATTCGCCGTCGGTGAGCGTCACCGGATCGGTCTCGTCTTCGACGGACGCGCCGGTGTCCATCCGGTAGAAATCGACGGCAGAACGGTCGTCTTCGATCCAGACGCTGGCCTCCGCCAGATCGGTGCCGAGGACGAACACGTCGTCGACGACGGTTCGCGAGTCCGGACTCAGGTTCGAGATCTCGACGCGAAGCTGCCCGTCCGGTCCGATCTCGGCGTACTGCGCTCCGTTGGCCGTGTCAGCGGAATCGAGGTAGACGCCGCGCACGGCCTCGTCACTGGTTGCGAACGCACCAGTGGTCGTGGCGATAGCGAAAGCGCCGACTACCAGGAGTGCGAGGAACAGCGACCGGTGAGTGTCCATCTCGTTACCTTATCATTCGTCGAGCTCGTTTTGCCGTCGGCTGGGCAGTCGCTACGGCCGCGTCGTCTGTCTGGCGGGAGACCGAGCTCAGTTCTCGTTGGCGACGATCACGAGCGATCCGTTTCCGTCGGTGCTGGGGGAGTCCGGCACTTCTTTGCCGGCCTTGACCGTCGCTTTGAGGTCGAGCGAGCCTCCGCTGCTGCCCGAGGATCCGCCGGTCAGCGGGTTCTGTGTACCATCGAGGTCGAACGTCACGATCGCGTCGAGATCGCCGACGGTACCGATACCGATCGTCGCGCTGTCACCGGCGGAACCGCCCGAGGGCCCGTTCAGCTGGATGTCCACGTCGGTCGCGGAGTTGTTCGTGATCGTGACGACGGAGTCGATGATCGTCGTCGCGTCGTCGTTCAGCCCCTCTGCACCGCCACCACTACTCGCACCGAGTGCCTCACCGATGTTGATGGTCAGCGTGTCGCTGTTGTCGTTCGTGACGTAGGTGCCGTCTCCTGCGAGACCGATCAGACCGGTCGCGTCACCGGTGGTGGTGACGTCGACCGTTCGGTCCGCTTCGACCGTTGTCAGGGCACCGCTGCCCAGGACTGCGCCGCTTCCAACTGCCGCTGTGCCAATGCCGATGAGTAGGTTCCGTCGATTCATAGTTCACGACCACCCACCAAGGTGGTTATCGTAACATGTTCACCCATTCATAAATAGCTTGCGCGTCTTTCGATTCCTGAAGTCGAGATATCCAGCGTTTCATACCGTCTATTGCGTGTTTGTCGTTGTCACACCCGCAATAAGGCGGCGTGATGGTACTATTAAAACGGTGATGTTTGGGCGAAAGCAACCGTCGGGCCGGTCGTCATCCTGATACTGCCGGCTGTACGTCTGCACAGCATTCCGCGACCCCGTGGTCGCGAATCTCGTGACACAGTTACAGCCGGCAGTATGACCGTCACGTCTTTGGTAGTGGCCCAGACAGTAGCGTGCAATGGGAACGGGCGACGGTTCGGCGTCGGTACTGCGAGCGCGTCACCTGATCGCACAGCATCTCGCGATCGCGGTGGTCGTCTGTCTGGTGCTGGCCGGGGCCGGTGGGTTCGTCGCCTACGCCGAGTACAGCGCGCCCGACACGACGACCGAGCAACGCGTCACTGCCTCGTGGACGACCGACAGCTCGTTCGCCCACCAGGCCACCGTCGAGCGCTCGACGCGGGCCTTCGAGTCGGGCACGATCCTCCGGAACCGATCGGCGTACCTGTTTCGCGTGACGCCGGCACTGGCCGGCGAGCACCGGTTCCGACACGAGGGCGCTCCCGGGGCGGCGACCGTCGCGACGGACGTACAGCTGGTCAAGCGCTCGGTCGGCGGGACCGGCGACGACCGCACCGAGTTCTGGCGCGTCACCGACTCGCTGGCCTCGGCGGAGACGACGATCGCACCCGGCGAGAGCGCACGCACGAGCTTTCGGGTGAACGTCTCCCGGCAGCGCAACGAGACCAGGCAGATCGAGCGCGAACTCGGTGGGACGCCGGGACGCATCGAGCTGTTCGTCCTCGTCACCACGAACGTGACGACGATCGTGGACGGAGAGCGACTCGAACGGAGCCGGACCGAGCGACTGACGATCCGACCGGCCACCGCCACGTACGCGGTCGCGGCGAACACGACGGGTGCGCGAGACGAGCCGATCAGCACGGAGACCGTCTCCGTCCCCGTCGAGCAGAACAGCGCCCGAATCTACGGCGGCGGGGCGTTCGCGGCCCTCTCGCTGCTCGCCGCGGCGGGACTGGTCGTCGCCGACCGCCGCGATCGGCTGGCCGTCCCACCCGAGACGGTCGCAGCGATACGGACCGAACGGACGCGCGACCGCTTCGACGAGTGGATCTCGGTCGGCCGCGTCCCCGAACCGGCCGACGACGAACGCGTCGTCACCGTCGACTCGCTGGAGGATCTGGTTGACGTGGCGATCGACAGCGACCGCCGCGTGATCGAGGACGGCGACGACGGCCGGTTCGTGGTACTCGTCGATCGGGTGCGGTACTGCTACGAGCCCCGAGCCTCGACGACCGGCTCGACGGAGTCGGTGAGTGACGGCTCGAACGGGGCGACCGACTCCGTCGGCGAAGACGGCCCGGACTCGGCGAGAGACGACGACAGCTGAGTCGACGCGCTGTCTCCGGCGCTCACACCTGTGTTATCTTCCAGAACTGGTTTTTCACGCTCGGATTCGACCCTTTCCAGGACCACTGGATTGCCGCCCCGCCCGATTCGGTATCACCGCCCTCGATGTCGATGACGTATCCGCTCCCCTCGTTTTCGATCCGATACTGGTCTGGTGCGTTCGGTATCGGCACGACGTTCCACCGCTGGTACTCCGTTCCGTCCGGAGATTCGAGTATCAGCTCAGACCCGCTGCTGTCGCGGTTCTCAGGCGTGATGACGCCGTCACGCCAATAGTGCTCTATCGTGTACGCACAGCCGTCGTCGGTCGGGGTAAATATCCACGAAGTCGAGTAACCGACTTGCTCGACTCTGCCGTCTCCCCACCAGCCGGAGTCGTATCCCAGATACAGACCAGAATGCACTGGTGAGAGCCGATACCGTCCTTCACCGAGCGGTGGCGTCGTCACCCGTCGCGTCAGATCGACTTCCGTGCCTTGTCCCGTCGCGCTAATTCGCACCTCGTCGGCGGTGCCATCGGCCGGGGCGAACTGCACGTCGACGGTGTTGTCGGACCCCGGCGGCAGCGGGAACTGGACCCGCTTGCGCCGTCGTTCCGTTCGCGGATGCAGCACGTCGATAGCGTCGGTCTCGATCTCGACGACGAACTGGTTCTGGCCGTTGTTCGTGAGCGAGAGCCCGCCGCCACAGCCCGACGTGCCCTCGATACCGAGCAACGCGTCGGAGTCGGAAACGACGTCGACGGAGGTCTGTCGATTCGCCGTCGACTTCGCCAGCCCGAGCGTCTGTCCCGCGAGGAGAGCGCCGCCGCTCCCCATGAGGGCCAGCGCACCGCGACGCGTGAGCGTTCGCCTGTCCACCACCGGTCACCACCGACGTATACGGTTGGTAACAAGAACTTGCCGAGGCGGACACATTAACCTTGTTCTCCGTTCACCGGCCGATATCGCCCCCTGCCGTTGGCTGTCTCTGTGCAGGTCCGGCACCTGTGGGCGGCAAAATCGGTCACTCGATGTTGACGACCAGCACCGGCACGTCGACGCCTTTCAAGACGCGTTCGGTGACGCTGCCGAGCGTAGCGACCCGATCACGACCCGTCTGGCCGTGGGTCCCCATCGCGACCACGTCGATGTCGTTGTTCGTCGCGTACTTCTGAATCGTCTTGTGCGGAATCCCCTCCTCCATCGCGGTCTCGACCGTCACCCCGGCGTCCTCGGCGGTGACTGTCACGTCGTCGATCGCGACCTCGCCCTGTTCGCGCAGCGCCTCGATCACGTCGTCCTGGGTCTCCTTGTCGGCCGCGAGGAAGCGCCGACGGTCGACCACGTACAGGACGTGCAGCGTCGCGTCGTGGTTCCGGGCCAGCGTGAGCGCGTGGCCAACGGTCTCTTCGGTGCCCTTGCTTCCGTCGGTCGGCAGCAAAATGTCGTCGTACGTCTCCATCGTTCCCCCGTTCGTCGGCCTCCCCAATATGTGTGGCCCCGTCGTGGCGGTGACACTGACTCCTGACTGGATCAAGTGAGGAGCGACTGAGCCACTCCGTCTCAATACACTTATCCCACCGTGCCGTTTTGTGCCGTCCATGAGCACGGTCACGGTCACGCTACCGGATGGCTCCCCCCTCGAACTCGATGCCGGGGCCACCGTCGAGGACGCCGCCTACGAGATCGGCCCGGGTCTCGGCTCGGACACGGTCGCCGGCGTCGTCGACGGTGAGCTCGTCGACAAACGCACCCCGCTGCCCGACGATGCAGATCTCGAAATCGTCACAGACGGGGCCGACGAGTACGTCGACGTGCTTCGCCACTCGGCGGCACACGTCTTCGCACAGGCGCTCCAGCGACTGTACCCGGAGGCGGAGCTGACACTGGGACCGTGGACCGACGACGGCTTCTACTACGACGTGACCGGCGTCGACCTCGACGAGGACGACCTCGAAGACATCGAGGAAGAGGCCCACGAGATCATCGCGGAGGACCTCGACATCGAACGCGTCATGCTCGACCGCGAGGCGGCGCTCGATCGCTACGAGGACAACGAGTACAAGCAGGAGATCCTGGAGACGGAGGCGGCCGGCGAGGACCCCGTCTCGTTCTACGAACAGGGCGAGTTTTACGACCTCTGTCAGGGCCCCCACGTCGAGTCGACCGGCGAGATCGGCGGCTTCGCGCTGCTGGAGATGTCGGCATCCTACTGGCGCGGCGACGAGGACAACGACACCCTCACGCGGGTGTACGGCACCGCGTTCCCGACCGAGGAGGAGCTCGACGAGTACATGGAACGCCGCCGGAAGGCAAAGGAGCGCGACCACCGCAAGATCGGCCAGGAGATGGACCTGTTCTCCATCGACGAGACGACGGGGCCGGGACTCCCGCTGTACGAACCCAACGGGAAGACGGTCCTCAACGAACTCTCCGAGTACGTCGCCGATCTGAACCGCGAGGCCGGCTACGACGAGGTCGAGACGCCCCACGTCTTCCGCACCGAGCTGTGGAAGAAGTCGGGCCACTACGACAACTACGTCGACGACATGTTCCTGCTGGACGTCAACGACGAGGAGTACGGCCTCAAGCCGATGAACTGTCCGGGCCACGCGACGATCTTCGACCAGCAGTCCTGGTCCTATCGGGACCTGCCGATCCGCTACTTCGAGGACGGCAAGGTCTACCGCAAGGAACAGCGCGGCGAGCTATCTGGGCTCTCGCGGACGTGGTCCTTCACGATCGACGACGGCCACCTGTTCGTCCGGCCCGACCAGATCGAGGCGGAGGTCCTGTCGATCATGGACATCATCCTCGACATCCTCGACACCTTCTCGCTGGATTACACGGTCCAGTTCGCCACCCGCCCCGAGAAGTCCACCGGCAGCGACGAGATCTGGGAGAAGGCAGAGTCCCAGCTCGAAGCGGTGTTAGAGCAAGAGGGCATCGACTACGTCGTCGAAGAGGGCGACGGCGCGTTCTACGGCCCGAAGATCGACTTCGCCTTCGAGGACGCGCTTGGTCGCCACTGGGACGGCCCGACCGTCCAGTTGGACTTCAACATGCCCGACCGGTTCGATCTGACCTACACTGGCGAGGACAACGAAGACCACCGCCCGGTGATGATCCACCGCGCGCTCTATGGCAGCTACGAGCGGTTCTTCATGGTGCTCATCGAGCACTACAACGGGAAGTTCCCGCCGTGGCTCGCGCCCGAGCAGGTCCGCATCCTCCCGGTCAGCGACGACAACATCGACTACTGCGAGGAGATCGCGGCGGAGCTCGACGACTTCCGCGTCGAGATCGAGGACCGCTCGTGGACGGTCGGCAAGAAGATCCAGGTCGCCCACGACGACAAGGTGCCCTACATGATGATCATCGGCGACGACGAGGAGGCAGCCGGGACCATCTCCGTCCGGGACCGCAAGGAACGCGAGGAGAAAGACCTCGAACTGGCCGACTTCGAGCAGCACCTCGAACGCGAGGTCGAGCAGAAGCGCACCGCCGTCACGTACCTCGTGTAGTCACGCGTCTCCGTTTTCGTCGCCCCCGGAGTGGACGGTGTCTCTGAGGACGAGCGGGCCGATCGACAGCGTCCGCTTCGCAACGGTGACGATCCGCAGAATGTAGGCCAGCAGGACGACGAACGGGACCAGCGCGATCGTCGTCGCGGCGCTGACCAGCCAGACGACGCTGTCGACGCCGAGGACGGCTCCCTGCACGACGGCCGCCTGTCCGCCGTAGAGGATCATGCCGGCCGAGACGATCAGCGCCGGGACGGCGGCGTACGCGATCGCCCGCGAGAGCTCGATCAGTTCCCACTGGAAGTACAGCGTCTTGACGTGCTCGCGGGCCGGCCCGAAGAGGGTCAGCGTCTCGACGAGGTCGTCGAGCGCCTCGGCAGCGTCGTCGCCGGTCGCGTCGGCCGCCCTCAGCCGGCGTGCCTCGTAGATCTTGCTCGCGTAGTTGAAGTTCAGTGCGGCGAACACGACCTCGAAGGTACCGAACTGGGAGCCGTCGAGGTCGTCCCCGACGGCGTCGGCGTCCGCGAGGAGGTCGTCGGCGAACGACCGCAGTCGCTCGTCGCCGCTTTCGTCGACCGCCGTCTGTAGTGTCGCGGCCTGGCGACCGACCGCCGCGACGAGCGACCGGAGAAAGCTCGCCGGATCCGGGGGCGTCACGTCGCTGTCGACGACCGATTCGACCGACCGCCGGAACGACATGGCACCGTCCATCCGTTCCTGTTGGTCCCCCAGCGCCCCGAGTTCCTGTGACAGCACCAGCTGAGAGAGCGTCACGACGAGCGTGACGCCGGTGATGATCGCCGTCAACAGTCCCTGGAACAGCGTCTCGACGGGATCTGAGCTGCCCATGGCCGCCCGCAGGTCGGTCCCGACGACCTGACTCAGTCCCACGAGCGCGACGAAGACCGACAGGAGCGCGAGCGCCGCCACCACGCGCCGATCCGCGCCGAGCAACAGCCAGAGCTTCCACCGGCTCTCTTGGGCGCGTTCTCGCATCGTCCCGGCACCGATGTCGCTGTCGGCGGCTGGCATAGCTGTCCGTTCGAAGGCCACGCCCTTATAGAACCGATCGGGGCGACGGACGGCGTGGCTCCGGCCGGTGGCGCTCGGTAGTGAGTCCTACGACTGTTCGTCTTCTTTGAGGTCTTCGAGCTCGCTCTCGACTTCGCTGTCGGAGACTTCGGGCGTCTCCACGTCGCCCTCGCCGTTGCCGCCCGCCAGCTCGGCTTCGAGGTCGTCGGTCGTGACCTCGGCGTCTGCGCTCTCGTCGGTCGTCTCGTCGGCGTCGCCTTTCCCCATCTCGGCTTTCAGCGTGTCGAGCTCGGCGTCGACCTCGCCTTTCGACTGGATCTCTTCGAGTTCGCGGTCGAGCTGGTCCTTGTCGCTGAGCGCGTCCTCGAAGACGCCCTCGTCTTGCAGTTCGTCCATCGCCTGGGACCGGGCCTCCATCTTCTCGGTGCGTTCCTCCGCGCGCTCGATCGCACGGCCCACGTCTTTCATCTCGTCGCCGGCTCCCGTCATCGCCTCGTTGACTCGCTTGGAGGCCTCGGCGGCCTCGTAGCGTGCCTTCATCGTCTCTTTCTTGGTCTTGAACTGCTCGATGCGCTGCTGGAGCTGGTCTTTCTGTTCGACGAGCCCCTCCTGCTGGCTCTGGAGCTGCTGGATCTGGCTGTCGAGCTCCTCGATCTGGCTCATCTTCTGCTTTTTCTTTTCGAGGGCCTTCCGGGCCAGATCCTCGCGATCCTGCTCGATCGCCTGCCGGGCCTGTTCGTTGTGATTCTCGACGTTCTCTTCGAGTCTGCGTTTCTGGATCTCCAGGCGCTTTTTCTGGGTGGTCAGGTCGGCGATCCCTTCTTTCACGTCCTGGAGTTCGTCCCGCAGTTGCTCGTAGGAGTAGTCGAGCGTCTCGTTCGGGTCCTCGGCGCTGTTGAGGACGGCGTTCAGCTTCGACCGGATGACGTACGATGCGCGCGAGAGGATTCCCATACCCCGTGTTCGGGGGGCGCGCCTTAAAATTCTTACATCCGTCTGTCCAGAGGGACAATGTGGAACGCCTTCCGATTCCGGGGCCACGGGACGTGCGGGCCGTCCTCGACGGCTCTGGTGCGGACCGCGCCGTCGTCGCGTGCCCGCCCCATCCCCAGATGGGCGGCTCTCGTAGCGACCGGCGCTTGCGGGCGGTCAGCGACGCGCTCGGGGATCGTGGCGTCGCCTGCCTCCGCTTCGACTACGGCCCGTGGGACGAGGGCCGCGGCGAGCGCCGTGACTGTCTCGCGGCGCTGGAGTGGGCCCGCGAGCGGTTCGACTCGGTCGCGCTCTTTGGCTACAGTTTCGGCGCTGGCGTCGCGTTGCTCGCGGCGGCCGAAGCCGACCCACAGCCCGCCGCCGTCTCGGTGCTCGCGCCGCCGGCACGACTGGACGACGGCACGGAGACGCCGCCGGCCGTCGGCGACATCGACTGCCCGCTCCAGGTGTGCTACGGCGAGCGCGACGACACCGTCGACTGGCGGCCCGTGGTCGACGCCGCCCGCGAGCGTGACGGTACCGTCGAAGCGCTGCCGGCGGACCACCACTTCGTGGGACAGGGCGAGCGTGTTAGTGTGTGGATCACGTCATTTAACGAAATACATCTATGAATGGCAGATGTCATCTGGAAACATCCACTAGGTGGGTGGCTATGACAAGCGCTGTGATGGAACCTGCGGCAAGTGTTAGGAATACACTCTCAGAAGCGGGGATCTGGTCAGCAAGAAGTGTGAGTTGAATGGATATCAACATCCACGTGATGTACTTTATACTATTGTTGTTCATGTATTAATACTATTTTTATATTTTATATATTTTTGCATTATGATAGCGGCCTCTCTGGCTATGTAGTATTTGAGTTGTTAGATATGATCTCTCATACTATATCTTAATCTTTTCAGACAAGCATAAAGTTTATATCACTCCTATTTCCTAATTGAAATTGCAATGAAAAGACAAACTGAATTTGTCCCTTCCAGAAGAGAATTCATGACTTCAGCAGGTGCAGCTATTTTTGGAGCTGGATTGTGTGGTATATCGTCTGCCCAGTCAGGAGAGCGACGTCGTCACGAGGATGTACAAAAAAAGATGGATCGGCTGGTTGCCCAAGAGGAATTTAAGAAGGTAGATGAACTTCTCGAAAGTCATGAATCCGATTATTATAGCTCACATAATTATATAGATAGGGGCGTTAGCACACAAAGAGAAATTAGTTTAGATCAGTCATCCTTCCATATTTATGTCCGTAAGCGTGGTGATATCCTCTATGAAGTTGATGCCTACGCAAACCTACGAGGTGATGAAAGCAACTGGCACTATCCTCACAAAGCTGATGACGCCTGTGGTATCGTCATAGATTCCAACCAATGGAGTGCAAAGGATTCGGATAAGGATACTGTCACTGCTGGAATATCGCATAGTGAAGTGCGAGGTCGAGACGGAGAGTGGCCGAAAGTTGAACTTGAAGACTATGACCCAAACAATGGGATCGCTGCGAGTATGAAGATTCCTAGCATGGATTATATTGCAAAAGACCACACAGTACATCTTAATGATGAATTTAGAGATGTCTCTGACAATGATGTAACTGCAGCACCCATTAAGTTCGAATATAGGCACAATCTTGCTTATAGCGACTCAGCTTTGAACGTTAGCGTCGGCTGTTGAGTGAACGAAGAGGTGATCGATCTCCTCCATGAGGTCATCGACGCCACGATCAT
>NZ_KB905378.1:360978-382092 GCF_000379085.1 Halomicrobium katesii DSM 19301 | reverse complement strand
GACGACGGCTTTTTGAGCAAGCGAGACAACCCGATCAGTGAAGCGGGCGAGTTTGCTGGACACAAACTCCTCTTCCCGCTTCACTCCCTAGTAAGTTAGACATTTAGCCGCTCTTACTAGCGTCTAAACACGCCCCAACTCAGAAAATACAGCGGCTTATCTGAACACTATCGCGCTGAGACGGCCGACGCTTTTCTGTTCGGCTGCCGAGGGCTCGCGTATGTACGAGCAGTACGTCGAGGACGCCGTCCACGAACCGACCCAGACAGCCGACTCGGGGTTCGATCTCACCGTGTCGAACGTCTTCGAGATCGTCGCGCCGGGTCGAGTCGACTTCGGGGGCGGGGAACTCGAACCGGCCCAGACGACGCCGCACACCTCGGCCAAGCGCGATCCCGCGGACGACTACGAGTGGTGGCAGCTTCGCGCCGGCCAGTACCTGATCGAGTACAACGAGTCCCTGACGGGGGCGGCGACGGTCACGCTCCAGCCGCGCACCGAACTGCTGGAACGCGGGCTGAGCCACCCGACGCTGCACGTCGACGCTCTCCCTCGCGTTCCGATCACCGTCGGCGGTGCCGGCGTCGCGATCAAGGAGAACGCCCGCGTGAGCACGATCGTCGACGCCGAGGAGTGACACCGCCGGGCAGTCCGAGCGTCACGCCGTCCGTGGCGCACACGTACGGGGCTTCCCCCGTGTCACTCGCGAGTCCCGTCGAAAGTCGGTTCCGACGCGCTTTTTAAGCGCCGTCGAGTATCGGTGGATATGGCAGAATTCACCGTTGCGCTCTCGGACCCGGAGACAGGCACGACCTACCAGCTAGACGTCGACGGACAGGACGCGAACCGCTTCATGGGCCGCGAACTCGGCGACGAGGTCGAGGGCAGTGCGGCCGGTCTCGACGGCTTCACGCTCGAACTGACCGGCGGCTCTGACACGGCCGGTCGACCGATGCGAGCGGACGTGCGCGGCGTCGGCACGAAGTCGATCCTCACCGACGGCGGCGTCGGCTACAAGCCCACCCGCGACGGCGAGCGCAAGCGCATCACCATCCGCGGCCGCGAGGTCAGCGAGGAGACCGCCCAGATCAACGCCACGATCACCGAACGGGGCAGCGGTGACGTCGCGGACCTGCTGGGCGAGAGCGACGACGAGTAACGTGGCAGATCGCCTCCCGAGCGACCACGAGGCCGTCGAGACCCGCCGCGTCGAGGTCGCTTCCGTCGGCCGCACCGATCGCCCGCGGATCGAGCTGCCGGCGGACCTCGACGTGGCCGAGGGCGACGTGATCGAGTGCGTGCTCGACGGCGAGCAGTATCACGCTCGCGTCGAGACGACGCTGGACGGCGAGCCGATGCTCCAGCACGCCGCGGACAATCGGCGACTGGCCCGCGAGGGCGACGGCGAGAACCGGCTCGTCGAGTGGTTCGCCGACAGCGACTGCGCGATCGGTGGCTCGGTCCACCTCGACGTCGTGACCGCGGGGTACACCTACGGGCTGCGGACGCCGGGCTCTCGCGTCGTCTACACGGCGACGGACTCCCCGGACGACTCTCTCGCCAGTATCGCGGACGATCTCGGCGAGTGACCGCCAGCGGGGCGACTCTCCGTTCTCTCGAATGATATTCGCTCGAAACCCATAAGATTCTGCCCGCAGTAGCACTCGGTGAGTGATCAATGTCGGAATCCGTCATCGCTGATTTCGTCGGCAACTTCAACGCGGAGGTGATGGCGACGACCGAGCCGGTCAAGGGGCGGGTGTTGCTGAGCCAGAAGCGACTGGTGTTGGCGGCCAACGAGAACGACAAATTCACCATTCCGCTGTCGTCGATCTTCGACGTCGCGGTCGGACACGTGCCGCCGGACCTGGGGGACTTCTTCGACTCGACGGTCACCGTCGCTTTCGAACGAAACGACAGTCGACACGTCGCGGTCGTCGAGGGCGACGACGACAAGATCTCGAAGTTCTCGACGGTGTTGTTCAAGGCGATTCTCAACGGCACCGAGACGACCGTCAAAGAGCGGGCACGCGTCGGTGGGCGCGTCACCGACGACGCGTTCTCGACGGCGAAGCTGTTCGTCTCGGACGGCTCTGTCGAGTTCCGGTCGTCGGACGGCGTTTTCGTCGTCGATCTGGCCACCGTCACCGACTTCCAGCGCACGACCCGCGAGATCTCCGGCTCCGACCGCCCGACGCTGACTTTCCGGCACATGATCGACGGCACTGCCGTCACGACCATGGCCGCGATGGCGTCGCCGCGCAAGATGTCGATCCTGGGTCGCTACCTCCGCATCGAGTACAGCGACCTCATGGAGGATCTGCAAGACATCGAACTCACCGACGACAAGACCGAGATCCTCGTCGCCATCTACTCGACGGGGGACATGGACGGGATGCCACTGGCAGACATCGTCGGCACCGACGGCTCCGCGGTGACGATGCTGTTGCGAGACCTCGAAGAAGACGGGCTCGTCCAGGACTCGTCCGACGGTCCGAAGCTCACCCCCAAAGGCGAGGTCGTCGCGAGCCGACACCTCGAAGACGTGAACTCCTGACCGCCGGCCGGTCACTGATCGTCGACGGCTTCGCCAGCGATCGAGCGACCACGGGCCTCTAGCTGGACCTCGCGGCGAGTCCGGACCGGCTCCAGAATGCCGTACTCGATGAGCCGGTCGTAAATCTCCTCGACCTGTCCGATCTCCATACCGACGAAGTCGGGGATCTGGAACGGAGAGACGCCGGTGTACAGCGCCATCAGGACCTCGTTTTCCTCCTTGCTGAGCTCCACGTCGACCTCGCCGGCCTGCTCGCCCCGTCGCACGAACGACGCGAGCACGGACACGTCGCTCTTCGAGCCCGAGACGTGGGTCTCGACGCTGGTCCCCTCGACCGTGTGTTCGATCTCGGCGACGCGGCGCTGCTTGCCCGTCACGGTCTTGGTCTTGAGTTCGGCGCTGCCCACGTCTTCGACTTCCAGTTCGACGAACGACCCCGACGCGATCGCGAGGTCGACGCTGTCGCCGTCGATCTTGAGCCGTCCTTTCTCCCACTCCGTGTCCTGGACGACGCCGCCCTCGACGGCCGGGTGTTTCACGAGGACGACGGTCTGGTCCAGCAGCGCGCTGTACAGCTTCGACTCGAACCCATCGATGTCCTGCGGCGCGATCAGCGTGACGTTCGACCCGACCTGCAAGGAGAGATAGCCCGACACCTTCGCGATGGCCTTGTTGACGTTGTCCCGGCCCGTGATCGAGGTGATCTTCGAGAGCGGGATGGTCCGCTTGCCCTCGTTGCTGACGAGTACCAGTCGCTTGTTCGAGAGGATGATCCGGCCCGCTCGCCAGTCGATGTCGTTGCGCTTGCGGCCGTCCTCGACGACCTGGACGAACTTCCCCTTGGCGTCGGCCAGCTTCTGTTCGCCGTCGCTCATCCCGTCTCTCCCGTCGTCTTCGGCCAGTATCGGTCTGTCGATCTCCGCGTTCGAGACGAAGCCCTCTCGTTCATCGTCGGCCGCCGAGCTTGGAGATCGCCGAGAACGCTCGCTTGCGGATCGTCTCGTTCTCGGTCTGATCGATGATTCGGTCCAGGGTCTTGCGCGAGCGCTCGCTCCCGACCTTCCCGAGCGTGAAGATCGCCTGTGCGCGCACGTCGGGGTCGACCTGCTCGTCCTCGACGATCGACAGGAGCCGCCGCTCCACGTCGTCGCCGTCGATCTCGGCCAAGCTGGTCGCGGCGAACTGCCGGAGCATCTGATCGTCCTCGTGTAGCGCGTCGATCAGCGACTCGATGACGCGGACGCGCTCTTGCTCGCCGGTGACCCGGCCCAGCAGCCACGCGGTGTTGCGCCGCTGGGCGTTCTGTGTGCTCTCTTCGAGGATCTCGACCAGCGGCACGACCACGCTGCGGTCGTCGGTCGAGGAGAGTCGCTCGACGACGGTGTCTCGGATCTCGTGGCTCTGCTCTGTCGGGACGTTCGAGAGCAGTTCGATCAGCGAGTAGACGGCGGTCTGGCGGACGCCGGAGGACTCGTCGGTGAGCGACTCGACGAGGTAGTCGACCGGCCGGTCGTTACCGAAGTTGCCGAAGGCTCCGACGGCGATCTGTCGGACGCGCTCGTTGTCGTCCTCGTACAGGGGTAGCAGCGCCTGTAGGGCCTGTCGGTTCCCGATCGAGCCCAGCGCGTCGGCGGCCTCCCTGCGGACGGCTGCCTTCGGATCCCGGAGCAGGGATTCGAGCGGATCGACCGCCCGTGGATCGCCGATCTTCCCGCAGGCCCGCGCGGCCCGCACCCGAACGCGCGGGTCGTCGTCGTCGAAGCGGTTCGACAGCGGACCGACCGTATCTGCCTGTTCGAGCTGGCCGAGGCCGTTGGCCGCCGCCATCCTGAGTTCGGGCACGTCCGCGTCGAGGGCCTGCGTGAACGCCTTCGCGCGGACCCACTCGGCCCCGTCGTCGCCGAAGTCGACGCCGGCCATGTCGGCGATCAGCTGCTCGATCGCGTCTCCGCCCAGCTCGTCCAGCGAGTCGACGGCCGTCGCGGCGATCCGACTGTCCTCGCCCTGTGCCGCCTCGACGAGGGCGTTGACTACGTCTCGCCGGTCGTCGTGGTTCGGGAAGTTCCCGAGTAGCTCCGCCGCCCGCGCTCTGACCTTCGGGTTGTCCGACTCCCGGAGCGTCCGGATGATCTCCTGTACCTCGCCGTCTCGTTCCAGCTGGTAGAGGCTCATACCTTCCGGTAGATGCGGTGTTGCTTGTCGACCGCCTCGAAGCTGTCTCGGCAGGCGGTCGGCAGCGTCTCTGTCATGCCGATCATCAGGTAGCCACCCTCACGCAGCGATTCCTCGATCGTCTCGAAGATCGGCACCTTGTACTCGCCGTCGATGTAGATCAGGAGGTTCCGACAGAACACGAGGTCGAAGTCCCGCTTCGACGCGCCGCGGATGAGGTCGTGTTGCTCGAACTCGACCATGTCGCTGACCCGCTTTCGGATGCGAAACGAGTCGCCGTCGCGCTCGATGTACTCGCTGTAGTCGTCGAGGGGGGCGAGCTCGTCTGCGATGTCCGTGGTGTGTGAGGTCTCGTAGGTGCCCTCGCGCGCCTCCCGGAGGATGTCCTCGTTGATGTCGGTCCCCAGTATCGAGACCGAGCGGTCGTCGACCTGCGGGTCGTCCAGCGCGAGCATCGCCGCGGAGTAGGGCTCTCGACCGTCGGCACAGGGCGCACTCCAGAGGTTCACGCGGCGGTGCTGGTCGGTCAGGTCCCGGAGGACGCTCCGGAGGCTCTCCCAGGCCTCTGGGTTGCGAAAGAAGCCCGTGACGTTGATCGACAGCGAGTCGAGCAGCGCCGCTCGCTCGTCGTCGTCTCGCTCCAGTTGCCGCCGGTACTCGCGGTAGCTGTCGATGTCGGTCCGGCGCATCCGGGCGGTGATGCGGCGATCGAGGTACGCGTCGTTGTAGAACCCAGACTCGAAGTCCATCTCGGCACCGATGAACTCCAGTAGCTCCTGAAACTGCCGCTGGTCGCCCTGGCTCATCGAACTGCCCTCATAGCGTCACCACGTCGAGGATGTGGACGATGTTTCCGTCGCCGAGCACCGCGGTCCCGGACAGGCCGGGCGTCCCGCTGAGAATCCCCTCCAGCGGCTTGACGACGACTTCCTCCTGGCTGTTGACCGAGTCACAGTGTAGCGCGACCTGGCGCTCGGACTCCCGGACGCGGACGAGCATCCCGTCGCCGTTGGCGGTCTCGCCGGGCGCGTCGAACGTCTCGCCCAGCTGGATGATCGGATAGATCTCGTCGTTGTGCTTGATCACGTCCTTGCCGTTGACCTGCTTGCGGTCGTCGGCCCGGGTGATCTCGTCGACGTTCTTCAGCGGGATCCCGTACTCCTCGTCGCCGACCTCGACGAACAGCACCTTGACGATCGCCATCGTCACCGGCAGGCGAAGCGACACCGTCGTCCCCTCCCCCGGCGTCGACTCGACGTTGACCGAGCCATCCAGCTGTGTGACGGTGTCGTGGACCACGTCCATGCCGACGCCGCGGCCGCTCGTGTCGGTGACCTGGTCGGCCGTCGAGAAGCCGGGGTGAAAGACCAGGTCGTAGATCGAGGAGTCGTCCATCGCCTCAAGCTCCTCGGGCGAGCGGACGCCTTTCTCGATGGCCTTGTCTCTGATCGCCTCGACGTCGAGACCGGCCCCGTCGTCCTCGACCTGGATGATGACGTGATCGCGCTCGCGAGAGGCCCTGAGTTCGACCGTGCCCGTGCGTGGCTTGCCCTTCTCCTCGCGGACCTCCGGTGGCTCGATGCCGTGGTCGACGGAGTTGCGCAGGATGTGCATCAGCGGGTCGGAGATCTCCGTGAGGATCGTCCGGTCGAGTTCGATGTCTTCGCCCTCGATCTCGAAGTCGACCTCCTTACCCAGATCCCGCGAGAGGTCCCGAACCAGCCGCGGGAACTTCCCGACGACCTTCTTCAGCGGGATCAGACGCATGTCCATCACGGTGTTCTGGAGGTTCGCCGTGATTTTGTCCAGCTCGTTGAGGTTCTCGCCGGCCCCGTCGAGGTCGTCTTGCTCGACGGCACGGCGGAGCTTGATTCGGCTGGTCACCAGCTGTTCGACGAGTCCGTGGAGATCGTCGAGCTGGTCGACGTCGACGCGGACGGACTTGATCTCGTCGACCTTGTGTTCGGTCTCGTCGCTAGTGCTCCCACTTTTCTCGCTGAGTGCGTCGGTCACGTCCGCCGTCTCCGCGCGCTCGATCTTGCCGATCCCGGAGAGCGTGTTGTCGACGGTCCCGGTGTCTTCGGCGTCGAGGTACAGGGTGAACGTGTCGCTGAACTCCCCGTCTTCGACGGCCTCGCGCTGTGGGGCGGCATCGAGCACCTCGAAGTAGTCTTCGACGGCCTCGATCGCCAGCATCGCGTCGACGCCCAGCATGTCGGAGTCGCCGATGTCGATCTCCGCGGCGATGATGCTGTCGTCGGCCGTGTCGGGACTGACGTTCGTCTCGACGGGAACGTCTCTGTCTCCGGACGAGTCCGTCTCGGTCGTATCGTCCGGGGCCTCGTCCGAATCGTCCGCGTCGCCGGCCGCGCTCTCGGCGGCGTCGACGCCCTCTTCGAGGACCGTTCGGAGGTCGTCGACGATCCCGTCTACGTCGGTCTGGGACTCGCCGTGTTCCTCGATCTCGCTGACGATGGCCTCTATCTTGTCCACGCCCGCGAAGATCAGGTCCATCACGTCCGGCGTGACGGGCATGTTGCCGTCCCGCATCTCGTCTAAGAGGTCCTCGATAGCGTGGGCCAGCGACGACGCGTCGTCGAACCCCATCGCGCCGAAGTTCCCCTTCAGCGTGTGTGCCGTCCGGAAGATAGACTCCATCGCTTCCGTGTCCTCCGGGTCTGACTCCAGATCCAGCAGGGAGTTGTTCAGTTCCGTGATCGCCTCTTCGCTCTCTCGAATAAACGCATCGAGGTACTGATCGTTCATGTTATGTCACCTCTCGTTTGATCGTCTCGACGATACCTGCCGGGATCTCCTCGATCGGCAGGATGCTGTCGACACAGCCCGTCTCGGCCGCTCGCTGTGGCATTCCGTAGACCGCCGACGTGGCCTCGTCCTGTGCGATGGTCCGCCCGCCGGCCGCTTTGATCCGCTCGATACCCGCTGCACCGTCGTTGCCCATTCCGGTGAGGATCACCCCGACCAGCGGGTCGTCGATCACGTCCGCGGCCGTCTCCATGGTCACGTCGACGGCCGGCCGGACGCTGTTGACCGGTGGGTCGTCCGACAGCTTGACCCGTAGCCGCCCGTTCCGGTAGTTCTTGACTCGCAGGTGGTAGTCGCCGGCCGCGATCAGCGCCTCGCCGCCCGAGATGCGGTCACCGTCCTGGGCTTCCCGCACGTCGTAGTCGCTCCGGGCGTCGATTCGCTGCGCGAACCGTCCGGTGAAACCGCCGGGCATGTGCTGGACGACCAGCACCCGGAAGTCCGCCGCCAGGGGCAACTCCGAGAGGACGGACTCGACCATCTTCGGTCCGCCCGTCGAGGAGCCGATGATCAACGTCGGGTCCGCCTCGTAGTCGCCCGCAGCCGGCTCGGGCGTACTGGTGGGCGACTGGTCCGGCGACGCCGTCGGTGTCCGTCCCGAGGTACCCGACACGTCCACGTCGGCCACGGACAGGACCATCTCGAGGAGCTGATCTTTCAGCCGCGACATCTCCATCGAGACCTCGCCGCCGGGTTTGGTGAAGAAGTCGACCGCGCCCACGTCGAGCGCCTCGAAGGTCACGTCCGCGTTCTCGTCCGTGTGGGCCGACAGCATCAGGACCGGTGTCGGGCACTGTTCCATGATCTGCTCGACGGCACTGATGCCGTCCATCTCGGGCATTTCCACGTCCATGGTCACGACGTCCGGCCGGTGTTCGTCGACGAGCGCGACCGCCTCGCGACCGTTTTTGGCCTCCGCGGCGACGTCGACACCACCCTCGTCCAGGATGTCGGAGATGACACTACGCATGAAGTGAGAGTCGTCTGCGACGACGGCGCGGGGTGTGCTACCGGCCATCGGTCACCCGTGCCCGCGCACGTCGACGCCAGTTAGCAGTCGAGCCAGATCCATTGCTACCTGAAAGACGGGCGTGGCACCAAAATAAAGACTCCGCCCACGTAATCAACTTTGATAGCACAGAGGGCAGGCTTAAGTCGGCGTATCGGCTCGGTACTCGTAACCGGGAGTCGTCAGGTATGTCAACAACAGAAGGTCAGGTACTCGAATTCGAACTGGGCGAAGAGACGTACTGCGTCAGCATCGACTACGTCACGGAGATCGTCGACGTGGGCGACCTGACGACAGTCCCGAACGCGCCCCGCCACGTCGAAGGGGTGATGGACCTGCGCGGGCGGACCACGTCGATCGTGAACCCCAAGTCGGTGTTCGGGATCGGCGACGGCGGTGCCGAACAGCGAATCATCGTCTTCGATCCGGAGATCATCGAAGACCAGAGCGCCGCCGGCTGGCTCGTCGACGAAGTCGACCAGGTGGTCCAGATCTCCGACGAACAGGTCGACGACTCGCCGGCCGCCGACAGCGACGGGTCGATCCGCGGCGTCGTCAAGCGGGACGACGACTTCGTCATCTGGGTCGATCCGCGGGTCGTCCACTCGAATTAGGGAGCAAGACTTTTTTACTCAGCCCCGAGATTTCAACGCAATTCCGTACTGCCATCCCCGGATACAGCAACAATGATCGAACTCACAAAGACAGGTATCGACGGTCTCGACGCAATTTTGAACGGTGGCATCGTCACGAACTCGACGACGCTGGTGAGTGGGAACCCCGGTGCCGGGAAGTCGATTCTCGGCCTCCAGTACATCTACAACGGCGTCGAGCAGTTCGACGAGAAAGGGATCTATCTCTCCTTCGAAGAGAACGAATCCGACCTCAGAGAGGCCGCGGAGTCGATCGGCTTCGACAAGTGGCCCGAATTCGTCGAGAACGGCGACATCAAAGTGTACGACAAACAGGTCTTGCTTCGGGAGAACGACTTCTCTTCCTCGCTGGAACTACTCCTCGACGACCTCGAAGACGACAAGTACGACCGGCTGGTGCTGGACTCGCTGACGATGTTCGAGCTGTTCTTCGAAGACGAGACAGAAAAACGCACGTACCTGCTGAAGTTCACGGACATCCTCAACAACAACGGATTGACCAGCCTCCTGACCAACGAACAGGGCGCGGTGTTCCCGGACACGGACATCGGCCTGGAGAACTACCTCACCGACGGCAACATCTACCTGATCCAGACGCCGACCGACACCGGCGTCAACCGATACGTCTGGGTCGCGAAGATGCGCAAACAGGACATCGAGACGGACATCTACCCGATGGAGATCTCGTGGGGTGGTATCAAGGTCCACGAAAACGCGAGCGCGTTCTCGATGATGAGCGAAGAGGACTCTCCGATCTGATCAGTCGCTATTATTATCGACAAAAACGCAGTACTGCGGCGGTTTTTCTCGTTTACCGCCGATCGGACTCTCCGCGAAATTCGACCGATATCGGCCAGTATCACGGGCGATAGTTTTATACTCCGAAAAATACACTATTTGATAACCGATGGCTTCAGTGGATATTCTGCAAACGCTGGGGAACAAATACAGCGCAGAGATCTTGGATGCCACGGACGAACCCGCGTCCGCCCAGGAACTCAGCGATGAGCTGGGGATCCCGATCGCGACGTGCTACCGCCGGATCGACGAGCTGACCGAACACGACCTGCTCGAACTCCACGACAACATTCTCTCTGACGACCGCCGTCGCATCAAGGTCTATCGCCGTTCCGTCGACGAGATCACCGTCGACTTCGACGACGAGCTCTCTGTCCACGTCGAGGACCGGTCGGAAGTGACCAACAAGCTCGACGAGGCCTGGCGGACCCTCTCCGAAGGATAGTCTCGCACGCGCGAACGGTCTCGTTATCACGCCTCGGTTCGATTATCAGCAACAATATTTTCGAGGGTGGATTTATTAGCTGGAACGGAATAGCGTACGTTAGTGCCGATGATAGAACTCCTGTACGCTATCTCTACGCTCGTCTTCGTCGTTGCCGGACTCACGATGGTCGGGATGGCTATGCGTGCGTACGTCCAGACGTCCCGTGACGCGATGTTGCACCTCTCGCTGGGGTTCGCGCTGGCGGTCGCCGGTGCGGCCGCGACGATGATCAGCGCGTTCGTCAACGACTTCGAGGGCGTCCGGTCGCTCCTGTTGGTCAACAGCGGGCTGACGACGTTCGGATTCCTGTTCGTGATGTACAGCCTCGTCGCCTACGATAGCTAGGACGACTGGCCAGTGATCCTCGGGACTTCGCCATTCTGGATAGCTGGCCTGCGCTGAAAACAGCCGTTCTGTTCGGTTGTCCACCACATTTCTCATCCCTGAAACCGGCTGTTTCGTCTGGAGATCTCCGCTTCAGCTGTGATAATTAGCGGCCTAGCCTTATTACCGGGTAGTGATCACGTTCTGGTAGCGTCCGGAGTGTTCGCACTCGGGACACGACACAACCATGATCGAACTATTCGACGACGAGGAAAACGACCGCGGGCAGGTCGGGATCGGGACGCTGATCGTGTTCATCGCGATGGTCCTGGTCGCAGCGATCGCCGCCGGTGTGCTGATCAACACCGCCGGCTTCCTGCAGTCCAGTGCCGAAGAGAGCGGTGAACAGTCCAGTGCACAGGTCACCAATCGACTGCAAGTTGTCAACGCCGCCGGGAGCGATATCCAGACGTCGGGGACGGCCCAAGTGACGACCGTCGAAGTGACCGTCAAGAAGGCACCCGGTGCCGACAACGTCGATCTCGACACGACGACCGCCCAGTGGGTCTCTGACGACGGGACGTTCAACGTCGTCAGCGACAACGTGCAGGGACAGGATGGAACCAGCGGCGACGCTACATTCGGGATCACGGCGTTCCAGGACGACGACAGTTCGATCGATACTAGCAGTGTCCTGAACGATCCGGCCGACCGCGCAGTCATGACCTTCCGGACTGACAGCGTCGACAGCGGTGACAACACCAGTCCCTCTGTCGAAACAATTAGTGCAACGCTCGATGAGGGCTCGACTGCGACGATCAAGCTGAACACGCAGGCCGGTGGCGAGACGACGGCGACGCTGGTCGTGCCCGAGTCCCTCTCCGGGAAATCCGCGGTCAGCCTCTAACTGACGCCGACGCTTCTCTGCTTTTTAGAACCGATAGTGGTGTACTCACCGAAGCGACAGCCGGCGGCAGTACTTCTATCAGTCCACTATCGGCCGTCTTCCCTCTTTGTGATCGCTATTTTCACTTTCAAGAACTATATCGACCTCGAAATCGCCGATTCATCTATTGATAATTGGCGGACTAGTCTTATTACCGGGTAGTGGCCATGTTTTGATAGCGTCCGGAGTGTTCGCACTCGGGACACGACACACCATGACCGAACTATTCAACGACGAGGAAAACGACCGCGGGCAGGTCGGGATCGGGACGCTGATCGTGTTCATCGCGATGGTCCTGGTCGCGGCGATCGCCGCCGGTGTGCTGATCAACACCGCCGGCTTCCTGCAGTCCAGTGCCGAAGAGAGCGGTGAACAGTCCAGTGCGCAGGTCACTAATCGACTGCAAGTCGTCAACGCTGTCGGTAGTGATATCGAGACGTCGGGGACCCCTGAAGTGACGACGGTCGAAGTGACCGTCAAGAAGGCACCTGGTGCCGACAACGTCGATCTCGACACGACGACCGCCCAGTGGGTCTCTGACGACGGGACGTTCAACGTCGTCAGCGATGCCGTACAGGGGGAAGACGGGACCAGCGGTGACGCCACGTTCCTCACGTCCACGTTCCAGGACGACGACGATTCGATCGGTACCAGCAGCGTCCTGAACGATCCGGCCGACCGCGCCGTCATGACCTTCCGCACGTCGAGCAGTACGCAATCCGACGTGGATAAGGTCTCCGCGACGCTCGACGAAGGTTCGACCGCGACGATCAAGCTGAACACGCAGGCTGGTGGCGAGACGACGGCGACGCTGGTCGTGCCCGAGTCCCTCTCCGGGAAATCTGCGGTCAGCCTCTAACTGACGCCGACGCTTCTCTGTTTTTCACCTCACCGCCCAGCGCCGCTGCGGGGCGACGGACTTATATTTGAGTGTGTCACACTGTTACACATGTCTGAGGGGCCCGACGAGCCCAATCCGGAAGACGGGAAGATCCTCTCGCCCGAAGAGCTCGACATCTCCGACGACGACCACGTCGAGCAGATCGACGAGGGCAGGTACGTCGTCTCGCCCGACGTTCGGACGGATTCGACGACGCCGTCCCGTCCCGCACCGGACCCGACGCCCGAGCCCGAACCGACGCCGGAGCCCGAGCCGACGCTGGACGACGCGACGGTCCACGAGTGGCTCGCGGAGACCATGGACGAGGGGAACTCCCGCTACGGCTTCGACGTGACCGCCAAGTTCGACGGCACCGTGAGCCAACAGCGGATGGTCTCGAACGACATCATCACCGTCTTCGAGAGCCTCATGCTGTGGTACGCCCGTCAGGTCGACGGCTCGACGCCGGTCGAGGAGGTGCTGGGCATTCTCCTGAGCGAGTCGAACGTTCCCGTCCGCTACCCGCCCGAGAGCCTCCGAGAGCTCGTCAAGACGAGTGGCTGTTCGCCCGACGACTCCATCGCGGAACTGCTGGCGGCCGTCGAGGGCGAGGACGGCGTCCAGCTGTAGGTGGTGCGAATCATTTAATGTCGGTCGTGGCGGTAGCTCTGTTAGTATGGTCTCCGTGGCCCGTCTCGAACGGCTCGCCGTCGCCGTCGTCGCGGTCACGCTCCTTCTGACCGGTCCGTTCGGGGTCGTCGACGCGACCGCGCGGAATCCGACGACCGTCGGCGACGGGCGGGCCAACGCCACGGTCGAACGCCTCGACACGAGTGGGCTGATCGTCGAGGGCGGCCGCTTTGGCACGGGCGTCGACTACCTGCGGATCCCCGATGCGACCGTTTCCGTCTCGGATATCGAGGGGCGGCCACGGCTCGTCTACCGGGTGTCGGTGCCCGAACTCGGCGTCGATCGCACCACGACCCAACTGCTCTCCGGCGGCCAGTCCGGGACTGTCCGTCTCGGGATGCGCGATCGCGGCCTCGATCCCGACGGCGTCACCGAACAGCGGTACCGAGCCACGATCACCGTTCGCGTCCAGAGCTTCGAGTACGACCAGACGGTGTTCGCGGCCGACGAAACCGTCGAGGTCCGTCCATGAACGGTGATCGATCGAGCGGCGTCGACGCCCGGTCCCGTTCGGTCTGGTCGGACCGTCTCTCCCGGTACGCGGACCGCGCGGGACAGTTCGTCTTCGGGGACGCGATCGGCCTGACGCTGTGGCTCGGCGTCGTGTTACTGGGAGCGCTGTCCTGGCGGGTCGGCTTCTTCATCACGGACACGTACCCCATCGCCAACGCCGTCGCGAATCTGGCGGACGGACGCCTCGCGATGACACCGCCGGACTTCC
Organism: Halomicrobium katesii DSM 19301; assembly: GCF_000379085.1. Lineage (GTDB taxonomy): Archaea > Halobacteriota > Halobacteria > Halobacteriales > Haloarculaceae > Halomicrobium > Halomicrobium katesii. Next base: position 368,029 of record NZ_KB905378.1, on the reverse strand, counting down.
GGTACTCGCTGACGCTGGGCACCCAGCCCGGCCTCCACGAGTACGGCGGTCGGTTCTACGCCCGCAACTACGGGCAGGTCGTGGCCGCGCTGCCATTCCTCTGGCTCCTGGAGGGGGCCAGCGCCGTCGCGCCGCCCCGCCTCGTGCTCGCCGGTGGGTGGGCGCTCGGCGTCGTCGGCCTCGGGCGACGGCTGGCCGCCCGCTTCGATCGACGGTGGCTCCGTCTCGTCGCCGTCGCCGTCGCGAGCGCCTGGTTCGCCGCTGCGGTGGTTCTCGCGACGGCGCTCGATCGATCTCAGCTGCCGCTGGTCGCGCTCCAGCTCAGTACGCTCGCGGCCGCTGGACTGGTCGCGGTGTCGTGCTACCGGCTCGTCGGTGCGTTCCACGACCGGCGCGTGGCCGTCGCCGCGGGGGTCGCCCTCGCGCTCGCGACGCCGGTCGGCTTCTGGGCGACGATTCCGAAGCGCCACGTGCTGGTCACGGCGCTCGTCTTCGGGTCCGCGTTCGCGTTCGCGCGGAGCCGGCAACTGGACGGCCGGGCGAGCCACGTGGCACACGGCCTCGCGTACGGTGCGCTCGGACTGGTCGCGTGGGTCCACGCCTTCGAGGGGTTCTTCCTCACGGCCGCGCTGTTCGTCGTCGACGTCCTCACCGAACCCCGGAAGAGCCGCCGTCGTCTCGCCGTCGTCGGGGGGATCTTCGCGCTCTCCGTGCTCCCGATGGCCGTCACGAACGTGCTCATCAACGGGAATCCGCTCCGTCCGCCGCGACTTCTCCCGGGTGTCGGGCCCGAGAGCGTCGAACTCGCACCGACCGGTGGACCCGAATCCGGTGGCGGGGACGGGGGTTCGGGAACGGCTGGTGGCGACGCGGACGCCGACTCGACCAGTGGCGACAGTACACGGCCACTCCTCGACGAACTCTTCGGACTCCTGTCGCCGCTTTTCGTGCTCTTGACGCTCGCCGAGACGGTCCTGGCGCAACTCGTATTCATCGGTAACTACGCCGTTGCTGCGGTTTCCGACGGCGTTGCAGCCGCAAGCGAACACGAGCGACTCTGGGAGATCTTCGTCCGACGCGGCGACTCGGCGTCCCTGTCTGGCGTCAACGACTACGAGCCGATCGATCTCTCGGTCGTCGAGTCGACGCCGATCGTCGGGACGCTCCTCGCACTCCCGGCGGTCGCCGCCGTTCACCTCCGGCGTCACGGCGTTGCCGTCTCCCGGTTGGGTCCGCGACGCCAGACGGATCTGCTCGTCGCGAGCTACGCCGTCGTGCTCACGCTCGTCTACCTCCCGCGGCTCCCGCTGTTCAGCCAGCTCACCGTCCGGTACCTGTTGCCAGCGATCGCACTGGCGTCGTACTGTCCCTTCCGTCTCCCTGCGGTTCGGGAGGCGATCTCCGGGGCTCCCCGGACGACCGCCGGTGTCTACGCCGGCACGGTCCTGGCCGGACCGGCTCTGGTCGCGGTCGTCCTCGGCGTCCTCGATCCGGCACTCGGGGAGGCGATCCAGTTCCACGCGCTGCTCGGGCTCTGTGTCGCGGCGGTCGCGGCCGTCCTCGTCGTCGGTCGGACCGTCGCCCCCGATCGCGTCTCGCCCCGATCCGTCGCCGTCGGGGTGGCGCTGGCCGGTGGCGCGACGACCGTCTATCTCTCACTGGCGTCGGTGGTATACTTCGCGTACGGCCCGTTCGCGTTCGACGTCGTCGGGCTGATCGCCCGTCTTGTGCCGATTCTGTGATCGCCCCTTCGAGCGTCCGGAACCTGGCTGCCGTCGAGCGAATATCAAGCCCGATAATTCCGTGCAAGGGTTTATTTAGCTATTCACGGTACAACTGCAGTGATAGGTATGCCAGACGTACTGATCGCCGACGACTCGGAGTTTATGCGCAACCTCCTGCGCGAGATCCTCGAAGAGGACCACAACATCGTGGGGGAGGTCGAAAACGGCGTCGAAGCTGTCGAAGTGTACAAAGAACAGACACCGGATCTGGTGATGATGGACATCGTGATGCCGATCCGAGACGGGATCGAGGCGACCGACGAGATCAAGACTTCCAACCCCGACGCCAACGTCATCATGTGTACCAGCGTCGGACAGGAGGAGAAGATGAAAGAGGCCGTCAAGGCCGGAGCCGACGGATACATCACCAAGCCGTTCCAGAAACCCAGCGTGATGGAGGCTATCGAGGACGTCGTCCCCTCGTAAGATGAAAGTCGACATTCAGTCGCTCGGTACGTTCAACCAACTCGCACACGAGGGTGCCGAACAGGCGACTCAGTCGCTGGCCCAGATGACCGGCATCGACGCCGTCGTCGACGTGACGAAGATCACGCTGCTGAACCGGGACGACGTTGGCGAGGAACTCGCCGGACAGGACTTCGTCGGCGTGCAGTTCGACTTCGAGGGGGCACTCGACGGCGACACCGTGCTCGTCTTCGAGTCGGACTCGGTCGGTCCGATCACGGAGGCGCTGGTGCCCGGCGGTGCGGACGGCGAGATGGCACAGAGCAGCGTCGAGGAGATCGGCAACATCATGATGAGCGGCTTCATCGACGGGTGGGCCGACTACCTCGGCACGACCATCGAGCACAGTCCCCCGGAGTACATCGAGGCGACCGGAGCCGACGTACTCCCGCCAGCGCCGACGGTGGCCGACCAGCCGCAGGTGTTCGTCTTCAAGTCTCAGATCGAGTGGGTCGGCGAGTCGCTCAACTTCTACATCTACATGCTCCCCGAGTACGACACGCTCGCGGAGCTGATGACCGACCACGCGGAGCCGGGCGGCGACGCCATCCCGATCGACAAGCTGAGCGTCTTCAACGAGATGACGACGAGCGGGACCGAACAGGCGGCCGAGAACGTCGAGATGATGACCGGCATCCCGACGGAGGCGGAAGTGACCCAGATCAGCTTCGCACCCATCGAAGACGTGCCCAAGCAGGTCGGCGACGACACCTACGTCGGCACGGTCGTGGAGTTCACCGGCGTCCCCAGTGGCTACCTCCTGGTGTTGTTCGACGAGGTCTCGGCCCAGAACGTCGCCGAGGCGCTGATGCCGACCGAACCGGACGGAGAGGGACTCACCGAGCAACACAAGGCCGCGATCGAGGAGCTGGGCAACATCATGACCAGTGGCTTCGTCGACGGCTGGGCGAACGTCCTCCAGACCTCGGTCGATCACACTCCGCCACAGCTCGTCCACGACATCGGGCAGGCGATCGTCGACCCGCTCGCGGCACAGGTCGGCCAGCACCAGGAACACTCGTTCATCATCGAGTCGGAGATGCGGACCGACGAGATCGAGTTCAGCAGCGAGATCCACGCCCTCCCCGACGAGAAAGAGCTCCGCCAGGCGCTCGCGGAACTCGAAGTGGACAGGGCCGACCAGACCGACGCCGACGTCGAACAGATATTCTGACAATGAAAGTGTACGACGGGAGCCAGACGGAACAGGAGTCGGTCGGGCAGCCCGAGCGCAAGAAGGTCGGTATCGCCGAGTACGCGGTGACGACGGACGAGGCAGTGTTGACCACCAGCGGGCTGGGATCCTGTATCGGGGTCGCACTGTACGACCCGGACTCGAACACCGCGGGTCTCGTTCACGTGATGCTGCCACGACACGACGATGGCGAGGGCGCTCGCGCGAAGTTCGCCGACACCGGTGTCGAGGTGTTACTCGAAGAGATGGAACGGGCCGGCGCACGGCGTCGCTCCATGGAAGCGAAGATCGCGGGCGGGAGCGACATGCTCGACTTCTCGGAGAACGGCTCCAGCATCGGCTCTCGCAACGCTGCTATCGTCCGCGAGACGCTCGCGGCGAACGACGTCCCGATCCTCGGCGAGGACGTCGGCGGCGATTACGGCCGCTCGCTTCGTCTCGAAGCCGCGACCGGCGATCTGATCGTCAAGAGCGCGAGCCAGGGCACCGCGACGCTGTAGCCCGCGCGAGGCGTCGTCGGGCACCTGCGTCTGACGCATGCCAGACACGCGACGGACGGGGGCGCAGTCGATACGGTTCGTCTGACGATCCTTCCCGCGCCGACGTGTCGGAAGGATCTGGCTGACGATCTCGTCACTCTCTCCGCGGTTTATTCCGCACTTCTGGCCAGTAACTAACGCGTCTGTTATCAGATATGATAGGGTAGACGGAATATTGAAGGGTATGAACATCCAGTTTCGTGTACGATGAGTAGCATTGCGCTCTTCCCGACGCTTCAGGTGGCGATCCCGGAGGGATCGATCTTCGCGCCCGCTCTCGTCGTTCTCCTCACTGGCGGGCTCGTCGGGATGAGCATCAAGAACATGTTCGACTCCATTCTCTCGGACGACGAGGAGTCGGACGACGCGGGTGGTGACGACGGCGACGAACTCGCCGACGGCGGGGGGCTCATGGCCGACGACGGCGGTGACGACGAGTTCGGCGATCTCGGCGGCATGGGTGGCGACGACATGGACGGGTTCGGCGGCGACGAGTTCGGCGACATGGACGACGCCGGCCAGGACACCGACGAACTCGAACACCGCCTCGACGAGCTCGAAAACGAGGTCGGATCGCTGTCGTCGACGGTCAACACGGTCCGGACGGAAAACGAGCAGATCAGCGAGTCCGTCGAAGAGGTCGAAGAGAACGTCCGCAAGCTGCTGGACATCTACGAGATGGTCACCCGTGGCGTCAACCCCTTCGCGGACGACATCGACGCCGGTATGGGCGGCGGTGGCGGCATGGGTGGCGGCGGCGGTTTCGGCCTCTTCGACGACGACGACGAGGAAACGGAAGAGGACATCGACGAAGACATCGCCAACGCCGACGCCGAGGGGTTCTTCGACGAGGATCTGGTCGAGGACGACGGCGACGATCTGGGCGGCGGCGATGACAGCGTCGACGACGTGTTCGGAGACGATGGTAGCGACGACGGCGGTTTCGAGGACGACGGCGGCAGTTTCGACGACGACTTCGACGACTTCGACGAGGGGGGCGACGACCTCGGCGACTTCGACGAGGAGGACGACGACATGAGCATGGACATGGACGACGGTGGCGACGGCGACGGCGACGGGGAGGGCGGAAAATCGTTTCAGGAACTCAAAGACGAGTACGACTCCGGCGACGCCGAGTGGGCAGAAGAGGACAGTCCCGGCGGCGACATGGCGCTCGACGAGGACGACGGGGACGACGAGATGGCCCTCGAAGACGACGAACTCTCCTCGGGCGTCGAGGAGGACGGCGACGACCTCGACGGTCTCGCGGACGACGATCTGTTCGACGACGGTCTCGCAGACGACGAGGACCTCACGGCCGAAGCGGACGCGACCGAACCGGAGCCGGAGCCAGAGCCGGAACCCGAGCCGACGACGACTGCGGAACCGGAGCCGGAACCCGAACCGGAGCAGACGACGACCGCGGAACCGGAGCCGGAACCCGAGCCAGAGCCGGAACCCGAGCCGACGACGACTGCGGAACCGGAGCCGGAACCCGAACCGGAGCAGACGACGACCGCGTCGGCGGATGACGGGGGCAAGCCGTACCTCTCGGAGCTTCCCGGCGGCTTCGCGAGCGACCTGATCGTCGTCGAGTGGCTCGAATACCTCCTCGAACAGGCAAGCTACCGGGAAGCCGCACGCGCCATCGACTACTACGAGCGGATCGACTGGATCGACGAGGCCGTCGCAGACGACCTCCACGAGGTCCTCCGTGGCTTCGACGCGTCCGGCGGCCAGGGCGGGCTGACGATCGACCACCACACGCGGAGTCTCCACTACATCAGTCAGCTCGACGAGGACAGCGGGGCCGACGCAGTGGCCCTGTCGAAGCTGGTTCGCGGAGGTGGTTCCGATGGGCTTCAGCGTTAGTGGCTCGGCGGCGATCGTCTTCGCCGGAATGTTCATCGCCTTCGGCATGTTCCACACGGCGACGACCAACGGCTTCGAGCGCGTCTCAGAGGCCCAGGAGGATCGGACCGACCGAACCCTGGCCCAGCAGAACACGGCCATCGACGTGACCAGCGCGACCTGGAACACCACCAGCCGGACGCTGACGGTCGCGGTCAACAACACCGGTTCCGAGTCGCTGGCGGTCAGCGACGTGGATCTACTGGCCGACAACAGCTACCAGTCGGGGTACAACACGTCGGTCGGTGTCGACCGTGACACCGATCTGTGGCTCTCACAGGAGCAGCTGACGATCACCGTGACGGCGCTCAACGACAATCCAGGGCGCGTCAAGGTCGTCTCCGGCACGGGCGTCGCCGACACGGCGACGACGGAGGTGGTCTGAGATGGCAGGCGTCTCCGCGTCTCACCTGATCATCTTCATCGCGAGCATGATGGTCGCCGCCAGCGTCGTCGGGGTGTTCACCGACAGCGTCGGCCAGCTCAGCGACGCCATCAGCGAGCAGGGCGTCGACGTGAGCTCCGACGTTCGCAGTGACATCGAGATCATCTCCGACAGCGGTAGCGACGCGATCTACGACGCCGACGGCAACCAGAACATCACGCTCCACGTCAAGAACACCGGAACGTTACAGCTGCCGGCCAGGGCCGACCGGCTCGACATCTTCGTCGACGGTGCCTACCAGACGGACGTGGAGGTGACTCTGGTGGGCGGAGCCGAGGTCTGGGGCGCTGGTGACGTGGTCCGAGTGGACATCTCGGAACCGCTCGATCCCGGTGACCACCGCGTGAAGATCGTCGTCAACGGCGACGAGGAGGTGTTCGAATTCCGAACATGAGTATCGCACGTAACGATCTGTACTCGCTGGGACTGGACGATCACGACCGACTGAACAAGGAACTGGGCGGGGGGATCCCCCCGGGCAGTATCATCCTCGTCGAGGGTGACTACGGGGCGGGGAAGTCGGCCATGAGCCAGCGGTTCAGCTACGGCCTCTGTGAGGAGGACAACGACGTGACGATGCTGTCGACGGAGCTGACCGTCGGGAGCTTCCTCGACCAGATGCACTCGCTGTCGTACGACGTGGTCGATCACATCCTCGACGAGAACCTGCTGTTCTTGCACGCGGACATCGGTGACGGGAACACCTTCTCGG
>NZ_KB905378.1:0-360878 GCF_000379085.1 Halomicrobium katesii DSM 19301 | reverse complement strand
GACCAGCGCGTTTCACCGTGTTTTTGGAGTTCTTCGAGGCGTTCGTGGTTGAATTGCTGTTCGTCCCAGTCGTACTCGGTGAGGAACTTGTTGAGAGCGCGTTTGTCTCCAGCTGGAAGGACTTCGCGTGCGATACCTGCCACGGTCTTGTTGCTGGCCGCAACAAGACCTGTGGCGTAGGTTTTGGCGTGATAGCGTTGCGCCGGTGAGAGCGACTCGAACTCGTCGAACACACGCATACACGACAAGAAGTCCGTAATCGGCATCATCCGTCTTCGCTACCGCCTATGTCACGCTCCAACTTCAACGTTCAAAGCTGAGTTATAGCGACATAGCTTCGGCAATCTCAATTAGTATCGGTCCAGCAGGTCTGTCCGTTAATCTTAGCAACGCTACCAACGCATGGTGGGAAGATGTGACAGCCGGCCCAGGTGAAAACGATACCGAACGTTAGATCTCAGACCGCCGAGTCATTGATACGTAATTGCCGCACTCCTACCGTTGCCTTCATACATATTTTAATCAACGTTATAACAACTGTCGTATCTTACGAAGGCTAATTCTTTCGGGCCTAATACTACCGGCTATAAATCCGTCGCAAAGCTATAGCCGGCAGTATAATCCTACCTGCCGTATTCCCTTGATAACCCGTTTCATGAGAGGAAGTTCCCGAAACGGTTTTCAACACAGGTAGCGGACCGTCGGTATGCCGACGGAACCTGAGACTGAGTACGACCCGGAACTGGGTCGGAAGTTCATTTTCGTAACGGGAGGCGTGATGTCCGGGCTGGGCAAGGGGATCACCGCCGCGAGTACCGGGCGACTGCTGAAAAACGCGGGCTTCGACGTGACCGCCGTCAAGATCGATCCGTACCTCAACGTCGACGCCGGGACGATGAACCCCTTCCAGCACGGCGAGGTGTACGTGCTGAAAGACGGCGGGGAGGTCGACCTCGATCTGGGGAACTACGAGCGGTTCCTCGACATCGACATGACCTTCGACCACAACATCACGACCGGCAAGACCTACCAGCACGTCATCGAGAAAGAGCGGGCCGGCGACTACCTGGGCAAGACTGTCCAGATCATCCCGCACATCACCGACGACATCAAGCGTCGCATCCGCGAGGCCGCCAAGGGCAACGACGTGTGTATCATCGAGGTCGGCGGGACGGTCGGGGACATCGAGGGGATGCCCTACCTCGAAGCGCTACGCCAGTTCGCCCACGAGGAGGACGACGACGACATTCTCTTCACCCACGTCACGCTCGTCCCCTACTCGATGAACGGCGAGCAAAAGACCAAGCCGACCCAGCACTCGGTGAAGGAACTGCGCTCGATCGGGCTCCAGCCCGACATCCTCGTCGGCCGCTCGGAGGACAAACTCGACATCGACACCCGCGAGAAGATCGCGCTGTTCTGTGACGTACCGACCGAGGCGGTGTTCTCTAACCCCGACGTCTCTGACATCTACCACGTCCCGCTGATGGTCGAAGAGGCGGGACTCGACCAGTACGTGATGGAGCAACTCGACATCGCCGACGAGGCGCTCCCACCCGAGCAACGGGAGAACCGCTGGCGCGAACTCGTGACCCAGCAGACGACCGGCGAGATCGACGTGGCGCTGGTCGGCAAGTACGACCTCGAAGACGCCTACATGTCCGTCCACGAGGCGTTGAAACACGCCGGCCTCGAAGCGAACGTCGACGTGAACGTCGAGTGGGTCGACTCCGAGGAGATGAGCGACCACCACGTCGACCGGCTCCACGACGCCGACGCGGTCGTGGTTCCCGGCGGTTTCGGCTCGCGCGGGACCGCGGGCAAGGTCGAGGCGATCCGCTACGCCCGCGAGAACGACGTGCCGTTCCTGGGCCTGTGTCTGGGCTTCCAGATGGCCGTCGTCGAGTTCGCCCGCAACGTCCTCGGACTGGAGGGAGCACACTCCACAGAGTTAGACGAAGAGACGCCACATCCGGTCATCGACATCCTCCCCGAACAGTACGAGATCGAGGACATGGGCGGGACGATGCGACTGGGTGCCCACGAGACCGATATCGAGCCGGGGACGCTGGCCCACGAGCTGTACGGAGCCGACAGCTGTACCGAACGCCACCGCCACCGCTACGAGGTCAACCCCGAGTACATCGAGCGCATCGAGTCCGAAGGGATGACCTTCTCGGGGCACGCGGACAACCGTATGGAGATCCTCGAACTGCCCGACCACCCGTACTTTATCGGGACACAGTTCCACCCCGAGTTCCGCTCGCGACCGACGCGTGCCAGCCCGCCGTTCGTCGGGCTCCTCGAAGCAGTGCTCGACGACGACACCGCGACCGCCGATCCGGAGGTGAGCCACTGATGGTCGACGTCGAGTCGTTCATCGACGAGAAGGTCGACGAGATCGCAGACGCCGTCGGGGACGCGAACGCCGTCATCGCGCTGTCCGGTGGCGTCGACTCCTCGACGGCCGCCGCGCTGGCCTACGAGGCCGTCGGCGACCAGCTTACCCCGGTGTACGTCGACACTGGCCTGATGCGCAAGGGCGAGACCGACGAGATCCGCGAGACCTTCGACTACATGGACTCGCTGCGGATCGTCGACGCCACGGACCGCTTCCTCGACGCCCTCGAAGGCGAGACCGATCCCGAGAAGAAGCGCCACATCATCGGCGAGCAGTTCATCAGGGAGTTCGAGACCGTCGCCAAAGACGTCGATGCGGACTACCTCGTCCAGGGGACGATCTACCCCGACCGGATCGAGTCGGAGGGGACGATCAAGTCCCACCACAACGTCGGCGGCCTCCCCGAAGTCGTCGACTTCGAGGGGATCGTCGAGCCGATGCGAGACCTCTACAAGGACGAGGTCCGCGAGGTCGCACGCGCGCTTGACCTGGAGGAGATCATCTCCGAGCGGATGCCGTTCCCCGGCCCCGGTCTCGCGGTGCGGATCATCGGCGAGGTCACCGAGGAGAAACTGGAAGTCGCCCGCGAGGCCAACCACGTCGTCGAGGACGAACTCGAAGAGTACGAGCCCTGGCAGGCACTCGCCGCGGTGATCGGCAAGGCCACGGGCGTCAAGGGCGACAACCGCGTCCACGGCTGGGTCGTCGCCGTCCGCTCGGTCGAGTCTCGCGACGGCATGACTGCCCGCGCACAGGAGATCGACTGGGAGACCCTCCAGCGCATCCAGTCCCGGATCACGGGCTCCCACGAGAACGTCGCTCGCGTCGTCTACGACGTGACTCACAAACCGCCCGCGACCATCGAGTACGAATGAACGTCGTCATCGCCGGCCCGGACGAGAACGACATCGCCGACGCGATCGAAGCCGAGGGCCACACGGTCACGAACGCGCCGCTGGGCAACCGCCCGGGACTCGAAGAGGCTGGGGTCCACGACGCCGACGTGTTCCTGCTGACCGATTTCGAACAGGCGACCTCCATCGCGGTCGCGAAGGACCTCAACCCCGACGTGCGCGTCGTCGCCTACGCCGAGGGATCCTTGCCCGACTTCGCCAGCCGGCAGACGGATCTGGTCGTCGATCCGCAACTGCTCGGCCCCGACGCCGTCGCCGAAGAACTCTAGTGCCCCCGCATCGCCTCCATGGCGATCGCGGCCGCCGCCGCTCGGTCCGGTGCGCTATCGAGCACCAGTGAGCGACCGTTGAACAGTTCTCGCACCTGCCACTCCTGTCCGTCACCCGGGGCACGCACGAGCGTCGGGACGACCTCGACACGTCGCCCCGAGTCGTCGTGTTCGTACACCACCGGCGTCGCCGACGAGTACTTGCGGTCCCGATGGGTGGCACGGACTCTGTGCCACCCGTCTGGCGGAGTCGTGTGAACGGCCATCGCGTCTTCTCGTCAGCACTCTATGGTAAAAAGTCACACACCAATACTGTTGGGTGAGAAACAAAAATCGTCCGCGGTACGAAACGGAATTTTTCGGACCGGTACGCCGGGACTGCAGATTTTCGACGAACGAGTGTTACTCACCGATCGAGAATGTCCCGTAGACAGTTTCGTCGTCTGGCGTGTTGTGGATCACTCGCAACTCCGTGATCTCGTTCTCTTCGACCGTTATCGAGGCACGATACGTCGCGTGACCTTCGCAGTCGACGCAGTGGGCACCGCTGTCCACTCGGCGGAAATCCAGTGTGAGGAGCGAGCTCCCATCGGCCGATGGGTAGAAGGCCTCGTCCTGAACGACGTAGCACCCGGACGGCACCTCGGCGTGGCCCACTAGCTCTATCGCTGTTCGGTCGCCCGAGATGTCTACTGTCGTCTCTGTGCGCCCGCAGCTAGTTTCCTGAATCTCCACTGTCGATCGTATCTCTGGGGGATCGGAGTTCCCGAGTGTTGCACAGCCAGCCAGCGAGGGGAGGGCGACGACGGCGGACGATTTGATCAGGGTTCTTCTGCGCATAGAGACCATGCAATCCAGATGGTGAAAAACACACCGAAAAGAAATAATCTTTTTATATTTGTGTATTTCATAGATTAAATATAACTTATAAGAATAACTATAGTATAGATTATTAATAATAAATGCAATAAAATAATTTAATACAGTAGAGCAAAATTTGGCCTTGTTTAGACGCGTGATTTCACGGTCATGAGTGGCTGACGCTGAGTTCGATGTTTCTGACAGCACATTTCAGAACGAGTTCGCGGAACTGACCGAACCAGGTTCGAGCCCGAACGATCTCGCCGTATTTGCGTCGCAGCGCGAAAAACGTGGATTCGGCGTTCGAGCGTTGATGGTAGATCGTATCATCTTGCAAGAAATTGTTGGCGACGCCGTGCCAGCCGAATTCGCGGTGCTTAATCACCGGTTTAACGCCTTCTGCACGCAGTCTTTGGCGAAGTAACCACCAGTCGTAGCCTTTGTCGGCGGTGAGAATATTCAGTTTGTCGAGATTACGTTTGACCATCTGCCAGCCGACCTTGGAATCGTGCGGTTGTTTCATCGAGCAATGTATATCGAGGATCGCACCAGTCTTGCAGTCACTCAGAAGGGTCGTTTTCACCGCCTCGAACGTGTAGTTCGTCCGTTTTGCGTAGTGTTGGCTGGCAGCAATCCGATCCATGCCGGTTGCGTCGATTGCCTGAACATCACCGAGGTCGTGCAACTCCGCCGACAGCCGCAGCAAGACGCGCCAAATACGCATTTCCAGATCCTGCTTGCGCGTACACACGGTCGTGAAATCAGGCAGATCAGCCACCGCTAGGTCGAGTTTAGCGACAATTCCATGCATCTCGTGGAGCACGTCCAGCAACCGTCGATACGTGTGATCAAGATACTCGCGGAGGCCGTGAATCGCCACGATCACCCAATCTGCGTAGCCGTTTTCTCCTTCTTCGTACGCTGGATCTGGTTCGCNGACGACGGCTTTTTGAGCAAGCGAGACAACCCGATCAGTGAAGCGGGCGAGTTTGCTGGACACAAACTCCTCTTCCCGCTTCACTCCCTAGTAAGTTAGACATTTAGCCGCTCTTACTAGCGTCTAAACACGCCCCAACTCAGAAAATACAGCGGCTTATCTGAACACTATCGCGCTGAGACGGCCGACGCTTTTCTGTTCGGCTGCCGAGGGCTCGCGTATGTACGAGCAGTACGTCGAGGACGCCGTCCACGAACCGACCCAGACAGCCGACTCGGGGTTCGATCTCACCGTGTCGAACGTCTTCGAGATCGTCGCGCCGGGTCGAGTCGACTTCGGGGGCGGGGAACTCGAACCGGCCCAGACGACGCCGCACACCTCGGCCAAGCGCGATCCCGCGGACGACTACGAGTGGTGGCAGCTTCGCGCCGGCCAGTACCTGATCGAGTACAACGAGTCCCTGACGGGGGCGGCGACGGTCACGCTCCAGCCGCGCACCGAACTGCTGGAACGCGGGCTGAGCCACCCGACGCTGCACGTCGACGCTCTCCCTCGCGTTCCGATCACCGTCGGCGGTGCCGGCGTCGCGATCAAGGAGAACGCCCGCGTGAGCACGATCGTCGACGCCGAGGAGTGACACCGCCGGGCAGTCCGAGCGTCACGCCGTCCGTGGCGCACACGTACGGGGCTTCCCCCGTGTCACTCGCGAGTCCCGTCGAAAGTCGGTTCCGACGCGCTTTTTAAGCGCCGTCGAGTATCGGTGGATATGGCAGAATTCACCGTTGCGCTCTCGGACCCGGAGACAGGCACGACCTACCAGCTAGACGTCGACGGACAGGACGCGAACCGCTTCATGGGCCGCGAACTCGGCGACGAGGTCGAGGGCAGTGCGGCCGGTCTCGACGGCTTCACGCTCGAACTGACCGGCGGCTCTGACACGGCCGGTCGACCGATGCGAGCGGACGTGCGCGGCGTCGGCACGAAGTCGATCCTCACCGACGGCGGCGTCGGCTACAAGCCCACCCGCGACGGCGAGCGCAAGCGCATCACCATCCGCGGCCGCGAGGTCAGCGAGGAGACCGCCCAGATCAACGCCACGATCACCGAACGGGGCAGCGGTGACGTCGCGGACCTGCTGGGCGAGAGCGACGACGAGTAACGTGGCAGATCGCCTCCCGAGCGACCACGAGGCCGTCGAGACCCGCCGCGTCGAGGTCGCTTCCGTCGGCCGCACCGATCGCCCGCGGATCGAGCTGCCGGCGGACCTCGACGTGGCCGAGGGCGACGTGATCGAGTGCGTGCTCGACGGCGAGCAGTATCACGCTCGCGTCGAGACGACGCTGGACGGCGAGCCGATGCTCCAGCACGCCGCGGACAATCGGCGACTGGCCCGCGAGGGCGACGGCGAGAACCGGCTCGTCGAGTGGTTCGCCGACAGCGACTGCGCGATCGGTGGCTCGGTCCACCTCGACGTCGTGACCGCGGGGTACACCTACGGGCTGCGGACGCCGGGCTCTCGCGTCGTCTACACGGCGACGGACTCCCCGGACGACTCTCTCGCCAGTATCGCGGACGATCTCGGCGAGTGACCGCCAGCGGGGCGACTCTCCGTTCTCTCGAATGATATTCGCTCGAAACCCATAAGATTCTGCCCGCAGTAGCACTCGGTGAGTGATCAATGTCGGAATCCGTCATCGCTGATTTCGTCGGCAACTTCAACGCGGAGGTGATGGCGACGACCGAGCCGGTCAAGGGGCGGGTGTTGCTGAGCCAGAAGCGACTGGTGTTGGCGGCCAACGAGAACGACAAATTCACCATTCCGCTGTCGTCGATCTTCGACGTCGCGGTCGGACACGTGCCGCCGGACCTGGGGGACTTCTTCGACTCGACGGTCACCGTCGCTTTCGAACGAAACGACAGTCGACACGTCGCGGTCGTCGAGGGCGACGACGACAAGATCTCGAAGTTCTCGACGGTGTTGTTCAAGGCGATTCTCAACGGCACCGAGACGACCGTCAAAGAGCGGGCACGCGTCGGTGGGCGCGTCACCGACGACGCGTTCTCGACGGCGAAGCTGTTCGTCTCGGACGGCTCTGTCGAGTTCCGGTCGTCGGACGGCGTTTTCGTCGTCGATCTGGCCACCGTCACCGACTTCCAGCGCACGACCCGCGAGATCTCCGGCTCCGACCGCCCGACGCTGACTTTCCGGCACATGATCGACGGCACTGCCGTCACGACCATGGCCGCGATGGCGTCGCCGCGCAAGATGTCGATCCTGGGTCGCTACCTCCGCATCGAGTACAGCGACCTCATGGAGGATCTGCAAGACATCGAACTCACCGACGACAAGACCGAGATCCTCGTCGCCATCTACTCGACGGGGGACATGGACGGGATGCCACTGGCAGACATCGTCGGCACCGACGGCTCCGCGGTGACGATGCTGTCGACGGAGCTGACCGTCGGGAGCTTCCTCGACCAGATGCACTCGCTGTCGTACGACGTGGTCGATCACATCCTCGACGAGAACCTGCTGTTCTTGCACGCGGACATCGGTGACGGGAACACCTTCTCGGGCAACGAGGAGGAGCAAGACCGCAAGGAACTGCTCCGTCGACTGATGGAGGCCGAGGTGATGTGGGAGTCGGACGTGATCATCATCGACACGTTCGACGCCATCCTGCGCAACGACCCGAAGTTCGAGGCGCTGGTCCGCCAGAACGAGGAGCGACAGGCCGCCCTGGAGATTATTTCCTTCTTCCGGGACGTGATCTCTCGGGGCAAGTGCATCATGCTGACCGTCGACCCCTCGACGCTGGCCGAAGAAGCGATCGGTCCCTTCCGCGCGATCGCCGACGTGTTCATCGAACTGGAGATGGTCGAGGTCGGCAACGACGTGCGCCGGCAGGTCAGCGTCAAACGCTTCGCCGGGATGGGCGAACAGGTCGGTGACACCATCGGGTTCTCGGTGCGGTCGGGGACCGGCATCGTCATCGAATCCAGGAGTGTTGCCTAATGACAGATCACGGACGACCCAAGCCATCCGACGAACTTCGACAAGTAGCGGCGCGACGACCACACCTGCGAGACCACTTGAAGAAGTTCAAGCAGATCACCGGCGAGTTCCCCAAGTTCATCGAGGAGGCCGACGACGACTACGAGTCCGACCGGCCGAACGTCCTCTACCCGGTCGGTGGCCCCATCTTCTGTCACGTCTACGGCGACGTCGGACAGGACATGAAGTACTACGCCATCGAGCCGGAACTCGACGAGGACGAGTCGGTCGTCTTCGGCAAGGTCCGAAACAAGCTCCTCCAGAAGTCCGTCAACAAGCCCGCACCGCAGAACGAAAACGAGTACGACGACCGGATCGAGGAACTGCTCCAGGAGTCGACCAAGATCCGCGACGAGGACGGCAACGACGGCGTCCTGACTCGTATCGCCAACCTCGGTAGCGTCGGACAGGTCGAGGTGACCGAGAGCACGTACGAGAACATCCTCTATCGGCTCAACCGCGACATCGTCGGCCTCGGACCGCTCGAACCTGTGATGCGTGACCCGGCCAACGAGGACATCCACGTCATCGGTCGGGACGAGTGTCACGTGGACCACGAGGTCTACGGCATGCTCGAAACGACCGTCGAGTGGGAGTCCGAGGCGTCTTTCGACCAGTGGCTGCGAAACATGGGCGAGCGGATGGGCGATCCGGTCTCTGACTCCGATCCCATCGTCGACTCGACGCTACCGGGTGGCTCGCGTCTGAACCTGATCTACTCCGACGACGTGAGCGCGAAGGGGCCTTCGCTGACGATCCGTCAGGGGACCGAGACGCCGCTGTCGATCTTCCAGATCACCAAGTGGAACACGCTCTCTCCGGAGCTGTCGGCGTACCTCTGGCTCGCGCTGGAAAACGAGCAGACGGTCTTCGTCGTCGGGGAGACGGCGTCGGGGAAGACGACGACGCTGAACTCTATCATGTCGTTCATCCCCCGCGACTCGAAGATCTACACCGCGGAGGACACCGCCGAGGTGCTGCCGCCCCACGACACCTGGCAGAAGCTCCTCACGCGCGAGGGCGAGGACGAGAGCACGAGCGTCGACATGTTCGACCTCGTGGCTGCCGCGCTGCGTTCCCGCCCCGACTACATCATCGTGGGCGAGGTCCGTGGCGAGGAGGGTCGGATGGCGTTCCAGGCCGCACAGACCGGCCACCCGGTGATGCTAACCTTCCACGCCAGCGATATCGTCTCGATGATCCAGCGCTTTACCGGCGAACCGATCAACGTCCCGGAGACGTTCATGGACGTGGCCGACATCGCACTGTTCCAGAACCGCGTCAAGCAAGGCGACGACGTGCTCCGCCGCGTCACCTCGGTCCAGGAGATCGAGGGCTACTCCAAGGAGATGGACGGCGTCGTCACCCGACAGGCGTTCAACTGGGACCCCGTCGAAGACGAGATCAACTTCCAGGCGATGAACAACTCCTACGTCCTCGAAGAGCAGATCGCGACGCTGCTCGGCTACGAGGACACCCGCGAGATCTACGGCGAACTGGAGTTCCGGGCCAACATCATCCGCCGGGCGATCCAGGAGAACATCGTCGGCTACCACGAAGTGAACCAACTGATCGAGGACTTCCAGCGTGACGGCGTGGAAGGGCTCCCCTTCACGATCGCACGCCCCGACTGATGGCATCCAACGAAGCGGAAAACTCCCTGAACCTGACGCTGTCCGAGATCTTCGACGACCTGCTGGACGCGTACCGGCAGATGCACATCCCGCTGCAGCGGTACCTCTTTTTCATCCTGCTGCCGGCGATCGCCTTCTTCCTGCTGAGTGCCGTCGCCGCACTGGTGCTCGATCTGCCGATGATGATCCGGGCCCCGATCCCGATGCTGGGGTTCCTGGCGATGGCCGCGGCGATCTTCTACCCCAAGATCCTCATCTCACAGCGCCGCAGCCAGCTCAACAACCGCTTTCACCTGCTGGTCACCCACATGACGGTGCTGGCGACGACGAAGATCGACCGCATGGAGGTGTTCCGGACGCTGGCACAGGAAGAGGAGTACGGCGAACTGGCAAACGAGATGCACCGGATCGTCGAGCTGGTCGACACCTGGAACCAGAGCCTCGACGACGCCTGCCGCCGCCGCGCCAAAGAAGTCCCCTCAGCCGCGGTCTCTGACTTCCTCGACCGACTCGCGTACACGCTCGGTGCCGGCCAGTCCCTGGAGGACTACCTGCTGAGCGAGCAGGAGCAGATCATCCAGAACTACACGACGGTGTACGAGGGGACGCTGGACAACCTCGAAGTGATGAAAGACCTCTACCTGTCGATGGTCCTCTCGATGACGTTCGCGCTCGTGTTCGCCGTCGTCCTGCCGGTGTTGACCGGGACCGACCCGACCATGACCGTCAGCGCCGTCATCGTCATGTACATCTTCGTCCAGTCTGGCTTCTACCTCGCGATCCGCTCGATGGCCCCCTACGATCCGGTGTGGTTCCACCCCGAAGACTACCCCTCCGACGTCGAGAACCGCATCGAGAAGGCGACCTACGTCGGTGTCGCTCTCACCGCCGTCCTCGTCTTCATCTCGCTGGGCGGGATGTTCGGCGTCTCGCCGATCACGGTGGGTGACCTCCTCTTTTTCCTCGATCGGGTCCCGCTCTCGATGTACGCCGCCATCCCGATCACGCCGCTGTTGATTCCCGGAATCGTCATCCGACAGGAGGAACAGCGGGTCAAGGGTCGCGACGACCAGTTCCCGAGCTTCATCCGCGCGCTGGGCGCGACCGAAGGCGCGAAGCAGTCGACCACCTCGATGGTCCTGCGAACGCTCCGAGAGAAGGACTTCGGCGCGCTGTCGCCCAACGTCGACGACCTCTACAAGCGACTCAACATGCGCATCGAGCCCGCCGAGGCCTGGCGATACTTCACCGCCGACTGCCGATCGTACCTGATTCAGACGTTCTCGGAGATGTACCTCATCGGCCGCGAGATGGGCGGCTCGCCGAAACTGCTGGGCGAACTGATCGCGGCCAACATGAACGAGATCCAGGCGCTGCGCACTCAGCGCAACCAGGCCGCAACGACCCTGATCGGGCTCCTGTACGGTATCACCGCGGCGTCGACGTTCGCCTTCTTCATCGGCCTGCAGGTCGTCAACATCCTCTCGTCGATGTCGCTGAACCTCTCCTCGAACGCCGGGTTCGACGCCAGCACCCTGATCAACACCAGCGTCTACAACATCCCGCTGATCGAGTTCCTGCTGATCATCATCATCATGTTCGGCGCGATGCTGTCGGCGCTGATGGTCCGCACCGTCGACGGCGGCCACAAGGGTAACACCTACATGCACTTCGTCCTGCTGGCCTGGATCGGCAGCGTCACCTCGATCGCCACCAAGTGGCTGGTGACGCAGTTTATCGGCATCTAAATTTTTACTTCGCGGGGTGTCCTCGCTTCGCTGCGGGCACCCCCGCTCGCAAAGATTTAGTACAAAAACACCTCCGAGCCGCGCCTTCGGCGCGCTCGGAGTGAATCGCGCGAACTGCCGGGTCCTTCGGACCGCTCGTTCGCGCGAATCCAACTACACATGACTGCATCGGAAACCCTCATACAGTTTATTGTAGTTGCTTACCGGTGATCGTCGCCACGGAGTAGACGATCACCGGTAAATCGCTACAATAATTCGTATCAGTCGTCCGCTGACGAATCATCGCCGTTAGGTTCCCCCGACTCTCGCCGCTGAACTCGGTCGAACGACGCCGCGCCAAAGTAGCCTCGGAGGGCCATCGTCGTCCCAATGTACGACGCGGCGACGAGAGCGACGAATCCGGCAATCAGTTCGAAGACCATACGAGATTGCTGACAGCGGCGTCACAATAGATACTGTCATTTCGGCCGGACGAGCCGCGAGGCTTTTCCCCGCAAGCGGTCACACACAGTGTATGAGCAAGCGCACCGAATTCCTGGCGGGCGAGCGCGTCGAGGACGTGGCCTTCTTCCTGCACGAGGACGCGGTCGGCAACGCCGACGCCCTCGCGGAGTACGCAGAGGATGTCGAGGACGGCATGGTGCTGGTGATCGACGGCGATCAGGGGCGCAGCGCCTTCCAGTCGGCCACCGGCATCGACCCGATGGGACTGGCCCGCGAGGCGATGGCTACCGACGGCGAGATCGCTGACGATCTGACCGGCGGTGTCTGTCCCAACGAGGACGAGGAACCCGACGAGAACCACACGGCGAAGTTCGTCTTTGCCTTCGCCGAAGCACAGAACGAGGAGGTCGGCGGCATCTACGAGGACGGCGACGTGATCCACGCCTACGCGGTCTGTCCCTGCGGCGAGAAGTACTCCGAGAAGTGGGTCGTCGGCGAGTAGCGCCGTCCTACTGCCGGTCGCGCGTTTCGAGCAACAACGGCTCCGCGAGCCGCGCCAGTAGCGCCTTCGGGAGTCCGGTGAGGACACTGCCCTCGTGTGTGTACGGGACGCCGACTTCGTCTCGCGTGACTCCGTGGCGGAGATGCTGGACGCCGTCGGCGAGGAACCACCCACCAGCGACGACGCCGCCGACGAGGATTCCCAACGCTGATCCCAGCACGGCCACGTAGCCGGTCGCTCCCAGAATAAGCGTCCCGAGGACAACGTTGTCGGCGTAGTCGCCGACGACGTTCTCGGCGGTGTCGGCCACCAACTGTAAAGCGAGAAAGGCCAGCCCGGCGGTGACAGCGTACGACAGCGACCTCTCGACGACGTACAGCGTACCACCGACGAAGATGGCTCTCGTGAGCGAATCGGTGATAGCCGGACGGTCTGGCAGCCACGCATGGAGGGCAGGTGACATACGACTATCTGTCCGTTTCCCGCTCGCTTCAAACCCACCTTTTTCAGCGTCGGGTGCGCTCGCTGCGCTCGCGTACCACTCCTCGAAAAACGTGGTCTCACTGAGCGAAGCGAAGTGAGGTTCGAGAGAGCTCGCTCTCCCGGTGGCGAAAAAGGGCCGGCCTTCACTTCGTTCAGGCCGGTGAAACCGCGCCTCCGGCGCGGTATGCTACTCCGCCGTTTCTGGCTCTTCGGGTAGTCTCTTGAATGCGTCCACGATGGCCTGCTTCGCCACCGCACCGCGAGTACTCCAGTGATGGGCGTAGTCGAGCATGTCCTCGTACACGTCGGGCTTGCACCCCGCGGCGCGGGGGTGGCCGCCGCCGTTGACCTGGGCGGCGACCTCGTGGCAGCGCTCGAAGGTCTCGGTGCCCCGGATCGAGGCGGAGCCGGCGGGCTTGACGATGACGGCGGCGTCGGCACCCTGCTCGCGGAGGGCCTCGGCGACCTCGTTCTGGGAGCAGCGGCCGTAGGTGACGCCGACGGTCCACTCGCCCACGTCGCGCAGCTGGGCGCGCTCGACGGCCTTCTCGATGAGGGCCTCCTTCTCGACGCGCTTCTCCTCGATGAACTCGTGCCACTCCGGCGAGAGGTCGGGGCCGTGTTCGAGGACGGCCTCGATGTACTCCTCTGGCTCGATCCAGTAGCTCAGGTCCGCCAGGTCGTCGCTGCGCTCGTCGTCGCGGATCCAGAGGTCGTGGTCTCGCGTGACGGCGGCGAGTTCGGCGAAGCGGTCGTCGAAGTTGTACTCCAGCTGTGCGAGGGCCACGTCCGCGGTACAGACCTCGTCGGAGTCGCCGACGGTGCGGTCGACGCCGCTGTCGTCGACCGCCGCGCCGAGGTCGTCGTCCCACTGGTGGTGGTCGTACCAGCGCACGTCGCCGATGCGGGCCGTGAGATCATCCAGGGCAGCGATATCGCTCTCGCTGTCGGGACAGAGGTCACAGATCACCAGCGTGGCGTCGGCGTCGACGTACTCGGCGGCCCATTCGAGCGCTTCGGCGAGTTCGTGCGGGCCGGCCGGGACGAGCGATCCCGAGCCAAGCGCCTCGCGAACGAGCGCGACGCAGGCCAGCCCGTCGGCGTCCGGGTCTGCGATGACGACGACCTCGGACGATTCCATCTGCTCGGCGGCCTCGCGTTCCTGCTCTTCCTCTTCGATCGAGTCCGGGAGGAAGAATCCCTCCCCCGGGAGGATCGATTTCCGCTCCAGCGAGAGCCGCTCGTCGTCGATGAGCCAGTCGTCCATACCCGTTCCAGCGGGCGACGGCCAAAGAAGGTCGCGGTCTCGCCTACAGCCCGTTCGTCGCCTCTTCGAGCTGGCGGACGGTCAACACGGGTATCTCGGCCCGGCGGACGACGCCCTCGGCGACGCTGCCCAGCAGGTAGCCGTGTTCGCCGTGGCGGCCACGGGTCCCGGTGGCGATCACGTCGGCGTCGATCTCCTCGGCGTAGCGGCAGATCTCTTTGGCGGGATCGCCCTCGCGGACGGTCGTGACGACGGCGTCTTCCTCTTCCTCGGCCTCGGCGGCCTCCCGAGCGAACGTCAGCGCCTTGCCGCCGGTGGTCGCGAGCGCCTGCTCGAACTCCTCGCGGACGGCCTCCGGAGAGCCGGCGACTTCTCCCGAGTCGACGACGTACAGCGCGTGGACGGTCGCGTCGAACTGGCCGGCGAGGTCGAGCGCGGCGGTGACGGCCCGCTCGGCCGTTGCGGAGCCGTCCGTCGCGATGACGACGGTGTCGAACATACCACCACTACCGCGGGGGGCGTCAAAAAGCCGCGGGCTTTTTGCTGGTCCGGTGGCACCTGTCGATATGGACATCGACCTCGTGCTCGCGCCGGTGGACGGCTCCAATCAGTCCGAGGCGGCCGTCGAGTACGCGCTGGCGATCGCCGACGCCTACGACGCCGAGATCCACCTCCTCTTTGTCCTCGACGAGACGCTGATCCGGGCGATCGAGGCCGACGAGGTCGAGGCCGACGCGATCGCCGACCGGCATCAGGTCTTCGCGGCCGAGATGCAGTCACGACTCGACGAACGGGGCCACGAGGCCGGACTGAACCACTCGACCGCCGCCGGCTTCTCGCCGACGCGGCTCCGCCAGTCCCCGGGAAGCGTCATTCTCGACGTGGCAGAGGACCTCGACGCCGACTTCATCGTCGTCCCGCGCGAGCCGGGCAGCGACGACTCCGTGGACGCGATCGGCCGCGCCGCGCTGTACGTCATCGAGTACGCCAGCCAGCCCGTGCTCTCGGTGTAGGCGTGGGTCAAGCGAGCCGGATCGCCATCTCCACCGATCCGGCGTGGGTCAAGCGAGCCGGATCGCCATCTCCACCGATCCGGCGTGGGTCAAGCGAGCCGGATCGCCATTTCCTGCTCGAACCGCTCGCTGTTCGACGTTTCGAAGCCGACCTTCCGGTAGAGCGCGATCGCGGGGTCGTTCCACCGTTCGACGGTGAGCCAGACCTGCTCGATCCCCTCGGACTGGCCGTGGCCCAGCAGCGTCTCGACGAGTTCGGTCCCGATTCCCGCTCCCTGGTACGCCGAGAGGACGAAAATCGCCAGCTCGTACCCGTCGTCATCGTCGGGGACCAGCGTCGCGTGGCCGACCAGATCGCCCTCGTGGCTCGCGACGACGTTGTGCCGGTCCGTATCGAGGATGTTCTCCAGCCACCGCTCGATGGCCGTCTCGCGGGCCGGCGGGATGCCCTGGGCGCGGTCGGCGGGATCGAACTGCTTGTACATCTCGATCAGCGCCGTCCGGTCGGTCCCGTCTGCACACCGCAACTGGATCGATCGCCCCTCACGGTCGGTCACCTGGCGGGGCGGTGCCGGGAACGTACCGGCCGGCTCGTCTGGATAGCGTCGCGTCATCGGATCAGCGTCACCGGGGTCTGTGCGTTCAGCAGGACGAACTCGGCGATCGAACCGAGCTGGATCTTGCCCAGCGTCGACCGCTCGCCGCTGCCGAGGACGATCCGGTCGAACCCCTCGCTCTCGGCGACGTCGACGAGTCGACTCCCAGGATCGCCGCTGAGCCGTCTGATCTCGGCCTCGAAGCCGGTCTCGTCGAGCCGCTCGCGGACCCGCTCCTGGACTTCGTCTCCGCCCGCGTCTGTCTCGTGGCCGTCGAAGACGGCGACGGTCACCTCGTCGCCGGCCTCGCGTGCGCGTTCGATCGTCTCGTCGAGGGCCTGATAGGAGAGATCGCTGCCCCCGACACCGAGTAGGACGTGCATAGGCGGGCCAATGCGGGCACTCGTGAAAAAGCCACCTCCCCGCGGTGGCGGTGTCTGGCCCGGCGTCGTGTTCGGCTCCGCGCGGCCCGGGCGGCCGCCGGCAGACTTTTTCACCGCCGGAACAGAGGGTGGGGCATGACAGACGGCGCGTCCCCCGACGAGACCGACGAACAGCGCTCACGAGCCGAGCCGTCGTCGACCGAACCGGACGCGGCCGACGGGTCCGAGCCGGCCGACGACGAGTCGCTCGACGCTACCGACGGCGACTCTCAGGAGCCGGACGTTCCGGCGGACGTACGCAAGTACGACCGCTTCAAGAAGATCGACGGCGGGACCTACGACCGGGCCAACGAGTTCCTGCGGGAACGGACCTACGTCACCGCCCGCGAGTGGGCGATCGCCCGCCTCTGTGCGGACTTCCGGACCGAGACCGGCGTCGAGATGACCAAGATCGGCGAGAACCTCCCCGAACTGGTCCCGTTCATGACCGACACGTACACGCCACAGGCGGTCAATCAGGCCCGCGCGTCCTTCGAGGAGAAGGTCCGCAAGGCCGGCGCGACGTTCCTCTATGGTGCGATGTGTGACTTCTTCACGGCCGAGGAACTCGACGACGTGATGTACGAGGCCACGGAGGTCGCGAAGTTCCTGCTGGAGGTCGAGGGCGTCGAACTGAGCGTCGAGGAGGAGCTGGAGACCGAAGACCAGATCTCGGAAGTAATGCGCGACGTTCGCGAACACTCCGCGGCGCTGCGCCACGACGAGGTGTCCTGCCCGGAGTGTGGCCACGATATCGACGTTGGTGAGGAGACGTGATGCCCTGTGGGTGGTGACTGATACGGATTATTGTAGCGATTTACCGGTGATCGTCTACTCCGTGGCGACGATCACCGGTAAGCAACTACAATAAACCGTATGAGACCTCGCCGGCCGGCCCGGGCCGGAGCCCGACGGGCTCTACGAGCGAGACGGTACACAGAGCTCGGGATCGTCGACTGTCACGCGCACGCGTTCGCCGTCGGTCAGCGGTCGGACGTGGACCGGGAACCCACCGTCACGGGCGATCGATCGGAGCGCGTCCGCGTCTTCGCGCTCGTAGTACAGCGGGAGCAAGACGACGCTGTCGCCACACGAGAGCGAGAGCAACAGGAAGACGAGGCCGTTGCCACGCGCCCGAAACACCTCGACGCGGTCCGGGTTCCGATCTCTCAGCACCGCCTGAACCGCCTCGAACTCCGATCCCGGGAGGACGGCGTCGAGGCCGACGCGGCGGTCCGGTTCGATGTCGCCGGTCGACGCCGCGGCCGTCCGGGGGTCGCCGGTGAGCGTCGCCACGTCGCCGGGATGACACTCGATCACCCGTTTTCCGTCCTCGCGGTGTCGTTCGGCCGTCGCGTGCATCTCGTCGATCACCCGTTCCCACGGGTCGACGACGCGGTCGAAGGGGGTGTTCGCTCGCTGGGCTGGATCACTCATTGCTCGACCGTGGTGGCGACACGCAAATAGTAGTCGCTGCCTGCTAGCTGCCGGCCTCGTTTCAGTTATCAACCACGACCGTGGGCGATCGTCGACCGACTCGAAGCCACTCCTCTCGCTTCTGGTGACCGACTGGTAGGGAGAGTCTACTGTCCGAAACGCCACGATAGTAATACGGTACACGGGAGAGTATCTGATAGATGCGCGACCTCCTCACGCTCTCGAATCTCAAGACCCACTTCGAGACCGAACGGGGCACGGTACACGCCGTCGACGGGATCGATCTGTCCGTCCGTGCGGGCGAAACGCTCGGACTGGTCGGTGAGTCCGGGTCGGGCAAGTCCGTGACGGCGCTGTCGGCCATGCGGATCGTCGACGAGCCCGGCTTTCTCGCCGGTGGCGACGTGCACTTCGGTGCGGTCGAGACAGTCGACCGTCTCGCACGACAGTATCCCCGCGGCGTCGCGACAGCCGACCACGACGGCTATCTCCACCTCGACGCGGTCGATCTCGATCGGTCGCGACTCCCCGACGGCGTCGATCGATCGCTCGACGACGACGAACTGGCCCGGCGGTTCGTCCGGAGCGAGCCGGCGACAGCACTCGGGCCGGTCGGTTCGACTGGAGAGCACGAGACCGACCGCGGAACGACGCCCTCCGGGACTGGATCCGACTCCGCCCAGCCGCGGACGGCTCCGGTCACGATCCGGGACGGCTACGTCGATCTCCGGGCCGCCCCCGAGCGGGTGCTCCGCGACGTGCGGGGCGGGGACATGGGCATGATCTTTCAGGATCCGATGACCTCGCTCAATCCGGCGCTGACGGTCGGCCAGCAGATCGCGGAGAGCCTGTTGCTACACCGCTACGGCCGACAGCGATCGGACTCCTGGGCCAACGCGCTCCGCGAGATCCTCCCCGTCGTCGGTGGTAACGCCGTGACGGGACGGGTCCGCGAGGACGTGCTCGAACTGCTCGATGCCGTCGGGATTCCGGAGCCGACGACTCGAATCGACGAGTACCCCCACGAGTTCTCCGGCGGGATGCGCCAGCGGGTGCTGATCGCGATCGCGCTGGCCTGTCGTCCGACGCTCCTGATCGCCGACGAGCCGACGACGGCACTGGACGTGACGATCCAGGCCCAGATTCTGGATCTGATCGACGACCTCCAGGCGGATCTCGGGATGGCGGTGCTCTTTATCACCCACGACCTCGGCGTCGTCGCCGAGACCTGCGACCGCGTGGCGGTGATGTACGCCGGAGAGATCGTCGAGGAAGGGCCAGTCGGGGAGATCTTCCACAATCCGTCACACCCCTACACCTACACGCTGCTGGAGTCGATCCCCCGTGCGGACACAGAGCGACTCACTCCCATCGGTGGGTCGGTGCCGAGCCTGATCGACATGCCCGAGGGGTGTCACTTCGCGCCGCGGTGTCCGTGGGCCACCGACGACTGCCGCCGGGGCGAGATCCCGTATCTCCAGCACGGGCCCGAGGGCGTCGACCACCGCTCGAAGTGCATCTTCGAGTCGTTCGACGCCGACGCTTACGGCGGCGACGCGGACGGCGTGGCCGCGAGCGAGACGACGCGGACGGACCGCACGCTCGTCGAGATCGACGGCCTGAAAAAGCACTTCTCGCGGGCGGAGGATCTGTTCGACAAGTATCTCGGGCGCGTCCCCGACGCCGTGCGGGCCGTCGACGGCGTCTCGCTGGACGTCTACGAGGGGGAGACCCTGGGGTTGGTCGGCGAATCGGGCTGTGGGAAGTCGACGACTGGCCGGACGATCCTCCGGCTGCTGGAGCCGACCGACGGCACCGTGCTGTTCGCCGGGGACGATCTGGCCGGCCTCGACTCGGACGCGCTGCGCGGGAAGCGCCGAGACATGCAGATGATCTTTCAGGACCCGCTGTCGAGTCTCGACCCCCGGATGACTGTCCGACAGACGATCACGGAGCCGCTCCAGATCCACGACTTGCCCGACGCGGACGACGAGCGGTCGAAGCGACAACAGCGCCGCGAGCGCGTCGAGGAACTGGTCGCGGCCGTCGGACTCGACGTGGCACAGCTCGACCGGTATCCCCACGAGCTGTCGGGCGGCCAGCGCCAGCGCGTCGGCATCGCACGCGCGCTCGCGGTCGATCCCGACTTCATCGTCTGTGACGAGCCCGTCTCGGCGCTGGACGTGTCCGTCCAGGCCCAGATCATCAATCTCCTGGAGGATCTGCAAGGCGAGTTCGGCCTCACCTACCTCTTTATCGCCCACGATCTCTCCGTGGTCCGTCACATCTGTGACCGGATCGCCGTGATGTACCTCGGCGAGATCGTCGAGGTCGCCGACACGCCGGCCCTGTTCGACGACCCCAAACACCCGTACACGAAGTCGCTGCTGTCTGCGATCCCGGTGGCCGATCCCGACGCCGACTCGGATCGCGTCATTCTGAAGGGGGACGTGCCCAGCCCGATCGACCCGCCCAGTGGCTGTCGGTTCCACACGCGCTGTCCGTCGGTCATCCCGCCCGAGGACATCGAGATCGAGCAGGCGACGTTCCGCGAGGTGATGGACTACCGCCAGCGCGTCGAAAACGAACGGATCGACCTCGACGCGGCGTGGGACGCGGCCGCGGGCGAGACGAGCGCGACCGTCGCGGACGGGGGGCGGCCCCACGAGCGAGCGTCTCGCTCGGCGTTCAAATCCGCGCTGTTCGAGGATCTGTTCGAGCACCCGCCGACGGGCCGGAACCGCGAGGTCGTCGCCGAGTCGTTCGAGCACCTCGCGACAGAGGACTGGGACGGGGCCGAGACGGTCCTGCGTGACCGCTTCGAGAGCGTCTGCGAGCGGTCCCATCCCGAACTCGGCGACCGCGCCCATCCGGCGGCCTGCCACCTGGTCGAGAACGGCGACATCGACCGATCGTGAGCGCTCGGTACGCGTGTGGTAACTACGTCGCTACCGATCGGACTCGAACGGTAGTCGGCCCGCACATACCATTATAGTTGTTCTATTGTCATTTTGGGGCATGCAGTCTGACGATCCACTCGGACGACGCGACTTCCTCAGGGCGGCCGGTGCTGGTGCCGTCACGGTAACGCTCGCCGGCTGTGCCGGCGACGACGGTGACGACGAGACGCCGACAGAGGGCGGCGATGAACAGATGGAGACCGACGAGGCCGCGACCACCGCCGAAGGTGACGACGGCGGCGACGACACTGCCGGCGACCAGACGCTCGTCTACGCCCGTGGGGACCACCCGGAGAACTACGACCCCCAGCAGACCACGAGCGGCGAGGTCGCGAAGGTGACGAACCAGATCTTCGACACGCTGATCCAGTTCGCCGCCGGCAGCGGGGGCGAACTGGAAGCCGGACTCGCGACCGACTACTCGCTGGAGGGGACGACGGCGACGCTCACGCTTCGGGAGGACGTGACCTTCCACAGCGGTGAGCCGTTCACCGCCGAGGACTTCGAGGCGACCTTCCGGCGCTTTACCGATCCCGAATACGACTACTACCTCGGCGACGCCAACCGATCCGGATACGGCCCCTTCACGCTCGGCAACTGGATCGAATCGGTCGACGCCAGCCAGGACGGCGAACTGACGATCGAACTGAGCCAGCGCTACGCGCCCTTCCTGCGCAACCTCGCGATGTTCGCGGCGGCGGTGCTCTCGAAGGCCCAGATCGAGAGCTTCGACGCGAGCCCGGACGCGCAGGTCGGGCTCGGCACCGAACCGATCGGGACCGGCCCCTTCGCGTTCGACCAGCTGGACAACCCCAACGACCGGATCCGCCTGACGGCCAACGAGTCGTTCTGGGGTCCCGGTCCGAACGTCGGCTCTGTCGTCTTCAAGACCATCTCCGAGAACAGCACGCGCGTTCAGGACGTGATCAACGGCGCGTCACACGTCACCGACAACCTCGACTCCGACGGCTTCCAGCGGGCCGACAGCAGCGACACGGCGACGCTACTGCGCAAGAACGGGATCAACGTCGGCTACATGGCGATGAACATGGAACGGATGGAGCCGTTCCGGGATCGCCGGGTCCGGCGTGCGGTCTCGCTCGCGGTCAACACCGAGGCCATCGTCAACCAGATCTACCAGGGCTTTGCCACCCAGGCCTCCCAGCCGCTGCCGCCGGACGTGCTGGGACACAACGACGGTCTCGATCCCTACCCGACGGACAAAGACGAGGCCCGGTCGCTGCTGGAGGAAGCGGGCTACGGCGACGGCTTCGAGTTCGAGCTAGCGACGTTCTCGAACCCGCGCGGTTACAACCCCAGTCCGGTCCAGACGGCCAACCAGGTCCGTTCCGATCTGCAGGACATCGGTCTCTCTGTCGAGATCAACCAGTTCTCGGACTTCGGCCCCTATCTCGATTACACCGACCAGGGCCGCCACGACGCCTGCTTCCTCGGGTGGTACACAGACAACGCCGATCCCGACAACTTTCTCTACGTCCTGCTCGACCCACAGGTCCCGCTCGACGACGTTCCGGACGGACAGGACTGGATCAGCTTCGACACTGACGGGTACAACACGCTGAACGTCTCGGCGTGGGCCAACACCGAGTACATGGAACTGGTCCGGGAGGCTCAGTCGACCTACGACGCGAACGAGCGCGATACGATGTACCAGGAGGCCAACCAGCTCGCCCACGACGAGGCTCCGTGGGTGTTCGTCGACTACGCCGAGACGCTTCGGGCGATCAACGAGGCCGTCGTCGAGGACACCTACACGGTGAGCTCCGTCGGCGGACCGTACCTCAACACCGTCGAACTGCAGTAACCACGAGTCGACATGGCCTCGATACGGTTCGTCCTGAAGCGGATCGCCCTGCTCGTCCCGGTGCTGTTCGGCGTCGCGACGGTCGTCTTCGCGATCCTGCATCTGGCTCCGGGCGACCCTGCCAGAGTGATCGCCGGCCAGCGAGCCTCCGCGGAGCAACTCGAACAGGTCCGCCGAGAGCTCGGCCTCCACCGGCCGCTGTGGATACAGTACCTCTCCTTTCTCGGGGACGCAGCACAATTCGACTTCGGACAGTCCTACAGCATCAGCCGCGGCGCACCGGTCCGATCGGTCCTGCTCGACCGGCTCCCGGTCACACTCGAACTGGCGATTCTCGGCCAGCTGGCGGGCATCTTCCTCGGGCTTCCACTGGGGATCCTCTCTGCGATCCGCCAGGATTCGCTGACCGATCACGTCACCCGAATCGGTGCGCTCACGGGTATCTCGGTCCCGATCTTCTGGTCCGGACCGCTGCTGATCCTGGCTTTCGCGACGTATCTCGACTGGTTTCCCACGAGCGGCCGCATCGACTCGACGCTGTTCCTACCCGACAGCTGGCACCTCCTCGGCCGAGAGCTTCCCCTGACCGGACTGGTCACCGTCGACTCGCTCCTGCTTGGCAACTGGACGGCCTTTACCTCCGCGGTGCATCACCTCTTCTTGCCCGCGCTGGTGATCGGGATCTACTCGACCGCGCTGATCTCGCGGATGATGCGCTCGTCGATGCTGGAAGTGGTGCGCCAGGACTACATGCGCACCGCCCGGGCGAAGGGCCAGGGCGCTCGGATCACGGTTCTGAAACACGGCTTCCGGAACGCGCTGATCCCCGTGGTGACGATCATCGGGATCCAGTTCGGGACGCTGCTGGGCGGTGCCGTCCTCACTGAGACGGTCTTCGGCATCAACGGGATGGGCCTGACGATCGTCACCGCCATCGGCGCGCTGGACTACCCCGTCGTCCAGGGCACCGTGCTGACGTTCGCGTTGCTGTTTACGCTCGTGAACCTCGTCGTCGACATCACCTACGGCTACCTCGACCCACGCATTCAACAATGAGCACCGAAACCAGACGGCGCGGCGCGGTCGATCGGCTTCGAGCGTCGCCGTTCCTCTCGAAGCTCCTGTCGAACCGGCTCGCACTCGTCGGCCTGACGATCATTCTCGGCATGCTGGCGATCGCACTCTACGCACGCATCACGCTCGATCCCCAGGCACTCGCCAGTTCGCGACTGGGGACGGCGGTCCCGGACCGCGCGCCGCCGGGCTGGACCGGCACCGGCCCGGCTGACCAGTACCTGTTCGGCACTGACTCGGCCGCCAGAGACATCTACGAGCGCTGTCTCTACGGCGCGTGGCTCGCGCTCCAGTTCGGCACGATCACGGTCGGCACCTCGACCGTGGTCGGCGTCGGCCTGGGCATCGTCGCGGCGTACTACGGCGACGTGACCGACAACGTCGTGATGCGGACGATGGACGTGTTGCTGGCGTTCCCGCCGCTCTTGCTGGCGCTGGCGCTGGTCGCCATCTTCCCGCGGGAACTGGGTCTCTGGCGGGCCGTCGCCGCCCTGACGCTCGTGTACACGCCCCGCTTCGCTCGCGTGATTCGGGGAGCTGCGCTGACGGTGCTCGAAGACGAGTACGTCGACGCGACGGTCGCGCTGGGCGCGACCGATCCCCGCGTGCTCGTGCGCCACGTCCTCCCGAACACGCTCGCGCCGATCACGGTCCAGTCGACGCTGAACTTCGGACTGGCGATCATCGACCTCGCGGCCCTCTCTTTCCTCGGATTCGGTGCTCAGGCCGGCACGCCGTCGTGGGGACTGATGCTCTCTCGCGGCGTCGACAACGGCCTGTTGACCGGCCGGTGGTGGCTCTCCTTCTTCCCCGGACTCTTCCTCGCGGTCACGGTGCTGGGATTCAATCTGCTGGGCGACGGGATGCGGGACGCGCTCGATCCGCGAATGCGGGAGGCGATCGACTGATGGCGGTCGGCCGGACCGCGACCGACTGGGCACGCCCGCGGGCCCGGATCGTCGGCTCCGCGCTGGCCACAGGGGCCCTCGCCGGCTCGATTGCGGTCGCGGTGCTCGCCCTCTACGCCGAGGGCACGCTCTTTGGCACCCGCAAGGCGTTCGCCCTCGGAGCGCTCGCGTTCGGCTTCGGACTGCTTGGCTGGTCGGGCTCGGTCCTCGCCGGCCGCGGTGTCGAGGCGATGCAACGACACCTCGACGCGGCGGGCGACTGGACCGAGGCCGACTCCCGGCGCGCGATGGCCCGGATCACCGGATTCGGGTTCGGCGCGATGCTCGGGGTCAGCGCGACAGCGGCACTCGTTTGAGTGGGCTCTCCCGCACAATTAACACCGGGCCGCCGGAACACCGTTCATGGATACTCGGGCGAAAATCGCACTGCTCGACGGCTTTCTCGGCGTCGTACAGATCATCGCGGCGCTGGGACTCGCGGAAACGGGGACCCTCGTCGAGCACTGGTGGCTCGTGGTCGCTACCGCACTGGGGACAGTCGGATTCGCCATCGCGGGGGATCGGGGCTACACACCGGACGACTCCACGTGGGGGTTCACAGCCGTGGTCGTCGCCGTCGTGGCCGCGAGTCTCCTGGCCGTTTTCGTCGTCAACCCGCCGGTCCCGACCGTCGCGGCACTGCAGTTCGGAGTCGGGAGCGGCATCCTGACGAACAGACTACTGTTCGGGGTCGTCTGGCCCGTCCCGACCTCCCGGATCGAGCGATTTCGAGACGGGATCGTCTGATCAGGCTCGAACGTTCTCGCCCTGGTGATCGGTGAATTCGTCGTCAAACCGGTCGTAGACGACCGTGCCACGGACCGTCGTCCACTTCGGGAAGACGCCGTCGAACCCCTCGAAGGGGGTCCACCCGCAGTTCGAGTGGAGCCCGTCGCCGCCGATCTCGCGCACGTCGTCGGTGTCGACCAGCACGAGGTCGGCGTCGTTGCCCTCGGCGATCCGGCCCTTCTCCGGCAGGTCGAACACGTCGGCGGGGTTCGCGGCGACGAGATCCCGGACCCGTTCGTAGGTCAGATCGCCGGTCCGGGCCTCGGCCAGCAAGAGCGGGAGCATCGTCTCGACGCCGGGCACCCCGGAGGGGGCGTCCCAGATTGAGGCGTCCTTCTCTTCGCGGGTGTGGGGCGCGTGGTCGGTCGCGATCATGTCGACGGTGCCGTCGACGACGCGGTCGTACACCTCTCGGCGGCGTTTCTCGCTGCGCAGCGGCGGGTTCATCCGGCCGTGCGTGCCCAGCTCGTCGAGGTCCGACCGCGAGAGCAGGAGGTGATGCGGCGTGACCTCGGTCGTCATCCCGGCGTCGCTGGCGGTGTCGATCCCCTCGGGTGTGGAGGTGTGAGCGATGTGGATCCGGGCGTCGTGTTCGGTCGCGACCTCGCAGGCTCGCTCGACGGCGGCGGCTTCCGCGCGGGCGGTCCGGAACGCGCTCCAGGCGTCGGCGTCGTCTCGATCTCTCGCCGCCCGATTGAACAGCGAGGCGTCCTCGGCGTGGACGGTGACGGTCACGTCCCGCTTGGCCGCCGCGACCAGTGCGTCCTCGAACAGGTCGGCGTCGATCCCCATGTCGCCGGTCGAGTCCGCGAGGAAGACCTCTCCGAGCGCGAACAGAGGCCGATCGAGCAGTTCCGCGGGCTCCCAGTCGTCCGTGACGCCGCCGTTGATGCCGAAGTCGACGAGTGATTCGCCGGCCAGCTCGGCCTTCTGATCGAAGGCGGCCCCGTCGACCGTCGGCGGGTCGGTGTTGGGCTGGTCGACGACGGTCGTGACGCCGCCGGCCGCGGCCGACCGCGAACCGCTGGCCCAGCTCTCCTTGTGGCCGTAGCCGGGCTGGCGGAAGTGGACGTGGGCGTCGATGGCACCCGGCAGGAGGAGGCGGTCGGTCGCGTCGATCACCTGCTCGTCGTCGTCGGCCGTGAGGTCTTCGGCGACCGCTTCGATCGTCTCCCCGCGGACACGCACGTCCCGTGTGTGCCCGTCCGCGAGCGTCGCGTTCTGGATGAGCATACGCCCCTTCGGCGGTGGCGGTCCCTAAGTGTCTCGGAGTTCCGTCTCGTCGGAGGCGTGCTCAACTGCCGTCGAGCGGTCGCCGACGAAGGTAGCGACGAGCGCCTCGATCACGGCATCCGGGTCGGCAGGGCCGCCAGCGAGCGCGATACTCCCGACGCTCTCGGGATCGAAGGGCACGCCGAGAGCGCTGTACACCGGATCGAGGAGGGTCGCGATCTCGTCGCGGTCGTCGACGACCAGGACCGCCGCGACGACGGCGACGCGCTGGCGGACTCGCTGGGCGATCCCGGCGATCTTCCCGCCGGCCTGCAGCGAGTGTGAACCCGGACAGAACGAGTCCGGTGGCTCTCCCTCGCTGGCGTCGACGCCGAGGACATCGAGTGCCGACTGAAGCCGAGCGCTGGCGTCGTCGTAACGACGCTGGATACCCGAGCGATCGCCGTCGGTCGGCACCGCGAGCGCGACCGCGACTGTCGTCCCGGTGTACGCGACCGCTCGCCCGCCGACGGACCGTTCGAGGACTGCGTACCCTCGCTCGCGAGCGATGCCGCGGGCGCGCTCGTACCCGTCCTCGCGGGCGTCACGACGGCCGAACGCGACCTGTCTGTGGGGACGCCAGACGCGCAGGGCGGGGACGCGACTGTCGGCGACGGCCGCGGTCAGTTGGCACGTTCGCTCGTGGTCGCTCTCGTGATCGGCGGCCCGGCCACGCAGTACGCGCATACCTCTCGGAGGGGCTGGACGGAAATAACTCTCCGGGCGCTGGCGAAGGTAGTGTTCAGATAAGCGACTGTCAGCGTAGTGGTACAGACACCGAAAGCTCTCGTCGCGCTCCGGCATTCTGTGACGGATATCTTCACTTCGTTCAGATAGTGCCGCCACAGAATGCCGGACCACGACTCGCCATTTCATCCGCCAGGAGAGCACGCTCTCCTGAGCCTGTGCTCACCCTGTTCGCACAGACGCCAGGATTCGGCCGTTGAGCCGTCTAGACCCTGGTGGATGAAAGGGCGAGCGCAGTTGCGGGAACCCCGACGATGCAAGCACCGACTGGAGCGCAGCGAGTCGCGGGACCGCAACTGCGCGAGGGCTTTCGGTGTCTGCACCACTACGCTGACAGTCGCTTATCTGAACACTACGAGCCCAGCGGACACACAGGTTTTGTATCCATAGCACGTACCGGAGAGCGATGAGTGAACCACAGACCGCCACGGTTGCCGGTGGCTGTTTCTGGTGTACCGAGGCCGTGTTCAAACAGATCGAGGGCGTCGAGTCCGTCACGTCGGGCTACGCCGGTGGCCACGTCGCGGACCCGAGTTACGACGCCGTCTGTTCGGGCGAGACCGGCCACGCCGAGTGCGTTCAGGTCGAGTACGATCCGGACGTGATCGACTACGAGGACGTGTTGACCGTCTTCTTCGCGACGCACGATCCGACGACGGAGAACCGACAGGGCCCCGACGTGGGCAGCCAGTATCGCTCGGCGGTCTTCTACCACGACGAGGCCCAGCGCGAGACCGTCGAAGCGATGATCGACGACCTCGGCGACCGGTATTCGGATCCGATCGTCACGGAGGTCGAGCCCCTAGAGACGTTCTATCCCGCAGAGCAGTACCACCAGGACTACTACGAGCGCAACCCGGATCAGGGGTACTGCGCGGTCAACATCGATCCGAAGCTTCAAAAGCTCAACGAGCAGTTCCGGGAGCTACTGGCATGAGCTTCGAGTTCACGACGACGGTCGACGTGCGATACAACGACCTGGACACGTACGGTCACGTCAACAACGCGCTCTACGGGAGCTACGTCGAGGAGGCCCGCGTCGACTACCTCGAAACCGTCGTCGGCGGTGCGGCGGCCGATATCACCGGGAGCGGCGAGGAGACCGGGATGGTCGTCGCGAACCTCCAACTGGACTTCGAGCGCCCGATCCGACTGGCAGACGAGGTCACAGTCGGCGTCCGCGTCCCGCGCCTCGGCGAGAAGAGCTTCCCCTTCGAGTACGAGATCCGGACCGCCGACGGCGAGGTGGCCGCGACCGGAGAGACGACGATGGTCGCCTACGACCGCGGGCAGGGTTCGTCGGTCCCGATCCCCGACAGCTGGCGCGAATCGATCGGCGAGTTCGAGGGGCTCTAGGGTTCGAGGACGCGCTCGGTGCCGTCCGTCCCGTGGATTGTCACCGCGTGGTTCGTGTGTCTGATGTGGGTGTGAGCCCACCGCTTTGCCCCACCTTCTTCGATCCGTTCGACCGTCTCCGGACAGTGGCGACACTCGACGCGCCACGTCGCGACGCCGTCGGGGAAGTGGCCGGTGTGATGGCGATGGTCCAGCGCGAACTGCTCGAAGGCCTGGTTGCCGACGGCGTCCAGTTCCTCGCCGAGGTCCCATTCGCGGCCACACCGCCGGCAGCTGATCGTCGGGTCGTTCGACGGCGGTTCGGTGTCGTCGGGTCCGTTCACGGGCCGCCGTTCGGCGGGTAGCGTCATCAACCCCCCGCTCCGGGACCGACGGGGACATGGGGACGGAGCGCGTTGTCGGCGTATGGACGAGCGGTCGAGTCGCTTTCGGGTCTATCGGGTCGTCGAGGCGGTCCCCCACGTCAACCTCTTCGACACCGACGGGACGCGACTCTACACGATCTACCAGCAGGGATACGGGGAACGACAGCCCGCGATCGACGGGCTCGAAACGGGCGACCTGATAGAAGGGCGAGTCGCCGGAGATCCCACGGACGAGGAGGAGGCCTGGACGCTGCGCGAGTTCGATCGGATCGACGGCGTCGACGTTGGGTTCGCCACCGACGTGGAACTGCCCCAGATCGCCAGAGAGACCTGGGACACGCAGAGCCGTGGGCCGGCACACAGCGTGATCGAAGCGGACGGCCAGCCGGTCGGAGAGTGCTGGGTGCAGCCCCGCAGTCCACTGCCCGGCGGGAGTTTCGTGCCGTCGGTCCTGGCCGGGCTGCTCCCGATGGAGGAGAAGCTGACGACCGTCGCGAGCGCCGACGCGCCGACGACCGACGCCGTCTTCCTCGATCCCGATCCGGTCGACGCCGCGTCGTTCAGCCAGCCCTACGGCGTCTTGCTCCTGTTCTCCGAACGGGCCGGCGAGCGTCGAGAGCAGTATCGGGAGCGCTTCGACTGCCCACGTGGGACCGACAGTCGTCCCGACTACGATCCGTACGAACTCTCTGCCGGCGGTTTCGGGCCGTAACGCGACGCCGCAGAGAAGGACTCACCGGCTCCCTCCGAGCCGTTCAGAGGACCGCCGGAGATACTACGGAAACCGGTAGATACACACCGTTAACAGAGAGACGTTGTACTGACTAGTATGGACAGCACCAACGGCAGAGATATCCTCGGACACGTGCTGGTGCCGGTCGCTACTGACGATGACGCGTTGGCGACGGCGAGAGCGCTCGAACCGTACGACCCGGAACAGGTGACGGCGCTGCACGTCGTGGAGAAAGGTGATGGTGTGCCGGACAAATCACCGGTCGAACAGTCCGAAGAGGTGGCCGAAGCGTCGTACGCCGCCGTCCGGTCGGTGTTCCCCGACGCCAACGAGCACACTGCCTACGGACGGGACGTGGTCCAAGCGATCTTCGCGGCCGCCGACGAGGTCGATGCCACCTCGATCGCCTATCGGTCCCGTGGCGGGAATCGGCTCATGCAGTTTCTCTCCGGCGATGTGTCGCTGAAGCTGGTGACGAAGGCGACACGTCCCGTCATCGCCCTGCCACACAACCATGAGTGAGGAAGAACTCGCCAAAGACCTCGGGCCGCTTGCCGCCCTGACGATCGGCGTCGGGACGATGATCGGCGCGGGCATCTTCGTGCTCCCCGGAGAGGCGATTCTCAAGTCCGGATCGCTCGCGTCGGTCGCGTTCGTTTTGGGCGGTGTCATCGCGATGTTTACGGCGCTGTCGGCGAGTGAACTCGGCACCGCGATGCCTCGATCCGGCGGGGCCTACTACTACGTCAACCACGCCCTCGGTCCGCTGTTCGGCTCGGTCGCCGGCTGGGCGAACTGGCTCGGGCTCGCCTTCGCCAGCGCGTTCTACATGGTCGGCTTCGGGCGGTACATCGCTCGCATCTTCGGACTCTCGGGCAGCGTCGGCGTCGGTCCGGTCTCGATCACCGTCGTCAAGCTGACCGCGCTAGCCGGTGGTGCGTTCTTCATCCTGATCAACTACGTCGGTGCCAAGGAGACCGGCAGGCTACAGAACGTCATCGTCGTCTTGCTCATCGGAATCCTCACCGTGTTCACGTTTCTGGGAACGCTCCGGGCCGAGCCGTCGAACCTCCCGGCCGCGACCGACGTGGTCACCACACTGGAGACGACGGGGCTCATCTTCGTCTCGTATCTCGGCTTCGTCCAGATCACGAGCGTGGCCGAGGAGATCAAAGATCCCGGGAAGAACCTGCCCCGGGCAGTCATCGGCAGCGTCGTCATCGTGACCGTCATCTATGCACTGGTGTTGGTGATCATGAGCGCGGCCGTCCCACAGGGGTTCATCGCGGACATCATCAGCTCCGACGCCGAGAACCCCATCGCCGTCGTCGAGGTCGGCGACTACATTCAGGGAGCCGTGATGGGCGGGGCACTGCTGTTCGGTGGCCTGCTCGCGACCGCCTCCAGCGCGAACGCGTCGATCCTCGCGTCGTCGCGTATCAACTTCGCCATGGGACGTGACAAAATCGTCACGCCGGCCCTCAACGAGATTCACCCACGCTATGGTACCCCCTACAGGGCGATCAGCATCACCGGGGGGCTCATTCTCCTGTTCATCGTGATCGGCGACATAACGCTGCTGTCGGGTGCCGCGTCGGGGCTCCACCTCATCATCTACGGGCTACTGAACCTCGCACTCATCGTGATGCGCTACGTGAATCCCGAAGAGTACACCCCGGACTTCGTGGTGCCGCTGTACCCCCTCTTGCCGATCCTCGGTGTCGTGTTCTCCTTTGCGTTGCTGGTGTTCGTCGCCGGAGACGCGCTGTTGCTCTCCTTTGGCATCGCCGCGGCAGCGGTCCTGTGGTACGGGCTTTACGCCCGTTCACGCGCGGAAAAGCAGGGAATCCTCTCGAAACACATCATTTCGCGCTCCGAAGAGCTGCCCGACGCGGCAGTCAGCGCCGCTGCCGGCGTCCAACCCGACGGTGGACAGTACCGCGTGATGGTGCCGCTCGCCAATCCCGAGAACGAGCAGGACCTCATCACCCTCGCGAGCGCTATCGCCAAACAGCGCGGTGGCTCCGTACTCGCAACCCACATCGTGACCGTTCCCAGCCAGACAGCGCTTGCGGCCGCTGCCGACAGATCCGACGAGATCGACGAAACGTCCGAGAGATTGCTCGCAAACGCCCGAGAAGACGCCGAGACGTTCGGCGTCGACGTCGAGACCAACACGATCATCTCGCACAAGTCCTACGAGGCCATCTTCGACGCCGCTCGCTCACACACCGCCGACCTCGTCGTGATGGGATGGGGTCCGGACGCACACGGCTCGCCGGGGCGGGCCGAGTCAGCCATGGACGAACTCACCGAGTCGGTCCCCTGTGACTTCCTGGTCTTCCGTGATCGCGGGTTCGATCCGTCGCGCATTCTGCTCCCGACAGCCGGCGGTCCGGACTCCGAGCTGTCGGCGACCGTCGCAAAGTTGCTGCAAGCGGAGTACGACTCCGAAGTGACGTTGCTCAACGTCGACGACGATCCCGAGGCGGGAGCGCAGTTCCTCGAAGAGTGGGCAGTCGAACACGGGTTGACGGACGCCGAACGGCTCGTCAAATCCGGCGACATCGAGACGGCCATCCGCAACGCTGCCGACGACGCGACGCTCCTCCTCATCGGTGCGACCGAGGAAGGCCTACTGCGTCGGCTCGTCTCCAAGTCACTCGTGCTGGATGTCGTCGACGACGTGGAGTGTTCGGTCCTCCTCGCGGAGACCCACCGGGACCGGGGGCTGCTCGAACGGCTGTTCTGAGAGGGTATCGAGGGTTCAGTGGTTTTCTCGGCCCTCGAACGCTGTCTGCGGTGACCGATACAGCGAGTGACCGGGTTCACAGAACGTCGGAAGTCGTGATACTGCCGGCTGCCCGTCTGTAACGAATGTCGCGACCCGTGATCGCGAATCTCTTGCAACAGTGACAGCCGGCAGTATGAGTCGCCCGGTCCGAGAGCGAGGTTGGAGACGCCACAGTGGTCCGGCCGGCGAGGCCCCGCCGTGGCGTCGACGGTGCGTCTGGAACTGGAGACCGATAGAGACAGAGACGCCGCCCGGTCGTCCAGAAGCGATCTCCCCGAACCGACACTGGTCGTCGAGTGCTCAGTTGCCAGCGCCGACGGCAATTCAATATAGCGCTATCTGATTTATTACTGGCTGCACGCCCGACGCGCCGAACTTATACGAGTCGGACGATTACGGGGCGCTAATGGTCCAGAACGTCGCACGCGAGATGGCAGATCTCGAACCCGAGGACTTTCATCTCCTCTCGGGCGTCGAGCAGGGAATGCGCTTCTCGGAGTACGTCGACCGCGAGAAGCTCCCGCAGTTCTCGCGACTGACCGCCGAAGACGTGGACTACCGACTGGACCGCTGTGAAGATCGGGGCTTCCTGGAGCGCAAGACCATGCAGTACGAGGGGTTCAAACTCACCTTCGAGGGGTACGACGCCCTCGCGTTGCACGCGCTCGTCGAACGCGGAACGATCGAGGGCTTCGGTGCCCCGCTGGGAGTCGGCAAAGAGAGCGACGTGTTCGAAGTCAGCTCCTACAAGCCAATGGCCCTGAAGTTCCACCGCGAGGGGTACACCCAGTTCCGGGAAGTCAACAAGGAACGAGAGTACACCGCCGACCGCGATCACGTCTCCTGGCAGTACACCGCACGGAAGGCCGCCGAGCGCGAGTACGACGCACTGGAGGCGCTGTACCCGGAGGTTCGGGTCCCCCAGCCGATCGACACCAACCGCCACGCGATCGTCATGGAGAAGATCGACGGCGTCGAGCTCTCGCGAACGAAACTCGACGACCAGCAGGTGCGACCCGTGCTGGAACTGATACTCACGGAGATGGGGACGGCCTACGACGACGGGTACGTCCACGCGGACATGAGCGAGTACAACGTGTTCGTCGGCTCCGACGGGATCACGATCTTCGACTGGCCCCAGGCCGTGCTCACCGACCACGCGAACGCCGACGAGTTGCTGGCCCGCGACGTGGAGAACATCCTCGGGTACTTCCAGCGGAAATACCCCCGGTTCGTCGACGACATCGAGGTCGACGCTGTCGCCGACGCGTTGCTCGCAGGCGAGTTCGAGTCGCTGTCTGACCACGACTGATACGGACGGTTGTAGGCGTTTACCCAGTCGACCGCACGACGGCGTGTGGTCGATCTGGTAAAGACCTACAACTTTCCGTATGAACGGCGGATTTCTGGATGTGTAGACGACGGCCGAGCGAAATCGGAGCGACAGGTGAGAGCAGCGGGCACAGATAAATCACATACCGCGATAGAGAAGTGGCCGTTCGGAGTGACACCGGATAGACAGAAGTATATTCGAGCCACGTCCGGAACCTCGTATGAGGGTCTTCGTCGCCGGCGCGACGGGTGATCTGGGCAAACGACTGGTCGATCGGTGTGGCGCACACGGCCACACCGTGGTCGGTTTGACCCGAGACGAGCGGGGCGACGAGATCGTGCGAGATCGTGGCGGGGAACCCCACCGCGGAGATCTGTTCGACACGGAGTCGCTGGTCGACGGAGCGACTGGCGCAGACGTGGTGATCCACGCCGCGACTGCGATCCCGACGGCGACGAAACCGAGCGCGGGAGACTGGGAGCAAAACGATCGGCTCCGGCGTGCGGGCGTCGAGAGTCTCACCACCGCAGCCACACGCGTCGGCGCGGACCAGTACGTCCAGCAGAGCGTCGTCTGGGTCGCCCGTCAGCCCGACGGCTCGCCGTTCGACGAGTCCGCACCGCGAAACACCGACCGCACGACCGAATCGGCCGCCGACGCGGAGGACATCGCGGCGGCGGCCGCTGAGAACGGCCAGTTCGATACGACGATCCTCCGGTGTGGGTGGTTCTACGCCGCCGACGCCGAGCAGACCGCGACCATCGCGGAGAACCTCGAAAGCGGCGACATGCCGGTCGTCGGTGGTGGACTACTGGGACGGAAAGACGTCGTTCTCTCGCCGATACACGTCGACGACGCCGCGAGCGCGTTCGTCGCAGCTGTCG
The DNA here is from genome assembly GCF_000379085.1 of Halomicrobium katesii DSM 19301. Classification (GTDB taxonomy): domain Archaea; phylum Halobacteriota; class Halobacteria; order Halobacteriales; family Haloarculaceae; genus Halomicrobium; species Halomicrobium katesii. Next base: position 325,816 of record NZ_KB905378.1, on the reverse strand, counting down.
AAGAGGGCGTCGAGGGAACGTACCACGTCGTCGACGACGAACCGGTCACGCTGGCCGACTTCCTCGGAACGTTCGCTGACCACCTCGACGCCGAACAGCCCGGTCGGATGCCCGGCTGGCTCGCTCGGCTGTTCGTCGGCAGAGACAACGTCCGTTTCTTGACGAGTTCCATGCCAACGTCGAACGAGGCGTTCCGCGAAGCCACCGGCTGGGAGCCCGAGTATCCGACGTACGAAGACGGTCTCGCCGCCGTCGCTGCCGGTTTCAGAGAGTGACGAGCAGAGACGTGAACGCCCGCTACCGCGAGCCCGAGACCAGGAACTCGATCAGATTCCCGATCAACACTTCGTTGTCGGCGGTGTAGGCGTAGTCCGGGCCCAGCAGTGAGCGATCGCCCAGCGCGACGGCGTTGCCCTGACGGGCGAGCACCGAGTACCGCGCCTGACGACGGGTCGTCGAGAGCGCGGTCGATTCGTTGGTATCGAGCAGCGAGGAGCCACCGACGACCGGGCGAGCGGTGTACGCCGTGACTCGGTCGACACCCTCCGTCAGCGCCGTCTCGCTCGTTGGGGTCGCGTAGACGGCCCGGTGGTTGGTGTCGTACTCGCGCAGATCGTAGAGGTAGCCGCCGTCGAATCCGAGCCCGAAGGCTCCGGCGAGATTCGTCATCGGGGTCGACGCGGTGGCCCCGCGAGCGGCCTGTCGCGGGGGTTCGTTGACCAGCAGCACGCGACCGCCGTCGTCGGCGAACTGCTCGACGCGACGCCGTTCGCTCTCGTTGTACTGGTCGTTCGGGGCGACCACGACGAACGCGTCGGCATCCGAGAGCGTCTCGCCGAGGGACTGGCGGTCGGCCATCGCGTCGGTGTAGAACTGTACGTCGTGACCGGCCGCCGTCAGGCTCGTGACGAGCGGGCTGATGTCGCCGGGCGCGACGCTGTTGTTGTGGCTCTGGTCGATGACGACGGTCTTCTCGCTCGCGGTCGCGTCGGGCTCGATCTCGCCGGCTTCGGCCGACGAGTCCGCGAGGATCGCCTCGGGCTGATGGCTCTGGACGGTCAGGGGCGCGGTCTCGTTCCCGTCGACCGGGACGGGGATCGATCCGAGCCCGGTCAGGGTGGCGACGACCAGGAACACGGCGACGAAGACGCCGGCTTTGAGCGCCGCGTCACGCAGCTCCACTGGCACGCACCTCCCGAGCGGACGTGTTCAGATCGCCCCAGAGCATCAGGTACTGGGGGCGTTCGATGCCACGCGTCGTCAACAGCGACGCGCGATCGACCTGGCCGGCGTCGGTGCTGTTGGCGTCCGATCCGAGCAGCAAAGAGAGCACGCCGGGCGTCGTCGAGCGGTACACCACGTCGTAGGAGTCGAGGCCCGCCTTCTCCGCCGCGGCGGCGATGGCCGTCTCCAGTCCGCCGATCTCGTCGGCGAGTCCGTTGTCGACGGCGGCCGCGCCGGAGTACACCTTCGCGTTCGTCAGCTCCGTCCGCGACAGGGAGAGTCGATCGCCGCGTTCGGCGTACACCGAATCGACGAACGAGCGCTTGAGCGTCTCGACCTGGCCACGGATGTCGTCACCGGTGAGCCCGCCGGCCTTGTCGGGGCCGGTCGTCACGGAGCGGGGGACGCCGTCGGGCTGGGGAATCAGGGCGCGTACGCCGACGCTCCCGACCAGTCCGCCCGGCGTCGCGTAGATCTCGTCGCTGGGCAGGGCCGTGTAGTACGCACCCGAGGCCGCGACGCCCCGGACGCTCGTGACGACCGGTTTCTCGCGGGCGAGTCGCTTGACCGCCCGGTACTGTGCCTCACTCGCCGCGACGCTCCCACCGCCGCTGTCGATGCGAAGGACCACGGCGTCGATCGAATCGTCCGTCCGAAGCGTTCGGAGTTGCCGGGTCACCTCGTCGGCGGTGGGGCCGCTGATCGGTCCCTGGATGGTCACGGCGGCGATCGTCCCCTCGTCGTCGCTCTGGAACAGCGCCGACGAGACGGCGGGGCCGACCGTGGCACCGATCAGGAGGGCGACGACGATGATGACCGTGTAGGAGGTCAACAGCGTCTTGACGTATTTGTCGATCGGATTCGCCATTCGCTAGGGTCGTTGGCGTGCTCGGATAAAAAGCCACGACGACGAGGACGGTCAGAGCCAGTCGAGGTCCGGGTCGATTCGGTTCGGCGGCGTCTCGCCGTCCAGCGCGGCCGCGACGTTGCGAGCCACGGTCTCGTTGAGCTCCTCGCGCGCCTCGACGGAGTACCAGCCGGCGTGTGGCGTCAGGATGCAGTTGTCGAGCGCGCGCAGCGGGCTGTCGTCGGCCGGGGGCTCGCGGCGGGACACGTCGAGCCCGGCAGCGCCGATCGCGCCGTCCGCGAGTGCGTCGGCCAGCGCCGCCTCGTCGATCAGACCGCCGCGGGCGGTGTTGACGACGATCGCGTGGTCCCGCATGGCCCCGAGCGCGTCGGCGTCGATCAGTCCCTCGGTCTCGTCGGTCAGGGGCGCGTGCAGGGAGACGTGATCCGCCCGCGCGAGCAGCTCCTCGAAGGAGACTCCCTCTACGTCGGCCGCGGCCATCTCCTCGGGATCGACGTAGGGATCGTACGCGATCACGTCGAGGTCGAACCCGCGAACGCGCTCGCGGAGTCGGCGCGCGATCGGGCCGAAGGAGACGAGCCCGAGCGTCGTGTCGGGGAACCGGTGGACCGGTCGCCCGTCCTCCCAGGCCCACTCGCCGGCCGCGGTCGCGCGGTCGTACTCGGCGATCTTTCGCACGCAGTCCAACAGGAGCGCCAGCCCGTGGGTCGCGACCTCGTCGGTACAGTACTCCGGGACGTTGGTGACGACCACGTCGTGTTCGGCCGCGGCCTTCACGTCGACGTTCTCGAAGCCGACGCCCGCGCGAGCGACGATCTGGAGTGCGGGCAGCTGCTCGAAGACGCCCGCGGGCACCGGCGTGTTCACGTCGACCACCAGCGCCGCGGCGTCGCGAGCGGCCGCGACGATGGCGCGCTCGTCGGGCAGCGGTTCGGTTCGGATCGTCGCGTCGGGCAACGCGTCGGCGAGCACGCCGGGATCGAGCATCGGGTCGTCGCTGACGAGAACTTCGCTCATACCGGTACTGGGGCTCAAGAACGGTAAAAATCCCCGATCGCGTTCCGGGGTCGCGATAACGGCGGGTGACAGAACCGCCGCGGGGACGGTCAGATAAACCGAGATGCGCGATATCGAATCGGGGATTGTGCGAGACGTCTCGGAGGGGCGGCGTTACGACGGTCGCTCGTGTACGTCGCCGAGATCGTCGACCGTCGGAGCGTTGACGATGCGGACCCGACTTCCAGAGCGAGTGACTCGGAAGGCGTCCCCGAAGGCGTCGGAGTCGGGGACCCGGTAGACGGTCTCGCTCGGTCGCGACGCGCCCTTGTCGTCGAGGATCGACGTGTAAGCCGCCTCGAACTCCCTGGCGTCGCCCGGCGAGTCCCACTCGATGGTCCAGACGTAGCCGTAGCCACCCGATCCGTCGCGGTAGGGGACGATCGAGTCCCCGCCCCAGCCCGCAGAGGCGTCGCTGCGGTACCGGAACCACTGCTCGGGTTCGACGGCGTCGTTGGTGTACAGCATCGCGAAGATCGACGCTTCACCGGCGGTGTCCGCGACCGGCTCGTGGTCGAACCGCTCCCACTCGTCGCTACTGCGGTCGGGGACGGTCACGTTCACCGGCTCTTCGTCGGGGTACCGGTCCGGGTGGATCACCTGCTCGGTGCTGTCGGGCGGGTTCTCGTACAGTCGTTCGACGCCGTCCCAGCGGTTCCGGCCGTACTGCTGGTCGATCAGTCCCGGCCCGGTCGCGTAGGGCTGGTAGATCGTCACGAAGACGCCGTCGGTCGGCGCGCCGCCGCCGGAGCTCTCACCGCTGCCGTCGCCGCCGGGTGGAGAGAGACACTGCCAGCGGTTCTCACAGCGGTCCTCGTAGGTCCACTGAACGTAGTTGGCCTCGCCCTCGGTGACGCTTTGCCGTGCGAGCTGGCGGTCCTGGGTCTCCGGGGACGACTCCAGGTTGTCGTACTGGTCTTGCAAGGCGTGGACCAGCTCGTGAGACAGCGTCGAGCGATCGACGGTCGGCGTCGGCGAGTCGCTGACGATCGTGATGTTGTCCGAGGCCGGACTGTAGTACCCCTGGACCGAGGCGTTGTAGGTCTCGCCCATGGCCTCGCTGGTGCCCGAGTCCTCGCCGACCAGCAGCAGTGCTTCCCACACCTGATCGTTCCAGGGATCGTCCGGTCCGGTCCCGCCGGGACCGAGCGACTGGTTGCGGTACTCGGCGCGGCTGATCACCTCGACGCTGACGTTGCCGTCGAACTCCCGGTCGCGAATCCGCTCGACGCGGGCCTTACTCCGGGCCAGGGCCGCCGCCCGTTCACTGGCGTTGAGACCGTCCTCGGTGGTCACCGACACGCTGTCGTCGTACCAGTAGCCGTCTTCCCAGCCGATCGGGTCCTCGTCGGCCGGGCGGTCGCGGTCGGCGGGGTTCAGGTCGTTCACGGCACCGAGACAGCCCGCGAGGACGACCAGCAGGGCGAGCGCTGCGACCCTACGCATCGTGTACCGCCTCCAGTGTCGCCGCGTCGGGCGCGTTGACGACCGTCACCGTCGCGCCGGAGCGTTCGATCCTGACGGCGTCGTTGAAGGGACTGTCCTCGGCGATCGTCCAGACGTTCTCCCCGGTTTCCTCGCCGCCCCAGTGGCGGACGACCGCGCTCCAGGTGCTTGCAAACTCGGCCGCCTCGCTCTCGTTGGTCCAGCGGGTCCGCCAGACGTAGCCCGACCGCTCGCCGTTCTCGTAGACGAACAGTTTGCCGCCGGCCCAGCCGCGGGCGGCCGGTACGTCGTAGTTGTACGGATCGTCCCCGGCGACTTTGCCGTCGGCCTCGAAGTTGATCACGTCGCGGGCCCGCACCACGCTGGCGTCTTCGTAGTCGTCGGTAACGGTGTAGGCGAGCGACGCGGCGATGGCGGACTGGCCGACGACGGCGTAGTCGGCGCGTCCCGGCGGTCGAACCCGCTCCCACTCGTCGTTACTGCGGTCGGGCAGGGAGACGGTCGCCGGCTCCCACTCGGGGTACTGTTCGGGGTAGATCACTTCCGTCGCACCGTCGGGCCGGTCCGCGAACGCGGCGTCGACGGCCGCCCAGCCGCCGGCCTCGTAGCGATGCTCGACGAAGCCAGGGCCGTCGCTGTAGGGGAAGAACTGGAGGAAGTTCAGTCCGAAGTGACCGTCACCACCGCCGCTTTGCGTGCTGTCGGCCGAGTCGAGACAGGACCAGGTCGCGCCGCAGTTGGCGGTGTAGCGCCGCTCGACGAAGGAGGCGTCGCCCTCGACGATCCCGTTGCGGCCCTGATAGGCGTCGCGGGTCGTCACGGTCCCGTTGGTCAGGTCGAACTGCTGGTCTTGCAGGGCGTGGACCAGTTCGTGGGCGAGCGTCGCCTCGCCGTCGAGCTGTGGCGTCTCGCTGTCGGCGACGATGACGATCTCGTCGCGGGCCGGACTGTAGTAGCCGAGCACGCTCTGGCTCAGCGCGGCGTTCTGTGCCGCCAGCGCGTCCCTGTCCTCGCCGATCAGGAACAAAGCCTCGAACTTGCCGTTGTCGAAGCGCGCGCTCGTCGCGTTCGACGCGGGGGTAGAGCGGTTCCGGTACGTCGACCGGTCGATCACACTGACCGGGACCGTCTCGTCGAACTCGCGTTCTCGGACCCACTCGACGCGGGCCATCGAGCGGGCGACGACGGCCTCGCGTTCGCTCTCGTTGAGGCCGTCGCTGTTGGTCACGTCCAGCGATTCGTTGTGCCAGTATCCGTTCTCCCAGCCGAGCCGATCGGACTCGGGATCGGGCGGGCCGTCGTCAGTGTCGGCAGATGTGGGCGTGGCCGTCGGCTCGGGGGCGTCGGTCCCCGTCGTCTCGTGTACGGGGGACGCCGCCGACGGGCCGGCCGACGGAGCCTGACAGCCGGCAAGAACGAGCAGCGCAGCGAGTAGGGCGGCGCGATACATGTACCGGAAGCAGGGGCCGCAGCGTAAAAAATGACGCGCAGTACGGGCCACAACGCTTTGGGCCGGCGGGTCGTAGCGTCCGCCATGGAGTTCGAGCCAGCACGAACCGCACTCGTCGTCGTCGACATGCAAAACGGCTTCTGTCACCCGGACGGGGCGCTGTACGCGCCCGACAGCGAGGCGGCCATCGAGCCCTGCCGCGCGCTGGTCGAGCGCGCACGCGAGGCCGGTGCCAGCGTCGTCTTCACCCGCGACGTACACCCGCCCGAACAGTTCGAAGACGCACACTACTACGACGAGTTCGACCGCTGGGGCGAGCACGTCGTCGAGGGGTCCTGGGAGACGGAGCTGGTCGCACAACTGGAGCCGACCGATGACGACCTCGTCGTCGTCAAGCACACCTACGACGCCTTCTACGAGACCCAGCTGGAGGGGTGGCTCGACGCCCACGGGATCGAGGACCTCGTCGTCTGTGGGACGCTCGCGAACGTCTGCGTGTTGCACACGGCCTCCAGCGCCGGCCTGCGCGACTTCCGCCCGGTGCTGGTCGAAGACGCCATCGGCGCGATCGAGGACGACCACCGCGAGTACGCACTGGACCACGCAGGCTGGCTGTTCGGCGAGGTGACCGAGCGCGGCGAGATCACCTTCGCTTGATCACCGGCACTCGACGGTCACCTCCTCGCCCTCTTGGAAGTCGACGCCGTCGCCGACGAGTTTGACGCCGAACCGATCGCGGGCACAGAACAGCGCCAGCCCGGTGATCGGATCGCCGTTTGCGAGCACCGTCACGTCGTCCCACGCGACGGTCCGGCCGGTCGCCGTCCCGACCGGCGCGCCGGCCACGACGACCGCCCGCTCGGTCGCATCGGACGGCGAGTGCCCGAGTAATCCACCCGCCTCGTAGTGAGCGAGCCCGCCGTCGACGACACCAGCTCTCCCGTCACCCGGCCCCCCGTTGGCCAGTCCGACGAAGCGCTCGCCGGGCGCTGGATGGGCCGGTGCGTCGAGTCGAGCCCACGTTGCCCCCGTATCGACGACGGTGCCGGTGCCGTCCCAGGGGAGTGGCTCGACGTCGACCGCGACGGCGAGCGGCTCCGAGCCGTCTGCCCGGTAGGGATTCGTCTCGTGGTCGCGGTACTCTAGGTGGACGTGATCGGGCACCCACGGCGCGAAAAAGCCCGCTCGCACCGTCTCGCCCAGCAGATCGCCGACGCCCACCTCGTCGCCGGGCGCGACGGACGGCTCGACGTGCAGCAGACGAGCCATCCACTCGCCCGTGTCGATCAGGAGGAGGTAGTCGTGCTCGGCAGCGTAGGGCTGGGGCGGCGCACGCACCTGCTTCGTCTCGACGACGGTGCCCGCGACCGGCGACGGTGCGACCGCGCCGGAGGGGTAGAGGTCGATCGCGCGGCCGTCGTCGTGGGCCACGAACGGGGAGTTGTACAGCGAGAACCGATAGTACTGCGCGAGTGCGTCCGACGACAGCGTGACGACCATCACCACTCAGTTGGCTGGCAGCGACATGTGTCTGTCGCCGGGGTTCAAAAGGGAGGACGGGTCAGCGTTGCCCGTGATCTAAGCACCGCCGCGGCGGGTCCAGCGGGAGCGCGACACGCCCCGTCGCGAGGGCGAGCGCAGCGAGCCCTCGGAAACGGGTGCGGGAGCAGCGCGACACGCGAGCCGCGACGAGCGAGTGTCGCCTGTTCGCCAGGGTGGTGTTCAGATAAGAAATCAGGATCAGAAACTCGAAGCACCGAAAGCCCTCGCGCAGTTGCGGTCCCGCGACTCGCTGCGCTCCAGTCGGTGCTTGCATCGTCGGGGTTCCCGCAACTGCGCTCGCCCTTTCATCCACCAGGGTCTAGACGGCTCAACGGCCGAATCCTGGCGTCTGTGCGAACAGGGTGAGCACAGGCTCAGGAGAGCGTGCTCTCCTGGCGGATGAAATGGCGAGTCGTGGTCCGGCATTCTGTGGCGGCACTATCTGAACGAAGTGAAGATATCCGTCACAGAATGCCGGAGCGCGACGAGGACTTTCGGTGCTTCGAGGTTTCTGATCCTGATTTCTTATCTGAACACCACCGCTGGGCTTCGTCGACCAGATGGTCCAGCTCGGCGAGGCCATCCTCGAACGGCCGGAGATCCTCGCCCAGATTCCGGCGATGATGGCCCAGCAGATACGGGAGCAACAGGCCGACCGAAATCCCTTCGACAGGGGTGAGCAGTACTTTGCAGAGTTCGCGGCGGGGTGGTCGCTCGGCTACAGCGCGGGGACGATCCTGCCGGCGGCGGCGAGCGGCGGTGGGAGTTTGGCGGGCAAAGTGGCCGGCCAGTCCCGGAAGTTCCAGAAACTGCTGGACGCGGCCGACTTGGCGGTACCCGACCGCGTACCGAACGGCGTCCGACTGGGCGTGTTGCGACGGGCGGGCGTGATCGACGACCGACTGTTCGAGTGCAGCGGCACGATCCGGCTGCCGCGGACTCTCACCGGTCGACTTCGCCCATAATCGTGTCGAGGCTTCCGATGGAGGCGACCAGGTCGGGAACGTACTCGCCTTCTGCCATTTCCGGGAGTGACTGGAGGTTCGAGAACGAGGGGCCTCTGATCTTGAACCGTGCTGGTGTGTCGGTGCCGTCCGAGCGGATGTAGATGCCCAGTTCCCCCTTGGCGGCCTCGACTGCCCGATAGATCTCGGCGTCGCGGTCGGGGCGGACGGTTCTGGGGACGTTGCCCTGAATCGTGCGGTCGTCTTCGGGCCACTCTTCGAGCAGGTCGACACACTGATCGATGATCGTGGCCGACTCCTCGATCTCGCGCAGGCGCACGAGCACACGCGAGAAGTTATCACAGCCGTCTTCGGTGACCACGTCCCAGTCGAGTTCGTCGTAGTAGCCGTACGGATCGTCCCGGCGCAGGTCGTAATCGACGCCGGAGCCACGCGCGACCGGCCCCGTACAGCCGTATGCCTTGGCCGTCTCTGGTGGGAGCACGCCGGTGTCGACGGTCCGCATCTGGAGGATCTCGTTGCCGGTGAGCAGGTCGTGGTACTCTTCGAGCTTCTGGGGCAGGTCGTCGAGGAACGACCGAACGGTCTCGCAGAACGTCTCGCGGGGCTCGGGCAGGTCCCAGGCGACGCCGCCCAGCCGGAAGTAGTTGAACATCAGCCGCTGGCCGGTGAGGTCTTCCAGGATGTCCTGGACGATCTCTCGGTCGCGGATGCCGTACTGGAACACGGCGGTGAACTCCGAGATCACGTCCAGTCCGTAGGCCGCGATCGCCAGGAAGTGCGAGAGGATCCGCGACAGCTCCGCGCTCATCGTCCGGATCACCTGTGCGTACTCGGGCACGTCGACGCCGATCAGGTCCTCCGCGGCGCGCGCGTAGGCCCACTCGTTGAGCAGCCCGGCACCGCTCCAGTCCCACCGGTCGGGGTAGGGCATGATCTGGTGGCGGTAGGTACCCTGCTGACACAGCTGCTCCTCACAGCGGTGGATGAACCCGATCTCGGGAGTCACGTCCGCGACGGTCTCGCCGTCGAGCGTCACGCGCAGGTGCAAGACGCCGTGGGTCGAGGGGTGGTGTGGCCCCATGTTGAGGTGCATCGTGTCCGGTCCGGAACGGCGGTCCTCCAGAATGCGCTCGTGTTCGCGAAACGGGACGATCTGTGGCTTGTCCTGATTGTACGACTCCCGGAGCGGATGGCCCTGCCAGGTCTCGGGCAGCAGAATCCGTCGCAGATCCGGATGTCCTTCGTAGGTAATGCCGAGCAGATCGTACGCTTCGCGCTCGTGCCACGCCGCCGTCTCGTAGACGCCCGCCCCGCTCTCGGAGTGGGGGTCGTCGTGCAACGTCGGGACGACGACCGAGAGTTCGTCGGTCGGGTCGTCGTACGTCCGGAGGTGATAGATCGTCTCGAAGCGATCGCCGTACTCCTGTGCCGTGACGCAGGCGCAGTGGTCGTAGCCCGCCTCCGTCTTCAGCGTCGAGAGGACCGACTCGACCGCGTCGGCACGGACGACGATCGCTGGCGCGTTCTCGTGGTCCTCGGTTCCGACGACGGCAGATTCGGGGAGCACCGACAGCGGCTCTGTGGCTGCTCTCGTGGCCTGTTGCATGTCGAGCGGTACGCCGGGGACTGGCCTCGGCGTTGTGCCTCGATTGCGAGGCCGATTTATGTGCGCCGACGACGCCGCCCACAACCGCTTTCGGGGCTCCGGCCGTAGGCCGTCCCATGACCGATCTGGGGGACCTGTCGTGGCGCTTCGTCGACGAACGCGCACACGACGGGGCGACGAACATGGCGTTGGACGAGGTCACCGCCGAGACGGTCGCCGACGGCGGGCTGGCGACGGTTCGGCTCTACCGCTGGGAGCCCAGCACGCTCTCGCTTGGCTACAACCAGGATCCGGCGACGATCGACTGGGAGTACTGCGAGCGCGAGGGGATCACCGTCACGCGCCGCCCCACGGGCGGGGGTGCGATCTACCACGACGCCGACGGCGACATCTCCTATTCGATCGTCGTGCCGGGCGACGCCGTTCCGGGCGACCTGCTGGCGTGTTACGAACTGCTCTGTGAGCCGATCCTCGATGCCTTCGAGGGAATGGGGGTCGACGCCGCCTTCGCGAGCGACGAGCGACCGGCCGTGTACCAGCCCGCCTGTTACCTCCGGGCGTTACACCCGGCACACGACGTGGTCGGCCCGGACGGCCGCAAGATCAGCGGCAACGCCCAGTACCGCCAGCGCGACGCCGTCGTGCAACACGGCTCGCTCACCTTCGAGACGACCCCGGCGCGCCACTGTGCCTGTTTCACCGGCGAGCCGGAGCCGGACGCGTTCGCCGACCGGGTCGGCGGCATCGAGGAGTACGTCGACCGTTCCCGATCGGCGGCCGTCGCGACGCTCCGTGACACACTCCGCGAGTGGGTCGAGACGACGCTCGGTGGGACCGTCGCGGAAACGTCGTGGCCAGAGGAGCTCAGCTCGCGTGCGCGCGAGCGCGCGAGCGAGAAGTTCGAGACGGACGCCTGGACCCACGAGCGGACGGACCCGACGGCCTGACAGCCTCAGGAGCTGCCGGCCTGACGGCTTCAGGAGCCGCCGGCCTCGACGACGAGTCGCTCGCTCGTCGCTCGCAGGTACTCTCGGATCAGCGCCGCGTCGGTGTCTTCGGCTTCGAGCAGGTCGGTCACCGTCTCACAGCAGTGTCCGAGCAGTCGCCGCTGTGGGCCCGGTGGCACCTTGTTCTCGGTCACCGTCGCCGCGCTGTCGACGGCGCTGGACGCGGTCTCGTGGTCGCCGCTGGCGACCGCTCGACTGGCCTCGGTGAGCAACTGGTCGAGGACGGCGTACACGTCCGGCGGGAGCGCGTCTGCTGGCACACTCGACCTTGGGACCCCGAGTTGAAAACACCCGGCGGTGCCTTCGGAAGTGCTTTGATCGACCGTCCGTATCCACCGGTATGCGCGTCGGAGCACACACCTCGATCGCCGGCGGAGCGTACAACGCCGTCGACGAACAGGTCGACTACGGTGGGAACTGCGGCCAGATCTTCAGCCACTCGCCACAGGTCTGGCAGGACCCGAACATCGAGGACGAGGAGGCCGAACAGTTCCGCGAACGCAGCGACGAACACGGCGTCGGGCCGTGGGTCATCCACTCGTCGTACCTCGTCAACCTCTGTACCCCCAAAGACGACCTCCGGGCGAAGTCGATCGACTCGATGCAAAAGGAGGTCGACGCCGCCGACACACTCGGCGTCGAGTACGTTAACGTCCACCTCGGTGCGCACACGGGGGCCGGCGTCGAGGGCGGTCTCGACAACGCCGCGAGCGCGCTGGACGAACTGACGATTCCCGACGGCGTCACGGTGCTCGTCGAGTCCGACGCCGGCAGCGGGACGAAACTCGGCGGCGAGTTCGAACACCTCGCAGAGGTGCTCGACCGCTCCGAGCAGGACCTCGAAGTCTGTGTCGACACGGCCCACGCCTTCGCGGCGGGCTACGACATCTCGACGGCCGAAGGCGTCGCCGAGACTATCGCCGAGTTCGACGACGTGGTCGGACTCGACAACCTCGCTTGCATCCACCTCAACGACTCGAAACACGAGTGTGGCACCAACAAGGATGAACACGCCCACCTCGGCGAGGGGTACATCGGCGAGGAGGGGATGGCCGCGCTGTTGACCCACGAGGCCCTCGAAGACGTGCCCTTCGTTCTGGAGACCCCGACCGAGGACGGCCGGGGCTTCGAGTGGAACATCGAACGCGCCAGAGAGCTGGGGAACGCCTGACACTGCTATAGTAGCCATTGAAAATCAATGCACACCCGATCGCACGACTGCAGTGCGATCGGTGTGTAAATCGTTTCATACGGACGGTTGTAGGCGTTTACCCAGTCGACCGCACGCCGTCGTGCGGTCGATCTGGTAAAGACCTACAACTTTCCGTATCAATTGTTACCATAGATCAGAGCCGCGACGGGGTGCGCTCGGCCGACGCCTACGCGCCGGACACCGGCTCGCCGACGGCGAAGACGAACCGGGCACCGCCGGCATCGCTCTCCTCGACAGTGACCGTCCAGTCGTGTGCCTCGGCGATTCGGGCCACGATCGCCAGCCCGAGCCCCGTCCCACCGCCCTCCGAGTGGCCCAGCTCGACGACGGACTCTCGCTTCTCTCGCGGGATGCCGACGCCGTCGTCCTCGACCGCGAAGCCGTTCTCGGTCGGGACGACGCGGACGGTTAGATCCCTGCTACTTTCGCCGTCTCGCCGATTCTGGGTCGCCGACGCCGTGAAGCCGTGCTCCATGGCGTTGCGAAACAGGTTCTCGAAGAGCCGCGCGAGGCGGTCCTCGTCGGCCTGGACCGTCCCCGACACCGCACACTCCAGGGTCGCGTCGCCGGTGTCGACCGTCTCCCAGGCCCGCTCGACGGCCGCCGTCAGGTCGACGGCCGCCTTCGTCATCGCACCGTCCCCGCTCCGGGCCAGCGCGAGCACGTCGTCGATGATGGTGCCGATGCGTCCCAGCGCCTGGCTGATCTCGTCGAGGCGCTCGTCGTCGGACTCCTCTCGGAGCTGCTGGACGTAGCCGTCGGCGACCTGGAGGGGGTTCCGGAGGTCGTGGCTGGCGATCGAGGCGAAGCGTTCGAGCCGGCGGTTCTGCTCTGCGAGTTCCCGCTCGCGGACGGCCAGTTCTTGCTGGGTCTCGATGGCGTCGAGCGCGTCGGCGATCGTCTCGCCCAGCTCTCCGAGCACTTCCTGCTCGGTCTCGTCGAGGGCGTCCGGGCGGGTCGTACACAGCAACACTCGGCCGTATTCGACCCCGTCTATGGCGACCGGGACGACGATGCCCGCGGTGTATGGCTGCCAGCGCTCGTCCAGATCGACGACGCCCGGCCCGCTTGCCCCGAGGTGGTTCGCGAGGGCGTCCGGGTCGACCGTCTCGCCGTCCGCCTCGCCGCCGTGGGCCGTGGTCTCCTCGCCGCCTTCGAACCGGGCGAACTCGTAGGCACCCCGCTGTGTGAGTTCCTCACAGACCGCTCGCTCGACGCCTGCGCGGTCGTCGGCCCGGACGAGTTCGCGGTTCACGTCTCGGACGATCTCGTTGATCCGCGACAGCTGTTCGACGCGCCGGTCGGTTCGGTACCGACTCGCGGCCGTTCGAGTGCGCCGGACCAGCCGATCGTAGGGCGCGTCGCCCGACTGGATCGGGATGTAGTCGAACAGGTCTCGCCCTGAGACCTCGCGTGCCACGTCGCGGTTGGCCATCCGGGTAAAGAGGATCACCGGAAGGGACTGCCGCTCGGCCTCGACCGCGTCGACGACCGCGAGCCCGCCCTGGAACTCGATCCCGTCGGCTCGCGGGACCTCGTATCTGGTGACACAGACCTCGATCGATCGATTCTCCCGGACGGCGGCCCGCGCGTCGGCCGCTCCGACGACGCTTTCGACCTCGAACCCCGCGGCTTCGAGGTGCTCTCGTGGCTCGGTGCTACCGTACCCCCCCACGTACAGCACCGTCGTCCCCTCGTCCATGCGGGAACTGCCGAATCCAAGCGATAAAAACGTGTGCTCTATCACCCTCAGTGATAGGTGGTTTTATCGGCATCTGGTACCTGTTGTCGGTGATGACTGTCGACACCGAGGTGATCGAGCGCGACGCCATCCTCGACCGGATTCGAACGCTGGTCGACGGTGCGGCGTCAGAGGTCGCTCTCTCGGTGCCACACACGGTGTTACCGGACCTCGACGCGACGCTCTCGGCGGCCGTCGATCGTGGGCTGCTCGTCCTCGTGTTGGTCTGGGACCCGCCACACGACGAGCGCTCGGAACGCGAACTGCCGTCGCTCGCGGGCCGGTCGACGGTCGCACGCAGGTCGCAGGACATCGCGCCCGTGTTCTGCTGTGTCGACAACGAACGCGGACTGATCGGCAACGGCTCCTCGATCACCGACGACGGTTCCGACGATGTCGCCACCACGTTCGACTTTCAGGAGGTCGCACATGGTCTCTACCGAGACTTCGTCACGAACTTCTGGATGTTCGCGTCGGAGATCCACGCCAGGGCAGTGCCGGCACTCCCCGCGACGTACGACGGTATCCGACACGCCGTGACGAACGTCGCGCTGTGCCTCCGCGAGGACGTGCCGATCCGATGCCGTGCGACGGGCCGAGATCCGGAGACCGGGGCCGAACGCACCGTCGACGGCCGCGTCCTGAACGTCCACCAGCGGATGGTGTATCCCGCGTCTTCCTCACTGCCCATCGAGAACTCCATCCTCGTCGAGGACGACGGGCGTCAGTGGATCGGTGGCCCCCACGCCGTTTTGGAGGACGTGGCCGCCGAACGGCTGTCGCTCCGACGCGCGTGACCGGGCTCCTTTTGCCGGTCGCACGACAACCCCGGCCGTGCGCAGATTCGACGCCGACTACCTCGAACGCACGCGCCGGGACATGTGGGGCGACTCCCGCGAGGCGCTCGCCGATCTCGAACTCGACACCGCCCGGCGAGTGCTCGATGTCGGCTGTGGCAGCGGCGAACTCACCGCGGTGCTCCGCGAGGAGTCGCCCGGCGACGTGATCGGCGTCGACGCCGACGAGACGCTGCTGTCGACCGTCCCCCAGCCGGTCGTTCGTGGCGACGCCACGCGGTTGCCCGTCGCGGACGACGCCGTCGACATCGTGGTGTGTCAGGCACTCCTGATCAACCTCCCGGAGCCCGCGGCGGCACTCGCGGAGTTCGCCAGAGTCGCCAGCGACCGCGTCGCCGTCATCGAACCGGACAACAGCGCCGTCAGCGTCGAGTCGACGGTCGACGCCGAACCGACGCTGGCCCGACGGGCGCGCCGGCTCTACCTCGACGGCGTCGACACCGACGTGGCGCTCGGAGCGCGCGCGGCCGATCTCTTTCCCGACGCCGGGCTGGACGTGGTCTCGACCCGGCGGTACGATCAGCGACTCACCGTCGCACCGCCGTACTCGGAGACCGCACTCACCGCGGCACAGCGCAAGGCGACGGGCGCGGGGCTGGCAGACCGGGCCGACGTGCTGGCCGCGTCGGTCCCCGACGACGAGTTCGATCGGCTCCGGGACGCCTGGCGGTCGATGGGTCGGGACGTGATCGATCAGATGGGTGCCGGCGAGTACGAGCGGACCGAGACGGTCCCCTTCTTCGTCACCGTCGGTCGGACGGGGGAGTGACCCGGCCGGCGATCCGGAGCAAGACCACGTCCAGCAGTCCCGCCGCGATGCCGACGACGGCCCCGACGATGGCGGCGACCGGCGTCCCGACGGCCGCGAGCAGGACGACCGTCCGCAGTCCGAACGAGCCGACGACTGCCGCCGGGACACCGAGCCCGACGACGATCCCGACCAGGAAGACGATGCCAGCGAGAGCCCCGCAGCTCCCGGCCCACAGCGTCAGCCGAACCGGGGAGTCACTGGACGGGTCGACGTGGCCCAGCAGCCAGTGGGTCGTCACTCCGACGACCAGCCAGAGCGCGAGAAACGCCGCGACGCCGACCGCCGTGTTCAGCGAGGGCAACACGTCCGAGAGCCCGCCGCTGGCGTAGGCGGGGACCAGCACGGCGAGGACGAATCCCACCGTGTTCGTGGTCGCGAGCGTCCACGCGGTGAGCGTCGTCGTCGGTCGTCCGATCGTCTCGCGCGTGCTCTGGGACGTAGCCGCGGCCTCAGCCATGGGCCAGCACCTCCGCCAGGACGACGAGCCCGAGCAGTGTCACCGTCGTCAGCCCGTACGCCCGCCGACTCCAGGCGGCGAGTGGCGTCGAGCGGTCGGTCCGGGTGAGGGCCAGCGTTCGGACGGCCGAGCCGAGGACGAACAGAGCGACGACCACGAGCTTCGCGAGCAGCGTCTGCCCCCAGCGAGTGCCGGGGCCGGGCGCACCGAGCGCACCGAGATTGCCGACGCCCGTGAGGACCAACACGCCCAGCGCGGCCCAGAAGAGCCACTCGTAGCCTTTCGCCAGCACGTGGAGGTCGTCGACGCGCCGTCGGGCCGCGGCCCAGAGCCCGGCCGCGCCGCCGACCAGCAGCGCCATCGCGAGGACGTGGACGGTTCGGATCGCGAGGTGGAGGGACTGACTCATCGTCGGCGGTTCACGGCCCGGCGCAAAATAGCTGTGGCGTCGACTGTGGCTGTCGCCACCTGCTGTTGGGATCTCTCGGTCGTGTGTCCGTATCAGACCACGTCGCCCCGGACCGTCGTTCCGCTCTGTCGCTCCCGGTACTCTCGGACGGCGTCGGCGGCCTCGTCGGCTTCCGCCGGGTCCATACCCAGCGTTTCGAGTGCGCCTGACAGCGTGGGAAATGCGAGTTCGCTCTCTCGGAGCTTGCGGACGGCCGAGTCGCTGCGCTGGCCCTCGGCCCACAGACAGACCCCGCGGGGATCGAGCAGCTGTTCGTAGTTTCCGCGTGCGCGGGCCCCCTTCAGGCGCTGGGTGACGTTGTCCTCGAACGAGGCGTTGCACACTTCGAGGTGGATCGGTTCGTTCTCGTCGAGCAGGTGGGCCGCCAGACACCGCTCGGGCGCGGCGTGGCCCGAGGCGTTCGCACGGACGTACTCGGGGTGCTCGTCGGCCCACGCAGCCCGGACGGTTTTGCCGACGCCCTCGACGCCCAGTCGTTCGCGAAACTCGGGCTCTCGGTCTGCGTCGTCGCGCAGCAGGATGTCCTTCGTCAGATACACGTCGAGTCGGTCGATCGGATCGAGTCCGAGTGCCACGTCGCCGTACACCCAGACCTCTCGTACCGGTACCGGCATGGTCTGCTCGGCGACGGCGTCGACGATCTCGACGGCTCGATCGATCGCCGCCTCGCGCGCGAGTTCGCTCATCGCCCGACCCTACCGGTCACAGGGAAATATGTCTGCCGTCGTGGCCCCACTCTTTATGTGTTCCGTGGCGAAACTGCCGACAATGCGACTTCGGCGACGCTTCCTCGTCGCGTTCCTGGTGTTGACGGTGGTGCTCTCGGTGCTCTCGCTGGCCGGCTTCACGCTGTATCGCGATGCGACGATCGCACAGGAGGAGGCCGCCCTCGAACGCGTCAGCGAGACGATGGCCTCCCAGCTCGACGTTCTCCTCACCGAGAAGGGGCAGACGGTCGGCCTGTGGACTGAGACCCCCGCGCTGGCCGACCACCACTCACAGGAACAGGCGGAGTCGGTCCGGTCGTTCGTCCTGTCGACCTCCTTTAGCGGCGCGTCCGTCATCGCCGCCAACGGGACGATGACGGCGCTGTACTCCGAGGGAACTGCGCCGGCTCAGTCCCGCGCCCTCGTCGGCCAGCAGTTCGGCAACCGGGAGTACTTCCAGCGGGCGATGGCCGGCGAGACGTACGTCAGCGAACCGGTCTCCGCGGAGAGTGGCAACCGGATCGTCACGATCAGTGCCCCGATCCACTCCGATGGGTCGATCGTCGGGACGTTCAACGCGGCGTTTCACGTTCGTCGGGGTGACTTCCTCGCGCCGATCCGCCAGGAGCAAAGCACCGCGAGCGGCGTCCTCGTCGCGGCCAACGGCACGACGCTGTACCAGCGGGGTCCCCAGCCGGGCGACGAGGGGGCAGTCGCCGTCGCCAACGCGACCGTCGACCGGACAGGCTGGACCGTGTCGACGACACGGACCGAGAGCGCCGTTCGGTCGGAGCTCCAGTCGATCACGCTGCTGGGCCTCGGGACCCTAGGGCTCGTCCTCGCGTCGCTGTCGGTGTTCGGGTGGTGGCTCTACCGGGAGTACGTCGCCAACTTCGAGCGTCTCCAGGGCGGGCTGAGCGCGCTGGTGGCCGGCGAGTACGGCACGACGGTCTCCCTGTCGGGGCCGACCGAGTGGACAAACGTCGCCGCACACTTCAACGAACTCAGCGAGACGCTGGCTCGCCGCCGCGTCGAGGTGACGGTGCTCAACCGCGTGCTCAGACACAACCTCCGGAACGCGATGACAGTCGTCTCTGGGACGGCCGCTCGCATCGAGGAGTCCGCAGAAGAGGAGCGTCTGATCGAGGACGCGAGCCTCATCAAACGCCGCGGCGAGTCGCTGCTGAAGCTCGCCGATCACGCACGGATCGTCGAGACGTCGCTCCGGACGGACCGCTCGGAGTCCCCGCCCAGACCGATCGGACCGCTGGTCGAGGAGACGGTCGCAGACCTCCGGGACGAGTACCCCGACGCGACCGTCGCGACGGAGTCGTCCTCCGAGACCGCCCTCGTCCCCGACGGGGACCTCGTCAGCGTCGTCGCCGACGAACTGATCCGCAACGCGATCATCCACGGCTGTGCGGAGCCGACGGTGTCGATCGACGTGACCACGACGCCCGAGAGGGTCTCGATTACGGTCGACGACGACGGCCCCGGTTTGCCCGACGTAGAGCGGCGAGTCCTCACCGAGTCGTTCGTCGAGACGCCGACCGACCACGGTTCGGGCCTCGGGCTGTGGGTCGTCAAGTGGGTCGTCGAGTGGCTCGATGGCACCATCGCGGTCACCGTCGACGACGGCACGACCGTCACGATCACGCTGCCACGCGTCCGCGAGGAGTGACGGCTGTGGTGCTCGTTCCCACCCGACGGCAACTGTCTTGTCCGGCCCACTGGAACGACCCGTATGACGGACCTTCGAGAGCCGTTCCTCGACCTGGCCGAGTGGACTGCCGACACTTCGCCGCTGTACGAACGGCTCTGTCGAATTGTCGCCGACGAACCCGAACTCCTCACGCTCGCCGAGACGGTTCCCGCGGACCGAGCCGTCGCGAACGTCTTTCTCGCCGCCGTCCACTGTGTGGTCCGGCGCGGCGTCGACCATCCACTGGCCAATTACTACTCCAGCGTGACCGACGATCCGCGCCCGCCCGACGGGGATCTCGGACCGGCGCTGCGGGATTTCTGCCGGACGTACGCGGGGGCACTGCGTCCGCTTCTCACCGACCGTCGGACACAGACGAACGAGGTGGGCCGCTGTGCGGTCCTCTATCCGGCGATCGCACACGTCACAGCCCAGACTGAGGGCCAGATCGCGCTCGTCGAGATCGGTCCGAGTGCTGGGCTGAACCTCGCGCTGGACCGCTACGGCTACGCGTTCCGTGGCAGGGATCTCGACGAGGACGTTCGCCGGGTCGGACGGTCCGACGCGCCGGTGACGATTCGAGCCACCGTCGAGGAGGGGACTCCGCCGTTGCCGGTCGATCCCCCCGGTGTCCACTCTCGCGTCGGCGTCGATCTGAATCCGATGGACGTGACCGACGAGGCCGACGTCGAGTGGCTCGGGGCGTTGACTTGGCCCGAACACGACCAGCGGCGCGCCGCCCTCTCCGATGCCGTCGCGGTCGCTCGGCGCGATCCACCACGGCTGATTGAGGGAGACGCAATCGACGAGCTCCCCAGAATCCTCGACACGATCCCGGCAGACGTGCCGGTCGTCGTCTACAGCACGCTCGTGCTCTACCAGCTGCCCGACGAGGTCAGAGCGAATCTCCGGGACCTGATCGCCACCCGTGCCCGGGAGCGGCAACTCCACTGGCTCACCGGTAGTGGTGCCTTCGACGATCCGGGCGACGGACTCGATCTCCGCTGGCACCGCTCGGTCGCAGGGACACTCACGACCGACCGACTGGCTCGATATCACCCCCACGGACAGTGGATCGAGTGGCACGCCGACGGCGACCGGTAAACGGCCGACAACGGCTTCGCCGTGGGCTCCGGCCGGCTTTTTGACTGTGGCGGCCGTCGTCTGTCCATGGAGTTTCACACCTTCGGGGAGGCGTCCGACCCAGACTGTCTGTTCGTCCTGGGCTGGGGGAATCGCCCGGCACACGAACCGGTCCGCTGGCTGATCGATCGAATCGCCGCCGACGGCCGGCGAGTCCACACTGCGACCCTGCCGCCACACGTCACCGACGTGTCCGAGCAGTGGGTCCGACCGGTCGAGTCCTACGCCGCCGACCTCGACGATCCCGCCGTACTGGCCCACAGTGCCGGCGGTCTCACCGTTGCCCACGCCGACCTCGACGCGGTGACGACGACGTATCTCAGTCCGTGGTGGGGCGACCCGCCGTCGCGTCAGGGGCCGATCGTCGATCTCTTCGCCTCGATTCCCGGCAACGCCAAGCTCCTCCCCAGCGGGGTCAGCGATCGATCGCTCATCGGCGAGCACGCGACCGACGAGCAGTTGGCCGACGGTCCGGATCGCGTCTCGCCGGCCTTCCTCCGGGCGACGAAACGGGCGCACCGAACGCTCCCCGAGATCGACGACGAGGCGGTGGTCTTCTGCTCGCTGACCGATCGCGTGGTCTCGACGCGCGCCATCGGCCAGCGGATGCCCGCGGCCCGGACGGTACTGTACGACGGCGGCCACGAACTGTTCTCCTCGCGGTCTCGCGACGAACACGTCCCGACGCTGCTGTCGGCGCTCGAACGGGGACGGGACGCGGTCGTCTCGTAACGAAACCCTGACCCTACCACGTCCGCTACGGACACCCGATGGAGTGTGACAAGTGTGGCACACCGGCGGTGATGCACGCGGCCTACTCGGGGCTGCACATGTGCGAAGAGCACTTCTGTCGGACCGTCGAGAAGCGCGTCCGTCGCCGTATCCGCGAGGACGGACTGGTGCCTCGCGACGCCACGCCGGAGGACCCGGAGACGTGGGTGATCGGGCTCTCGGGCGGCAAAGACAGCGTCGTCCTCACGCAGATCTTACAGGACGTGTTCGCCGAGGACCCGCGGATCGAACTCGTCGCGCTGTCGATCCACGAGGGCATCGAGGGGTACCGCGACGAGAGCCTCGACGCCTCGGTGACGCTGACCGACGACCTGGGCATCCGCCACGAGGTCGTCAGCTACGACGAGGAGTTCGACGTGCGCATGGACGAGGTCGTCGAGGACGATCCCGAGGGGATGGCCGCCTGTGCGTACTGCGGCGTCTTTCGCCGGGATCTCCTCTCGAAGTACGCCGACGAACTCGACGCCGACAAGCTGCTGACGGGTCACAACCTCGACGACGAGGCCGAGACCGCGCTGATGAACGTCCTCGAAGGCGACGTGACCCAGATCGCCCAGCACTTCGACTCGTCGCTGGGCCCGTTCGACGCCGACGGCGACGGACCCGCCGACCGAGAGCGTCCCGAGACCGACCAGCACATCCCGCGGGCCAAACCACTCCGTGACATCCCAGAAAAGGAGGTCGCTCTGTACGCTCGCTTCGAGGAGCTGCCGGCCCACATCACCGAGTGTCCCCACGCCGAGGAGGCCTATCGCGGCGAGATACAGGACCTCATGCTCGGCCTCGAAGAGAACCACCCCGGCACGCGCCACTCGATCATGGCCGGCTACGAGAAACTCGCCGCGCTGGCCGCCGAGGCCTACCGCAGCGAAGACGACCGCGACGCCGACTTCGGCGAGTGCGAGAACTGTGGCGCTCCGACGGGCCGGGACCGCTGCCGCAAGTGCAATCTGCTGGACGCGCTGGAAGCGGTGTAATTTCACGAACTCGTACGGATTATTGTCGCCGTTTGCCCGGTCGACCGTACGACGGCGTACGATCGATCCGGTAACGATCTCAACTACCCCGTATCACTCGTCAGGCGGCTCCGTCTCGTCTGGCGTGCCCAGTGCGACCGAGAACGCGTCGTGGTCGTCGAGGCCGTCGGCGAGTTCGTCGAGCCGTGTCCGCATCGTCGACAACCGCTCTTTCAGCTCCGACACCGCCTCTGGCTCTCGCTTGTGTCCGCTGGCCGTGGCGGCGTACTCGCTGGCGACCGCGTAGTAGCGCCCGAGGAGCTGGTCGTACTCGACGCGGCGCTGGAGGCGCTCGACCGTCGCGCGAAGCGTCTGCGGCGAGATCGGTTTGGTGACACACTCGATGGCCCTGTCGGTTCCGTCGATCGACTCGTCGACCAGCGCCGCCAGCTCGAACGGGCGCTCGTCGCGCTGGGGGCGTGGAATCGCCTGTTCGATACCGTCCCTGGCGTCGACGAGGACGACCGACACCGCCTCGTCGAGGCTGTCGAGGGCCGCCTCCGAGTCGATCGCCGTCCTGACGGGCCACTCCTCGCGCAGCACCGCCGTCACCCGCTGGCGACAGCCGTCGTCGTCGATACAGACCAGGACTACGTTGTCGGTCACGGAGATATCGAACGCCGCGTTGCTCATCGTCTCCCTCGCATCGCCGGACCGGGAGACGCCACGCGTGCGCGCTGCACGATCAGTTGCCTCCGTCGGTGTCCGAGCCGACCTCGATCGCGGCGTCGAACAGCGTCGAGTACAGCGTCATCGTCTCTTCGTCGTGGACCGTCCGATCGATGTAGTAGTAGCCGGTCGCACCGCCGGCTCTGACGCGCGAGCCGAGCACGTGCAGGAACTCGAAGGCGGTTTCACGTCCCATACACTCCTGGAGGTCGGTGATCGAGTCGAAACAGACCGCGGTGTCGGTTTCGCGGTGGATCTTCGTCGCGATCCGCTCGCCGAGCTCCCGGATGGGCTCGGAGCTGTCGAGATACTCGACGGTCGTGTCGTCGGCCGTCGGTGCCTGCTGGACCGCGGCCGAGCGGGTCACGCCGTCGATCCCCAGCATCGACAGCGACGGTGCCGGGCCGAGCAGCTCTCGCCACCGCGTGGCCTTCTCCTCTGGCCCGTCACTGATCGTCACCCCGACGACGTGTTCCGGCAGCCCGTCGGCCGTCAGGACATCACAGCAGAGCCGGTCTGCAGTGTCTCCGACGCCCGGCGCGACCAGCAACACGTTCGTCGCGTCCGCGACGGCCGGTCCGAGATCGAAGTTCTCGGTCACAGCACCGCCCTCCTCACTACGATCACGGTGTGGGTTCTGTCGTTCACTACCGTACTGATGGCTCTACACCGACAAATATCTTCACTCGTCTTAGATCCCCAATACAACACGTCCCGGTGGCGCTCCAATTCGCCGGACTGCACCGGTTCCCGTATTTGATGGAGATAATTGAACTAATAATTTATTATTATTCTTTAGATAAATATATTTCTCTGTGTCCCCTGTACACAAGTGGCTATGAGCCAGACACAATCTGTCAAGGACACGCTCGCATCGCACCCGAAACTCATCGGCATGATCTTTGCCGTGCTGCTACTGCTGACGCAGGCCGGCGCTGCTGCTGGTGCTGGTATGTCGACCTTCGCTGGTCCGTAAAGTCACAAAATATCAACCTGAAGATCGCCACTCCATAAAAGCTGTTCTCCAGCAACGACGGGTATGCGTTGCATCTCGAAAAATTCCTCAAGATCTGTTTGTGATAAGCGATAGCTGCCAAATTCACCTGAGTTAATGTAGTATTTATTTATCCCCGGTAGATGTGGTCGGCTAATGGATCCAATCGGATAATTTTTTGTAGGATAGCTCTTGAGCGATAGTGTAAGCTCATCTTCTGAAATACGGTTTACCGTGGCAGAGTACGGTGATCCCGATTCACTCTCGACCAGCGTCTCGTTGCCGTCGCCGACGACCATGTACCGCTGGGCCAGCCGGTTTCGCTTTTTCAGCAGGCCGAGCATCGACAGCAGCGAGAACCCCTGATTGAGCAACCGGGCGACCGTCCGGCCGATCTCCGTCGCGGTCTTGTTCAGCACGTCGGTCAGGGTGACGATGCCGCCGATCGCACCGGCGTCGATGAGCGCGCGGCCCTGGCTGTAGGACTGGCAGGCGTTGAGCAGGAACGCGTTGACGCCGACTTCGGTCAGCGTTTCGGCGTCGAGGTGGCCGTCGGTACAGCGGATGCCGTCGGGATCGACGTGACCGATGTAGTGGAAGAAGTCGGCGTCAGCGGCGAGGAGGTCGGCGAGTTCGTCGGTCGTGACCTGCTCGCGCGTGGTGATGTCGAACTCGATCCACTCGCGCGTGCCATAGATGTCGCCGACGACGTTCTCGTCGCTCATTTGGGGGTCGTTGCAGACGACGAGAATGCGGGTCCGTTCGCGGGAACTGGCGTCGAACTCCAGCCGGCGGTCGTACTCCTCGACGCTCATCTTGCTCGCGCCCAGCGGGATCCCCTCGCCGACGTAGGTCTGTTCGATGCTGTCCGCCGGTTCGGGCGTGAACACCGTCTGGTCGAGTCCCCGAGTCGCGGTCTCGCTTCGGGTCGCCGTCGATCTGACGAACGCTTCGCCCCCGCGGTCCGACGTATCGAAGAAAGAGGTCACCTTCGGCGAGAGGTCCGCCTTCGCGCCGTCTGTGGCCGTGGGATCGTCGGGACAGCGAACGACCGCGAGCTCGTCGGCGAGGAAGGGCAACACCGGCAGTGCCGTGGACTCCGGAACGACGTCGGCGGTCAGCTTCCACGTCGGGACCGCCTCTGCGATCGCCTCGTAGGGCACCTGTAGGTACTGGCGGACCTGGTCTGCGAGTGGCCGGTCGTACAGCGCCGGGAAGTCCAGATCGACGGTCGCTTCGACGCGGTCCCGTTCGTACAGCGGCACGTCGTACATCCCCTCTGTCCGGGTGACGCAGTCCAGCAGGAACACCTGCTTGAGCACGCGCGCGACGGTCGCCTCGAAGCCGTCGTCGCCGTCGAGCGAGTGCGACCAGCCGTCGGCGTGGAGCATCGGACGCGATCCGATTTCCACGGTCGCACCGAGGTAGTACGCCAGCGACGCGATCGGCAAGAGCGCGTCCAGCCGCGGCGGCACCTCGATGGTCACGCCCGTCTCCGGCGCGGACAGCGCCGCCGGGACCGAAAGCTCCGGGCCGCGTTCGATCAACGGCGGGTGTCCGCGGAGTGTCGGGAACGACCGCTCACAGCTCGTCGTTTTCAGCGCCGAGCCCAGCTGTGACAGCGCGGTCGCCAGTGCTTCGAGGTCGTCGGTCGTCGTGATCGTCGCCGCCGGCTGCTCGTGGAGCGACCGAACGCCGACCCGGAGCTCGCTGGCACCCGGAAACGAGAGCCGCACCTGATCGGTTCCGGGCTCGAACACGACCTCGCCCTCGACGTAGAGGTACAGCTTCATCTTGGCCGAGGAGAGTTCGACGTAGTACTCGCCGGGTCCGACGGCGGTCCGCTCGCTGCTGGTACATTCGGCGACGATCGAGAGCTCGTCGTCACGAACGAGCGCGTCGACCTGATAGGGGGTCTCTAGCGTCGTGGCCGTAATCACGGCGGCCGTATCGACGGGCGGCGCGAACGTCGACGGGTCGATCGAGGCCGGCGTCACTGGGCGTTGGGTAAGCAGCGTAAACTGTGCCCCCTCGATCGGATCGGCGAGTCGCAACCCGTAGGGTGCTTCGACCGCTGTCATCGACGGCGTCGTATCGGTAACCATAGGATTCGGGACGGCGGTCGGCGGACGACCGGTGTTCTACACGTCACGCACGGCCTGCAGGACAAAAGTACTATTTACTACTCACTGATATCTGTTGCTCGACTGTCGCCGTCGCTGGCATCTGCTTGATCGTCCGTGTCTGGGAGTCATCGCGGCCAAAAAGTGAGTCGACAGTCCGAACCGGGTGCCGCGTCGCCGGGTCAGATGACGTCGATTCCGTTGTTCTTCTCTTTGGTGTCCCGGCCGCCGTCGGTGTGTCCGTAGCTCTGGCCGCCCTGATCGTCGAACTCCTCGACGTTCTGGCTGGCGTCGAAGCTGGTGTCGTCACCGACTTCCTGGATCGCTTCGCGGGACTTGTCGGCCTGCTTCTGGGTGGACGGGCCGAGCACCTGCGCCGACTGGACGCCGGTCATGATCGCCATCACGCGGACCTTGCCCTTGTACTCCTCCTGGATGCGCGCGCCCCAGATGACGTTGGCGCTGGCTTCGAGCCGTTCGGTGATGTTCTGTGCGATCCCTTCGGCCTCCTTCAGCGTGAGGTCGGGGCCGCCAGTGATGTGGACCAGTCCGCCGCTCGCGCCGCGGTAGTCGACGTCCAGCAGCGGGTGGTTCATCGCGTCTTTGACGACCTCTTCGGTCTTGTTTTTGTCCTGTGTCTCGCCGACCAGCATGACCGCGACGCCGCCCTGGTTCATGATCGAGGTCATGTCGGCGTAGTCGAGGTTGATCAGCGACGGCTGCGTGATGGTCTCGCTGATCCCCTTGACCGTCTCGGCGATGATCTGGTCCATCACCGAGAACGCCTTGCCGATCGGGAGGTTCGGGACGTAATCGAGCAGGCGGTTGTTGTCCAGCACGATGATCGAGTCGGCCTCGTTGCGAAGCCGTTCGAGGCCCTCCTCGGCCTTGACCGTGCGGGCGCGTTCGACGTTGAACGGCGTCGACACCATGCCGACGACGATCGCGCCCTGCTCTTTGGCGATCTTCGAGACGACCGGTGCTGCACCGGTCCCAGTCCCGCCACCCATGCCGGCGGTGACGAACACCAGGTCGGCGTCTCCCAGCACTTCCTTGATCGTGCCCTGTGCCATCTCGGTCGCGCGCTCGCCCATCGAGGGGTCGCCACCGGCACCGAGCCCGTTGGTCAGGGACTTGCCGACGAGGATCTTCGTGTCGGCTTCGATCATCTTGAGGTGCTGTTTGTCGGTGTTGATCGCCACCGTGTCGGCACCGTCGACGCCGATGTTGTACAGACGGTTGACCGTGTTGTTACCGGCTCCGCCACAGCCGACGATGACGATTCGGGGGTCACCGAATCCGTCGACGTCCGCGTCGGACAGTTGCTGCTGTTCCGCTTCGTCGCGTTCGAGGGCTTCCTTGACGATGTCCTGCATCGTTAGGCCCTCACGTAGGTGCGCCGTTCGCGTTTTTCAGATGGTCGCTCTTTGCCGCCCTCCTGCTCGGCGAGCATCTCGCGCACAGCGGACCTGATAGCCTCGCTGCGGTTGGGGTACTCCCCGGTTTCGACCATTCGTTCGACCTCTTCGATCTGCTGCTTCGGAATCCGTAGTGTCACACGCTCCATAGTTATCTCGTTCCCCGGTAAGACGGCGGGCGTTTACACGCCGACCGCACGTTTTACACCGCGCAATCGCCGGATGACGGCGGGACATCCACCGTGTGGCGCGCCGTGTAAGACGACCGTCTTACGCAGAACATACCACAGAGTGTAGTATAATAAAGGTTGTGGCGGGTGTATGACAACCCAGCGTTTACGACAGTATGGTCGCTCTAATGCGCGTTCTCGTCACTTTAGTTGTTATCGAGCACGTCCGCTGCCGGGGTTCGACGCCCGCAACTCGGGCAGAAACCCCAGTCCGACCGGAGCTCGTCACCGCAGTCACAGAACACGCGGTGGGCTGCCTTCTCACCACAGTTCGGGCAGTAAACGTGATCACCAGTGAGGTTTTCGCCACATTGGCCACACGTCTTACGTCCGCCCGCGGGTGCACTGTCGTCCTCGCGACTCGGTGTCTTACGATCGGTGCTGGCGTGTGACGACTCGTGCCGACCGTCGTGTGACACCGCCGACTGATCGTCCGACACCGCCTCTCGGCTGGCGTTTTCGCCCTCCAGCGTGATGTTTACGTTCACGTCCTGGGGAGCCCGCGGTTGGAGCCTGCCGTTCAGGCGCTCCTCGATGATCGCGTCCACGCGGTCGACGATCAGATCGTCGATGCTGCCGTCGCCGCCGTCGGCGTCGCCGGACGCGTCGCCGGCCCCCGGCGATTCGTCTGGCGCTTCCAGATACTCCCGGAGCGCTTCGCGCATGACCTCGCTCTTGGAAGCGTCGAACTCCTCGAGCTGATCGATGAGGTCGTCGTCGGCGCGAAACGTGATCTTACTCATTCGACTCGTCATACACATTATCGCCGGGGTATTTTAATCTTCCCGCGGCGTCTGACGCCCGTCTGCCACCGTTTTGCGTCTCGTCTCTGTCCGTCCAACTACGCGGGCGTCGCCGCCGCTGTCTGACGGACTGGTGTGGCTGTGAGACCCTCCCGCCCTCGTACAGAATGATAACCGTTAAGTCTGGGACCGGCGCTACGTTCGAGTGCAACCGCCCTTAGCTCAGACTGGTAGAGCAGTCGACTGTAGATCGACTTGCCCCCCGTTCAAATCGGGGAGGGCGGATTTTTCCTGCGAACGACAGTGAGCAGTGAACCATTTCCCGACACGATTCGAACACGCCAGTTGCAGACCCGCGCAGGGAGCGAAGCGACCGAGCAGGAACGTCTGGCATCTGTTCAAATTGGGGAGGACGGATCCCGTTTTCAGCTGAACTATGGCAGACAGCCAAAGCTGTGTTTGCACGCGCTTCGGCCACTCTCTCGGAGCAATCGCTTTCCGGTGAAGTCCCCCGAAATCCCGAGTCCCACGCGGGACAAGTGGTGAATCGCCGTCCTGTCGCACCCACTCTTCGTGTGCGCCGAGGACGTTCAGTCCAGTCACGAGGACCAGCGACGCCGTCCCGAGCGCGAGGTACGTCTCGACGGCGACCCTCTCTGCGGGCGATGTTCGCCAGATCGGTGTCGATCTCGTAGGACTTCCCGCTGCTACGGTTGACGCGGTTCGTCGCGTAGGCACCGAACAGCGCGACCAGCGTCAGCAGGAACGCGAAGGTGATGTCCGTTCCCTGGACGGTCCACACCGCCGCGTCCAGCTCGTTGCCGAGGATGTTGATCGCCGCGATTCCGTTCGTCACGAACGCGCTGGCGGCGAAGATCGTGCCGAACAGCGCGTCTTCGACGTCGATCTTTCCGTACATGGTTGCTCGTTCGCTCAAACAGCGAACGAGCAATTGGCTGGTGGGGTTCAGTAAAAGACAGGTCGTTATTCAGAATTCCATTCGGATACAAAGTGCCTTTACGATACCTGCTGCATAGCATATCTGGAGTTTTGTTCTAATTTCACTGACCGATCGACGAGCCACAAGATTTAGCACTGTGAGGACACTACGTTCAATCACCGATAACGCCGTGAAAGGTCGATGACCCTGCAGGGGTGCGAACAGCACCTCAGCGTGCGTCGTGGCAGAAATTCGCTTGGTTTCTGTCTATCGCACGCGAGTGGGTGGGAGGCCAATCACGGGCCGGTTCTCAAGAGACGAGAAGACGTTCCAGTTCTATCAGTGTCCAACTTGAACATTCCGCTATTTGAGACTCAGCATTAGTGTGTTCTAGCCAGGGAGTTCCGCCCTTCTGTTCTTCTGCAACAGCACCGGCCAAGCAATCTGCCGCTTGTACACCATCTACTTGTTCAGACGATACACATTCGATCTCTGCCTTTTTTAGACGGTTTTCGATCACTTCACAAAGCTTGTCTGTCTGTACACCCGATCTAAACTGGTCGGGATAGAACTCGATATTGGTGTCTCCGGATAGCTCGTATAGGATCTCAGTATAAGCAATTCCTCGAATGGCGATATCCCAAATGGGAGGGAATGAAACATCTTGGAATAGCTTATAATGAGATCTCAGATTGGTGAAGTCGTCTAACTCAAAGACTGCATATCCGAATTCTAGTGGTGGCGAATTTTCGCCTAAACATTCCATGAACCGTCTCTTTTCAACTGTCTTCATATCATACCATTTTGCCTCATCCATCTGCGGTGCATTACGAACCGCTCTCTTCGGACATCGGTAACAATCATGATGAGTACCGCCAACGACAGCCACAACCACCACCTCACAATCTTCGTTGAGAAGGTTCCGGAAATCACCGGATATGTCTCCGTAATATGGCATTTTAGATTAACAATCAGTTCGTGTGGGAGGCTGAAGAAGGTTCGCAAACCGGGGTAAAAGTGGAAGCATATCTGATGATAGTGGAAATAGAACAAAGCTTGGGTCTGAATTGTTAACCCCAAGGGCTCGCACGTCGAGAAATCCGTTCATCCCCATATGCACACGAGCGCGAACTGGGTGTGTGCATACTCACGATCGATCGGGTTGGGCCGTCGGCGTGATCGAGCCGTGATGGGTATGGGCCGTAGCGATCTTTATCCGTAATCGGGCTTCGAGTTACCCGAGCAGACCACTATTTACCGTCGTGTTCACGGGCGGCGGGTATGCGAATCCGCGGAGACGGCACGCACGCGCACCGAACAGAGACGATCGAGCAGGCCGCCGAGCGCTGGGACTGCAACAAGACGACGGCGCTCGTGCAGTCCGCCGGGTTCTCCCGGCGGATCGACGAGCGAATCCGCGAGGTGCTGGCCCGCGACGATCTGACGGTTCGGCAGAGGCGGGAGGCCGCCGAGACACTGAGAGTGCCCGGTAGCTACGAGATCGACATCGAGACGACGACTACTGTCGATCCGCAGCGTTTCCACGTCTATGGAAACAGCGATGACTGCTGATACGATCGGGTATCTGCCCGAATTCATCGTTGTCCACAGGTCCGACCGGCGCTGACCATCTCGTTGCCGACGACGCGTTCGTCCTCCCGTCGACGGCTCCGCGCTCGGCGGCGCGCATCCCCGATATCAATTTATTTGTAGGTGTCTTGCGGCTTGGTTGATATGGCGACGATCAAATCATTCGTCGAATCGTTCGGCGTACTGCGCCGGAACCCGATCCTGTTCGCGATCGGGGCGTTGTACGCGGTGATCGTACTCCCCCAGACTGCCCTCTCGACGTTCGGAATCCCGATCGTTCCGTGGCTCTTTCAGATAGTGACGTTCTTCATTACGCCCTTCGTCATCGCTGGCCTGCTGGCGATGGCCTACGAGGGACGGGTCAGAGAGACCTCCTTCGAGACGTTCAAGAAGGTCGGCAAGGATCGGTACGCCCCCGTGTTAATCGGGAACCTGATTCAGGCTGTCTTCTCGTTCGTCTACGGAATCATCGCCTTCATCGTCGCGATCTTCGTCGTCGGCTTCGGCGCGATGGCCATGGCGGACGGCGGAACTGGCGGGACGAGCGACGCGATGCTGGGCGGTCTCGGTATCGTTTCGATCGTCCTGATCGCCGGGCTCGTACTCTTTTTCCTGCTGGTGATGTTTTTCATCCAGTTCTACGCGACTGCGATCGTCGTCGACGACGTGGGCGTCATCGACGGGTTCCGCAACAGCGTCAGCGTCGTCCTGAACAACATCCTCGAGGCGCTCGGGTTCGGGGTCATCAACCTCGTGATCGGTCTGCTGGTCGCGGCACCGGTGTTTGGTCTCTTCCTGGTCCCGATCCTCACGGGCGGCATGGGTTCCGGTGGCATGGGTTCGGCGTCGGCGATGGATGCAACGCAGACCGGTGGACTGGGCGCGACGCTCCTCGCCCAGGGCGGGATCGTCGTCTACTCGCTCCTCTCGCAGCTGGTCCTGACACCGTTCCGGTCGGCGTTCTCGGTCTCGTTCTACGACAACCACACCGAGGGATAGCTGCCCTCGACGGCCGACGTTCGTTCTTCCAGTGACCCTTCTCACTGCCCGTCAGCCTGTTCCTACCCAGGGATCGAGCGGCCGGCAGGCGTCTCGTAACTAAGCCACGACCGTCCCTGGCTGGCAGTGGATGACCGATCAACGGAGCACGCAGGGAACTGACGGACGCCGACCGGGGCGGGAGGTAACGGATGTCTGAGATCGTCGTCGCGGACGTGTCGATCGGGGAGCGCTCGATCGAGTACACCGTCGAGTACTCGCGGGATCTGCGGCGTTTCTTCGACGGGTCGACGTTTTCTGTGTCGTACGATGTGGACGTGAGCGAGGTGCCCCTCGGAGTGGCGACGATTCCGGTGCTGGCACAGGTCTGTCCGGTCGCGTGGGCGACCGACAGCACCGTCGTCGTCGAGGCCGTCGACCGGCAGTTCCTCGACAGCCTCGATGCGGTCCGAGACACGCTGTCGCGGATGTACCCCGCGTTCATCGACGGCGGGGCGCTCCGGGCCGAGCGGATCACGGAGCACCGTCACGAACCTGGCTCGTTCGAGGGGACGGCACAGCTGTTCAGCGGCGGTGTCGACTCGCTCGCGACGTACGTCCGACATCGCGATGCGGACCCGGCGCTGATCGCGATCCAGGGCTGGGTGATCGGCGTCGACGAGGACGATCGCTGGGAGCGGGCCATGGGTCACGTGGATCGATTCGCGAAGCGGGAGGACTGTCCGACCCACGGCGTCACGGCGGACATCTCTGATTTCCTCGATCACACGATGCTGAACGTCCACTACAAGCACCACACGGACGGCGGGTGGTACAGCGGCGTCGGCCACGGCATCGGGCTGCTCGGAGTCTGTGCGCCGCTGGCCTACAGTCAGGGCTACGGCGTCGTCCACATGGGCTCGACGCACTGGGACGGGTTCGAGCTGGAGTCGGTCACCTGGTCGGGTCGGGGGTCGCCGTGGGGATCGCATCCGGACATCGACGACAACGTCCGGTGGGCGGGCACGCGGGGCCACCACGACGCCTTCGAGATCACGCGCCAGGACAAGCTGGAACTGCTGGCCGACTACGCCCGCGAAACGGGTTCTCCGTTCGTGATCCGGACCTGTACGTACGACGACGCGGGCGGGAACTGCAACCGCTGTGAGAAGTGCGTCCGGACGGCGACCGGGCTCTTGCTGGCCGGCGTCGATCCCAACGACTTCGGCTACCGGGTCGACGAGGAGTGGTACGACTACGCCGTCGAGCGCTTCGAGACGAACGACTGGGCGCTGGACGAGCACGTCCGGTACTACTGGGAGGACATCCAGGCCCACCTCCCGCCCGAGGAGCCACTCCCCGACGACGCCGCCGAGGCGTTCGTCACGTGGCTGGCAGACAACGACTTCGCGGACAACGTCGAGCGGTCGACCCAGCCCGCCTGGGTGAAGCTGCTTCGCGTGGGCGCGCGAAACGCGCCCTACGAGTTCTACGAGTACCTCTATCCGGTCTACGACCGACTGCGGCCGACACCGTACAACTGACCGCGCTTCGAGACGCGAACAGTCTCATACTGCCGGCTGTAACTGTTTCAAGATATTCGCGACAACGGGGTCGCGAAATTCTGTACAGACTTACAGCCGGCAGTATTAGTCTGTCGGCGAGGGACGGGGCGAGGCCTCGGCGTCACACACCGACCCGCGCCGGACCGTCTCGACGGCGTCGAGCGGGAACGCGTCCCGGTCGGGGACCGTCTCGAACCCGAGGGCAAAGCCAAGCGGGAACAGTATCGCCGAGATCGCTCGTCGGAGGCCGCCGTCGACGCCGAGCCGCTGACAGACCAGTCCGGCGGCCGCGATCGTCGCGAGCAGCCACCCGGCAGCGAGCAGCGGCTGGACGACCGCGAGCAGCGCCCCCAGGCCGAGCCAGGCCGTGGTGGCGATCTTGTCTCGGAAGTACCACAGCCACCGCCAGCACAGCGCCGGTCGGCGCAGGGCTTTGCGACAGACCTGGCCGCCGGCCCGGTAGTACCCCCGTCGCCAGCGACGGAACTGATCGAGCGACGACTCCGGGACGGGATGGGTGCCCACGACCGCCGGCAGCCGGCACAGCTCGTACCCCGCGAGCGTCAGCTGGAACCCCAGATCCACGTCCTCCCAGGCGGTCAGAAACGGGTGGAAGCCGCCGACTTCGGCAAGCGACTCGCGGTCGTACAGCGCGACGCCGTGCAGATAGTCGACGCTGGTCGGTGCCTCCGTCTGGCGTTCGTTCAGGTGTCCGTCGACGCCCGCGATCGAGGAGTCGCTCGCGAGTGTCTCTCGGGCCTCGACGAGCCAGTCGCCCTGGGTCAGGACCACGTCGCCGTCGACGAACAGCACGGCGTCACCGCGGGCCCACTGCGTGCCGACGTAGCGGCCCGCACCGGGGGTCGTCAGCGCGTCGTCGGGGATCCGGAGGACAGTCGCGTCGTAGTCGTCTGCGATGGCGACCGTCCCGTCCGTCGAGTTCGAGTCGACGACCAGCACCTCGAAGCTGGCGACGCCGCGACACGCCTCGAACACGGCGTCGAGACAGTCGGCGATGCGCGCTGCCTCGTTGTAGGTGACGACGACGACCGACAGCTCCGGCCCCGGCTCGTCTCTCTCGACAGTGGCTGTCTCTGGGCTGGCCCCGTCGGCCGTCGCTCGTGTCTCGTACACGAGAGCGACGACGACCGATCGCACCTTCGTTATGTGACTCCTACGTCGGCGGCGAGAAACGACCTCGTTCGCTCAGAGCCGGCGTTCGAGGAAGTCCGCGAGCGTGCGGAACGTGCGGATCTTCTGGTCCACGTCGGTCGATGCGTGGCCCTCCTCGCCGAGTTCGACGTACTCGTAGTCGCCGTCTTCGCCCGCCTCGAAGCCGAGTTCGTCGAGGCGATCTCGGAACAGTCGGGCCTGCGAGACCGGGACGCGCCGGTCGTTGACGCCGTGGAGCACCAACAGCGGAGCGGCGAGGTTCTCGGCGTGAGTGATGGGGCTGCGTTCGTCGTACAGCGCCGGATTCTCCTCGGGCGAGCCCACGTTCTTCTCCAGCAGTTCGGTCCGGTAGTGGGGCATCGTGTTCTCGTAGAGGTCCCGCAGATCGGTGACGCCGATCCAGGCGACCCCCGCGTCGTACAGCTCGGGGTACATCGTCATCTGACAGTACGCCGAGTAGCCGCCGTAAGAGCCTCCGAAGACGGCGATCCGGTCGTCGTCGACCCACTCCTTCTCGGCGAGGATCGTCGTCCCCGTCGCGATGTCGGCCTGCTCGTTGCCGCCCCAGTCGTCGTAGATCGCCTGTGCGAACTCGCGGCCGCGGCCGGTCGAGCCCCGGTAGTTCACCTTCAGGACGCTGTACCCCTGCGAACAGAGGAACTGCGTGTAGAGGTCGAACCCGCGAGTGTCCTGTCCCCGCGGACCGCCGTGGGGGTTCACGACCGCTGGCGACGGACGCTCGCCGCTGTCGTACAGCAGCGCCTCGATCTCGCGGGACGCCGGGTCGCTCTCGACTCCCTGGCCGGCGCGGTCGTCGAACTCGGCGACGCCCGCAGAGTCGAAGGTGAAGTGCTCGGCGTCCACGAACTGATCGGGATCGAGGTCGCCGTAGTCGGCCGCGATCAGCTGCTCGGTCTCGTCGGTCGCGAGGTCGTAACACAGCAGTTCGGGTCGCCGATCCGGCGTCGTGTGCGAGCAGACGATCCGTTCCTCGTCGACGACGGCGCTGCCCGCACGCCCGAGTGACGCGACGCCCGATGGTAGATCGAGCGTCGTCGCCGCGCCGGTCCGGGCGTCGTAGACGACGACTTCTTTCCCACACTCGCGCGTCCGAACCGCGAGAAACCGGTCGCCACCGGGCAGGAAGGACTCGGCGTCCTCGTCGAACTCGCCCCCGTACCAGGTCACCTCGTCGGTCGACAGATCGTAGACGCCACACCGGCCCAGATCCGCCGTGTTGTCCGTCACCAGCAGCCGGTCGCCGTCTGGACTCCAGTCGACCGGCCCGACCTCAGCGCCCGTCTCGCCGATCGCCAGGTTCCGCGGGTTCGATCCGTCGGCGTCGGCCACGTAGGTGTCCGTGTTCTCGAAGGTGTCCGTCTCGTTGGTCGCGTAGGCGATGCGCTCACAATCGGGCGACAGCACGCCCGCGCCGACGGCCCGGTCGTACGCCGTCAGCTGGGTCGTCTCGCCCGTCGCGCAGTCGTGACGGTACAGCTGCATCTGACCGCTCGCCGTCGATCCGACCAGCAGGGTTTCGCCGTCTTCGCCCACGTCTTGCAGGACCGTCTGCCCGTCTAGCTGGACAACTGGCTCGACCGAGCCGTCGCGAGCGATCGCGTACACGTCGTTTTGCTCGTTGCCGTCGTCGTCGAGGTGGAAGAAGACGCGGTCGCCGTCGGCTCCCCACTCGACGTGCCAGCGGGCGTTCCGGGGCACTTCGCCGTCGCTCCACCGCGTTCGCTCGCCGGTCGCTACGTCGACGACGTGCAACTCGTTGCGGCCCGTCTCGTCGTAGTAGACGGCGACTTCGCTCCCGTCGGGGGAGACGGTCGCGTGGTGGAAGGTCGGCAGGCTCGCCAGCGCTTCGAGGAGGTCCTCGTCCATGGGCTCTCGTGTTTCCGGACGAACAATGAATCTGTGGACTGTGGCACGCATCTCCGCGGTCGCGGCCGTGAGGTGCGGGATCGTCGGCGTGGCGGTATGCGGCCGGCTATCACTGTTTCGAGATGTTCGCGATACGGGGTCGCGAAACGCGTCACAGACGTACAGCCGGCAGTAGTAGGCGGTCTCTACGGCCTACATCGCACGGTCCGTAGACGCTCCTTACTGGGGCCGTCGTCTCGACGGCGTGGCGTTCGCCGCTGGCGCGGTCGGTTCGAGCGCCGACCGTCGCGAGTGGGCGTTGCAGTTGCGAACGGACCGTGATCGTTTCTGTCGACGGACTCACGAGCAACGCGGAGACAGTCGGCCGCCGACCGCGTCGCCATCGCGTACCGTCTGGCGACGAATCGAAACAACCCGGGGAAGAGAGGCGGATAAAATGACGTGAACGATCATCTCTCTTTTTAGTGACGTGGCGTCAACCCTGGGGTGTGGTCGTCAATGGGAGTGTTCGATAAGGCACGAAACGTTTCCCACCTCGGGGACGCTGACGGAGATCGCCCGTATCTGTGTATGCGATGCGAGGCGACGTTCCAGGTCCAGTACCACTCCTGCCCGGCCTGCGGTGGGTACGACGTCCGCCGCGCCGAGTGGGTCTGATACGGATTATTGTAGCGATTTACCGGTCGACCACACGTCGCCGCCCGGTCGATCCCGGAGCGGTCGACAAAAGTCCGTACGAGTGCAGCTTCCGGCGTCCACACGACTGCCGTGTGATCGCTCGCCGCCGTGGGACGGTCGCACGGCTCGCCCTGTCACGGTCCGGCCCCCGTCCCACATTTTTCGATACGCCTCTCAGCTGCGGTGCCGGAACAGCCGCAGGTCTCGACAGCGCATCGGGCTTTCCGGGCCCTCGGAGGTGACAGACACAAGTAGCCAAGACCCGTCGGGTCGGGTATGCGTCATCGACCACTCGGCACGACAGGTATCGACGTGACGGAAGTCGGACTGGGGACGTGGAACGTTGGCGGCGACTGGGGCGACGTTTCCGACGAGGAGGGCCGGGAGGCGATCCGTGCCGCACTCGACGCGGGGATCGACTTCGTGGACACGGCCGACGTGTACGGCGACGGCCGCAGCGAGCGCCACATCGCACACGTCCTGGACGAGCGCGACGAGG
This sequence comes from Halomicrobium katesii DSM 19301, assembly GCF_000379085.1. Classification (GTDB taxonomy): domain Archaea; phylum Halobacteriota; class Halobacteria; order Halobacteriales; family Haloarculaceae; genus Halomicrobium; species Halomicrobium katesii. Next base: position 288,254 of record NZ_KB905378.1, on the reverse strand, counting down.
ACGTGACGGTCGCGACGAAGGCCGGCCGCCGGCTCGACCCCCACGTGGCCGAAGACTACGACTACGAACACCTCTCGGCGTTCGTCGACCGCTCTCGAGAGTACCTCGATCAGGACACGCTGGACCTCCTCCAGCTCCACTGTCCGCCGACCGACGCCTTCTACCAGCCCGAGACGTTCGCGGCGCTGGATCGACTCAAAGACAAGGGCGCGCTCGATCACTACGGCGTCAGCGTCGAGACGGTCGAGGAGGGCCTGAAGGCCATCCAGTTCCCCGGCGTCGAGGCGGTCCAGATCATCTTCAACCCCTTCCGCCAGCGTCCGGCCGACCTGTTCTTCGAGGAGGCCAAGCGCCGCGACGTGGGCGTCATCGTCCGCGTGCCGCTGGCGTCGGGACTGCTGACCGGGGCACTCTCCCGCGACGACACGTTCCCGGAGAACGACCACCGCAACTACAACCGCGAGGGCGAGGCCTTCGACCGCGGCGAGACCTTCGCCGGGCTCCCGTTCGAGCGTGGGCTCGACGCCGTCGACGCGCTCCGCGAGCACGTCCCCGAGGAGCTCACCATGGCCCAGACCGCGCTGCGCTGGATCCTCGACTTCGAAGCGGTGTCGACGGTGATCCCCGGTTCGACCTCGCCCGAACACATCCGCCAGAACGCCGCCGCCAGTCAGGCCGCGCCGCTCTCTCATCAGACCCACGGCGCGATCCGCGATATCTACGAGAAGTACGTCTTCGACGACGTTCACCACCGCTGGTAGTTCCCGCCCCTCGTGTCGGTTTACTGACCGTGTTTACGGGAAACGACGCGACTATCTGGCAGTCGAACGTCGCCTCTCCGAAACCGAACCGTAGCGTTCGAGTCTGGCGGTTCATTTATCGAATCTGACTGTAAACGCGGCTCGATGTATACGCTATATGGTAGGTATCGGCCGAGTGTGTGACAAGACCTTGACCGTTGTCTGACGGTCGTCTGCCACGCGCACGCCCGTCGTCAGAGCGGCCGGCTCCGCCACCGCACAGTTCAAGTGTGCTTGCGGTAACTACACGCTCGTGGTCGTCTCGTTCGACTGTTTCGGCACGCTCGTAGACGCCGACCGACCCGAGGAGCCGTGGGCGGCCGTGGCCGACGCGCTGGCCGCCCGCGACGTGACGGTCCCGTCCGACTGGGAGGCGGCCTACCGCAGTTCACACCGGGAGTACGAACGGGGCGCGGAGGCACCGCTGGACGAGCACGTCCGACTCGCGCTCGCCAGTCGTGGCGTCGATATCGAGGCCGAGGCCGCACACGACGCGACGCTGGCGGCGTTCGACTCGCCAGTGACCGTTCGGGACGGCGCTCGGACCGCGCTCGCGAGCGCGCGCGAGTACGGTCCCGTGGCGGTCTGCTCGAACTGCAGCGTCCCCGGCCTCGTCGAACGGACGCTCGACCGCGCCGACCTCGCCGTCGATTCCGTCGTGACCAGCGTCGGCTGTGGCTGGCGCAAGCCCCACCCGACGATCTTCGAGCGGACGGCGGCGGCGCTCGCGGTCCCGCTCGACGAACTCGTCCACGTCGGCGACGACGCCCGTACCGACGGCGGTGCGGACCGCGTCGGCGCGACTGCGCTCGTACTCGACGACGTGGCGCTCTCGGCGGTGCCCGAGTGGCTCGCGGCCGCCGCCGACGGAGCGTCCGGGGAGGAGCCACCGTGATCGCGCCCTTCACGGTCCTGACCGCGGCGGCGCTCGAACTGCTCGCGGCCGAGCCCCCGGCCCGTGCTCACCCGGTCGCCTGGCTGGGCCGTGCCGTCGCGCCGCTGGATCGGGCGTGGCGACGCCCCCGTCTCGTCGGTGCCGTCGGGGCGCTGGCGGTGCCGCTCACCGCCGCGGTCGCCGTCGCCGTCCTCGTCGTCGCGGCCGGGCGCGCGTCGACGTGGCTCGCGGTCGCTGCCGCCGGTGGTGCCCTGTTCGTCGCGACGAGTCTCCGGATGCTCCTGTCGGAAGCCCGCTCGACGATCGGGGCCACGCCGACGGATCTCGACGCCGCTCGCGGGTCACTGCGGGCGCTCGCGGGTCGTGACGCGGAGACGCTCTCGGCGGGTCAGGTCCGGAGCGCGGCCATCGAGAGCGCGGCCGAGAACCTCGCCGACGGGCTGGTCGCGCCACTCGCCGCGTTCGTCGCGGGCGTCGTCGTGGGTCAGGCGGCGGTGCTCTCGCCGGTCCCGGCGCTCGCGCTCGGCGCTGGCGGGGCGGCGTGGGTCAAGGCCGTCAACACGCTGGATTCGATGCTCGGCTATCGTTCGAAACCGGTCGGGTGGGCTCCCGCGCGCCTCGACGACGCGGTGATGTGGCTCCCGGCCCGGATCGGCGCGCTCCTGATCGCCGCGGCGGCACGCGACCCGGCGGCGCTCCGGCGCGCACGACCGTGGCTGGATGGGGTACCCTCGCCCAACTCCGGCTGGCCGATGGGGGTGCTCGCGGCCGCCCACGGCGTTCGTCTCGAAAAGCCCGGCGTGTACGCACTCGACGGCGGCGAGCAGTTACCCTCGACGGAAATTTCACTGCGATCGGTCCGAACCGTCGCCGTTGCGGGCGGACTCGCGTACGCGCTCGCGGTCGTCACGACGGCCGCGGTGGGGGGACTACCGTGATCGGTGCCGCGTTCCGTGGCGCGCTCGGCTTTCTCACCCGGCTCCCGGTCGGCCACGGTGAGAGGGCGTTCGACGCGTTTCGGGCGACGCCGGCGGCCTTCCCGCTCGCCGGCTACCTCGTCGGACTCCTGCTCGCACCGGCCGTCGTGCTCCCCGTGCCCGCGCCGACGGTCGCATTCTCGCTCGTCGTCGGCGTCGTGCTGGTCACCGGCGTCAACCACGCCGACGGGCTGGCCGATCTGGGCGACGCCGCGGTCGTCCACGGCGACGCCGAGCGACGGCGGGAGGTGATGGCCGACACGACCGTCGGGGTCGGGGCGCTGTTGGCCCTCGGCGTCGACCTCGTGGGGATCGCACTCGCCGGTCTGGCCCTCGCCGCGCTGCCGGTCGCCGGGGCCGTCGTCGTGGTCCTCGCGAGCGAGGTCGGCGCGAAGCTCGCCATGGCGACGCTGATCTGTCGGGGGACGCCGAGCCACGAGGGCTTTGGCTCCTCGTTTCTGAACGAGGCCGACGGGCGGGACCTGTGGCTCCCCGTCGTCGTCGCGCTCCCCGCGGTGGCGCTGGGCCGGCTCGCTGGCGGCAGCGGACTGGTCGCGACCGGATCGGCACTCATCGGAGCCGTCGCCGTCGCACTGGCCGTCGAGCGGTGGACCGCCGTCACGCTGGGCGGCGTCGGCGGTGACGTGCTCGGAGCGACCAACGACCTGGCGCGACTGGCCGCGCTCCACCTGGGGGTGATCGCGTGGACGCTCTGGTGATGGCCGGCGGCCGAGGCACCCGCCTCGACACTGACGGCGAGAAACCGCTGTCCCCGGTCTCCGGCCGTCCGCTGATCGACTACGTGCTCGACGCGCTCGACGCGAGCGGCGTCGCGTCGGTCGCCGTCGCGACCTCGCCGTCGACGCCCGAGACGGCGGCCCACGTCTCCGTCCCGACCGTCGAGACGCCGGGCGAGGGATACGTCGCCGACCTCGACGCGGCGCTGGCCGACGACAGACTGGCCCGCCCGACGCTCACCGTGGCGGCGGATCTCCCCCTGTTGACCGGCGCTGTGCTGGACCGGCTCCGTCGCGCCCACGAGTCGGGGTCGCTCACCGTCGCCGTGCCGGCCGCCCGCAAACACGAGCTGGGGGTCAGCGTCGACACGACGTTCGACCACGACGGTCGGACCGTGGCACCGACCGGCGTCAACGTCGTCGGCGGCGAGCCGTCCCGCACGCTCGTGGTCGACGAGCCCCGGCTGGCTGTCAACGTCAACCGTCCGGGCGACGCGGCCGTCGCCCGCGAGTGGCTCCGTTCCTGATCGACACGCGCGAAAGAATTATCCGCGTTACGGCCGGTATGATGTGTATGCTTCCCGACGCCGTCGACGAGCTACGAGAGTCCGGTGGCCAGAACGAGGCCGTCGACGAGCAGGGGCGAGTGCCACACGGGAGCGCCGACGACCCCTGGGTCCTCGATTTCAGCGCGAACACCAATCCGCGCTCGCCCGACGGGGCCGCCCGCGTGTACGAGTCGTCGCTCGCGTCGGCCCGGCGGTATCCGCCCGACGACTACTGTGCCTTTCGTGCCGCCGCCTCGACGGTCGTCGACTGCGAGGCCCGCGAGGTCATTCCGACCGCGGGCGGGCTGGCGGCGATCCGGCTCACGCTTCAGACGAGCGTCGAACCGGGCGGCTCCGTCCTCGTCCCGGCACCGAGCTTCGGCGAGTACGCCCGCGAGGTCCGCCTGCAGGGGGCTACCCCCGCCTTCGTCGATCACGACGCGATCCTCGACGCCGACCCGGCCGGCCACGACCTCGCTATCGTCTGCAACCCGAACAATCCGACCGGCGAGTGCTACGACGCCGAGCGACTGCGGGCCTTCGCCGAGCGCTGTCGCGACGCGGACACGACCCTGCTGGTCGACGAGGCGTTCCTGGGGTTCACCGACGAGCCCTCGCTGGCCGGCACGCCGGGGGTCGTCGTCGCCCGCGCGCTGACGAAGCTCTACGGGCTGCCGGGGCTGCGGGCCGGCTACGCCGTCGCCACCGGGAGACACCGCGACCGACTGGACACCGCCCGGATCGCGTGGTCGCTGAGCGGGCCGGCGGCCGCCGTCGGGACCCACTGCCTGCGTGACACGGAGTTCGTCGCGGCGACCCGAGAGCGAGTCAGCGCCGAGCGCGAGCGAATGCGGACACAGCTCGCCGGTCGCTTCCGGGTGTCTCCCTCCGACGCGCCCTTCCTCTTGCTGGAACTCGACGGGCGCGACACGGTCGAGGAGCTGCTCGCGACGGTCCGGGAACACGACGTGGCGATCAGGGACGCCCGCACGTTCCGCGGGCTGGACGCACACGTCCGGATCGCCGTGCGGATGCCCGACGAGAACCAGCAGCTGCTGGGCGTCCTCGATGCTTGAGGCCCGGATTCGGGACGGCGTCTGTCAGTGTCGCAGCGACGGCAGCCGCTGGCTGGGGACCGGTCCGACAGGGGGGTATCGACGCGCCGACGCCGTCTACAACGTCACCGTTCCGGAGGGGTTCGACCGCACGGACCTGTCGAGCTACGTCGCCGAACGCCGCCGACGCGCGGGATTCGAGATCGACGGCCCCGGTCTGCTCACGGGCGTCGACGTGACTCACGCCCGCTGTGCCACTGTGGGACCGGTCACGGTCCTGGCGACGGTCGGGCTCTCGAACCCGGCTGCGCTGCCCCTCGAACCAGATTCTCACGAAGGAAACAGAGCGGGCGACACCGACGACACCTGGCGTCCCGGCACGGTCAACCTCGTCGTCGGCACCGACCGGGCCCTCGACGACGGCACGCTGGCGGAACTGCTGGCGACCTGCGTCGAAGCCAAGGCCGCGACGCTGTCCCGGCTGGTCGGGGTTCCGGGGACGACGAGCGACGCCGTCCTCGTCGGAACCGCCACCGACGGCGATCCGGCCGACTTCGCCGGCAGTGCGACGACGGTCGGGTCCGCCGGGCGGGCCTGCGTCCGCGACGCGGTCCGGGCCAGTTTCCGGGCGCGGTACGCCGACGACGAGCCGCCGGGCTCGGTCGCGGACGCACGCTACGGTGTCACGACCGATCGTCAGGCCGATGTGTTCGCCCCCCGGAACTGCGAGTATGAGTGAGGACACGGACGGCGGTCCGCGGGCCGAACCGATCACAGCCAGCGCGCCCGACGACTTCGGCCTCGTACAGGCCTGGTGGGGCGACGGCAAGGGGAAGACGACCGCCGCGCTCGGGATGGCGATGCGGGCGGCCGGCCACGGCTATCGGGTCCACCTGTTGCAGTTCATGAAAGGGGGGACCAGCAGCGTCGAAGACGTCCGAGGCGAGTACAACGCGATCGCGGCACTGCCGGGCTTTTCCTACGAGAACGCCGGCCACTACGGCTGGCACGGCTTCCTCGACGGCAGCGACGACGACGAACACGCCGCTCGTGCGCGGGGCGCGCTGGCTCGCGCGGAGGAACTGATCGAGGCCGCCACCGCCGCCGACCTCTCGGCACCGCTGGCACTCGACGGCCCGCCCGAAGACGGCCTCCACATGCTCGTCCTCGACGAGATCCTCTACGCCGCCAACCGCGACCTGCTCGCGCCCGCGGACGTGATCGAGTTGATCGAGTCGGCACCCGAGGGTCTCGAACTGGTGTTGACCGGCGGCCACGAGCGCCCGGCGTTCCTGACCGAGTACGCCGATCTCGTCACGAACGTCGCGAAGGAACGCCACCCGCTGGACGACGGCCAGGGTGCGCGCAAGGGCACGGAGTTCTGAGTTCGGGATCGAGTGTCGCCGGCCGACTCCGGTAATCTGGACCTATCGCCGTTCTCCGGTATCGTGGTCGACTATCGCTGTGTCGACTGCTTCGTACGGACAGTTGTCGTTGCGTACCGGCGAGCGCTCGGACGGATAGACACTCACCGGGATATCGCTACAACCGTCCGTATCAGTTGCCACGATAGCCGCTGATTTCGACGCAGTTGGCTCGGATTTCCGCTAGTTCCGTCTACATAACGAAGTGCGTCACAGCGCTCGTCTACTGTAATGAGTGACACTTCCCAGATCAGACGGGCGACGGTCGTCGTCCTGATCGTCGCCGTCGTCGCGACGACTCCCATCGTCGCGAGCGTGACAGCACTCGGTGACGACGCGAGCGTCTCACAGCGAACGGACGATATCGTCGCCCAGCAGTCAGCGCTCAGTGGGTTCTCCGGCGAGACGAACCTCTCGGACGCCGAAACGAAGTACGTCGGCACTGCCGAAAACGATACCGCTGGCTGGTCGGTCGCGAACGCGGGCGACGTGAACGGTGACGGAATCGACGATCTCGTCGTCGGCGCACCGGAGAACGACACCGGCGGGACCAACGCCGGAGCGGCCTACGTCTTCTTCGGCCCGGCCGATCCTGGCACAGTCTCGCTGGCCGACGCCGACGTGACCCTCGTCGGCGCGGCGGCCTCCGACCGCGCCGGCTACGACGTGTCGTACGCGGGTGACGTGAACGACGACGGCTACGCAGACGTGATCGTGGGCGCACCGGGCAACGACAGCACGGCCAGCAACGCTGGCGCGGCCTACGTCGTCTACGGCGGCGACACGATGGCCGACCGGATAAGTCTCGCCGACGCGGACGTGACGCTGACCGGCGACTCGCGGGGCGACCGTGCCGGGTGGTCGGTCTCGAACGCCAGCGGACTCGACGGTCCCGACGGAGTCGCCGTCGGCGCACCCTTCGCCAACGACAGCGCCGGTGGGGCCTACCTCGTCTCCGGCGAGCAGCTGTTTGGCACCGTCGACCTCGGGGCGGAGCCGACCGCGACGCTGACCGGCGAGTCGCCGGGCGACCAGGCCGGCTGGTCGATCTCGCACGCTGGAGACGTGAACGCCGACGGCACGGCCGACGTGATCGTCGGTGCGAACAACTACACGGCCGCCGACGGATCGGCCGGGAGCGGGGCTGCATACGTCGTCTACGGCGCGATCGGCGGCGAGCGGGATCTCGGTGACGCCGACCTGCGACTCCGTGGCGTCGACGGTGCGGACCGCGCGGGCTGGTCGGTCTCGTACGCGGGTGACGTGAACAACGACAGCACTGCCGACGTGATCGTCGGCGCACCGTTTACCGATCCCAACGGAACGGTCGCGGCGGGATCGGCGTACGTCGTCTACGGCGAGCCAGACTGGTCTGGCGACGTGTCGCTGGCCGACGCGGACGTGCGTCTGACCGGCGAAGGCGACCGCGACCGGGCGGGCGTTGCGGTCTCGTCGGCTGGCTCCGGTGACGTGACCTGTGACGGTGTCGACGACGTGCTCGTCGGCGCGCCGCAGAACGACGCGAACGGGAACGCCTCCGGAGCGGCCTACGTCGTCGCCGGCAGCGAATCGTTCTCGGGTAACATCTCGCTGAGTGACGCCGACGCGATCTTCCGCGGCGAAGCGGCCGGCGATCGAGCGGGCCGTGCGGTCGACGACGTTGGTGATCTCGACGACGACAGCTTCGACGACATCGCGGTCGGTGCGCCACGGAACGACAGTACCGCAACTGACGCCGGAGCGGCCTACGTGCTGAACAGCGACTGCGCAGTGCTCGAAACGCCGACGGACACTCCGACCGACACTCCGACTGACACTCCGACCGACACTCCGACGGATACGCCAACCGACACGCCGACAGATACGCCGACCGACACTCCGACGGATACGCCAACCGATACGCCAACTGACACGCCGACGGACACGCCAACCGATACGCCAACTGACACGCCGACGGACACGCCGACCGACACCCTGACCGACACACCGACCGATACGCCAACTGATACTCCGACTGACACCCCGACCGACACGCCGACGGATACGCCGACCGACACGCCGACGGATACGCCGACCGACACTCCGACGGATACTCCGACCGACACGCCGACCGATACCCCCACGGATACGCCAACCGACACGCCGACCGATACGCCACAGAATCTCGCGGCGATCAGCTTCGTCGCGTTCTGTGTCCCGGGCGAACAGGGACCGGGCAACGATCCGTGTCCCGCAGGCGAGCGCCTCCTGGTCAAATTCGAGGACCAGGGCGACGGGTCCTTCGCGCCGGAGGGCGGTGACGCGATGGGCGTGACGGTGACCCCATCCGAGTTCAAGGACAACGATCAGTCGGAAGTCGTCGCCGTCCAGTGGAGCGCCGGACAGTCGATCTCGACGGTCGTCGTCAAGTCCGCGACCGACGAGTGTAACTACCCCGGTGGGAGTTCGGGCACCGCGGAATCCTGCGGACCGCCGCCGGGCCAGAGTTCCCAGTCCGGACCCGGTGGCAGTGGTCCGGGGCCACTGCCGCCGATCTTCATCGCCGGAGTGGCAGCGACCTCGCTGGTGGCTGTCGGGCGGCGCGACTGACCTACCGCGTTCGATCCGCATCCACAACTGTTTAAAACAAGGCGAAACAGCCGATCGTACGATGGTCGAGGCCTTCGCGGTGGCGAGCGGCAAAGGTGGGACCGGCAAGACGACCAGCACGCTTGCGCTGGGGATGGCTCTGGCCGAGGAGTACGACGTGACGGTCGTCGACGCCGACACGGGGATGGCGAACATGCTGTTTCACGCGGGACTTGCAGATGTGGAGACGACGCTTCACGACGTGCTCGCGGCCGACGCATCGGTCGAAGCGGCGACCTACGAGCGGTTCGGCATGACGGTCGTCCCCTGTGGAACGAGCCTGGACGACTTTCGCGACGCCGACCCGACCCGTCTGCGTGCCGTCGTGGCCGATCTCGCCGCGGAGACCGATATCCTGCTGTTGGACTCGGCCGCGGCCCTCGACAGTCGCTCGGCCGTGTTGCCGATCGTACTGGCCGACCGCGTCATCGTCGTCTTGCAGCCGACGATTCCGGCGCTGTCTGACGCGCTCAAAGTACAGGAGTACGCGACCTCCTACGGCACCGACGTGGCCGGACTCCTCTTCAACAAGGTTCACGACGACGACGCGATCGACGAGATCGCAGCCAAAACGGAGCAGTACTTCGACGGGCCGACGCTGGCGACGGTGCCGGCCAGCGAGGCGGCTCGTGAGGCTCGGCGGGCCGGCCGGCCACTGCTGGCTCACGCGCCGTCCTCGCCGCCGGCAACGTCGTTCAGGCGGGCGGCGACGCGAATCGACGTTCGCGATCGCGGCTCCGAGGCGGTCGCAGATCGGTTCCGGAGTGCCGTGATCCCCGACTCGCCATGAACGTTCCCGAGGGCAGGCTGGTCCACTCGCGGGTCGTCGCCGAGCCGCGCGATCCGCTGGCGGCCGCGCTCGATCGGTCCCTGACCGGCTACGCCGTCTTCGAACCTCAGGAGACGCTGTTGCTGGACGCTGGCGGCCACGGAATCGTCACGTTTCGCGACGGCGTGCCCGAACAGGCCTACTACACCGGGACGGATCGTGGCGGCCCCAGTGCGCTGGCCGATCTGGGGATGCCGGGGCCTTACCACGTCGAGCTCGTCGCGCTCGACGACGCGGCACTGGACCAGATCGGCGATCACGCCGAACTCGCAGTGCCACCCGGGATGCCCGCCGAGCGTCTCGCTGGCGATCCCGCCCTCGCAGCCAGCACCAGGCGCGCCGCTCCGGCCGACCGGGAGACGGAAACGCCGGCAGACGACGACGGTCCCGACCGCTCTGACGCCGGTGCAGTCGAGGCGTTTCTCGACGACGAAGCGAAGATCGACGCGATCAAACAACAGGCCCGAGCGGAAGCCAAGCGACGGGCCGAAGAGTGGGGCTTCGACTAGTCCATCCGAACCGGGATCCACCAGACGCGGCTCCGGCCGCCGACCTTCTTGCTCGTCAGATCCGTCCCCTCCTGGAGGTCGTGCAGTTTGTTCAGGGCGGTCCGTCGGGAACAGCCAAGCAACTCCGCGACTTCGGAGGCCGTCAACGGCTCGGCGTAGTCGTCGCGGTCTTTGAACACCTCGATCACGTCGGATTCTGTGTACTCGACTTCACGTCCGGGCGGTGACATGTCCGACAGTTCGGTCGGCGAGTATATATACGATGTGCAGAACCGCCCGCTCTGTGCGTTCGATGATGTTACAGACCCTGTAACACCTTCCGGCAGGTAACTATAGATGCCGTAAGAACTGCCATCGATACGTGGTGGCGTCGCCACCTCGGACTGCCCCGTAGCCGAGCCCGTGGTTCGACCCGCCGTCCGGCGGCGTCGAGCACCACCCCGCTGACGATTCGCGCTACTCCTCACCGCTACTCTCGGAGAGTACGTCTGCCAGTGGTCGTGCCCGGTCCTTCGTCGTCTCGAACTGCCGGCGTCCCCACTCGACGACGGTCTCGTCGTCCGATTCGAGCACCGCACGGACGTTGTTCGTCTCGTCGTAGGCGACGACGGCGGCGCGGTCCGAGCGGACCATCAGTCCGTCGGTCAACGGTTCCGGCGCGACCCACACGTCGACACACCCGTGTGTCTGCCCGCGTTCGAGTGCGGTCTCGAAGTCGGTCATCGATCGTTCCAACACGTTCTCGTCGATCACCATCTCGACGCTGAGATCCGTCTCCAACAGTCCCGAGACGGTCTCGTTGAACGTGTTGGCGACGATGGGTGTCGTCGTCTCGATGTGGTCGCCCCGGCTGTCTCTCAGCCACTCGACGATGCGGTCGACGGCTGCCAGGGGCTCTTGCTCGGTCGCCTCCGTGATCGTTCCACGATCGAACGCTTCGACCGGGAGCGGCCCGTCGAACGGATCCAGATGCGTCGCCAGTGGTGCGAGCCTGTCGGCTCGCTCGACGGTCTCCCAGAGGGTGCGATATCGCTCGTGTATTCGTCGCCCCGTCAGCGTCGCTCGATACCGCCCGTCGATCTTCTCGGCCCAGGTCCGCTCTCGAAAACCGGCGAGGATTCGCTGGACCGTGGTCCTCGTCGCCTCGACGCGGTCACAGAGCTCCGTCGGGCGCAGCGGCTCCTCGCTGAGTGCGGCGAGCATCGTCGCCCGGTGACGCGATCCAGTCAGGAACTGGAGATCGCTCATCACCTCTCGGTCTGTCATCGGTACTCTCCCGGAGTTGTTCTCTCGAAAACAAATACCTGACGCTCGCAGCGGTTCGTCTTCGTCAGCTCTCACGGCCCGCCACCGTCGGCACCCGTACCGTCGCGACCGTCCGTCCGCGCTCGCTCGTCACGGTGAGGTCGACGGCGACGCCCAGGACGTGTGTCCGATCGGCCCGCTCCTGTACGACGACGCCGTCGATCGCGACACAGCGACCAAACGACCGTCCGTCGCCACTCGGACACGACGACGCCGCCCACCGCTGGGCGTCCGTCGCGTTGTAGCTCAGCGATCGCGCCGTGCCGGCGTCGAGGCGTGCCCGCTCGACGTGTTCGATGCGGGGTTCGAGCCGATCACGGACGGTCGTCGCCGCGTCGTCGCGGTCGGTCCACCCGTGCTCTGCGGGTACGTCTGCGCTTGCCGTCGCCAGCGCCCGCGTCAGCGTTCGCGTCGCGTCGGCCGTCGGATCGTCGTAGTCTCCGCCAGCGCGCACGTCGGCGTGATAGCCCAGCTGTAGATACGCCACCACGATCGGGATCAGCGCGACGGCGACGACGACTGCCGCGACGAGGACGAGTTGCCCACGCCGGGCGTCCGGGCGTCTCGAAAGCACAGTATGATTCGCTCTTACTCGATAGAACATAAAGTGTCGCCTCTCGGAGCGGGCGACCTGCCGTAACTCTACGCGAAGCCCTCTCGACAGTACGAGGCCGTCGTCGGTCCCGTCGCAAGCGTCCGGGTTTTAAGTCGTTTCGGGATCTCAGCTGTCGGCGTGTCCCCGAAACTCTCACTCGCAGGCAAACAACTCGATCTCCTCCAGGGCAGTGTCTTCATCCTCGTGGTCGGTGTCGCCATCGCCGGCTACGGCGCGTACGAATACCAGCAACAGACCCAAACGCTGTCGGATACGACGACGATCGAGGCGACGATCACCGACACCGGCGTCGAGACGATTCCCCAGCGGCGTGGCCGCACGGACTACGAGCCGACGGTCGCCTTCGAGTACCAGTACGACGGCACGACCTACACCGGCAACGATATTCGCCCGTCGAGCATCGCGACGGACTACGACACCCGCTCGGCGGCCGAGGACGCCCTCTCGGAGTACGAGGTCGGCGAGACGGTGACGGCGTACGTCAACCCCGCTTCGCCGGGGCAGGCGTTCCTCGAAAACGAGCCCTCCGACGGACCCGTGAAGTTCGTCGTCGTCGGCGGCGTGACCGCGCTCGTCGGTGCCGCCTCTACGCTTCGATCTGGCGGTGACGCCGCCCACGAGTGACCGTCCACCATTTTCGCCCGCGCGTCGCTCCGGCCGACTCGTCGTGTCGCCGGCTACGCGTACCACACCCGGATCGTCAGCGCTCCCTCGACGGTCGTCACGGTGGCCTCGCCGGTGGTGACGCCCCCGGGGACGGGATACCCGACGGCTCCGTGTGGTGTTTCGAGCCTGAACATGACGTTGTCGGGCAGGATCGCACCGGTCCGGTCCCGTAGTTCGCCCCGTTCTCGCTGGAAGGACTGCTCGTCGGCGAGAACCTCGGCCAGCCGGGTCGCATCGCGGTGTTCCGGCGGTTCGTTCACCAGGATCGTCGCCGCGTCGTTCGCGTAGGCGGTCAACTGTGGCTCTCGGGTGTCGGGCGCGGGCACGCCGACGACGAACCCCAGCGCGACCGCGAGGATCACGACGACGCCGAGAGCTGCTTCCAGCAGCGAGACCGGTAGCTGTGCCCTATCCATCGGCAGTCACCGCCAGCGTCGCCTTGCGCGTCCGGATCGCGTCGTACTCCACTTCGACGCTGCCGTCGGGTAGCGGGCCGCTCGCCGAGAACTGTAACGTCGTGGTCTCGAACCTGGAGAGGTCGATCTCGTAGGTGCCGGCGAGCCCGTCCTCGTCGTGGAGGACGACGCGATCGTTCGCTCGGACCGTGGTCACGTTCGTGCCGGCCGGCGGGACGAGCGTGACGCGTGCGCCAGCGCCCCGCTGTGGCAGCGTCACGCGCCGCTGCCAGCCCAGCGACGGCTCGACCCGTTCCGTCGTTCGCTCCTCGACGACCACGAGGCGGCGGATCGTCGTCCCCGTTCGCGGCGTGCCGGTCGTCACGAGCGGATCACCGTCGAGTTCGACCCTGACTGCCGTCTCGTCGGTGACCGGGAACGCCGTTCGCAACTGGCGCTGGTCGACGTTCGACAGCCGCTCCTCGTCGAGCACGTTCGCGCGTTCCGTCAGCGGCGACTCGGGCGCGACGAGGCCGGCCGCCAGCGAGACGGCGACGCGTCGCTCACCGGGCTCGCGGTCGGCCGCTCCGATCGCGCCGTCGGCCAGTGCGAGACTGATGCCGGTCACCATCGTCAGGACGAGGAGCGCGATCGCGAGTGCCGGTAGTCCGGTCTGGGCGCGCCCGCACGATGTCCGCGACTGCCGACTCACGGGCGTCCCTCCCGGAGTGTGACCACCAGATCGTCCTCGACCGTCCGGACGACGACGACCAGTTCACTCCCGCTCTCCCACGAGCCGCTCACTCGCTGTACGCTCGGTGGCACCACCAGCCGACTGCGACCACCGACTGCCGGTTCGGGATGATCGAGGACGAGCGATCGACCGTCGGCTTCGACCGCGTAGCCGCTGCCCCGGATCGTCGCCGGCAACCTGACGCGCTCGCGGACGGTCACGTTCGCGACGTTTGGCGGGATCGCTTGCTCGACGCGCTCGGTCGCCGTCGCCAGCGTCCGATCGCCGATCGACCCACCGGCGGCGTCGCGGGCCGCCGGGACCGCTCCGCCGAACAGCGCAGTGGTCATGCCGGCCAGAAAGAGCGCGACCAGTCCGATCGTGATCGTCTTCTCGACGACCGGCGTGACCGCGCGGTCGTTCACGTCCCCACCTCCAGTCGCATGTCGTGGACGACCAGATACGCCGTCCGCGTCCCCTCGAACTCGATCACGACGCTGGGGACACCGTCGCCGTCGAGGTCCCGGACCGTCGCGTCCAGACCGCGCTCCCGTGCGAATCGCTCGAACGCGTCGGGGGTCGCCGTCTCGATCGCGACCCGGTACTCGCCGCTCCCGAGTGCCTGCCGGTCGTGTGTGACGTTGGTCCGGAGCGTCGTCGTCACGCCGCCCGTGCCGCCGACGCTGCCGGTGCCGTTGAGCCGCTGTGCGCCGACGACGAGAACCCCTGGCCCGCTCGTGATCGGTGGCGTCGCTCTGAGCCACGTGTTGTCTCCCCGACCGCGGGTGATCGCACCGGCGACGGCCCCGACGCGGCGCTGCTCGCTCTCGAAGACCACGGCGTCCGTCTCGACAGTCGCCACGACGCCACTGCTGTCGAGGACGCGGAGCTCCCGGTCTTCGACGCCGAGGGTCCCGTCGGCGAAGCTGACCGTCGCCGAGCGATGCCCCGTCGTCTCGACCGGCCGCAACGCGGCGTCGAGGTCGTCTGCGACGCGGGTCGCGTCCGCACTCGCGGTCTGGTCGTCGACGATCGTCCCGATCGTCGCGGTCAGCCCGCCCATCGCGATGGCTGTCAGTCCGAGCAACAGGACCACGCCGACGACGTGAGACTGTGCGCGCTCGGTCATACCATCCCAGCCCCGGTGAAGACGACGTAGGCCACGGCGACGAGCGCGCCCGAGTGTAACAGCGCCTCGTAGCGCCCGCGGCTCGCGGTGCCGGCGAACCACCCACAGCCAAGCATCGTCGCCTGCGTGACGACGTAGAACCGATAGCGGTCTCGGGGCGGATCGACGGCGGTCGGATCGATCGTGATTCCGGGGCCACTCGACACCGTCGAGAGCTGTGCGAACCCGTCCAGCACGTAGGCGTTGACCGCGACGACGATCCCGACCACGAGCAGCGCCGTCGTCCAGCCGACGGCGACGTAGACGAGCAGCGACGAGCGGAGCGCTTTGCGCTCGTGGTAGAGCTTCCCGATCTCCGTCTGGAGGGTCTCGAACACGTCTTCGGCGTCGCTGCCGGCGTCGAGAGCGCCGACGACGAGCCCGATCGTCTGCTCTGCCATCGGCGTCCCGACCCGCTCGACGAACCGATCGAGTGCCGCGGCCCGGCCGTCGGTGGCGTCGTCGTCCGGACTGGCGGTCAGGCCGAGCGTGAACGCGAGCCGGTCCACGTCCGACTGGAGCGCGCCCAGATCGACCTCCTCGGCCACCCGCTCGACGGCCTCGCTGAACGGCCGACCCAGACTGACGTGGCCCGACACGGCGTGGACGAAGTCCTGAATCTCGCGGTCTTTCGCGTCGTCGACTTTGGCGCGTCGAACTGCGACGGCCCCGACCGGGAGTCCGTACGCGACGTAGGCGAGCAGGGCGACGTTGATCGGCCGATACCCGAGTCCCGCGAGGACGGCGACGACGACGGGTACCGTCGGGGCCAGCACGCGCGCAGCGCTTGCGGGGTTCCGACTCGCCGTCTCGACGATCGAGCGGAGCGACGCCGGAGCGGTGTAGGACGGTGCGCTGGCGCTGTGTGGCCGAATCGCAGCGACCAGCAGCGACGCCGACGCGCCCGCCGCGAGGACGAAGCCGGCACTACCGTAGACGAGCACGCTCCGGACGGTCATCGGTCCCGCGGGCGTGGCGACCCGCTCTGACAGCCCCGGCGAGAGCACGCCCATGATCGTCACGATCAACACCAGCAGCGCCGGCAAGACGAGCAACACGACGAACAGCTCGGCCAGGAGTTCGAGGAACCCCGTCGCGCGCTCGTGGCGACGCGACTGTTCGTGTGAGAGGAGCCGCCCCTCCATCTGGAGGTACCCCTCCAGCGCGTCGGCGCTCTGGTTGGCGTGCTCGCGGAACTTCAGCAGGAACGGTGCCAGCAGATCCCGCGAGGGCGTCTCGCTTGCGACGTGTTCCAGCCCCTCGTCGAGACTGCCGGTCAGCGCAGCCCGGTTGAGGATCCGCTGGAAGGCGACGGCTGTCTCTCCGTAGGCGTCCTGGTCGGCGACGCGGCCGAGCATCGCCCGCTGATCGTGTTCTCCCGACGCGAGCACGCGGAGGTAGCGAACGGCACCGGGGAGGGTCGCTTCGATGTCGCTGCGCCGTGCCTCGCCCACCCACCGCAGGTACGTACTACCGACCCGCAAGACGAGCAATCGCAGCGTTCCACCGCCGACCAGCCCGGCCCCGACGGCGACGACGGGTCGCGGGACGACCGGCCAGTGGACCTGATTGACGATGGGCACGCCGTTCCGGAAGAACGCGACGACCTCGGCCAGGACGGCCGGCGGGACGACCGCGGTGACGACCAGCACGAAGAGACACCCGGCGAGTCCGGCCACCCAGGCCAGTCCGTACGTTCGGGCCAGATACAGCTCGAAGCTCGCGTCCAGATCTGCGGCCCGGTACCGAACTCTGTCACCGTCGTGGCGGCCGCTGTCTGCGTGCTGTGCGAACAGGGCGTACAGGCCCCGATCGAGCGGGTTCAGCTGCCGTGGCGTCTCAGTCGCCATCGATCTCCTCCCCGCGGACCGTCGGTTCGTCGGCCCGTTGGCGGTGTAGCCGCTCGACCGTCGCCGCCTCGTCGGTCTCGAGGTCCGCAAGCAGCGCGAACAGCTCGTCGGCGTCGGTGATCCCCTCCTGTACGAGATACTGGACGTAGCGGTGTCGGCGTTCGAACATGGCTTCGACGCCGTCGACCGTCTGGTCGGTCTGGTCGGCCAGCCGCTCGAAGGCGTGGATCGGATCGCTCCCGTCGCCGACCAGCCCCGCGAGTTCGAACTCGCCGTTTCGACCGCGTGTGCAGACGGTGTTCCAGTACACCGTGGCGTCGGCCTTCCGGACGACGCCACAGCGGTCGGCGTCCCGGTCGAGCGCTCGGTAGGTGGTCTCGTCGACGATCTCCACGACCTCTCCCACGAAGCGGTCTTCGCCCACTCGCTTCGGGAACACGAGGAGATCGATCTCCTGGAGGAGGTAGGGGGGCAGGCCCTGTTCGACGACGCGGTTGACCAGCGTCTCCACGTCCTCGGCGTGAGTCGTCCCGAGCAGCCCGTGACCCGTGTTCAGCGTCTCGGCGAACGTCTCGAAGCTCTCGGGCGTGTTGACCTCGGCGATGACCTCCACGTCCGGGTTCAGGTAGTTACACTCGGTCATCAGGTCGGCCATCGTCACGCGGCGGTGGTCCCGTTCGTGGTCTCTGGTCGTCAGCGAGACGCCGGTCTCGTGTGGGATGAACACCTCTCGGGACCCCTCGTCGATCGAGATCGGGCGATCACGATAGGGGATGAACGGCATGTGGGCGTTCATCAGCGTCGTCTTGCCGACGCCGGTCGGCCCACAGAACAGCACGACGCCGTGGTGCTCGTACAACAGCCACAGCAGTGCGACCAGTTCCGTCGGGAGCGCGCCCCGTTCGATCAGGTCGACCGGTGTCATCGGGTCCGGCGACTGCTTCCGGATGGAGATATGTGGGCCGTCCTCGCTGATCGTCGGGAGTGCAACGGCACACCGGATCGTCTCCTCGACGCCGTCGGGGCTGAGGTTCACCTTCGCGCTCGGCGTCGAGGCGTTGAGTTCGGTGCCGTCGTCGGCCGCGAGCTTGGTCACGACGTTGACGAACGCCCGTTCGCTCTCGAAGCAGAGGTTCGTCGGGACGCGTTCGTTGTGGCCCACGTCCAGCCGCGGGACGACCTTGATCCGCTCGTCGACCCTGTTGGCCTCGATGTCCTCCAGCGTCGGGTCTCGGACCGGGACCGTCAGCTTCCCGTACCCCACGAGGTCACGCAGCACGTAGTACAGCAGGTCCTCCAGCCGGTCGTCGGCGAAGCGACGGTCGACCGGCGGCACCGTCAGGTCGTACTCCGCCAGCGCCGTCCGGAGCCGGTACCGCGCCGCGTCGAACCAGGCCCGCGTGTTGCGGATGGTCAGCTGTCGCGAGAGGAGCGTCCGAGCCCGGTCGCGGACGAACGCGACCTCGTCTTCGAGCACCCCGTCGATACTGGCCTCCCAGACGCGCGTCTTGCAGGCCTCGATGAGCTCTTCGTCGCCCGGCAGCTGGTCCGGTTCGCGGACCGCGTACTTCGTGGTGAACGGATCGTCGCCCAGGACGTTCTCCCGGTAGACGATCACGGGGATCTCGAACTCGTGGAAGGTGACAGTGTGTTGTTCGAGCCGCTCGCTGGCAAAGCGGTCCAGAAACTCCGTGTCCGGATCGAGATCGGTCTCTGCGGGGGCGAAATCGTCGGTGTGGACGCGCACGGACCCCGAACCCAGATCGGCCACGTCGATGCGGTCGTCCAGCGCGTAGGGCGTCAACTCACCCAGGCAGGCCAGCGAGCACAGCGCGTGGTAGTCGAGTCGTCGTCTGGACGCGGGCGAGCAGTCGACGAGACGATCGATCACCCGCTGGTGTTTCTCGTCGAGCCCCGACTCGACGCGTTCGATCGCTCCCTCGCGCGTGCGCGGCCGATCTACGTGCGCGTCGGCGAAGTACTCCTCGACGGTCGCGAGCGCGTCGGCGTCGTCGACCGACAGCAGCGGGTCCCGAAGGTCGTACTCGAATCCGGCCGCCGTCTCGGTGACGGTGACGACGACGCCGGGGTGGATCTCGTCCTGATCGCGAACGTCGGGTGCGTACCACGCGTTCGGGTCGTCCGGCGTGACGGGTGCCGGGACCGTCGGGGCGCTCGTCTCTCCCTCCCCCTCTGTGAGCATGGGCGTTGCTCGGGACGAGATAGTACTTAAATTTGTAGATACGGGATGGAATTATACCGTTGGCCAGTCGTGGCGGCGATGCAGCTACCGCTGTCCGGGGGCTTGCTCGCGGACCCGTGCTCTGAGTTCGTCGTCGACGTACTGGTCCTCCAGGTCGATCTTCGAGAACTTCCCCGTCGCGCCTTTCGGGACCGCCGGAATGAACTCGATGGTGTCCGGTATCCACCACGAGGGATACTCCTCGGCGACGAACGAGCGAAGCGTCTCGCGCAGGTCGTCGTCGGCCGTGGCGTCGTCCTCGACGACGACGAAGGCGGCGGGGCGCTCGTCCCAGGTGGGATGCTCGACGGGGAGCACTGCCGCCTCCGCGACCGCTTCGTGGCCCATCAGACGGTTCTCCAGCTCGACGCTGGAGATCCACTCTCCGCCGCTCTTGACGAGGTCGTCGAGGCGATCGACCACGTCGGTGTATCCGTTCTCGGTGACCCGTGCGATGTCGCCGGTCTTGAGCCACCCGTCCTCGGTGATCGACCGCTCGGTCTTGTCGGGGGCGTTGAAGTACTCGGTGGTGACCCACGGCCCCTTCATCAGGAGTTCGCCCAGCGACTCGCCGTCCCACGGGACCTCCGCGCCGTCCTCGTCGACGACTTTCAGCTGGACGCCGGGCAGCGGTAGCCCCGCGTGGGCACGCGTCGCCGTCCGCTCGTCGCCCCCGGCGTCGACGTTTCCGGGTATCGTCTCGGCGAGATGCGTGATCGGCGTCGTCTCGGTCATCCCGTAGCCCGAGACCAGCTCGATGCCCAGCTCCTCGCGGTAGCGTTCGATGAGGCCCTTGGGCGTCGCCGACCCACCCGAGAGGACGTACTCCAGGGAATCGAGGTCCGGATCGGCCTCGGAAGCGTACTGGAGCAGCCCGCGCCACACGGTCGGGACCGCCGCGCTCTGGGTCACGCCCTCGGATTCGACGAGCCGGGCGAGGTCTTCGGGCTCGGGGTTCGGTCCCGGGAGGACCTGCTTGGCACCGGAGGCCAGCGTCGCGAACGGGCGACCCCACCCCGAGACGTGGAACATCGGGACGACCGTCATCGCAGTGTCGCGAGCTGTGAGGCCCAGCTCGCCGGTGAGCAGCCCCATCGTGTGCCCCCAGTACATCTTGTGGGTGTACTCGACGCCCTTGGGCATCCCCGTCGTCCCGGAGGTGTAGCACATCCCGGCCGGCTGGTCCTCGCTCACGTCGGGGAACTCGTAGTCGGGGTCGCCGTCGGCGATGAACGACTCGTAGTCGGTGACCGGCTCCAGGTCGGTCTCGGGGACGGTGTCGCCCATGACGACGAACAGCTCGACGCTGTCGAAGGCCGCCTCGTCGTAGGCCGCTTCGAGGGCGTCGAGCATCGTCGGGTCGACGACCAGCACCGCGTCCTCGGCGTCGTCGACGAGGTGCTGGACGTGTGCGTCCGGCAGGAGGATGTTGATCATGTGTAGCTGTGCGCCCTGGCAGGGCACGCCGAAGTACAGCTCGTGGTGCCAGTGGTTGTTCCACGCGAAGGTGGCGATCCGGTCGCCCTCGCCGTAGCCACGCCGGTCGAGGACGCTCGCGAGCTTTCGCACGCGGTCCCCATACTCCGCGAACGTGTAGCGGTGGATTCCCTCGTGGGTCCGAGAGACGATCTCCTGGTCGCCGAAGACGTTTTCCGCGCGCCACAGGAACTGATGCAGGGTCATATCGCTGCCGCCTGGCATACGACTACCGTGGTGGTAAATAATGATAAATGTGTGCCCGTTCGCACCACTACTGGTGTCGTTCGAGGCACGGTCTGGGGCGGCGGAAGGCTGTCAACGGTCTTCTCCAAATCGACGGTCACGCCTTCGCCAGCCTACGACAGCGCCGAGAGTGCCGTCCCGAGCGTCGCTTCCAGCTGAGCGAGCGTCTCCTCGCGGACGGCCTCCAGTGCCGTCGTGTCGAGTTTCGCCACGCCGGCACCCGCGTGGCCGCCGCCGTCGCCGTCGAAGGTCTCGGCCAGCGGCTCGAACAGGTCCTCGGGAAGGTTGATACTCTCGGACTCGGCGCGGCCGACGATCCAGCACTGGTCGTCGCGCTCGGAGAACACGAGCGCGATCTCGGCTCCGGTCGCTCGGAGCGCCTGTGCAGCGACACTCTGCTGGCTGGAGATCGTCGTCGTCAGGACCAGCGTCCGGTCGGCGCGGTAGCCCGTCGCCCGAACGACCGCCTTGCTCGCGGCGACTCGCTGGCCGAACGACCGCTCGTGTTCGAGCAGCGCCGAGAGCACGTCGACGTGGTCGTTGTCGGCCAGCAGGTCGCCGAAGCGACTGATCTCCTCGGGCGAGGCACCCGCGAGCCCGCCCGTGTCGTCGAACAGCCCCGCCGCCAGCGCGATCCGTGCCTTCGAGTCCGCTGTCCCATCCAGTGCGTCGATCACGTCGGCGACCAGCGCGGCCGTCGCACCGGCGGTCGTGTCGACGGCGGCGACCGTCGACGCCTCGACGAGGTCGCCGGGCTCGTGGTGGTCGATCACGACGAGGGGTTCCGGCGTCACTGCACCCCACACCGGCTCGATGCGGTCGCTCGACGGTGCGTCGAGGGCGACCAGACAGTCGGCGTCGCCAAGCGCCACCCCGTCGGGTGAGTGAACGGTCTCGTCGAGCCCCTCGATCAGCTGCCGGGCCCGCCGCTTGAGGCCGTCCGGCGCGACGATCCGTGCGTCGCTGTCGAGCGTGCGGGCGAGTCCGACGGCGGCACCGACCGCGTCGAGGTCCGCCTGGGCGTGGACCACCAGCAGACACGAATCGCGCCCTTCGAGTGTGCCGGCGACGGCTGTGTGATCTGCCATACCGTCGCTGTCTCGATCGCGACACAAATGCGCTTGGGCGGTGTGTCGATCGACCACATGCGCCCCCGTCCGCTGGAGGTTTTGACCAGAATAGGCGTTTTCTACGATAGATTGTGGATTTAGCAACTCAAATAGGGTATCTGAGCCATCAATAACTTCTGTCGATGTATGCTGGAACATATGGGGCCATATATGGGTATTATAAAATCAAAAATTCCAAAACTTGGGCTACCTAGCTCGATACAGGAATTAGATGGTCGTACTACGCCGACAGACAACCACTCCTATCGGCGACTATGGTCGATCAATCACTCTCGACGGTAGTCGAGGTACACGTCGTCTTGCATCACCTGTGAGCGCCCGCCGTCGACAAGGATGCTCTCGCCGGTGACGAACGTCGCGTCGTCGCTGGCGAGGAAGGCGGCGAGACCGGCCACGTCGGCCGGCGTCCCGAGTCGACCGACGGGATGGATCTCCTCGGTGTACTCGTAGTCCTCACCCAGCTCCTCGCTGGTCCGCTCGATCTCGATCCAGCCGGGGTTGATCGTGTTGACCGTGATCCCTTCTGGGCCGAGTTCCAGCGCCATCGCGCGGGTCATCCCGTCGATGCCGGCCTTGACGGCGTTGTACGGGAAGAGGCCGGGCATCGTCAGGCGGGCGTGGTTCGAGGACATGTTGAGGACGGTGCCGCCCTCTGGCATATGCTCGACCGCGTGTTTGGTACAGAGCCAGAACGACCGGAAGTCGGTCTCGACGACGAACGCCCAGTCGTCCAGCGTCGCCTCGCTGGCGGTGGTCTCGGTCTGGACGCCCGCGTTGTTGACCAGCGTGTCGACGCGGCCGTACTCCTCGACGGTGTGTTCGATCAGCGCCTGGATCTCGGCGGGATCGCGCATGTCCGCCTGCAGGAAGGTCGCCTCGCCGCCCGCGTCTTCGATTTCGGCGACGACGCGCTCGCCGGGCTCGACGGAGCGACCGGTGACGACGACAGAGGCCCCTTCGGCGGCGAAGCGGCGGGCGACGCCAGCGCCGATGCCGCGGGTCGAACCGGTGACGACGGCGACGCTGTCTGCGTGTCTGTTCGGGACGGCGTTGGCTGTCGGGTCTGCTGGCATCGAGTAGACGTGTCGGCCCGCTCGGTAAGTATTCTCCGTTCCGCTCGCGCTGGACGAGGGCCGCTCTCTTCGGTCGCGCCCCTCGCTGCTCACGTGTCGTTCGCTGTGTTCACTCCCGCTCGCGCTGGACGAGGGCCGCTCTCTTCGGTCGCGCCCCTCGCTACCACTCGGCGACGCTGCCGTCGTCGTGTCGCCAGACGGGGTTGTGCCAGTCGTGGTCGAGCTCGGCCTGCTCGCGGACGTACTCCTCGTCGATCTCGACGCCCAGACCGGGGTCGTCTGGGATCTCGACGTAGCCGTCGTCGTAGTCGAAGACCGCGGGATCGGCGAGGTAGTCGAGCACGTCGCTGGTCTCGTTGTAGTGGATGTCGAGGCTCTGTTCCTGGATGACGGCGTTGGCGGCGGTGGCGTCGACCTGGAGACACGACGCCAGCGCGATCGGTCCCAGCGGGCAGTGCGGGGCCATCGCCACGTCGTAGGCCTCGGCCATCGCCGCGATCTTCTTGACCTCGGTGATACCGCCCGCGTGAGAGAGGTCGGGCTGGATCACGTCGACGGTGCCGTTCTCGAACAGCGACTTGTAGTCCCACCGCGAGAACATCCGCTCGCCCGTGGCGATGGGCGTCGTCGTGTGCTGGGAGATCTCGGGGAGTGCGTCGTTGTGTTCGGGCAACACGGGCTCCTCGACGAACATCGGTTCGTAGGGAGCCAGCTCCTCGACCAGGCGCTTGGCCATCGGTTTCGTGACGCGGCCGTGGAAGTCGACGCCGATGTCGACCTCGTCGCCGACCGCTTCTCTGACCTGCCGGAGCCGGTCGACGGCGGCCTGGATGGTGGCGGGGTCGTCGACGCGCTCGATCTCCTCGGTGGCGTTCATCTTCAGCGCCGTGAAGCCCGCTTCGACCTGCTCGCGGGCCTGCTCGGCCACGTCGGAGGGACGGTCCCCGCCGATCCACTGGTAGACGCGGATGCGGTCGCGGGCCTTGCCGCCCAGCAGCTCGTGGACCGGGGCGTCGAAGCGCTTGCCCTTGATGTCCCACAGCGCCTGGTCGATCCCGGCGATCGCCGACATGAGCACGGGGCCGCCGCGGTAGAAGCCGCCGCGGTACATCGTCTGCCAGTGGTCCTCGATCCGTGACGGGTCCTCGCCCAGCAGGTAGTTGTCCATCAGTTCCTCGACGGCGGTGCGGACGGTCTTCGCCCGGCCTTCGACGACGGGTTCGCCCCAGCCGACGAGGCCGTCGCTGGTCTCGATCCGGAGGAACAGCCACCGCGGCGGGACTTCGAACAGCTCGTAGTCGGTGATCTCGCTCATCGTGTTCGCTCTGACGTGTGGTTTCGGCTCGTTTAGTCGTTTCGGGGACTGGCCGATCCGGGAGACGCGTGTTTCCGGGGGCGACTCTCGGACCGGCGTCGCCATCCGATACACTCACTGTGGACTCTCCGCTCTGCTTTACAGCCATAGTTCTGTAATAGACGGCGACTGTAGTACACCAAATGTGTACAACGCTGTCCGCCGTGACCCTCGTTCTCGACCGTCCGATCGGCGACCGTCGTGTGCTCGTCGCTGCTCGGCCCGAACGGCGACTTCCTACAGAGATAGTATTCGAGGGCGAAAAAATACGATGAAAGATAGATCAGCGAACGTTCTATGTTCGACTCAAATTACATCTGCCGATATCGGGCGGATCGTCGGCGCTCGACGCCCCGTCTGGTCCTCGTCGAGATCGGCCACGGAGGAGTGTACTACCGTCCACGTAACAGCATCTGACGCTCCTTCACCGGAGATTCGATCCTCGTCCGGCCGACGGCGCGTCGCTGTCGCTCGTCGTCCTCTCCGCTCGATTGATACGCGGAAACGAGAGCAGTAAACTGGAGCTAGATCGGTCGAAGCGGTGCCTCGCCGCCGGGCGGATCGACGACAGCTGCCGACGCTCTCCGTGCCACTGCCTCGCCGTGATCCGAAACGTCTCATATATAGTTGTGTTCGACGATACTGACAGAATAGCGAGAGTATCGAGGATACTTTGTCGGGGCTGCTACTGCATCTCCGCTGTCGTCTCCACGAGCCGCTCACCGACCGTCGTCGCGTCCAGCTGATCTGCCCGGTCGGACGGGACGACGGCCTCGATCGCCGCCGCGGCGTCCCCGCCCGGCGCGAGTACCGGGGCCGCGATCGAGACCCAGTCGGGTGCCGAGAGGAGTCGTTCCTCCAGGAACTGACGCTCTCTGGCCGTCTCCAGCTGTGAGAGTAGCGTCTCGTTGTGGGTGCCGACCAGCTCCGTGCGCCGCCGCGTCGGGAGCCGAGCAAGCATCACTTTCCCGGGCGGGCTCTCGACGAGTCGCTCGCTGTTGCCCACGGCTCTGGGATACGCAGCGCGGTCCGCGCTCGTCGTGTATCGACAGTGACACTCTTCGCCGTCGCTCACCCAGAGGTTCGCCGGGGCGTCGATCCCGCGTGCCAGCCGATCGACCGCGTCGGTCTGGTCGAGGACCGCGTGGGAAGCGGTCGCCGCCACTCCGTACTCGGCGACCGTCGGCCCCAGCTCGTAGACGCCGTCGCGATTCGCCAGCGCGCCGACCTCGACGAGCGTGCGCAGGTGTTTGTAGACGCCGCCCCGAGAGAGCCCGGTCGCGTCCATCAGCTCCGCGGCCGAAGCGCCGCCGGACCGGTAGACCACGTCCAGCAGTTCGAAGGCCGTCTTCGTCGCCGCGATGCGGTCGCCATCTGTCATACGGTCTCGCTGGGCTGGCGCGAGGATAAGTCCACTGTCAGTGTCTGCCGCGAGCGCTCTCACCACTCGACGAAACTCCCGTCGTCGTACCGCCGGACCGGCGGTCGCCAGTCGCTTCCCGTGCCGGCGTGGTCCCGGACGCCCGCCTCGTTCACGTCGACGCCGAGGCCGGGCCGATCGGGGAGGGTGACCCGCCCGTTCTCGCTGCGCAGTTCGTCGGCGTTGTCGACGTAGGCGTCGACGTAGTGCTCGCCCAGGTCGGGCTGCGTGACGGCGTTCGAGAGGTGGTGGCTGAGCTGCGTGCTGGCCGCGTGGGCGATCGGCCCGACCGAGCAACTCGGCATCACCCGCGCCCCGTAGGTCTCGGCCATCGACGCGATCTTCGCGATCTCGGTGATCCCGCCCGCGTGACTGATGTCGGGCTGGACGATGTCGACCCGCCCCGCTTCGAGGTGCGGACGGAACTCCCAGCGCGAGTAGAGCCGCTCGCCGAACGCCACCGGAACGTCGTGGGTGGCCGACCGATCCAGCGTCCGCAGGTGCTCGGGCCGGACGGGCTCCTCGACGAACGCGGGGTCGTCCGCCGCGAGCCGGGCGCACACCCGCGGGGCCATGCTCGCCGAGACGTGGCCGTGGAGGTCGATCCCGATGTCGACCGCCCGTCCGACCGCGTCGCGAGCGAGCGACAGGTGCTCACAGATCGCGTCGACGTCGGCCCCCGACTCCAGCGGTGCGGTCTGGTAGGTCGTCAGTAGCTTGAGCGTCTCGTAGCCCGCCTCGACGGCGTCGGTCGCCAGCTCGGGGATCCTGTCGACGCGCTCCGGGACGAGCTTCTTGTAGACCGGGACGTGCTCGCGCGTGGAACCGCCCAGCAGGTCGGCGACCGACCGATCCGTCCGCTTGCCCTCGATGTCCCACAGCGCCTGGTCGATCCCGGCGATCGCCGACATGAGCACGGGGCCGCCGCGGTAGAAGCCGCCGCGATACATCGTCTGCCAGTGGTCCTCGATCCGGCCCGCCGCCTCGCCCAGCAGGTACCCCTCCAGTAGCTCCTCGACGGCGGTGCGGACGGTCGCGGCACGCCCTTCGAGGATGGGTTCGCCCCAGCCCGCCGTCCCGTCGGCCGTTTCGAGCTTCAGGAACAGCCAGCGCGGCGGCACCTCGAACAGTTCGTAGTCGACGATCCGGGTCATGTCCCTCATCGACGGCCGGCGGTGTTAAGGGTTGTCGACGGACGGGACGCGTCGACTCCGCGGAAGCGAACGTTCATGTGGCACTCTCTCGGTAGATGCGCGTATGAACGCTGTCACAGTTCGGAGGGAGACGCGGTGAGCAAAGTCGCCAGGCTGATCGACGAGTGGGAACTCGACGGCGTCGGCCAGCAACTCGAAGAGTACTGGCTGGGGACCGGTGACGAACAGTACAGCCTCCGGGAGCTGGCGGACTGGTTCAACCAGCGGCTGCTGGCGGCCGCCCACGACCGGGCCGACGAAGCCTACGTCGACGGGGAGATCGAGAACACCTACGAACTCCTCACCGACGACGACGTGGGGACCGGGACGCGAGCGGAGGTCGAGACGCGCCTCGAACAGCGCGGTATCGATCTCGAATCGCTCCGCGCGTCGTTCGTCTCCCACCAGAGCATCTACACCTACCTCACCGACGAGCGGGGCGTCTCCAAGCCCAGCGAGGAGCGGTCCGACAGCTCCCAGATCGAGAAGACCGCGGAGTCGATCAGGCGACTCGTCAGCCGGACCCAGGCCGTCGTCCGCAACAACCTCGAAAGCCTCCACAACACCGACCGCATCACCATCGGGAACTTCAGCGTCTTCGTCGACGTACAGGTGTTCTGCCAGGACTGTGGGACCCAGTACAGCGCCGACGAACTGCTCACGAACGGCGGCTGTGACTGTCAGGACGAGCCCGAGACCTGATACTGCCGGCTGTGACTTCGTTCAGATATTCGCCACCCCTGGGTGGCGAAATCCGTGACAGATGTACAGCCGGCAGTATGCGCCGCCAGTCACTCGCTGACCAGCGGGAACGAGGCCAGCCGAGCGGCGGCGATCGCGGTCAGGCCCTTCGCGGTCGCTGAGTCGCCGCTCCGGCGGGCGTGTGCGGTCTCCAGTCCGACCTCGTCGGCGATCGGGACGAGCCGGATCGTCGTCCCCTCCGGCGTCGTCTCACAGAGGAGATATGACTGCGGGAACGAGCAGGTCGTCGGCGCGGCGATCTCTCGCAGTCCGCGGTACTCGCCGGTCGCGGGCAGGTGATAGTGGCCGGTGAGGAGGAGCTGTGCCCCGCCCTCGGCGAGTGTCTCGGCCAGCGGGTCCGCGTCGGCCATCGCCGGGATCTCGACCATCTCGGGCTCGATCTCCCGGTGGGCGTCGATCTGGTCGCTCACCGACGGGAGGTTGTGGTGGAGGAGGACCACGGGCGTCTCCGCCTCGGCCAGGGTCTCGGCGAGCCAGTCCAGCGTCGCCTCGGTGACCCGTCCCTCGTGGCTCTCGTACAGCCGGTCCGCCGTGCCGGCAGTGTTGAGGCCGATCACGTCCAGACCGCCGACCTCGACGTAGTACGGGAGTTCGCCGGGGCCGTAGCGGTCGGCGAACGCCTCGACGGAGAGAGGGTCGTGTTCGTCTCTGGTCTTCGGTACGTCGTGATTGCCGGGGACGGCATAGAAGGGCGCGTCCAGCTCGGACAGTGCCCGGTCGACGGCGTCGTAGTTCCAGGGCTCGCCGTCTTTCGTCAGGTCGCCCGGCGAGAGGACGGCGTCGACGGCGCGGCGGCCGATGTCCGCGACGGCCGCTTCCAGGTGGTCGAGCGTGTGTTCGAACAGCTTCGACGTGCCCGCTTCGCGCGTCGAGACGTGTGGGTCGGCCAGGACCGCGAAGCGCGTGTGGTCCCCGCGCGGCTCGTCCAGTCGGGCCACGACCGGCCCGGCGTCGTCGAACTCGGTCATACGTCCTCCGGAAAGAAGTGGTCGGCGTCGTCGTGGCGGAACGTCGCCAAGTGGGTACCGTCGACCAGCTGGACGTGGGAGTACATCTCGCCGCGGTCCCGCGCCACGGCGGCCAGCTCACCGGCCGTCGCGAGGTCGATCGCGCCGACCAGCAACACCGCCAGATCGCGGTCCCGATCGGTCAGTCGCGTCACCGCGTACAGGTCCGAGCCGTCCCGGTGCGTGAACAGTTCGTAGCCGTCGAACTCGCCCTCGGCGACGGCCGAGCGAACGTCGTCGGCGACCTCGCCCTGGGCCAGGTAGACGAACCCGAACCGATCGGTCTCACCGTGTGACGGCGGCTCCGGTGCGACGTGGGCCGCGCGGACAGTCTCGACGGACCACCCCTCGGACCGGAGCTCGTCGGCCATCTCCGTGGCGGTCTCCAGGGTTCGACCCCACTCGTTGGCGTTCTCCGACATCGGTTCTCGTTTCCCGTGGCTGTACAAGTACGTTTCCACTACCGGCTACTTTGGTAACTCTATATAGAATCTGGCTATCAATGGAAATCTATAAGGAAATATAGGTTGATAATAGCAACACAATTACCTACGGGTTAGACAGATGGACGTGATGCCTGAGGATACGACGCGGCGAGGCTTTCTGACGGTTGCTGGTGCCGGTGCAGCCACAGCGCTCGCAGGTTGTTCCAGTGGCCCGTCCGAAGAGTCCACCGCGACGGACGAACCGACCGACAGCACGGACGACGGCGGCGACGAGTCCGCCGAGCCCTCCGACGCTTCCGACGACAGCACGTCGTCGGTGAGCAACACGCTCCAGATGATGTCTCCGGGGCCAGTTCAGACGCTCGACCCGATCAACGCCAAGGGGTCGGGCGTCGGGTTCAACCAGTACGGCAGCTCCCTGCTCGACTTCCCGAACGGGGAGTACCCGCCGGAAGGTGCGGTCATCGAGGACTACTCGATGTCCGACGACGGGCTGACATACACCTTCCAGCTCAAACAGGGCGTCTCCTTCCACGACGGGACCGAACTCACCGCCGAGGACGTGGCCTACTCGTTCCGTCGTCTCGCCGGCTCCGAGAACTCTCGGAACCGCGACGACATCATCGGCGAGACGATGACGATCGACCACGAGAAGGACGCGTCCCGGACCGAGCCCGCGGACGAGGAGACCCTGACCGACTACGTCCCCGGCTCGCTCGCGGTCGACGCCGTCGACGACTACACGTTCGAGTTCACCCTCGCCTCGCCGTTCCAGTACACCCTCTCACAGATCGCCGGAGGCACGTTCGCGATCCTCCCCGCCGGCTCGGTCGGCGACGTCGACGGGTACGACGGGGAGTACGAGTACAACGAGTTCTTCAGTACGGCGGGCGACGGCCCCGCCTACGCCGGCCTCGGTCCGTTCGAAGTCGACGAGTGGAACAAGGGCGACGCGCTCCGCCTGACGGCCTTCGACGACTACTACGGCGAGGGTCCGGAACTCGACGGCGTCACGATCACCGTCGTCGAGAGCGCCAACACGCGCTTTAGCCGCTTCCAGAACGGGAACGCCGACCTCATGCAAGAGGACATCTCGACCGCCGCGTTCAACCCCGACAGCGTCTCCATCGAGGAGACCAGCGGGAGCCGATCGGTCGGGACCTACACCTTCGACGACGGCACGACGGTCAACTACGGCGAGATTCCGGCGCTCCGAACCGAGTACATCGTGTTCAACTGTCTGGAGGTCCCGCTCCCGGTCCGGCGCGCGTTCGCCTACGCGATGAACCAGGACGAGATCGCGAAGAACGTCTACAAGGGCACCGGACAGCCGGCCTACCACATGACGCCGCCGGCGGCGTACCCGACCTTCGAGGACGGCGTCGGCAGCGCCGAGACGTACGACCGCCACGCCGAGAACGGCTATCAGTCGGTCACCGAGTTCGGGGCCGACGGCTACCCGTACGGCTACGGCGAGACGCTACTGGACGAGGCCCGGTCGGTGATGGAGCAGGCGGGCTACGGCGAGAACGACCGCTACGAGATCACCGCGACGACGATCGCGGGCGACAGCGCCTACGGCTCCGTGTTCACCCGCCTCCAGTCGAAGCTCCGGTCGGCCTACATCGACATGAGCATCGAGGAGTCCCAGTTCGGGACGATCATCAGCCGCGCGATCAACGGCGACATGGAAGTGTTCGGCCTCGGCGACGGGATGGAGTACCCCGGCCCACAGAACTTCCTGCGATTCCTCTGGGGGAACAACCCCGGCTCGCAGTTCACCCGCTGGGGAGCCGAGGGCAGCTTCTACACCGAGGAGTACCGCCAGACCGCGATGGACGCCTGGGAGAACAAGTACCAGCCCGACGACTCGACCCAGCAGTCTCGCAACGAGGCCTTCCAGACCGTCGAGGAGATGAACTGGGCCTCCGTCCAGGAACTCCCGACGGTCAACCCCGTCGCACAGCGGTTCTGGCAGGAGTACGTCGACGTCGAGATGCACGGCGTCATGGGCAACCAGACGTTCGATCAGGTCACGAAAGGCGAGTAACCGACTGCTCTCATACATGTATCTTCGAGGATATGGTTTCGTTCGGGCGATGGGGTACCGCGGCCGGGGTGAACGACCGTGAGCCGACTCCGATACATCGCCAAACGGGTGGCGCTGTCCGTCCCGGTCGTCTGGCTCGGGACGACGATGACGTGGGCGATCATCTATCTGGGGCCGATCGATCCGGCGACGCGACTGCTCAGTGAGGGCCAGACACAGAACCCGGCGGCCTACGAGGCCGCACGGACCCAGCTCGGGCTCGATCAGCCCCCGCTCCAGCACTACTTCGACTGGATGGGGAGTCTGCTGACGTTCGATCTGGGGCAGACGTGGCTGTTGTACCAGGGCTCGGACGTGAACGCCCTGATTCTCGATTTCCTGCCTCGGACGCTGTGGCTCGGGTTCTGGTCGGTCCTGATCGCAGTGTGTATCGGCGTTCCGCTCGGCTTCTACGCGGGGATGCGCTCGAACACGGCGTCTGACTACGTCGCATCGATGGGCGGGATCGTCTGGCGCGCCATGCCGAACTTCTGGCTCGGGATCATGCTGCTGGCCGTGCTCGGCAGTTCACAGGCGATCTTCGGCTTCGACTGGCAGTCGCTGTGGATCGAACTCGACGCTCTGACCGGCAGTCCCGACCTCTCGCGGCTCCACACCGTCGAGGGCTTCCTCGCGGCGACGAAGAAGGTGCTCCCGGCGGCGATCGTCCTCGGCTCGGCCTCGATGGGCAACGAGATGCGGATCGGCCGCACGGCCGTCCTCGAGGTGCGCAACGAGGACTACGTCGATCTCGCGAGAGCCAAGGGCGTCTCCGAACGGGCGCTGGTCTGGAAGCACATCTTCCGGAACGCCCTGATTCCGCTGGTCCCGATCATCACCAGCGAGGCGTTCCTGTTGATCGGCGGCAGCGTCCTCGTCGAGACCGTCTTCAGCATCAACGGGATCGGGCTCCTCTTTTTCAACGCCGCGACACAGGGAGACCTCCCGCTGGTCGGGACGCTGATGTACGTGTTCATCCTGTTGATCGTCGGCGTCAACCTCCTGCAGGACGTGCTGTACACGGTGATCGATCCGCGGGTCGGACTGGAGGGGGCCTGAGATGGCGGGCGCACACGGGCCGTCTTCGGACGCCGCCGACGACGAGGTCACGCCGGAGACGGCGTCGACGATCCTGCCGACCGAGTCGCCGACGCTCGTCTGGGTCGGTCTGGGCGCTGGACTGCTCGCGTTCGAAGTCGGTGCGCTCGCGACGTTCCTCGTGGCAATCCTGAGTGACACACTGGCGGCCGCGTCCCTCCCCGGCGTCGGCTTCGTCGAGGGGATCGAGGCCGCGGCCCGCCAGCTCCCGACGCTGCTGTCCCGCGAGACCGTCCCCAACGAGGGGTACTGGAACGGCCAGCGGTGGGTCGGGACGTTCCTCGGGCTCCGGCCGGAGGTCGCCTGGGGGATTCGCGTCGCCCTGGTCTACCTCTACGCGCTCGCGGTCGCGGGCTGGGCGGTGCTCGGCTACCGGCTCTACCGCCGCGAGTACCGGGCGGCCGACTGGACGCCCCGAGACGACGTGATCGATCGGTTCCGCAACCACGGCTGGGGGCTGTTCGGACTGGCGGTCGTGTTCATGTTCGTCGTCATGGCGGTGTTCGCCCCCGCGCTCGGACCGACGACCGTCGACAAGAACATGCGCAACTCCTACGACAACGAACTCACCTACTGGGACGCCGAGACCGACTCCGTCGAGACGATCCTCGTCGGCGAGGCCAACCTCGCGTCCCAGTCTCGGGGCGACGGCGAGGAACGCGTCGGACCGATGGAGTACGACGACTTCGGGCGCTTCCACCCGTTCGGGACGCTCCCGACCGGGCGAGACCTCTTTACGTTTATCGCCGTCGGGTCGCGCATCTCGCTGGTGATCGGCCTGCTGTCGGTCGGGCTCAGCGTCGGCGTCGCCACGTCGCTGGCGCTGATCGGCGCGTACTACAAGGGCCGTGTCGACCTCGGGATGGTGCTCGTCTCCGACGGGGTGATGGCGATGCCGCAGTTGCTGTTGTTGATCATGCTCACGACGGTGCTCAAAGACACCTGGGTGGCGGGGCTGTACAGCGGTGCCTTCTTACTGGCGCTGATCTTCGCGTTCACGGGCTGGACGTACATGTGGCGCTCGCTGCGCGGACCCGCACTACAGGTCTCGGAACGACAGTGGATCGACGCGGCAAAGAGCTTCGGGCAGCGCCCCCGCACGATCATGCGCCAGCACATGTTGCCCTACATCACGGGCTACCTGCTGATCTACGGGTCGATGACGCTTGGCGGGGCGATCATCGCCATCGCCGGGCTCTCCTTCCTGGGACTCGGCGTCTCCCCGCCGACCCCGGAGTGGGGTCGCGCGGTCAACCTCGGCCAGGAGTACGTCGACACCGGCTCGTGGCACATCTCGCTGATTCCGGGGCTGCTCATCACGCTGGTGGTCACGGGCTTCAACGCGCTGGGCGACGGGATCCGTGACGCCATCGACCCCCGTTCGGACGCCGCCGGATCGGACGCCGACGACGGGGCCGCCGCCGGTCGAGGTGGCGGCGCGTGAGCGACGAGCCACTGCTGTCGGTGCGGGACCTCGAAGTCGTGTTCCACACCGAGCGCGAGCGGATCCACGCCGTCGACGGCGTGACCTTCGAGATCCGCGAGGGTCAGACGGTCGGCCTCGTCGGCGAGTCGGGGTCGGGCAAGTCCGTCACCGCCCGGTCGATCCTCGGACTCGTCGACGAACCCGGCCGGATCGAGGGCGGCGAGATCCTGTACCGCGGCGAGGACCTCACCGAGGACAACTGGGCGGACCACCGCGGCGACATCGCGATCGTCTTCCAGGACCCGACAAACTCGCTGAACCCCGTCTACACGATCGGCAACCAGATCGAGGAGGCCCTGCGCATCCACCAGGACCTGCGCGGCCGGGCAGCGACCGACCGCGCCATCGAGTTGCTGGAGGACGTGGGGATTCCTGACGCACCGCGACGCGTCGACGAGTACCCCCACCAGCTCTCGGGCGGGATGGCCCAGCGGGCCGTCATCGCGATGGCGCTGGCCTGTGACCCGGACCTGCTCGTCTGCGACGAGCCGACGACGGCACTGGACGTGACGATCCAGGCCCAGATCCTCGACCTGCTCGCGGAGCTACAGGCAGAGCAGGACCTCGCGATCCTCTTTATCACCCACGACATGGGCGTCATCGAGGACGCGACCGACTGGGTCAACGTCATCTACGCGGGCGAGGTCGTCGAGCGTGCGCCCACCGAGGCGCTGTTCGACCACCCGGCCCACCCCTACACGCGGGCGCTCCTGGAGAGCATTCCGGGGCGGACGGACCCGGACGAGCGCCTCCCCACCATCGAGGGAGAGGTACCGACGCCGACGGGACCGGCGACCGACTGCCGGTTCGCGCCCCGGTGTCCCGAGGCCTTCGAGGACTGTCGCTCCGTGGCCCCCGAGCACGTCTCGCTCGACGGGGATCGGTCGGCAGCGTGTCTCCTCCACGATCCGGCCCGCAGCGACGGGGGTGAGCGACAGTGACGGCCCGCGAAGACCCCGTCGTCTCGGTCCAGTCGCTGAAGACCTACTACCACGACGACAGCATCGTCGGCGCGAAACCCCCGGTGAGAGCTGTCGACGGCGTCGACCTCGACATCCGCGAAGGCGAGACGGTCGGTCTCGTCGGCGAGTCCGGCAGCGGGAAGACGACGCTCGGGCGGACGATCATCGGGCTCGCGGACGCGACCGACGGCGTCGTCGAGGCCGACGGACAGGACGTGACCGAGTTCGACGCCGAACAGGCTCGCGACTGGCAGCGCCGCGTCGGTATGGTGTTTCAGGATCCCGAGGAGAGTCTCAACGACCGAATGACGATCGGCGAGATCGTCCAGGAACCCCTGAAGGCACACGACTGGCCGGTCCTGACTGTCGCCGTCGAGGGCGATGCGACGGTCCGGGGCAGTGGTGTCAGACCGGCCGAGCCGGACGAGACGGTCGATCTCACGGTCGGCCTCGACGGCGACGTGACGGTTCGGGACGAACTACCGCTGTCGGCCGATGCGGTCACCGCCGCCGTCGACCGGAGCGGCGACGCGCCGACGGTCGACGTCACCGTCGAGAAGTCACGAGCGGAGATCCGGCGCGATCGCGCCTTCGACCTCCTCGACCGGGTCGGGCTCTCCGAGCAGCACTTCTACCGGTACCCCCACCAGTTCTCCGGGGGGCAGCGCCAGCGCATCGGCATCGCCCGCGCGCTCGCGCTCGAACCGGAGTTCGTCGTCCTCGACGAACCGGTGTCGGCACTGGACGTGTCAGTCCAGGCCCGGATCATCAACCTCCTCGAAGACCTGCAAGACGAGATGGGGCTGACCTACCTCTTTATCGCCCACGACCTCTCGATCGTGCGCCACATCGCCGACCGCGTCGCCGTGATGTACCTCGGCAACGTCGTCGAACTGGGGCCCACGGAGTCGGTCTACGCCGATCCCCACCACCCCTACACCGTCTCCTTGCTGTCGGCCATTCCGGGGAGTGGTTCCCCGTGGACCGGCGAGCGAATCACGCTGCGCGGCTCGCCGCCGAACCCCCGGGATCCGCCCGCCGGCTGTCCGTTCGCGACGCGGTGTCCGGCGAAGATCCGGCCCGACGACTACGACCTGCCCGAGCGGACCTGGCGCGCCCTGGACGAACTCCGCGTCGTCTTCCGGACGCGAGCCCGCGCCGAGGCGTCCGCGGCCGAGACGATCAAGCGACTGATCGGGCTCGACGTGGCCGGTCAGGACCTCCGAGAGACCGTCTCCGATCTGCTGGCGGACCACGACCTCCCACCGGCGGCCCAGTCGACCGTCGACGCGGCGGTGGAGCTGGCTGCCGGCGGCGACGACGACGCGGCGGCCGAACAGCTCCGAGAAGCCTTCGGGTCGCGGTGTGACCGCGAACACCCCGAGCCCTACGACGGCGGCGAGGATCGAACGAGCCAGTGTCTCCGCCAGGAGGCGGAGTACGACGGCGTCGCCGAGACGATCCGCGCCCGCCAGGAGGACGAGCCGTGAGCGATCCGGACGCCCTCGCGCTCCGGGCCGCTCGGGCGGGTGCCGAGCGCGCACACGACCTCTTTCGCCGCGACCTCGCCGTCGAGACGAAGTCGGGCAAGACCGACGTGGTGACTCGCGCCGACCGCGAGGCACAGGCGGCCGTCGCGGCGGTCGTCGACGAGGCGGACGCCGACGCGACGCTCGTCGGCGAAGAGTCGGGGGCGGCGAAGTCCGTCCCCGAGACCGGCCGCGCGTGGGTCGTCGATCCGATCGACGGGACCCACAACTACGTCCGGGGCGGGCGCTGTTTCACGACGAGCGTCTCTCTCGTCGCGGACGGCGAACCAGTCGCCGCGGCCAACGTCCTCCCGGCGATGGACGACACCTACCGGACCGTCGACGGCGGCGTCGCACTGAACGGGACTCGGGTCGCGACGAGCGACCGGACCGACCCCGAGCGGGCGATCGTCTGCCCGACGATCTGGTGGCCGATGGACCGCCGCGAGGAGTACGCCCGCGCGACGCGAGCCATCGTCGAGCGGTTCGGCGACCTGAAGCGCCCGGGCTCGGCACAGGCCGCGCTCGGGCGGGTCGCGGCCGGCGAGCTCGACGGCGTGATCACGAACGTCGAGACGAACCCCTGGGACACGATCGCCGGGGTCCACCTCGTCCGCGAGGCCGGCGGGCGCGTCACCGACCTCGGCGGCGACCGCTGGACCCACGACGCGCGCGGAGTGGTCGCGTCGAACGGCCCGCTCCACGACGCGGTGCTCGACGCCGCACGGGCGATCGACGGGGCGTAGCGCCTCGTCGCGGACCTACCCCTCGACGGCACTCGTTCTATCGGTGGTTCGCAGTCCGAGCGCCAGCCGACAGCCGACGGTGCCGAGGACGGCGACGACCGCTCGCCCGCCGAATCCGAGCGACACGCCCGCCAGCGTCGCGAGCGTGTTCGTCAGCGAGAAGAGGACGACGACGGGCAACACCCAGCTGACCGTCAGCAGCCACGGCACCGCGAGCGCGTCGAACCGACCGGCTCCGGCGCGAAACTCCGCGAGCGCCTCGCCACGCAGGAGCCAGGCGACGATCGCGAGAAAGGCGAACAGGCCCACGGTCAACAGCAGATCCGCGAGCGTTCCGGAGACGAACTCGAAGATCGAGCTGGCCAGCGCCAGCCCGCTGCCGGTGGCCGCCAGCAGTGCCGTGATCAGGGCTGTCGCCCGGCGTCGCGGGACGCCGACGGTGTCGACGAGGGTCGCGACCGGCGTCTCCAGCAGGCTGATTGCGCTCGTCACGGCGGCCATCAGCACGGCCGCGAAGAAGGCCGTCGCGACGAGTGTGCCACCGGGCAGCGACGCGAACGCTCGCGCGAGCGCGACGAACAGCGCACCCGGACCGCCCTGTCCGGGATCGATCCCCTGCGAGAACAGCAGCGGGATGACGACCAGTCCCGCGAGGACGCCGATGACCGTGTTCGAGATCGCGATGACGAGCGTGTCACGCGGGAGCGACGCGTCCTCGTCCAGATACGAGGCGTAGGTCAACATGACGCCCGCACCCAGCGAGAGGGTAAACAGCGCCTGTCCGGCCGCCGGTCCGAGCACGCGAAGGAAGTTCGCCGCCAGGTAGTCGGCGTCGAACCCGAGGTAGAAGGCGTAGCCGTCGGCGGTGCCGGGCTGTGTCGCCGTCCACGCCGCGAGGCCGACGAGCAACAGGACGACGCCGGGGAGCATCACCTTCGAGACGCGCTCGATGCCGCCGCTCACGCCGAAGAAGACGATCCCGGCGACGATCCCCAGAAAGAGCAGGTGGAACCCGACGGCTTCGAGGCCGTAGTTGACCGCCCCGAAGTACTGCTGGGGCTGGTCGAAGTACGCCCCCGTCGGCGACACCAGGAGATAGCGGAGGATCCACCCGCCGACCACCGAGTAGAACGAGAGGATCACGAGCGTCGTGAGGACGTTGAACCCACCGAGTACGGACCCCCAGCGCGAGCCGGTCAGCGACCGGAGCGCGCCGACGGGGGTCTGTCGACCCAGTCGGCCGAGGACGAACTCCGCGAGCAGTCCCGGCACGCCGACGCCGACGACGATGAGCAGGT
The DNA here is from genome assembly GCF_000379085.1 of Halomicrobium katesii DSM 19301. GTDB lineage: Archaea > Halobacteriota > Halobacteria > Halobacteriales > Haloarculaceae > Halomicrobium > Halomicrobium katesii. The sequence continues at coordinate 249,562 of NZ_KB905378.1, read as the reverse complement.
AGACGAGGAGGAACGCGCTCCCGCCGTTGCCGGCCGTCAGCCACGGGAACCGCCAGAGGTTCCCCAGCCCGGCCGCACTGCCGACGGAGGCGAGCACGAATCCGACGTTCGATACCCACGAGTCACGTGTAGCCATTCGTGTACAGATCTGTCTATCGGGGAAGTAAAGCGGTGTTGGTTCGGCGCGTGCCCGGCCCAGAGACTGTCGCCAGGTGACGTACCCGTGATATCCGGACCGAGCGAACAGACGCTCGATCTGACATCCCCGGCGGCGACGCCGTGGAGCGGTCGCCGTGATGTTTTATACCACTCTGCGCACTTTCACCCACTGTGTCACGCGACCGACTCCGAGACGCCGCCCTGGGACTGCTCGCGGTCGTCGCAGTCGCACTGACCGCTCGGACCCTCCCCACGGCCCGCCAGCGAGAGCCCGGCGGCGACGGGGCGGGCGGAGCGGGGATCGGCGAGGGCGGCGGCATTCCCGCACGCTCGACCGAGCCGCTTCCCCAGTTGCTCGACGTGCCCCTGCTCGCGGAGCTGATCGCGCTCCTCGCCGTCCTGTTCGCACTGGTCGCTCTCTGGGGGCTGTACCGGCACTGGCGATCGCTCTTCCGGGTCGCCGTCCCGGTCCTCGTTCTCTCGCTGGTACTGGCTGTCCTGCTACAGGGCGTCCCCTTCGATCCCCTCCCGAAGCCGTCCAGCAGCGGCGTCCCCGGCACCGACAACGTCAGCGTGGGTGCGGGCGGCGGCGGCTCCACGGAGACGGAGCCGTCGGTGCTGTCGATCGCACTCGTGGCGGTGATCGCTGTCGCGGTGGTCGGGATCGCCGTCGCCGCGAACCGACGACCGGCCGACCGCGACGACCGGACCGACCCGGACGACGACGAGACGAGGGCGGCCGTCGCGGTCGGGCGGGCCGCCGGTCGAGCGGCGGACCGCATCGAGGAGACGACCGCGGTGGACAACGAGGTCTACCGCGCCTTCCGCGAGATGACGGCCCGGCTCGACGTGGCCGACCCGGAGACGACGACGGCCCGCGAGTTCGAGCGCGTCGCCGTCGAGTCGGGGCTGAGCGCCGACGACGTGGCGGCCCTGACCGACCTCTTCGAGCGGGCCCGGTACGACGACGGGGAGATCGACGGGGACGACGAACGGCGGGCGGTCGAACTGCTGCGCCGGATCGAGTCCCGGTACGCGGAGGGCGAGCCGTGAGCCGCGGGCGTCTCCTCGCGGCCGTCGGGCTCGTGGCCTTCGCGGTCGGCGTCGGAGCGCTCGCCGCGCCGGGGCTGTTCGGGCTCGGCGTCCAGCGCTACGCCGTCGTCGCGATCGGTCTGCTGGCGGCCGCCGCGGCGATTCGCGTCGTGCAGGGACGCCGCCACAGCCCCAGACGGCGCGCCGAGACGGCGACGCCCGAGGAACCGCCCGCTGTCGCGTCGCCGGGCGAAGAGCTGGACGCCGTGCTGGCGGCGTTCGACCCCACGCACTACGGGACGGCCGACCGCCGCCGGAAGCAACTCCGGCGCGTGGCCACTGAAGTGCTGACGCGCTACCGGGGCGACAATGAAGCGACGGCCCGCGAGGCGATCGAGCGGGGCACCTGGACCGACGATCCAGTCGCCGCCGAGTTCCTCGCAGACGAGCGCTCGCGGCTCCCGCTCACCGACCGACTCCGCACGCGCCTGGGCGGGCAGTCGGCCTACTGGCAGGGCATCGAGCGCACCGCCCGCGCGATCGCCGAGACGGCCGGCGTCGACACCGACGACCGCGACGGCTCCCCCCTGCCGGGACTGGACAGGGTCGTCGGATCGCTCGACGGCCGGGACGCGGGGCTCGACCGGGCCAGCGCCGTCGCGGATCCGACACCGACGACGCGCTCGACGGGACACTGGCGAGGGATCAGCGCGGCCGCGCTGGCGGCGCTCGGCGTCGGCGTGCTCGCCGAGCGAGCGGGCGTCGTCCTCGTCGCCGTCGTCGGGATCGCCTACGCGGCCGCCGCCCGCCAGCGGACGCTCTCCGCGCCGACGCTCTCGGTCGAGCGCACCGTCGAGCCGGCGGATCCGGAGCCCGACGAGCCCGTCACGGTGACGCTGACCGTCACCAACGAGGGCAAGCGCCCGGTGTGGGATCTGCGCCTCGTCGACGGCGTTCCGCCCGCCCTCTCCGTGGTCGAGGGGTCCCCGCGGCTCGGGACGGCGCTGTGGCCGGGGGCCAGTGCGACGGTCACCTACGAGGTGGCGGCCGAGCGCGGTCGCCACGAGTTCGGTCCCTCGCAGGTCCTCGTCCGAACGCTGTCGGGCAGCGTCGAACGCGAACAGGCCGTCGAGCCCGCGACGACGACGGAAATCACCTGCGTCCCGCCGCTCCGGCCGATCGACGAACCGGTGCCGCTGCGCCGCCAGCCCACTCGCCACACCGGGCGCGTCGAGACCGCCACCGGCGGCGAGGGCGTCGAGTTCTTCGCAACGCGCGCGTACCGCTCGGGGGACCCGCTGTCGCGGATCGACTGGAACCGTCACGCCAGAACCGGTGAGCTGGCGACCCTGGAGTTTCGCGAGGAGCGATCCGCGACGGTGGTGCTGGTGATCGACCGCGACGAGGCGGCCGCGGTCGGTCCCTCACAGCGGGGCCAGACCGCCGTCCAGCGCTCCGTCGACGCCGCGAGCCGACTGTTCGCGACGCTGCTCGACGACGGCAACCGCGTCGGCATCGCCGCGCTCGGGGCTCGCGACTGCTGGCTCGCGCCGGGTGCGGGCGACGCTCACCGCGTTCGGGGCCGGGAGCTGCTCGCGACCCATCCCGCGCTCGCTCCCGGCGAGACGCCCGAGAGCGTCTTGCCGTTCGGCTGGCTCGCCGCCCTGCGGAGCCAACTGCCCGGCGACGCGCAGGTCGTCCTGTTCTCGCCGCTGTGCTCGCCCGCCGTCGCCACCGTCGCCCGCCAGCTCGACGCCGGGGGCCACCTCGTGACCGTCGTCAGCCCGGACCCGACGACGACGGCCTCCGGGGCCGGCCAGCTCGCGACGGTGGCGCGGCGCTTCCGGATCGCCGACCTCCGGGCCGCCGGGATCCCCGTCGTCGACTGGCCGTGGGCGCAGTCGCTGCCGGTGGCCCTGGCCCGGACGAGGTGGTCGCAATGACCGGGATCGACCGATCGCCGACCCGGACCGGCAGCGCGCTCGCGGTGCTCGCCGCCCTCGTCGCGCTCGCGGCCGCCGGGGCCGTCTCGTGGATCGCGCTCGCCGTGGGTGGCGTCGGCGTCGGACTGGTCCTCGCGGGCGTCGCCCTCGCACGACACGACGCCGTCTCGACCGGGGCCGCGGCGCTGTTCGTCGGCGTCCTCGCGGCCGGCGTCCAGGGCGCACCGGTGACGGCGCTGCTCGTCGGTGCCGTCGCGACGGTCCTGGCCTGGGACAGCGCCGGGACGGCGATCGACCTGGGGGCACAGCTCGGTCGGTCGGCCACGACGGCCCGGATCGAACTCGTCCACGCCGGTGGGACGGCGCTGGTCGGCGGCCTCGCCGCGGCCATCGGCTGGTCGATCTACCAGCTCGGTCTCGGAAGCCAACCCCTGACGGTCCCCGTCTTCCTGCTCGTCGCGGCGCTGTGTCTGGCGGGTGCGCTGGCGGCGCGGGGCGGGTGAGTGGGTCCGGTCTACTCCGACCGCGGTTCGGCGTCGATCGACGGATCGTGCCGGTGACACTGGACCGGCCGCCCGGCGACGGTGACCGTCTCCGGGACCTGCTGCTCGCAGACGCTGGGGAGGACGGCCGCCAGTCGCTCGGCCGCCCGGTCGAGGTCGCCGTCCGCGAGCGCGGCCACGGCGTCGTCGACCCCCTCGGCGATCGCCTCGTCGTCGATCGCCCCCGGTAGGTCGAAGACCGACCGAATCGTCGCCCGGTCGGGCGGGTCGGCGAGGTCGATCGCCGCCGGAAGCTCGCCCGTCTGGACGGTAAAGCGGAAGCTCGCCAGCCGCTCCCACGTCGCCGCCGAGAGCGCGTCTGGGCCGATGACGGCGGGACAGCGCGTGTGGAAGCGACAGCCACTCGGCGGGTCAGCGGGATCGGGAATCGTGTCCGTGAGCGGACGGACGAGCGAGCGATCCGACGGATCGAGGCTGGGCTCGGAGCCCAGCAGGACCTCCGTGTAGGGATGAGCGGGCGAGTCGAGCACTTCGTCGGTAGGTCCTCGCTCGACGATCTCGCCGAGGTACATCACCGCGACGCGATCACAGAACCGTCGGACGACGTCGATGTCGTGGCTGACAAAGAGTAGCGACACGTCGAACTCTCGGCGGACCGCTTCGAGCAGCGCGAGGATGTCCGACTTGACCCGCGCGTCCAGCGCGCTGGTGGGCTCGTCGGCCACGACCAGGTCCGGGTCGACGACCAGCGCGCGGGCGATCGCGAGGCGCTGTTTCTCCCCGTCCGAGAACTCGTGGGGGTAGCGGTCGGTGTCCGCGGCGTCGAGGCCGACTCGCTCCAGCAGGTCCTCGACGATCGCCCGTCGCCGGTCGCCGTCGTCCATGCCGTTGAGCGCGAGCGGCTCCGCGACCGCCTCCCCGACCCGGATGCGTGGGTTGAACGCCTCGTTGGGGTCCTGTACGACGAGCTGGACGCGGCGGCGGAACGACCGCCGTTCCGCATCGGAGAGCTCGCTAATCGGGTCGCCGTCGAAGCGGACGGTGCCGTCGGTCCGCTCTTCGAGCCCCAGCAGGGTGTGAGCGAGCGTCGTCTTGCCGCTGCCGGACTCGCCGACCAGCCCGAACGCCTCGCCCTCGCGGATCTCGAAGCTCACGCCGTCGACGGCCCTGACGCGTCCGACCTCGCGGCGGAGCCACCCCTCGGTGATCGGGTAGTGGCGTTCCAGTTCCTCGACCGCGAGCAGCGGCTCGTCCCCGGTGTCGGGTCGCTCAGTCATCGTCGTCCCCCGTCGCGCTCTGCTGGACGGCACGGCCCGCGGATCGGATCTGCTCGGCGTCGTAGCCGTCGCCGTAGTAGACACACGAAGCGGCGTGGTCGTCGCTGCTCGCGCCGTCGCTCACCGCGTGGAATCCGGGCTGTTCACCGCCGGCACACGACTGGACGGCGTGGGGACACTCCGCGCGGAAGCGACAGCCGTCGGCGGGCAACTCGTCTCGCGACGGCCGTTCGGCGAGTCGCGTCGTCCCGTCGTAGCTGTCGAACAGCGCCTGCGTGTACGGGTGGGCCGGCCGGTCGAACACCGCTTCGACGGGGCCGCGCTCGACGATCGTCCCGCCGAACATCACGAGCACGCGATCGGCCAGCGCGGCGACGACGCGCAGATCGTGGGTGATCAACAGCAGCGCCATCCCGTCGTCAAGCAGCCCCCGAAGCAGGTCGATCAGGCGGGCTTGCACGGTCACGTCGACCGCCGTCGTCGGCTCGTCGGCGATCAGCAGGTCCGGCTCCGCGGCCAGCGCGATCGCGACGGCGACGCGCTGGGCCATCCCGCCGGAGAACTCGTGGGGGTAGTCGTCGACGCGCTGGGCCGCCCGAGGGATGCCGACGCGCCCCAGGAGGTCGATCGCCCGCTCTCGTGCCGTCGCCTCCTCGAACGCTCGATGGATCGTGATCGCCTCGACGAGCTGGTCGCCGACCGAGTAGACGGGGTCGAGGGCGTGCTGGGGGTTCTGGAAGACGTGGCCGATCCGCGCGCCCCGAATCGACGACTGATCGGTGTCGTCGGCCCGGAGGTCGATTCCGTCGAAGGTAACAGAGCCGTCGACGATCTCTGCGGGGGGCCGTGGGACGATGCCGGTCAGGGACTCGCAGGTGACGCTCTTGCCGCTGCCGGACTCGCCGACGAGACAGACCGCCTCGCCGCGGTCGACGGCGAAGCTCACGCCGTCGACGGCACGGACGGTCCCGTGATCGGCGTGGATGTGCGTTCGGAGGTCCTCGACCGCGAGCAGCGGCTCCGTCGGTGGATCGGAGTGGTCGCCCGACATCTCAGTGCTCACCTCGCGGATCCAGCACGTCGCGGAGCCCGTCGCCGACGAGCTTCAGGGAGACGACGGTCGCGGCCAGCGCGACCGCGGGGACCGTCGAGACCCACCACACCTGGTGGGCCGTCCCGCGGTCCGGACTCAGCCCCTCGGCGATGGTCGAGCCCCAGGAGTACAGCTCCACGTCGGAGAAGCCGAGGAAGGCGACCCCGGCCTCTGCGACGATGAGTAGCGCGACGAGGTGGACGACGGCGGGCACGAGCGTGTTCGTGACGTTCGGGAGGACGTGCCGCCGGGCGACGTACCAGTCGGACGCGCCGAGGCTGCGCGCGACGACGACGTAGCCGTCCTCGCGGCGCTGGAGCACTTCGCTGCGCACCAGCCGCGCGACCGGCCCCCAGCTCAACAGCCCGAACGTCGCCAGCAGGAGCGCGAGCGACGCGCCGACGTACATGTAGCCGACGAAGTAGAGGAAGATCGCCGGGATGCAAAGCTGTACGTCGACGTAGGTCCGTAACACGTCGTCGAGGCGGCCGCCACGGAAACCCGCCGTGACCCCGACCGCGGTCGCCAGCGGGACGACGAACGCCAGGGCGAACACGACGACGTAGGTGGCGACGCGTGCGCCCGACACCAGCAGGGATCCGACGAGCTGGCCGCGACCGTTGGTCCCCAGCGGTGCCTGGAGCGACCCCTCGCAGTACCGCTGGATCCCCGCTCCCTGTCGGATCTCGCCGGCACAGTTCGGGCTCCAGCCGGCGTCGGCTGCAAAGCCCAGCGGCGGCTGGTAGGCGTATCCGAAGTTGAGGTCCGGTCGGCCCAGTACGAGCGGCAGGACGGTGCCGACGACGAAGAGACCGCCGAGGAAGCAAAGCGCCGCGACCAGCACCGGCCGATCTCGTATCGCGCTGGCGACGCGCAGGGTCGCCTCGCGGTTCCCCACCGCGGGGACGACGCCGTAGGCGGTCAGTACGACCAGGCCGGCCATCACGGCCCAGTCGACCGGCGTCACGGCCCAGTCGGCGACGAGGTAGACGTGGGCCACGTACCGGTCGTACAGCCAGAGGGCTGCGACGACCAGGAGCCCGACGGCGAGGATCGTTCGCTCTGGGGTGACGGTACGTCCTGTGGCGTCGACCGCTGACCAGTCGACGCGCTCGAACCGGTGACGATCGGAGGGCGCTGCCATGGAGGGTTGTGTCAACGCGTACCAGCCACTCTGATAAATCTATCCGTTCCTTCGAGGGCACACCCTCTCCGTGAGTGGTTTTTTTACACCTGACGCCAAAACGGCCTCTCGATGCCCTCCACAAACGCCCCTCGGACGGCCGATCGCGCTCGCTCCCGGCGTCGAACCGACCCGCGGACGCACCTGGAGTCGCCATGAAGTTCCTCCGCGTCGTCGCCTGGCGTGTCGCTCTCGGTGGGGTGGCGGCCTGGGCGGTCCTGACGGCGGTGTTCGGACTGTTTACGCTCACCGAAGACTGGGTGTTACAGCGCCAGGTCGGCGCGCTCCGGTGGGCCGGCGAGGAGGAGGACGCCATCGCGGCCGTCCGCGATCAGTACCTCGGGACCCGCGGGCTGGATCGCCCGCTCGTCGTCCAGTATCTCGACTGGCTGGGCAACATGGTGACACTCGACTGGGGGCGCTCGTTCGTCACGGGCGATCCCGTCTTCGGGACCGTCCTCGCGGCGGCGGGACGGACGGCGATGTACGTGCTCCCGGCCCTCGGACTCGCCGTGGCCGTCGGTGTCGCCGTCGGGCTCTACGTCGCGTTGCGCCCCGACAGCCGCCTCGGGAGCGCCGGGCTCGGGACGATCTACCTCGCCTTCGCGGTCCCGAACTTCTGGCTCGGGGGACTGCTGGTGTCGATGGCGCGGGCCGGCGTGATCTCGCGGCCACCGATCGTCTTCGAGCATCTGCTGCCGATCGTCCTCACCGCGACGACGCTGCTGGGCGGTGTCGTCAGCTACGCCCGCGCTCACGCCGCCGAGTACGCCTCGGCCGACTTCGTCCGCCTCCTGCGGGCCAAAGGTGCCGGCTCCCGTCGCGTCGCGACCCACGTCCTCCGGAACGCGGCGGTGCCGATCTTCTCGCTCGTGTTCACCGAGGCGCTGGCGCTGCTCGTGCTCGCCGTGTTCGTCGTCGAGGTACTCTTCGGGATCGACGGCTTCGGTTCCCTGCTCTTCCGGTCCGTCGACCAGCGCGATCTCCCGGTGTTGCTGGGCGGGACGCTCGTCATCATCGCGGTCGGCGTCGTCGGCAACGTCGTGCAAGACCTCTCCTACGGCGTGCTCGATCCCCGGATCGACGATTCGGGGCGGTGAGCGCTGCAACGCTTATGCATCTCCCAGCCCCACGTTCGGGTATGGAGACACGCCCGCTCGGTGACACCGGTCAGGACAGCACCGTCGTGACCTTCGGGACGATCGCGCTCAACTGGCTCGAACAGGAGGGCGCGGATCAGCTGGTCGAACACGTGCTCGACTACGGCGTCAATCACTTCGACGTGGCACCGACCTACGGCGACGCGGAGCTGAAGCTCGGCCCGAAGCTCCGCCAGCACCGCGAGGAGATCTTCCTCGGGTGCAAGACCCAGCAACGCGACTACGAGGGTGCCTGGGGGATGCTCGAACGGTCGCTGGACCGCCTCGGCGTCGACTCCATCGACCTCTACCAGGTCCACGGGCTGGAGTACGACGACGAACTCGACGAGATCACCGGCGACGACGGCGCGCTGCGGGCCTTCCGCGAGGCCCGAGCGGAGGGCCTGATCGACCACATCGGGCTGACCAGTCACAGCGAGCCGGCGCTCGTCCTCGACGCGATCGATCGCATCGACGATCTCGACTCGCTGATGTTCCCGCTGAACCCGGTCGTCGCCGCGAAAGACGACGGCGACCACGACTACGAGGCGGTGCTCGATCGGGCCCACGCGGCCGACATCGGGACGCTCGGCATCAAGGCCTTCGCCGCCGGCTCCTGGCCCGACACCGACGACCTTCCCGAAGCAGATCGCCCGTTCGCGAACTGGTACCGACCGGTCACGGCTCCCGACGAGATCCGGCGACGGTTCGACTTCGCGGCCTCACAGGGGCTCACCAGCGTTGTCAGTGTGGGCGACCCCAAGCTCGTGACGATGATCCTCGAAGCCGCCGCCGACTACGAGGAGATGGACGAGGCCGCCCAGCGCTCGCTGATCGAGCGGGTCCGCCACGACGACAGCCCGGTCCCCGAACAGCTCCACCACTGAATGGCTGTCCCCAGCACGGTCACTACCGCCCTCGCGGACCGCCCGGTGGAGGGCCGACGCTGTCTGGAGGCCGGTGCCGGCGTCGGCAACGCGACCGCTGGCCTCCTCGATGCCGGTGCCGAGCGGGTCTACGCCGTCACGAACGACCGGGCACACGCCCGGACGACCCGCGAACGGGTGGCCGACGACGACACGCGCTCGGACCGACTGGCCGTCCTCGAATCGGACCTGCGAACGCTGGCGCTGTCCGACGACTCGATCGAGCTGATCACGGCCCACGGACTCTGTAACGTCCTCGATCCCGCCGCGCTGTCGGCGGTCGCGGCGACCTTTCGCCGCGTCGCAGCGCCGGGCTGTCACCTCGTGATCGACGACTACGCTCCGTTGCCCGCGACAGCCTCGGTTAGAGAGCTGTTCGCCGTCGAGAACGCCGCCGCGGAGCTTGCGACCGGCGGGCCGGCGCTGACGTTCTACCCGCCCGACGCGATCAGACGCTGCTTCGTCGGTGGTGGGTGGTCCTTCGACCGCGAGCGGACGCTGCTTGACCCGGTCCCCTGGACCGCGGATCACCTGTCGGCCCACGCTGCGGCGGCCCGCGATCACGCGGCGGGCTGTCCGGGTGATCTCGGCGACCGGCTGGCAACGCGTGCCGACCGACTCGCGACGGCGATCGGCTCAGAGTCGGCCGGTCGGATGTACAGCCTCGCGTTTCGGTTGTCGGCGTGACGCACGGCCCCAATATATCAAAAGTAAATACTACTACGAAAAAGAACTGTTCTGGACAGGACGACACTCAGAACGGATGCCAGCCATTCGAGCCCCGTCGTGGTACTCCGCCTCCGTCTGGCGACTTGACAGCGCGAAATCGGCCATGAGATCGTCTCTCCGGGGGGTCAGTGCGCGTTATGGTACGGCGCTCGTCACTGCGGACGCTCCGCGGCTCGACGACGGCTGGTGGTGGGACAGGACGGAGGTATACGGCCCGAAACCCCCTGTCGAAACTGTATCCGCCACGACGGCAGTGACGGCGTAGCGTTCGCCGTCGCCGGACCGCATCGATCGATAGCTGACTACAAGAATTCCGATAGGACACCAAAATAAAAGATTATCTGATAACACTTCCGTCGACCCGATCCGCGATGCGGGGATATTTTTATACCCCCCGAGCGACAGCGATGGATATGGGATACTTCGACGACCGGCCGTCCGTCTCGACGGACTTCACGTATCGCGGGATGGACGCCGCGATTCTGGAAAACGAGCACCTCCGCGTGCTCGTGCTCCCCGGCAAGGGTGGCGACATCCTGGAGTTCCGCGACAAGCGCACCGACGTGGACGTGCTGTACCACGCCGACTACCAGTGGGACCCGCCCGGCGACCGCGTCATTCCCTCGACGGAGATGACGTGGAACGAGCACTACCCCGGCGGCTGGCAGCTGAACCTGCCGGTCGCTGGCGGCCCGCTGTCGATTCCGGGCAACCACTACGACCACCACGGTGAGAGTGCGCTCATTCCGTGGGACGCGACGGTGACGCGGGACGACGACGACGCCGTCACTCTCGAACTCTCGACGCGTCTCCGGCGGTACCCCTTCGCGGTGACCAGAGAGCTGACGCTGCCGGCCGACGAGTCGAGCCTGTTGGTGGCCGAGTCGGTGACCAACGAGGGCGAGTACGAACTCGAATACGCCTGGCAGCACCACGTCGCGCTCGGCCGGCCGCTGATCGGTCCCGACGCGCGCCTCGACGTGCCCGCGGGCGAGAGCTACATCGACGACTACCCGGAGGGCCACGAGACCAACCGCCTGGCGGGCGACCAGCACTTCGAGTGGCCGACCGCCGAGGCCGTCGACGGCGAGGACGTCGATCTCACCGAATTTCCGCCGACCGACAGCGAGATCCACGACCAGGCGTACCTGCTGGGCGTCGACGAAGGGTGGTACGCCGTCACCAACAGCGAGCTCGACGTCGGCTTCGCGCTGTCGTACCCGGCCGAGCACTTCGAGTCGCTGTGGTACTGGCAGGCCTTCGGCGGCATGGACGAGTCCCCGTTCTGGGGCCGTAACTACACCGCGGGGCTCGAACCGACGACGGCCTACCCCGGCCACTCGTACCCGGAGGCACAGCGCGACAACGGGACCATGAAGACCCTCGAACCGGGCGAAACCGTCTCCGTCGAGCTCACGGCGAGTACGTACGGCGGGCGCGAGCGAGTCACTGGCGTCGAGAACGGCGTCGTCGAGTAGCGCGACGCCGCCGTTCTCGCCACTGTCAACAGTCATCACGGTAAGCGTTATGTATCGCCAGTTGTTTCATTATAGTGCATAACAGTCTCGACGCCGCTTCTGATAGTAACGATAGTACTGTCGTTACTACTTGCGCTCGACCCGCCGTCACACGTCGTCTGTCGCGGTGCCAGACGGCCGTTACTGCCGGCTGTCGCCGTTTCGGTGCCTCGCCAGCCAGAGCGATGAGACACGCTACAGACGGACGGACAGTCCGAGCGGGCTGGCAGCGTCTGCTCTCGGTGTCGGCTTCGGTCGACGACTCCCACACGCCACTGGTCCACGGCGGAGGAGGTCGCCGTTCTATAATGTGAAACCGATTGGGGGGCCGGCGGGTCGTACTGCGGTGACACCTGTCCTGGAGTGTTGCCCCGTGGGTGGGGACGACGAACGGACCCCGACGGCGCGCACGTGGACGGTCCAGTGCCGTTCGTACGAGTACTCCCCGGAAGCGGCTACCGACAGTTACCCTCACACTCGCTGGGGCAGGCTGTCGATCGACCGCTCTCACATTAGATTGCCGTCTATTCCTCATTGTGAAACGAACGTGTCGGGCGGAGATCACCGTCGGCACCGACTCTCCTCGCCGACGCCGTCGGCTGTGCGGTCGGCTGGACAGATTGTCGTGCTGTCTCGGAGGGCTCTGCCGGGACGGATCGGCAGTGCGTGCGGACTCGTCTCGACAGTCGCGCGACGTGTCGGTGAGCGATGACGTTCGTCTCATACGGATTATTGTAGCGATTTACCGGATCGTCGCCACGGAGTAGACGATCACCGGTAAGCAACTACAATAAACCGTATCACTCGATCGTGGCTTCGATCTCTCGCACCGTACTCAGCACCATCCCCGGTACGTCCTCTTCGAGTCGCTTGCTCGACAGCCGGCTCGCCGTGCCGGCGACGTAGACGGCACCCTGGTAGTCCGCGAACTCGATGGGCACCGCGACGCTGTTGACGTCGGCGCGCTGTTCCCCCCGAGCGAAGGCGATTCCGCGCTCGCCGATCCGTCGCAGTTCGCTCTGGAGGCGACCGGTGTCGGTGATCGTGTCGGGCGTCAGCGCCGCGAGCGGTTCCTCGAGGATCTCGTCGACGCTCTCGTCCGACAGCGTCGAGAGGATCGCCTTCCCGGGGGCGCTGCAGTGGAGATGGCGCGTCGTCGTCATCGAGCACGCCTCCGGGTGAGAGCCGACCGTCGAGTAGATATCGACGGCCTGCCGGTCGTGTTCGAGGACGAGTCCCGCCGTCTCGTCGGTGGTTTCGGCGAGGCTGTCGATCGCCGGCTTCGCCTGGGCGTAGGGCTCGAACGAGTCTTTGACGTGCTCCCCAACGTCGATAAAGCGCGGGCTCAGCCGGTAGGCCACGTCGTCTTTGTCGACGTACCCCTCCGACCTGAGCGTGTTCAAGTGTTTGTAGACCGTACTCTTCGAGATGTCCAGTTCCGTCGCCAGTTCGGTGATGCGGACGCTCCCGTCCGTCTCGGTCATGTATTCGACAATCCTGAACGTCTTGCCTAGCGCGGTCAGTGTCCCTCCGGTGTCCCCCGTAGCCATACGGACCCATTACTCCCTAAGCGTGATAAGTGTTCACGTTACCAGTCGGCGATACTCCCGTCCTCGTGTCGCCAGATCGGATTGTGCCAGTCGACGTTGGCCTCGGCACGCTCCTCGACGAGCGATCGATCGATGTTGACCCCCAGTCCAGGATCGTCCAACACCTCGACGTAGCCGTCGTCGAACACGAACGGATCGTCCGTGACGTACTGGTGGGTCCGGTCGGACGCGGGGAGGTGGATGTCGAAGCCGTGATCCTGCACGAAGAAGTTCGGGACGTAGGTGTCGACCTGCAGCGAGGCCGCCAGCGCGATCGGGCCCAGCGGGCAGTTGGGCGCGACGGCCACGTCGTGGGTCTCGGCGGTGTTTGCGATCTTGACCATCTCGGAGATCCCGCCCGCGTGGGACACGTCCGGCTGGATCACGTCGATCGCTCCGGTGTCGAACAGCCGCTTGAAGTCCCACCGGGAGTAGAGCCGTTCGCCCGCGGCGATCGGGGCGCGGGTCTGGGCGGCGATCGCCGGCAGGTGCTCGACGTTCTCGGGCAACACCGGCTCCTCGATGAACATCAGGCCGAGATCGCTGAGGCGGTGGGTCAGCGTCTTCGCCATCGACTTCGAGACGCGCCCGCGGAAGTCGACGCCGATGTCGATGTGATCGCCGACCGCCTCGCGGACGTGCTCGACGCGATCGACGATCTCCTCGATCGTCTCCCGGGACTCGATGTGGCGCATCTGGTGGGTCGCGTCCATCTTCAGCGCCGTGTAGCCGGCGTCGACTAGCTGGTCTGCCTCGTCGGCCAGCTCTTCGGGTCGGTTGCCGCCGACCCACTGGTACACTCTGATCTTGTCTCGGCTGCGCCCGCCGGGCAGTTCGTGGACCGGCAGCCCGTACTGCTTGCCCTTGATGTCCCACAGGGCCTGATCGATGCCGGCGATGGCGCTCATCAGGATCGGGCCGCCCCGGTAGAAGCTGCCGCGATACATCGCCTGCCAGTGGTCCTCGATCCGGCGTGGATCTTTCCCCAGCAGGTACGAGTCCATGATCTCTTCGACGGCCGCCCTGACGGTCTCGGCTCGCCCCTCGACGACCGGCTCGCCCCACCCGGTGACCCCCTCGTCAGTTTCCAGACGCAGGAACAGCCACCGCGGCGGCACCCCGTACAGCTCGTAGTCCGTGATTTCCATGTGGGACCACTCGTGTGGCTCGACAATAAGTGCGGGTGATCGATTGCTCTGGTCAACCACAGGCGTGACGATGGCCGCCTAGAGGTTGTCGCGGATGCGTTCGACGACGTAGTCCAGTTCCTCGTCGTCGAGACACATCGGATTGATCGCGATCTCGTTGTCGCCCATCCCGTCCGCGCCGACGTAGACGCGGGGGTCCTCGTCGCGGAGGGCTTTGACGAGTTCGACGGCCGACAGCGTCTCGTCGAGGGTGACCTCGGTGACCGGCGAGACGTTCTCGCCCTCGCCGCCGCTGACGGTGGCGGTCAGGTGGTCTTCCGCGTTCAGCGCGTCGGCCGCGCGCTCGGCCTGGCGCTGCCACTCGGCACTGAGCGCGTCGTAGTCGAGATCGACGAACACCTCCAGTGCGCGGATCAGTCCGGCCAGCTCCTCCTTGCCGACTTTCATCGGTCGGCCGATTCCCTGGCGCGGGACGCCGTCGACGCTGTCCGGGTCGATCAGTTCGCGCGGCGGGTCCCAGGCCTCGCGGGCGACGTGCATATCGAGGTGCTGGAGCGCGATCGACTGGATCAGATCCTTGCGGCCCGCGACGATCCCGGTCGTCTGGGGGCCGCGGATGGCTTTCCCGCCGCTGAACACGACGAGGTCCGCACCGGTCTCGACGAACCGTTCGAGGTTGTCGATCGGCGGGACCTCCGCGGCGGCGTCGACGATCACCGGCACGTCGTGGTCGTGGGCGATCTCGACGACCGTCTCGAGGTCCGGCTGGGTGTAGCTCTTCTCGACGTAGCCGACGGCGGCGGTCTCTTCGCCGATGGCGCGCTCGATCTCCCAGGGCTCGACGTTGGTCGCGCCCGTCCCGAGGTGGAAGTCGTTGGTCCCCACGTCGACGATCGTCGCGCCCGCGGCCCGCAGCGCGTGATCGTAGCCCGTCCGGTGGGTGCGGGGCATGACGATCTCGTCGGCCAGCCCGTCGGTGTCGGGCAGCCGATCCATCGCCTGTACGTCCGAGCCGGCGATGGCGGCGGCCGCGCCCAGCAGGAGACCGGCGTCGGCCCCCGAGGTGACGTATCCCGCTTCGGCCCCGGTGACGTCGCGGATCAGTTCGCTGGCCCGCGCCTGCAGGTCGCCGAGCTCGACGAACCCCTCGGCCGCGCTGTTCATCGCTTCGAGTGCTTCTTCCCGAATCAGGCTGCCCCCGATCCGTGTCTTCGTCCCGGCGGCGTTGACGACCTCCCGGACCCCGAGTTCGCGATAGATATCCGTCTGTTCGACTCTCCCGTCTGGTGACAGACCCATAGTAGTCGGGTAACAACACGGGAAGTTGAATAGGTGACGGTTTCGGTCTTCCATCGATCACGTCTCGAAGGCGGTGGTTTTTTCCGTCGAGCACGGGTAGATAGTCGGTGTCGACGACCGTGGCCAAAAACGCTATTCTGTCTCCCGATAGCCACTTATGGGGTTGGTATTTTCGAAGGTGGCTGTTGATATGGGTGTTTGGACAGATATCCTCAGGTACAGGAGCATCTCTCTCACATTACTGGACCAATAGCTGTCAGATCTCTCGATAGGCATCCTGTCGACACTTTGACGGCCCTATTCATGAGCTAACGTGCGCATCTATGCGTGTACCCGTCGACGGCTACCGTCTGATTGCTTGTACAACCCGTCTCAGACCCGGTCTGCCGTCGGCGTTCCAGACGAGGAGCGACACGCCGACCAGCAGGAACTCCAGTGCGAGAAACGGCGTCAGCTCCAGGGACGCGACGTGTCCGACGAAGCTCTTCGGACCGCCGTACTCGATCGCCGGGACCAGCGGCCACGCCAGATAGGCCAGCATGGCGAAATCGCCGTCGACGATCGCATGGAGTCCGTCGCTCAGGAGGTGTGTGCCGTAGCCCAGCACGAACGCGCCAGCGAGGTGGACCGCAGTCGGACGGATCGCGGTGGTGTCACTGTCGGCCCCGAGCGGTCGGGACTCCTCGAAGGCGTCCCCGGTGTCGCGAAGACGACGCTCGCACAGTCGTTCGCTCGCGCGAGCGGGCTCGCGTACACGCGCGTCCAGATGACGCCGGACCTGCTGCCGGCCGACATCACAGGAACCAGCGTCTACCGCAGCCAGACCGGCGAGTTCCAGCTCCAGAAGGGGCCGATCTTCGCCAACCTCGTCGTCGCCGACGAAATCAACCGCGCGACGCCGAAAACCCAGTCGGCGCTCCTGGAGGCCATGGAGGAGGGCCACGTCACCATCGAGGGCGAGACGCTCGCGCTCCCCGATCCGTTCGTGGTTATCGCCACGCAGAACCCCATCGAGATGGAGGGGACCTTCGAGTTGCCGGAGGCCCAGCGCGACCGCTTCCTGCTGAAGCTCACCGTCGACATCCCCGATCGAGACGAGGAGCGACGCGTCCTCGATCGCTTCAACGACGCTCCAGAGCTGGACGCCGAGAGCGTCGAACAGGTCGTCGACACCGAGACTCTGACCGCCGCACGCGAGGTCGTGAGCGACGTTCACGTCGCCGACAGCGTTCGCGAATACGTGCTCGATCTGGTCGCGGCGACCCGAGACCATCCCGATGTCGAACACGGGGGATCGATGCGCGCGTCGCTCGGACTGCTCAACGTCGCGAAGGCTCGCGCGGCGATCCACGGCCGCGAGTACGTCATTCCGGACGACGTGAAGGCGCTCGCCCGCGCGGTCTTGCTTCACCGGCTCGTTCTGACGGCCGACGCGGAGCTGAGCGACGTGTCTCCGGCGTCGGTGATCGATGACGTCCTGGCGGACGTGACACCGCCCGGCGGCGACTCCGAGACAGAGCTGGCCGCCGCCACGGAGATGGCAGATGTCGAAGAGAGCGCCACGGACGGCGGCAGCGTGGAATAGGTCCGCTTACTCGCCGTCGTCGTCGATCTCGCTGTCCCTCGTCTCGTCGACAGCAGTCTCGTCGTCGCCCGCTTGAGCGGGCTCCCAGCGCAGTGTCGCCACGTTCTCCTCGCCGGCAAGCTCGGCTCGAATCGGCCGTTCGAGTCCGCGTGCGAGGGCGACGGCCGCGATCGAGACGATCGGGTGATCGAATCGACCGAGGTCGCCGTAGACGCTGTCGTCGACCGACACCGTGAGTCTGCCGTCCGCTCGGTCGAGGTCCAGCTCGACGGCGTCGGCGATCTCGAACTGCTCGACGATCGCCGCGCGAACCTGCGTCGCGATCTCGTCGGGCGTGTCCGCTAACGATCCGCTCAGCGCCGACTCGAACTCCCCGAACAGCGTCTCGCCGGTCGGGCGCAGCGCCACACCGCGCGTCGCCGCCTCGTCCGTGACGACGAACAGCGCCGACAGGTCGTCTGCATCTGGAATCTCGAACGGCGTCTGCTGTGGAACGAACAGGCGGACGCCGGTCGCCGGATCGGCGGTCGGGACGTATATCCGCCTGTCGGTGAGACCGAGCTCCCGACAGAGCCGTTCGTGATTGCGGGCCAGCGCCTCGTAGACGGCGTCGCCGACCGAGGCCGAGACGAACCGCTCGGGCGTGACGAACCACGTCAGGACGGCGGCGAACACGCCGGTCCCGCCCAGTGCGAGCAGTATCGTCTGGGTCGAGGGAAAGACGACGCCCCCGATCGTCGCGACGAGGCCGACGGCGGCGAAGCCGATCGCGGTCTGTCGGTACTGGCTCTGGCGGGCACGAGCGTACGACGACCGGAGTCGTTCGTTCTCGGCTCGCAGCGTCTCCAGTCGTGCCGCTAACTCCGGCGACAGCTCGTCGTCGGGTGTCGATTCGTCCGTCGTCTGCTGGTGTTCGGTCGCGTGATCAGTACTCATCGGTGACCTCCAGTGTCGCGACAGTGTAGCGGTGCAGTCCGTAGCCGGCGACGGCGACCACGGCGACGAGGACCGCGGCCACCTGCCAGCGCGTCCCGAACGTTGCGATACTACCCGCGACGACGAGCGACAGCGCCGTCAGCGCGACGACGCCCTGACAGAGCGTTCGAATCGGCCTGTCGGCGTCGAGGACGCTGCCGGCGAACACGACGACCATGGGGACCTGGGCGAGCCCGAGGGTCGCGAGCGGCGCGTTCTCCGGCAGGACCGCAGCCAGCAGCACGTACCCCAGCGCGAGGACGACGATCGGAGAGACGACGAGCCAAGCGGCCACGACGACCACGCCAGCCAGTGCACCGCCGAGTCCGGCGACGAGCCAGCCCGTGAGGACGCTCAGCAACGCACCCGCCCCCACGACGGCCGGGGCCGTTCTCGAATCCGCGGCGAGGGCACCGCCCAGGCCCTCGGGGCCGTCCTCGACGCTCACGCCGACTCCCTCCGTCGCCGCGTTCGGCCCGCCGACAGCACCGCCGAGAGTCGGTCACCGGGGCCGATCTCGTAGGCGTCGACGTCCTCCATGCCGGCGAGCTCGCGCCGGAACTCCTCGAAGGCGACGTAGTCGCTGTAGGCCCCAGCGAGATCGGTGAGTTCGCTCGACTCGAACAGCGCCGTCGGCGTCATGAAGACCGCGACGGTGCTGCCGTTCCGGCTGGCACGCCGGACCGCCGCTCGCAGTTCGTCCGGGCGGCTGTCGTCGGTCACGATGACCGTCCGGACGACGGTGTCACTGGGGTACTCGGCCGTCCTGATCGCGCCCGCCAGCGGCTGCGCGTCGAAGCGCTGCTGGTACGCCCCACCCTCCGACAGAAACGGTTCGACTGTCCGTCCAAACGCCGAATCGTCGCTCGCGACTCGGCTGGCGAGCCGTGTGTTCGGCGACCGTCCGGGTCCGACGCCGCCGGACCGACCGTCGGTCGTCGCGGCCGCGAGCAGCTTCGTTCGGACCGTGGCCCAGGCGTCGGTTCTGACCAGCGGGCTGATCGCCGTCGTCACGCCGTCGTCGCCGACGGCGTAGTAGCCGAGCCCGTCGTCGTCGGTGCGTGCTCGGTCGACGATCGCGACCGCGAGCTGTCTCGCGTAGTCGAGTTTGGTCGTCCCGGCGCGTCCGTCGCCCATCGACGCGCGGTGGTCGAACACCAGGATCGTCTGCCGGTCCGCGCCGCCTTCGAACTCCATGACGTGTGGCTGGTCGAGCCGCGCCGTCGCCTTCCAGTCGATCTGTCGGACGGCGTCGCCGGGCACGTACTCCCGGATCTCCGCGGGCTCGATGCCGGTACCGATCTGGCTCGACGTCTGCTCGCCGAAGCCCGTCGCAATCGGATTGCCGCCCTCCCCGACGTGGAGGTCGTCGGGTGCCCGCGGGCTGACCGCGACTTCGCGGCCGGCGTCGAGTTCGACCACCTGGGTGAAGAGCCCGTCCGCGTCGGAGATCGACAGCGACACGTCGTCGACGGTGGCGAGACCCTCTACGCAGCCGTCGGATCGACTGTCGGCGACGCCGAAGACGAGGTGACGATCACCGTTCCGGAGGGAACCCCGCCGGACACGTACACGCTCGTCCACGTCGCGACGATCGACGGGGAGACGCGCTCCTCGACGACCACGATCAAGCGACAGGTCGGTGAACCAAAAATAAAGGTCTCGCCGAGCGATACGATCGACTTCGGCACGGTCACACGCGGGAACGACCGCACCAAGGAGTTCACGATCGAAAACACCGGGACCGCCGAGCTGACGGTTACCGACATCACCACGAGTGGAAGTTACAGCGAGTCGTTCACTGTGGGAGAGACCTTCCACAAGATCGGAGCCGGCAACTCGAAGACGGTCCACCTCACCTTCGACAACGCCCGGAGCTTCGACGACGGTGAGTTGACCATCGAGACGGCCCACGGAACGACGAAGACGATCACCATCGAAGCCACCGTCACGAGGCGCAGCGACGACGGTGACGATGACGACGATGACGACGATAGCGACAACGACGACGATCCGACGGACACGCCGACGGACACGCCGACGGACGAACCGGATACGCCGACGGACGAACCAGATACGCCGACGGACGAGCCGGACACGCCGACGGACGAACCGGACACGCCGACGGACACCGACGCGCCGGACGACGGCGATGACGATGACGACGACGACACGACCACGGGAGACGGTCCCGGCTTCACGCCCGTGATGGTGCTGATTGCACTGGTCGCGACGCTGGCCATCCTCAGACGGCGAGCCTGACTCGCTCCCGCTTCGATTCGTCCGCTCTTCCTGTTTGATCCGCCCGAGATCCAGTATCTATTTCATCGACGGTCGTTACTACCAACCAGTGCGTCGTTGGTTATTACTTTCCAGCGTAGTGCTCGGTGCCCTCCTCGGTGCCGGTGTACTCGGTGCGCAATCGACCGCTGACTACTCGCTCTCTGCAGACGCCAGTGTCGACATCCCGACACAGGAGGTCTCTTACGACGGCGATACGTTCGAGATCTCACAGACCGGCGTCGCAGACCCAGAAACGACCTTTATCGCCACTGCGAGTGCGCCCGAGGACGCGGACTACGTGGTCTACGTCGTCGACAAAGGGGAGAGCATTCGGCAGTCGAACCGGGGCTCGGGCACCGGCGAAGTGCCGCTCGATCTCGGCACGCTCGATCCGGGGACGTACGCGGTCACGATCAAACGGGACAGCACCGTCGCGGCCATGCCGCTGGTCGTTCGAGGCTACGATCTCTCACAGGACGTTCCCGACGAAACGACGGCCGGTACGGAGACGGCGGTCTCGATCACGGCCGACGCTATCCACGAGGACGCCGAGTTCGAGCAGATCGTCCTGACGCTCTGGGACGGCTCGGAGGAACACGACGTCACCGCGAGCAGAGCGGACGGCCAGCGATACACCGCGACGATCCCCGCTGGAACGCTCGACGAGGGCACGTATCGGGTCGTCAGCCGTGCCGAAACGGGTGCCACGGCGTTCGACCACAACGAACTGGTCGGGATCAGTGAGACGACGACCATCTCGGTGACCGAGTCGCCGACGACGACGGAGTCCGGTGCTGGTGGTGGCGGTGGTCAGGTCTCGACCGCGACTGAGACGGCGACGCCGACGGCGACGCGGACGAACTCCATTTCCTCGCCGACGGCGACGGCGACGCCGTCGTCGAACCGGACGGCGACGCCGGTATCGACGACGGAGCGCTCGACCCGGACGCCGGACACGGCGACCACGCCGTCGGAAACCGCGACGGCGGAGCCGACTGCATCGGATGCTGTCACTCCGAGTCCGACGACCGGAGAGGGCGGGAGCTTCTCGAAGCTCGTCTTCGCAGCGCTGCTCGTCGGTGTCGTCGGTAGCCTGACGATGCGACGCCGGTCCTGATACGATCGGGGTGAGAATTCGCCGCCCCGGTGGTGGTCTTCGGGACGCTGAGTATCGTTTCATACGGACGGTTGTAGGTCTTTACCAGATCGACCGCACGCTGTCGTGCGGTCGACTGGGTAAATGCCTACAACCGTCCGTATCAGTCGTCTGCCGCGTCCGGTAGCAGTCGGCGCAGCAGTTGTAGTTCCTCGTCCCGAGAGATGTAGTCGGCGTCCATACAGGCGTGGACGACCTTGTAGAGCAACCCCGGTTCGACGTGAACGGCGTTCGCTGTGGGTGTCGTCGTCTGGAGCTCCGTCTCGATCGTCTCGATTCGCGCCGTCAGTTCCTCTAGGGATTCGGTCAGCGACTCCTCGAACGCTGCGAGATCGTCATCGCTCTCGGCGTCCGTTTCGAACAGCGCTTCGACGAACGCCTGTCTCGACGGCCAGTCGAACCCCGGAATGTCGTTGACGCGCTTGGGGATCGTCGCACGACTCACGTCGAGTGTGTCGGCGATCTCTGCCTGTGTCGCTGCCGGTTGCCTGTGGATCGCTCGCAGCGTTTCGCGCTGCTTTTCGTCCAGTGCCGCGAGGTCGACGCCCTCTCCTTTCTCGCCTGAGCCTGTTTCGGCCGAGATACGTGGTTCGGCCTCGCCGTCTTCCGGTTCGGGTGTCTCGTCGTCGACGGTGTCCTGATCGTCGCTCTCGACGGGCTGGTCGTCTTCCGCTGCCGGATCGCCGTACTCCTGGAGGACCTGTTCGACGAGTTCGACCGAGGCACCGCTGACCGCTGTGGCGATCTCTGCCGTGGCCGCCGTCGGATTCGACTGTGCGGTGTCGAGTATCTTTTTGTGAATCAGTGCTCGCGGCTGCGACGGCTTGCTTCCGTCCGGGTCGGCAACTACGGTGTCTGTCGTGCCATCAGCGTCCATCGGTGAATCTGTACGACAGCCATCACTTAAGCTGTTCCGATCATTCCACAGAACCAGCTGTGGAATTGGGTGCTGTTTGGTGGCACTCGTGTACTTATGGTGTGTAGCTGTACCAAACTTACCAGATGTTTTCATAGATCGAACGCACTTGCTCCGTTCGGTCGGTGCTGTCGGTGTGCCCGGCGCTCACGGGGGGACACGTCTCTGTGAAATCTTGGTCGGCATCGTCCACACGCCGCCTAGTAACGATCGTGTGAACTGGCCGCTCGCCGTTCACGGGAGCGTTCGAACCGCCTGACCGGTGACAGCCCGAGAAGGCAGCGTGACGGAGCGACGAGAGGAAGAGCCCTATAGCCGGTAGACGACGGCTTCCCACGGCCGAAGCGACACACTGGTGGGCTCGGTCGGCGCGTCGTCGTAGTTCCCGTACAGTACTGTCGGATCGTCGACCTCGATCTCGCTGCCCTCGAACGTCGCCGGCTCGCTCGACCAGTTCAGCACCACGAGTGCCCGTTCGTCGTCGAGGGTGCGCGTGTAGGCATACAGCTGGTCGTCCTCGGGCGCGAGCAGTTCGTAGTTGCCGTAGACAAGCACGTCCGTCGACTGGCGGAGGTCGATCAGTCGTCGGTACTGAACCAGTACCGACGCCGGATCGTCTCGCTGGGCGGCGACGTTGATCCCGGTGTAGTCGGCGTTGCACTTGAGCCAGGGCTCGCCGTCGGTGAAGCCGGCACCTGGCTCGTCGGACCACTGCATCGGCGTCCGGGCGTGATCGCGACTCTGGGCGTTGACGACCTCGCGAAGCTCCTCGTAGGAGTCTGCGACGCCGTCGGCGATGTACTGTTCGACGCGACCGACCGTCTGTGGGTCGTCGATCTCGTCGAGGCTCTCGAAGTCCGCGTTGGTCATGCCGATCTCCTCGCCCTGGTAGACGTAGGGGGTCCCTCGCATCGTCAACAGGAAGGTCCCGATCAGCGAGGCCGACTCGCGGTGGTAGGCCTCGTCCCCAAAGCGAGAGACGATCCGGGGCTGGTCGTGGTTACCCAGGAAGAGGGCGTCCCAGCCACGGTCCGCGAGCGCGTCCTGGCGCTCGGATATGATCCGTTTGAACTCGGGGAGGTCCCACTCGCCGACGGTCTCGGGGTCCCAGCCGCCGTCGACGCCCATGTGGCTGAACTGGAATATCATGTCCAGCCCGATGGCCTCGTCGTCGAGGTAGTCGGCGGCCTGTTCGATCGAGGTGTGGCCCATCTCCGCGACGGTCGTGATGTCGTGGTTCGAGAGGGCGTCCGCCGACAGCTCGGTCAGGTACTCCTCCAGCCGCGGGCCGTGACTGAAGTGTTCGATCCCGGTGGGCGTGCCCTCGGGATCGCCGTCCGGGAGGCCGTCGGTCTTGGACATGTGGGACACCGCGTCCATGCGGAAGCCGTCGATCCCGCGGTCGAGCCACCACGAGACCACGTCTTTCATCGCCTGTCGGACGGTCGGATTCCGCCAGTTGAGGTCCGGCTGATTCTCGTCGAAGAGGTGGAGGTACCACTGCTCGCGCTCCTCGACGTAGCTCCAGGCGGGGCCGCCGAAGATCGACTCCCAGTTGTTGGGGGCGACCTCGTCGGCGGGACCGTCGTCGGTGTCGTAGTCGGCGTCGGCGGCTGGGCGGCCGTCGCGCCAGTAGTAGTAGTCGGCGTACTCCCCCTCGCCTCGGCGCGAGCGCTGGAACCACTCGTGTTCGCCCGAGGTATGGTTCAGCACGAGGTCCATGATCAGCCGGATATCTCGGTCGTGGAGTTCGGCCAGCAGGCGCTCCCAGTCGGCCATGTCGCCGAACTCGTCCATGATCGCGTGGTAGTCGCTGATGTCGTAGCCGTTGTCCTCGTTGGGCGAGCCATAGACCGGACACAGCCAGACGAGGTCGACGCCCAGCGAGTCGATGTAGTCGACCCTGTCGATGATTCCCTGTAAGTCGCCCACGCCGTCCCCGTCGGTGTCGTTGAAGCTTCGCGGATAGATCTGGTAGACGACGGCCTCTTTCCACCATTCGCGGTCGACGTTTTCCAGCGTCGTGAGTGTGTTCGTGCTCATGTCGAATCGGAGTTCGTGGTCGTCGGTCGGTCAGCGTCGGTCGCGGGCGTCAGATAGACGCGCGCCTCGTAGGGGTCGAGTTCGACGGTGCTGCCGGGCGTTTCGGGGGCGTTCAGATTCCCAATGGCGAGTTCGAGGTCGTCGCCAGCGTCGTCGGGCACCGCGAACGTCGCGGGCTCGGTGGAGACGTTGAGGACGACGAGCCCCCGTTCGTCGCCCAGCGTCCGGGTGTAGGCGAACACCTGCTCGTCCTCGGGCGCGAGCAGCTCGAAGTCGCCGTAGACCAGCAGGTCCCGATTCCCCCGAAGATCGCCGAGTTCGCGGTAGTAGTGCCACACCGAATCGGGGTCGGCGCGTGCCCGCTCGACGTTGATCGCGTCGTAGTTGGGGTTGACCTTGAGCCAGGGCTCGCCGTCGGTGAAGCCGGCGTTCTCGTCGTCGGACCACTGCATCGGCGTCCGGGCGTTGTCGCGGCCGACGGTCTCGACGGCGTCGCGTACGTCCTCGTAGCTCTCGGCCGCGCCGCTCTCGATGGCCTCCTCGACGAAGTTGATCGACTCCACGTCCCGCAGCTCTGACTTCGACTCGAAGGGGGCGTTGGTCATGCCGATCTCCTGGCCCTGGTAGACGAACGGCGTTCCCTGGAGCGTGTACAGCAGCGTCCCGAACAGCTTCGCGGAGCGGCGACGGTACCGCCCGTCGTCGCCGAACCGAGAGACGGTCCGTGGCTGGTCGTGGTTGCTCAGGTAGAGGCTGTTCCACCCCTCGTCGGCCAGACCGTTCTGCCAGCGTGCGAGACTCTCTTTGAGTTCGACGAGCGAGTAGTCCTCCAGCGACCACTTGTCGCCCTCGTGGCCGACGTTGACGTGCTCGAACTGGAACACCATCGAGAGGCCGTCCTCGCCGACGAACCGCTGGGCGTCCTCGACGCTCGCCCCCGGCGTCTCGCCGACGGTGAGGATCTCGTCGTCCGGGATGGCTTGCGCGACCAGCTCCGAGAGGTAGTCGTGGACCTTGGGGCCGTTCATGAAGTGCTCTGCACCGACGAGCCCACTCTCCGGGTCGCCGTCGGGGAGTCCCGGCGTCTTCGAGACGAGGTTGATCACGTCCATGCGGAAGCCGTCGATCCCGCGGTCGAGCCACCAGCGCATCATCTCGTACACGTCCTCGCGGACGGCCTCGTTCTCCCAGTTGAGGTCCGGCTGGCTCTCGTCGAAGAGGTGGAGGTACCACTGTCCGCGCCCCTCGTCGTAGGCCCACGCGGGGCCGCCGAAGATCGACTCCCAGTTGTTGGGGGCGACCTCGTCGGCGGGACCGTCGTCGGTGTCGTAGTCGGCGTCGGCGGCTGGGCGGCCGTCGCGCCAGTGGTAGTAGTCGGCGTACTCGCTCTCGCCACGGCGCGAGCGCTGGAACCACTCGTGTTCGGCCGATGTATGGTTGACGACGAGGTCCATGACCAGCCTGATATCCCTGTCGTGGAGTTCGGCCAGCAGGCGCTCCCAGTCGGCCATGTCGCCGTACGTGTCGAAGATCGACCGGTAGTCGCGGATGTCGTAGCCGTTGTCGGCCTGTGGCGAGTCGTAGACGGGACAGAGCCAGACCGCGTCGACCCCGAGCGCGTCGAGGTAGTCGACCTTCTCGGTGACGCCCGCGAGATCACCGATCCCGTCGCCGTCGCTGTCGAAGAAGCTCTTCGGGTAGATCTGGTAGACGACGGCCTCTTCCCACCACTGGCGGTCGGCTCGCATCTGCTCGACTGTCTCGCTCACCGCCACTCACCGGCGCGGCGGCCAGTCAGTAGGTCGTGGCTGTCTGTGCGTCTCGAACGAAGCGTTCGTTCGACAGCCTCGACGGGGGGACGAACGCGGGGTTCGTCCGTGTGGCCCCGTCCAGTTGGTCGGTCGGTCGTGCCTCGTCGCTGAACCGGTCGAGTCGGTGCCGTCGCCGCCTCGGGCGATCTCGTGGCCGTTCTCGGCCGGTGCGTGCTGTGCTGTGTCATCGTGGGTCAGTGTTCGACGACGTGCAGGCGGCTCGCCTGCTTTCGTTCACGAACGACGAAGCGAGACTCCCACTTAAGTTCTGCGAGAATCTCGAAGAAGCCATTCTACCGGAATTTTTATTGTGGGGGTGTCCCACAGCAGTAGACGAACATGGCGAATAATCATACCGATCACGAGCACCAGTCGATACTATCTCGCCGCCGTTTCGTCAGCGGCGTCAGCCTGGCCGGCATCGCCGGCCTCGCAGGCTGTGGCGGACAGCAGGCCGAACAGACGGCGACCGAGGCGTCCGGCGACGGCGGCGACGAGACCGACGCGAGCGATACCGACACCGAGACCGAAACGGAGGTCCAGGCCACCAGCGAGGCCCAGCGCAAGATTCAGGAGCTGGCCTACATCACGAACCAGACGCTCCCGGTGTTGCCGGTCATGGAGAAACTCGCCCAGTCGTTCCAGTCGACCGACGACTGGAACGTGCCCGGGACCGACAGCGACGCGGTCCAGACGTACTGGCCCACAGAGTGGCTCCCGCGGGAGGGCCAGTGGACAGCCACAGACGGCTCCGACGACGACCGTCTGACTTTCGCACAGTGGGCTGTTCCCCAGGACTCGCAGTACAACCCCTGGAACGGGCAAAACTACGGCGAAGCCCGTCGGCTGATGTTCGATCGGTTCATGAAGTACAACCTCGCGACCCAGGAGTACACCGGCTACGCCATTCAGGA
The DNA here is from genome assembly GCF_000379085.1 of Halomicrobium katesii DSM 19301. Classification (GTDB taxonomy): domain Archaea; phylum Halobacteriota; class Halobacteria; order Halobacteriales; family Haloarculaceae; genus Halomicrobium; species Halomicrobium katesii. The sequence continues at coordinate 222,342 of NZ_KB905378.1, read as the reverse complement.
CTGGGAGGTCGGCGAGGAGACGGTCTCGCTCACCGTCCGCGAGGGGCTGACCTGGCACAACGGCGACGCCGTCACCGCGACGGACGTGGCCAACCAGGTCAAACTCGACATCTACAACGGCGGTTCGCTGGGTAACTTCGTCGCGCCCGAGGACGTGGGCGCGGTGTCGGATCGGGTCACGGCAGTCGACGAGTCGACTGTCGAGATCACGCTGGTCGAACCCGCCAGCGAGACGATCCTGCTGGCGTACCTCCAGCCAAAGCGGCTCACCGCCCACGACGACTCCTACGGAGAGTTCGTCACCGCACTCGACGAGGCGGCCGACGAGGACGAGCGCGCGTCGGCGCTCAGCGATCTCACCAACGACACGACCCCCGAACCGGTCGGCTGTGGCCCCTTCCAGTTCGAGGACGCCGACAGCCAGCGCACGCTGCTGAGCAAGTACGAGGACCACCCGGACGCGGACAACATCAACGTCCCCGAGGCCGAGTACCTCTACAAGCCACAGAACCAGGGGCGCTGGAACTCGCTGATCAACAACGAGACCGACGGGTCCGCGACGCTGTTCATGCCCCAGAACCGACTCAACCAGCTGCCAGACTCGATGCAGGTCAGTCTCATCCCGCGTCACTGGGGGATGGGGCTGATGTTCAACTTCGAGGAAGCGCCCGTCGACGACGTTCGGGTCCGCAAAGCGATCGCCCACGTCGTCAACCGCGAGAACGCGGCGCTCAACTCCGGGGCCGGGACCGAGTCCAAACTCCCAGTCACCTACCCCAGCGGACTGACCGGCGAGTTCAACGACCAGATCGAGGGCGGCTGGCTCGACGGCGTCGTCGACGAGTTCGAGACCTACGGCCCGGGCGAGTCCCAGACCGAAGCGGCCGCGTCGCTGCTTCGCGACGCCGGCTACGAGAAACAGAACGGCACCTGGCAGAAGGACGGCGAGCCTCTCGAACTCCCGATCAAGGGGCCGTCGGGCTTCTCGGACTGGGTGACCGGCGTCGAGACGATCGTCTCGAACCTCACGGACTTCGGCATCGAGGCCGAGTCAGTCATGCTCGACAACTCCACGTACTGGGGGAGTGACTACTCCAACGGCGACTTCGTCGTCGGACTCCAAGGGTGGGCCTCCTACGACCACTCGTACCCGTACTTCCACTTCGACTGGATCTTCAACAGCTGGGACGCCAAGAACGCCTGGAACCTCCCCAGCGAGTTCGAATCGCCGATCCTCCACGAGGAGGAACGCGACGGCGAGACCGTCACACCCGTCGACATCGTCGACGAGCTGTCGACGGCCAACCAGTAGGAGAGCCATGAGCTACGTACTGAAACGCATCGCGCAATCGGTGCTCACCGTCTACGTGGTGATCTCGGCCAGCTTCGGACTGGTCCGACTGCTGCCGGGCGGACCGCTCGATTACCTGCGGGCCCAGGCCGTCCAGCAGGGCGGGAGCGACCTCTCGATGTCCGAGATCAACGCTCGCATCGCGGCCCAGACCAACATCGCCGTGAACGAGCCCATCTACGTCCAGTACGCCGACTACATGGCCGCGATGTTGCAGGGCGACTTCGGCGTCTCGACGCGCTACGGCGACCCCGTGATGTCGATCATCGGGCCGGCCATCCCGTGGACGGTGTTCCTGACGGCGACGGCGCTGTTTCTGGCCTTTACCGTCGGCGTCTCGCTGGGCGCGTTCATGGCCTACAAGGAGGGGTCGAGCTTCGACGTGGCCAGTACGGGCGTCGGGCTCGTGCTGAACTCGACGCCGGGCTACGTCCTCGCCCTGTTGTTCATCTCATATCTGGGTTACCGGATGGAGCTGTTCCCGACGGGTGGGCGGTACGCCTCGGAGCTGACCGTCGGCTTCAACGCCTCGTTCCTTGGCAGCGTGCTCTATCACGGGGCCCTGCCGATCGCCTCGATGGCGCTGGTCGGGTTCGGCGGCTGGGCGCTGTCGATGCGGGGCAACTCGATCCGCGTGCTCGGGGAGGACTACCTCCGGGTCGCGCGCCTGCGCGGGCTCTCGACCCGGCGGATCGCGATGCGCTACGTCGCCCGCAACGCCATCCTCCCGATGTACACCGGGCTGATGATCGCTATCGGCACCGTCTTCGGCGGCGCGGTCATCATCGAGAACATCTTCGCGTACCCCGGCGTCGGGTTCTACCTCATCCAGGGGATCAACGCGCGGGACTACCCGCTGATGATGGGCGGGTTCATCATCATCACGATCGCGATGGTCGTCGGCATCACCGTCGCGGACCTGACCTACGGCGTGCTCGATCCGCGGGCCAAGGGAGGTGGCTCCCGTGAGTCGTACTGATCGCGACGGCGATTCCGGCGAGACACCCGGGTCGGAGGCCGACTTCGAGGCCGTCGGCGACGCGCTCGGCACTCCCGAGCAGTTCACCGACGAGGGCCGCGACCCCGGTCCTGCTCCGATCTCGGGCCACGCCCGCAACGGCCGCGTCGCGGCAGACGGGGGCTCCTCGTCGGTCTCGGAGTTCCAGCAGATGGCCGACGTGTCGATGACCGACGCCGAACGGCGGCGACAGTGGATCGACGAGAAGCTCCTCGCGCCGGCCCGGATCGTCTGGAGCGACTGGCGCGCACGCACGGGCGTGCTCGTGGTCGTCTCCTACGTACTGATGGCGACGGTCGGCCTCGCGATCGTCACCGAACCGTCGCCCAACCAGGGCGGCTACCTGGTCGGGGCCTTCCGGACGCTGGAGTACCCGCTGGGGACGACCGCGTCCGGCGTCAGTCTGCTCTCCCAGACCGTCTACGCGACGCCGTCGATGCTGACGATGATCGCGTCGGGTGCCGTCTTCACGGTCTGTCTCGGGACGGCCTTCGGCACCATCGCGGGCTACAAGGGCGGCACCGTCGATAGAGTGCTGATGATCGTCACGGACATCATGATGACCATTCCGGGGCTGCCCCTGACGATCGTGCTGGCCTCGGCGCTCCAGATCGACGGGAACCCGGTGATCATCGGGATCCTGATCACGATCAACGCCTGGGCGGGGCTGGCACGCGCCATCCGATCGCAGGTGCTGACCCTGCGCGACGCCGAGTACGTCGAAGCGTCGCGCATCATGGGGATGGAGACCTCGACGATCATCTCCGGGGACATCATTCCGAACCTGATGCCCTACATCACGATGAACTTCGTCCAGCAGGCCCGCGCCGTCATCTTCGGTTCCGTCGGCCTGTACTTCCTCGGCGTCCTGCCCTACACCAGCGTCAACTGGGGCGTGATGATGAACGCCGCCGTCAACCGCGCCGGTGCCACGTCCTCACCCGCGGCCTTCCACTGGCTGCTGGTGCCGATGGTGACGATCATCATCCTCGCGCTGGGCCTGACGCTGCTGGCCCAGGGGGCCGACCGGATCTTCAATCCGCGGGTCCGTGCCCGCCACGCCGAGACCGTCGCGAGCGACGGGGACGACGACGCCACCACGGGGGAGATCTGAATGCAAGAACACCGCACGCAGGGTGGCCCCGACAGCGCGGACCCGATCATCGAGGCCCGCAACGTCTGTGTCACCTACGACTTGGAGCACCGAGACGCGATGGTACTGGACGACGTGTCGATCGACCTCCGCCGGGGCGAGATTCTCGGTGTCGTCGGCGAGTCCGGCAGCGGCAAGTCGATGCTGGCAAACGCCATGATGGACGCCGTCGAGGAACCCGGTATCACGACCGGTGAGGTGACCTACTACCCCGAAGACGGCGGCGAACCGGTCGACGTTCTCGACCTCCCGACCGAGGAGCTCAAGGAGTTCCGCTGGGAGGAAGTGTCGATGGTGTTCCAGGGCGCGCTGTCGTCGTTCAACCCCACCATGTCGATCCGCGGGCACTTCGAGGAGACGCTGGCGGCCCACGACTACGACGTGGAGGCGGGGATGGAACGGGCCAGACAGCTCCTCGGCGACCTCTATCTCGATCCCGACCGCGTTCTGGACTCGTACGCCCACGAACTCTCTGGCGGGATGAGCCAGCGGGCGCTGATCGCACTCAGTCTGGTCCTCGAACCGCAGGTCCTCTTGATGGACGAGCCGACGGCCGCGCTGGACCTGCTGATGCAGCGCTCGATCCTCTCCTTGCTGGCCGACATCAAGGCCAAGTACGACCTGACGATCCTCTTTATCACCCACGACCTCCCGCTGGTCGCGGGGCTGGCCGACCGACTGGCGATCCTCTATGCCTTCGAGCTCGCGGAGGTCGGCACCGCGACGCAGATCGCCCACGACTCGAAACACCCCTACACGCGGGCGCTGTTGCAGGCCGTGCCGAACCTCGACGCGCCGACCGACTCGATGCGACCGATCGAGGGGACCGCGCCGAACCCGGCCCACGTCCCCGACGGCTGTCACTACGCGCCGCGGTGTCCGCTCGCGACCAGGGAGTGTCACGAGGAGACGCCGCCGTGGGTCGACGTCGAGGACGACCACCGCTCGGCCTGCTTCCACTCCGACGAGGCCGAGGACGCCGTTCCGTTCGACCTCTCGGAGGTGTCCGACGCGTGAGCGACCGCGCCACGACGACGGGCACCACCCGGGACGACGACGATATCGTGATGTCGCTGGAGAACGTCTCGGTCGACTTCGAGAAAGAACAGGGCGTCGTCGAGTCGCTGTTCGACGAGCCAGAGACCGTCCAGGCGGTCAGCGACGTGTCGATCGACATCCCCGAGAACGACGTGCTCGCACTCGTCGGGGAGTCTGGCTGCGGGAAGACGACGCTCGGCAAGACGATCATCGGCGTCCAGCGCCCCACCGAGGGGACCGTCGCCTACCGGGGACAGGACGTGTGGGACGCCAAGGACGGCCGCGGCGACGTGACCGTCCCCTTCGACGACATCCGGCGCTCCCTCCAGATGATCCACCAGGACCCCGGCGCGGCGCTCAACCCCAACCGGAAGGTCCTGACGACGCTGGAAGCGCCCCTGAAGAAGTGGGACCCCGAGATGTCCACCGAGGACCGTCGGGCCCGCATCTTCGCGCTGCTGGACCGGGTGGGCATGGAGCCGCCCGAAGACTACGCGCACCGGTTCCCCCACCAGCTCTCTGGGGGCGAACAGCAGCGGATCGCGCTGGTCCGGGCCCTGCTGATGAATCCGGACGTGATCCTCGCCGACGAGGCCGTCTCGGCGCTGGACGTGTCGCTGCGCGTCGAGACGATGAACCTCCTCCTGGAGCTGCAAGAGCAGTTCAACACCTCGTTCGTGTTCATCAGTCACAACCTCTCGAACGCCCGCTATCTGGCACAGGAGGCGGGCGGACGCATCGGCATCATGTACCTCGGGGAGATCGTCGAGATCGGCCCGCCAGACGAGGTCCTGAACGACCCCCAGCACCCCTACACGAAGGTGCTGCGCTGGGCGACCGCCGATCTGGATCCGACCGCCCAGGAGATGACCGATCCGCCGGTCCGCTCGATCGACATCCCGGACCCGGTGAATCCGCCGTCGGGCTGTCGGTTCCACACCCGCTGTCCGGAGGCTCGGGAGGCCTGTACCACCACGGCTCCGGAACTTGGCGAGGAGGCGGCGACGGCGAGCGAACGCTGTGCCGCCTGCCACCGCACCGATCCCGACCACGAGTACTGGGAGAGCGAACCCCTCGACGGCGTCGAAGCCGCCGAGTCGCCGACACTGAACGACTGAGCATGGGTGCGACCACACGCGACACCGACGCGACGAGCGAAAGTCCGATTACCGACGCGGCCCTCTCGGAGCGTCCCCACCGATGACGATCGTCCTGCGCGGCTTTTTCGTGTCGAGTGCGGTGTTGCTCGCCTTGCTCGGACTGGCGACGCCGACGATCGAACCCGGAACGGGGACGTTCGTGATCTCGGTGCTCAGCGGCGCGATGCTCGGGGCCGTCTTCCTCGGGTCGGCGGCGTGTATCTACGCCGACTGGGACCCCTTCGAGGAACTGCTCGGCTGATACTTACTGCCGGCTGTACGTCTGTACAGAATTTTGTGACCCCGTGGTCGCGAATATCTTGAAACAGTTACAGCCGGCAGTAACTGTCGCCCGCTCCTCTCGGACGCATCTCGTCACGCGGTGGCGATCGCTCGTCACGGTGTGGTGTTCGCCAGCAGTAATTCGTCATAGTAAACGATCGGTGGTTCTGGGCGGCGTCGTGGCGGTTCTGTGCGACGCCGCATCGCTCTCACTGCGACACTGTTTTAATGTTCTACGCTGACGTGACAGCCAGTACAATGTCAGATGCGCTCGTCGTCGTCGAAGACATCGATCGTGATCGCCAACTGCTCGATCGCGCGCGTTCGTTCGCCGCCGGCTCGGACAGCGACCTCGTCGTCCTCTCGCTCGTGACGACCGACGAGTACGAGGAAGTCGCCGAGACGCTCGACGCCATCGGGCAGGTCGAACACACCACCTACGACGAGGGCACGATCCTCGACGGGCTCGCGAGCGACGTTTCGGACCTCGCTGCGGACGTTCTGGGCGAGAACATCTCCTACGACGTTCGCGTCGAGGTCGCCGACGAGAACCAGGCAGACCGGATCATCACGCTCGCAGACGATGCGGACTGCGATCACATCTTCCTGCCGGGGCAGCGTCGCTCGCCGACCGGCAAGGCCGTCTTCGGTGACCGAACGCAGCGGGTCATCCTCGACTTCGGGGGCTACGTCACCGTCGCGATGGACTAACGCTGCCGATCGTCCCTGCTCCCCGAGAGCCCCGAGAGGTTCGCGGCCGCCGTCCGGACCCGGGGCCGGCGGACTCACCGGAGCCCGCGGTGGTTCCGAGATGAACACGTACATTGCCGGAGCCGTTCTACTGCACTGGTAATGGGGACTTCAGACGAACACGACGACGAACAGCTCCGAGAGGAGCTGCGCGTCTTCGGACTCTCCGATACGGAAATCGATACGTATCTCGCGTTGCTCGCATGTGGGGAGGCCTCGACGAGTACGGTCTCCGAGACGACGGACGTGACCCAGCGAGCGGTGTACAACATCGCCGAGCGACTCGAAGGCAGGGGGCTCGTGCGGGTCAACGACCACGCCTCTCCGACGACGATTCGGGCGCTTCCGCCCGCAGAGGCGATCGAGAACCTCTCGGACCGCCTCGACTCGATCAGGCCGTCGCTCGAAGCGCGCTTCAACGAGACGACGCCGGAGACCCCGGAGATACAGATGATCAAGTCCCGCGAGACGGCGCTCAAACGCATCGAGAGCGCGATCTCGGCGGCGAGACAGGAGCTGCTGTTGGCGGTTCCGGAACACGTCTTCCCGGAGATCGAATCGGAGCTGCGCACCGCCGTCGACAGCGACGTGGTCGTCTTCCTCCTCATCGGCGGGATGGACGAGGTCGACGGCGACGGCAGCGAGTTCGCCGGGATCGCAGACGTGGTCCGGTACTGGGAGGAGAGCCTCCCGCTGGTCTACACGGTCGACGACGCGTCGGCGATGATCGGCGACTCCACGATCGTCTCGGGCACACACACGGACGACGTCGCCGTGACGGTCTCGGAACCCCAGCTGTCCGGCTCGATTCTCGGGATGTACTTCAGCGCCTACTGGCCCGCCGCGACGGAGCTGTACGTCACCGATCCGGACCCGCTGCCCAGGAGCTACGACTGGTTCCGGCAGGCGACGCTGCACGCGACCGTACACGAGCAGGCCGGCGTCGATCTCCACGCCGAGGTCGAGACGGAGTCTGGGACGACGGTGTCCGGGCCGGTCACGGAGATCAGGCAGGCGTTCATCGAACCGACGACCAACGACTTCACGCTCGAAAACAGCTTCTTCATCGACACCGGCGACGGGATCGTCAGCGTCGGCGGCAAGGGGTCGTTCATCGAAGACTACCAGTCGCGCTCCGTCAGGCTCCGCCGGCTGGACGCCGCCGAGTAGGTCCGGACCGACTGTGGGTTATTTGATCGTCGGCCCCGACGTGTGTGGTGGCGGTGCTCCGGGGATGAGCCACACGATCGAACTCAGCGACGAACTCAGAGCGCGAATCGAGGCTCATATTGCAGGCTCCGACTCGACTTTCGTCTCCGCCGATTTTCAGTGGAACGAGCGAAATATAAGTTCCCACTCCTAATCTTGGTTGATGAGTAGACAGGATGCGGCCGAGACCGAGCCGGCGTCGGTCGGTGCCGAAACGTACGTCTCCGCGTCCCGACGAATCGACGTGTCCCCGCTCGCTGCCGCCGGTGCCGTCCCCGACCGGCGGCGATTCTGCTGGCTCCATCCCGAGGAGCCGGACCTGCTCGCCGTCGGCGCGACAGCCGCCGTGACCGTCGACAGCCCCGATCGATTCGAGACCGCAGACGACCGCCTGACGGAGCTTTTCGGAGCCGTCGACGGACCGGACGCCCCCGAGATCGCCGCCCCTCGCGCGGTCGGTGGGTTCGCCTTCTTCGACGGCAACACCGTGCCCGCCGACACACAGAGCCACTGGCGCGACTTCGACGACGGTACGTTCGTCCTGCCGCGGGCACAGATCGTCGCCGGAGACGACGCCACCTGGCTGACGGTCACGCTTCCGGAAGAGGAACGCTCCGAACTGTCGAGCGAGCTCGACGCGTGGGCCGATCGACTGTCCGACGCTGGCACCCACGACGGTACCGAGCCCGAGGCGACGGCGTTCCACTGGTCGCTGTCCCGCGAGGAGTGGGAACGGACCGTCGACGACGTGATCGGCCGCATCGAGAGCGACGGACTCGACAAGGTCGTCCTCGCACAGGAGCTCACGGTCGACCTCGACGCTCCCGTTCCGGTCGCCCCGGTGCTCTCGCGCCTGCGCGAGACGTACCCGAACTGTACGACGTTCTGTTTCTCCCCGACGCCGGGACGGACGTTCTTCGGTGCGACCCCCGAGACGCTGGTCGCGCTGGCTGACGGCCGGGTCCAGACGGAGGCGCTGGCGGGGACGACCGACCGGGGCGAGACCGCCGCCGAGGACACCGATCTGGCCGACGCGATGCTGGGCGACGAGAAGTACCAGGTCGAGAACCGCATCGTCGCCGACACGATCGCCGACGCGTTACGCCCGGTCGCCGACGACGTGACCGTCGCCGAACCGTCGATCAAGCGCATCACGAATCTCCAGCACCTCCACCGCCCGATCACGGCCACGGTCCCGAGCGAGACGAGCGTGCTCTCGCTGGCCGAGCGTCTCCACCCGACGCCGGCAGTCGGCGGGTCGCCCCGACGCGCGGCCAGCGACGTGATCCGCGACGTCGAGCCGTTCGACCGGGGCTGGTACGCCTCGCCGGTCGGCTGGGTCGACGGCGACGGCGACGGCACCTTCGTCGTCGGGATCCGTGCGGGGCTGACGTGGGACGAACGGCTCGCGCTGTACGGCGGCGCGGGCATCGTCACCGGCAGCGACCCGGCGACGGAGTACGGCGAGGTACGGTCGCGGTTCGAGCCGATTCTGGACGCGCTCGAAGTCGAGTTGCCGTAGGCTGGCCCTCTGCGTGTCCGGCCGTCAGTCGCGAATCGACACGAGACCTCGGAGTGTGATCGCCAGCCCGGCGAGCGCGCCGAGGACGCCGAAGCCGGGGCCGTCGCTCGCTGTCGGCGTCGTCTCTGTGACCGTGTCGGCCGTCGGTGACGCCGTGTCGGACGCGGCGGTCTCTGTCGCCCGTGCTGTTCCGGTCGTCGAACCACACTCCGTCGCGCACTCGACGACCTGCCCGGTCGTTTCCGCGTGAGCGTGCCCGTTGATGCGGATCACCGCGGTAAACGTCGTCCCCGGCGACATGTCGCTCAGGTTCGCCGTGACGGTGAACGCGCCGTTCTCGTCGACGGTCGCGGTCGGCCGCGCCATGAACGGATCGCTGGCGTTCGCCGACCGGATCCTGACCGTCACTTCCGCGCCCGCTTCCAGTGACGTCGTGCCGTGGAGCTGTTGGTTCGGTCCGGATTCGACGGTCAGAGTTTCCTCGTGGGTGAACGACGCGGTCGGTGTCTCGGCGGTGTCTGTCTGTGCGGCGACGCCGCCGGTCAGTGCCGCGCTGACGAGGACGGCGACGAGGACGGGTGTTGGTGGGCGATAGCGTGACATCGTTGTCTCTTATTCCAAAACTAACTGCAGCTATGGCGGTGATAAAAATTGTCGTTCGATTGCTACGCCCGTGCTGGCGTCGTCTATCTGTCTCGGCCTCGACGCCGACTGGCGGGGCGGTCGTCTATAGTAGCCGTTGAACGTCGATGCCCACCCGATCGCACGACAGCAGTGCGATCGGTGTGTAAACCGTTTCAATTGTTACTATCGTCGCGAAGGCGCAACCCGACCCCGAGCACCGCGAGCAGGGCGAGGACACCGCCGCCGACGATACTCGCGTTTTTCACGTTGTCCTGTGGCTCGGCGGGTGCCCCTTCGTCGCTGCTCGTCTCGTCGCGCTCCGACGCGTCGCCGTCTTGCCTGTCGGCCGTGACGGCGACCGTCCCGATGCTCTCGGGGTCGTCGATCTCGGTGCCGTCGTCGACAGCCAGGGCATAGCTGGCGGGATCGAGTGCGTCGTCCGAGAGGGTGCTCTCGCGGGTGACGGTCAGCCCGTCGTCTGCGGTCAGCGTCGGCGCGTCGCTGCCCGCCGCGGCGGTGTCGAACTGGACGGTCGCGGTGCCGTCGCCGTCGGTGTCGCGCACCGTGGCGACGACCTCCCAGGTCGGTTCGCCGTCGGTACCCTCGGTCGAGAGCGAGAGCGTCGCGGTGTCTGCGTCACCGAACTGGACGTCGAACGCGGCCGTCTCGCCGTTTCGAACCGACACGTGGGTCTCGGCGAGCCGGACTCCGTCGCCGCTCACGCCGGCCGACGACGCCGACTCGTCGCTCGCGGCCCGGCTCTGTTCCGAGCAGGCGTCGCCACAGCTCTCGATGTGGACCGACCGGTTGGCGATGCGCTCGCCGTCGGCGTAGAGGATCGCGACGGCGTCGCTGTCGGGTTCGATGGCGGCCAGGTCGAACTGCACGGCGAAGCTGCCGTCCTCCTGGACGGTCGCCCAGTCCTTTCGGAGGAACGGCTGGTCGCTCTCTTCGGACCGGAGCGCGACGGAGACCTCCGTTCCGGCCGGTCGATCGAGCTGGCCGGTGACCTGCTGTGCGTATCCGGCCGACAGCGTCAGATTGTCGCCCTCGTAGTCGAAGGGGGCGGTCGTACCGTCCGTTGCGGTCGCGGTTTCGGCGGCCGCCGCGACCGGCGTCGCCGCGATCGCACTTCCCACGAGGAGGGCTGCGAGGAGGGCTGTGAGGCGTCTCATCCTCTCACCTCCCGTTCGGGCTGCTTTGCTGGCGGGACTGTCGTTTCTGGGCGGCATCGTTCGTACATGCCGGTGACGGCTACCCCCGGCACACAAGTATCCCCGCCGAATGCTTCGACGAGATTTTACGCCATCTGCGGGCGATTTCGAGAGCTCGCCGTCTATAGTAACGATTGAAATAATTTACACACCAATCGCACTATTATCGTGCGATCGAGTGTGCATTAACTTTCAATGGCTACTATAGCGTCGACGCCGTTCGAACGGTCCAGTAGCGTTTTACTCCGGTGGGTCGACGTGCCGGGTGATGGGCAGACGACCGCGGTCCGTACTGGCGGGGGTCGGTATCGGTGTGCTCGCCGTGACGGCGCTGATCGCCGTCCTCGCCGTGACTGCGCCGACCGTCGAGACGGCCACAGCGGGCACGGGATCGACGACGCCGGTCGTCTCGGGCGAGGACCTCGACGCGATCCACGACTCCGGGATCACCGGGGACGGCGTTCGCGTCGGCGTCGTCGACGTCACCGGGTTCGATCCGGGCCACGAGTCGATCGCGGATCGGGTCGTCGCCACTCGCTCGTTCGGCCGCGACCAGTCGGTCCGCAACGCCGGTCGCCACGACCACGGGACTGCGGCGGCGTCGCTGGTCGCCCGCGTGGCACCGGACGCGGAGCTGGCGCTCGCGACGTTCGACACTCCGCGAGGGTATCACCGCGCCGTCCGGTGGCTGCTCGACCGGGACGCGGACGTGATCGTCGCACCGGTCTCGTTCTACGGGACGCCCGGCGACGGCTCCGCACGGGTCGCACGGGTCGCCGAACGCGCTCGGGCCGAGAACGCGACGTTCGTCGCGCCGACCGGCAATCTCGCGCGTGGCCACTGGGACGGCGAGTACGGCGACCCCAGCGACGGGAAGCTCCGCTTCAGCGGCGGTACCCGCAACTACCTGCGAAGCGACGGAGCCACGGAGCTGACGCTGTGGCTCTCGTGGGACCGGGCTCACGCCGAGGAGACGTACCGGGCGTCGCTGTACTGGACCGACGGGAACCGGACGCAGCTGATCGCCCGCTCTCGGCCCTACGACCGTGACGGCGTCCCCAACCAGCGCCTCTCCGTCCGGCTCGAAGGCGGCGACTACTTCGTCGTCGTCCGCGGACCGTCCGACGCGACCGGTGCACACCTCGAACTCGTCTCGCCGACCCATCGGTTCCAGTACGACGAGCCCGCGGGGAGCATCACGGCACCGGCGACCGCCGACGACGTGCTCGCGGTCGGCGCGTACGACCTGCGTCGGGACCGACCCGAGCCGTTCTCCTCTCGGGGTCCCACCGCGGACGGTCGGACCGGCGTCGACGTGGTCGCGCCCGACCGCCTGCGGGCTGCACAGCGGCCCGACGGCTTCGTCGGCTCTTCTGCCGGCGCTCCGTACGTCGGCGGACTGGCTGCCCTGCTTCTCGACGTGGACCCGGACCGATCGCCGACAGCCGTCGAACGCTCCCTCGAACGACACGCACGCGACGCGGGTCGTGACGGCGTCGACACTCGGACCGGCCACGGACTGGTCCGCCCGGCCCCGACGGTGCGGGCCGTGGCCAACGACACCGGGTGACGCCGGTGGTCCGCGCGTTCAATCTCGTTTTAACCTTCGCGTACTGCTTAGTAGGTCGCGTCTCTATCGTCGAGTACGACGGCCATGTCGGGACTCATCGACCGCATTCAGGACCGGGCGACGACGACCAGCCAGCGGGCTCGCGTCCTCGAAATGACCGAGGGCGACGCCGACGAGGTACTCGACGCGCTGGCGTCCGATACCGGGCGAGCGACGTTTCAGGCACTGTTCGAGGAACCCCGGACGCCCTCGGAGATCGCCGACCGAGTCGACACGTCGGTCCAGAACGTCCACTACCACCTCTCGAATCTCGAAGACGCAGAGCTGGTCGAACCGGTCGACACGATCTATTCGGAGAAGGGCAACGAGATGACGGTGTACGGCCCGGCCAGCGACCCGCTGGTGTTCGTCGGTGACGACGCCCGAACGCCGGCAGTCAGGCAGTCGGTGGCCGACGTGGTCGGCGGGATCGGGGTGCTCGCCGCGGCGTCGCTGTTCGTCCAGTGGGGTGCCGAGCGACTGATGCGACGGAGCGTCCGCCCCCCGAGTGCCGTCGGGCCCGCGAGCCCGGACACGACCGTCGCACCGCCGGACGGTTCGATCGCCTGGGTCGTCTTCGAGGTCGTCGAACCCGGCGTCCTCTTTTTCTTCGGGGCGCTGCTCGTCGCGACGGTCGCGCTCCTGGCCGTTCGCCGCTCACCGGCCGACTGATACGGATTATTGTAGCGATTTACCGGTGATCGTCGCCACGGAGTAGACGATCACCGGTAAGCAACTACAATAAACCGTATGAGACGGAAGTCACTCTCCACGCCCGCCTCTGGCGACTCCGAGCAGGAGTGCGATCCCGACGATTCCCAGCAGTCCCCCGACGGTGAGCGCGCCGATCCCGCCCAGATCGACGCCGCGATCGGTCGCGGGCGTCGTCTCGTTCAGCGGCGGCGTCGACGTGGTCGCCTCGGGTGGCTCTGGCGCGTCTCTGGTCTCGCTCTGATCGAAGACGACCAGGGTTCCGATCGAGAGTTTCGTCCCGTTTCCGCTGGCACCGAGCAGCGTGAGGTCGTACTCCGTGGGGTCGAGCCCGTCCGACAGCGCCGTTTCGCTGTCCGTGGTCACTCGGTCGTCGTCGACCGGTGACAGCGTCGGCGCGTCGCGACCCGCACTGGCCGTGTCGAACGAGACGACCGCACGACCGTCACCGTCGCCGTCTGTCACCGTCGCGTTGAGCCGGTAGTTGGTCCGGTCGCTGCCGATCGACAGCCGCACGTGCTCGCGGTCGCCGACGGCGATCGGAATTTCGACCGTCCCGCCCTCTCGGACCTGCACGACGGGCCGTGGCAGAGCCGGTTCGTCGGTGGGAAACGCCGTCGCCGTGTCGCTGTGTCTCGGCGTGGCCGTACAGTCGCTCGTACAGGGGACGATCTGCCCGCTCTGCCTGCCGATCACCGTCGCGTTGTACACCACGGTCGCCTCGAACGCGGTGTCCGGGGGAAGATCGCTGAGGTCGCCGGTCGCCGTGAACGTACCGTCGTCGGCGACCGTCGCCTCCAGACGCTTGAGGAACGGGGCGGCGCTGGTCGTCGACTCGATCCGGACGGTCAGACGCGTTCCGGGTGGGAGCGTCGTCTCGCCGCTGAGCTGCTCGCCCGGAGCGGCTTCGACCGTCAGTTCCTCGCCCTCGGAGTCGATCGTCGCGGTCGGCGTCGTCTGTGCTCCGATCGCGGCACACGGGACGAGAAGGAGGAGCGCGACGATCGCGGCACACGGGACGAGAAGGAGGAGCGCGACGATCGCGGGGACCGTTTGCTGTCTCATGGGTCGTCGTGATCGTGCGTGTCCCTAAGCGATCCCGGTAGCTTAAACCTGATTTGAACCGCGCCCCTGTGGCCGAGTCACAACAGTTTATCTCCAGCCGACCCAGCGACCGGTATGGACGAGACGCTGCTGGGGGTCGACGTGGGCGGCACCTTCACGGACGTGGTTGTCGTCGCCGACGGACGGCTGACGACGGCGAAAGTACCCACGACGGCAGATCAGAGCGAGGGCGTACTCGACGGCGTCGAACGCGCCTGCGACCGGGCCGGCGTCGAGATGACCGCTGTCGACCGCTTTCGCCACGCCACGACCGTCGCGGTCAACGCCATGCTCGAACGGTCGGGAGCGACGACGGCACTGGTCACGACCGAGGGCTTCGCCGACGTGCTCGCGATCGGCCGACAGGACCGTCCCAGTCTCTACGATCTGGACGCGCGAGGACCGACGCCGCTCGTCCCCGCAGCGCGGCGCTACGAACTCGACGAACGTGCGACGACCGACGGCGTCGAGCGGCCGGTCGATCCCGACGAGGTGCGGGCGCTGGCCGCGGAGATCGACGCCGACGCGGTCGCGGTCGCCTTCCTCCACGCGTACGCTCACCCGGACAACGAGCGGCGTGTGGCGGCGATCCTCCGGTCCGAACTCGACGTGCCCGTCTCGGCCAGCCACGAGGTGCTGTCCGAGTTCCGCGAGTACGAACGCACGGCCACGACCGTCGCCGACGCCGTCCTCACGCCGGTCGTCGACGACTACCTCGATCGGCTCGCGGAGCGGGCGGCCGACCGCGGGCTCCCGGCACCACGGGTCATGCAGGCGAACGGCGGCATCGCCGATCCGGCCACGGTCCGCGAGCGAGCGGTGACGACCGTCATGTCCGGACCCGCTGCGGGCGTCGTCGGTGCCGCCGCCTTCGAGCCCGACGACGCCGACGGCGTGATCACGTTCGACATGGGCGGGACCTCAAGCGACGTGTCGCTGGTCCGGGACGGCTCGGTCGAGCGGACGACCGAGGCGGCCGTCGGCGGCCACCCGATCCGGATCCCGATGGTCGACGTCGAGACCGTCGGCGCGGGCGGGGGATCGATCGCCGGCGTCGACGCCGGGGGTGCGCTCTGCGTCGGCCCGGCGTCGGCCGGTGCCGCCCCCGGTCCGGCCTGTTACGGCCGGGGCGGGACCGAACCGACGGTGACCGACGCCGCGCTCGTGCTGGGGTATCTCGGCCCCGACACGACGCTCGGTGCCGACCTCGGTCTCGACGCCGACGCTGCCGTGGCCGCGCTGGACGATCTCGCGACGGCGGCGGACCTCGACGGCCCGGTCGACGCGGCGCGGGGGGTCTTCCGGGTCGCCAACGCGACGATGACGCGAGCGATCCGCGGCGTGACGACCGAGCGCGGACACGATCCTCGGCGGTTCGCGCTGGCCGCCTTCGGCGGGGCCGGGCCGATGCACGCCGCCCCGCTGGCCGATCGACTCGGCGTCGATCGGGTGGTGGTCCCGCGAGCCAGCGGCGTCCTCTCGGCGTTCGGGCTGCTGGCGGCGGCCGAGCACCACGACGCGGTCAGAACCCACCGGACGACGCTGGGCGACGCCACGCGGGCGACGATCGAGGACGTATACGAGGACCTCCGCGGCCGCGTCCGTGCGGACGTGAGCGACCCCGACGCGGCGACGTATCGCCGGCAGGCGGACCTCCGCTACGTCGGCCAGAGCCACGAGCTCACCGTCGACGTGAGCGAGCCGTTCCGTCCCGCCGACCTGCGAGAGCGGTTCCACGCGGCACACGAGCGCGCGCGGGACTACCGGCTCGACGACGAACCCGTCGAGCTGGTCAACTGCCGCGTCACGGCGACGATCGAGGGGACGGCTCCGGAGCGATCCTTCGAAGGGGACGGCGAGCCGCGGATCGGGACCCGCGAGGCGGTCTTCGGAGACGGGCGTCGTGAGACGCCGATCTACGACTGGCCGGCGCTGGTACCGGAACGGTCGATCGACGGCCCCGCGATCGTCGAGGGCGGCGAGAGCACCGTCGTCTGCCCGCCGAGGTGGACGCTCGTCGCCGACGACGAGGGGACGATCCGCCTGGAGGGATCGGCGTGACCGACGACGCCGTCGACGCGGTCGAACTGGAGATCCTCCGGAACCAACTGGAGAGCGTCGCAGAGGAGATGGGCGAGGTGCTGATCCGGGGTGCCTACTCGCCCAACATCACCGAGCGTCGGGACTGCTCGACCGCGCTGTTCGACGCCGACGGGCGGCTGGTCGCACAGGCCGAACACATCCCGGTCCACCTCGGGGCGATGCCCCGTGCCGTCGACGCGATCCGAGACCGGGAGCCACGACCCGGCGACGTGTTCGCGCTGAACGACCCCTTCGCCGGCGGCACCCACCTCCCGGACGTGACCTTCGTCTCGCCGATCGGGGCGGGAGCTGGTGGTCGGTCCCGGTCCGGCGACCGACCCACCGGAGACGACGAGATCGTGGCGTACGCCGTCTCGCGGGCACATCACGCCGACGTGGGCGGGATGGCTCCCGGCAGCATGCCCGCCGGGGCACGCGAGATCCAGCAGGAGGGGCTGCGCGTGCCGCCGGTCCGGATCGTCGCCGACGGGACGGTGGTCGACGACGTGTTGGAGCTGGTGCTGGCGAACGTCCGTAACCCGGCCCAGCGCCGGGCCGACGTGCAGGCCCAACTGGCCGCCAACGAGCGCGGTGCCCGCCGGATCGGAGAGCTGCTCGACGACCACGGCGAGAGGCTGCTCGCGGCCTTCGACGCCGTCGTCGACTACTCGCGAGCGCGGATGAAGCGAGAGCTGTCGGCCCTCGAACCGGGCACCTACGAGGCCGCCGGGACGATCGAGGGCGACGGCGTGACCGACACGGCGGTACCGATCGAGGCGACCGTGACCGTCGCGGACGGCGCGGTGACGGTCGACTTCGAGGGGACCGCCCCGCAGGTCGCGGGCAACGTGAACGCGCCGCTCGCCGTCGCCGAGAGCGCCGTCTACTACGTCATACGATGTATTACAGATCCGGAGATCCCACCGAACCAGGGCTGTTACGATCCCGTCACGGTCGAGGCTCCCGAGGGATCGCTGCTGAATCCGACGCCGCCCGCAGCGGTCGTCGGCGGCAACGTCGAGACGAGTCAGCGGGTGACCGAGGTCGTCTTCGACGCGCTCGCGGCGGCCGCACCCGACCGCGTCCCGGCCGAGAGCCAGGGGACGATGAACAATCTCGTCGTCGGGGGACCGGACTTCACCTACTACGAGACCATCGGCGGCGGCGCGGGCGCGACGCCGAACCGGGACGGTGCCTCCGGCGTCCAGGTGGGGATGACGAACACGCGAAACACGCCGGTCGAGGCGCTGGAGGCGGCGTACCCGCTGCGGGTCGCCGAGTACTCGCTGCGCTCCGACACGGGAGGCTCCGGCCGCCATCGCGGCGGTGACGGACTCGTCCGCGAGCTCGTCGTCGAGACCGACGCCACCGTCTCGCTCCTGACCGATCGCCGCCAGACGCCGCCAGCGGGACGAGCCGGCGGCACAGACGGGACCGTCGGCGAGAACTTCGTCGACGGCGAGGCCGTGGCCTCGAAGCTCACCCGCGCGGTCGAGGCCGGCACCACTGTCAGAGTCGAGACGCCGGGCGGTGGCGGCTACGGCGATCCCGACGGCGCGTGATCGCCGCGGACCGCCTTCGACCGACGCGCTCCGGCTATCCATCGGCGCTTTGATACTGTAATTTTACGTGTGCGTGTCTCGAACGTGCCGTCGATGACTATCGACCGCATCGGACCGGCGCTCGTCGTCGTGTTGGGGGTCCTCGCGATCTCCGCCGCCGCGGCGGGGCTCGACAGCCCAGAGACCGCCACGGCGGTCGGGACTGGCGAGAGTGAGGGCGCGGGAGCGGGTTCGTCGGACGGTACCGGCTACACCGCCGAGCCGATGGCCGATACGGCCGCCCCGAACGCCTCGTCTCCGTTCGGCAACTGGGTCGGCCCCGCGTTGCAACTCCTGCTCGTCGGTGGCACCGCCGCGTACCTGGCGTGGGTCGGGTATCGACTGTGGCGAGAGGGTGCCAGCGCGGTGCCCGAACTGCTCAAACACGCCGTCACCACCGTCGTCCCCGCCGGTGTCGCCTGGTTCGTGCTGTTTGGCTCCCAGCTGTTCACGCTCTCCTGGGGCGAGCCCGACACCGAGCGCTCGACCTCGGGATCGCCAGAGCACCTCGAAGGTGGCGGCTCCGCCAGCGCCGTCGCCACAGACGCGGTGTCCGACGCGCTCCCGCTGGTCGCGCTCGTGATCGGCGCGGTCGTCCTCGTGGCCGGTCTCGTCGTGCTCGCGTCGCGGCTGACGCCAGACGGCGACGCGTCGACGGGAACTGTCGCCGACGCTCCCGGGTCGTCCCGCGAGCCGGACACCGTGGCGGACTTACGCGCGAGCGGCCGGTTCGAAGACGCCGACGCCGAGGCGACCAACGCGGTCTATCGGGCCTGGCGGGAGCTTGCGAGCGAGGTCGAGGACGCCGACCGCCGGACCCAGACGCCCGCGGAGATCGCCGCTCGTGCGCGGGCGGCGGGCTTCGACCGAGACGCCGTGGCGACGCTGACCGACCGCTTCCGCGAGGTCCGGTACGGCCAGCGCCCGCCGACCAGCGAGCGCGAGACGAGCGCGCGGTCCGCGCTGGATCGGCTGCGCTCGGAGGGCGACCGATGAACCGCCGCAGGCTCCTGTTGGCAGGTGCGGCGGGTGCCGCCGTCGTCGGCCTCGTGCTCGCGTTCGCTCCCGACGCCGTCGCCGTCGTTTCGCTGCCGCCGTTGCTCCCGACGGTGCTCGCTGGCCTCGCGGTCCTCGCGGGCCTGTACCGCGCCTCCCAGTGGTTCGGGCGGGACCCAGATGCCGGCTCGCTCCCCGAGCCGGAGCGTGGCCGGCCGGCCGCCGTGCCGGGCGACGAGTTCGACGCCGTGCTCTCGCAGGCCCCCTCGTTCGGCGTCTCCGGTGGAGACCAGCGGGCGCTCGCGGTCCGGAGCGACCTCGAAGACGCGGCGCTGTCGGTGCTGACACAGTACCGTGGGCTCTCCGAGACGGAAGCGCGCCGCCGCCTCGAAGCGGGCACCTGGACCGACGACGAGCTGGCCGCGGAGTTCTTCGCGTCCGCCAGCGGTGCCGGTTCGTCGCTGCGCGAGTCCGTCACCGGCACGTTCTGGGGGTCGGGGCCGTTCCCGCGACGCGCCGGTCGCGTGGCCGCGGAGCTCGACCGCATCGTCGAGGACGGTGGTGAGGCCTGATGTCGTTCAGCTCGATTCCGGCGGCGGCCACGCGCTCTGCCGACGTGACCGACGAAGCGGCCGAGTTCGAGATCGAGCCGGGCACGGTCGTCGACCGCCGGACGAGGCGGTGGTACGCCGTCACCGTCTTCGCGCTCCTGGCGCTCGGAGCGGGGGTCCTGACCCGCGAGTCAGGCCTCCTGCTGACCAGTGCCTTCGGGATCGCCTTCGCGGGCTACGGGCAGGTCACCTCGCCGCCGCCGGTCGAGGTGAGCGTCGAGCGCTCGATCAGCGACGACGCTCCCGACACCGACGACACCGTCGCGGTGACCGTGGCGGTGCGCAACGAGAGCGACCGGACGATGCCGGACCTGCGGCTCGTCGACGGCGTCCCGCCGAAGATGACCGTCGCCGAGGGGTCGCCCTGCCTGGCGACCGCGCTCCGACCGGGCGAGGAGACGACGTTCGCCTACTCGCTGCGGGCTCGGCGGGGTCGCCACGAGTTCGAGCCGACGACGATCCTCACTCGGGACGCGTCCGGAGCCACGGAGCGACGCGGCACGGTCGACGCGCCAGACACCGTCGACTGCGAGGCGTCGCTGCCGAGCCAGAGCGTCGCCTTTCCGCTGCGGTCACAGACCACCCGTCACACGGGACGGTTCCCGGCAGACACCGGCGGGCCCGGCGTGGAGTTCTACGCGACCCGCGAGTACCGGCCGGGCGACCCGCTGAACCGGGTCGACTGGAACCGCACCGCCCGAACCGGTGACCTCACCACCGTCCAGTACCGGGTCGAACGCAGCGTCTCGGTCGTGCTGGTGGTCGACGCCCGACAGCCAGCGTACGCCGCCCCAGCGCCACAGGCCCGGACGGCGCTCGACGCGGCCGTCGACGCGGCGGGTCACGCCTACGTCTCGCTGACCGACGCGGGCCACGACGTGGGGCTGACAGCGCTGTCGCCGACGGAGTGTTGGCTCTCGCCGGGCAACGGGGACGAACACCGCGTTCGAGCACGCGAGTTCCTCTCGACGGAGCCGGCGCTCTCTCCGTCCGGGCCCGGCGCGGAGACCAACCTCTACGCCGCGGTCCAGCGGATCAGGCGTCGCGCGCCGACGGACGCCCAGATCGTCGTGTTCTCGCCGCTGACCGACGATCGCGTGGCCGGCTCTGCGATCCGACTCGACGCCAACGGCCACCGGACGACGGTGATCTCGCCGGACCCGACGGCCGACGACTCCGTCGGTCACCGACTGGCCGGAGTCAGGCGGTCGCTGCGCATCGCCGACCTCCGGCAGCGCGACATCCCGGTCGTCGACTGGGACGGGACGGAACCGTTCCCGCACGTGCTCGCCCGCTGGGACGGGGGGTCGCGATGAGCACGCGCACCACCGACGCCGACGCGGAGTCCATCGACGCGCGACCCGGTACGGCCTCGGTCGCGGTCGCGGTCGCCGCCGCGCTCGTGACCGTGCTGGTCAGCGCGACGACGCCCCTCGCCGGTGCCGTCGGGCTGTGCGGCCTCGTCGTCGTCCCGATCGGCGTGCGTCGGGGCTCGCGACTGCTCCACCGGATCGGCTCCGCGGGGCTGTTCGGGGCCGTCCTGCTGGCCGGCGTCGCGGGGCGTTCGGCCGTCCCGATGCTGGTCGCTGCGGGGGCGGCGGTCGTCGCGTGGGACGCGGGTGAGCACGGTATCGGCCTCGGTCGGCAACTCGGACACGCGGCGGTCTCGACGCGGGCCCAGCTCGCACACGTGGGTGTGACGGTCGCGGTCGCCTCCGTGGTCGCGGTCGTGGGCTACGTCGTCTACGACGCCGCGAGCACCGGACAGCCCACGACCGCGATCGCCCTGTTGCTCGGCGCGGCACTGCTGTTTACCTACGCGCTCGACCGGTGACGCTACTGGCGAGCCACGGTCGGGACGGGCACGTCGTCCAGCACGCTCTCGACGACGGCCGCCTCGGCGACGTTCTCGACGCGGGCCTCCGGCGTCAGCACGACTCGATGGGCCAGCACCGGCTGTGCGACGGCCTTCACGTCGTCGGGCGTCACGAACTCCCGACCGCGGATCAGCGCTCGGGCGCGGACCGCCTCGAAGAGTCGCTGGGTGCCACGGGGCGAGACGCCCACGTCCACGTGGCGATGCTCTCGCGTCGCCCGTGCGACGTTCGAGACGTAGCGCAACACGTCGTCCTCGACGGTGATCGACTCGGGCAGCGCTCGCAGTTCGTCGACCTCCTCGGGCGACAGCACCGTCTCGACGGAGGGGCTCTGCTCGACGCGGCCGGCCCGACGCTGGAGCAACTCGAACTCGCCGTCCCCGTCGGGATAGCCGATCGAGGTCTTCGCCAGGAAGCGATCGACCTGCGCCTCGGGCAGCTCGAAGGTGCCCTCCATCTCGACCGGGTTCTGGGTCGCGATGACGAAGAAGGGCCGTGGCAGCTCGTAGGTGTCGCCGTCGACGGTGACCTGCCCCTCCTCCATGGCCTCCAGCAGCGCCGACTGGGTCTTTGGCGGCGCGCGGTTGATCTCGTCGGCCAGGACGACGTTGGCGAAGACCGGCCCCTCGTTGAACTCGAAGCTCCGCTCGCGCTCGTCGAAGACATGGGTCCCGGTGATGTCTGCCGGCAGCAGGTCGGGCGTGAACTGGATCCGCGAGAAGGAGAGGCCAAGCGTCTGGGCCATCGTCTGTGCCGTCAGCGTCTTGCCGGTTCCGGGCACGTCCTCCAGCAGGACGTGACCGCGGCCGACGACCCCCAGCAGGACGGTCTCGAAGAACGCTCGCTCGCCGATCACCGCCGATTCGACCTCCTCAAGCACCCGTGAACACACGTCGCTGGCTTCTGGTACGTCCATGCCCTCCCCTGTCAGCCACACGCAATATCACTGTCGGAGGCATCGGGATGGCGCTGTCCAACGGTTGTCACTCCCGGCCCGAACCGAAACCGATAAAGAGCACATCGCGCTACGATGAAGTGAGCCGAGGTAGCCTAGCCCGGCCAAGGCGGTTGCTTCGAGAGCAACTGTCCGTTCAGGACACGAGAGTTCAAATCTCTCCCTCGGCGTTTCTCTGCGAACAGAGCTCTTCCAGCGAGCGCTGTGGGAGTCGTCGGCCTACGTCCAGCGATCCAGATATCCCTCGAACGCCCGCGCCGCCCGCTCGTAGGGCGCACTCGTCGTCAGATCCACGCCCAGTCGTTCGAACAGCGACACGGGGTCGTCTCGTCCCGTCGAGCGGAGGAACTCCCGGTAGGTCGCGGGATCGAGGCGTCCGTCTCGGAGCGACTCGCGGACGCGGAGCGCGCCGACGGCACCCAGAACGTACTGGTAGTGGTGGAAGGCGTCGCGGAACAGCGCCCCGGTGAGCCACTCGAACCGTGTCCGGTCACACGGTTCGAGCGCGGGGTCGAACCGCGCCAGCGTCTCGCGGTAGGCGTCGGCGATCCGGTCGGCGGTGAGGCGCTCCCCGCCGTCGACGGTCGCGGCGAGGCGACGCTTGAACGCCGCGTTCGCGGCCTGCTCGTACAGCAGCATTTCGAGTGACTGCAGCAGTCGCTCGCGGGCGTGGGCGGCCAGCGGCCCGTTCTGCTGGGCGAGGTGCTCGGTCAGCAACACCTCGTGGAGGACGCTCGGCACCTCCGAGATCGGGCACGGGCCGGTGGCGTACATCGCGGGCCCCTCACGGTGGTGCTCGACGTGGAGCGCGTGGCCGAGTTCGTGACAGAGGTGAAACGTCGCTCGCACGTCCCGCTGGAAGTTCAGGAGCACGAAGGCACCGTCTTCGGCCGAGGAGGGGCAGAACGCGGGGATGTCGCTGCGTTTGTCCGCACACTCGTACACGTCGACGCGCCGTTGCGCGAAGAACCGGCGGGCGCGCTCCTGGTACGCCTCGCCGAGGGGTGCGACGGTGTCGACGACGTGTCCGACGGCGGCCTCGTACTCGATCTCGGGTTCGGGGGCGTCGGCGACCGAGACCTGGGTGTCCCACGGTCGAACGGCGTCGATCCCCAGCCGTCGGGAACTGGAACTCGATACCGCCCTCCGGGTACGAGCGATTCGTCAACTGTCGCTCCCGGATCGAGTCGACGCCGACGGCGTCGGCGGACATGCTGGCGGCCGTGAGCTTCTCGTCGTAGGCCGTCGCCAGCGTCCCCTCGAACGTGGCGAGCGCATCCAGCGAGGACTCGTACACTCGCCGCCGATAGTCGCGGTCGGGAGCGGCGAGTTCGGTCGCGTACCGGCCCAGCGTGACGCTTCGCTCGTCGCCGTCGGGCGTCTCGACTGTCGGGGCGTCGAAGTCGTCGTTCTTGACGGCCCGGACGATCCGGTCGGCGCTGGAACACTGTTCGGCGAACTGCTCGACGACGGCCTCGACCGCCGGCGATCGACGGCGGGCGGCCCGCGCACGGAGCGACGCGAAGTAGCGCCGTCGCTCTCCGAGTGCCTCTTCGATCCGATCGAGCGTCTCGGCGTCTGTGCTGTGCAGCCGGTCGAGGTGCTCGCCGACGGCCGCCTCGACTCGCGTCGAGAGGCTGCGTGCGGTCCCGGCTCGATCGCTCGCCGCCGGGTTGTCCGTGATGCAGTCTCGGAGCGTCGCGTACAGTTCGAGTCGCTGGATGCGTTGGTACCAGTCGGCGACCGTGTCGACGAGCTCGCGCGCCGCGGCCGTCGATTCGATCGGGGCGGCGGGTGGATCGGCCGCGTCGAGGTCGGCCTGCAGCTCCGCTCGGTACCGATCCCATTCTGCGGGCGTCGCGAAGATCTGACCGGTCTCCCAGGTGTACTGTTCGTCTCTGTCTGCGTGGTCGGGTAGTGACATCGATGGCTGGTCGTGTATCGCGGTGTCGCTGTCGCCGTAGCCGGGGCTGGCGACGTATCGAGACGCTGACCGTGGCGGGCACGCCGGCCCGAGAAGAGCGTTACCGGGTCATCCTTCGACCGTATCTATCACCTAACACGCGACGCAGTTATAATAGTTCCTACCCGCCGGTCACGAGGAAGATCCCGATACTGACCGTCAAGACGGTGAGGATGAACGTCACCGCGAGCGCGCCGCCCAGCGAGACGACGGCGTTGGCCGTCGAGGCGAGCGTCTCGGTCCGGTCGTTCCCGAAGACGGTGACGGTCGCTTTCTCGCTGGCCATCCCCGCCTCGACGGGTTCGATGTCGTCGATCGCCCGCTCGGTCAGCTCGGCGATCAGCGCGATCAGCTCGTCGTCGGGGATCGAGCTGCCGACCTGGTTCTCCGCCTCGACGGTGTTGACGATGTGGGTGTCGGTCGTCATCACCTCGGCGTCGTCGACGCCGTCGAGCGCGGCGAGAATGTCGCCTCGCAGCCCCGGTTCCATGTTGTTGCCGTCGATCAGGACGTAGGCGGTTCTGGTTCCCTCGACCTCGAACACGGCGACGCGGATCCCCAGCGGGCCGATCCCCTCCTGGGGTTCCCAGGGCGTCTCGTCCCAGGCGACTCCACAGTGGAGCCGGCCACGGTCGGCGGCGGCCAGTTCCGCGCCGAGCTTCCCGGCCCCGTCGATCATGTCGAAGGAGCGCTCGCTGCCGGGGACGACGTGGCCCAGGTCCTCGCCTTCCAGACCGTCGTTGCTGTTGTGGGCGTCGACCAGCAGGATCTCGTCCAGCGAGCCCGCACGGGCTTCGGCGGCCGCCGAGAGGCCGACGGCGTACTCCACGTCGTCGGCGAACCCCGGCGCGAACGTCGAGACGATCACGGCGTCGTCGCCGACGGCCTGGCCCAGCAGCGACGCGTCACCCTCCTCCACCCGGCTGCTCGCCGTCGCCCGGTCGGTGAATTCGAGCTCCCGATAGGCCGACCGCGCCGCCGAGAGGATCGAGTCGACCTCGCGTTCGGTGACGAGGTTGAAGTCGTGGCCAGCCGTGGCGTGGGGCGGGAAGGCGAGCCCGTCGGCCTCGGTAGCGACTCGTTTGGGGAGGTTTCCGCCACCGATCTCGCCCATCGGACCCGGGTGGATCATCGGGAGGACGAAGCGGGCCTTCTCCTCGCCGTCCGGGCGGCGAACCGACAGCACCGTCACCGGGACGAGCGCCTCCTCGCCGAGCTCTTCGAAGAAGTCCTCCAGTTCGCGGCTCCCCTCGGCGATGTGCCCGATGAAGCCCTGGATGAAATCCAGCACCGAGACGCCGAGACTGGAGCGCCACGGGCGATCCAGCAACACCAAAAAGAGCCACACCGCACTGGCGTACAGCACGCACATGACCGCGAGCAGCCCGAAATCGACCGGCTGGAGGAACTGTAGCTCTGGCGGGGCCTGATCCGCCCGCGAGAGGAATCGCCGGAGCGTCGGATCGTCCAGCAGCGCCGAAGTCGCACCCGTGTACACCGCGAGCAGCGCGGCCGCCGCGGCCGGCTGGATGCTCGCAGCGATCGCTGCGACCGGGAGCGAACTCCGTGAGACGGCGATCACGACCAGCAGACGGAACGCGAAGATCGCGGCGAGACTCACCAGCAGCGAATCGAGGACGAACTCCTGGTCGAAGGCCGTCAGCACCGAGACGACGCCGGCACCGACGACGAAGGCGATGACGATCAGCTCGCAAAACAGCGCCAGTAGCGACGCGCGGTTGGGCGTCAGCTGCCCGCCCAGGGCGTTGTCGACGTAGGCCGTGGCGACACTCGCGAGGACGGTCGGAATCCCCACGAAGAACACGCCCTGCCAGGCGTCGTCCAAGATGAACCGCGAGTCGAAGGCGGCGATACCCGTGACAGCCGCCAGCACCAGCGCAAACGTCACGCTCGCGTACCAGCGCGGGGCCCGAAAAATAAAGCGCGAGAGCCCCGCGAGGTTCCCTTGCGTCGCTGTCATACTGTAGGCCACCCCATCGATCCGGTTAAATGTACCCGTCTGCGCCCTCCCGCGGTGGGTCGGTTACCTGCGGTATCGACGGCTCACTCTCCGTTACAGACGGCGAGGAAGTTCTCGAACACCGCTTTGCCCTCTTCGGTGTGGGCGACTTCCGGGTGCCACTGGACGCCGAAGCGATCGGTCCCGTTGCTCATGGCCTCGACGTTGCACACGTCGGACTGTGCGGTGCGCTCGAACCCGTCGGGCACTTCCTTGACCTCGTCGGCGTGGCTGGCCCAGACGCGCGTCTCCGGGGCCAGCGATCCGACCAGCGGGTCCTCGTCGTCGTCGATCTGGACGGTCACGTCGGCGTAGCCGCCGTACTCGCCGGCACCGACGCGGCCACCGAGCCGGTCGGCCATCAGCTGCATCCCCAGACAGATGCCCAGAATCGGCACGTCCATGTCGAGGTACGCCGGGCAGTTGCCGATGCGGTCCATGTCTGGTCCGCCCGAGAGGACGAGGCCGTCGGCCTCGATCTCGCCGGGCGGCGTGTCGTTGTCGACGAGTTCCACGTCGACGCCGATGTCGCGCAGCGCACGCTGTTCGAGGTGCGTGAACTGGCCGTGATTGTCGATGACGGCGATTTCGGTCATTACTACAGGGGACGCTATCGGGCCGTATATATCTCTTGAAACGACCGAACGCACCTGACGGGTCATACGGAAAGTTGTAGGTCTTTACCAGATCGACCGCACGCCGTCGTGCGGTCGACTGGGTAAACGCCTACAACCGTCCGTATCAGTGCTCTGATCGGCGCAGACGATCGGAGAGCCGTTCCTCGTCCCCGCTCGGTGCCGCCGGAAACGTCAGGTCGACCCGGTTCCCGCCCGCCTCGCTGGCTGCCAGCGTCACGTCGCCGCCGTAGCTCTCCATGACCGACTGGACGAGCCAGAGGCCGACCCCGGTCGAGTGGTTCAGCGGCGTCTCGACACCGTGATCGAACATCGGGCGCTCGTGGTCGGGAATCCGCGGACAGTCGTCGGCGATCCGAACCGTGACACCGCTGCCGTCTCGTTCGCAGTCGATCCGGAGATACGGGTCGCCCTCGGCGTGGACGATCACGTTCTCGACGACGTTGTCGAGGACGGTCCCGACGAGCCAGTCCCCGTACACCCATGCCGACTCTGGCAGGTCGGTCTCGACCGTCGCGTCCGGGTAGGCTGTCTCGACCGCTTCGGCGCGTTCCCTGACGTGGGACACCACGTCGAGAGGGTGCTGCGTTCGGTGTTCGGCGGTGAGTGCCACGTCGATCTCGCGAGCTTTCTCCGTCGTCGCGACGATCTCGTCGACCTTCCTCTCGACTCGCCGGACGCGGTCGGCCTGCTGGCCCGAGACGTTGGCTTCGAGTTCGCTCAGATGGCCGAGGACGACGGTCAGGTCGTTGCGGAGGTTGTGCCGGAGCACCCGGTTGAGAACGTCGTTACTCCGCTGGAGCCGTGCGTTGGTGTTTCGCAGTTCGAGCATCGTCCCCACGAGGACACCGGCTATGCCGCCGATGGCGACGCTCGTCGCCAGCACCACCGGTCCGAGATCGCTCAGTGGACGGCCGAACGCGAGGACCGAGACGTTGACTAGTGTCAATATACCGATTCCGAGACTGCTCCACTCGGCGACGCGCCACACCTGCTCGCCCTCGATACCACTGGCCGGGAGCCAGTACTGCGCGCAAGCGAGCGTCAGCGCCGGCACCAGTCCACCGACGATCAGGACGGCAGTTAGCCAGCCGTGCTCGGACGCGACGACGGCGTGGCCCAGCAGCGCCAGACTCAAGACGACGCCCGCCGCGACGACGTACGACTGCCCCAGCGACTGCTTGGTGAGATTCATGGCAGTGCTTGTGTTCAGTTTTCACATGGGGGGTTTAACGGCATCTTGTGAGTATCATATATGATACCCAGAACACTCACTCGTCGTCGCGGTAGCGCTCGGCCGCCGATTCGAACCCGAGCTCGGACCGCTCGCGCGTGCGTCGCCCCTCGCGCTCGGCGACGGCCTCCGGGTCCGGGTTCGCGTCGTCGTCGATCCGCGCCCACGACTGGTGGACTTTCGCGTGACACCACCGACAGAGGTAGATCGTGATCTCGTGGTTCAGGTCGTCGCCGCTCCCCTCGCGATAGGACAGGTGGTGTTCTTCCAGCAGCGGCCGCTCGTCGGTGTGGGCCATCCGTCGCTCTTCGAGCCCGCAGCGAGTACACGCCCGGTCGCGTTCGCGTCGCCGGAAGTGCGGGCAGTCTCCCCAGTCCCACCGGCCCGCCTGCTCGTCCGTCGAGGAGACGCTGGGGTCGTGGTCGTCTCCCCCGGCGACGACGGGACACTGAAAGTCCTCGGCGCTGCGTGCGTCGGCGAACTCTGGATCGTGGTGGCCGTGTTCGACGGCCCACCGGCACTTTCCGTCGTCCGTGATCCAATCACAGCGGTCGACGTGCGCGTAGGGGTCGTCGACGCCGACGCTCGTCCCGCCGGGTGCCTTCTCCATACGCCCACTGACGAATCGAGACGCTTGAATCTGTCTCGGGCCAGCAAGGGTTTTGCCCCGCGGCCTCCACCAACGGCCATGCGCGTCGTCCACGAGGATGGAGACGAACGGCGGACGCTCGCCGACACCGTCGAGGTGGCCGCGTCGACCGTCGAACAGGCGAAGGGGCTGATGTTTCGCGGGTCGATCCCGGACGACTACGCGCTGGTCTTTCGACTCCACGGGCCACCCTGGCCGCTCTCGGCACTGCTCGGCGACTACGGCTACCAGTCGATTCACATGCTGTTCGTTCGGTTCCCCATCGACGTGGTCTGGCTCCGGGACGAGGCGGTCGCACAGGTGAAGACGCTGTCGCCCTGGACCGGGCTGGGGATGGCCCGCGCCGATACCGTCGTCGAGCTACCGGCGGGCGCGGCCGACGGCGTCGAGCCCGGCGACCGCGTGGTGATCGAGTCGTGACCCGACCGTGCGAAACGATCCCAACAGATTAATCAGCGGCGGCCGCTTGACCATCGAGTACTATGTCGGATTCCGACAACGAGGATAGAGGAAGTCGCCTCACGGCGGCTGGGCGCGAAATTCGCCAGCGACGATAACTCGCAGGACACAACCGTGACAGAGACGACATTGTTCGGGGGTCACCCGCTGACGCGGGACCTCTCTGATGCTGACGGCGTACAGTTCCTTGACACCACGCTTCGAGACGGGGAGCAGGCCCCCGGAATCTCGCTCTCGCCCGACGAGAAGGCACGCATCGCCCGCCAGCTCGACGCGGCCGAGATCGACGTGATCGAGGCGGGCAGCGCCTGTACCGGGCCGGGCGAGCGAAAGACTATCTCCCGCGTGGCCGATCTCGACCTCGACGCGACGGTGACGAGCTTCTGCCGTGGCATTCGCGACGACATCGACCTCGCGCTGGAGTGTGGCGTCGACGGGATCAACCTCGTCGTCCCCGCCAGCGACCGCCACGTCGAGGACAAGGTCGGGACCTCTCGGGCGGACAACGTCGCCTCGACCGTCGAGCTGGTCGAGTACGCCAAAGCGCAGGGGTTGTGGGTCGAGGTCATCGGCGAGGACGGCTCCCGGGCGGACCTGGACTACCTCGAAGAACTGCTCGGTGCCGCCATCGACGCCGGTGCGGACCGGATCTGCTGGGCCGACACCGTCGGTCACGCGACGCCGGACGGCGCGCTCGAAGCCGTCTCCCGGCTCTCGAAACTGGGGCCGGTCAGCGCCCACACCCACGACGACCTCGGGCTCGCGGTGATGAACGCGCTGGTGGCCGTCGCCGCCGGTGCCGACATGGTCCACGGGACCATCAACGGCATCGGCGAGCGGGCCGGCAACGTCGCCTTAGAGGAGGTCGCCATCGCGCTCGATCACGGCTACGGCGTCGAGACGATGGACCTGACCGAGGTGTACGACCTCGCACAGCTGATCGCCAACACGACGGGGATCCAGCTGGCCCCGAACAAGGCCGTCGTCGGCCAGAACGCCTTCACCCACGAGTCGGGCATCCACACCGACGGGACGCTGAAAGACGACGCGATGTACGAGCCCTACCGGCCCGAGAAGGTGGGTCGCGAGCGCCGCCTCGCGCTGGGCAAACACGCCGGGCGCGCGGGGGTCGCCGCCGCGCTCGACGAGCACGACATCGACGTGAGCGACGACGAGCTCGCGACGATCGTCGGGCGGGTCAAGGAGATCGGCGACCGCGGCCGACGGGTCACCGACGCCGACCTGCTGACCATCACTGAGGAGGTCAAAGGCACCGACCGCGAGCGCCGCGTCGAACTGCTCGATCTGACGACCATCGCCGGTGGCGGTACTCCGACGGCCAGCGTCCGCCTCGCCGTCGACGGCGAGGAACGCGAGCCCGCCAGTGCCACCGGCTCTGGCCCGGTCGACGCCGCGATGACCGCCATCGAGGAAGCGCTCGGTAGCTCTGTCAACTGGAACCTCGACTCCTACCACGTCGACGCCATCACCGGCAACACCGACGCCGTCGTCACCGTCGAGGTCGAGATGTCTCGGGGCGACCGGACGGTGACGGTGTCCAACAGCGACTCGGACATCACCCGGGCCTCCGTCCACGCGATGGTCGACGCCATCGACCGACTCCTCGCCGACGAGGGCGAGCCGGTCGTCGCCGACGACTGACCATCTTTTTACTGCGGGGGTTTCCTCGCGCCGCTTCGCGGCGCTGTGGGTACCCCCTCGCAAAGACGTGGTCTTGCCGAGCGAAGCGAGGAAAGGCTCGGAAGACGAGTGAAATGAGTCTTCCGGTGGTGAAAAAGCCGCGAGTCGCGCCTGACTCACGGCTTCGCCGTTCGTCTTTCGAGATTCCTTCGGAATCTCGCCACCAGCGCGCTCGCGGTGTTGTGCGTGAGCACCGCGAACGCACTGCTCGTCAGAGCTTGCTCTGACGGCGAATCGCGCGAACTTCCGGGTTCTTCGAACCGCTCGTTCGCGCGAATGCTCGATCTGTTCTCTACCGTTGGCCCGGACCGTAACTGTTTCACTGGCTGGTACCACCCACTCATACATGGTCGAACGGGTCACACTGTACCGGGCACCGACGACGGTCGCCGACGTGGACGCCATCGCCGACTGGCTGGCCGAGCGGATCGAGGCCGGCGTCGACGTTCGGGATCGCTTCCTCGATCTGTACGCCGACGACGAGCTGGCCGAAGCGTTCGCCGCCGCGCGGGTGCTCTCGCCGTACGAGCGCGAGACGGGCAACGCGATGCTGGGGATCGTTCGCTACGAGCAGCGGGCGCTTGACCACCCCGAGCGGGCCGGCGGCGTCATCTACGACGGCCTGCAGGTCCAGCGGAGCCTCGGGGAACGACTGCCCGCCGACGAGCGCGGGCTCGATCACCTCCACGTCCCGGTGCTCGATCGCGTCCTCGGCACCTGGGGCGACCACGACGGCCGCTGGCACAAGCGCGTCAACGTCCTCGGTCAGCCGGCGCTCGTGTCGGTCCCGGGGCTCTACGAGGCCCCCGCCAAGCCAGAACAGTACTACAAGGAACAACAGAAGCACGCGATGGTGTCGGGCGACTCCCCGCCACGAGAGGTCCTAGAGAGCGAGGTCGAGGGAGAGTTTCTCGTCGAAGACGACCCGCGCACGACCGAGGCGCTCAAGGGCTACGTCCTGCAGGCGTACCACTATCTGGAGACGGGCGAGGGATTCTGCGAAGAGTCTGGCTGCCGACTGGCGAACCCCCACCGCCAGCCCGGCGTCGTCGCCGCACAGCTTCAGGGAACCGCGTTCTGTTCGGTCCACGCCGAGCGGTACCGCCCCTGATTCGTCGTCCGGACCACCGCCGCCGACCGTCCCGTCACTCGACGCGGCCACTCGCCAGCCGGAGGTAGCCACCGGCCAGCCGTCGCTCGCGGTAGTCCGCCGTGCGCTCGGCCAGCCGTCGATAGGCCTCCTCGACGCGCCTGTCGTGGCTGTCGGCCACGCCGCGCTGGCGCTTGTCGGTCGAGGACGCCCAGACGAACGCCCGGTAGCAGGCGTCGATCGGTCGCGCCCACGCACGCCGGCTCCTCGTAAAGTGCAACAGTGCGACCCGGTGGCCGGGTCCGACGAGGGTACACCACTCGTCGACGACCGAGCGGGGATCGGCGAACATGCCGACGACGAACGTCCCGAGCAAGCCGTCGACGCCACTCTGCAGGGGCAGCTGGGTCGCGTCCCCTCGCAGCAGGTCGGCGTCGCCGCGACCGCGCGCGCGGTCGAGCATCGCCCGTGTCACGTCGAGCCCGAGGACACGCCCCTCGGAGCCGACCGCCGACCGCAGGTGCGGGAGGTTCGCACCGGTGCCACACCCCATCTCGACGACGGTCTGGCCGGCTGCAAGATCGAGGTCGGACGCTGCCGCGCGCCGCCACGACCGGACGCCGGGCAGCGTCGCCAGCAGGTCGTAGAGGCGCGCCCACCGGCCGTAGAACGAGCGCACGTCGCCCATCACGCGATCTCGCGGACGATCTCCGCGACGGCGCTGGCGTCAGGCCCGACCACGTAGCTGATCGGTTCGATTCCCATGCCGCCGGTCTGATAGAGCACGTCGGCGTCCGGGCACTCGTCGAGTGCGGCCGCGATCGCGGTCTCGGTGTCGGCCTCGGCGTCGAACGCGACCGTCGTGTACCCCGCGGCTTCGAGGTCGTCGACGACGCCGTCGTCGTAGCGGACGTTCACCATCGCGTTCGCGTCCGCGCCGCCGGCCTGCGCCGCGAGCAACACGCCCGCGACGTGTTCGCTGACGCCGAACTCCGGCTCGGCCGGGATCGTCGCCCGCCCCTTCACGTCGAGGATCCGACCGGGGACGCCGGCTACGTCTTCGATGCCTGTCGCGTCGCTGAGGGCCTCGACGAGGTTGGAGCCGACCGCCGGAATGAGCGTGGCGAAGCCACTGGTGTTCTCCAGTAGCCGCAGCCCGCGCCGTACCGACGAGAAGGTCTGTTCTGCCTCCCGGAGGTTGCTGTCGGGGTCGTGGACCGCGAAGTCGCCGCCGTACTCGGCGAGTTCCGGAACGGCGTCCTCGTGCAGCGCCGCGAGTGTGCCCCCTTGTTCGAGTTCGCGGACGACCACTTCCGTCTCGATCAACGCCTGGACGGGCGTCATCTCGCCGCTTGCCAGCCCGTCGGACAGCTCCTCGGTCAGCGCCGCCAGCCGGTCGTTCTCCAGCAGGCGCTCGTTGCGCTCGACCTCTCCGTGGGCGTACTTCGAGACGGCGCTCTGGCTGATCCCCAGCAGCTCGGCCACCTCCGACTGGGTGAGGCCACGCTCGCGCAACGCCTCCGCGAGCAGCGACCTGAAGGTCGGCAGGAACTCGTCGACGACGATCTCCTCGACGAACCTCACGCCGATCGCCCTCCCCTGCTCCGTGCGGGTGTCCGGTTCACTTCTGGTCGCCTCCGAATTCGTGGTCGCTCTCGATCTTCGACGCCTGCGGTCCTTCCTGTCCCTGATACTTCGAGCCGCGTTCCTCGCCGTAGGGGCGTTCGGCCTCGGTCTTTAGCTCGGTGAAGGTCAGCTGGGAGATCCGCATACCAGGCGACAGCGCGACGGGCGCGGTCCCCAGATTCGACAGTTCGAGAGTGATCTGGCCCTGGTACCCCGGGTCGCACAGGCCGGCGGTCGCGTGCACCACGATCGCCAGCCGACCCAGCGACGACCGGCCCTCGACGTGGGCGAGCAGGTCGGCCGGGATCTCGACGCGCTCGCGGGTCGTCCCGAGCACGAAGTCGCCGGGGTGGAGGATGTACTCGTCGTCCCCGTCGACGGTGACGCGCTCGGTGTACTCCTCGGTCTCCTGCTCGCTGTCGGGGTGGATGCAGGGGATGTTGGCGTGCTGGAACTCCAGGAACTCCCGGCCCAGCCGGAGGTCGACGCTGGCCGGCTGGACCTGCAGGTCGATGTCGTCGAGTGGCTCGATCACCAGATCGCCGGCTTCGAGCCGTCGCAGGATGTCCGTATCCGAGAGGATCATACGCGTACTCGCGAGCGCGGTGGTGAAAACGTTCCGTTCCGTGCTCGCGGGGCTCTCTCGGCTCGCGTGGGGTAGTTTCAGGTGGAGATGGCGGCGAAAAGCGTAGCGGGGACCAGACATATACCTGCCCGGGTCCACCCCACTGGCATGAAGCAGGCCATCGTCGCCCGGACCGACGTCGGGATGGGTGAAGGCAAGCTGGCGGCCCAGGTCGCCCACGCCTCGCTCATGGCCTACGAGGACGCCGATCGACAGGCCACGTCCGAGTGGAAAGGGCAGGGTCAGAAGAAGGTCGTCCTCGCGGCCGCGGGCGAGGATGCGCTGTTCCGCCTGGCCGACGACGCCGAGCGGAAGGGCCTGCCGAATGCGATCGTCAGGGACGCCGGTCACACGCAACTCGATCCGGGCACCGTCACGGCGCTGGCCGTCGGGCCGGCGGCCGACGACCGGATCGACGCGGTCACGGGTGACCTCTCCCTGTACTGACTCCAAGCGAGCGACACTGCTGTCGGCAATAGCCGTCTGTGACACAAGGGTTATAGCTGGCAGCCCCTTACCCAAGGTGAACGAAGCCAATGCAAGGACAAAATCAACAGCAGGCGTACGACCGAGGGATCACTATCTTCTCCCCGGACGGACGCCTCTACCAGGTCGAGTACGCACGCGAAGCAGTCAAGCGCGGCACGGCGAGTGTCGGGGTCCGCACGGCGGACGGCGTCGTGCTGGCCGCCGACCGACACGCCCGTTCCCCGCTGCTGGAACGCGACAGCATCGAGAAGATCCACAAGGCCGACGACCACGTCGGCATCGCCAGCGCGGGCCACGTGGCCGACGCCCGCCAGCTGATCGATCTCGCCCGCCGACAGGCACAGGTCAACCACCTGCGCTACGACGAGGAGATCGGCGTCGAATCGCTCACCAAGGAAGTCACCGACTACATCCAGCAGTACACCCAGACCGGCGGCGCACGCCCGTTCGGCGTCGCGCTGCTGGTCGGCGGTATCGAGGACGGCGAACCGCGCCTCTTCGAGACCGACCCGTCGGGAACCCCCTACGAGTGGCAGGCCGTCGCGATCGGCGGCGACCGCGACGAGATCCAGACGTTCCTCGAAGAGGAGTACGAGGAGGAGATGGGCCTCGAAGCCGGGCTCTCGCTGGCGCTGCGAGCGCTGGGATCGGTCAGCGACGACGGCCTCGACGCGACGGGCGTCGACGTAGCCACGATCGACGTCGAGTCCGAGCAGTTCACGGCGCTCTCGGAGGACGAGATCGCCGAACGAGTTACCGAGCTGGAACTCGAAGGTGACGACGATGAGTAAGTTCCCCGACCTCCCTGGTATAAAGAACCTCGACGCGAACCCCTACGAACCGGAACTCGCATCGTTCGACGACATGGACGCCGACGCCGACGCCGGCGACGGCGACGCCGTCGCGAAGACCGGCACGACGACAATCGGCATCACGACCGACGACGGCGTCGTCATCGCGACGGACATGCGAGCCTCGCTTGGCGGTCGCTTCGTCTCGAACAAGTCCGTCCAGAAGGTCGAGCAGATCCACCCGTCGGCCGCGCTCACCCTCGTGGGCAGCGTCGGCGGCGCGCAGTCGTTCATTCGGACGCTGCGCTCTGAGTCCGACCTCTACGAGGTACGGCGCGGCGAGCCGATGAGTATCTCCGCGCTGGCGACGCTGGCGGGCAACTTCGCCCGCGGTGGTCCCTTCTTCGCGATCAACCCCATCCTCGGGGGCGTCGACGAGGAGGGCAGCCACGTCTACAGCATCGACCCGGCGGGCGGGGTCATGGAAGACGACTACACCGTCACCGGCAGCGGGATGCAGGTCGCCCACGGGAAGCTCGAAGACCGCTACCACGACGACCTCTCGATGGAGGAGGCAGAGGAACTGGCCGTCGAGGCCGTGTACGCGGCGACCGAGCGCGACACCGGCTCGGGCAACGGCGTCTACGTCGCCACCGTCACCGGCGACGGCGTCGACATCACCGGCTACGACGACTTCGAAGGCGCGCGGTAGACGGTTCGTCTCCCTTTTGTTTCGTCGCCCGTTGCACTGTGAGATCCGCGTCTGGCTCTCTCCGGAGTCGCACCGCTAGCCCTATGTGCGCGCCGCGGCGAGAGCCCAGCAGACCATGCGCCCAGCCCAGCCGATCGAGCAGGCCGTCGGAATGCGCTACTACGTCAGCGACGGCGACGGCATCGGTGGCCGACTCCGTGCCTCGCCCGAGGACTTCGCGGTCCGGGAACTGGAGGCGTTCGAGGCCGAACCCGCCGACGCCGACAGCGGCGCGTACGCTCACCTCGTCGTGCGCGCGACGCTGCACAACTGGGACACGAACGACTTCGCGTCGGCGCTGTCGGATCGGCTCGGCATCTCTCGGGAGCGCGTCTCGTGGGCGGGGACGAAAGACAAGCGCGCCGTGACGACCCAGCTGTTCTCGATCACAGACGCGGACGCGGCCGACGTGCCCGAGATCGACGGCGCGGAGATCGACGTCGTCGGGCGGGCGGGACGACCGGTGCTGTTCGGTGACCTCGCCGGCAACGCCTTCGAGATCACCGTCCGCGACGTGGACCGCCCCGACGGCGTCGACGGGGTCACCGAGCAACTGCGCGAGTTCGCCGGCAGCGCCGACGCCGCCGACGAGCCGACGGTCGCGGTGCCGAACTACTTCGGTCAGCAACGCTTCGGCAGCAAGCGCCCGATCACCCACGAGGTCGGGCTGGCGATCGTCCGGAACGACTGGGAGGGCGCGGTGATGGCCTACCTCGGGAACCCCAACGAGCGCGAGCCCGAGGCGACACAGGCGGCACGGGCCTACGTCGAAGAGACCCACGACTGGGAGGGAGCACTGGAGCGGTTCCCGCGGGCGCTGGGGTACGAGCGGGCGCTCTGTCACAGTCTGACCGACGCCGACGACGCCTCCCCAGCGGCGTTCCGGAGCGCGCTGGAGACGCTGCCGACGAACCTCCAGACGCTGTTCGTCAACGCCGCCCAGTCGTACCTGTTCAACCGCGTCCTCTCGGAACGCCTCGACCGCGGGCTTCCCTTCGACCGCCCCGTCGCTGGCGACGTGGTCTGTTTCGCCGACAGCGACGCGCCAGACGGCCTCGCGCTCCCCGACACCGATCGCACGCAACGGGTGACCGAGGGGCGCGTCGACACCGTCGAGCGACACTGCGAGCGAGGCCGGGCGTTCGTCACTGCGCCCCTCTTCGGGACCGAGACGGCACTCGCAGAGGGCGAACCCGGCGAGATCGAACGCGCGGTACTCGACGACGCCGGCCTCGAACCGAGCGACTTCGCGCTCCCCGGTGAGTTCGACTCGTCGGGAACCCGGCGCGCCGTTCAGGTCCGGAGCCAGATCGACGTCCGGCGACGCGACGGGGACGCGGTCGAGTTCGCGTTCTCGCTGCCGAAAGGCAGCTACGCGACGGTCCTGCTCCGTGAGTACCTGAAGCGCGATCCGGCCCAGTTGTAACGGGACTCCCCGCCGCTCGGGTCGCCCGGTCGAACCGCCTCGCTTTTGCGTTCGCATCCCCGAGACGCCTGTATGTCGTGTCGGCACTGTGGCTCCGAACTCGACCGGCCGGGCGATTACTGCCTGGTCTGTCGGTCGGCGAACACGGACGTGGTCGTCCTCGAACTCGACCGCGAGCGGGCGACGGTCACCGCACTCGCCGACGAGGCGGTCGTGGCCGCACGGACGATCACGACGACGCCGGAAGCGGGCGGCGAGACCGGCGTCGTCGAACTGCGCAACTTCGCGGGACTCGTCGCCGACGACGTACGCCGTAAGCGGCCCGAAGAGGTGTACGTCACCGGCGACCGCGACGTGGTGGGGGCCGTCCGCAGTCAGCTCCGCTACCCGTTCTATCGCGTCGACGGCGACGACCCGGTCGATCACGTCTTGGAGCGACGCGGCGAGCCGGCACTGGAGGTCGTCGACGCCGCCCCGGAGGAGAAACTCGGCGGCTCACACTCGACGCTCGTGGGCGGCCGGGCCGGCAAGCGAGCCATCCAGACGGTCGCCGCCCACCCTCACGTCAAGAAGGTGATTCCGGGGCCGATCGACGCCGGTGGGTCGGGATCGCGGACCGGCGTGCGCGCCAAGGCGACCCGAGCGGACGAACACGGCAACGTCAGACTGTTGATCCGGGACGGCTCCAGCGTGCAGGAGAACCGTATCGTGACGACGGCCGGCGACCGAGAACTCGGCGAACGCGTCCGGGCAGACCTCAACGACGCGCTGGCCGAGGCGGACCTCCAGGACTAGACGACGGTCAGCAGCGCCGTCGTGAGCGCGTCGACGATCGTCTCCCAGATCGAGAATCCGGTCAGGATCGAAAGCACCGTATCTAGCCCGAAGAAGCCGAACAGGATCGCTCCGAAGAGGTGGGCCTTCCGCAGGTCGAACCGATGCGAGAAGGTGTAGAAGAAGTAGGCGTTCAGCAGGCTCACCGGGACGATCGCCAGCATCTCGCCGGTCCAGATCGCCGCCGTCGCACCGTACTCGGCCGCGAGCGTGATCGTGATCAGCTGGGTCTTGTCGCCGAACTCGCCGGCCGCCATCAGGAGGAAGATGGGGAGGAAACTCCCGAAGCGGTCGGGGACGGTGAACTCACGGCCCGCGAGCGTGACCACGTCGGGCAGGTCGACGGTCGCGGTCCCGCCGTCGGTACGGTGGTCGGCCCCAGCCCCGTCACCGTCGGCGATCGTCGCCGGCTCCGGCTGGGCTCCCGTCGCCGGAGCGGATCGGTAGAGCAGGACGGCAAACAGGAGGAACATTCCGGCGGTGAAGGCATCGAGGTAGACGCCCGGCAGTGCTGCCTGGATGGCCGCTCCGAAGACGATCTCCAGGGCCGTCCAGCCGGCGAAGGCGCTCCCGGCCGCCGCGACGACGACCAGTGGGTTGTACTTCGTCGAGAGGCCGGCGATGATGAACTGGACTTTCTCACCGGGCAACACGCTCAACTGCGCGATCATCGCGACCGCGACGATCTCGACGAATCCGGTCACGGTCTCACCTCGCGGTGGACGTTCGGTAGCTCCGCGTGGACGAACATGAGTCAGTCGTGTAGTATTAGACGAGTCTAATAAATAAGCGTGGCGTGTCGAACGCGGCGTCGGCCGACGACTCGATCGGGACGGTCGCCAGTGGGGAGTCCGGGCCCCGCGGCCGATCCAAACTCAACAGGTTTATGAAAGTCCTGGGCCGACAGTACGATACTATGGCCAAAGACAAGGGACGAACCGGAAGTGCCGGTCGCTTCGGCGCACGGTACGGCCGGGTCGCCCGCCGTCGCGTCGCCGAGATCGAGGACGACATGCGAGACGACCACGCCTGTCCCGAATGTGGCAAAGACCGCGTCGACCGCAAGGGGACCGGTATCTGGCAGTGTAGCTACTGTGGATACAAGTACACTGGCGGCACGTACCGTCCGGAGACCCCCGGTGGGAAGACCGTCACCCGTTCGATCCGCGCCGCGCTCGCCGAAGACGAGGACGAGTAATGAGCTACAAGTGTTCCCGCTGTAAGCGTGACGTGACGCTCGACGAGTACGGCGGCGT
Source organism: Halomicrobium katesii DSM 19301 (assembly GCF_000379085.1). GTDB lineage: Archaea > Halobacteriota > Halobacteria > Halobacteriales > Haloarculaceae > Halomicrobium > Halomicrobium katesii. Next base: position 181,947 of record NZ_KB905378.1, on the reverse strand, counting down.
TCGCTGTCCGTACTGCGGTCACCGGGTGCTGCTGAAAGAGCGGTCGCGCGACGTCAAGGAAGTCGACGTCAAGTAGCGTGGATCACGAAGCCGTTCTCTCTTTCGAGTACGACGACGACCAGCAGGCACGCCGAGTCGCACGCAGCGTCCGCCCGGAGATCGGCGAGATCGGCGGCCAGCGGACGACCGCCACGCTCCGACAGGACGCGGCCACGGTCGTCGTCGGGATCACCGCCGCCGACCTCGTGGCGCTCCGTGCCGGCTGTAACACCTGGGCGACCCTCGTCGCCGTCGCCGAACAAACCGCCGGCACCGTCCCGTAGCGCCGCCAGACTCCGCGAGTGTCGCTCCGCCCGTTGCCTTCGCCAGTCGATCGTTTGTGGAAATAGTTATGTGTCCTCAGAAGGAGGTGTTCACTGAGATAATCACAGCGGGGTAGGAACTATGACCGGCGAAACCGGGTCTGGATCGGAGACGAGCGACAGAGAGCGGGTGCTCTACGTCGACACGCCGACCGACAGCGTCGCCGACCGGCTCGCCGCTCGTCTCGCTGCCTGTCGCCTACACCACGAGACCGGCGTCGAGGCGGTCACGGCCGCCGAGTCCGAATCGTGGGACGGACTCGTCGTGACCGACGGCATCGAGGCGGACCGACGCAGCGCGCTCCTCGATGCCGTCGACTGTCCGTCGGTGCTGTACGCGAGCGCGGACCCGGCGACGATCCCAGCGGAGACGACACGACGGGTCGAGACGATCGTCGAACGCGAGACCGCGGACGCGCCGTCTCTCCTCGCAGAGAAGATCGAGACGCTCGTCGGACAGTTCCCCGACGCCTTCGAAGACGCGCGTGGGAGGGCTCTCTCGACGATCTGTCGGGAGGTGACCGAAGCCAACGCGCTGTTCGCCGTCGGCGACGACGGCCGCGTGCGCTGGTCGAACCACAGCTTCGAAGGGCTCTTTCCCGTCGATCGGATCGAGCGCTCGATCCCGGAGACGGAGGACTTCTACGCGCGACTGGACGCGATCGTCTCCGCGGAGCACGACGACGGTGGCCGCCGTGACATCGGCCCTCGGGATGGGGCGGTCGAGAACCACTCGGTGGTCGTTCCCACTCCCACCGGCACCCGCTACTACGTCCACCAGCGACATCGCCTCGAGAGTGTGGGAGACGGAATCACGATCGAGCAGTTCGAGGACATCACGGACCGCGTCCGTCGCGAGACGCGGCGGCGACTGCTCGCGTTGCTGGTCGAACAGGCGCGCGACGGCCTGTACACGCTCGATCACAACGGCGTCGTCGACTTCTGCAACGAGTCGTTCGCGGCGATGCTGGGCTACGAACGCGGAGCGCTGATCGGGATGCACGCGTCCGAGATGCTCGCTCCCGGCGAACTGGAGGTCGGCCAGCGCACCGTCCAGGCGCTGCTCGACGACCCCGACACCGACGGCGCGGAGGTCGACATGACCTTCCGGACCCGCGACGGCGAGGACCGCGAGCTGTCGATCCACTACACGCTCCTGTCGACCGGCGGGGACACCTACGGCGGTCTGATGGGGGTCGCGCGCGACGTGACCGAACGCCGCGAGCGGACCCGCCGGATCGAGTCCCAGCGAGACGAGCTCTCGACGCTGAGCCGGACGAACGCACTGGTACAGGACATCATCGGCTCGCTGGGCACCGCTGCCAGCACTATCGAACTCCGGCAGACCGTCTGTGATCGGCTGGTCGAGTCGGGTCGCTACGGACTGGCCTGGATTGGCGAGCGCCGCGGTGGCGACGACGTGGTCGTCCCGCTGACCAGCGCCGGTGCGTGGACCGAGCACCTCGATGATGTCGAGCTCCGGGCTGACGACGGTGGGGCGGATGCCGCTCCGGTCGCTCGTGCCTACCGCACCGGCGAGGTACAGGTCGTCTCGGACACGCGATCGCTGGCGGCGTTCTCGCCCCGGCGAGAGCGATCGCCGGCTGCCGGCTTCGAGGCGGTGATCGTCGCCCCGCTCCGTCACGGCGAGACGACCCACGGCATCCTCGCCGTGTACGCGACCGAACCGGACGCGTTCAGCGAGCGCATCGCATGCAGCTTCGCCGTCCTCGGAGAGACGATCGGGCTCGCTCTCACGGCGATCCAGAACAAGCGGCTGCTCCAGCACGAGGCCCCGCTCAGGCTGGCGTTTCGCTCCGACAGCGACGACGCCTGTCTCGTCCGGATCGCGCGGGGCTGTGACTGTACGCTCGAAACGGCCGGCGTCGTCGAGACCAGCGACGGCGTGGTGCAGTACATCCGGGTCGACGGGGCCGCCCCCAGTACGGTGGTCGACGCGGTCCGCGAGTCCGAGATCGTCGACGACGCGGCGGTGACCCGGACCGACGGGGACTCCCTCGTCGAACTCCACGGACCGTCGTCGCCGGGGACGGAGCTCGCAGAGGTGGGTGCCCGTCTCGTCGAGACCGAGATCGATCCCGGCGGGGCTCGCCTCGTCGTCGAGACGACCGGCGACGCCGACCTCCGATCGGTCCAGGCCGTCGTCGAACGGTGGTTCCCGGACGTGACGCTCGTCTCCAAGCGCAAGCGGACCCAGCCCGAGAGCGACGGTGAACGGTCGCCGCTGTCGCCGCTGACCGACCGCCAGCGAGAGGTCCTCCGGGCGGCGTACCTCTCGGGTTACTACGACTGGCCTCGCGAGACGACCGCCGAGGAGCTCGCGGACTCGCTGGGCATCGCCTCGCCGACACTCCACCAGCACCTCCGCCGGGCAGAGCGGAACCTCCTCGCTGGCGTGCTCGACCGGTAATATCGCGCCACCGGACGACGCGCGCTCCTGTTGGCCGACCGATAGCCTAGCCACCTAGGCGGCTAGTTATTGGCACCCGAGAGTGTTACAACTGAGTGCTTGACCCATGACCAACCAGCCCACTGGCGAACCCGACGGCGACGAGTGGCGTGGGATGACGCCCCGCGATCGCGGTCTCACCGTGCCGATGATCGACGACGTGTTCGAACTGCTCGCAGACTGGCGTCGACGCGCGGTCGTCCTGCACTTCGCCGACACCGAGGCGTCGTCGGCGACGGTCGAGGCCCTCGCCACGGCGGTCACACAGCGCGGCATGGGTCGTGACTGTCTCGACGTCGGCTCGATGTCTGCCGTCCGGACGGACCTGGTGGAGGTCCACCTCCCGCGACTCGACGAGAAGGGCGTGCTCGACTTCGACCGCCGGAGCGAATCGGTCCGCTACTGGGGCCAACCGACCGTCGAGAAGTGGGCCGAACACGTCGACGAAGTGCTCCGATAGCACCGCCAGACACTAGTTGTCCCCTTCGGTAGTGGCCGTATGGACCTGCCAGCCGTCGGCCTCGGGACGATGGGTATCGACGAGACCGAGCCGATCGCCCGCGCCATCGAACTGGGGTACCGCCACCTCGATACGGCACAGATCTACGAGAACGAGGCCACTGTCGGGGACGCCATCGCGGCCAGCCCGGTCGCTCGGGACGAGCTGACGGTCGCGACGAAGCTGTGGATCGACCGTCTCGCCGCCGACGACGTCCGTCCCGGTACCGAGGCGAGTCTCGATCGGCTCGGTCTGGACGCCGTCGATCTCCTCTACGTCCACCGCCCGCGCGGCGACTACGAGCCGGCGAGCACGCTGTCGGCGCTCGACGCGGTCGCCGACGCGGGCCTGATGCGGGCCGTCGCGCTCTCGAACTTCGAGCCCGACCAGCTGCGGACGGCACGCACGCACCTCGACGCACCGATCGCGGCCCACCAGGTCGAGTTCCACCCCTACTTCCGGCAGGACGAGCTCCTGGCCGACGCTCAGGAACACGACTACCCGCTCGTCGCGTACTCGCCCCTGGCCGGCGGGAAGGTCTTCGACGACCCGGTCCTCGAAGACATCGCGGACAAGTACAACTCCTCGCCAGCCACCGTCGCGATCGCGTGGCTGTGTTCTCACGACAACGTCGTGACGATCCCCAAGGCCTCCTCGCCGGCCCACCTGCGAGCGAACCTCGCCGCGACCGACCTCACGCTCGACGAGGCCGACGTGGCCCGCATCGAGGGCATCGACGAGCGCGTCGAACTGTATCCCGAGTAACGAGCCGGCCCGGGATTCGACACGCCTGCACCGAAAGCAATGGTTTTTCAGTGCGGCACCCGAGGTGGTGGGTATGCAGGGTAATCTGCCGCCGGAAGCACAGGAGAAACTCGAAGAGCTACAGGACCTTCAGGAGAGCGCACAGCAGGTCGCAGCCCAGAAGCAGCAGGCCGAGACACAGCTTCAGGAGTCCCAGACGGCGCTCGACGAACTCGACGACATCGACGAGGACTCGACGATGTACCGCGAGGTCGGCGAACTGCTCGTCAAGACCGACTACGCCGAGGCCGTCGAGGACCTCGAAGAGAAGGTCGACGAACTGGAGATCCGAACCGAGACCCTCGAAAAGCAGGAAGAGCGCGTCCGCGAGCAGTTCGAGGACCTCCAGAGCGAGCTCCAGCAGATGCTGGGGGGCGGTGGCGGTCCCGGCGGCGCACCCGGTCCGGGCGGCGCTGGCGGCGCGTAAATGTCGACCGATCAGTCGCACAGTGACGACCCCACCGACGAGGCGGTCGTCGAGACCGCCGCGACGGCTGCCGAAGACGTCGTCTTCTCGCGCTACGACACCGGCGCTGTCGAGGATCTCGACGTGACCGTCTCGTTCGAGGACGGCGTCCTCGACGTGGACGTGTATCTGAACGCACCCGACGGTCGACACGACGAGTCACGCGTCGCCGACGACGCGGCACTGGCAGCGCAGGCGGCCGTCGACGACCTGTTCTCGTCGTAGCGGGCTACTCTTTTGCCGCCGTCTGTGTCCGTTCTTTGGTGAAGCCCGTCCGGAAGGCGATCCAGGCCAGCACGCTGATAAAGAGGATCGGCGGCAGGATCATGAACCCCCAGAGAGGGTCGAGCCCCCACTGGAGCAACAGGACGAGATCCGCCAGTCCGAGCAACAGGAACGGAGTGACGGCCTTCATCGCTTGCCAGCGGTTCAGTTCGAGGCCGTCACGCAGATCGCTCGTGTCGATGCGGTCGGAGGACTCTGCCATACTGGACCGTGGGTCGCTGTGGTAAAAAACGTCGCGCTCGGTCGGCGTCCGTATCAGCGGGGACGGTCGGCTTAGGCGTCCGCGTCGGTCTGCTCGTCGCTGTCTGCGTCGTCGATGTCCGCGTCGTCGCTCTCGTCGTCCGGCGTCACGTCGCTGAGCCGCTCGCCCAGCGAGCCGTCCAGCGTCCCATCGACGTGCTGGCCGATCTGCGAGTGGATCTCACCGACGAAGTCGGGGACCTGTGCGGGCGTGTCCGCTGGCGGACCGCGTCGGTCGTCACCGGGCACGTCGGCGGGCGGGCCGCGGTCGGCGTCGGCAGATTCGTTCGCCGCACCGTCGGCGTCGTCACTCTCGGCGGAGTCCGCGTCGCGATCGGCGTTCGCGTCCGCCGCGTCGGTATCGGCGTGGTCGTCGGCCTGTGCAGGTGCGTTGCCGGGCAGTGCTGCCGCCGAGCCCGTAACGAGGGCGACGGCCAGCACCAGCGTGGCGATTGTCTTGAGTTGCATCGTCGTTGTCTCCGGGCTCACCTACGCCGCCGATGGGACTTGAAGGGGGGACGCGTTACTGTCGAATCCCGCCGGATTAAGCCGCTTCAACCGGTTTTACGTTCCCAATCAACCCGCATTAACCGGGATTGTCGGTCCGCTCGGCGAGTGACTGCTGTCTCCCCCCGTCGGCAGCGCGGTCGGTCCCGCGCGCGCCGCCGACGAGGTAGCCGTCGATCGGCCGATCCTCGCGGTCCGGCGCGTCCTGCACCCACAGGTGTACGCCGTGGCCCGAGCACGCCCTGGCCCACTCCCGGGCCAGCGCCTTCGACGCGAAACCCCGCCGAGCGCCGTCGCGGTTCACCCACTCGCCGACCGCCCGCGAGCGCTGCCAGGCGGAGGGCTTGATCGCGACTCGGTACTCGTCGGTCACGACTCGGCTTTCGTCGCCACGCCCCTAAACCACTCGCTGGTGTGGCCCACTGCACAGCTTTTCATACCTCCGTACCGAACCGTCGGACATGGAACACGAGGCCACGGTGGAAGGCGTCGGCATCGGCGTCGGTGAGGAAGGTCCCGGCGCGCCGGTCGTTCTCTTGCGTGCGCGCGAAGAGGTCATCCCCATCTTCGTCAGCTCCGACCAGGCCCAGTCGATGCAGCTGGCACTCGACGGCGAACCGTTCGAGCGGCCGTTGACCCACGACCTCATGGTCGAGATGGTCGCGGAGTTCGGTGCGGCGATCGATCGCGTCCGGATCGACGATCTGGCCGACGGCACCTTCTACGCCAAGATCGACACCGAGCAGTACCTCGACGACCGACGAAAAGAGATGGTGTTCGACGCTCGCCCCTCCGACGGCATCGCGATCGCGCTGCGCGTCGACTGCCCGCTGATCGTCTCCGACGAGGTCGTCGACGAGGCCGGCCAGCCGCCAGCGGCCTTCGAGGAGGCTCCCGAAGAGGACGACGACAGCGAGTTCGAGCTGTAACGACCCCCTCTCGCTGCTCCCGCATCGCTTTGCTCCGCGGTCGCGTCGGAGACCCGTCGCTTCGCTCAGGCTCTCCCTGCTCGCGTGTCGGTCGCTTCGCTCACTCCCGCTCGCACTGACGAGGACCGCTGTTCGCTACGCTCACAGCGCCCCTCTCGCTAATCGTCCGCGGGGGTCGCGTTCGTCGCCGTCACGTCGACCGGTTCGGCGTCGACTTCGAGTTCGTCCAGCGCGGCCTGTGCGGCGCGCTTGCCCGAGAGCAGCATGGCACCGAAGGTCGGACCCATGCGGGGCAGCCCGTAGGTGGTCGCGGTGGCCATCCCGGTGACGATGAGGCCGTCGTGGGCGAGGCCGGTGTGCTCGACGACGGCGTCCTCGCTCTTGCCGACCCACATCGAGTCGTGGCCGGGCGAGTCGTGGCCCGGTGCGCCGTAGGTGTCGTCGCCGGTGGAATCCATGCCGCTGGCTTCCGCTTCGAGACCGGGCGCGTTGAGGACGCCTCGCTCGTCGAGCTTTTTGACGGCCATCGCGTCGTGGCCCGTCGCGTCGATGACGAGGTCGGCCTCGACGGCGATCGGATCGACGCAGGTGATCTCGCGGGGCAGCGCGTGGACCGGCGTCCAGTTCATGACGATCCCGCCGACGCGGTGGTCCTCGCGGATGACGATGTCCGTGAACTCCGTCATGTTCTGCATCTTCGCACCGGCGTCACAGGCGGCCTTGATCAGGCCGGAACAGGCCTCGGGACCGTTGGCGACGTAGAGTCCGTCGCTGTCCTGGGACTGCTTGTAGTCCACGTCGAGTTCGTCCAGCACGTTCTGGGCCGGATCCCGAACGGTGACCTTGTTCATCAGGAAGCCGCCGAGCCAGAAGCCCCCGCCGAGGTAGTTGTTCTTCTCGACGACCATGACCTGGACGCCGCGCTCGGCCAGTTCCTTGGCCGCGGTCAGCCCGGAGGGGCCGCCGCCGACGATGATCACGTCGGAGTCCGAGAAGTCCATGAACTCCTCGGTCCACTCCTGCCCGATCGCGCGTGTGACTTCCGCCTCACCGACGTCGCTGAACTGCTCGAATTCGCTCATACAACCTAGTGGTACCACTACGTTGCAATAGTGGTTCCGGTCTGGACTCGCCGACGCGATTCGACAGCTATCGACGCCGTGGCTGTACCGCGACACTCCCGAGCGAAAATCGTCGTCGCGCTAGCCGAAGTACCGGAGGTCCGACGTGTCCTCGCTCTGCTGGTAGCGCTGTCCGTCGTCCCACTGGCGCAGGCTCGACTCTGTGCGTTCGACGGCGTCCAGGAGGTGCGTCGTGTCGACGCTGTCGCCGGCCCGCAGCGCGCGGTGGGCGGCCTCGTCGGCGACGAGTTCGAGGTCGCTGGCGGCGTACCCGTCCGTGGCGGTCGCCAGTCGATCCCAGTCGACGCCGTCGGCGACGGGGCGATCCGCGAGGTGGACCCGCAGGATCTCGCGGCGGGCGTCGGCGTCGGGCGGCGGCACCTCGATGCGCTCGTCGAAGCGTCCAGAGCGCCGGATCGCACCGTCGACGTCCTCGATCAGGTTGGTCGCGCCGACGACGATCACGTTCTCGTCGGAGATGGCCTCCAGCTCGGTCAACAGCTGATTGACCAGCTGTTGGCCGCTCTGGTTCGTGCTGGAGCCGCGACTCCCCGCGACCGCGTCGATCTCGTCGAGAAAGACCAGGCAGGGCTGGTTCGCTCGCGCGATCTCGAACAGGTCTGCGACGCGCTGGGCTGGCTCGCCCATCCACTTGCTGACCAGCTCTGCCGGCGAGATCTCGACGAAGAAGTGGTCGAGTTCGCCCGCCAGTGCCTCGGTGATGTAGGTCTTCCCACAGCCCGGCGGGCCGTACAGGAGGACGCCGCTGGTCGGTTCGAGACCGTACTGTTCGAACCGATCGGGCTGGCGCAGTGGCTCCAGTACCTTCTCTTCGAGCGTCGTCTGGAGGTCTCCCATCCCGCCCACGTCCTCGAACGACCGAGTCACGTCGCCGCTGACGATCGCGTCGGCCTGAAGGTGGTCGACACTCGACGGCTGGACGACCGTCTCCGTCCCGTCGGTTTCCTCGGCGACGAACTCGTAGCGGCCGATCCACTCGTCGATGCTCGTCTCGGTCCGCTCGGCGGCCGCCCGGAGGTGGTCGGTCCCGACCGGACTGTCGGCTGCCAGCGCCGCGCGGGCCGCTTCGTCGACGACGCGTTCGAGGTCGCTGGCGGCGTAGCCCGCCGTCGCGGAGACGGTCGCGGACAGATCGAGGTCGTCGGTCGTGGGCCGTCCGGCGAGGTGGACCCGGAGCATCTCCCGGCGGGCGTCGGCGTCGGGCGGCGGCAGCTCGATGCGCTCGTCGAAGCGGCCAGAGCGCCGGATCGCGCTGTCGATGTCGTCGACGTGGTTGGTCGCGCCGACGACGACCACGTCCTCGTCGCGGACGCCTTCCAGCTCCGTCAGGAGCTGGTTGACCATCCCCTGCTCGCTCTGGTTCGAGTCGTCGTTGTCCCGCGCGACCGTGACCGCGTCCAGTTCGTCGAGAAAGACCAGGCAGGGCTGGTTCGCCCTGGCGATGGCGAACAGCTCCTGGACCTTCTGTGCGGGTTCGCCCATGTACTTACTGGAGAGATCGGCCGGCGAGACGCGGACGAACGACTGGCCGAGTTCGCCCGCCAGCGCGCCCGTGATGTAGGTCTTCCCACAGCCCGGCGGCCCGTGCAACAGGACGCCGTCGACTGTACTGAGCCCGTATTCCCGGTAGCGCTCGGGGTGTTCGAGGGGCTTCAGCACCTTTCCCTCCAGCGTCTCTTTCAGCGCCGTCATCCCGCCCACGTCCGAGAAGCTCCGGTCGGGACTGGGATCGACGAGTCGCTGGGCGTCGAGCAGTTCCGTCTCCGGCGGATCGACGACCTCGTCGTCCTGCCTGCGAGCCGGCCGGTCGTCCGACTCCTCGCGCCGACGGTCGATCCGGTCTTGCGTGCCCTCGACGGCCACGTCCTCGGCACCCAGCCAGTGGCCGTCCGATTCGAGCACCGACTGGTGGCTCGCCACGAACTGTTCGAGCCAGCCCACGGAGGTGATGGTGTCTCGCGCCCAGCCCTCGTCGGTCGGGCGGACGGCGACGTAGCACAGTTCGGACTGGGCCTCGGCACCGAACTCGGCGATCCAGAAGGGGAGAGACACCCGATCGATCGACTCGACGCCCTCGAAGGAGTCGGCGTCGACATCGTCTGGCAAGCCGTAGATCTCACGGAGATCGCGAAGCGGATCGCCGCCCTCGTAGGCGTCGGCCTGCTCGCGGAAGCGCCGGGCCTTCGTGTGGTTGCCCACCGCGGCCTCCGTGTCGGCCTGTTCGTGCCACCGCTCGATCTGCCGGTCGATCCGTTCGCGCTCGTGTTCGAGCTGGGTCGGCAACACGGACGCTGCTCGCGCTTCGTCGCCGTGGAAGCCGAGCGCGACCGTCGGCACCGACGCGTCGCCGTAGCGCGCCCGCGGATCGATCGTCGTCGTCTCCGTCGCGGCGTGGCGATGCATCGCCAGTCCCGCGTCGTTGTCCTCCCAGAGGCCGTCGAGCAGCGCGTACTCGCGTTCGTGGTCCGGACTCGACCACGGGAACCGCCCCTCGACGGCGTATGTGTACTCGACGCGATAGGCCGGGTACAACACCCTGAGAAGGCCCTGGAGCTGGTCGTGGCCGTCACACCACGTCTGTTCGTTCGACCGGAACCCCGCCGCGACGGACCGGCCGTCGAGAAGGGGCTGGTCGATCTCGATCCGTTCCGGTATCGTCACGCCTCATTCACCCGTCTAACCCGACACATATCACTGTCTGACGAGCGGTCGCAAAAACGCCTTCCGGTCGACTGTGCGACAGGACGCCCTTCAGAGTTCGCCGTCGCGGATCGCCCGCTCGGCCGCGGACAGCGCCTCCGCGGCGTCGAAGGACTCGATCGCCTCGCGCTGGGCCGCCTCGTCGCCGGCCAGCTCTCGGGCGTGCTCGGTCATCGCCGGGACGGCCCGGATGATGTTGTCGACGATCGGCACGGCGGCGGTCTGGGCCGACCGGGACAGGGGGTTGAGATCGACGACGAGTTCGGTCTTGCCCATGTCGGCCAGCGCCTCGGCGCGATCGCCGTCCTCTAGCGGGACCAGCACCACGTCGGCGTCGCCGATACCGTCGGCGTCGACCTTCGCGCGCTCGTGGTCGAGGTCGGGGATCCGGCCGTCGGCGGTGAGTCCGAGCACGTCCTCGGCCCCGTGTTCGCGCAGGTGGTCGGCGATCCGCTCCATCCGCGCCGCCGTCCGGTTGAAGAGGTTCACCTCCAGGTCGGCACCGGTCGCTTCGGCCAGCGTGACCATCTCCCCGGGAACCAGCGCGGCGACGTTGCCGTTGATCGAGAGCACGGCGTGGTCGGCCTGCAGGAGGTGGGCCGCGGCGGCCCGCTCGGCGGCGGCGGCGGTGTCGGTCGTCCGCTCGCCGAGCAGATAGTCGAACGCCTCGCCGCGGCCCTGTGCGATGAGTCCCTGTTTCGAGGTGATGCCCGTCTCGACCCCGTCCTCGATCCGGTGGCGGGTCAGCAGCGACTCGTATCGAGGGTGAGACTCCGGAACGTCGATCTCGCTCATGGGGGCACGTCGCCGTCGAGCGTCGAAAGTCCATCGCTCCATCGTTACACATCTCTTACCATCTCTTTTTAGCCGGTAATCGCTTTACTGAAGTACTACACTGTCATCTATACTATTTCATGATCGTATCTTGATGATAAATCGCAAGCCTTCTTTATAGATGTTGTAAACCCTCGTGTGGAATTCACACATGTCGACAGCACAACTCCGGGACGTTCTGGACGGCGACGGGGGGCGGTTCATCTACCTCTCGGCCGCCCTCGCCGCGCTCAACGGCCTCCTGTTCGGGTTCGACACTGGAATTATCTCCGGAGCGTTCCTCTACATCCAAGACACGTTCACGATGTCCCCGCTCGTCGAGGGGATCGTCGTCAGCGGTGCGATGGCGGGGGCCGCCTTCGGCGCGGCCGTCGGGGGACGACTCGCGGACCGGATCGGTCGCCGCCGGCTCATCTTGCTCGGTGCCGGAGTGTTCTTCGTCGGCTCGCTCACCATGGCCGTCGCCCCGTCGGTGCCGGTCCTCGTCGCCGGACGGCTCATCGACGGCGTCGCGATCGGGTTCGCCTCGATCGTCGGCCCGCTGTACATCTCCGAGATCTCGCCGCCGAAGATCCGCGGTGCGTTGACCTCGCTGAACCAGCTGATGGTCACCGTCGGTATCCTCGTCTCGTACTTCGTCAACTACGCCTTCGCCGACGCGGGGGCGTGGCGGTGGATGCTCGGTGCCGGAATGGTGCCGGCGGTCGTCCTCGCGATCGGGATGGTCAAGATGCCAGAGAGCCCTCGCTGGCTCCTCGAAAACGGCCGCGTGGACGAGGCTCGCGCCGTCCTCGCACGCACCCGCGAGGAGGGCGTCGAGGAGGAGCTGGCGGAGATTCGCTCGACCGTCGAGAAACAGTCCGGCACCGGCCTGCGCGACCTGCTCCAGCCGTGGATGCGCCCCGCGCTGCTCGTCGGCCTCGGGCTGGCCGTCTTCCAGCAGATCACCGGGATCAACGCGGTCATCTACTACGCCCCGACGATCCTGGAGTCGACCGGCTTCGGCAGCGTCACGTCGATCCTCGCGACGGTCGGGATCGGCGTCATCAACGTCGTCATGACGGTCGTCGCCATCGCACTGATCGACCGGGTCGGCCGACGCGTCCTCCTGTTGGTCGGTGTCGGCGGAATGGTCGTCACGCTGGGCGTCCTCGGTGTCGTCTTCTACCTGCCCGGCTTCGGCGGCGCGCTGGGCTGGATCGCGACGGGCAGCCTGATGCTGTTCGTCGCCTTCTTCGCGATCGGGCTCGGCCCGGTCTTCTGGCTGCTCATCTCCGAGATCTACCCGCTGGCGACCCGTGGCAGCGCGATGGGGCTCGTCACCGTCGCCAACTGGGGCGCGAACCTCGCGGTCTCGCTGGCCTTCCCCGTCCTGACCGCCAGCGTCGGACAGCCCTCGACGTTCTGGCTGTTCGGACTCTGTAGCCTGGTCGCGCTCGTGTTCACCTACCGCCTCGTGCCCGAGACGAAGGGGCGGTCCCTGGAAGCGATCGAGGCGGACCTCCGGAACAACGTCTCGTCGACGCCCGCGGCCGCCGTCGGCGACTCCGACGAATAGGCGCGGTCGTACGGCCCCTCGTCGAGCGGTCCCGTATCAGTCAGACGAGTCGAGCACCGTCGCACCGCCGGGCTGGATCTCTGTGACCGCCGCGTCGTAGCCCGCGTCGGTCAGCCCCGAGCCGACGGTAAAGACCGTCTCGCCGAGCATCGCCATCGCGCCGTCGCCGTCGGCCGCTGCCACGTCTTCCAGCACCGACCGCACGTCGTCGGTCAGCAGCCCCGCCTCGCGGGCGAACTGGCGCGAGGCCCGGAGAAACGACTCCGTCGTCGGTTCCTTGACCACGCGCGAGAGCGCTTTCTCGCCGGCACGGGTCAGTTCCGCGGTGTCGCCGTCGAGGACGGTCTCGGTCGAGAGCTCGTCGATGACGTGGTACTCGACGCGGCCGCGTGCCGGGATGGCGTCGATGTAGTTGTCCTGTGGCCCGCCCGGTTCGAGCCGCAGCGGGACGCCGCCGCGAGCCTGCGCGACCACGTCGCCCAGCCCGGTCCCGGCCTGGACCTCCGCGCCGTGGGCGATCGTCACCAGTTCGTTCTCGGAGAGCCCCCGCTCCAGCACGGCGTTGGTCCCCAGCGCCGCCCCCAGCGCGGTCGCCCCCGAGACGCCAAAGCCCGAGCCCAGCGGCAGCGGCGTCTCCGCTCGCACCGCGACGGTCGCTCGCAGCGCGTCCAGCACGCGCTCGACGGCCTCGATCTCGATGTCGACGCCGTCGAGCGTCACCGATCGCTCGTCGCTGCGCTCGACGGTGACGGTCACGCCGTCGGCCAACGCGAGCCCGCCCCCGCGCGATCCCGCCTTCGTCGGATCGTCGGCCGGATCGGTCGTGAAAAAGCCCGTCACGTGACCGGGCACGAACGCCGTCGCCTCGTCTGTCATGCATCGGGAAAACAGGTCGGGGGCCGTAAGCGTTGCCGCTCCGGACTACAATTCGCCCGCAACTTCGACCGCTCTGTCGCTCGATCCCTCCACGACGACCGCGGTCGTCACGCCGTCGTCCTGCCAGACTGCGATGGCGCGGTCCTCTGCCGTGGTCACGTGGACCGTCCGGCCGTCGACCGTTCGCTCGGTGGCGTTCTCGGTCAGTCGATCGAGGCGATCGTCGGCGGTCGTCGAGAGGAGGGTCACGTTCGCCCCGTCGTCGACGTAGCGCTGGCCGACGACGGTCTCGCCCTGGCGGACCGTCACCGTCGCCTCGGTGAAGCTCGCGTCGAGGGTCGGCAGCGACAGGTCCGTCGCCGACTGCGCGGCGTCGAAGCTATCGTAGCGATCGACGGTCGTCAGCGGGACGCGGTCCGTCGGCGGGTCGAAGTTGCTGTCGGCGAGCGGCACGTCGAAAACCGTCGACTCGACGGCCACGACGGTGCGGTTCGTGCCGTCGGTGGCGACCGCCCGGACGACGCGATAGTCGTCCTGGGCGACCCACAGCGTCGTCGATCCCTCGGCCTCTGGGTGCGTGAGCTCGACCTCGTAGGTGCTGGTGCCGTCGACCGTCGGCGTCCCGACGACCGTCGCCGAGGCGTTCGAGGCGTTCAGTGCGGGCGTCCCGTCGGGTGCGAGGCGCTCGCTCGTCTCGCCGTACTCGCCCTCGGCTCCGGTCCACTGCTCGCCGGCCTCGCCTTCCAGCGAGTCGACCGGCCAGGCGGCCGATCGGTTCGTACCGTCGTACCACGCGACGGAGCCGTTCGAGCCCGCCTGCACCGTCTCGCCGTTTCGCTCGACGACCATCCGGGTCCGATTCTCGTCGGCTGCGGCCAGTTCGACGGTGGCCGTCGTCGACGCGCTCTCGTTTTCGACGGTCACGGTGGCCGTGCTCGTGATCGAGTCGGCGCTCTCGTATCGCTGCTCGACCTCGTCGAGCACCTCGTCGCCCGTCGGCTGCTGGAACGTGGCGAACGCGCCAGTGACGGCGGCCGACCCCGCGACGGCGACGGCGGCGACCACGAGGAGGACGAGACCGCGGCGACCGTTCAGTCTGGGACTCATTGCTCGGGGTTAGGGCTGGACTGTAAAGTGTGTTCCTGCTGTCCGATATCCGAGAGGTTCGGACAACGCTGATAGGTCTCCCGGCCCTAGCGAGGACGAATGGCTCAGGCTGACGCGGACGACGTGGTCACGCTGTCCGAGGTGCGCAAGACGTACGATCTGGGCGGCGTCGTGGAGGCGCTCGCCGGCGTCTCCCTCTCGCTGCCTCGTGGCTCTTACACCGCCGTGATGGGGCCGAGCGGCTCGGGCAAGAGTACCCTGTTGAATCTCGTCGGCGGGCTGGACACCGCCACCGAGGGAACGGTCACCGTCGGCGGGCGGGACCTCTCGGCCGCCACGGAGGGCGAGCGGGCTGCCATCCGGGGCAGTCGCGTCGGGTTCGTCTTCCAGACGTTCAATCTGATGCCCCGGCTGACCGCCGTCGAGAACGTCGCCATGCCGCTCGTGTTCGACGGCTGGGGACGCACCGAACGCCGCGAGCGCGCCCGCGACCTGCTTGCCGACGTGGGACTGGGCGAGCGACTGGACCACCGGCCGACCGAGCTCAGCGGCGGCCAGCGCCAGCGGGTCGCGATCGCCCGCGCGCTGGCACCGGACCCGGAGCTGATCCTGGCCGACGAACCGACCGGCAACGTCGACACCGAGACGGGCGAGCGGATCATGAGCCTGCTCGACGACCTCCACGCGGCCGGCAACACGGTCCTGCTGGTGACACACGAGCGCCGCATCGCGGCCCACGCCGAGCGCATCGTCCACGTCAGAGACGGCGCGATCGAACGGATCGAGGAGCTGAGCGACTGATGGACCCGCGCGAGTCGTTCACGATCGCGGCCCGCTCGATCCGCTCGCACAAGCTGCGCTCGACGCTGACGGTGATCGGCGTCGTCATCGGTATCGCCTCGGTCGTCACCTTCGCGACTTTCGGCGCGAGCGTCCAGGCCGAGGTCGTCGGCGGGATCGCCGACTCGGGCGCGAACAACGTCTACGTGCTCGGCCAGCCCGCCGACGAGGAGGGGTTCCAGCAGGCGCTCCAGCCGGTGTTCACCGAGTACGACCTCGACCGGCTCGCCGAGATCGACGGCGTCGAGGCCGTCGTTCCCCGCGGGACGATCCCGATCAACGCGGTGACCCACCGCGGGGACACGGTGGCGCTCCAGCAGGCGACGGCGACGACGCCCGAGGCCGTCACCGACGAGACGCTGGTCGCCGGGCGGAGCTTCGAGCGCGGTGCGAACGAGACGGTGCTCAACCGCGCCGCGGCCGAGGCCACCTTCGAGGAGAACGTCACCGTCGGCGACGAGATCACGGTCGACCGCGCCGACGAGACGTGGACGCTGACGGTCGTCGGCATCGTCAACGGGACCGCCGGTGAGTTGCCGGTGGGCAACTTCGGCCCGCAGCCGGGGCTCTACGTCCCCGCCGATCCCTTCTACGAGAGCGTCGTCGAGAGTCCGAACGCGAACGCTCGGCTGCGCGCGTACCCGCAGGCGACCGTGATCTCCGATCCGGCTTCGACGCTGGCCGTCACCGACGCGGTCGAGACGTACTTACAGGAGCGGTCCGACGCCCGCCAGCTCGCGCCCGACGGCGTCGAACTGGTCGCCCGGACCAGCGGCGACTTCGCCGAGCAGATCAGCGACGTGATCGACCAGATCACGCGCTTCGTCACGGGGATCGCGGTTATCGCGCTGGTGGTGGGCGCGATCGGTATCGCCAATATCATGCTGGTCAGCGTCACCGAGCGCACCCGCGAGATCGGGATCATGAAGGCCGTCGGCGCGCGCAACCGCGACGTGATGGAGCTGTTCTTGCTGGAGGCGACGCTGCTGGGTGCCGGCGGCGCGTTGCTCGGACTCCCGCTTGGGCTCGCGGTCGCCTGGGGCGCGACCCGCTACGCCGAGGTGGGCTTCGCGTTCGCACCCGTCTGGTCGGCGCTGGCCGTGCTGGTCGGCGTGCTGGTCGGCGTCGCCGCGGGGCTGTATCCCGCGTGGCGGGCCGCCCGCGTCGATCCGATCGACGCCCTCCGATACGAGTGATCTCGACCCGCACGTATTTGCTCGCGGGAGCCCTACGCTCCGGCGTTCGATGGTCCAGAGGATCCTGACCGATGCCCTCGGAACCGAGACTGCCGGCCGTCTCGTCGACGGCGCGCTGGTCGCGTGTCTCCTCGCCGCCGTGACGGCCTGCTGGCTCACTGGTCTCCAGCCGGTCGCCGTCGCGGCGCTGGTCGCTGGCAGCGTCGGGCTGGAGCGCGCCGTCGGCAGGCTCACCCGTCGCAGGATCCTCGACACCGCAGCGCAGACGGGACGACCCGCCGACCGACGCCTCCGCGAGCTGGTGACCGACGTGGCCGATCGAGTGGACGTTTCGACGCCTCGCGTCGTCGTCGAGTCGTCGCCCGAGCCCGGCGTCACCGTCCTCCAGGGTGCGGACGGGCCGGTCTTGCTCCTCTCGGAACGGATCGTCGACGACCTCGACCGGGAGGCGCTCCGGGGTGTGATCGGGCACGAACTCGCGCACCTCGACGGCGGCCACATCGACTGGCTCGACAGCCGAGACCCGGTCGCACACGTCGTCGGAGCCGCGGTGTTTTGGGTCGTGGCCGGGCAGCACCTCGGTCCCGCGCTGTCGCTCGTCGGACTCGCCGTCTACGTCGGGACTGGTGTCTTCCGACGTAGCGCACTCCCACAGCTGTACTACCTCGCTGGGAGTCTCGGCGTGGTACTGGTCCCGCTCGCCCTGATCGCGCTGGGACGGCGTCTCGAAGAGCGACAGGCCGACGACCGTGCGGTCGCGATCGTCGGCGCGAACGCGTTCTGCCGGGGGCTCCTGGGCGTCACGACCGCCCGCACCGAGGTTTCGGGAGCGGACGGGACGCTCGCGGCTCCCGCGACCGGCGAGGGGCGCGGGCTGGTCGCACGGGTCACCGCGACACATCCGCCGTTGAGTCGGCGGTTCGCACGGTACGGCGTCGATCTCGACGCGCTTCGGGACGCCTGACACCGCCGGCCGTCACTGCGTCCAGAGGAGTCGTTCCGGGGGCGGGGACGGTATCAGGCCGCTTTCGGGCTCTCGTCGGGACCGCGCTCTGCCGACAGGTCCGGAATCCGCTCCTCGTCTTCGCCGAGCTGGCTCGCGACGACGCCGTAGAGACCGATCGCGGCGACGAAGCCGCCACCGAACATCGTCACCGTCGTGAAACCGGTGACCGGGACGAGCACCACGGGCGAGATCGCGATTCCGAGCCCGCAGAGCAGGCCGATCAGCGCCGGTCGGAGCGTCGGCCGCTTTCCGGACGCGATGCGGTACGCCGTGTAGCCGATCGTCATCGCGGCGAACTGGCCCAGCAACACGTTCGCCAGCGCCTGTGTGTGACTGACCGCGTACACCGCGGGCGTAAACACGGTCGCGATCGCGACGAGCGTCCCGAGCAGCGAGACCGCCTTCGTGATGCGAGACATGGGTATTACAGCTGTAGTTACCGAGCCATCGTATGTAATAGTTCCTCCCGACGCCCCGACGTGCGGTGCGAGCGAGGGGCGTCTCTCCCGAGACCGACGGCAAATACTTTATTAATGGATGTACATACGAAAAGCGGAGGTCTACAGCCTTGGAAATCTCGGAGAAACTACTGTGTCTGTTTAGTGCGGAGATCACTGACGAGGGCGACCGCTACACCGTGGAGGTCCCACAGCGGGAGGTCGACACCGGATCCGTCGATCCGGGTGAGACGTATCGCGTCGCGCTGATCCGGGCCGACGAAGCGAGCGAGGAGAGCGACTCTCCGTCGCCACAGCCGTCCCAGACGCCGTCTTCGGAGCCCCAGCCCCCGGTCGAACCGGGCGAGATCCGCTACGTGGAGATCGAAGACATCGGCAAGCAAGGCGACGGTATCGCCCGCGTCGAACGCGGCTACGTGATCATCGTCCCCGGCGCTGAGATCGGCGAGCGCGTCAAGGTCGAAGTCAGCGAAGTCAAGTCGAACTTCGCCGTCGGCGAGATCATCGACGAGACCGTCTAGCGGGGCGTGCCGTCGGGCCGTTTCGCTCCTTCTGAGTCGTAGACGACCACCTCGCCGTCCGCGCGCTCGACCGGCTCGTAGCTGTCTCTCACTGCGATCGCCTCTTCCAGTTCGCGGATCGCCCGCTCTTTGAGCGTCGCGGCCAGTTCCTCGGCGTCTTCGCGCTCGATGTCGCGGCCGAGCCCTTCACACTCGTGGGCGCGGACGAGTCCCGCCTCGTCGACGGCCTCGCCCATCGGCTGGACGGTGTTGTCGAGCGCCACCGAGAACGGGTACGTCTGGCAGATCAGCGGCCGGTCCTCGTGGACCGTACAGGCCCCGACGCCGTCTTCTTCGGCGTAGAACGTGCAGTCGCCACAGCTGTCGGTCTGGAGCGCCCACTCGAAGGTCTCGCCCTCGACGCCGTCTGCGGTCTCCGAGAGCCCGTAGGGCATCGGTCGAGCGATGTCGCGAAAGTCTCTGCCGTCGTCTCGTAGCTGGCGGATCTCGTCGGGAAAGATCGTCGCCGTGTGAGGTTCGTTCTCCGCGCTCTCGGCGGCGTCTGCCTCGTCGGCGGGGTCGACCGCGGGCTCCGTCGCCGTACAGCACTCTCCGCAGCGAGTACACTCGAAGCCGATCGACTCGATCGCGTCGGCCAGCTCGCCCACGTCGAGCTCTCGCGCCCGTTCGAGGTCCGATGCAAGCGTCACACGCGCCGTTCGGGCCGGTCGGACAAAAGGACCGCGTCACGCCGACGGTGGCCGTGCGCGCTCGCCGTCCCACGCGACTCGCCCCTCGACGGCGAGCTTTTCGAGGTGGGCGGCGACGGTCGCCTCGGCGAGATCTCGCACGTTCTCGACGTCCTTGTCGTAGGCCGCGTCGGTGATCGCCGGCAGCGTCTCGCCGCCCCCGACGACGGCCGCTTCGACCCGGCGTTCGCGATCGAGCCGGTGTGCGAGGAGGCGGCGGCAGGTCTCGCTCGCGTCGTCGACGACGGGGCCGTGACCGGGAAACAGCTGGTCGGGAGCGCGAGCGATCATGCGCTGCAGCGAGCAACAGTAGGCTCGCATCTCTCCCTCCGGTGCCCCGACGGCGACGCTGCCGGTGGCCGCGGCCAGATCGCCACAGACGAGCCCGTCGTCGGTCGCGAAGGCGACGTGTTCGGGCGCGTGGCCCGGCGTCTCGACGACTCGCAACTGGCCGTCGTCGACGGGAATTTCCGTCCCCTCAGAGAACGTTCGGTTCGGTGTGACGCCGGTCGCGGCCTCGAAGGCCGCCTCACGGCCCCGACGCGCCCACACCGTGGCGTCGTGTTCGGCCGCGTAGTCGGCGACGCCGCCGACGTGGTCCGGGTGGTGGTGCGTGACGAGAACGTGAGCAAGCGAGCGCGACGCCAGCGCGTCGTCTACGCGTTCGTGGCGAGCACACGGGTCGATCACGGCCGCGCGGTCGCAGCCGAGGACGTACGCGTTCGTCTGTCCGCTCGGCGCGCGCGTCGCGACGGGGACGCTGATCCGCTCCATACCCACCCCAGGGAGGAGCGACGGATACGGATACGGATTATTGTAGCGATTTACCGGTGATCGTCGCCACGGAGTAGACGATCACCGGTAAGCAACTACGAGGGTGTCATAGAACTGTTCTCACACCGTGATGATCGGCTTCCCGGATTGTCTCCGCGTTCGTAGTTGGTGATTGCGACGACGAGCCGAAGACATCGTCAACGGCGTGTTCGAGGTCAGTGAGAAAACGATCGACCGCGTCTCTCGACGGCGGTCGATCGAACCCACAACTCAGCCAGACAACCGTATTCTGAAGCTCCCGCTCAACTGGACGAATCTCGCAGATGTCGTGGTAGTAGCAAGGAGAAAGCCACGCATCAACTCTTCAGGAAGAAGATAGTTGCAATTCAGATATTTGGAATGTCAACAAACAGTACAACTTCGGAGTGACAATCGAATAGACAGATCTAGTACATGATTTGGTTGGTAAGGTAGTGTTTGGGACTATTGTCGGTGGAGTACTAGGTGCGGCTGCAAGGATCGCTGCTAGTGCTGTCTCATCAGGTGGTGCTGGTTCGCTCCCGCTCGGCCTTATTGGTGAACTATCAGGGAGTGTTGTTGGTGCGGTTGCTTCCATACTGTGGGATAAATATAAGGATTCAAGATGTCTAACCTTCTCTACATTAGATAGGGATTTCTGCAATGATTCCGCCTGTCTCCCTGGATCAGAGCTGATGGGTAGTGGCCGTTATGATGACCGTACAAATCATGCTGCTACCCTAGGATATTACCCTGCTCACATGGATAACTATCCTGAAGTCAGTCAGGCACTGTTTGGAGATCCAATACAAACTGAGCAAGAGATTATCTGGTGGGGAATTAATAACCTCTTATAATTGAATACCAAAGCAACTATATAGTTGTAAAATCTTAAAATTATAATCTACACATCGCCTTTATAGAGTACTATATTAATTATCCATATTATATCCAACAAATTTCAAGCCGAACCCTGTGGCAGATAGCATACACAATGCCGTCACAAAGAAGTTGACTAGATATCCTCCAGAGTCAAAAAAGGAGGATACTAAAATTATAGAAATTAAACCCCCGAGCAGGGCTGAAGCAACTCCTATCGTAATACCTATCGCCAAACCAGGATCCTGTTTGTAATTATTGTTCTGAGACACAACTTTGCTACTGAGTGACAATTATATATGTTTTTTGGTGAGCAAGTCTTTATTCAGATGTGAACTTGAGGGAGGGTATAGTGGAGCAGCGAAAGTCCTCACCCAGGGATACGCTTTTAGAAGACGAGCGAAGCGAGTCTTTCGGTGTCTAGCCATCCTAACAATTGGCTGTTCGTTCAATCAGAGCTGACAAGGTTGTGTTTAGTTAAGCGTGAAACGTGAGGCGGGAGAATTTTTTGCTGGCCTATCAGGATATCATAAAAACAGTTCACAAGGTAGCTGATTTCAGACTGTACAGAATGAATTGCCTGCTCAGTCAGTGTGCATATTGAACATCAACGGAACTATAGGTTGTTCTCGATACTATAATCCAAATGGATACACCATCCTATTGTCAGTTTGGGGCCGCTTTAGCTATTGGCGTTCTCGGGATCGGATTGATATTTAACCCATTTTATTTCTATCCGGGCGGTGGGGGAGAGCCGAAGGTAACGCATAGCATATCCGAGATAGAAAACGAAACCGTAGCACAGCAGGCGCTCGGCCTCTCGGAGAGAGTCTTGGATTGCCCGGGTGATCGTCTCTGTGCGTTAGAGAGTCGGATTCTCGAAGACGGGGCCATAGAATCGCCTGTTTCGGTACGTGATGATGGCCCACGGTGGTACTCCGTTGTCCAAACGGCAAACGGTACCTATCTCCCGGAACAGAACGTCAGAAATGGCACGACTATCCTCACACTTACCGAAGCGAGCGCAATGGAAGCAATTGCACAGCTCGCAATTCCTGCAGATGAACGGCCGACAGCGGTCCGAGAGGCGATCGAAACAGGGTCGATTACTGTCTACGGCGAGCGGATCGCGGCATTCGAACGGTACGAGGTTATCGAACAGGACGGACATTACTATCAGCGCATGGGATACGAGGGAATAGGGGACCACTGGACAGCAGATGGGGGACTCGCTATCGTCAGAGCGCTGCTCTTTCTCCTTGGGATCGGACTCGTCGCTCGTTCTGGCTGGCGCTTTCGAAGCCTGTACTGAGCGTTCAGTCTATCCGCTGCACTGAACGATTCGGGTGGTTAGAAGATCGGCATGCCAGCCGTTCTATGACACCCTGAACTACAAGAAACCGTACGAAATCAGTTGGTGAGGAAGTAGACCTGCTTGCGAGCGTCGTTGAAGCTGTACCGGGAGTCGACCAGATCACACTCTTCGAGTCGGTTCAACGCGTAGCGGACCGTCCGGTCGGGCAACAGCGACGCCTCGGCCAGTTGCCCCTGGGACAGCGGCGCGTCGGTCTCCAGGACCTTCGCGACGAGCTTCGCGCTCGGCGGGAGTTCGCGGAGCTGCTCGCGAAACTCCGTCTGGGTGAACGCCGCAGGCTTCGTCTCCTCCTGAATCGTGCTCATACACGCTACTCCCCCGAGGGTACTCGTAAAACTTGGCTATATGTATGACCATACAATAGGAAGTCTACAGTGTGTATAATGACTCCTTATATTTTTTGACGCGTGCCACGCTGGCCGCCGCCAGAACTGCCCGCTGTCTGTGGCCGATCCGTCCGTCCGATGGTGTACTACAGTGAAACAGCACCGTTTTATCCCCGGGTAGCCATCACCCGATACCGTGAAAGGGCAGGAGTGGTACCAGACCGACGATGTCGCCGAGGAGTACGACTCGAAGCGCTTCTCTCGTGGCGGACAACTCATCGACCGTCGCGAGAAGGAAGCGGTCCTCGACGCCATCGGTCCGGTCGACGACAAGTCCGTGCTCGAAGTAGCCTGTGGAACCGGGCGCTTCACCGCGATGCTTGCCGATCGCGGTGCCGACATCGTCGGCCTGGACATCTCCGGTCCGATGCTCTCACAGGGCCGCGAGAAGGCGAAATCGGCCGGCGTCGACGACCACGTGGAGTTCATGCGTGGCGACGCCGCTCGACTGCCCTTCCCCGACGACCACTTCGACACCGTCGTCGCAATGCGCTTTTTCCACCTGGCGGACACGCCGGCCTCCTTCCTCGCGGAGATGCGCCGGGTCTCCAAGCACCAGGTCTTTTTCGACACGTTCAATCGCTTCTCGCTGCGATCGCTGTACAACTGGGCGCTCCCGATGGGATCGCGCCTCTACTCTCGGTGGGAAGTCGACCGCCTCCTCGACGGTGCGGGACTCGAACTGGCCGGCGAAGCACACGACTTCGTCCTCCCCTACGGCTTCTACCGGAAGATCCCGAACGACCTCGCGTCCGGCTTCCGCTCGATCGACGAGGTCGTCGGCGCGAGTCCCGTCGGCGACAAGGTCGCGTCGGTCTCCTACTGGGACACGCGAGTTTAATTCCGTCCCTTTTCGGACGGATATTCCGAAATACCGGCCGTATTTCGGTGATCTTTAAGACCTTCGAGCGTCGTGGTTGGCCCATGAATCTCTCCGTGGTCGTCCCGACACTCAACGGTCGGGAAGAGCTGTCACGGTGTCTCGACACCCTGACGGCTCACGTCCCCGACGTCGAGACCATCGTGGTCAACGGGCCGTCGGCCGACGGAACCACGGGGATGGTCCGAGCGCGCGACGACGTCGAGGTGCTCGTCGAGATCGCCGACCGGACGATCAACACGGCGCGTAACGCGGGTATCGACCGTGCGACCGGAGACGCCGTTGCGCTGCTCGACCGTTCGTTCTCGGTCGAGGACGGGTGGCTCGACGCGGTGACCGACGCGCTGGCCGACGCCGCCGTCGTCACCGGACCCACACACCGCAAGCTCCCGGCCGGGATGACGACGGAGGCCCCCGAAGAGCGGACGATCGCGGGGCGTGACGTGACCTACTTCAACCCCGGCAATGTCGCGTTCGCCAGCCGCGTGCTGGACGAACTGGACGGCTTCGACGAGTACCTCGACATCGGCGGGAGCCGCGATCTGGCCCACCGACTGGCAGAGAGCGACCACGAGGTGACCTGGGAGAGCGCGATGTGCGTCCGCAGCGAGTTCGAGGCCGACGGCGGGATCCGACAGAAAGACTGGCACGCCAAGTACCGGTCGCTGACCTATCGGCTGGTGAAAAACTACGGCGTCCGCCCGACCGTCGCGCGGCGCGTCGTCGCCCACGCCGGTCGCGACGCCGTCGACTCGCTGCTGGACGTGATCAGCGGGGAGACCGACCCCTCACAGTGGCTCGGGACCGGCCGGCGCGTCCTTCGCGGGACCGCCCTCGGAGGGAAAGACGGCGTCACGGCCCGTCGTCACGACGCCCCGCCGCGGCGCAATCCGAACGGTCGGTCCGCACGCAGAGACCGCGCCGTCGAGGTGTACGACGACCGCGACGACGGCCCGACGGCCT
The DNA here is from genome assembly GCF_000379085.1 of Halomicrobium katesii DSM 19301. Classification (GTDB taxonomy): domain Archaea; phylum Halobacteriota; class Halobacteria; order Halobacteriales; family Haloarculaceae; genus Halomicrobium; species Halomicrobium katesii. The sequence continues at coordinate 157,144 of NZ_KB905378.1, read as the reverse complement.
AACCGACATCGGCCGGCGGCTCCCGGCGCTACGGTGCGAGTTCTTCGATGACGCGAACGGGGTTGTTCGAGAAGACTTTCTTCATCGCGTCTTCGGGCACGTCGAGGGTCAGAATCTCCATGACGGCGACGTTCGGGTGGACGTTGGGCGCACCGCTGCCGAAGCAGACTCGATCCGGGTGTTCCATGATCGCTCGCTCCAGGGGGTCTCGGTACCGGACCGCGCTCGTTTCGAGGTAGCACTGGTCGTACGCTTCGAGGAGGTCGATCGACTCGTGCATCAGATCGCGCCGCAGCGGGTGTGCGCCGAAGTGGCCGACGATCACCGGCAGATCGTACTGCAGGAAGTGCTCTTCGACGGCGCTCGGCGGGAACGCCTCGCCGCCGTGCACCAGGATCGGCTTGTCGACGGCGGCGAGTGCTTCGAGGACGGCCTCGTCGGGGAGGCCGTCTCTGGCGGGGTGGAGCTTGAACCCGACGAATCGGTCGTCGTAGGCGTACTGCTCGATGTCTTCGGGCGAGGTGTGGTACTCCTCGCGCGAGGCCGTGATGTTCCTGAGCCGGGAGCCGGCCCCGTCGCCGGGATCGCGAGCGCCGTCGACGCGTGCGAACGCGACCATCGGACGGCCGACGGTCATCCGGGCCACGGCGTTGTTCGCCTTCAGATATCCGCGCTCGCGGTAGTCGGAGTACGCGACGGCACGGACGACACCGGCCTGGTGCATCTCGCGTTCCAGCCGTTCGGGCTCGCCCATCCCCTCCCGCGGACGGCGCGACGCCTCGGGCTCCAATCGCGCGTGTACGTCGACGACCCGGAACCCGTGCTCCAGCTCCAGCATTGCACTAACGTGGCGGGTTCGGGTAGTAAAGCGTTGACGGTCCGGCCGATCGGGCGGCGGCGAGCGTCCCCGGAGGCTCTCTTCTTACCGATGGTTTTATATAGAACCGCTAACGACACATAAGTGAGGTATACAACAATGTCACAGTCCGGCCAGCGACGCATGGGTGGCCAGCCTCTCTTCATTCTCGACGAGGACGCCCAGCGTACGCAAGGAGACGACGCACAGAGTTCGAATATCGCCGCCGGGAAGGCAGTCACCGAGTCCGTACGGACGACACTCGGCCCCCGTGGCATGGACAAGATGCTCGTCTCGGACTCGGGCGATGTCGTCATCACCAACGACGGTGCGACGATTCTCGACGAGATGGACATCGAGCATCCCGCGGCCCAGATGATCGTCGAAGTCGCCGAGACCCAGGAAGAGGAGGTCGGTGACGGCACCACGACGGCCTCCGTCCTGGCCGGTCAGCTCCTGACACAGGCCGAGGACCTGCTCGAAGACGACGTCCACCCGACGACGATCGTCGAAGGCTACCACGAGGCGGCACAGCTCGCCCAGGCAGCCATCGACGCCGAAGTGCTGGACGTCGACATCGACGACGAGACGCTGACCAGCGTCGCCGAGTCCTCCATGACGGGGAAGGGCACCGGCGACGTGGAGGCCGGCGCACTCGCCGAGACCGTCGTCGCCGCCGTCCGACAGGCGACCGACGGCCCCGGCTCGACGCGTGACCAGATCGCGATTCGGAGCCAGGCCGGCGCGTCCTCCTCTGCGACGGAGCTCGTCGAGGGGATCATCATCGAGGAGGAGCCGGTCCACGGCAACATGCCGAGCTCGGTCGCCGACGCGACCATCGCCGTGATCGACGCCGACCTCGAAGTCCAGGAGAGCAACATCGACGCCGAGTACAACGTCTCCAGCGTCGACCAGCTCAACGCCGCCATCGAGGCCGAAGAGGAAGAGCTGTCGAGCTACGCCGAGGCCATCGCAGCGGTCGGCGCAGACGTCGTGTTCGTCTCCGGTGACGTCGACGACCGCGTCGGCGCACAGCTCTCCAAAGAGGGGATCGTCGCCTTCGACGGCGTCGACAGCGACGAACTCCAGGACGTGACCCACACCACCGGCGCGAGCCGCGTCGGCTCCGTCGACACGCTGGAGGCCGACGACCTCGGCGAGGCCAAGGACGTGAGCGTCCAGAAGTACGGCGACGAGGAACTGGCCTTCGTGCAGGGCGGTGCCAGCTCCGAGACGGTGACGATCTTCGCCCGCGGCGGGACCGACCACGTCACGGACGAACTCGAACGCGCGCTCAACGACGCGCTCGACGTGGTCGTCGCCGCACTCGACAAGGGCGGCGTCGTCCCCGGTGCCGGTGCGACCGAGATCGCCATCGCGGACCACATCCGGAGCGAGGCCGCGTCCATCGAGGGCCGCAAGCAACTCGCCGTCGAGTCCTTCGCCGACGCCGTCGACGTGATCCCGCGCACGCTCGCGGAGAACACGGGCATGGACCCGATCGACGCGCTGGTCGACCTGCGCGCCGAACACGAGAGTGAGGGCATCGCGGGCATCATCAGCGAGGGCCAGACCGGCGTCATCGACGACCCGATCGACTACGGCGTCATCGACCCCGCCGCGGTCAAGCGCGAGGCCGTCGAGAGCGCGACCGAGGCCGCGACGATGATCGCCCGGATCGACGACGTCATCTCCTCGGACGCGTAACGACGCCCGTCGACGACCACCTTCGACTTTTTTCGACTGCCGGAGTAGCGACGGCTGTCCCACGAATCGAGCCGCCCGCCACACAGACCGCACCGTCGCCGTGTGGCGAATTGTGTATGAGAACTGTGCGGCGCTGTATCCCCTCCCTGCTTGCGCCTCCTGTTCGGTCGGCGCTCGCTGAGGAAGGGGGCTTAGCGCCTCAATTCAGCTAAAAACAGGGTGCGGCGTTACTCTTCGACGACGATCGTGCCTTCCATGCCCGCCATCTCGTGTGGGACACAGTAGTAGGGGTGTTCGCCGGCCGTCTCGAAGGTGTGGACGTAGGACTGACCCGACTGGACGGCACCCTGTCCGTTATCCCATCCCTCGACTGCGGCCGTCTCGGAGTCGAAGTCGCCGGAGGCCCAGTAGCTCGCGTCCGCCGGGAGCGCTTCCTCTCGGGCCACCACGTTGTGGGCTTCACCGGCGACGTGCTCGAAGGCGACCGTATCGCCGACCGAGACGGTCAACTCGGCCGGCTCGAAGGCCACTGCTTGCATCGAGACGACGTGGTCGGCGTCGTCCGGGACGCCGTCGACGACGTTCGGGCCCCCTTCCAGCGACGATTCGGTCTCTTCCGTCTCGGCGCTCCCCTCGCCGTCCTGGCCGACGGGAGCGTCGTCGAGCGCACCCGCGACGGCGAACTGAGCGCGCAGCGTCGCGTCTGCGAGGCGACCGACGGGCACGTCGCCCTCGCCGTCCAGTCCGTCCGCGTACGCTTCCAGCGCCGCCTCGAATCCTTCGTAGGCCTCGTGGTCGGCTTCTTCCAGCGCCTCGTGGACGCGGGCCTCCTCGAAGGTGGCGTACACGTCCTGTACGATGGCGGCAGCGGCCGCGCCGTTCGAGCCGCCGGCAGCGCCGACGATGGCGTAGACGCCGTCGATCGCGGTGCTCACGAACGTCTGGACGGCACTGCGCACGTCGCCGCCCGACTCCGCGGTCGACCGGATCGCGCCCAGATCGGACTCGAACGTCTCGTAGGTCTCGTGGTCGGCGTGTTCCAGTGCCTCGTGGTAGCCCGCTGCACCGCTCTCGAAGTGCTCGAAGGCGGCCCGTGGAATCGTCGCCGCGCGCTCGCTGTCGCCCAGCGTGGCGACGGTAGCGCTGTCGAATCCGCGAGCGACGAAGTACGCGGTCTCGGCCGCGCTCGCGGCGCTGTCCCCGGTGGTGGCCTCGAACTCCAGGAGCGCGTCGAGCGCGCCCTCGTGGTGGGTGGTGACCGCCTCGCTGTCGTCGCTCTCGTAGGCCTCGATCAGGCCGGCCAGGTGCTCCTCCTCGAAGCGGTGGTAGAGCTCCTCGCTGGCCTCTTCGAGCGTCTCGTGGAACCCGAGCTCGTCGGCCTCGAACCGCTCGAACAGCTCCCGGGTGATCGACGCGGCGACCGAGGGCGCACCTCGCTCGTAGCGTTCGCGTGCGTCGGCGAGACGCGCCCGGAAGAAGCCGGCCTGCAGGACCGGGGCGTGGTCGCCGGCCAGCGTCGCGACGCCGGTCCGGAGGTGTTCGTCCACCGTGGCGAGGGCGTCGTCGACGCCTTCGCCGTTCTCGACGGCCGACTGGAGCGACTCCAGGCCGCTCTCGAACCCCTCGTAGGCCTCGTGGTCGGCCTCTTCCAGCGCCTCGTGGGCACGCGCGCCCTCGAAGTCCGCGAAGACGTTCCCGACGACCGTGCCCGCCGTCGCCCCCTCGTCGGCGTCGGCCAGCCACGCCGCGTCCCGGATCCGCGCCCGGTAGGTGGTCAGCGTCGTCGCGTGGGCCAGCGCCTCGCTCGGGCCGCCGAGACCGGCGAGTGCCGCGGCGTCGTACCCCACTGACTGCATCGCTGCGAGGTGACCGGTCCCGGCAACCGACTCGGTTCCCAGCGCGTAGGCACCCGCCACCGCCGCCGACTGGGCCGCGGCGACGGCGTCGGTCACGCCCTCGGCGTCCCCCTCGCCGGCGGCGTGCCGGATCGACGCCAGCCCGGACTCGAAGTCCTCGTAGGCACTCTCGTCGGCGCTTTCGAGTGCGCCGTAGACCAGCGTGTCTTCGAACCGCTCGGTCGTTTCGGTGGCCACGGTCGCCGCCGCCTCGAAGTGACCAGCCTCCCCCAGTACGCGGGCGTTGGCGGCGCGGCTCCCGAGGAGGAGCGCGTCGAGGGCGCGCGTGGCGTCGTCGCCGATCAGGGCCTGCTGGGCGATCTGAAGCTGGTCGCTGGCCGTCGTCGCCGCCTCGGCGGCGGCGTCGGTGTCGCCGTCTTCGAGCGTCGACCGGAGCTCCCCGAGCGCGCTCTCGAATCCCTCGTAGGCCGACTCGCTGGTCCGTTCCAGCGTCTCGTGAGCGCCGTACTCCCCGGTCGCGTTCTCGAACCGCTGGAAGATCGACTGGGCGACGGACGCTCCCGCGGCAGTCTGGCCGGCACGACCGAGCGCGACGGCGTCGAAGAGCCGGGCGCGGTAGACGTTGAGCTGGGCCGAAGCCGCGAGTTCGGGGCCACTCGACTGTGTCCGGTCCGTCTCGGTCGCTTCGTCGCTGCTCTCGTTGACGGTCTCGCCGTCGGTGTCTTCCGAACAGCCGGCAAGTGCAGTCGACAGTGCGACGCCGAGACTCGCGAGCACGTCTCTTCTGTGTTGCATACGTAGTTTTGGCACGCCTAAAGTACATAAGACCGTCGAATTTTTGGCGAGCCTAAAAACTGAGGGTGGTGGATAGAGGGACAGACGGTGGCGGCAGCGATGCCCACAGCCGCCAGGGTATGGCCACGGTGGCCGACGATGCAACTGGGACCTGACACGGTGGGGCTCGACGGCCTCCACGGAGTGTGTTCCCGGAACCAGGGAACGATCACGACCGTCGGCGACCCACGCATTTGTTTAGGACAGCCTAAAAGTAATAAGCCTGTCGGTTTTTCGGAGCGCCTAAAACTAGTACGACAGCTCCACCCGATCGCCAGCGCCGACGCGGAAGGCCTCGTCTCCGCGCCCGCGATTCACCGCGAGCTCGACGTTGCCGTGGCTGCCGACGGTGACGAGTCGCTGGCCCGGGTCCACCGTCGCGTACGTCCGTCTGACCGGTGCGGGCTCGCCGTTGATCCGGACCTGCTGGCCGAATCGGTCATCGATCGCGTCGCCGGGGACGTTCGTGATCGCGTTCCCGAAACCGTCGACGACGAGCACCGCGCCGCTGGCACCGGTCTGACTCACGGTCGGCTCCGGGAAAGCGAGCTCTTCGTAGCCGTCGGCCCGGACGAGATCCGCGACCTCGTGGAGGGAGTCGACACCGATCTCGTGGACGGCGGCCGCCATCGGCGCGAACACGTCTCGGCCGTGGAAGGTCGCACTCGCCGGCTCGTCGGTCTCGATTTCGAAGACCTCGATCACGTCGCCGTCGTCCGCGATCGCCCTGGCGGCCGGGAGCGCGACGCCGTTGTCCGGCGCGACGATCGCGTGGTCGCCGACCCGAACGACGATCGCCGCCCGGTCTGTCCCGACGCCGGGATCGACCACGACACAGTGGACTGCCGGCGGGAAGTACGGCAGCACCTCCCGGAGCCAGAACGCCGCGCCGGGCACGTCCTGTCGCGGGAACTCGTGGCTCACGTCGACGATGCGCGCGTCGCTGTCCCGGAGGATGACGCCCTTCATCGCCGCGGGGTACGGCGAACCGAAGTCGCTACTGAGCGTGATCATCACTCCCCGTCACCGACTTCCCAGCGTTCGACCACGTCGTCTTTGGCGACGGTCCGGATCCGCTGGACGCCGTGTACCTCTTCGATCGTCTCGACGACGGCGTCGGGGACGCGTTCGCGCCACGCGTCCCCCTCGATCATCGCCTCCCGGATGTCGCTGCCTTCCAGCCGTTCTCGGTCGAACATCTTCGACTGTCGGACCTCGATGCCCGCCTCCTCGAACAGCTGGATCACCAGCGGGTTGTTGGAGTAGGCCACGTCGAATGTCGGCGACATGCTCTGGACGTGGCTCACCCACACCGAGTTGCGGTTCAGGTCCTCGATGGGGACCACGTACGTGACCAGGTCGTTCGCGCGCTCGAACTCGCGGACCGCGCGCGTGATCATCATGATTCGCTCGCCGGCAGTGAACGGATCGTGGTCCGTATGCGAATCGCCCGCGCTTCCGATTCCCAGGACGAGCTCGTCGACCTCGGTCGCGATCTCCTCGACGACCGTGTGGTGGCCGTTGTGGTACGGCTGGAATCGCCCGATGTAGAAACCCCGCATACCCCATCTCTGGGTGTCGGAAATGATAAACCCGACGAGTGGTCTCTCTGCTCAACAATCGGCTCCCCTCTTGCGGTTCCACTCGTGTGGCAAGCACGGTCGCGGGGAGAAAGTATATCAGTAGACAGTCCCTCCAATCTGGTGTTAGCAACGTTTGTATGAGCGACAATACCGAGATCGACGACACTCCCGACGACGAGCGGGAGGTGACCGGGACGCCGCCCGAAGACGACGACCCCAGCGCAGCCGACGACGCTGGTGACACTGAAGAGGGTGGCGGGGCCGAAAGTGGCGGCCTCGACAACCTCGGCAGTGAGGTCGAAGTCGAGAGCGGCGCGTCCCTCGACGACGAAGACGGGCTCCTCGGTGGGCTCGGCATCGAGTCGACCAGCGACATCGAAGTCCCCGACCGACTCGTCGATCAGGTCATCGGGCAGGACCACGCCCGTGACGTCATCAAAAAGGCAGCCAAACAGCGCCGTCACGTGATGATGATCGGCTCGCCCGGGACGGGCAAGTCGATGCTGGCCAAAGCGATGAGCCAACTGCTCCCGAAAGAGGAACTACAGGACGTTCTGGTCTACCACAACCCGGACGACGGAAACGAGCCGAAGGTTCGGACCGTCCCCGCCGGGAAGGGCGAGCAGATCGTCGACGCCCACAAGGAGGAGGCCCGCAAGCGCAACCAGATGCGGACCTTCCTGATGTGGATCATCATCGCCATCATCATCGGCTACGCGCTGATCATCCAGGGGTCGGTCCTGCTGGGGATCCTCGCGGCCGGTGTCATCTACCTGGCCTTCCGCTATGGCTCGCGTGGCAACGACTCGATGATCCCGAACCTGCTGGTCAACCGCGCGAACCAGACCACCGCGCCCTTCGAGGACGCGACCGGTGCCCACGCCGGTGCGCTGCTGGGCGACGTTCGCCACGACCCGTTCCAGTCCGGTGGGATGGAGACGCCCAGCCACGACCGCGTCGAGGCCGGCGCGATCCACAAGGCCAACAAGGGCGTCCTCTACATCGACGAGATGAACACGCTGGACATCCGCAGCCAGCAGAAGCTGATGACCGCGATTCAGGAGGGCGAGTTCTCGATCACGGGCCAGTCCGAGCGCTCCTCGGGCGCGATGGTCCAGACCGAACCGGTCCCCTGTGACTTCATCATGATCGCGGCGGGGAACCTCGACGCGATGGAGAACATGCACCCCGCCCTGCGCTCGCGGATCAAGGGGTACGGCTACGAGGTGTACATGGACGACACCATCGAGGACACCCCAGAGATGCGCCGCAAGCTCACGCGATTTATCGCACAGGAGGTCGAAAACGACGGACGACTGCCGCACTTCGACCGCGAGGCCGTCGAGGAGATCATCCTTGAGGCACAGCGTCGTGCGGGCCGCAAGGATCACCTCACCCTCAAACTGCGAGAACTCGGCGGCCTCGTCCGCGTCGCTGGCGACATCGCGCGTGCGGAAGACGCCGACGTGACCACGCGCGAAGACGTGCTCGAAGCGAAAGGCCGGAGTCGCTCCATCGAGCAACAGCTCGCAGACGACTACATCGAACGCCGCAAGGACTACGAACTGACCGTCAACGAGGGCGACGTGGTCGGCCGCGTCAACGGTCTGGCCGTGATGGGCGAGGACAGCGGGATCGTCCTCCCGGTCATGGCGGAGGTCACGCCCTCGCAGGGTCCCGGTCAGGTGATCGCCACCGGCCAGCTCAAGGAGATGGCCGAGGAGGCGGTCCAGAACGTCTCGGCGATCATCAAGAAGTTCTCGGACGAGGACATCTCCGAAAAGGACGTTCACATCCAGTTCGTCCAGGCCGGCGAGGGCGGTGTCGACGGCGACTCCGCCTCGATCACGGTCGCGACGGCGGTCATCTCCGCGCTGGAGGACGTCCCGATCGAGCAGAACCTCGCGATGACCGGCTCGCTGTCGGTGCGGGGCGACGTGTTGCCCGTCGGCGGCGTGACCCACAAGATCGAGGCCGCGGCCAAGTCCGGGCTCGATACGGTCATCATCCCCGAGGCAAACACCCAGGACGTGATGATCGAAGAGGAGTACGAGGAGATGATCGAGATCGTCCCGGTCTCGCACATCTCCGAGGTGCTGGAAGTGGCCCTGGCCGGCGAGCCCGAGAAGGACTCGCTGGTCGACCGGCTCAAGTCCATCACCGGCAAAGCGCTCGAACGCGAAGTGGGCCAGGGCAGCGGCTCACCCAGCCCGCAGTAGAACCGTGGCGCGGTGGGCCGCCTTCGCCGGCCTGCTCGCCGTCTCTCTGTTCTTGCTTCTCGCACTCGCGAGAGCGTCCCAGTCGGCCCTGAGTGGCGAGGACGCCCCCGTCCGCTTTAGGGAGCCCTCGCCACGCGATCCGCGACCGACCGACCCGGTCGTGCCGCGCTTCGAGCGGCCGGTGGCGGACCCGCGAGCGCGGCTGTCGCCCGGAGCCTTGCTCGCCAACGTCGTCGTGACCCAGGGGCTGTTCGGCGCGGTCGTCGTCGGGGCTGCGCTGTACTTCTCGATCCCGCCGTGGGCGCTCGGGATCCCCGAGACCGCGCTCGCCCGTGGGCTCCCCGGCGTCGCCGTCGGGATCGGCTTCGGCGTCGCCCTCTGGCTGGCCAACGAAGCCGCGGGTGCCGTCGCCGACGCGACCGGTGCGGGCTACGACGAGGCCGTCCGCGAACTGCTCGCCCCCGACTCACTGGGTGGATGGGTGCTGCTGCTCGGCGTCGCGCTGCCGACCGTCGCCGTCGTCGAGGAGGTCGTCTTCCGGGGGGCCGCGATCGGTGTGCTGGCCACGGGCTTCCCCGTCTCGCCGTGGCTGCTCGCAGTCGTCTCATCGGTCGTCTTCGGTGCCGCCCACGGCGCACAGGGCAAGGTCGGCATGCTCGTCACCGGTGGACTCGGACTGGCGCTGGCGGCCGGGTTCGTCCTCACCGACAGCCTGCTCGTGGTCGTTGTCGCCCACTACCTCGTCAACGCCCTGGAGCTCGCTGTCCACGAGGGGCTGGGCTACGACCGGCTGACGATCGAGACGCTCACCGGCTAACTTCCGAACGAGAGCTCGGTCTCTCGCTCGACGACCCTGTACCCCTGTGGGGCTAACGGCTCGTCGGGGTATCGCCGCGCGACGAGCCATTTTGTTACTACATACTTAAATTCATCAGAAGATTATATTATCGCAATTTCGAGTAGACTGCTTTTCCGAGGAGGAAAATTGGGACAAGAAGTATCACTAAGATGGAGAGGGCTGCTCCAACTTCAGTAAAAAGACTGCTCGTGTTATCAGAAACCGCGTTGAGTGTCTGAATTCCGAGGAGAATTGTTATAATTGATAGGTATCCTTTGATTTCATCCATACCTAAAGTAATTATCAACATACATAAATATTTTGTGGTATACTATAGGAATTGTATCCTAATTACATACATTTAATACATGTCTATACGAATGGCAATCTGCAATATGGATCGAAGATCGATTCTAAAGACCGCAGGTACCGCCCTATCAGTACCATTCATTAGCGCAACTGTCTCGGGACAAGGGAGTCGTGGGAGACATAAAAAGCATATTCGGAGTCAAATCCAGACGGCGGTTGCTAACCAAAACTTTGAGGAAGCGTATGCTCTCGCTGAGCATGCGGGCTTTAAACTCAAAGCAAATGATTTAACTGGCGAATTCTCGCCGGGTGAAAAATCAGATTCGGTCCAAACTCAAGACTTTTTCAGCCATTATGACTCAAGCGAATCAAATTGCCAATTCGCTCTTACGCAGACTGGCGAAAAATATCGGCAGCGAAGCAGTCAACGAGTCCGTGGATTGGTGCGCCAGCGAGATTCAATGACCGCAGGAAGCCGTAGGTACGAGCGGCCTGTTCCAAGCCCTGCTTGGACAGGCCGCGGAATTTCTCGATCCACGGTTGCAACAACGACCAGAGACACTCAGCTTGGTTGGTGTGAACACCCGCATCTGAGACGTATGCTTCGTCGTGAACCACCGTTCTGTGGTCGTGCTCCATCTGTTGATACGGCGGGTACTCATCCGTCCAGACCTCTCCCAGTCGCTGGGAGAGGTCTTCAGCTTCTTCGATCACTGGCTTGAGTTCGTCCTTGAACTTCGTTCCTTCCTCAGCAGAAACCACGCGAAGCACGTCGCGGCAGGCCGCGACGAGCGTCAGTTCATCACCCTGCTCACCGCTCCAGCGTGTGCGACCGCCCTCTGGCGACCCGCCGCGGGACAGACCGTCCCGCGGTGGGTCGCGTCCCTTGTACCCAGAGCAGACCTGCTGGGTTTCATCGACCTGCGTTGGCCCGTCGAGAGTGTGATCGATGCGATCCCAGACGACGGGGAAGCCGCGCTGGAACGCGGCTTCCACGTCACGAATCGCCGAGTGAATCGTATTGTACGCCCGATCAAGTAGGGAAGCAATTTGATTGATACTGAGCAACGAATCAGCGTAGAGGACGAAGGCGACGAGGAACTCGCCGGGGGCGAGTTCCGCGTCGTAGAACGGTGTACCGANCGTGTAGGTACTCATGAAGCCGCAGCCACGGCACCAGATACGGTCGAGATCGTCGTAGGTTCGGATGGTTGTCGCGCCACAATCAGGACAGGGTGCCTGTTCCCAGATGGTCTTGAGACGCCGCTCGACGATGGCGTCGAGCGGCTCGGGCCGAAACTCCAAAGCGCCAAGCGATACAAGTTGCTGAAGCATCCCGCCGAATGCTGGTTGTTTGGTCACAGCTGATAGCAGGAGACGGGATGCTTTCCATACAACGGAGTCTTTTCGCTAGCTTGAGCAAGAGCGAACGGTCTAAACAGGCCCGAACCGTTGGAGGTTTTTATGACTATCTCTCCCGTTAGTCGAATCGGGATGGCAGTCACAGACACCGACACCCACATGTCGGAGCCGTGCTCGACGTGTGAACGAACGACGCCACACGACGTCTCCGTCCAGATACTGACCGAAAGCACCAAATCGAAGAACGCGGCGTTCTCGCGGGAACCGTATCGCGTCAGTGAGTGTCGAGTCTGTGGCACCACGACAGAGACGCGAATGAACAACGCCTGACGGAGTAGTGTCGGTCTGCACCGGATCGATCGCACGCCGACGTGCGGTCGACCGGGAAAACGGCGACGAGAATCCGTACGCAACGGACATCCCGGCACCACCCACCACCCGCGCCGCCTTTTGAGCGCTCACCGTCGAGCGCCAGCGCACTCGACTGCGGTCCACCGAGAGCGCGTCAGTCGAGCCGCGTCGTCACTTCACAGCCGTCTTCGGTGACGATGATGGTGTGTTCTCTCTGGCTGACGAGTTCGCCCTCGGCTTCCTGGAGGACCGGGTAGCCGTGAACGATATCCTGCTGTTTCAGGCGACGGAGCGCCATCCCCGGACGGGAGACGTCGAGCCACCGGGCCGCGAACGGCAGGGTTTTGAACTCCTCGGTGATCTGGTCGAGCGCCTGTCGGGCCTCGCGGTTGCGGACCGACCCCTCCCGTTCCAGCGAGTAGATCTCTTCGGCCGCACCTTCGTTGACCTTCCCCGTCCCGGTCGTGGCGAACGGCTCGATCGCGACGACCTGTCCAGCCTCCAGGGTCGCACCGCCGGGAATCGACCGGTTGGGGACGTTCGGCTCGGTGTGTTGCTCCCAGTGGCCCAGCCCGTGGCCCGTGAGGTTGACGACGGGATTGTAGCCGTACCCGTCGATAGCGTCCTCGATGGCGGCCCCGACTTCGCCGGTCTCGACGCCGGCCTCGATGGTCTCCAGTGCAGCGGCGAGCGCCTCGTCGGCGGCGGTCTTCAGCTCGTCGTTGCCCGAGAGATCGACCGTGACGGCCGTGTCTGCCAGCCACCCGTCGATGTGGACGCCGATGTCCAGTTTCACCATCTGCTCGCCGACGGTGCGGTCGTCGTCCGGTCCAGCGGCCCCGTGGGCGGCCTCGTGGTCGACGCTGACGTTGACCGGGAAGGCGGGCTCGCCGCCCAGTTCCCGGATCCGGTCTTCGGCCCACTCGGAAATTTCGAGGTAGCCGGTCCCCACTTCGAGTCGATCGGCGGCCTCGTTGCGTACCTGTGCCAGGATCTCTCCGGCCTCGCGGTGTTTCTCGTACTTCTCGGCGGCCAGGTCCACGTCTGTCATGGGTGTGGGTTCGGAACTGTGGGGCAAAGGGTTTGCCGTTGTACGTGAATAGGGGTGTAATGGCTACCAACCGTGAGGGACCGATCTACGCCAGCACGCTCCTGTGGGGGCTCGTGCTCCTGGCGACGGCCGCTGTCATCGTGACCCGCGATCTCTGGTCGGGCGTCGTCGTCTTCGCGAGCGCCGCCGCGGGCGTGGCCGTCGTGACCGGGTTGCTCGCCGTCGTCGAGCGCTTCGACAGCGAACCGCAGTACGACAACAAGCTCGACCCCTGGGACGAGTAGCGACCCGCCCTACCGCGTGGCCGTCTGCATCGCGTCGGTGTTTTCGGCCGCACCGACGCGGCCGGCGTGGTCGAGGACGATCACGCCCGCTCGGCCGCCGGTCGCGTCCGCGAAGGCGTCCACGGCCGTCTGAGCGGCCTGGCTCGGGCCGTGTCGATCGAGCGCCCGAACGGCCTCTTTCGCGAGTCCGAACCGAGCGATCGCCTCTCCCTCGCCGGTAGCGCTCGCGGCCCCTCGCTCGTCGGCGTAGACACCGGCCCCGAGCTGTGGCACGTCGCCGACGCGGCCGGCCAGCGCGAACCACCGGCCGCCCGTCGAGGTCGCGGCCGCCACTCGATCACCGTCGGTCGCGACCGCACCGACCGTGTCGTGGCTCGCACCGAACCGCTCGCGGACCCACGCCAGTTGCTCGGCAGCGTCTCCGCCCGGCGGATCGGCCGCCCGCCAGCGCTCTCGCGTGCGCTCCGTCCACAGGTCTCCGTCCGTCTCGACGCCGACCGTCGCCGCGAACTCGACGGCGCGGTCGCCGGCCAGCAAGACGTGGGGCGTCTCCGTCGCGACCGCTCGCGCCACGTCGACGGCGTGTTCGACACCGGGCATCGCGCAGGCGGCCCCGGCGAGACCGTCGTCGGTCATCACGCTCGCGTCCGTCCGGACGACGCCGTCGCTCTGGACGGTGCTTCCGACGCCAGCGTTGAAGCGGGGGTTCGACTCCAGGACGGCGACCGCGTCCCGGACCGCGTCGAGTGGCGACGCGGCGTCGCTACCCGCACGAGCGGCGTCGTCGAGGACCGCCTGCCGGGCCGTGGGTTCGTCGGGGGCCGATCCAGCGCCGCCGTGGACGATCAGATCCATATGGGAGTCGAGCGCCGCCACGGCCAAAAGCGACCGGGCGAACGAAGCGGAGAGGGCCTGTGTTCCCTGTTACCACGCCCTCGCGGAAAGCGGCACTCCTTTAGGCGCGACTTTCGATTGGCCGGGTATGAGCTACGATTACGACAAGGTCGAGGTGCCTGCCGAAGGCGAGAAGATCGAGGTCGTCGACGAGGACAACGACGAGCTCGACATTCCGGAGAATCCGATCGTCCCCATCATCCACGGGGACGGCATCGGGAAGGACGTGGGACCGGCCGCCCAGAAGGTGCTGGAGGCCGCCGCGAACGCCACAGGCCGCGAGATTTCGTGGATGCGCGTCTTCGCCGGTGAGTCCGCACGGGAGAAGTACGACGAGAACATGCCCGACGACACCGTCAACGCGATCGACGAGCACCGCGTCGCCATCAAGGGGCCGCTGACGACCCCCGTCGGATCTGGCTTCCGCTCGCTCAACGTCGCGCTGCGCCAGACGCTGGACTTCTACTCGAACGTCCGACCGACCTACTACCTCGACGGCGTCCCGTCGCCGATGAAAGCGCCCGAGGAGATGGACATGGTCACCTTCCGTGAGAACACGGAAGACGTCTACGCCGGCATCGAGTGGGAGGCCGGCACCGAAGAGGTCGAGCAGGTCCGAGAGTTCGTCGAGGAGGACATGGGCTTCGACGACGTGATGCACGACGGCCCGATCGGCATCGGCATCAAGCCGATCACCGAGTTCGGTTCCAAGCGGCTGGTCCGCAAGGCCATCGACTACGCCATCGAGCACGACCGCGACAAGGTCACGCTCGTCGGCAAGGGCAACATCATGAAGTTCACCGAGGGCCAGTTCACCGAGTGGGGTATGGAAGTCGCCGACGAGGAGTACCCCGACGAGGAGGTCTTCGCGGCACCCGACTCCCTCTGGGAGACCCAGGACGAGATCGACATCCCCGAGGACGCCGTCATGGTCGAGTCCCGACTCGCCGACGCGATGCTCCAGTGGATGCAGCTCCGGACCGACGAGTTCAGCGTTCTCGCCATGCCGAACCTCAACGGCGACTACCTCTCGGACGCCGCCGGCGCACAGATCGGCGGCCTCGGCATCGCACCCGGTGCGAACTTCGGTGACGCCCGCGTGCTCGCAGAGCCCGTCCACGGCTCGGCCCCGAAGCGCGCCGGCCAGAACATGGCCAACCCGACCGCGATGATCCTCTCGGGCCGTCTGATGTTCGACTACATGGGCTGGAAGGACGCAGCCGACCTCGTTCGCGACGCCGTCGAGGAGACGATCTCCTCGGGCACGGTCACCTACGACCTCGAACGCCAGCTCGAAGACGCCGAGAAGCTCGGCACCGAGGAGTACTCGGACTCCATCGTCGAAAACATCGAAAAGTTGGCCTAAGGCCAGTTTTTCGGGCAGTCAGAACGTCCTGCGTTCTGACGACATCGAGAAGCTCGCGTAAGCGAGTCGCCTGACTCGCGCGGCTTGACACCCTGCCAGCCGTGAACGGGTGGCTTCCGCCCGCTACGTGTCACCGCGTGAACGGCGAGACGCTCGCGCCACCGACGCCGTCGCCGTTCGACTGTTCTCTCGTCTCGGATCGATGCGAGCGTCTACATCAGTCCCTACAGACAGGACACATCCACTCTCGTCCGTTCACTTTCGCACTCGACTGGCACGGCCTCGCCGGACGCCGCCCCGGTTCAGTACACATCCATAGATCTTTATATAAAAATATAATAAAAATATACTAATACGGGAGGGTTCGTGGATAGGGTTGGCTGGCGTGTGATCCGTCAGTTCGAGCACAGTGAGACGATCAACGACAGACGCTTCGGATCGCAGCCGGCCCGGTTGGGGGATGTGGACACCGAGCGGTCGCGCAGACTGTCGGTCGGCCCGACCCGGCCAGCGGGCGACTGCCGAAGGCGACATTCGAACACATGAGAGAGACACGACGTAACATCCTACGGAAGGCATCGGCACTGTCTGCGCTGGCGATCGGCGTCAGCGGGACCGCATCGGCAGCAGATTGCAGCGACGTTCAGCAGTGGCAATCCGGCACCGCCTACAACGGCGGCGACCGCGTCGTTTACGACGACGGTCTCTGGGAAGCCGAGTGGTGGACCCAGGCCAACGAACCCGAAGAGAGCGACTCGGTCTGGACGAAGATCGGCGACTGCGGTGGCGACACCGAGAACGAGGCTCCGGTCGCGTCGTTCACGGCGAGCATCAGTACACCCGCGCCCGGCGAGTCCGTCACCTTCGACGCGTCGGGCTCGTCAGATCCGGACGGCTCCGTCAGTTCGTACGCCTGGGACTTTGGCGACGGCGACACGGCGACCGGAGAGACCGCGAGTCACATCTATGGCTCTGCAGGCGATTACACGGTCACACTCACCGTCACCGACGACGACGGCGCGAGCGGAACGGCATCGACGACGGTGTCCGTCTCGGAGAGCGACAACGAGGCTCCGAACGCGTCGTTCACCGTCTCGCCGTCCTCGCCGACGACGGGCGAGTCGGTGACCGTCGACGCCGCCGACTCCTCGGACGCCGACGGGTCGATCTCGTCGTACGCCTGGGACTTCGGCGACGACGCGACTGCCAGCGGTCAGACCGCGACCCACACGTACGACTCGTCGGGCGAGTACACGATCACACTCACCGTCACCGACGACGACGGTGCGACCGACACCAACGCGACGACAGTCAGCGTCGGCGGCGACGGCGGCGAGTGTAGCGGCGTCTCGGAGTGGGACTCCGGAGCGACGTACACCGGCGGCGACCAGGTCATCTACGACGGCACGCTCTGGGAGGCCAAGTGGTGGAGCAAGGGCGACGAGCCCAGTAGCGATGGCAGTCCCTGGAAGCAGCTCACCGCCTGTGGGCCGCCCGAGCCAGTCACGAAGACGCTGGCCGATCTCGTGCCGAAGCCCGACAGCGTCGCGACCGACGACGACGGCTTCGAGATCACGTCCTCGACGACGATCGTCGCCGAGGGCAGCGGCACCGAAGTCGGACAGTCCCTCGCCGACCTGCTGGGGCCGGCGACCGGCTTCGATCTGTCCGTCGAGAGTGGCTCGTCCGCGTCCGCGGACAGCATCGCGCTGTTGCTCAACGGCGCTCCCTCGTCGGTCGGCGACGAGGGCTACGAGCTGAGCGTCGACAGCGACGGCGTCACGATCCGAGCCAACGAGGCCGCGGGGCTGTTCTACGGCGTCCAGTCGCTTCGCCAGGTACTCCCGGCAGCGGTCGAGGCCGACACCGAGCAGTCCGTCGACTGGGTCGTCCCCGGCGGTTCGGTCACCGACACACCGCGCTTCGAGTACCGCGGCGCGATGCTCGACGTGGCACGGCACTTCTTCGACAAGTCGGTCGTCAAGGAGTTCATCGACCAGGTGGCGGCCTACAAGATCAACCACCTGCACCTGCACCTGACCGACGACCAGGGCTGGCGTATCGAGATCGACGACTGGCCGAACCTCACCGACGAAGGGGCGGACTCGGAGGTCGACGGCGGGCCCGGCGGCTACTTCACGAAGGCCGACTACCAGGAGATCATCCAGTACGCGCAGGACCGCCACATGACAGTCGTCCCAGAGATCGACATGCCCGGCCACACCGGGGCGGCCCTGGAGTCGTACGCGGAACTGAACTGCGACGACACGAAACGCGAGGAAGACACCGGCATCAACGTCGGCGACACCACGCTGTGCATGGACGACGAGCACAAGGAGACGAGCCTCCAGTTCGCGTCGGAGGTCATCAGCGCGGTCGCCGAGATGACGGACGGCCCGTACTTCCACGTCGGGGGCGACGAAGCCGACGTGCTGTCGGATGCCAAGTACGAGGAGTTCATGGACGCGGTTCTCCCGATGATCGAGGACGCCGGAAAGACCCCCATCGGATGGCACCAGATCGCCAGCACGGAGCCCGTTACGTCTGCGCTCCTCCAGTACTGGGGGACCGACGCACAGGCCCCGGAGGTCGCGGCCCGGGCCAGCGAGGGCAACGACGTCATCGCCTCGCCTGCCCACCTCTCGTACCTCGATCAAGACTACAACTATCAGGACGGTGTGGGCCAGGACTGGGCGGGACCGGTCTCGGTCGAGGACGCCTACACCTGGGATCCGGGCAGCTACATCGACGGCGTCGACGAGTCCTCTGTCGCCGGCGTCGAGGCACCGCTGTGGACGGAGTTCGTCGAGACCCAGGACGACATCGAGTACATGGTGTTCCCGCGGCTGGCGGCCATCGCGGAACTGGGCTGGTCGTCGTCGTCAGATATCGGCGACTTCGACGCGTTCAGCCAGCGTCTGGCCCTACAGGGCCCACGCTGGGCGCAGGCGAACGTCAACTACTACCAGTCTGATCTGGTCGACTGGCAGTAGCCGGCCAGCGGGCGCGGGCAGCGTCCCGCGTCACGCTGCGCTCACTCCCAGTTTGGCTCGTCGCGCGGCGGGCTGAACACGTCGATCCCGCGAACGGGCTCGTCGGTCCGATTGGCCGCCTCGTGGGGCTCCTCGGCCGGGACGACGTAGGAGTCGCCGGCACCGACGACCTGTTCCTCGCCGTCGACGAGAAACGTGAACGTGCCGCGAGCGACGAAACCGACCTGCTCGTTGGGGTGGCTGTGCTTCGGGACGACCGCGCCCGGCTCGATGTGGAAGTGCTGGACGTTCATCCGCTCGCCGACCGCCAGCGGCGCGATGTGGACGCCGTCGACGACCTCGGTGAACTCGCTGTCGGCGGTGTCACAGACCTGCATGGTCGGAGTGAGTAGAGGGCGGCAGGTAAGGCTACCGGGGGGATCGGTGGGGGAGATCCGAGCCGAGACGCGTCGGCGGACTGGAGAACAGTTTTCATGCCGTCGCCTCCAAGGATCGAGTACCACCAAGATGAACGAGCAATCGAAGCGAACGGCCGTCGCACTGGTCTCCGCGCTCGGACTCGGCGCTGGCGGCTTGCTCCTGGGAGCCCTCCTGGCGAACGTCGCAGCACTCGGGCTGCTTCTGGCCGGATTCGACATCGAGCCGACGAGCGTCGAGTTCCTGATCCTCTCGCTGTTTTTCATTCAAGGCGTCGGCTGTTTCGGCGTGTCGATGCTGTATGTCAACGCTAGACCGTCGCTCGGGCCGAAGCTCAGAGAGCGACTGGGTTTCGAACCCGGATCGACGCCCTTCGACATCGGTTACGGCGTGCCAGACCTGCGCGATTTCGGTGTGATCTTCGGGGGGTACTGTACCGCCTTCGCGGGCGTGTTCGTCGGCCTCCTCGTCCTCTCACAGCTACAGGTCGAGACCGGACAGAACCAGCTCGGCGAGGTCGCGATGGCGAACCCCGGAATCGTCCTCTACCTGATCCCGGTGATGCTGTTCGTCGTCGGCCCCAGCGAGGAGTTGCTCTTCCGTGGCGTCGTCCAGGGTCGCCTCCGAGAGGTCCTCAGTCCAGCGGTCGCGATCCTCCTTGCCAGCGCCGCTTTCGCCGGGATGCACGGGTTCGCACTGGTCGGCGGGTCGACCGTCGGGAACGCGCTCGTGCTGGTCGTGTTGCTGTGGCCGGCGCTGGTGTTTGGCACGAGCTACGAGTACACGGACAACATCGTCGTTCCGGCGGTGATCCACGGCGTCTACAACTCGACGCTCGTCCTGTTCCTGTACATCGGTCTCGTCTACGGTGACGAGATGGCGGCGGCTCCCGAGACGCTGCTGGCCGCCCTGCCGGTGTGACCGCCAGATTCAATCGGCGACCGTCCCAACGGTGAGTATGTACGCCGTCGTGGGGTGTAGCGACTGTTCGGCGCTGTGGATCGTCGAGGGCCGCCCCGAGACTACGCAGTGTCCCCGCTGTGGCACGACCAGAAAGCACGAGAAGCGCCGCAAGTTCGTCGAGACCGACGACGAGGACCACGCTCGCGAGGTCCGGTCGTCGATGCTGGCCAACCGGCAGGACCACGGTGATGCGTTCGCCGAACTCGATTCGTTTTCCGAGATGGAGGGGCGACTCGACGACGCCGGTCCGAGCGACGAGGCGGTGCTCGAAGCGGCCGGCGTCGACACGGAGGAAGTCGCGGCCGCCGCCGAGCGGTCCGAAGGCGGCGCTGGCGGCGGACAGAGCCGAACGGAGATCGTCCTGTCGGCGCTGCGCGAGTGCGAAGCGCCCACCGAGGGAGACGTGACCGACTACGCGACCGAGCGCGGCGTCCCGGCCGACTACGTCCGCGACGCACTGGCGAAGCTCCGTCGCCGCGGCGAGGTGACCGAGAGCAGCGGGACCTACCGCCTGCTATGAGAGTGGTCGGCTACGCCGTCGAGCCGGGCCGGACCGCCGTCGGTGTCCTGGTCGGGGCCGCCGGACTGCTCTTTCTCGCCCAGCCGATCACGGGACCGATCGACGTGGGCGGCGTCCCGATCCAGCCGGCGCTGGCCGCTCCGATCGTGCTCGCTGCGGGACTCGCGCTCGGGGCGGTCGTGTTCTACCGGCAGGGCTACGCGCTGTTCGCGGCGGCACACGCGGTCTTCGCCGTCTCGCTGGTCGGCTTCGTCGGCGGGATCGCCCTCGGGAGCGACCTGCTGCTCGTGGTCGGCGTGGCGGCGCTCGTCGGCGGCGCAGGGTGGCTGGTGACGATCCAGCGACGGGCATCCTGACCACGGCCCGTTCTCGCTGTTTCGAGACAGTCGCGACCGCTGGACCGCGTCACAGACGAGCCACAGCGTGGCACGCGCTAGCGTGTGTTTCGTGGTAGCTTCGGAGCGGGCTACGCCAGTGCAACCATCTCTCCAGTGCCGCCGACGTAGAGTCGCTCGCCGACCGAGAGGAGCGCGTGGCTGACCTGGCTGTCTCCGACGCCGGCCTCCCACCGCACTGCTCCGGTCGAGCTGTCGAGGGCGACGACGCGCCCGCCGTCGTCGTCCGGTCCCGAAAGGTACACCGTCTCGTTGGCGATCACGGGACAGCCCGCGCGAAAGTCGAGGGGCTGTGACCACGCTGTCGCGCCGCTGGCACTGTCGAGTGCGTACACGGTGCCGTGGGACGTTCGAGCGCCCGCTGGACGGGCGAACGTGTACACGCGGCCGGCGTCGGGATCGACTGCCGGCGTGTAGACGTAACTGGCCAGTTCTCGGTGCCACCGCCGTCTGCCGGCGTCGAGATCGTACGCTATCAGCGGAACGGTCGATCGGTCCGTGCCGACGGCTCCCCGGTACAGCGTTCCATCGACGACGGCAGGCCACAGGACGGCGACGCTCTGATGCGGTGGCTGCCAGGACGTGTGAATCGCCGGTGGCTCACCGAGGAGGGCCGTCAACGGCGAACGGTCGGACCGGTAGCAGCGGATTCGGTACGGCGACGAGACGAGTGGCTGCCCCCGGTAGATGCTGACGCCGTGGTCGCCACCGATCGACGCGTGCCACTGGATCGCCCCCGTGTCCGCGTCGAGTCCGTAGAACGAGTCAGTGTTCGTCGCGACGTAGATCGTGCCGCGGTGCTCGACGGCCGAGTACGCTCGTCCGTCCGGGAGCTTCGTTTCGAACAGCTCCCCGCCCGAGTCCGCTTCCAGCGCCCGGAACGTCCGTCCGCCGAGGTACAGCCGCCCAGCGACGTAATCGAGCGACCCGACACCGTCGAGATCCGCCTCGTGCCACTGTATCACACCGTCCGTCCGAACGGCGTACACGTCACCCGACCCACCCGATCGCAGCGTCAGACAGTACACTGTCGCGTCGGTTGCGACCATCCGAAACACCGTTCCCCGGAGGTCGACGCGCCACTCGCGTTCGGGTGTCCGTCTCGGCGGCACAGCAGTCGGAGTGTGGCGACTGTTTCGAACGCCGCGGTGCTGTGACGGCCACGTCCCCGCCGGAGGTCGTCGATCGGATCGTATCGTCCGCTCCGGACGCCGGGGAGAGCGGCAGCCGGCAGTAGCGACCGTTCCGGCGACGACACCCGCACGGAGCAGTGACCGACGGTTGTACTGAGACATGACGGTGGTGTTGACTCGGTGATCGTTCGACGGCTACAGCTACACCTGTCAAATATTGTCAGCATAAGTGTACTGGATTCGCTCGGCAAGATTAAGGTCGAAGCCACGCCGAACGTATGGCGACACGCAAGACAGCAGGCCGAACACCGGCGTTGTCTGGACGATATCGCTCGAAATCGACCGGCCGAATCCCGCTATCGGCCGAGGTCCTCGTGAGCACTGGAGAGGTGCCGCGAGGAGAGTGCCGCCAACAGGGAGAGTTCGCCGGCCAGCGCCCCGGCGGCGATCACTTCCGCGAGGGCGTCGGCGTTGCTGCCCGCGGGGTCGCCGCCACCGGCGTAGCCCAGCACGTCCAGCCCCTCGGCCTGGGTCGGGAGGCTCGTGCCGCCGCCGACGGTGCCGACCTCCAGCGACGCCAGCGTCACGGAGGCGTACAGCCCGTCCTCGCGGGCGTCGACGGTCGTGATCGCGTTCGCGCCTTCGACGACCTGTGCGGCGTCCTGGCCGGTCGCGAGGAAGGCCGCGGCGACGACGTTTGCCGCGTGGGCGTTGAAGCCGAGCGCGCCGGCCTTGGCCGAGCCCACGAGGTTCTTGCGCGTGTTCGCCTCGGCGATGGCCTCGGTGGTCGTCCCGAGTCGCTCCTCGACCTGTTCGTGGGGGATCACCACGTCCGCGGCGACGGTGCGGCCCCGTCCCTCGACGGCGTTGATCGCGGCGGGCTTCTTGTCCGAACAGAGGTTGCCCGACAGCGCGACCAGTTCGGCGGGCGTCTCGCGCTCGACGATCTCGCAGGCGGCTTCGGTCGCGATCGTCGCCATGTTCATCCCCATGGCGTCTTTGGTGTCGTAGGAAAACCGCAGGAAGACGTTGTCGCCGACGACGTAGGGGGTCACGTCCTGGAGTTCGCCGTGTCCGGTGGTCGCCTCGGCGGCCTCGGCGAGGTCCTCGACGTGTTCGCGCACCCAGGCCGACACCTCGCCGGCCGCGGCCACGTCCTCGACGCGGAAGACCGGCGCGCGGGTCATCCCCGACTTGAGCACGCGAGCGGTCGCACCCCCGGCGCGCCTGATCGTGCTGACGCCGCGGTTGACGCTGGCGACGAGCGCGCCCTCAGTCGTCGCCAGCGGGAGGTAGTGCTCGCCGTCGGCGGCGCTCCCGTCGACGGGAAGGGGTCCGACGACGCCCATCGGCAGCTGGGCCGCGCCGATCATGTTCTCGACGTTGGGTTCGGCGTCGGCGGCCTCGAAGGTGTAGTCGCCGACCGATTCGAGGTCGACGCCGGTCTCTTCGGCCAGCAACCGTCGGCGTGCCGTCGCGGCGGTCTCGGCGTCGGCGTGCTCTTCGAGTTCGTAGAGGCGAAGCTCCCCCTCGCGGACGCGCGCTGCGAGCTCCTCGGCGTCGGTCATGACCGGATGCTTGCGGGCGACTCCCCTAACAGTTCTGATCCGTCAGGACAGGCGTTCGACCAGCTCGTCGGCGGTGACGGACGCGCCGTCGAGTTCGATCCGGAAGGCCGCGTCACCGCCGGTGCGCTCGAAGGCGGTCAGGTCCCCGGTCACGAGGAAGGTGTCGCCGTAGCCGGGGTTGCCCGTGTACCCCGAGACGGTGACCGTCCCGTCGCCGCTGTCGGTGATCGCGTCGTTGTCCTCGGCGACGCGGTCGTCGGCCACGTCGGCCGCTCGCTCGACCGATCCGTCGACGGTGAACTCGTAGCGCACCTCGCCCCGTTCGGTGGCGACGACGGCGACCTCGTGAGTGGTGGGTTCGTCGCCGCTGCCGTCCTCTCCACCGCCGTCACTATCGCCGTCCGGGGAGCCGCCGACGGCGTCCGCGCTCCCGCCGACGACGCGCCGGTCCATCTCGCGGACGACGTAGTCGCCGTCGCCGCCGGTCTGTCTGATCTCCGTGATCGCGCCGTTGACCACGAACGAGTCGCCGTAGCCGGTGTTCCCGGTGAAGCCACTGACCGTCCACGTGCCGTCGTCGTTCCGGCTGACGGCGTCGTTGTCGCCGGCACCGATCCGGTCGTTGATCGTCGTCGGCCGGATCGGTCCGGTCGCGGTCAGCTCGTAGCTCACGTCGCCCTGGCTCGCTCCGACGACCTCGACGCAGCGCTCTTGGGGCGTCTCCGTGCCGAGCGTGGCGGCCTCGGCCACGTCGCTGCGGAGGTAGTGTCGACGGTAGTCCTGGTCAGTTTCGATCTCGATGGCCTCGATCGTCTTGCCCGCGTGCTGGCCGCTCCCCCGGTAGACGTTCGGGACGGCGTCCATGCCGTCGGTGTCGCGGATGCCGGACAGCTCCGGGAAGTCGTCGGTGTCACCCACTCCGTCCTCGCTGTAGCGCTGCTTCGTCTCGGTCGTCCCGTCGACGAAGTGCAAGCGGACTCGCGAGGTCAGCACCGACGGCACGCCCCCAGAGAGGACGAACTCGCCGACGGGGACGTGGACGCTGGCGGCCGTAAACGTCGTGGCTCTGTGTCGACGCTGGCACGGGTCCGGGTTGTCGACCGTCTGCGTGCCGTTGACCGTGACCGAGTCGACGATCCGTCCCGGCGAGCCGTAGCGGACCGGTTCGCCGTCGTCGAGAGAGACCCCGTTGCTCGACTGGACGGAGCTGCCGTCTTCGAAGGCGACCCGGACGGCGTTGATGCCGGTCGAGTCGGTAATCTCGACGTAGTCACAGCCGATCGCGAACTGGCTGTCGCTTACCTGTGCCGTCGCGGTGCCGGCGACGCCAGCGGTTCCCGCGAGCGCGCCCCCGAGTGTCACCCCCAGAAACGCCCGCCGTGTGCTCCCGTCAGACTCGCCGTTCGCTCCGGGATTACCGCCCGAATTGTCTCCCATACCCCTCGTCTCTCTCCGTGGGGCGGTTTGTTATTTGGAGCCGACCGCCGACCGACGATCGGTAAGTCAACCGTACCGAGGGTTTCGGGCCTCCACGCGGCCCGTCGGCTCGGCGGCCGCGCCAATTGTGTGCTAACAAACACCACGATACTACAACAGCGGACATCGACTCCCAGAACGCCACCGATATCGTATATTGAAGGCAAAATCTTTTCAATACGGGATTCCGTAGGGAGAGACAACAGGGGTAGCCAGCTATGCCAGCAATGGAATCCGCGGAGTTCGAGACTGACCTCAGTCTCTTCAAGTACGACAACCTCGAACAGCTCCCGCCGGAGTATCGAGATCTCGAGGAGGACGAACGGACCGAGCGAATCGAGAGCGCGCTCGACACACTCGGGGACGACGTGGTGATCCTCGGACACAACTACCAGCGCCGGGAGATCGTCGAGCACGCCGACTTCATCGGCGACTCCTACCAGCTGAGCAAGGAGGCAGCCAACGCCGACGCCGACTACGTGATCTTCGGCGGCGTGACGTTCATGGCCGAGTCCGCCGACATCATCACGGACGACGACCAGAGCGTGATCCTCCCGAGCATGGAGGCGTCCTGTCCGATGGCCGGCATGGCAGAGGCCCTCCAGGTCGACGCGGCGTGGGCCGAGTTGACCGCCGAGACCGACGCCAACGTCGTCCCGATCACGTACATGAACAGCTACGCCGACCTGAAGGCCTTCTGTGCCGAGCAGGGCGGGCTGGTCTGTACGTCCTCCAACGCCCACGAGGCCTTCGAGTACGCCTTCGAGCAGGGCGACAAGGTCCTCTTCCTGCCCGACAAGCACCTGGGCGAGAACACGGCCCACCGACTGGGGCTCGAAGACGAGATCGTCGAGTGGGACCCGTGGGACCCCGACTCCAAGGACGCCAGCAAGGCCGTCGAGAACGACATCATCCTCTGGGACGGCTACTGCCAGGTCCACGAGCGGTTCCGCGAGTCCCACATCGAGCAAGTGCGCGAGGAGTACGACGACGCCAACGTCATCGTCCACCCCGAGTGTCGCCGCGAGGTCGTCGAGGCGGCGGACGAGGCCGGCTCCACGGCCCGGATCTGCGAGGTCGTCGAGGAGGCCGACCCCGGCGACACGTGGGCGATCGGCACCGAGATCCACCTGACCCACCACCTCCAGCGGTGGCACCCCGAGGTAAACGTCGTCCCGCTGTGTGGCGACGCCTGCATGGACTGCAACGCCATGCGACAGATCGACCCGAACTACCTCGCGTGGGTGCTCGAAGAGCTGGTGGCGGGCCGGGAGCGCAACGTCATCGAAGTCGCGCCCCAGGAGAAGGAATTAGCGCAGGTCGCGCTCGACCGAATGCTGGAGATCTGAACCATGAGCGCAACGACGGACCACGAGACGGTCGACGTACTCGTCGTCGGGTCGGGGATCGCCGGCCTCGCTGCCGCGCTCGCCGGCGCACGCGAGGGCCAGGAGGTCGTCGTCGCCACGAAAGCGACCCGTCCCGAAGGTGCCTCCTCCTGGTGGGCTCAGGGCGGTATCGCCGTCTCCCGAGACCACCCCGAGCAGTTCAAGCAGGACATCCTCACCGCCTCCGACGGCACGGCCGACCCCGACGCCGTCGACGTGCTCGTCGAGAACGCCAACGAGGCCGTCCGAGACGTGCTCGTCGAGACGTTGGACGTGGAATTTGATGTCGAGGGCGAGGACGACCAGCGGGAGTCCTCGGAACGGGCGAACGGGGAGGAACGACCCGTGAGCGAGAACGACAGCGACGGAGACGAGGAGTACGACTTCACCCGCGAGGCCGCCCACAGCGAGGACCGCATTCTCCACGTCGACGCCGCGACGGGCAAGCACATCCATATCCCGTTCCTGAACTATCTCGACGATCACGAGAACGTGGAGATGCGAGACGACACGGCCGCGCTCGATCTGATCCGCCACGAGGGGCGGGTCCACGGCGCGATGCTCGAATCCGACGGCGAGTACTCGCCCGTCTACGCCGGCGCGACCGTGCTGGCCACCGGCGGTATTGGTGACCTGTTCACCCACTCGACGAATCCGACCGGCTCGACCGGCGACGGCATCGCCATGGCGGCCCTTGCTGGCGCGGACGTCGAGGACATGGAGTTCGTTCAGTTCCACCCGACCGCCTATGCCGCAGAAGACGGGGAAGACGGCTTCCTCCTCAGCGAAGCGGTCCGGGGCGAGGGCGCACTCCTCCGGAACGGCGACGTCTCCGAGTATTCTAACTCGGAGGCTCGGGAGACGGAGTCTCCCGGTGGCGAGCGCTTCATGCCCGACTACCACGCCGACGCCGAACTCGCGCCCCGCGACGTGGTCGCGCGTGCGGTCGCCGCCGAGCGCGAGGCGACTGGCACCGTCGTGCTGGACGTGAGCCCGCTGGACTTCGAGAGCGAGTTCCCCGGCCTCGTCGAGAAGTGCGAGGACCGCGGTGTCGACTGGACCGAGGGTATCCCAGTCGCACCCGCCGAACACTTCCTCTGTGGCGGCATCGCCGTCGACGACCGTGGACAGACGAGCCTCGACCGGCTGTACGCCGTCGGCGAGTGTGCCCGCACCGGCGTCCACGGTGCGAACCGACTGGCCTCGACGAGCCTGCTCGAAGGGCTGGTCTGGGGCCTTCGCGCCGGTGCCGACGCCGCCGGCAACGAGGCCGAGGTCATCGAGGCACCGGACCTGCTGGAGCGAGACCCCGATCTGCCCGAGGACTTCGCCCGCCAGAAGTTCCACCGCCTGCGCCGCGTGACCGAGGAGTACGTCGGCCTCGAACGCGACCCCGCGGACCTGAACCGCGCGCTGGGCGTCCTCCGGCGGCTCAAGGGCGAGGTCGACGCCTACGTCCGCACGCGCACCGCCCGGTCGCTGTACGAGCTTCGCAACGCCAGCGTGACGGCGCTGCTGGTGACCCGCCACGCACTGGAGAACGACGAGAGCGTCGGTACCCACCACGTCGTCGAGGCCGAACCGACCGGAGAGCCCGAACCCTCGGTCGACGACTGATGCTGACCGACAGCGACATCGAGCGGTGGCTCCGCGAGGACGTGGGCCACCACGACGTGACCAACGACGTGCCGGGCGAGACGACCGGGCGACTCGTCGCCACGGAGGCCGGCGTCGTCGCAGGGCTCGACGCCGCCGAAGCCGTCTTCGACTACCTCGGCGTGACCGTGCGAGAGCGAATCGAGGACGGTACACTGATCGAGCCGGGCGACGTGGTCCTCCGGGTCGAAGGGCCGGCCCAAGCGGTGCTACGCGGCGAGCGCGTGGCGGTCAACATCACCGGCCACGCCGCCGGCATCGCGACGAAGACCGACGCCGCGGTCGCCGCCGCCCGCGAAGTCGACGAGGACGTGCGGATCGCCGCGACGCGCAAGACCACGCCCGGCCTCCGCGGCGTCGAGAAGCGAGCTGTCGTCGCGGCAGGCGGCGACACCCACCGGCTCGACCTCTCTCATATGGTGATGGTCAAGGACAACCACGTCGCCGAGATGGGGCTGGAGGGCGCGATCGAGCACTTCCGCGAGCGAGCCTCGTTTGCCACCCAACTCGACGTGGAAGTCGAGGACCCGGCCGACGCTCCGCGGGCCGCCGAGGCCGGCGCTGACATCGTTCTGCTGGACAACATGACGCCCGCCCAGACCCGTGAAGCGGTCGATCTCGTCGCCGCCAGCGACGCCGACGCACTCACCGAGGCTTCCGGCGGGATCACCGTCGAGACGGTCCCCGACTACGCCGCGACCGGCGTCGATGTACTCTCGATGGGCAGTCTCACTCACTCTGCGCCGACGCTAGATCTGTCCTTTCGGACCGGGTGAGATCGACGCCACACCGAGCACTGCGGAGCCGACTGGGCTGACGACGCCACGGGGAGGCACCGATCACCCACACACGTTGGGGGGACCGTTACGTTTATCCGACGTATCGCTGATAGTTCGATCGAGACAGTGGACGCTGGGGACAACGACGAGTAGGGACACATGGCGTCGGAAAACAACGAGACAGCCGCGCTCGACGACGATCTCCTCCAGCGGCCGCTCTCTGCCGTCTGCGACACGGAGGAGACGGTCCACCACGTCCTGACCAATAGGCGCGTCGGTCTGACGAGAGGCGACGACGAGACGACGGTGATCGAACCCGGCACCGCCTACGGTGCCGTCGCCGCGATCACGGACCGTCGGCTCCTGTTTCTCGTGGGCGTGCCGCCCGGCCACGAGACGGATTTCCGTACGGAGGTCGCCTACGACGACGTCGAGACCGTCGAGAAACGAACGGAGACCCTGACACAGTCACTCGTCGTCGAGACGGGGACCCACCGCTTCGAGTTCACCGCGCGCAAGGCACGAGCGGTCGACGAGGCCGTCGACGTGCTGGAGTCGACGCTCGCCGAGCACGTCCTCGATCGGGCCAGCGCCCACCACGAATCCGCTCGCGAGGCCACGGAGCCCGCCGACAGCGCCACAGAGCTGGAGGCGGCGCTCGACGCGTACCGCCGCGCGGCCACGCTGCTGGGCGACGAGGACGAGCCGGTCAGCGACGCCGAACGGGCGGCCCGCGAAGACGCCGAAACCGTGCTCGCGCGGCTCGTCGCCGCCCACCGAGAGCACGCGGCGGCGTGTACAGACGCCGCCGACTGGGAGCTGGCGGCCGACAACGACGAGTCGGCCTACGAACTCCTCGTCGACGCGCGCGAGGCCTACGACCGGGCACTCGAACTCGCACGGGCGTACCCGCCCGGCGATCCCGACGCGATCGAACGCGAACGCGCGGCCGTCGTCGAGACGCTGGAGCCGCTGAAGGTGAGGTTCGCCGTCGCGAACGCCTGAGCGAACGTCAGCTGTCGCTCGTGAACTCGTCGAAGATCGACGAGAACTCGTAGGGTTCCTGCTCGATCTGGCTGCTCTCGTAGAGCGCGCTCCCCTCGCCGTTGTCGCGGACGAGCTCCCAGAACGACAGCCACCGGAGGTTCTTCTCCCGGGCGAAATCGAGCACCGTCTGTGCGTCCTCGGGGTAGAACACGTTCGAGTCGACATCGTTCTGGCCGATCATCGGCGTCAGGCCGATCGCGTTCCAGCGCTCTGTGGCCGACCGGTTCGGATAGACGTCGGCCAGCTGTGCGTGGACGCTCTCGGCGGCGTCGACGACGGTCTCGCCGTTCAGTTCGAACGCCGAGCCGTAGTTCATCGTCATGAGGTTCACGGCATCGAGTTCGACGCCGCGCTGGGCCGCGTCTTCGAGCACGAACAGCACGTCGTTGCTCGATTGCTCGGGGAGCCCGCTTGGCATCACCGGCAGCGTGTACGAGATCGACAGCTCCGGGTACTCCCCCTGGAGCAGCGCGAGTGCCTCGTTCCGGCGCTCGATGACTTCCGGACTGTCCCGGATGTGTTGCTCCTCGTCGAAGTCGATGAACTGCGCGTCGAGCCGATCGACGACGGTCGCGTACTTCTCTTTGAGCGTGCTCGCGCTCGTCACCGCCTCCGCGAGGTACGTGCCACTGAGACCGCCAAAGGAGACGACGACCTCGCCGCCGTGGTCGGCCCTGAGATCGGCGATCTGGCCCTGCATGTCGAGGCGTGCGCCGCTCTCGCCGACGATCAGGTTCGAGTCGCCGGCCCACGCCGGCTCGCCCCCGGCGGAGTTGACGAACGCGAGCGTGAAGTACTTCGTTCCGGCGTTCGAGACCGCGTCGGTGAGCGCCTGCTGGTCGTCCAGCGCCACGTCGACGAACGGGGCGAAGACGTTCTCCGGGATCGCGCCCGGTGTGCCCGTGCCCCCGTCTGAATCGTCGCTGTCGTCGTCACCGCTGCCGTCGTCCCTACCGCCACCGTCTACGGGACCGACTTCGTCCCACGGTCCACCGGCGTCGGGCTCGTCTCCCCGAGTCCACCACTGGGCCTCGTAGATCGTCCCCTCGTAGACGACCCGATCGCCGCCGGTGTACGTGGTGCCGGCGTCCCAGGCCGGATAGTCGGTCTCCCCACTGCCACCGTCCGTGCCGTCGTCGCCCCCGTCGTCGCTGCCGCCGTCGCTTCCCCCGTCGGACCCTCCGTCCGAGGAGTCGACGACGGTCCACGGTCCCCACTGGGTGCTACCGGGTTCGTCGCCCTGTGTCCACCACTGGGCCTCGTAGATCGTTCCCTCGTAGACGACCCGGTCGCCCTCCGTGTAGGTCGCGCTCGCGTCCCACGTCGGGTACTCTTGCTGTGCCGATGCCGCGCCGACGCCCGTGAGCCCCACGAGCGCCGACAGTGATCGTACGTACGTCCGTCGTCGCATATGTGATCCCTCGACGGCCGGGACGGCAGTACGACGGCGACACCGATCGGGCAGCTGCCAGTGCCCCCAACATCCGGACACCCCGATGGCCGCGACCGTAGCGGACGCCCGACCGCGACAGTACTGTGGTGTTTCGCCGGCTAAAAATTAATCATTTATAGTGTGCATTTCTGTCGAACAGCGCGGAAACGCGCGGCGACGGCCACCGATCGTGCGCCGATACGAAACGCCGGGCCGATCGACGACGGCTTCGGACGGCCGATCGGTGCCCTCATACGGTTTATTGTAGTTGCTTACCGGTGATCGTCGCCACGGAGTAGACGATCTCCGGTAAATCGCTACAATAATCCGTATCACTCGACCAGCGGTTCGCCGGTCATCGCGTCAGGTCGGTCGGTCCCCAGCAGCGACAGCATCGTCGGCGCGAGGTCCGCGAGCGTCCCGCCGTCGCGGGCCTCTCGGCCCGCCGCCGTCCCGTCGGGGCCGAGGTAGACGAACGGGACGGGATTGAGCGTGTGGGCCGTGTGTGGGTCCTCGGCGGTCCCCATGTCGTCGGCGTTGCCGTGGTCGGCACAGACGAGGACGTGACCGCCGGCCTCGGTGATCGCCTCGACCATGCGCCCGAGCTGCTCGTCGACGGCCTCGACGGCCGCGGTGGCGGCCTCGAAGTCGCCGGTGTGGCCCACCATGTCGGCGTTGGCGTAGTTACAGACCATCGCGTCCGGATCGTCGTCCTCGATGACTTCGATGGCGGTGTCGGTGACTTCGGGTGCGCTCATCTCCGGTTGCTGGTCGTAGGTCGGCACGTCCGGGCTCTCGACGATCCGGCGGATCTCGCCGTCGAACTCGACCTCGCGGCCGCCGTTGAGGAAGTAGGTGACGTGGGCGTACTTCTCGGTCTCGGCCAGGCGAAGCTGCGTGTGGCCGGTCTCGGCCAGCACCTCTCCGAGCACGTCCTCGGGCTGGTTGGGCGGGTAGGCCACCGGGAGATCGAAGGTCGCGTCGTACTGGGTCATGGTGACCAGCCGGATCTCCGGCGGTTCCGTGTCACCGCCCCAGTCCTCGGGGCGAACGTCGCCCAGCATGCGCGTGAGCTGACGCGCGCGGTCCGAGCGGAAGTTGAAGAAGATCGCGGCGTCGCCGTCGTCGAGCGCCGGCCGGTCCCGCTCACCGCGCCGGCGTTCGCTCTCCGGGGCCCGTCGGGCATCGCCCTCGACCAGCGTCGGCTCGACGAACTCGTCGGTGTCGCCGCGGTCGTATGAGTCGGTGACCGCCTCGACCGCCGTGTCGGCGCTGTGGTCGGCCTCGCGCGAGACGATCGCGTCGTAGGCCCGGCGGGTGCGCTCCCAGTTCTGGTCTCGGTCCATCGCGTAGTAGCGCCCGGCGACGGTGGCGACGTGGCCCGTGCCACGCTCCTCGGCGTGGGCTGCCAGGTCGGCGAGATACTCCTCGCCGCCGGTCGGCGAGGTGTCCCGGCCGTCGGTGAAGGCGTGGGTGACCGCCTCGACCCCGCGGTCGGCGGCGAGGTCGATCAGCGCGTGGAGGTGCCTCTGGTAGGAGTGGACGCCGCCGTCGGAGACCAGCCCCATGAAGTGGACCGCGCCGTCGTTGGCCTCGGCGTAGTCGAAGGCCGATTCCAGGCGGTCGTTCTCGAAGAACGTACCGTCGGCGATCCCGTCGGTGACGCGGGCCGAGTCCTGCGTGACGACGCGGCCGGCCCCGATGTTGAGGTGGCCGACCTCGGAGTTGCCCATCTGGCCCTCGGGGAGACCGACGCGACGCCCGTGGGTTTCGAGCGTGCTGTCGGCACCGATCTCGCGGTATCGGTCGACGTTGGGCGTGTCGGCCGCGGCGACCGCGTCCCGGGTGTCCGTGTCGGGGTTCAGTCCCCAGCCGTCCAGAATGACGAGTCCGACTTCCATATCCGGTCGGTGGCGGGGCCGCCCTAAGATACTGTCGGGTGTCGGTGGCGCTCACGCCGCGGGTTCCCACGTTTCGAGCGTGTACCCGTCGTACGGCGTCTCGTCGACGAGTGTCCACGCCTCGCGGTCGAACGCCGGGAACGTCGCGTCGCCCTCGTACTCGCCGTCGACGCGGCTCAGCAACATCCGGTCGTACCGTGGCAGGAACGCCTCGTAGACTCCGGCACCGCCCAGCACGTACAGCACCGGATCGCCGCGCTCGCGGGCGAGATCGATCGCCGCGTCCACGCTCGCCGCGTGCGTCGCCGTCTCGGCCTCGAAGGAGCGCTCGCTCCGACTCAACACGAGCTGTCGCGCGCCGGGCAGTTCCTCGAACATCTCGAAGGTCTTGCGGCCGAGCACGACGGTGTCGCCGGCGACTCGCTCGCGGTAGCGCCGGGACTCGTGGGGGAGGTGCCAGGGCAGTTCGTCACCGCTGCCGATGACGCCGTCTTCGCCGACCGCCGCGACTGCGATGATCTCCATGCGCGACCGTTCGGCCGCCGGCTACTACTCTCCACCGCCGCGGATCGCCTCCGGACGCGACCCAGCGCCCGCTCGGACGCCGCGGCCGCGTGACGGTGCTTTATCTCTCTGCGGTCGCACCCACCGGCATGGACGTACTCGTCATCGGCGGCACCGGACTGATCAGCACGGCCGTCTCGCGTCAGCTCGTCGAGGCCGGCCACGACGTGACCTGTTTCACTCGCGGGGAGAGCGACGCCGAGTTGCCGGACGCGGTGTCGTTCGTCCACGGCGACCGCGACGACGACGCCGACCTTCGGGCCGCCCGCCAGGCGGTCGAGCCCGACTGCGTGATCGACATGGTCTGTTTCGACCCGGCACAGGCCGAGGCCGCCGTCGAGATCTTCGCGGGGATCGAGCAGTACGTCTTCTGCTCGACGGTCGACGTGTACCACCGGCCGCTGGCGACCAACCCCGTCACGGAAGACGCCGCCCGCGAGCCGGCCGTCAGCGAGTACGGCGCGGACAAGGCCGCCTGCGAGGACCGCTTCCTGGCCGCCCACGACGAGGGCGCGTTCGCCGCCACCGTGCTCCGCCCGTGGAGTACCTACGGCGAGGGCGGGCCGATGCTGCACACGCTCGGCGTCGGCACCTACTACGTCGACCGGATCCGGAAGGGCAAGCCGATCGTCGTCCACGGCGACGGCCAGTCGCTGTGGGGACCGTGCCACCGCGACGACGTGGCCGCGGCGTTCGTCGCCGCCGTCGGCAACGGAGACGCCTACGGCGAGTGCTACCACGTCACTAGCGAGGAGGTGATCACCTGGAATCAGTACCACCGGACCGTCGCCGACGCGCTGGACGCTCCCGAGCCAGAACTGGTCCACATCCCCACTGACGCGCTCGTCGAGGCCGCCCCGGACCGCACGGCGATGCTGCTCGATCACTTCCAGTTCTCGACGGTCTTCGACAACGGCAAGGCGAGACGGGACCTGGACTTCGAGTACACCGTCAGCTTCGAGGACGGGGTTGGCCGTACCGTCGAGCGACTCGACGCCGAGGGCCGGATCGAGCCCTGGGACAGCGAGACCGACGACGCGCTGATCGACGCGTGGCGCGACGCCACCGCCGACTTTCGGGCCTCGTTCGAACGGTCGTGACGACCGTCCGTATCAGTCGACGATCGCGGACGCCCACTCCGACAGCGACACGAACGAGAGGCGATCGCGGAGGAGGAACCACGGACTCGCCAGCACCGCCCCGAGCGCGTTGGCGTAGGCGTCTCCCAGCCCGAAGTAGCGGTTCGGCAGGAACGACTGCCAGATCTCGATGCCGACGCCGTAGGCCACCGTGATCCCGAGGACGAACACCGCGAGCCGACCGGTCGACCACCGCCAGGTGCTCGTGGCGTACGCCAGTGTCCCACCGAAGGCGGCGTACGCGAGGAAGTGACGCCACTTGTCCAGCGGGAGGAGATCCGGCGGACCCGCGACGATTGGCTCTCCCGGCGGCGCGACGACCACCGAGAGCGTGAAGATCACACCACCGACCACGGCGACGGCGAGCCACCGGAGCCACGACGGCAACAGCGGGACGCGAAGGTCGTTCATTGGCTACGTTGCCGACAGAGAGGCCTAAAAGCGATGTGGTCGCGGGCGACGGGCTCGCGGCGATGAGGCGTCTTCCTAGGCGTTCGTCCTGTACAGGCTGCCGTCGTCGTCGTAGCGGGCCTCGAAGATCCGGTCGAACTGATCGTCGGAGATGGTCACGTCGATCGCCCCGAGGTTCTCGTCGAGCTGGTCGACGGTCCGCGCGCCGACGATCGGGACGCAGTCGAAGTCCGGCTGGTCCATCAGCCACCGCAGAGCGACCTGTGCCGGCGAGGCGTCGACCTCCTCGGCGACGGCTCGGACCGCGTCGAGGACGTGCCAGCCCCGTTCCGAGACGTAGAAATCGAGGAAGCGATCGTCGAACTGGGCGCGGGTGTCTTCGGGCGCGTCCAGCTCGTAGGTCCCGTCGCCCGCACGCTCGTACTTGCCGGTGAGGAAGCCACCGGCCAGTGGCGAGTACGGACAGACCGCGAGATTCTGGTCGGCACACACGTCGAGGTACTCGGCCACGTCCTCGTAGTAGGCGGCGTGAAAGAGGGGCTGCGTGACGGTAAAGGCCTCGTAGTTGTTCACGTCCGCCTTCCACAGTCCCTTTGTGAGCTTCCAGGCGTCGGCCGTCGATAGGCCGACGTTGTGGACCTTCCCCTCGCTGACGAGGTCGTCGACGGCGCGCAGCGTCTGCTCGATCGGCGTGTCGTCGTCGAACCGATGCAGGTAGAGAATATCGAGGTAGTCGGTGCCCAGCCGGTCGAGCGATCCCTCGACCTCCGCGCGGACGTTCTTCTTCGAGAGGTTCTCCTGAAAGCGCGAGACCGTCGACCAGAAGCACTTCGAGGCGATGACGTAGTCCTCGCGGTCCCGGTCTTCGAGCCACTCGCCGATCCACCGCTCGGAGTCGCCGCCGCCGTAGCCGTTGGCGGTGTCGACGAAGTTGCCGCCGCGCTCTGCGAAGGCGTCGAGCAGCTCGTGGGCGTCCTCGCGGTCCGTCTCGACGACGCCGCTGTCCTCGTGTTCCTTGCCGAAGCGCCACGTCCCGAGACAGATCGGCGATACCTGCAATCCAGTGGTACCGAGTCGTCGGTAGTGCATACGGACACGTCTGGGAGCGCGAGCCGGATAACTGGGTGGGTCGCCAGCACAGTCGTAGGATGTACTCGACGAATTGGCCGTCGATGTCGAGGTCGACGCTGTCGAAGCCGTTCGTGACGTGCGCGAATGGCGATGACGATTCCCCGCGAGTACTACACCCGCAACATCCTCGTCGTGCTCGTCAACTCGATCGGCGCGGCGTCGCTTTCGGCGTGCTCGTCTTCCTCGGAACGCTCGTCTCGGGTGTGCTCGTGCTGCCCCGCTTGATCGTCTGCCCTTCAACGTCGTCCTCGCTGTGGAGAACAGAGTCACCGACTCCTGGCGGACTCAGTCGTCGTCCGGCGGTTCCGGTGGTTCGAGAAGTGCTCGGGTAAGTCGGCCAACGCGACTCTCGGAGAGTTCCTCAAGCGTCCAGTCGACGCGGAGGCCACCCAGTCCGAGAAGCCACGCGACAGCAAGTATCCCGAGGGTCGTCGTGGGTTCGTTTTGAATAGACGGGAGAAGCTGAATCGTCTGAGCAAGTAACACGGCGATGAAGAGCACGCTCGCGACCTTGACCGGGACATCGCGTACCAGCTCGGCCGTGCGAGCAGTCGTGCGCTTGAGCACTGATCCGTTCCAGGCCCCCTCGACGTGTGGGATAAGTCGATCGAGCAATCGGATGAACGGGCCGACGGTGTAGGTCTCCCGCAGGTCGATGACGATGACCTCCGGATCGGGCTCTTTGGTGAGCCAGCGATAGAGGTACGAGTCCCGCGTGGCGTCGGCCGCCCACGCGGTGAGTGACCGGACGGTCTGGACGATGTGCGAGCCACCCAGTACGCGGTCTGCTTTGTCGGTCACAGCCTCGAGATACGCTGTCGTCGAGCGTTCCTCAGCGTCCATTCGGAGTGGGTACCAGTTCGACTGGAATGGTATTCGGCTTTCGGTGTTCGAACGCGATCACGCGCCGATACTGACGACCTCGGCCCGGACGGTGACCGTCCCCAGATCGAGAACGACCGTCGAGTCCTGTCTGATCGTGTCGCCCTTGAACCGGACGGCGCTGGTCGTCTCTCTGACCTGCAGTTCCGTCGTGAGTGTGACATCACGGAGGAACGGGTGGTCGACGACGTTCACCGAACCGTTGTCATCGGTGGCGATGATGACCGCTGGCTCGACGTCGACGCCGGTCACGCGGGCGACGGTTGTGTCTCCCGAGCGTTCGGTCATGCCCGCATCGATCGCGTCCGCCATGTCCTCGCGGACCTCGGTCATCCGGAGCGTGACGGTACGGTTGGCGAGCGTGCCACGCTCTTCGAGCGTGCCGACGCGACGGATCGGTCCCGACAGCTCGTAGCTTTCGGTCGAAATCTCGACACTGTTACCCCGCTGGACGCGCATGTCACCGAACTGCTGGTGCTGCCCGTATGACAGCGTCTGGAGTGAGAGTCCGACGAACACGCGCTTTCGGTCGGGATCGCCCGTCGCGTACGTCGTGACTGTCTGGACTTCGGCGGTTTCGTGCCCGGCGATCGTCGCGATGTCTCCTTCGGCGAGTCGGTTTGCCGTTTCGACATCGACGGTGCTCTCGACGAGCACGTCGGCCACCTCGCGATCGAGACCGCCCCCGACTCGTTCGAGTCGACCGTCGATCGTGTACTCGCTCGCCGGGAGGGTGACTGTCTGACCACGACGGAGTTGCGTGTTCCCGAAGCGACGCTCGCCCCGCTGGGCGTACGTCTCGAGTTCGGCTTCGACGGAGACGGTTCGTTGCGCCGATTTATTCGTCGGGTACGCGGCTACGTCCGTTACCGTGGCGATGGTCCGTCCCGCGAGCTGCACTTCGTCCCCGGCCGTCATCTGCCGGGCGTCGGCCGTTGGGACAGTGTCCTGCAGGACGACAGTCGTCGTCTCTCTGTCGAGCGAGTTTCCGTCGCCGATGGCTCGAATCTCACCACTCGTCTTGTATCGACTCGTGGCGATGTCGAGTGCGCGCCCGAAACGCAGCGGGGCGTCAGCGTAGGTGACACTGTTCTCGTTGTCGTTTGGTTGACTCCTGAGTTCGACCCGTGCGGTGACGTGTGCTTTGCCATCCTGTGGTGAGAGATAGATATCCGTGATCGTGAGCTCCGAGTCACCGCCGGGGCTGTAGGTGTCGCCTTCGTTCATCTCGGCGGCGATGTAGTCTGGTTGTGTGCCGAGATCGAGCGTGACGTTCGTCGTCACGAGGTCGGGTTCCGGCTCCAGTTGATCTCCGTCGTCTCCGAGGACGAGGGCAGCGCCGGCGACCGCGACAGCGAGAACCAGTAAGACGACGAGCGCGTCGATAACGTTGACGAACCCGAAGAGGTTCCCTTCGTCGTCGAGGACTTGCATTCGCTTCGGAGTGTTTGGGCGTTTTAAAAGAGCTTTCGCTCCGATAGTCGTGGTGTTTAGCGCCGCGAGTTTTACCAGACGGCGACATCTTGGAGCCACATATCCGCAATTCCCGTTTCAACGAGTGCGACCTGACACGGAGCACTTGTGTCGGCAGCCGGCTGTAGAGGCTCTTTCCACCTAATCGCTACGACCGCCGAAGCGTGGAGTTCTCCCCCTGGAATCGCTCTGAACGACTTCCTACCTGAGGCACCTCCATTCGCTAAATACGACCGCGAAATGAATGCATGTGGTGGACCAGAAGTCGCCGTAGATCACGAGAGTGATCGATGGATAACGTGGAGATCGTCACGGATCTGTTGGTAATCAAGCGCAGCGACTGGTACCAGGTAGGCGATAGTGATCACGGTTCCGAGAGGAACGAGGTCAACGATCGGGTGTATACCTGGCGAAAGACCTGCACTTCTGTAGCCAATACCGGTGATAACGGAAACCACACACCCAGCAGTGGCCGGGGCCCCTATGGAGAGTAAGTCGAATCCGATGTCACGTCGAAGTTGCAGACCGAGCAAGGCGATGCCGGCGAAAAGCATCGCGTCGACTGCGATCCCTGCACCAGTGCCACCAAAGGTCGGAACCAAAGCGATCATACCGACGATCATTATGAGGAGGTAGACGACTTGGGCGCGGAGGACGAGTGTTGGCTCACTTCGGGCATAATAGAAGTTTTTGACCGTCGAGAGGAGCGGGAACAACGCGCCAGCGACAGTCAAGGCTCTGAAAATCGGTACCGCAGAATCCCATTGCTCTCCGAACAACAGTGGTATCAGCGTCGGTGCAGCGAAATATGCGAAAACGTATGCCGGGACCGATAGATGAAGTTGCATCCGAAAGATGAATTCCATCCCGCGCCTGCTCTTTTCAGACGTTCCATACAATTTCGAAAACGTCGGTGTGATTCCTTCCCGTATCGCTGGTTGGATCACGGCTGTGTACGCACGTGCAAGGCGCCACGCCACACTGTACGCACCTAGTGCACCGGCAGATCCCAGCGTCCCGACTGCGAAATCGTCTCCCCGCTCTTGAACGTCCTCAAGTGTCGTCGTGAAGAGCATCGACTTCGAGAAATCGTAGAGCCACCGAATCGTGACCCAGTTGAATGCTGGACGAGGATACAGCGGCGAAATAACAACATATCCGATCGACTGGAACATATATCGAAGAGTGTAGTAAGCGACCAGTGCCCAGACGGTCTGATAGAGAGAGCCGTAATACAACGCAATCCCACCTGCACCGACTACTGCGAGGAAATCTATCAGGCCGATACGGGTGAGACCGAACTCACGTTGCCGAAACACGCGGAAGACGATACAGATCATGTTCATCCACCGCCCGAGGGTGAGTACCACAAGTACGTTGAGCACAGTCGCCGAAAAGAACGGGATAAGGAGTCGGGAGGAAAGAATGATGAGCACACACAACGCTGTCGAAAAGAGGATCCGAACCCAGAGGATCGTCGCGAAGAAATCGTCGTGATCCATCTCTTGTATAATCGCCTCGGTAATACCCCAGTTGGTCGGGATCGTGAGGAATTTCAGGATCGCAAGCGAGAGTGCGACG
Organism: Halomicrobium katesii DSM 19301; assembly: GCF_000379085.1. GTDB lineage: Archaea > Halobacteriota > Halobacteria > Halobacteriales > Haloarculaceae > Halomicrobium > Halomicrobium katesii. The sequence continues at coordinate 116,785 of NZ_KB905378.1, read as the reverse complement.
ACACCGAACACCTCCGGGGTGAGAAGATTCGCGAGGCCGATCTGAACGATCAGACTCACGGCATACGTGAGGATATTCAGGGATCCAAGTCCGAGAACACCCCGAACTGCTCGGCGAGCAAGGACCATACACAGATGTGCCTAACAAAACCACATAAGCACGGCCATCTGGTTTTCGACGACGATCCCGGGTACGAGTATCGGCCTCCGTTCCGATGTTGTTTTGTATACCGGATAGATACAGTCGGGTACTCTTGCCCACCGAGTCACTCACTATCCTCGTCGCAGACGGCGACGACCACGAAAGTACGCTGGGACGGATGTGTGCACGAGCCTTCGAATCGCTCGGCCACGAGGTGTCGTATTTCGATACGCATCTGGCGACGATACCAATAGTGGGATGGACTCGTGGCGTCAACGACCTCCGGTCTCGGTTTATTGAGCGCTGTCTCGCGGTCGATCCGGACCTCGTGCTCGTGATCAAAGGGCAGTATTTTGCCCGAAGCGATATCGAGGCGGCCAAAACCAACTGTGACGGCGTGTTTTGCAACTGGAACCCCGACAATCCCTTCCTGGCACGTGCACGAGATCGCCGGCTCGAACGATTTCTCGACGCTCTACCCGGTTACGACGAAGTATTCATCTGGTCGGACGAGTTGTTCGACGACTTCAAACAGGAAGGGATCGACGATGTCCACGAACTGGCGTTCGGGTTCGATCGGACGATCCACCGGCCCGTCGATCCGGACCCGAACAAAGGAGCAGACATGGTCTTCGTCGGCCAGTACTCCGAAAAGCGAGAGCGATATCTGTCCGCACTGAGCGACACCGACATCGAGCTCGCCATCTACGGGAACGGCTGGAAGTGGAACTGTTTCGATTGGTTCCTCCGGCGGAGCCACCGGAGTGATGCGGTGTTCGGAGAGGCGTACGCCGAGTTATACTGCTCCTCGTCGATCGGAATCAACATCGTCGCAGACCACAATCTGGAGGCGTTCAACATGCGAAGCTTCGAGATTCCGGCCACGGAAACGCTGATGCTGACGACCCGGACGGAGCGTCAGGTGGATGTATTCGGCGACGGGGACGGAATCGTCTGTTTCGACGATCCCGAGGACTTCTGCGAGAAGGCGGAGTACTACCTCTCCCACGAGACAGAGCGCGAAGAAATCGCCCGGAGAGGGCGAGAGCTGGTCCAGGGCCACAGCTACGAGGACCGGATGCAGCGGGTCATCGACGTCGCGCTCTAGGTGACTGCTTCGAGCGCGGTTCGGATCGCCTCGACGTCGGCGTCGAAGTCCCACTGCTCGACGATCTCCAGTGACCGTTCACCCATCATCGATAACTGGTCGCAGTCCGTCAGGAGGTGCTCCAGCCCCTCGGATATCTCGTCGACTGCGCCGATCTCGAACAGTCGTCCATTGTCTTGGACGAGGTCGTAGGCACTGCCAACGCCCTCACTCGCCATGATCGGTAACTCGAAGTTCATCGCCTCGTTGAGCACCTTCGGAGACGGATCGTACGACGAGGGGAGCACGAACAGATCACCGAGTTCGTAGAACGCAGGCAGTTCAGTCTGGCCTCGGAACCCGGCGAACCGAACGTCGTCGACATCCTCGCGATAACAGAATGCTTCCAGCGCCTCTCGATTCGGGCCGTCACCGACGAAGACGAGTGACGCGTCGACACTGCTTGGGAGCCGCGAAAAGGCCTCCAGGAGATCCATCGGTCGCTTGCGATCGTTGAGTTTGCCCACGAAGAGAACGACGAGATGGGTATCGGGGATGTCGAGTTCCGAGCGGAGATCGTCCACGTCCGCGTCCGTGAGTTCTGCTCGGGCGGTCTGGAAGCGGTCGTTGTCGACCGCGCACGGAGCGAGGTAGATGGAATCGGGGTCCACCCCGTAAAACTCGTACTGGGCTCTGTTCTTGTTACAGTCGGCCAGAACTGCATCGACACCCTGGAACACGGCTCGCAGGTAGATTCGTTTCGCGATCTCTCGAGATGGCGGAAGCGGGCTCCTGTGGCCGGTTCCGTGGAGTATGACCGGGACGCCGTTGAATCGACTGGCGACCAGCGCGATTAACGACGAGAACCGATAATATCCAGAGTGGATCCAGAACGCGTCGATGTCGTCGTCGATGACGCGAACGAGGTCCAGATTGATCAGTGAGAACATCCCGAACGGCCGGTCTCGCCAGCTATAGTTGTCTAAAAAGTGATGTTCGTATCCCTCTAACAGCGGAATATCCCACGACTGGGCCGTCCCGAAGCCCATCTCGGTCTCCTCGATGCCGTGGCGTGAACCGTAGTAGACTGTGACATCGATATCGCCGGTTTCTGCGAGCCGTTTGTACAGTGGGGCCTTGTACTGTATCGGATGTGAAGAAAAGATAGCAAGCTTGAATACCATTTGTAGATTTGTCCCTCGTACGTCTATTAAAGACTCTGTTCGGAATCGGCCACCGGAACTCTGATAAGTACTATGCCAGCACAAAACAAGGAGGCGTATTTCGAGGGACTCGGTATCGATCCGGCGCTCGTCGAATTGTATCACGAGCGACTCGGCGATGTCGACCGCGTACTCGACGTTGGCTGTGGGACTGGCAGCATCGGTCGACACCTGCCGGATACTGTCGAGGTCGTGGGTGTGGATATCGACCGGGGTGCACTGGAACGGGCGAAAGGGCACGAGCGGCCACTCCTCTCAGACCTCGAATCTGAATCGTTGCCGTTCGCCGACGATACCTTCGATGGGATCATCGCCAAGGACGTTCTCGAACACCTCGTCAGACCGAGCCCGATCGTGCAGGAACTATACCGGGTCCTGAAACCAGGTAACCGTCTCGTCGTCTCCGTTCCGATGGCGAAGAAACACGTCGTCTGGGGCGATTACACCCATATTCGCGGCTTTACCGAGGGGGCCCTCGAAACGATGCTCCGGGACTATGGCTTCGACGTGGTCGATATTACACCGATGGGAGGGTTCTCCGGGGCGGGTCGGTTCGGGTTAGTCAAGCAGCTACCCTGGCTGCTGTCCGTGCCGCCGCTGCGTCGGTTCGCTGTGAGCCACGAGGGAGTCTTCGAGAAACCCCGATAGCAAGGCATCCAGAGCGATGAGGGAGAGGGGTTCTACGCGTATCCAAGGGCTCGAAGACGGTTGTCGAGTTCCTCGATACCGTCATCTCGGCGAGACATGGACTTGACGCGGCCGGCAGTGATGTCACGGCGTCCGTTACGCGTGATTGTCGCCCAGGGGACCGTCACGAGGGGCGAGTTTCGGATGCCGGTCGGGTGACCGTACGTACGGAGCGGCACGGGGTACCCCCGTTCACCGAACAGATTGCCGTGATCACTTGTGACGACAATTTTCCCCTCGATAGAACGGACGAGGTCGTCGACCGACGACAGGACGATTTCGAGATTGTCCGCATAGGCGTCCCAGACCTCGTCGTGATCGACAAGTCCCATCTCGAGCGCGTGGAACACGTTGTGCGGGGGTTCGTCCGAGAACTCCCGCATGCCGTCGAATTTGAGGTCGGGCGCAGAGATGAACGGCTGGTGCGGTTGCATGAAGTGCACCACGATGCGTTTGTCGGAAAACGCTTCGTGTGCGTCGATCGCGGCGTCCATCACTGGCTCTGGGGGGACGGTGTTGAGGTCGGCATCGAAGCCGCCACGCCAGACATCGATGATCTTGTGGAAGTTCTCCCCGGCGACTTCTGACACATTCGGATTCCCGTTGACGTACACGATATCGCCGTATTCTCCGGGAAACGTTTGCTCGGTCCACTCTAGTGTGGAACTGCCCGGACTGACGACCGTCTCGTAGGTATCGAAACGGTCGAGGTCCGAGTGCTCCTCGAACAGATCAGCGCGGCAGGCATCCAGGACGATCAGTGTATCCCAGTTCGCGTCGGCCATGTCGATGGCGTTTGACCGAGTCGGGTAGACATCGAGATTGAACGGTCCGTTGATCCGGTTTCTGACGGCGTTTCGAAGCCAGAGTGGTTCGTCGAAATTATTGTAGATTTTCCCACATACATCCGTAAACTGGCCGAGGAAGCTCATTTGCTACTGCTTGACCATCCCGCATTATATATGTAACCACTTACACTACTCTGCAGTGCCGTGGCGATTGTGCCCGGACGCCCCGGGACGCGGGCGGGAAGCGGGATCCGCCGATCCCCGGCGTCGTCCCAGGGTGAGAGCGCCGGTAAAGCAGAGCCACCAAATCAAACCTTCGTACATCACGAACGGGCCGACCCCGCCGATGTACGTCACGAGGACGATGGTCGTGACGGCAACCCCGGACGGAAATTCTCCCACTACTGTCGGGGTAGCGATCGCATCGGCGACGGCTCGGAAAACGGTCGTGAACCAGTACAACACGATCGCAGCGGCGATCACACCGGCTTCGGTAGCAATCGTGAGCAGGAAACTGTGTGGACCGGACGGGATTTCTTTGAACATCCAACCGGGATACCAGATCGGCGTTTGATAGCCGCTAGGGAACTCTCCGAAGCCGAGTCCGAACGGTTGGGACAGCACGATACTGACCGAAGCGTCGTACAGCAGCAGTCGTCCGCTCGTGAACTCACCGACAGCCACGTAGAGGTCGAATATCGATTCGAACGGGAACAGACGGACGAAAACGAACGACGCACCGTACCCGATCGCAGGCACGAGTACGCTAGCCAGTAGAAACAGGCGACCGAACTGCTGGTAGCCGTTCAGATACACGAGCAGTAGCGGCACGAGCACGATCAGGTACACAAATCCCGTTCTGCCGTGCCCGAACGTAAAAAAGACATAAAAAAGGTGGACCGTGAGTACGATCGCCGCCACGCCTGCGAGTCTTCGAATCACCAGCCGCCGAGCACTCGCGACGTACGCGATACTGATCGTGGCACCAATCCCGAGCAACATCGAGGCGTGAACCACCCCACGGAAGAATCCCACGACAGCCCACCTTTCGAGCGTGATTTGTGGATGGGGAACACCTGTCGGAGGTCGTACCGGTGCGACGAAACCCGCCGTCGTCAAGAACACGTAGGCCGAATTGATCACCAGCGCGGCGAGAAAGCCGCCAATGAGCAGATTCAACACCCGCTTCGGCGATCTGGTCGTCTGAAAGTGGAGGAGCACGACGTAGCCGAACACGATCGCACCGAGAAAGTTGACTAACTCCCCCAGCGACGGCCTGAATCGAAATCCCGGGAGAAATCCGACCAGTAACAGCGGCATCAGGAGTGACGGTTTCGAAAGCTCGAGCGTCGTCTGGCCCGTGACGATGTGATAGCAAAACCGGCTCACGAAATAGACCGCCAGGAGAAGGTGAAGATAGTCGTGGATCGGCGTCGGAAACACGGGGAGCCAGATGAATCCGCTGAGCGCGGCGAGCGTACCGAGAGAGAGGAAAGAAAGCCGATCGAACAGCGCAGACAACCGCATGATTGATACAGTCTTTCGGCTGGTCCATTATGAACTATCTGTTCGAGCGGCACCTTCTGCGGACGGACTACGGCGGCCGTAACCGTGTCAGACCACGGCGACCCCATCAAATCGCCCTCTCTGGGAGCGACAACGGCGTTGCCGCGGGGTGGAGACGACAGCGCAGTCCGTGTCGCCACACTTGGGCCACTGTAGGGTCGTCGAGACCTGAACAGTCGATCCGTCAAGATTGCGAGAGCCACTCCTCACGAGACCGTTCACGAGTACTCGATGAAATCATTCGAGCGAATCGATAGACGGGCTCTTGTCAACATGTGACAAATATAGTATTATATGATACACCGCCCTTGAGCCGCGTAGTGATCAAGCATCCGGGCGATTGAAAAGTACCGTCGCGACGGGGCGATCGCCCTTCTTCTCAGTATCTGTGGAACGGTCATTGGCTACTCGCTTGTTGACCAAGTGGTCGCCGGTTTTCTGCGCGCGACGACCGACCGAGTCGACTCACGGGGGATCAGCCTCACGATCGACCATCCACTCATGGACAATTCCATGGTGGGACGGGTGCTACGTGGCTACGAATCGACAGAAGTGCGATTCGTCCAGCAGTATCTTCCCCAGCAGACCCCGGTCGTCGAACTGGGCGGGGGGATCGGCTACGTCTCGTGTATAATAGACGGCGAACTCCCGCCCGAGACCCGGCAGTACGTGTTCGAGGCCAATCCGGATGCAATTCCGCTGCTCGCCACCAACAGAGACCTGAACGGTTCGGGATTCGAAATCCGAAATCTGGCGTACGATCCCGATCGAGACCGCGTCGAGTTTTTCCCGGCTCAGACGCTGACTGGCGGCAGCACGCGCATTGAGCACGGCGAACCGACGATGGTCGATGCGGCGAGCCTCGCGGACGTAGTCGACATGTTCGGTCTCGATCGATTCGTCCTCGTCAGCGACATCGAAGAAGCGGAAACTGATATGATGAAGCTGGAGCAGGATGTTCTCGCCCAGCACTGCGAATTGATGATCATCGAATGGCACGACGAGACACGGTTCTTACACGACGCTCTGGCGGGCACGCCGTTCACGGAGGTGGACCGTGAATCTGGCGTACACGTCCTCCGCAACCGATCGCTATCGTAGGACGCAGAATGAGACGGGAACGACGCGTGCATGTGATCAGGCACTCGCCTGCGGGACGGCCACGTCGAACTCCTCCAGCCATAGCCAGAGCGTATAGACGTTCCAGAGTTTCATTGCGTTGGGGGTTCGTCCTTCGTAGTAGTCCTTGACCATGGACTCAAGGTAGTCGATATCGAACAACCGCTCGATGCGCTCGTCGTCGACCATCATCGAGAGCTCCGCCTGAACGTCCTCGGTCTCGAGAATCATCTCGATCGGAAAACCGAACCCCTCTTTCTTGTAGTCGACGTACTCATCGCCGAAGATATCGCGTGCAGTGCTCTTTAGCGGCGTTTTCAAACCGTCTGTCATCTTCTCGGGGAGTGGCTGTCGGAAGTACTCCTCGGCGATCCGATGTGAGGCCAGCGGGACCCTGACTTCGACACCGGCGGCCATACTGGCTTTGTCAGCATAGAGGAAGTTGTGGCTGGCGAGATACCCACGGAGGTCCAGAAACTGGAGTTGTTCCGCGACCGAGTCGAGTTCGCGATCGCCAAGCAGGTCGTCGATGCGGTCCGCATACCGGTCGTGCCACGCAGGTTGTTCGAGCAGTCGGCCGATCTCCTCGCGGCTGAAATAGTAGGCGAGAGTGTAGTAGTTCGCTGGACTCGGTGAACGGAGATATCGAGCGGTCCGGTCGAGATTCTGGCGTCGTCCGCCGTTCCGGTCGGGATCCAGAGCCGCTGAGGCCGCCGCAGCCGGCCAGAGCCACCGCAGGTACTGTTGCCAGCGCACTATCTTCATCCGCCGGTAGCCGGCGAATATCTCGTCACCACCCATCCCCGAGAGCATCACCCGGATGTCCCTGTCACTGGCTTCGCGAGCGAGTAGATAGGCCGGAATGATAGCCGGATCGGCAACCGGCTCGTCGAGGTAGTAGATCATCTCCTTGTAGATCTCGATCATCGATTCCCGGGGCGTGAAACTGTGGAGCTCGAAGTCGTATTCGTCGTCCAGTCGCTGGACGTTCCTGAACTCCCCACCCTCGTTACGGTCGTCGTCACGGAGGTGCAACGCAGTCATCTCCGGGTTGCGCTGTGTCGCGTAATGAGCGATGAGGGAGGAGTCGATCCCCCCGCTCAGATACATCCCGACGGGGACATCGCTCCGCATCTGCTCGTCGATGGTCGTCTCGAGGAGTGGGGTGAGGTCGTCCCGAGGCGAGTCAGGCGGTTTCGCGTCCGAGATGGGGTCCCAGTACCGCGAAAACGCCGTCTCACCGGTCCCGCAATCGACGGTCACGTACGTGCCCGCGGACAGCTTGTAGATGTCCTCGAACAGCGTGTCTGGTTCGTAGACCCAGTGGTTCGCCAGGTATTCTGCGACTCGGTCACGGCGGAGGACGGCGTCGACGTCGGTCCCCTCCAGAATCGCCTTGATTTCGGACGCGAAGACGAACCCCTCGGCGCTATCGACGTAGTAAACCGGCTTGACGCCCATCCTGTCCCGACAGACGTGCACCTTCCCCGTGTTCTCGTCCAACAGTGCAAACCCGAACATCCCGTGGAGTCGCTCCAGCAGGGGCTCCAGTCCCCACTCCTGATATCCCTTGAGCAGCACTTCCGTATCCGTGTCGCTCTCGAAGGAGTGGCCGGCAGTCTGCAGCTCCGCTTGGAGTTCGCGGTAGTTGTACACTTCCCCGTTGTACGTGATACTGACCCCGCCGTCGCGCATCGGTTGGGTCCCCTGTTCTCCGAGACCGATGATACTCAGTCGAGTGTTCCCGAGATAGATACTGGCGCCGGCGACGTCAGTCGCGTAGTGGTCCTGTGAGTCCGGACCCCGATGAGAGAGACACTCCTCGATGCCGACAGTGATCTCGCGACCAACTGCCCCGATAATACCACACATGAGATACCGTATTCTCACTGGGATTAAAAATGGTGGAGTAAGCGATCTGTCCGCAGAATCACCGACGTGGAGACAACATCGCCCACATCACGGGCCGATCCCTGCTGTCGTAACAATATCGACGGCCATGCTGTCCTCCAGGGACGAGCCACAACCGGCGTCGATCAGGTGCGACCGCTTCGGTTCCGCCACTGGGTTCGCTCCCGATTCAGAGGTATCCGAGCGTTTTCAGACGCTGTTTCAGTTCGCCACTGTCGAGTGAGAAATCGGCTTCAGTCCCCTCTTTTTCGGTGTGTGTAGACAGTATTTCGCTCAGTTCCTCGCCGACATCCTGCTGCTTGCTGATGACGTTGTCACGTTCATCTGGATCCGCGTCGAGATTGTACAGTTCCGGTCCCGCCGAATCGTGGATGTACTTCCAACGGTCGTCACGAACCGAGGCGATGTAATTCGGTTCGAGGTCAGCCTCGGAGATGACGCGTTCGTTCGACGGGTCGGCCTCGCCAGCACAGACCGGCAACAGGCTCTCGCCTTCGAACCCCGCAGTATCACCGCCTCCAGCGGCGACGAGCGTCGGTGCGATGTCCAGCAGCGGGACCGGCTCCTGTACCCGATCCGGAGCGGTATCGCTTCCGGTCTTGACGACCAACGGAACTCGCAACAGTTCTTCGTAGAGTTTGTTCCCGTGCGAATAGTCGCCGTGCTCTCGGAACTCCTCGCCGTGATCAGCAGAGAGGAGCAGCACGGAACCGTCGTAGTCTCCTCGTTCTTCGAGAGCAGTCACCAGGCGACCGACTTGCTCGTCGACGAACGCGACTTCGTCCTCGTAGGCGTCACGGAGTCGTTCGTGACTGCTATCGGAAATCTCATCCGGAGACTGGAGGGCTTTTTGCCACCGATATTCGGATTTGAACTTCTGGATACCTGGTGGGAGGTCACGTTCCTTGTAGGGTCCGTGCGCGTCCATGTAATGAACCCAGAGGAAATAGGGTTCCTCGTCGGTCTCCGAGAGCCACTCGAGCGCGAGATCGGTAAGATCGTCTGCCGGAACGTACGCCTCGGAGCGGAGCAGCCGTCGAAGCTTGCTTACGAGCAGCCGGAAGCGGCGAGACCCGAACTGTTGTTCCGATCCGAGACTATCGTAGAACTGATCGAAGCCGCGGTGAAAACCGAAGGTTCGAGACAAGAGCGGATTCGAATGGACCCCCATCGTCCGATAACCTGCCGCATTCAATCGTTCACCCAAGGTCGGTGCATCGCCGACCATAGCTCCAGTTCCCCATCGTGAGAGCTGGAAGCGCGTGAGCTGTGACGGGTATCGAGACGTGAAGATTGACGGCATCGAGAAGGTCGTGAACGGCCCCTGTGCGATGGCCGTCTCGAACTGCACACCGTCGTCGGCGATCGAATTCATAGACGCTGTGTGCGACTTGCCTTTATTAACGTGGTCGGCTCGAAGTGAATCGACCGTAATCAGTACGATATTAGGTTTCGTTGTCATGGATTACGAGGTGGAATTCGCATTCGAAAACAGTTCCCGCGTCTGCGAAACGGTCCGGTTCCATGAGAAGTCTTCGACCCGTTCGCGTCCGGCATCGACCAGCGATCGCCGGGCCTCGTCATCCCCAAGGAGCGTGACGATCGAATCGGCGAGTGACGACGCGTCGTCCGGGTCGAACAGCATCGCCGCGCCGTCGGTAATCTCTGGGATGCACGTCGAATCGGCGGCGATGATCGGCGTTCCCGACGCCATCGCCTCAACGAGCGTGTGCCCGAACGTCTCGAGTTTCGATGGCAGTACGTACACCGCCCCGCTGTCGTAGAGCGCAGGGATCGCTTCGTACTCGACCTCCCCGAGAAAATGAACGTCGTCGGCGATCTGCTCCTCGCGGATAATCGACTGGAGTGTCTCGAAGTACGCCGGTGCGGAGTTTCGTCCAGCGATCACCAGCGGATACGACTCCCGGATTGACGTCGGAAGTCGAGCGTAGCCTCGGAGTAATTGCTCGTAGTTCTTGTGCTCGTTGATCGTCGAGATACACAGAATGTACGGTTCAAGCCTGGACACCTCTGCCGCCAGAGCGGCATCTGAGATGTCTGCCGAGTCGGTAAACAACGAGGCGTCGATTCCGTGATAGATCACATGTGACTTCGACTCATCGATACCGATCTCCGGCAGTATCACGTCCCGAGAGAACTCTGAAACGAAGAACACGTCCGTCGCTCGTTTCGCAGATAGTCGAGCGAGTTGTCGGTGGAACCACAGCTTGAGTCGTTGGGATCGAGACCTGTCGATACCGGGAACATCGATATAGGGGTTCGGATTCCTGATCGCCAGAACGACCGGACACGGCGAGAGAAGCGTGGTGATGTCTGCCGGAGAGAAGAGCACGTCGATGTCGTTCGTCAGGAGTACCAGGGGGAAGACGAACTGCTCGTAAAACAGTCGAAGGAGGAGCGAGCCGACCGGGAACGTCACGGAGACAAAAGTGATGTTCTCAGCATCGGGTTCCGTCAACGCGTCTCGGTCGTCCGGAACGAAGACCAGATATTCGTTGCCATCGTCCGCTAACTGTGGAAGGACATTTTTTAGATACGTGATGCTTCCACCGGCGACATGCGACAACGTGTTAATGGCTACGTTCATCAACCGCGATAACCCGTTCGTGAGTACCCTAGCTTCGATAAAATAGTTTTCTATCTGACGGTCAGTAGACGAGTCCGTGCGGTCGTGGGCAGGGAATTGTGGGCCGTATTCTAGCAAGTAGATCCTCATCGAGTACCCTCAGACACTGAAGGGTGCACACCCGGGCCACACGCGACCAGCGATCGAGACGGTCGTCTCGGATCCTCGGCCAGCGGTTCGCTGACAGAGGCGGGCATCTCCCGTCACACGAGCGGCGCCCTCGGAGTGTCGAGAAAGCGTGTCGAATCCCCGCCGCGGAATCTATCGTACTATTTTTATGCTCTAAGACGGAAATGAGGTCCAATGGATAGCGTCCTTGTCACCGGTGGTGCAGGTTTTGTCGGCAGTCATCTCGTCGATAGACTGGTCGAACAGGGGTACGAGGTAATCGTCCTCGACAATTTCTCTGAGCAAGTCCACAGTGGCGAACCGGACTACCTCAACCCGGATGCGGAATACGTTCGGGGGGACATCAGAGAGAGGGACGTGATTTCGGACTTGCTCCGACGGGTAGACATGGTCTCGCACCAAGCCAGTGCAGTGGGTATCTCGCAGTCGATGTATGAGATCGAACGGTACGTCGACACGAATACCCTGGCCACTGCACGGCTGTTCGACGTGATCGTCAATGAGGACGTTGACCTGAAAAAGTTCGTCGTCGCCTCCTCCATGTCACTCTACGGAGAGGGGCTGTACCGGTGTCAGGACTGCAACGACACAGTCTCGCCGGACAGTCGCTCTCCGGAACAGATGGAAGCCAGAGACTGGGAGCAACGGTGTCCCGATTGTGGAGCGGTCATCGAACCGATCGGCACACCAGAGACGATGAAGCAATCACCGAACAGTGTCTACGCGATCACCAAACAGGACCAGGAGCAACTGGCACTGTCGATCGGTGAGACATACGATATCCCGGTCGTCGCCCTCCGGTACTTCAACGTGTATGGCAGTCGCCAATCGCTGGACAATCCGTACACTGGCGTCTGTTCGATTTTCTCGAATCGCATCCAGAACGACAACCCGCCGATCGTCTACGAGGACGGGAAGCAATCCCGTGACTTCGTCCACGTCAGCGATGTCGCTCGTGCGAACCAGCTCGCACTGGAACGAGACGAGGCAGACGGACTCCCGATAAACGTCGGGAGTGACTCGGCGACGACGATCTTGGAGATCGCAGAGATGCTACTCGAGTTGCACGGCAAGTCGTCGCTCGATCTCGTGGTCGGTGAAGAATTCCGGCATGGCGATATCCGACATTGCACGGCAGATATCTCCCGCGCGAAAGAGACACTCGACTTCGAGCCCCAGGTCGATTTCTACGACGGATTGGCGGAAACCGTCGCCTGGGCGAGCGATCAAGAGACGGAAGATCGGTTCGAGGAAATGCAGAACGAACTCAAGGAGAAAGGGCTCTCCGGAACGGAATAGACAGCAATACTTATCAGTACGTTACAAATCACTTCATCTATGCCATTACCGGACTCTGTTCTCGTCACAGGCGGTGCTGGGTTCGTCGGAAGTCATGCAGTCGAGTACTACGCGGACAGAGATGTTGACGTCACTGCCATCGATAATTTGAGTCGCGCCGAGACGCTCAGCGATGCCGACGAGGAACAGGATACGGCATTGCACAACTGGAATTACATCACCGAAACGTATCCAGATGTCGACCTCCGTGAACTGGATATCCGTGATTTCGACGCGCTGTGCGACGTGGTAGCGGGACACGACGCGATCGTTCACACGGCCGGGCAAGTGGCGGTGACCGCATCGCTGGAAGATCCCCGAACGGATTTCGAAGTCAACGCGGAAGGGACGTTCAATATTCTCGAAGCGGCACGGCTCGCAGATACAGATCCGAGAGTTGTCGTCGCATCGACGAACAAAGTCTACGGAGATAACGTCAACGAGATCTCAGTCGAGGAACACGAGACCCGCTACGCCTACGACGATCCGGAGTACGACAGAGGAATTCCGGAGGCGTTCTCCATAGATGGTTGCGAACACACACCGTACGGGACCTCGAAACTCGCAGCAGACCTCTACGTCCAGGACTACGCGGCCCGGGGTGTGGTCGACGCCGCGGCATTCCGGATGAGCTGTATCTATGGGCCACGACAGTTCGGGAACGAAGATCAAGGGTGGGTCGCTCATTTCGCGCTGAGCGTCCTGCGCGACAAGCCGATCACGATCTTCGGGGACGGAAAACAAGTTCGCGACCTCTGCCACGTCACAGATCTCGTTCGGGCCTACGACGCGTTCATTTCGGATCCGACGGCAGACAACGGGGTTTACAACATCGGTGGCGGCGTGAACAATACGACATCACTCGTCGAATTCCTCGAGCTCCTCGAGGAGATGTCGGGGAAAACTGCGAACGTGACGTACGACGAGTGGCGAGAAGGAGATCAGAAGGTATACATCTCAGATATCTCTCGAGCGAAAGACGCACTCGATTGGGAACCAGCGATCGATATCGAAACGGGAATCGAGCGATTCGTCGAGTGGTACGAGTCGGCCAATATCTGAGAGAAGGCGGGGAACCTTCGAATCCGTAACAGTATTATCGATTGGTTTCCAACGAAGCCCAAATGTGCGTTATAGATATCGGCGACAGAGAGCGCAGGTTTGAGTCGCAGTGCACGATCGGTTTTTCGTCTTCGTGGGGTCTGATCGATGTCTGAAACCGAAAGGCAAAACCAGCCACATGCCGTCGTGACAGGCGGATCAGGATTCGTCGGGAGTCATCTCGTGGAGCGTCTACTCGACGACGGATTTCGCGTTACGACGCTCGACAACTACAGTAGTGGCCGGCAAGAGAACTTGAAACATATCGACGATCCGTCGTTAGAGCAGGTCACACACGACGTCCGTGATCCGTTTCCTGATTTCGACGCTGTCGACCAACTCTATCATTTTGCATCGCGAGCGAGCCCGACTGACTTCGAAGACTACTCGATCCAGATCGCGATGACGAACAGCCTCGGTGCGCGGAACGCATTCGAATGGGCACTCGAATACGATGCGACGGTCGTGCTCGCTTCGACCAGTGAGGTCTACGGAAATCCAAAGACACATCCGCAGACGGAGTCTTACAACGGGAACGTGAACATTCGCGGCATTCGAGCGCCGTACGATGAAGGGAAGCGATTTTCTGAAGCGCTGGCCCGGGCCTACATCGAGCAAACTGATATCGACATTCGGACGGTACGGATCTTCAACACGTATGGCCCCCAAATGCGCCCGTCCGACGGGCGAGTGATTCCGACGTTCCTCGACCAGGCACTCTCCGGGAAGGACCTGACAATCCACGGCGACGGACAGCAGACGCGGACTTTTTGTTACGTCTCCGACCTCGTCGAGGGGGTTCGACGGATCGCGGAGACTGACGCGATGGCGGGTGACGTCCTGAACCTGGGCCACACGAACGAGATTACCATCGAGGAGTTAGGAGAGACGGTCGTCGACATCGTCGACTCGTCGTCGACGTTGACCTACGAGTCACGACCGAAGGACGATCCGGACCTGCGACAGCCGGATATTTCGAAGGCGAAGGAAATCCTCGACTGGGAACCGACTGTCGACCTCGGGACGGGGATTCGGAAGACCGTCGAACATTTTGCGGACCAGCGTGATGGAGACGAACAAACGGCCCAGGTAACCGACAACTGACGATGTGTGGTATCTGGGGGTTTGTAAGCACCTCAACGGCAGTCGCCACCGAAGACGCGTGGAACGGGCTGTGTAGTCTGACGGATCGAGGCCCCGACGACTGGGGGATATATCTGGAGGGGGACGGGAAGATCACGACGGAAAGTGCCCTCCCCAATGGTGAGGTGCCGATTGCCCTCGGAAACCGCCGGTTGAGTATCCTCGATCTCTCCGCTGCGGGCAACCAGCCCTTCGTGACCGAAGATGGTGTCGTCGTCGTCTACAACGGTGAGATCTACAATTACCGGGAACTCCGTGAAGAGCTGAGGGCGGCGGGCTATTCGTTTCGATCCGACACGGACACTGAGGTGCTCCTCCGTTCGTATCAGGAGTACGGGACCGACTGCGTCGAGCGCTTTCGTGGCATGTTCGCGTTCGGGATCTGGGATCCGCAATCGGGCACGTTGTTCGCGGCACGGGATCGGCTCGGTATCAAACCGCTGTACTACGACTGTACCGGCCAGCGGTTGACGTTCGCCTCCGAGGTTACATCGCTGCTGGCCGCAGACACGACGAGGGCAGAACTAGATCCCAGAGCAGTCGAACAGTTCCTCGCACTCGGGTCAGTTCCGGCCACACGAACGATCCTCGCGGACATCGAGTCCCTCCCGGCCGGATCGAAACTCGTCTACGATCCAGCGACCGGATCCCGCGAGGTCGAGCGGTACTGGTCGCCATCGACTACTCGAAAGGAAGCACCGACACCAGACGAAGTGTTCGAGGCGCTACGGGAGAGTGTAGAACTCCGTCTGCGAAGCGACGTCCCAGTGGGTGCGTTTCTATCGGGTGGACTCGATTCCTCGTCACTGGTCGCTTTGATGCGGGACGTCAGCGGAGAGACTGCGGCGAATCTCAGGACGTACTCGATCGACTTCGAAGAGACAGCGTATTCTGAGGGGAGTTACGCCGAACAGGTCGCGGAGCGACTCGGGACCGAACACACCGCCCGGACGATACGTGCAGACGATGTCAAAGAGGAGATACCGAACATCATCGAAACGATGGACCAGCCGACCATCGACGGCATCAATACGTATTTCGTGTCAAAGATCGCTGCGGAGGACGGTGTCTCGGTCGCGCTCTCAGGCGTCGGCGGCGACGAGTTGTTCTGTGGGTACGATACCTTCCGGCAGGTCCCGGCGCTGTATCGCATCGGACGTCTGACGAATAGCCTCCCAGCCTGGATACGACGGCCGGTCGCTACTCTGCTCGATGCCGTCGCAGACCGGAGGAACGACCAACGAGTTGGTGCGCTCGCGACAGTCCTCCGATCGGACGACGCCTTCGAGGGGGCGTATCTCGCGGTGCGAGGGATCGTGCCCCACCGGTGGCGAAAGCGGTTACTCGGGTCTGCGACCGATAGCATGCCCACCCCGGCGACAGGGCCCTTCGAAAGCCCGGAAACCGCGAGTCCCGAAGCCCGCGTTGCCAACGCTGAACTCGGGTGGTATCTGCACAATCAGTTGCTCAAAGACACGGATATGATGAGCATGGCGCATTCTCTCGAAACACGGGTGCCGTTCCTCGATTCGCGGCTGGTCTCACGAGTGATGGGAGCCCAGACGGAGTGCTGGCAGGGAAAAACGCTGCTCAAAGAAGCCCTGCGGGAGACACTTCCCGACACCATCATCGATCGGGAGAAGACGGGGTTCACGTTCCCCTTCGGAGAGTGGCTCGAATCGGACCTGGCGGACGTCGTCGACGACGCACTGGATCAAGATCGGCTCCGCAATACGCCGGTAGATCATCGTTCCGCTCGGCAACTGCAGACCGAGTTTTCCCGTGATACCGTCCACTGGTCCCGTCTCTGGGCGATCGTCGTGCTCTCACTGTGGGTCGAAGAACATCTTCAGTGATCGATTTCGCCGTCCAAGTGTTCCCGTAACGACCGCTGGGCTCGAGCAAGTCGCTCCGTGTCGATGTCGTCGTTCGCAACGGCGGGACCGTAAAACGCAGTCACCGCCCGGATCTCCTGATCGGTGAGCAGACCGAGTTGGTCGGCGTTTCGCTCGTATACCGTCGTCGGGACGGACTCTCCGTCACCGGCCGTCGCGAGGGTGTCCAGCTCGGCGTAGAGCGCCCGCCGAA
Source organism: Halomicrobium katesii DSM 19301 (assembly GCF_000379085.1). Classification (GTDB taxonomy): domain Archaea; phylum Halobacteriota; class Halobacteria; order Halobacteriales; family Haloarculaceae; genus Halomicrobium; species Halomicrobium katesii. The sequence goes on along the minus strand of NZ_KB905378.1, from coordinate 99,817 downwards.
CGCCGTTTCTACGACTGTCTCTGTGGTTGAAATAAAGCAAACAAATCCCGATCAGTAGCAGTATCGCGGGGTAGATTCGCTGCAGCGAGAATCCTGGCATTCCCTCCAAGAGGATCTTCCAGAACAGAAGGATCAGAATGGCGGGTGGGAACAGAATCAGCAGGCCCAGCAGGAATTTTCGAGTCCAATCGACAGCGGTTCTCGGAGAGATTCCCCAGAGCGCCGTGTGACCGTTCGTTCCGTCATCTGTGGTTCGCACAGCGTCACCGCGCTCATCCATCGCCGTGATATGAGCGGCAAAGATAATAAATCCACTGCACTCAGGGGCCGTCGTGTGAAGCGAACCACGGTATCGACGATGTCATCGCCCGGCGAGTGGGGCTGTCTCGGCTCGGATTCCGATGGTGGACCGATTGCCACGGTGTCGATAGTCGCCGTCGGGCGGCGAAACGACGCACCCGATCTCTGTCAAACGTGTTCGGCCGCGCCGGGCCGGCGACAGCACCGTCGTGACCCGGAGTCGTCGGAGTCCGATGGAGGTCGGATCCGAGTGACCCACGCGAGTGGCGTGCCTCGGCTCGAATCACGTTCGCTACCCCTAGCGTGCGGAAAGCCGCGAGAACAGTGCGAAGAACGGAGCGAGGAGGAGTACGCTCGCACCGAGTGCGTACGGGAGCAAGACGACGCGGATCACCCATCGAAAGTTCGAGTGAAACGACGCGTCGGTTGCGACAATGACGAACGAGATGACTGCGAACAGGAACAACCCCGAGAGAACCGAGAGAAGGCCCCAAACGATATCAGAGTCGCTAGCGGACGAGTACAACGATCCCACAGTGTTCTCGGAGACCTCCATATTCGAGGAGCGTCCCGGGGATATTTAGCTGTTCCTCCGCCGGGTCGCTACTCCGATGACGGATCGCACAGCCGCTCGTCCGTTATTCGAAGCGCAGATCTCTCAGCGAGCGGCGACGGAGCGACCCGAGATTCCGGACTGGTGCAGCGAAACTCCTGCAAAAGAATCGTGGCGACGACAGTCCAGTTGTCCTGTGAATTTACACAAGTCGGTGTTTTTATTCGGAGGAGTAGCGAGACTGGAGATATGAGCAACGAGGGCGAGGTTCAGGACCTTCTCGACGAGCGACCGGACCTACGGGACGCTCTCAGAGAGATTGCCCGAGTCGATGCGACCCACGACACCTGGTCGTTCGATGACGTGTCTGTCGATTCTGGCAAATTTGGCGAACTTATTTCTCGAGAGGTCGTCGAGTCCGCCGGCGACGAATATCGTCTCGCGGATCCGGAGGCAGTCGACCGAACACTCGGCGGCGGGCCCGTCGAGGAGGGGCCGCGGGCACCCGGTTCTGTTGACGGTCAGCCCCGGCAGTCGCTCTCCGACTGGACGCAATCGACGGATTTCCTCGCACCGAGCAGCCGTGCGTTACTCGGGGCACTCGTTTTCGTCGTTCTCGTCCGGAGTATTCCGGTCGAGGGTGTCTATCGAGGGTCGAATATCGTACTCTCCGGAAACGACGCGTACTTCTATCGGTTTCTCGTCGAGCAGTTGGTTTTCAGCGGCCAGACCCCGTTGAGTCTGCAATCGTTGGCGTCCTTATCGTCCGGGGCTCTCCGTGGTGAGCCGTTGTTGGTCGCGACACTTTGGCTGTTCGCCGACGTGGCCGGTGGGACCGTTCGGAGCGTGGGGCACGTTTTGGCCTGGTATCCGGTCGGAGTAGCAGGTGTCACCGCCGTTTTCGTCTATTCACTCGCAGTAGAGACGACAGGCGATCGGCGGATCGGTCTCGCCAGCGTCGTGATGTTCGCAGTGCTTCCGGCGCACGCATTCCGCACCGGACTGGGATTCGCCGATCACCACGCGTTCGATTATTTGTGGCTGACGCTCTCTGGACTGGTGATGCTGCAGTTGGCGACAGTGGGAGATCGAGACGACTGGTCGTCCCATAACTGGGCGCTCGCGGTCGTGCTGGGGCTGAGTATCGCTGGACAGACGCTCGCGTGGGAAGCCGGCCCACTTCTCGTCGGTGCGACCGCTGTCGCGATCGTCGTCAAAGCAGTTCTAGACGTCGCTGCCGATAGATCGCCACTGCCAGCGTCCCTCCCAGCCCTCGCAGGGTTCGCGCTCGGAGCGGGTGTCGTCGTCGCCACGCATTCGATACTCGGCTGGCAATCACTGCGTGTGGCGATTGCACCGGTTGTTATCGTGGCCGGCGTCGTCTCGCTCGTGCTCACCGCGGAAGCAATACACCGCACGACCGGTGAAAGTCGTCATTTGGGTCTCGCGTTCGTCACTGTCACAGCGGCCGTCGTTCTCACGTTCAGAACGGCGTTGCCGGGACTCTGGAATCGACTTATTTCTGGTATCGACTTCCTCTTTATTGATGCGAACATCGCGGAAACCGTCGGTCTCTTCAGCAATTCGTCGTTGGCTTCGATCCTCCTGCTCGGGTTCTCGCTCCTGATCGCGCTTCCGGTCCTGGTTTCCTTGCAGGTCGCCCACCGGACGGACGTCAAGTGGCAAATGATGAGTGTGTACACTCTCTACTTCCTCGTTCTGTCGATCATCCAAGTCCGATTTGCCGGTGAACTCGCCGCATTCCTCTCAGTCTTTACCGGCGCTGGCTTCTGCTGGCTCGGAGACTGGGTCGACATCATCCGGCCAGTCTCACTCAGCGAAGGAGACGCCGTCCCGCTCACGATACCGAACAACCGCCAGACGATCCTGTCGCTGGTAGTGCTGTTCGCTCTAATCGGTGGCCCCGGTCTCGCCCAGAGTGCGATCAAACACGACCAGGTCAGGATTGACGACGAGAGATACGAGACAGCGACGGTCATCAGTAACCACTCGTCCTCGCTCGGTCAGCAATACCCCGAAAACTACGTCCTCAGTCGCTGGTCACAGAACCGAGTGTTCAATTATTACGTGAACGGGCAGTCGAAAGGATACAACTACGCGCGGAATACGTATCCGAAATTTATCCGCGGAGAGAATCCGAGTAATGCATACGCAGAGTTCCGTGGACGCGTCGGATACGTCGTCATCGACCGACAGGTGCTACCACCAGACAACGGGACCGTCGGACAGCTAACAGAGGCGTACGGCAGTCGAACGGAACGGAACAGCGGGGTCCGGCACTATCGAGCGATCCATGTCTCTGACACCGGGCGATACGTCGTCTATCAGCTCGTGCCAGGCGCGGTTATCGCCGGTGAAGCGCGCCACAACGCGACGGTCACGCTGGTCTCGCGACACAACGTCTCGGGCGTCTCCTTCAGGTACGAGCGCGTAACGCGAGCGCATCAAGCCCAGCAGGGCCAACTGCGCGGGAATTACGCGGTCGGTGTCGCGTATCCCGGTGAATACGTGATCCAGACCGACAACTCGACGACCCGCGTCGTCGTTCCGGAACGAGCGATCAGAAACGGCACTCGTATCACGGTTTCCGGGTAGCGGATTCGAGGGGCAACCAGCCAGCGTAGTGAGCAAGGAGGGCGCGAGCAGCGAATGGGACGACGTTCTCGATCTGATCTCGCCACGTCGGTTCCGACGCCGCTGAATCATGGCTTCGGACCGCCACACAGTGGCGCGATCCCCACCGGTCAGTTGATAGATAACCTTTTGTTTGTATCCCTGATAGCACCGGGTACGATGGTGACACGTGTCGCAGTAGTCACACAGGACGACCCGTTCTATATGCCGGAATTTTTCCGCTCGTTCCTCTCTACGCTCTCGAAAGATATCTCGATACGAGAGGTCACGTTACTCGACGCCTTCGACGAGCCGCTTCATTCACTCGTTTCACGTATGCTCCGGCTCTACGGACCCCGGAATTTCGTCGTTCGCGGCCTGCAGTACGTCAGTCGAACTGCACTCGACACGCTCGGGCGCGGACAGTACTCAGTCACATCGATCGCGGCCGACCACGGGATCCCGTTCGAGCACCGGGAGAGTGTGAACGATCCGGCCTACGTCGAGTGGGTGGAAAACGAGGAGATCGACATCGTCTTGTCAGTGTCAGCACCCCAGATATTCGACGAGCCCCTGCTGGAGGCACCGACGTGGGGATGCATCAATGTCCACGCCGGGAAACTTCCGGACTACCGGGGTATGTTCCCGACGTTCTGGGCGTTGTTCAAAGATGAGAGTGAATTCGGTGTGACGGTTCACACGATGACGCCGAAGATCGACCGTGGCCAGCGAGTGAAAGAGTCCGTGCGTCCGATCCATCCGGACGATTCACTCGACGACGTCATCATCAGAGGCAAACGCACGGGTGGCAAGCTCGCGGCCGATGTCCTCGACGAGATCGAACGGGGAACTGCCTCCCTGACACCGATCGGCGGAGACGGAACCTACTACTCGTTCCCGACGCTCGAGGAGCGTCGAGAGTTTCAGAAGCGAGGAAATCACCTGTTATGACGTATTATCTGACATTCGATGTCGAGGATTGGTTCCACGCGCACAACGTCTTGCCGGCGATCAAACCTGACCAGTGGGACGACTACGAGCCACGGGTGGAACGGAACGTGAATCGGCTACTCGATCTCCTGGCAGAGTACGATACGCGAGCGACGTTTTTCGTGCTGGGGTGGGTCGCCGACCGCCACCCGACCGTCGTCGAGTTGATCGAGGCGGCGGGACACGACGTCGAGAGCCACGGCTATAACCACAAGCTGCTGTACGAACAGAACGCCGAAGCCGTCCGGCGTGATCTGGCCCGCTCGAAGAACGTACTAGAATCGATCGTCGACCAGTCCGTCACGGGTTATCGAGCCCCGTCGTTTTCGATCACCCCGTGGGCGGCAGACATCCTCGCCGACCTCGGGTTCGAGTACGACTCCAGCCGCTACGCTGCCCGTCACGACCGGTACGGGAGTGTCTCTGTGACCGAGGAAACGACGTTCACGACCCTTGAAAACGGACTCACTGAAATCCAGCTCCCGACCCTGGAGGTCGGACCGATGTCGATCCCCTGGGGAGGTGGCGGCTATTTCCGATTCATCCCGTATCGGCTGTTCCGGCGTGGACTGCGGCGTATCGGGCGGGATCGGGACGTGGTATTTTACCTGCACCCGTGGGAACTCGACCCCCACCAACCCCATCAGCAGCTCCCGCGAACGAACCGGCTACGGCACTACCACAACCTCTCCGAGACGGCAGGTCGACTCCGGCGCTTGCTCGCGGACTTCGACTGGGAGCCGATCAGTACTAGTATGGACGGAAACCATTGATTACAAGAGAACGATGACCATGCGGACGGGTACAGACAGAGAATGACTTCGTCGAAATCTACGAATTCCATATTTTATATTACACAGTACTATCCGCCTGAAACGGGTGCACCAGCGACCCGAGTGAACGAATTGACCCGCCGCTGGGCCGATGCCGAGCACGATATCACAGTCATCACGTCGGCGCCGGACTATCCGGAGGGAGAACTGTTCGAGGGCTACGACAACTCGTGGGTGCAGACGGAGTCGCGCGACGGCGTCGACATCGTGATGATGAAAACCATCCCGGCATCGAACGCGGAGACGCTCCGACGAATCCTCAAATTCGTCTGGTTCATGCTGGCGGCGACCTGTGCCGGTATCTGGGTCGACGACTCGCCCGATGCGGTCATCGCTACCAGCCCGCAACCACTGATCGGGGTCAGCGCGCTGGCAGTCGGCCGTCTTCGTGGTGCAGCAGTAATCTTCGAGGTTCGGGATCTGTGGCCGGAAACGATCCAATCGGTCGGCGATTTCGACAACGGGATCGCGTTATGGGGAATCGAAAAAACGGTCAACTTCGTGTACCGCACTGCGGATCGAGTCGTGACGGTGTCGCGGGAGTTCAACGAGACGCTCACCGAGGCCGGTGTCGATTCCGACCGGCTCTGGTATCACCCGAACGGGGTCGATACCGAATTTTTCGAGACCAACTCGGCCACAGACTCTCTCGACGACGAGGTGCGTGCAGCGTTCGATGCCGAGTTCGTCATCTCCTACGTCGGAACGATCGGACGGACCCACGGCCTCGAAGTCGTGCTCGATGCGGCAGACCGACTTGTGGACGACGAGCGGATACGATTCGTCTTGGTAGGGTACGGATCGGAAATGGACCGACTACAGCAGCAAGCGAAGCGGCGCGGACTCGACAATGTCGTGTTCACCGGTCGCCGCCCCAAGGAGGACGTTCCGAAAGTGCAGGCGCTCTCCGACGCTTCGTTGGTGCATCTCAAGGACAGAGAACTATTTCGGACGGTGATCCCGTCCAAAATGTTCGAATCGATGGCCGCGAGCCTACCGATCGTGCTGGGGGTCGAGGGGGAGGCAGCCCGTATCGTAACGGAAGCGGGCGCTGGACTCCCGATATCGCCCGGAGATCCGGGCGAGTTAGTCGAAGCGACGAGACTGCTCGCGGACGATCCGGAAGCACGGGAACAGTTCGGGAAGAACGGCTATTCGTTCGTCAAACGAGAGTTTTCGTGGGATACCATCGCGAGAGAGTACCGCGAGAACATCGAACAGGTCGCAACGTAACGATCAGAGCTAAATCCTCTCACCCGTAAGCATGGGGCATACTGTATGGAACAGAACCCGACCATTGCATTTGTTTTCGGAACGCGGCCGGAAATTATCAAGCTCGCACCGGTCTTGCGGGCGTGTGAAAACCGAGATATCTCTTATATCCAGATACACACGGGCCAGCATTATTCCGACAGCCTCGACAGTATCTTCTTCGACCAGCTGAATCTGCCGATCCCGGAATACAATCTTGAAGTCGGCTCGCAATCACACGGACAACAGACGGGAGAGATGATCGCCGAGATCGAGACGGTTCTCACGGAAACGCGACCGGAGACGGTGCTGGTCCAGGGCGACACGAATTCGGTCCTCGCTGGTGCAATCGCGACGAGCAAATTGCCGGCGGTCGATCTCGCCCACATCGAGGCCGGCCTTCGGAGCTTCGACCGCGAGATGCCAGAAGAGATCAACAGACGACTCACCGATCACGCGGCAGAATATCTGTTCCCACCAACAGAATCGGCTCGGGAGCACCTGCGCGAGGAAAATATCCCCGACGATCGGATTACAGTCACCGGGAACACGATCGTCGATGCCGTGACCCAACACGTCGAGCTCGCTCACCGGCAAAGTTCAGTCCACGAGACCCTCGATCTCGACCAACGCTACGCACTGTTGACGGCACACCGTGCCAAAAACGTCGACGACGAAGACCGGCTCAAATCGCTACTGGAGGGTGTGGCACGGAGCGCCCGAGAGCACGATTTGACGGTCGTCTATCCGATCCATCCGCGGGCGGAGAGCCAGCTCGCCGACTCCGGCGTGGAGGTTCCGGAAGTGATCACGCTGATCGAACCACAGCCGTTCCTCGACTTTCTCGTGCTCGAAGACGACGCGACGCTGATCTTCACTGACTCGGGCGGCGTGCAGGAGGAGGCCTGTATTCTCGGGATGCCCTGTGTCACCCTACGGGACAACACGGAACGCCCGGAAACGGTGACGGTCGGGGCGAATCGAGTGGCCGGTGTCGATCCGGACGATATCGCTGCGGCCGCCGATGCGATGATCGATATCCAGGAAGACTGGGACAATCCCTTCGGAGACGGAACGGCGGCCGAGAAGATCGTTGAGGAGGTACGCCCGCGATGACGGAATCCGCCGAATCGACGGTCTGTGTCCACGGGCTCGGATATGTTGGCCTCCCGACAGCAGCGATCCTCACGAACAGCGGGTACACCGTCTACGGATACGACGCTGACCCAGAGAAACGCGCTGCACTACGCGACGGCGAGATCGACTTCGACGAAGCGGCTGTCGAGGAATTTGTCTCCAGGGCTCTGCGTGATGGACTCGAAGTGACCGATGGACCTCGTGCCGCCGATTTCCATCTCATCTGTGTCCCGACGCCGTACGATCAAGCACTGGATCGGACGAACCTCTCGTACGTCGAAGCGGCAGGTGAGGCACTCGGACCGATCCTTCGCCAGGGAGATACCGTCGTTCTGGAATCCACGGTGCCACCGGGAACGACCGCGAATCGATTACGGGACCTGATCGAAGAGCACAGGTTCGCAGTGCCGTCAGAGGTCAGGCTCGCGTACAGTCCAGAAACGATCCTCCCGGGGAACACCCTCGCCGAACTGAGAAACAACGACCGGATTGTCGGATTCGTCGGGGACACGGATCCAGCACCGGTCGTGTCCCTGTACAAGTCGTTCGTCACGGGCGACGTGCGAGTGACAGATGCCACGACGGCAGAGTTCGTCAAGCTAATCCAGAACGCGTCGCGTGACGTCAACATCGCCTTCGCCAACGAGATCGCGAAGCTGGCACACGAGTTCGAGATCGATGCCAGGGACGCTATCTCACTGGCGAACAATCATCCGAGGGTGGACATTCTCAGCCCCGGTCCCGGAGTGGGTGGCCACTGTATCCCCATCGATCCGCTCTTTCTGGGGCACGGGAACGACATTCCGATGTTGATCGAGACGGCGCGTCAGGTCAACGACGATATGCCTCTGTTCGTTCTGAATTTGCTCTCTGCGGCGCTCGACGATCTCTCGGAGGCGTCCGTCGCGCTGCTCGGCGTCGCTTACAAGGGGGGTATCGCAGATACGCGCCAGAGCCCGTCACTCGCACTGCGCGACCTGCTCGTCGAAGAGGGAGTCGAAGACGTACGGTTAACAGATCCGCACGTCACAGACGGTGAATTCGACATTCAAGAGTTAGAAACCGCAGTGAAGGGAAGTGATGCAGCGGTCATCGTCACTGACCATCCGGTGTACAGCGCCCTCTCACCGGAACGCTTCGAGCGTCTGATGGGCGAGCAGGTCGTGTTGGACACGCGCGGCCTGATCAACAGTGACCACTGGGAGACGGCTGGCTTCGACGTGTATCAGCTCTGATCGGATCGCCATGGCGAACTACCTGGCACTGTTCGGGACAGCGGTCAACAAGCAACCCAGACAACTGCTGGGGATCGCTCGACGAACAGCGAAGTCGAACGTCCTACCGAAACTACCGATCGATTTCGAAGCCCGATACGAAGCGAATCGGCCAGACGTACGGAGAGAGACGGCCGCGATACGCGCGAACCTCGAGGAGTTGCGCGAGAGTACCACACAGCGCCGCGACGCTCTCAAAACGAGAGCGGAGAAAGCGGAGACGGGAACGGTGACGTTCCTTAATGAGACGGTGTCGTTCGGAACGGGCGCAGAGGTCACTGGGTCCGCGCAGGCGGCGGCGTCGCAGTCTCTCTTGTGGAAGCTGAAATGCTGGGGATTCGAACACCTCAAATGGGTGTGGCTCGGGTACGACAGCCCAACTGCTGTTCCGGAGTCCGCACTCGAGGTCCACCGGTCCTGGCTCGCCGAATGGAACAGCGGTCACCCGATCGGAGCCACGGCGGGGTACCTACGACGGGAGTGGATGCCACACGCAGTCTCGCTCCGCCTCTGTCACTGGATCCGGTACCACGCGTGGCTGGAGGATCGGTTGTCCGATCCATTCGAGCACGAAATCGAGCAGTTCGTAGCGAAGAACGCCGCATTTCTGGCCAGCAATGTCGAATACGGTGTCGGCGGAAACCATCTCGTCGAGAACGGGATCGCGCTCCTACTGGCGGGCGTGTACGCTGGCATTCCGACGTGGCGCCGACAGGGAACGACGATCCTGGAACGGTGCGGGGAGCGTCAGTTCTTTGCGGACGGTGGACACTACGAGCGGAGCCCGATGTATCACCTGCTCGTCTCGCAACGGTACCTGAGTGCTGCCGACATCCTTCGCCGCCACGGCGAACCGAACGAGGTGATCCGACGGACGGCCTGGAGCGGGGCCCAGTTCGCAGCTCGGATACGGCCACCCGACGGGCGGATACCACTGGTGAACGATTCAGTCTTCGGCGAAGCGCTCCCGATAGAAGAGTTTCTCACGTACGCTGACAGGACCGGTATCGATACCGATCCAGCTCAGTGTCAGAGTGACGCGTCCGGGTTCTACTGGCTCGGTAGCGGCGAGACCAAACTGCTCGTCGTCGCAAGTGAGCTCGCAGTGCCGAGCGTTCCCGGGCACGCCCACGCGCACCCCGGACAAATCTGTGGGTGGGTCGGCGGTACACGGGTCCTGACCGACACCGGTGTGTACGAATACGCGAGCGGGCATCGTCGCGATCAGGCGCGGAGTGTTCGCTCGCACAATACGGTCCAGGTCGCTGGATCGGAGCCTGCTCAGTTCGGGAGCTCCTTTCACTTCTGTGGCCGTATCGACCCGGAGATCGACTACACGACGACAGAGACGGGTAGTACCCTCACCATGACCTACACCGTAAAAGGGATCGGCCGACACAGATACCGACATTCGAGATCGGTCACGGCAACAGACGACGAGTGGCGTATCGAGGACGAAATCGGGGCCACCGAGCGGCCGTGGCAGAGCCGGCTACACCTGCACCCGGCCTATCAGGCCACAGTCGACAGCACAGAAGTCACAGTCCGTGATGACGAGGGGACAGACTGCTTGCGGGTCGTCGCCGTCGGTGCCGAGGAGGTCACCGTTGAGACGGCGCCCTACTTCCCCGAGTACGGCAGGGAGCGATCGCGTGACGTGATCACCTTCTCACGGACACACGGTGGAACGATGGGGTACACGCTTGTACCAGAAATGGCAAAGCAAAAACCACAGAGCGATAAATAGCAGCCAATGCGACAGCTGCAGCAGAGCTTCGAAAGCGGGAAACTAACACTGAACGAGATCCCCGAGCCCCAGGTACAGCCGGGTATGGTTTTAGTCGACACTCGCTACTCTCTTGTCAGTGCCGGGACAGAGAAGTCGATGATCAACCTTGCGAAGAAGAGCCTCGTCGGGAAAGCGAAAGAGCGGCCCGATCTGGTAAAGGAGGTAGTGACGAAAGCCCGAAACGACGGCCTCCGCTCGACGTATCGATCAGTGCGGAGCCGCCTTGAGGAACCGATACCGCTGGGGTACAGTTGTGCTGGCGAAGTGATCGCGACGGGAGATGACGTGACGGACATCGCTGTCGGTGAGAAAGTCGCCTGTGGCGGGGCGGGATACGCAACGCACAGCGAGATCAACGTGATCCCGGCGAATCTCTGTACACCGGTTCCGGAAACGGTCTCGCTTCTCGACGCTGCGTTCACCACTGTCGGAGCCATCGCGATGCAGGGCGTGCGGCGGCTCGAACCGACACCGGGCGAACGGATCGCGATCATCGGACTCGGCCTCGTCGGGAGGCTGACGGCCAAGATACTCGATGCGTACGGCCACCCGACACTCGGTATCGATATCGACGAGACCGCCGTCGAGAACGCCGACGAACTGACCGCCGGTGCAGTGATCGATCGAGACGACGTGAAGCAGATGGCGACTGAATTCAGCGCTTCGGATGGTGTCGATGGCGTTATCATCACCGCAGCAACAGACTCCAACCAACCGATCACGCTGGCCGGAGCGATCTCCAGGGAACAGGGTCGAATTTCGGTCGTCGGCGATGTCGGGATGGACGTGCCGCGGGACGAGTATTACGAGAAGGAACTCGACGTCCGCCTCTCTCGATCGTACGGGCCGGGCCGCTACGATCGGACCTACGAAGAGGTCGGGCTCGACTATCCGATCAAGTACGTCCGCTGGACCGAAAATCGGAACATGGCGGAGTTCTTGAGGCTTCTGGAACAGGAGGATACCGCGGTCGATGACCTCGTCACGCACACGTTCCCATTCGACGAAGCGCTCGACGCATACGACCTCATTCTGAATGGAAGCGATTACACCGGCATCGTTTTCGAATACGATCAGCGTTCGACCGACACGGAGAGATCCCGACGCTACGATCGGTCCCGTTCGAAGCGGACAGCGGCAGGGACGTTGTCCCTTGGCATCGTCGGTGCGGGCAACTTCGCCACGACAGTCCTCTTACCGGTGATCTCCGACCTCGATGGCTACACGATCGATGCAGTCGCCTCCGCGACGGGCACGAGTTCCGCTGCGGTCGCGGAAAAGTACGACGCCCGATACGCGACGACAGATTACGAAGAGATCATTCAGGACGACGACATCGACGTCGTGGTCGTCGCAACGCGGCACAACCTCCACGCAGAAATCGCAGGCCGTGCACTGGAGGAAGGGAAAGACGTTCACGTGGAGAAACCGCCTGCCCTGACGAGGGCAGCGCTCGGCGAACTGGCATCCATCGAACAGCAGTCCGACGGCCGCCTGATGGTCGGCTACAACCGTCGGTTCTCGAAGCCAGTGCGAGACATCAAACAGAAGATGGCTTCCGCGACGACGCCATCGATGGTACAGTACCGGGTCAATGCCGATACCATTCCGGACGATCACTGGACGCTTGACCCGGACGTCGGCGGGGGCCGGATCATCGGGGAGGTCTGCCACTTCGTCGATCTCATGCAATATCTCACCGAGACGGCCCCGACCAGAGTGTACGCCTGTGGCCCGAACACGGACGACGCCCCGACGAGACAGAACCTGCAGGCGACAGTCGAGTTCGACGACGGCTCGACCGGGACGATTACCTACACTACACTGGGAGATCGCTCGCTCGCGAAAGAGCAGATCGAGGTGTTCAACGGTGGCGCTGCCGCGACCATCGATAATTTCAAAACCGGTCGATTCGGCCTGAACCAAGACAAGGGGTTCGAAGCGGAGTTCCGGGCGTTCAACCGGGCGATCACCGACGGCGATCCGTCCCCAATTCCGATCGACGAAATCGTCACGACGTCGGAGACGACGTTCGCACTGCGGGAGTCGATCACGTCGAACAAACCGGTGCCCGTTGAGAGGTAACAGTTCACCGGGTAACCACTGTTGTGATTCGGTCAGGCTGTTCGAATCAGTCGTCCGACCGACCGAACAGCAGCCTGACCATGTCAATGCCGACCTGGTACAATTGCCTCGTGACGATCTTCAGGTCGAACCAGAACGACTGCTTGCGGATGTACTCGATGTCGTACCGGATCTTCTTCTGTGGCTCGTAGCCAGTGATGTTGTTGATCTGTGCGAGACCGGTCAATCCGGGCTTGACGAACCACCGACTCCGCCACTCGTCGACCGTCGTCTCGATGTCACTGTCGAGTTCCGGTCGTTCGGGCCGTGGTCCGACGACGCTCATATCGCCAACGAGGACGGGCCAGAGCTGGGGGATCTCGTCGAGGTGGGTTTTCCGGAGGATTCGTCCGACCCGCGTCACGCGTGGATCGACGCCACCAGCGTCCTCCTCGCTGAGCTTCACTCCCGTGTTCACCTCGGCATTCGTCACCATACTCCGGAACTTGTAGATATTGAACCGCACGCCAAACTCCGCTGTACGGCGCTGACTGTAGAGGACTGGTCCCGGTGAGTCGATTTTGATGGCGATCGCGATGACCAGAATGACCGGCGAGAGCACGAACAGTCCGGTCGCGGCGAAGAAGAAGTCGAACAGCCGTTTGAGCATGTAGTCCTGCCAGTCCCAGGGCTCCAGGTCCGTGTCCACCAGTTCGCCGCCGACAGAATCCGAGACGAGGACGCTATCCGCGTGGTCCCGATGGACCTTCGCACGGACGCCGTGTTCGTGACACTCGACGAGCGTACCGAAGAACTCCTCTCGATCAGGCCGATTGAATCCGAGTAAGACGGTGTCGATGTCGTGAGCGACGAGCACCTCGTCAAGCCGGGAGAGACCACCTAGTCGCGGGAGTGCGCCGACCTCTTCTCTGCCACCGTCGGGTGCCTGTCTCCGCATCGCTCGCTCGTCCTGCAGTTCGATACTCGGCGGAGAAACGTACCCGAGGATCGGCAGGTCGATCGCTTCCTGTATCAGATTCATCGCCTCGTAGTCGTCACCGACGATGACTGCCCGGGTCGAGGTCCGTGGCCGTCGTCGGATCGAAACGAACCAGATCGGCAGGAGGACGACGAGCAGTCCACTCGTGAGGATGAGCGTCGTCCGGGGAAGCCGCGTCGACCAATCGAAGTATCCGATGGTGGCCAGCGCGGTCGTGCCGATGAAGACGCGCTTGTGAATGAGCGAAATCGTGTCGAGGATTCGGCGTGGCTGGGGTTTGAACAGTGGCCAGATGACAGCGAGAATGATGACGAGTGTCACCAGAATCTCGTCGAGGATCGCGTCGCTGGTATAGGTCTGTGTCTGGAGGTTGCTTAGTATCGGCAGTGCAGTGAGAAGTGATTGCGCCAACGGCGTGTTCGCTACGAAGACAGCGAGTGCGGTGATCGCAGTTGCCCCGCCAACTGAGAGGATTCGATACCGCCAGCTTGAGGGCATTGTTGTATAAATCAGGAGAACCATTGATAAGTACTCTGGGATCTTTCAGGCCGAGGACGGGTGTTTGCACCCGATCGTAGATTCATCGAATCGGTGCCCCAGCGGGGATTCGTCCCGAGCGATTTCACGGCCACGGTGGCCGGACAGCCACGTCGTTTCGCATCGACCTCGATGGGGTTTACTCGATCACAACCCGCGAACGCTCGGCTGCCGGGCGGTCCCGCTATAGTAACGATTGAAACGATTTACATACCGATCGCACTGCCTTCGTGCGATCGGGTGTACATTGATTTTCAATGGCTACTATAGCCGTCGGACAGCGTCCGCAGTCACCGCCAGATTGCTCGTGAGCAGGTCGGTCCACCCGGAGAGATTCCGACTGAATATTTATACGAGGATGCCCTCGTGACAGCCATCATGGGCATGGGTCATACGTTAGCAGTTGGTGTCAAATATCCTCGCCGGGCGCTCGTCGACCTGTACTCTCGATACGTCGATCTGTGCGGCGGTATCGACGGTGTCGATGTCGTCGAAGCAGATTGGGACACGCTGATAATCCTCGATGGCTGTCGGTTCGACCTGTTCGAATCGATCAACACGCTCCCGGGAGAACTGAGGGCAGTCACGTCACAGTCGACACACACCGGCGAGTTCATGGAGAAAAATTTTCGTGGAGGATCCTTCGACGATATCGTGTACGTCTCCGCGAACCCTCGCCCGAGCCAGTACGACGCAAGTTTCCACGATGTGATCTTCCTGTGGGACTCCGAGTGGGACAGCGAGTTGAACACTGTGCCCCCGGAAACGGTAACGGAAGCGGCGATCGAAGCGCACGAACAGTATCCCAACAAGCGGATCCTCGTCCACTATCTCCAGCCACACTATCCGTTCATCGGCGAGCGTGGCCGGGACTTCCACGACGAATACGGATACACCTCGCTGGAAAACCAGGACAACCTCTGGATGCGTCTTCGAGACGGTGCACGGGACCCGGAGCGTGTCTGGGAGATCTACGAGGAGAATTTGGAGGTGACACTGCCCCACGTACAGCGATTGCTCGATGCCATCGAGGGGCGCGTCGTCGTGTCTTCGGATCACGGGAACGCCTTCGGTGAATGGGATATCTGGGGCCACCCGGGCAAAGCGTACATCGAACCGCTGCTCGAAGTCCCGTGGCTCGTCCACGAAGAGGGAGACCGGCGGACGATCGAAGCGGGATCCGCGACGAAGCAGACAGAACGTGACAGTCAAGCCGCGAAAGACCGTCTCAAAGAACTCGGCTACGTCGATTAGCGCCGCGTTTCCCCGTCGTCGATGAGCGACCTGTACCGCTCGTAGACCCGTTCGCCGTACGCATCCCAGGTATACGACGTTTCGATGAGATCGCGGGCGTTCGAACCCATCTCGGAGCGGCGATCGGGGTCGTCTGCGAGTCCTTTCATCGCTGTCGCGAGCGCGTCGACCTCGCGAATCGGGACCTCGATGCCGTGCTCTCCATCCGTCCCGACCCACCCGGCGTGGGGCGTTGTGACGACGGGCAACCCGGACGCCATCGCCTCGTACGTTACGTACGCGCTTCCCTCCTCGAGTGTCGGAAGGACAAATACCGAGGCGTCCTCGTACAGTCGATCCATATCACTGACCCATCCCAGAAACTCGATGTCGTCACGATCGGCGTATTCGTCCGCGAACTGTTGCCCTGACTCTTTGATGCCACCGGCGATTTTGAGTTGTGCGCCGGGGAGATCGAGTCGGTCCCACGCGTCGAGGAGATACGGAATTCCTTTTCGCAGTTCGACCCGCCCCGCGAAGAGGAACGTCAGCGGCCCGTCGCTCTCAGTACTTGTCGGCGTGTACTGGTTGGGATCGACCGCATACGGTTCACAGAGCACCTTCTCCTCCGGGACACCCTGTTCGAGGAACGACTCGTAAACGAACTCAGACGGGACCATGACGTACTCCGCCGCGTCGTACTCTGCCTCCTCCCGTCGGACGTACGCCTCGTCGCTCGGACCGGAGTCGTACCCGTGGCGGCGGTATTCTTCCTCGAGAATGTTCGCCTGCGTTCGCGCGTGTGACGAACATCGCTCGACGATGGTAGTGACGCCGTGTTCGTTCGCGCGCTGAATTGACTTGAGTGCAACGCCCGAAAATGAGACGTGGAGCGTATCAGCGGGATCGACGTTCCGCGCAACGGCCGCGTCGAACAGCTCCCGACGCCACCGACCGACTGGTACCCGATCCCCGACGACTGGCAGCCGAGAGAGCACTTGATTGAGGGCCTCCGGATGCCTGATGGGCCTGACTGCCGACTTGGGTAGTGACGTCTCGAGTTTCGATCGCGGATATGTCGTGTAGATGCAGTGCAGGACAGATCTGTTCGCGAGTTGCTCCGCGAGCTCGAACGCGTGAAACGTGCCTGGAACGGCGATACTGACCTTCATTCGTATCCTGGCACTGTTGGAGTGATCGTCGCAGCCAGTACAGACGACGAGGAGGGCGATACGAAGCGGCCACCACTTCGACACACGACGAGAGACGACAGAAATCGCAGGATCGAGTTCATAGTTCGAGACCACCCCTGTAATGCAGATAAATCATTCGTCATCCGGTAATCAGCCGTCCACCTCTGCTGCTAACCGCTCGAACCCATCCAAGAAGATAGATCTCAGTTGTGCTTCGGAATACCGGGAGACGATTGTCTCGCGAGCGGCAGCCGACAGCTGCTCTCGATGATCGTGATCAGTCAACACGTGAACGAGTGCGTCCGACAGCGCATCGGGGTCGTCATTGGGGACGAGATGGCCGTTCTCGCCGTCCTCGACGTACGTCGCTGGACCACCGCATCTCGTCGACACGACCGGGAGTCCACAGGACATCGCTTCCATCCCGGCAATCGATAGTCCCTCTTGAAGGGAGGGGATCACGAAGATATCCGCAGTCCTGTAGTAGGCAGGGAGCTCGTCGTGTGCGACGTAGTCGACGAACTCGACGACGTCTTCGAGACCGTTGTCCCGAACCGCCCGAGTGACGTGCGAATCTGGCTCTGCACCGATCAGTTGCAACGTCGCGTTCGGGACCGCCTCGACGACCTGAGAGAAGGCGGACATGAGCATCGGCATGTTCTTCCGGTCGTCGTTGAACCGGCCGACGAACGTGATCCGGAGTTCATCGTCGTCTTTGGGGACGGTCGGGCCATCGGGGGAGAAGGTTTCGACGTCGATCGGATGTGGCACCGCAGTGATTTTTGACTCTGCTATCTCATACTCGGTCGTAATCCGATCCATCGTGTAATCACTAAGAACATAGACGAAATTTGCTGCTTCGAAGACACGCCGTTCAATGGATTCAAGTGCTGGTCGTGACACGTAATCACGAAGTTTTCGGGGGAGAGACGCACTCTGGATGCGACCAGCGCGATCGTCCCAGAGGAGAGTGGCGAACCAACCCGCGAACGGTTTATTTTGGAGTACGTAGGGAAAACCACACTGATTCGGCCCACCGATCGCGAAGCAAACGTCCGCGTCGGCGAGCGCGGCTCGCCACTGCTGTCTGTTGGTCACGTACTGCGTGAACTCCAGATGGGGGAGGACGCGAGGGATGGCTTTCACTTCCATCCCATCGACCTCCGTATGTTCCAGTTCCGGAGAGAAGCCCCGGCTCGGGAGATCAGTGAACATGACGTCGGTCTCTCGATCGAGGACGTTGTAGACGAGACACGGATCGTACCCGCCCTCCGCTGCGATCCGATACACGAGACGGGCCATCTCTGGAACACCACCCTTGGCCGAGAGGTCCCGCGTCGCGATATACAGTCGGGTTTCACTCATCAGTACGCTGTGTTGCAGGCATCCCCATATAAATTCAGTCGTCTACGACGTCACCGACGTCGATCTCGTAGACGCGTCGCGTCCCCTCGTGCATCGAGTCGATGCAAACCGACGTGCCCGCACGGTTCCAGCGCGGATGGAGGTCACACCGTCGGGCGGTCCGAACGAACTCCGTCGGCGAGTCGAACGTTCCGAGATCGATTCGGGACTCGGTGTCGAAATCGTAGAGGAACAGTTCGCGGACCCCGTCGTCAGTCGGGTACGTGTCGAAGATCGCCCAGCGTCCGTTGCGAGTCACGGACGGGTGCCCGTCACGGTCGATCGTGCCGGGAGCGACGTCGGTGATCTCACCGGAGTCTAGATCGAACAAGTAGAACCGGTCACCGATGACGTTCTGGCGGATCCAGGACGGGATTTCGATCGCCCGGACGGCCGACAACGCCAGTTTTAGGATCGGATTGTCGAAGACACCACTCTTGCTCGCGTCCGTGATAGTGTCCTGTTGTCGCGACCAAGCGAGGATTTCGGTCGGGGACCGCCACGTGAAGTGAGGGGCTCTCCCACTGTCCGTCACGCATTCGACGTCACCGCTGTCCGGATCGATCGTCAGCAACCGCGTGTGAAATCCGCCGTGCTCGACCGTCCACCGGTGGAGGAAGGCAACTCGCTCTCCATTCGGTCCGAACATGAGATGGTTCACCCAGTGATCACCGCCGGCCATCGAATCGAGGTGGCGGAACGAACAGAGTTCGGAAAACGAAACCAGAAGCTCCTGGTCGCCCGACTCGAGATCGAGTCGGTAAATACCGTCATTCTCGGGGATCGACCGGAGTTCAGTATCAGTCACTGAATCCGGGAGGGCGTATCCATACCCGGGCCGCATTCGTTCGAGTCGCTCGAAGTCAAGCGTCAACGCCGTCGTTCCATCTGGCGAGACCGTGTAGACCGGAGCGTCGATTGTACGCCGGGTCCCCGTTTCCAAGTCGTGGATACGTGTGACGAACTGTCCGTCTTGCCGGTCGTTGAACGCGACGCGAGCGTTGTAGTCCGGTCCGAGCCACTGTAACATCGACCCCTGCTGGAAGTTCCAAGCGTCAGTTCGACCGAGGACTGTCCGCTCGCCGGTCTCAGTATCGAACAAACAGATACCAGCGCGGTCACCCACGTCCGGCCGTCGGTCAACGAACGGGGAACTGTGGGCCAGGAGCTGCTGGTCGTCGGCATTCCACGGTGACTTGTCATAATACCCGTAAAAGTGATGGGAATCGGCAGGAGTAACTGGATTCAAAGTGAAAGAGTCGGAGAGCACAGCGCCAAGCATAGCTGTTCATTACTGGGTCTGCTTATAAACATTATCAGTACGGTACAAGTGTGTTTGCTGCGTCAAGCGGGCCGTGATACGTTTGGAGTAGCGGGCCATGAGCGAAGCTGTGTAACCACGTTTCCGGCTCGGCGTGGCTGAAGCAGTTCGAGAAGGAGAATTGGACGCTCGTAGGAGTATAATCATTCGCTGTCAGAAACCGTGATGACATCAGCAGCCAGTTCTGTATCCACTTCGCCCTGCAAACGCCGTTCGGCTTCGTCGCGGTCTTCGGGATAGCCGATGTCGTTGCGCCAGCCGTCCATCCGAATCGCATCGATCGTCCGTCCGGAGTGCAACAGGAGGTCGATCGCGTCGCTGATCTCGTACTCGCCGCGGTTCGAGGGCTGGACGAGGTGACAGGCGTGGAAGATCGCCGGTGTAAACGTGTAGAAGCCGGTCATCACGAGGTTCGAGGGCGGATCATCGGGCTTCTCAACGACCTCAATGATCTCGCCGTACTTGTTGGTATCACAGACACCATACCGCGACGCCTCCTCCCACGGGACTTCCTCGACGAGGAACGCGGCGTCGGCCCGTGCCTCCTGTTGCCGATTGATCACGTCTTGGAGGTTCGTCTCGAAGATATTGTCGCCCAGCATCAGCATAAAATCGTCGTCGATGTGCTCTTCGACGGTCAACAGGGCGTGGGCTAGACCTTTTTGCTCGCGCTGGTGGGCGTAGGTGATCGGGACGCCCTCAAACTCGTCTTCGAAGTGGTTGATGATTACCTGCTTCTTATAGCCGACGACGACCAGCAATTCCTCGGCTCCGAGATCGATGAGTTGCTCGAAACAGTGTGTGAGGATGGGCTTACCAGCGACTTCGACCATTCCCTTGGGCTTGTCTTCGGTCAGGGGACGGAGTCGGGTTCCCTTCCCGGCAGCGAGGACGACAGCTTTCACACTCCCTTCTGGGAAGTGATTCGGTAAAACTCTTGCCGAAGAGAGAAGTAGACCACCTCGCCACTGGTCATTCACCCGGAAACGCCCGCGCCAACCCGGCGACCTCGGAACGAAATTCACTCATATCGACCGGATCGCTCCCGTGGAAGAGTCGTTTGTGCTCTTCGCGAACGATATCTTCGAGCACACGCTCGTAGAGTCGATCGAACGTCACGCGCTGGTCGCGATCCTCGATTTTCCCAGCGAGCTTTTCGAAGCGACGCTCCGTTGCGTACCGCTTCGCCAGTTCGTCCGCGTCGGCGTCCACCGGAATCGTCTCGTCGACCTCCCGAAAGTCGGGGTGGAGTAGCTTCGCTCGCTGGCCGCATTTATTCCGGACGACGACGCCTTCGGCGGGCCCGTCGTACCAAGCCCATTCGGGGATCGTGTACGCGTCAGGATCGAAGTGCTTGGCGCGGCGTTCGCGCTCGATGGCGTTCACACTCCGGAGTCCGAGCCGACCGAAGATCTGGACGACGGTGTCGGGTGGCAAGAACGCCTCTCACTTTGCCGACCAGACGTCGAAGCCGAGAAACGACAGCGTGTGCCTCTAGTCGTAGGCTTCCACACGTTCTGGCGGGGCAGTCAATCGAGCGCCAGACAGTGGTTGCGACGCTTCAGACACCATTACAACCACGAACGCCCCAATCAAGCGCTCGACGGACGAACGCCAGCAGAGGTGGTCCAGAACTAGACAGTGCCAAGAGCCATGATCGCTCAGACGCTCAGGATCCAACTGCTCAGCGCTCCCAGGGGTTGTCCCCGCTCATATTGTCCGGTCCCTCCGGTTTCTAGGAACGTATTGTGTTCTCTCATCGACTACTAGCGGCTAGAATCTCCAAGGTTGGATTGGCTGGTCTTGGACGAGTTCACTTATAAAGACCGAAGCGACAAGCGGGTGAGCCAACCCGTCGCGAAGGCCCAGCGTTTCGCAACGATTAAACCGTCCCTCGTCTTTCTACTACATGCTACGTCACGGGCCGGTGGGGTAGCTTGGTATCCTTCGGCCTTCGGGTGGCCGTAACCGCGATTCGAATTCGCGCCGGCCCACTACCCATATACATTTTCGCTCATCCCGATACATTGTAACACAGCAGTTTCTTGAACCAGTCGTCCGGTGAGTTGAGTTTCAGTGCGAGAAATCCGAGGTATTTTTGGAGATGATGCTTCGAGATGCCTCTGAACTTCGCCAGCCACTGGCGAAGGAAGCTGTGGCGGTTCTCGCAGGTATTTGTGTGGGCGTCACCGATGANGTAGGTGTCGGAGTGGGTGACGGCCAGATGGCCGTCCACCCCCTCCGTCTCCTCGATATCCTCATAGATCGTGTAGCCGTCGGTACAGAGGATGACGCTTCCGTCGCCGTACTCAGAGATGTCCTCGTCGGCCTCTTGCAGATCCTTACAGACGAGAAATCGCACTCGTCCGTCGCTCCGACGGACGAGTGTCAACACTGGCGGTTTGTCTGATTCGAAGGTTCCGCGCCCCTTTTTGAGAGTCCGCGCTCGCGCGGACTCCCATCCTCATCTTCGAGTCCCCTCTCACCAGCCGTGACGTAGACCTCGTCAGCTTCGCACACGTCGTAGAGGTCGAATTCGTCGATATTATCACTCACTTCCTGCACTTTGTGAACGTAGTTGAGAACAGCCTCGTAGTCTCGATCAAGGTCACGAGCGATCTGAGCGGTCGGCTCAGATCGCATCTCCTTGACGATATAGAACATCTCTTCGAGATCGAAGCGATGCTGGCCGAAGATCGTCTTTGTGAGGTCGTTGAAGTAGGTTTCGCAGGATTTGCACCAGTACTGCTGAGCGTCCTTACCGGTCGTTCCTCGGTCGACAACCGCGTCACTCTCGCAGTGAACACACGTCACCGTCTCGCCGAACCGGGCGAGACGGAGACGCTCGAAGCATCGCTCACGCGGTGGAAGGAACACTTGAGCTGACTGCTCGTCCATCGTTGGCTGCTACTGAGTCGCCAGCAGAATTGATGTTACGATCTATCGAGATGAGCGAACGAGAATACCACTCCGTTCGTACATCTGGGTGCCGCCCTTCGGTTGTCGGCGTTTATTCAGTCGACCACACGACGATATGCGGTCGATCTGATACAGATAGACAGCTTTCCGTATCAACCTCGTGATGACGCTGCGCTGTGAGACTCCAAAACGGCCAGTCACGCAACGTCGTGGTTACCATCCCCTCACTGCGTTTCCGGTCGGTGAGAATTAGTTATGATACAAGCTATCGATAGTACTACTATGGGCACGCACGACAGCGGGGACGGCTGGACAGTCGAAGTCGATGACAGTGTCATGGTCTGGGAGTTTCTTCCGGGGATGGAACTCGACACGTTCGGAACAGAAGCATTCGAGACGTACGAACGACTGCTCGACCGTGGCGACATTAGCGCCATGGTGACTGTCGTCAAGCTCGACGATCCGTTCTCTCCAGACGTGTTCGAGGTCTGGGAGCGATCAGCGGTCCGTGCTGAAGAGGCCGGTGTCGACCGCTGGGCAGTCGTCGCCGACGGAATCAAGGCGATCTCACTCCGCGGCAAGGTCGACACCGGCGAGCTGGAGACGTTGACAACGGAGGACCGTTCTGAAGCAGTCGAGTGGGCGAAATCCGGCTAATAGATCGCGTATCCTCCTCGACTTAGCGCCACGCTTCGAGATCGATGGTCATCGCCGTCTGGATCCACGCATCCTCACACTCCTCGTCGTAGAGGATCACGTCCTCACCAGTCGCGACGTACGTGTATCGATCGTAATCGCCCCCGTCCGGACCGTCAGTCGGGTATCTGTCGTGTTCGCTGGTCGTTCTCGTTGACATACGTTGTGGCCTCGTCGGACATTACAAACTATTATCTAATTACGTATAGTACCTTGATAACTTCTAAGTAATGTAATAACACGATTGAGACAGTCCCAACGCCACACGACCATGTTACTCCAACGTGAGATGGGGTTATATGAGCCCGACGTGTCATTCCGATGAATACACTATGGCTGGTTCAACAGAGCTGAGCGCGCCAGAACTGAGCGACGACGACTTCCTCCGTCTCGACGACCCGTACTTCGAGTCCGAAAACGTCGCGATCGTGACTGGTGCGGCGTCCGGCATCGGACAGGCGACGGCCGTCGCACTCGCCCTCAACGGCCTCACAGTGGTCGGTGCCGACATTGATGTCGACGGACTTGCAGAGACCAGTGATCGCGTCGAATCGTTCGACGCGGCCGGGGAGTACCACGGCGTCGAGACAGATCTCACGGACGACGAGGACGTGGAAGCCGTCGTCGCCGCGGCGGCAGAGGAGGGGACGCTCCGATACGTCGCCAATATCGCCGGGATGCAACACATCGCCTCCATCGCCGCGTTCCCGATGGAAAAGTACGATCTGTTGACCGACATCATGCTTCGCTCGCCGTTCAAGATGGCACAGGAAGCGATTCCCCACATCGAAGCGACCGACGACGGGGTGGGTGCGATCGGCAACATGTCATCAGTCCACGGCCACTACGCGACGAAAGACAAGCCAGCCTACATCACGGCCAAACACGGCCTCACGGGACTGACGCGAGCGATCGCCGCGGAAGGGAACGGAACACTGCGCGGGTTCTCGGTCAGCGTCGGGTACGTCCTCACGCCGCTGATGGTGAACCAGATCGAAGACACGGCCGAAGAGCGGGGGATCTCGAAACAGGAAGTCATCGAGGATGTGATGCTCGGCCAGGCTCGCACGAAAGAGATGATGACGCCAGCCGAGGTCGCAAATCTGTTCACGTTCGGTTTCTCAAGTCACGCGAAGCATCTCAACGGCGCAGATCTCCTCTTCGACGGCGGCTACACCCACACGTATGAGTGAGGACATGGAAGGGGGCGACGTGTCGTCCGACGACGAACCGACCCGTGTTGCCATCGCTTGTCAGGGCGGCGGGAGCCACACTGCATTCACCTGCGGCGTCCTCCGAAGGCTCCTCGAAGACTGGGACGACGAGAACTACGAGCTGGTCGGGATCAGTGGCTCCTCTGGCGGCGCGTTCAACGCCCTTGCGATGTGGTACGGACTGCTCACAGGCGACGCCGAAAAAGCGCGCCGGATCCTCGGCGGCATCTGGGACGACATGGCCGTCGATGGTCCGCAGGACCGGTGGCTCAACAACTTGGCGACTGGGCTCTCCCGGATGGAGAGCGCAGGCTTCGCGATCCCGTCAGTCAGCCCGTCGCAGATACCGATGCCGGAGCTGGGCAAACAACGAATCAGGACCGTCCTCGAACGGTACATCGACTTCGAGGAGATCCCAGCGCTGTGTCGGCGCGAGGCACCCGAACTCGTCGTCGGGACGGTCAACGTCAACGAAGGAATCTTCGAGACGTTCAGAAACGAAGAGGTGACTGTCGAAGCGGTCCTGGCCTCCGCTGCGGTGCCGAACCTCTTCGAGGCCGTGAAAATCAACAGTCACTACTACTGGGACGGACTGTTCTCACAGAATCCCCCCGTCGGTGATCTGATGGATCTCCCACCCGAGCGCAAGCCCGAGGAACTGTGGGTGATTCAGGTGAATCCACAGCGGTTCGAAGGCGAACCGACTACCAGTGAGGTGATCGCCGACCGGCGCAACGAACTGTCGGGCAACATCTCGCTGAATCAGGAACTCGGGTTCATCGAACGGGTCAACGATTGGATCGAGACTGGTAAGCTCCCGGCTGACGAGTTCCAGCACACCGAGATCCGCCGCATCGAGATGGGCAAGCGGTTCCACTGCTCTACGAAAGTGGATCGGGATCTGGACTTCCTCGACGAACTACGAGAACTGGGCGAGCAGCGGGCGAGAGAATTTCTCGCACAAGAGCAGTAGGCCGGCGGTTCAGTCCGGTCTCAGGACAGTCGTTTAGTCAAGAACCACGTCGTCGAACGCGTACTCGACGACCTTGTTCAGCGTCGGGTGAGCGTGGATGGTGTCGGTGATGTCCGAGACCATCCCGGATCCAGCCCGCATCGCGACGACGACCTCGTGGATCATCGTCGAGGCCTCGTAACCCAGCGCGTGACAGCCCAGTATCTCACCGTCGGGCGCAGCCAGTACCTTCACGAAGCCGTCGTCGAGTTTCTTCGCGCGCCCCATCGGGGTGTTGGGCAGTTCCTCGCGTCCGACAACGTACTCACGATCCTCGTCCTGCAGTTTCGCTTCGGTCTTGCCGACACCCGCCATCTGTGGCTCCGTGAAGATGGCGTGAGGCATAGCCGTGAAATCGGCCTCGCGGCCGCCGTCGCGGACGACGTTCTCGATCGTGACCTCGGTCTCGTAGTCACCGGAGTGTTTGAACATCGCGTTGTCGGCGATGTCACCCTGCGCCCAGACCTCTTCAGCAGACGTTTCGAGGCGATCGTTCGTGACCACGAAGCCGTTGTCGTCAGTCTCGATCCCCGCTGCGTTCACGTCCAACGTATCGGTGTTCGGGCGGCGACCCAGCGCGACGAGGATATCGTCAGCGGTGACAGCGATCTCGTCGCCGTCCTCGGTCTCGGCGTGAACAGTCACGTCGCTGCCGTCCTGCTCGACAGCGGTCGCACGGTGGCCGGTGTACACGTCGTGGCGACGACTGGCGATCTCTGTGAACGTCTCGGCGACATCGGGGTCCTCGCGGGGAACGAGCGAGTCCATCATCTCGACGATCGCCACGTCCGTACCGAGCGATTCGAAGAAGTAGCCCAGTTCGACGGCGATGTAGCCGCCACCGAGGACTACCAGCGAATCGGGCTGTTCGCGCCGGTAGAGCGCGTCCTGACTCGTCATGTAGTCCACCTCATCGAGGCCGTCGATCGGTGGGACCAGGGGTCGACTCCCAGCGGCGACGACCACTTTATCCGCGCTCACACGTTCGTCATCGACTTCCACCGTCCGCTCGTCGACGAAGGTTGCCTCGTGTTTGTACAGCGTCAGCTGTTCTTTGTCTCGGTAACTGTCTTCCATCCCCTCGGCCAGCGGTGACAGCGTCTCGTCCACGTCGTCGACGATCGCAGCGAAATCGATGCCCGCAAGCGACGCATCGAGGAAGAATTTCTCGGCGTCGCGGACGTGGTTGGCGGCGGTCGCCGCCTGAATCAGCATCTTCGATGGGTTGCAACCCCGGTTGAGGCAGGTCCCACCGAGCGGACCCGGTTCGACGAGTGCTGTTTCCAGGCCGGCATCGGCCGCCGCTGCAGCGACGTTGTTGCCGGTGCCACCGCCGATCACGAGTACGGCGTAGTGGGTCGTCATCGCTCCTCCGTCGACTCCAGGTCGTAGTTCGAGTTCCACTGGACGATGTCGTCAAGGAGCGGTGCGAGCGCCCCTCCCCTCTCGGTCAGCGAGTACTCGACCCGGACAGGCTGATCACTGACGATCTCACGGACGACGATGTCGTACTCTTCGAGCGACGAGAGACTCTCGGAGAGCATCTTGGACGAGACGCCGTCGAGGCGGTCTTTCAGGGCGCTAAACCCCATCGGCCCGTCGTCCAGCAGGTAGTAGACGATCCGGAGATGCCACTTACGTCCGAGGATATCAGTGACGTTCTCGAACACGTCGTCGATATCAACGAAGTACGGCTGATCGACAGCGCCGGACTCGTTCCAGGACAGGGTTCGTGCATCCGAACTCATAGAGGAATCGAGACGGGGAACAGTACTTAATCCATCCCGGATGCGCGAGTGAGAATCAGTTCACCGACAGGTTTATGTATCTAATTCAATCGTTCGGCCGCTCATCGGCGAACTGTTCCCAGAACACCTCGTTTAGACCGTCTTTTGCATCGGTCTCTCGGTAGTCCTCTTTCGTCAAGTTCGCCTCCTCAATGAGCGATGCCGCTTCCCCGGCCCAGACGTAAAATCCAACGAGCGTCTCCTCTCGCATCTCCTCGAGATCGATCGAGTGATACACGTTGACGAAGCCACCGGATTCACGATTCAGTTGTGATTTCTGGAGGAGACCGAACTCGACGAGCTCGTTGAGATACTTCCTGATCGTTCCTTCCTCGTAGTCGAGGCGCTCGGCCAGCTCTCCCGGAGAGAGCGGGCCGTCACCGATGACACAGAGACAGATGTCCAGTCCCGCTTTCGGAAGCCCGAACGCGTCGAGCAACACCTGTCGGATGTCCGGTGTGCGAACACCCAGCGTCGATTCGGTGACGCGCTCCATCGTTTCTCCGTGGCACGTTATCCCACCATCACAGTCCCGCATCGTGAGAACGACGTTGTTGCAATCGACGCACCGATAGATCGCGTACTCGCAGTCCCGGAGATCGACCTGCTGGCGCTCGTCGCTCGGCCCCGACAGCCGAGTTCGGTCGGTGTCGGAATCCTCGTTGCTCATTCGTACAGAAGTCTCGCTCCGAGAAACGTAAAGCTGTACTGTATGATTATATTGTCATTTCCGACTATCCGTCGACGAGATCGACGGCCGCAACGTCGTCGAGTGTGATATCTAACTCGAGGAACTCACAGGCTGTCACGGTGGGCCGATATCCGTTGCCCGTTGCGGCGAGAAACTCCACGCGATCGAGACGTTCCAGTGTTCTTTGGACCTCGGCAGGTGTCGCTTCGAGTGATCGCGCTACCGTCCGCTCACAGACCGGTTCGTGCTCGGCTTCGTAGGCCTCGATTGTCGCGACGAGGACCTCGTGTGGCGTCTGTGGCATGGGTCCCGAGTTTCGATCCTGGTACTACTCCGCAGGACAAACTGACATAAAGAGGTTGCTCACCGTGCAGTCACCCTGTTACGCGAGTTTTACCCGTTCTTTATTAATAGTGGGCAGGTCCGACAGCGTATGGACACGCGACAGGCGACGGTCTGGATGGGTGACTCTGCCCGATGGCAGTGACGACACCGACTGCACGTCCAGATGCCGATCTGCGTGCCGAACTGTTCGTCAGATCACTCGCTCCGGAGATAGCTAGATCCCAGCAGGAAGCGGTGATCGAGCGTCTGCGAGATCTGGAGACGGAGGGCACGCTGGAGGCACTGGATGTGTACGTCGCCGGTGACTGCCTCTGTCCATCGACGGTCGCAGCGGAGACCGACACTGGACAGTTCCTTCTGGGTCGGGTCGAACAGTTCGAGCAGTGGGCGACGGAGAACGATCTTCAGCTCGTCGGGTTCACCGAGCAGTGTGTCGACTCGTCGTTGACTGGCGAGATGGTAACCGGCATCACGGTTCCCCGAGTGTGTCTGGCGTTTTTCGAGGCCACAGAACTCGTGATTGTCGCCCCAGTCGCCACCGACGACGATCAGATCACTGTGGTTGAGGTGGTCGATCGCTTCGACGAACTGGTGCTGGGAATCGCCTGATATAGTAGCCATTGAAAATCAATGCACATCCAATCGCACGACGGCAGTGCGATCAGTATGTAAATCATTTCAATGGCTACTATACTGTGTACTGTGGCAATG
Source organism: Halomicrobium katesii DSM 19301 (assembly GCF_000379085.1). Lineage (GTDB taxonomy): Archaea > Halobacteriota > Halobacteria > Halobacteriales > Haloarculaceae > Halomicrobium > Halomicrobium katesii. The sequence goes on along the minus strand of NZ_KB905378.1, from coordinate 70,929 downwards.
TATCGGTACACGCCGATCCCGGCGTCGGCGCGATCCGGAACTGATCGACAGTACTCACTATGAGAGGACCAGAGACCGAAGCTATCGAACGAGAGTCCGTGCAGCGTTCAACAATCGACGAGCGAACAGTCGAAGACGAACGTCTCCTGTAGCTGGTCGATCTCGTCGACGAGAGTTTCGATCTCGGGGCGGTCGCCCGGCGACCCGCCCGCGTACGTGTAGACGATCTCCGCCTCGTCGCCGCGAGTATCCAGAATCACGCTCTCGGGCATCCGCCCGATCATGTCGTGGACCCTTCCGAGCTTTCCGAACCGGGTGGGCTGGTCGTACGCTTCACCGATCTGTTTGTCCGGGTCTGCAAGCAATGGGAAAGGGAGGTCGAACTGGGACTGCCACTTCCTCGCACGCTCGACAGGTTCGGGCAGGATCGGGAGCACGACTGCGTTCAGTTCTGCGAACTGCTTGGCCGCTTCGGCGATCTGCTGGACTTGCTGCTTGCACTTCGGGCAGTGGTAGTCTCGGAGCAACAGTAGGACGGCGAAATCGACCCGCTCGATGACGCGATCGAGCGAGAGTGGGTCCGGCCCAACGCCCACGTTCGGCAGTTCGAAGTCCGGTGCCACTACCCCGTCGTCGAGACTGTACACGGAGGACATATCGGAAGCGAACGGCGGAGTACGTATCAATACCCTGTAAAATAAGAGTAAGTGGGGAATCCACGGCTCATCGCGTTACGAATCGGTAACCTGCAGCCGTGTCTCGTCGGTTGTGCGTTCTCTTCGATAATCCGACCAGTATACACAGTCGACATAAATTGAATATCGTCGGTCGAGTTGCGAAAATGGTATGGGACTATTTCAGACGATCCTCGGTGGTGGGAGCGATTCGACGGCAGACAACGCCCAACACGGACAGTACGCACTGCTGTTGAACGCGGGACCGGATCGACCGGCCGTCGACCTGCTCATACGGACGGTTGTATGCGTTTACCCAGTCGACCGCACGACGGCGTGCGGTCGATCTGGTAAAGACCTACAACTTTCCGTATCAGTGACGGGACCGATCACGCGCCGGCCGTCGCCCAGCTCGCCGACGACAGATACGAGATTCTGCCGATCGGGTAGCCAGCGCGATCACCCGGTACCACCGGCGAGCCGAGCCGCCGCCGGAGACTGTCCGAGCCTGACCATCGAAATCGTGCCGACAGCGGGACCGAGCGCCAGCGGTGCGAACGCCCACTGCCACCCGACGAGATCGACGAGTATCGGAACCAACTGGATCGAGACCGTCGTCAGGAGAAAGCCGATCGCCGTCTGGAGTGTGAGGGCCGTCCCGACGTAGGACTCCGACGCGACCTCCGAGACGGCCGCCGAGAACTGTGCGGAGTCGGCGACGATTGCCACTCCCCAGACCAGGAGAAACGGGACGACGACTACCAGCGAACGCCCGAAGACGAACCCGGCACCGAGGCACGCGATCCCGCTGACGACCATGCTCGCACTCGTGACCGTCGTCCGGCCGAACCGATCGGCCGCCGAACCGGCGGCGATCGCCCCGAGACCGCCGACGGCGATCGTCGCGAACGCGAGCAGCGCTGCCAGTTCAACCGCGTCGGGAGTACCGTTCACGGCCATGCTCGCCACGAGATACGCCGGGATCCACGTCCAGACCGCGTACAGCTCCCACATATGACCGAAGTAGCCGCCGTTGGCGAGCATTGTCGGCCGGTCACGCAGGATGCGCGCGATCACGCGCGGATCGAACGGTGCAGTCGGAGCCTGATACGGACCGGGCTTGACCAGGAGGACGAGGAGCCCACCGACGGCCGCGAACGCCGCCGCGCCGAACAGGACGAGCCGTGGCTGTCCGACGCCGCCGACGACACGGAGCAGATGCGGGAGCGCCGACCCGACGGTGAGCGCGCCGACGAGGACACCGATGGCGAAGCCACGCCCTCGTTCGAACCAGCCCGCGAGGATCTTCATCCCTGGCGGATACACGCCGGCGAGTGCAATCCCCGTCAGAAACCGAAGCCCGATCGCCGACAGTCCGCTCGTCACAGCGCCCGCGATGATCGCCGTGATCCCTGCGCCGGCAACCGCCGAGCCAGCGAACAGGTATCGGGGCGGGACAGTGTCAGAGAGGGTGAACACCGAGGACGCGAGTGCCCCGACAACGAATCCCAGTTGCACCGCCGTGGTCAGCCAGGCCGTCTCGGCGTCAGTCAGTCCCCACTGTGTAGCCAGTTCAGGACCGACAGCTGTCGCACTGAACCACAGCGACATCGCCAGTAACTCGGCGACGCCGACGATCAGGAGAACGCGGTATCTTCGAGCGACCATTTAGTCAGTGCAACAGCGTGATCGCGGAACAAAAAGCGCGTGTTACGGCGACGAAACCGGCTCTCGATCGCTACTACCGAAGTTCGACCCAGTACTCGTCGTCGAACGGATTGGCATACGGGAGGTCGAGCGCCTCGTAGACGCCCGCAGGGATTGCGATGTCGGCGAGGACGGGCGTCGTTTCGAGCGCCGAGAGCCCCGTCTTGGGGAGAGCCAGCGTCACCACCCTGTCCGGATCGACCGCCGGGCCGGCGCAGTCCCCTGTCGTCGCGTTCATTCCGGTTGGAACGTCGAGTGAGACAGTCCTCGCGTCGGTGTCGGCCACACGTTCGACCAGTTCGGCGGCAGTCCCCCGAAGTGGGCCGTCGAGCCCGTATCCCACGAGCGCGTCGACCACGAGTGTCGGGGCCTGCTGATCCATCGCTCCGACGCCGCTCTCGACTGTGACGCCCGTCGCTGCGAGGGCCTCGTACTGCGTTCGCGCAGCGCCCTCGAGCCGTCCCGGCGGCCGATCGAGCACGACAGTCACCGGCACGTCGCGGTTCGCGAGATGCCGGGCCCCGCAGAGTCCACCGCCGCCGTTGCCGCCGTTCCCGGCGAGAATCAGGACGGATTCGGGATCGTACGCCCTGACGTTCGCGGCGAGGTTCCGGCCGGCGTGCTCCATCATCTGGAGCAGCGAGATGCCGAACTCGTCGATTGCGACCTCGTCGACTCGTGCCATCTCGGCGGCCGTCACGGCCGTCACCGGTCGTCCGTCCGGTGTCTGAAACGTGTCCGTGTCCATCGTCCGATGGGTCACTCAGGCGACCACTCGCAGGCGTCGCCTTCCGTCAGATCCTCATCGTCGATGTACGACGAAAGGCAAGCGTAGTTACAGAAGTACGCCGGAGCGCCACAGTCGTCGGTGCAGTCCCGAACACAGATCGGGTCGTGAGCGAAGATCGGCGATTCACAGTACGCACAGACAGTGTCGTTCGCGGGCGTTTCGATGGTCGTCGCCATGACTGGATGGAGGTCCGTGAGCATTGTGAGTGTTTGGGGGAACTGCACGGTCGTGTTCAGATGAGAGATCAGTGCAGGCAGTCTGAAGCACCGAAAGCCCTCGGCCCGCTCCGGGGTTCTGTGGCGGATATCCTCACTCCGTTCGGATAGTGCCGCCGCAGAACCCCGGACCGCGCCTCGCCCTTTCATCCGCCAGGATTCGGCTGCCTCACAGTCTGAACCCTGGCGGATGAAAGGGCGAGTACAGTTGCGGGAACCCCGACGATGCAAGCACGCGAAGCGCGCACAGCGAGTCGCGGGACCGCAACTGTACGAGGGCTTTCGGTGTCTCCAACTCAGAAAATGCAGCGGCTTATCTGAACACTACCAACTGCACCCGCCGTGAAAGGGCGTCCGCCGGCGCTGTGTACTTTGACCACTCGTAGGTGTGGAAGTCGACGGCCTGTTCGAGTAGTTCGTCGGGAATCCCTGGGACCTCCTCGGAACGAACTGGTCCGAGTTCGTCGAGTCGTTCCGATTCTCGCGGGAAGTCACGCAACTGGAAGTGAACGTCGATCCCTGCTTTGGCTCCCTGCCCGAGCGCGACCGGAATCTGGTTGTGGCCTGGGGTGCAGTCGCCGGACTCCGTCCGGCTGCCCGAGGGACTTTGTCCCTCGCTGTCCTCGAACTCCAGGGCCTTCAACTAGCCGTCCTCGCCGTTCTGGACGCCGGTCACGTCCGCTTCGACGACAGAGATCGGATGGCGGTCGAGCATGCCGGCGGTCTCGTCGCTCCACTCGGGGTTGTCCCCCGAGTCAACAGATCGACCTCGTCCGTGAAATTGAGATGATCCCCGCGACGTGAGCCGCACTCTCCGAATGGCCCATCACGTAGACGGATTCGTCGACGAATATGTGCTGCAGACAGTAGTGGAGTCCGCGACCGGTTCTCGGGAGCGGTGGCTCCGGTCGAACGTCGTTGAACCCGGTCGCGAGGACCACCATCTCGGCCTCGTACTCGCCGTTGTTGCCGGACAGGCAGAACGCACCGGCATCGATCGCGAACACGGCGTGACCATGTCTCGATGGATGTCACAGCCGTATTCCGAGAGTTGCTCCTGTCCGACGCCGAGGAACTCGGGTCCGCTCGTGTCTTTTGTGATCCCCAGCAGATTGTGGGCCTCCTGCATCATCGCCGCGCGCCCGCCGCCGCGGTTGACGACTGCTGTCTGGTGACCGAGCCGCGTACTGTACAGGGTTGCGGTCATACCGGCGGGGCCACCGCCAACGACCACGACTTCGTACTCCTGTATCTCTGTCTCCTGACTCATGTCAGCGACCGACTGTTTGAATGGGTAAATAGCTACGTGCGCCGGAACACGGGTTACCCAGCTCTCACGCTGTTGTGTCCCCGAAACTGCTGATCAATCGGTTCCTATCCGCTCCCGTGAACGGTACTGATACTGTCGGCTGTAACTTCGTGAAGAGCTTCGCAACTCAGGGGTTACAAAATCGTTCACAGATTTACAGCCGACAGTATGACTGCACGACGAGCTTAGCGAACACCGTCAATCTGGAGAGGATCGAGCTGCCGGCTGACCAATACGAGACTCCCGACAAGCAGAAGAGCAGAAAGCGGCAGCAGGAACTGGAACGTCGTCAAAAGGGTCCCAGTTGCCTGAACCCCGAACACGATCAGGACGACCGGACCACAGCAGGCAGTTCCAGAGAGGACCGCGGGGATGCTCGCGACCACGCCGGTTGACGAACGTCCGAGGCCACATGCCTTCGGCTGGATCCACGCGAGGTAGGTCAGGCCGAGGTTCAGTCCAACGAGCGCGGCCAGTCCCAGCCCGAGAATCGAATTGAGTGAGAACAGGTACGTTGCGGGCCCGATTTGGACGGTCGCGATGGGCGTAAACGAGAACGGCCCGAGGGCGGAACGGAGCAGGTTCGCCAGCGGCGCGTCAACGACCGAGACGCTGTAACCACCCAGCCCCGGAGCGAGGTGACCGAGCGCCCACAGGTAGACTAACAGGTACACGACGGTCACCGTCCCAGCGACCAGTCGAGAGTCGCGCCGCCGGATCGTCAGTGCCGTGGCTGTTCTCGTTTTTGCGAGCAGAGTCGCCGATCGGTGGGTGAATGGCTGTTCAGGCATAGACGTTCGTGTGAGGGTAGTACCCTGCCCACGCGAACCACATCGCGTCGAACGTGTGGATCCGCGCCAACGGGAGCGCATCTGGCGCGTGGATGTCCCCGTTTGGTCCGACAATATCGTGCCGATTCGACTCGTAGGTTTCCTGATTCGGGTTCCGGTACACGTAGCCCGTGTCGAGGTTAGGATCGTAAACAGCGAGGACCGGACTGTCTCCAATAGTGCCAGTCATCACTCGCTGTGATCGGAGGCTCTCTTTGCGGAACGCAACGGCACCATTCGGCGTTCGGGCGCCCATCACGACGGTCTTCTTCTGGAATCGGTCGCTCTCGTTCAACGCCGGGAACAGGAGCGAGTCGCCGTCGTAGTATCCGCCGACCGGATTGTACGCTCCGTAGGGATCGTTCTGATAGTTTCGCGCAAAGCCGGTCTCGGTCGATAGTACTCGCGTGTCTGGATACTGGGAACTCCATCGCTCCCACGTCGTCCAGACGAGGCGGAACTCACGCAGCGTTCGAACTGCTGGGTTCTCGTTCCATGATCCGGGAATCGCGGTCGCGAGGATCTGGGGCCACCACGCTTCGGTCGCCCGGTCGTACATCACGAGATTAGCGTTGATCAGCCGCCCCGAGACGCCTAAAGTCGTTTCCCCACGCTCGAAACCTTGAACAGTCCCTGTCAGCGGACAGTACGTGACCGCGACGTTCGCCCCGGACAGTTCGTCGTTGACGATCTCGTGGTGTGCGAGGATCTTTTGGGGATACGCCTTCACCGTTTCGTCGCGAGCAACACCAAATACCGGATCGCCAAGGGCAAGGTAATCCACGTCGTCGGCAGCAACGAACGCAGGATTGTCGATCGACGGAATGCCGTCCTTCGGTGGCCCGCCCGAACGAGCGTGCTGGCGGAGTTCGTTCGGCGCCATCGGCAACGGGAGACGCTCGTCGGCCGTCGGAACGATGTGGGTACTCGGTGGTCCCTCCGTCGATAGGTTTGTGCCGGACTCCTCGGGAGAATCGCCACCCGAACTGAGGCTGACACAGCCACTGAGTGACGACAGTGCCGTGGCAACGAGGAACTGCCGGCGTGAGAGTGACGCCATCACTCGGAGAAATGCTGGCTGGCGCACTAACGGTTACGTGGCTGTGCGAGCGCGACACACACCGCTGTCAGACATCGATGGGGGTTGTATCAGCCCCGTCAGCAGTCGTGTTCTGATGCTCGTGTACGCTCTGCTCATGTCCTCAACCAGGCGCTCCTCGGGACGGGAATGCTGAACGGCGGTTCGAAGAGGGTGGGGGACGGTATGGGAATGAGCGACGGCATGGGTGGAAGCGTGATAACGGCTGGTATGGGATGGGACGCCGGCATGGTCGCGCTGGCCCTGCTCATGCACGTTAGCGGCCTCATCATGACACGCGGCGAGTCGATGGACGAAACAAACGGGATGTAGCTAGCGACCCAACACACGATATGCACGTCCAGAACGTCCTCCCGCGGGATGCGATCCCGAGCATCGACGACCCGGTGTTCGGCCCGTCGTATTTTGGTGACCCGGACGACGACGTGATATAGTAGCCATTGAAAATCAATGCACACCCGATCGCACGACTGCAGTGTGATCGGTGTGTAAATCGTTTCAATTGTTACTATAGTCGTCGAGCGCGCTGGGATCACTCGCGCGTACCCGGTCCGTATCCTCAGCTATCACGAGATAGTCAACGATATTGTGGACGGCCGGCCGATCGTCGTGACGTGATGCCCGATCTGCTGGAGCGCCGTGGTGTACGATCGACGGTCTCGACAACGTGTCGTATCTGACCAGCACCGAGGCACTCCAGCTGGAGACGCCACCGGATCATCTCGTGATCGTCGGCAGCGGGTACATCGCAGCCGAGCTCGCGCACTTCTTCGGGACGTTCGGGAGCGACGTGTCGATCATCGGACGACGACCGACGCTCCCGCCCGAGGCCGACGACGAAGTCGGACAGGCATTTATCGACCGATATGCCGACCGTTTCACGGTCCACACCGGCCACGCCGCCACAGCGGTCAGCCAGCAGGACGGCGAGATCACGGTCGAAGCGATCCCGTACGAGTATGGCGACGACCCCGGACTCGTGGACGGTGCGGACCCTGTGACAGTGACCGGCGACGAACTCCTCGTCGCCGCAGGCCGCGTTTCGAAGGCGGATACGCCGAACCTTGCTGCGACGGCCGTCGAAACGGACGAACAGGGGTTCGTCGAGACCGAAGGCGACGAAGTGAGAGTCATTTTCGATGGGGCCGGGACACAGTGGATTCCGAGGCTCGAAGACGAAAATAGCGACTACCACGAGCTGTATCAGGCAGTCCGTGCCAGTACGTCCGTCCGTGACTTCTGTGCCGGCGCCTTCGGCGTCGAAGACGCAGTCGCCGACGCCGGTATCGTCACACTCGACGATCACGACGGCCACCCGAGCATCCGGTCGCTCGTCGCCGACAACTACGAGATCATCACGTTCTGACTGTTCGGCCGTGTTTAGACGCTCCTCAACCGGCGAGTCACGGGCCGTTGCGGTTGATCTAAAACCTGTCCTGAGTGCCTCATCGTGTCGATCTGTTCGCGGAGCATACGCTGCAAGAGCCGATTTGTACTGCGTCTAAACAAGGCCGACTGTTCGACTGTTACTCTATCAAAAGCGCGGTGACCTCCACCCAGCAGCCTGCACTGCCGGTTAATCATCCGTACGGGTAACCTACAGGAAGCCGTCTTACGCTGCTCTCACTCGTGACTTATTGCGGCGTGCCGACAGAGGGTTAGTACGTCGGACCAGATCAAACGTGGTCTCGAAGGAGTGATCGTGGCCGAATCAGAACTCTCAGTCATCAACGGCGACACGGGAAACCTCTCGTATCGAGGGTATCCGATCGAGGACCTCGCTGGCCGGGCCACGTTTGAGGAAGCGTTGTCTCTCCTCTGGAACGGGGCGCTTCCGACCCAGTCCGAGCTAGATACGTTCACCGGACAGCTACGCGAGCACCGAAGCATCGACGAGGCAGTCCTCACGACACTGGAGCGTCTCGCCCAGCAAGACGAACAGCCGATGGCTGCACTCCGAACCGGCATCTCGGTGCTTTTGGCCGCCGATCCCGAACGAGGGCTGGTCCCGACCGATTCAGAGATAATTCGACGGACCGGTCGTCGACTCACGGCCAAGATCCCCACGGTGATCGCCGCGTACGAGCGGTTGCGACAGGGCGAAGAACCGATCGAACCCGACGACGACCTCGGCCATGCGGATCACGGTCTCAACGCCTCGACGTTCACCGCGATGACGGTCGCAAGCACACACGCGGATCTCTATAGCGCAGTCACGGCCGGTGTCGGGGCACTCTCGGGACCACTCCACGGTGGCGCGAATCAAGATGTGATAGAGACACTGCTCGAACTCGACGAAAGCGGGGACGACCCGGTCGAGTGGACGGAGTCGGTACTGGAGGAGGGGCGTAAAATTCCTGGCTGGGGACATCGTGTGTACAGCGTCAAAGATCCGCGCGCAGCGATCCTCGAAGCCCGCAGTGACGCACTCGCACAGTCGACCGGCGAGTCGAAGTGGTGCGAGTACACGCGCGCCATCGAGACGGACCTCACCGAGGAGGAAGGACTCGTCCAGAATGGGATCGCCCCGAACGTAGACTTCTACTCGGGCAGTGTCTACTATCAGCTCGGCATCCCCGTTGATCTCTATACACCTATTTTCGCGATGAGCCGAGTCGCCGGCTGGGTGGTCCACGTCGACGAGTACCTCGAAGACAACCGGCTCATCCGACCACGGAGTCGGTATACCGGTCCCGAATCGCAGTCGTTCACTCCGATCGAAGAACGCTGATACGGATTATCGTAGCGATTTATCGGTGATCGTCTACCCCGTGGCGACGATCACCGGTACGCAACTACAATAAACCGTATGATACGGCCTGTCTCGGGACAACCGCCGGTGGATCGCGACGAGACTCCGTCCGATGAGACCCGCCGGCACAGCGCCCCGCCGACCGATGCCAGTAACTCACAACGAGTGGATATGTCGAATTTCGCAAGTTACCTTCGAGTTACGCTGTCACACATCCCTCAATCGCGTATTTATGGATCACTATTGACTGGATAGTGTAGCAATGTCAGAATCGGATTCCGCGGCCGAACTCGAACGACGCTCGGCCGAAGAAATGGAAGCGACCGTCGCCAGTATCAAGAAAATGCTCAAGGTCGGCGCGGTGTTCGCCGTCCTCGGCTATCTCCTCGCCGGGAGCGCGCTGTTCTTCGAGTTGACGGAGTTCCATCCCATGCTGGAGAGCTTCGTCTCGACGTACCCCGATACGAGCATCGCCGGCGGGAGCGGCGGAACGCGCGGGGCGGCGCTCAACTCCGACCTCGCTGCCCTCCACAAGTGGCCTTCGACGCTTTTGTGGCTGAAACTCGGTGGCGTCGCGCACATCCTGCTGGGCATCTTCATCGCGCTCGCGGCCATCGTCCGGGCGCTGGCGCTGATGCCCCACCGGCTTAGCTACGAGATGGAACGGACCCAGTCCTGAATAATTCAGGCGCTCGTTCTGCGATTCCGTCGAGCAGAGACCTGTGACTGATCCGGCGGTTTGCCACCCGATACGTGCGAGCTTGGTCGTCTGCGGGACCACGAGAGAGTGACCATAGGTCACCGTCGGGTTACCTGGTCACACGCAGTTCAATCTCGATTAAATACTGTAGAACCGTGTTCGTTTCCATGGCCAGCAACGACAGCCCCGCTGTGGAGCCACCTCGTACAGATGCCGTCCCAGAGAGCTACGCGGTCGCGGTAGCCGACGAACAGATCCACGTCTGGCAGTACCAACCCACAGTTGCGAATCCCGACGGTGACTGGCAGTTTGTCGAGTCTCTCGACCGCGACGGCGATCCGCAGCTCTCACTGGAGTACGCGGAGTTTGCCTTCGACGGCGAGGACGGACACTGGGTGTACAGCCGTAGTTACGACTGTGAACTCGATTGTAACTGATACGGGCGGCTGTAGCAATTTACCGGCGAGCGTCTACCCAGTGGCGACGCTCACCGGTAAGCAACGACAACGTTCCGTATGAGACGTAGTATCGGCGCGATATTCAGCAGTCGACAGCGCGTGTGCTGATACGAGTATATTACAACAGCGATTCGTTCAATCCCAGCGACGACAGGGCGCTCATCAGAGCGCCGAGAATAGCTACGGCGGCGAGCCCGAACAGGACCAGACCGACCACAGTAAGGAGTGGCCCCCCCGACAGGAACAGCGTCAGGGCGATGCCGACCGTCGCCAGGTACGTTCCCGTGAGGAGCGTGACGAGGGTCTGGAGGGGCCCGTCGACGTAGGCGTACACGCCGCTGGCCACTCCGAGGACCGGGAGCGCAACGAAGAAGACGATCCCCTGAACGGTCGCAGTGGCCGTCGCCAGGCCGTTCGTGGGGTCTCTGAACAGGGCGGCGATAAGTATGACGTAGCCGACGACGAGGGCGAGACCGCCCGTCCGATTGTCGAGGGTGATCGCTGGCACGTCACGTCGGTTGACACGCCAGTGCATATAGGTGTTCTCGTGACCCGACACGGCTGTGTGGACGAGCCACACAGCGGGGCTAGTTACTAAACGTAATCTAACTAACTACGAATATGAGAGATACTGACACGCATGGAGATGCTACAGAGTGTACGACGACGGGATCGTTCGGGAACCACGGAATCGACGACGGCGCAGCACTGATCCACAGCACGTACTACCGACTGATCAGTGGCGGTCGAGAGACGTTCGAACCGACAGCTGCCTTCTACGACTCGCTGGAGTCCGCGTTCCTCTGGGCCTATCTCGGGAGCGTCGACGAGGCGGGCGTCCCTGACCACGTCGAGGCCGCGATCGACGACGCGCGAGCGGTCACCGCCGACGAGTTCGCGGACCGGCCGGACGCCGATCTGCGGACGGAGGTCGTACCGACGTTCTACCAGCAGGTCGCGGGATTTCACTGTGAGTATCGTGGCTGAGACAGATTATTGCAGATCCTTACCGGATCGCTCCGGGGCCACAGTAACGCCAGTGTTACTGTACTCTTACTTTCTATGAGTGGCTGGACACGGCTATGTCATCCGATTCCGATGTCGACGGAGCGGAAATCCACTGGCACAGGGCGCTCGACCACGACGAACTCCCAGAAGGCAGAGTCAAACCAGTCACGTGCGACGGGACGACAGTGGCGATAACTCATCACGAGCAGAGTTACCACGCGATGGACAACGAGTGTCCCCACCAGGCCGGCCCGCTCGGAGAGGGGTCGATCGAGGACGGTCTCCTCCGGTGTCCCTGGCACGGGTGGGACTTCTATCCCGACTCGGGAGAGACCCCCGGCGAGTTCGACGACTGCGTGACGACGTATCCCGTCGAAGAGCGCGAGGAGGGGATCTACGTCGGCTTCCCGGTCGAACAAGAGCGTGATCGCACCGTCTCGGACGTGATCGTCGAGACGCTGGTCAACTGGGGCGTCCGACAGGTCTGGGGGATCGTCGGCCACTCGAACCTCGGTCTCGCGGAGGCGCTCCGGACCGAGGCAGAAGTCGGCAGTCTCTCGTACTACGGCGTCCGTCACGAGGGTGCGGGGGCGTTCGCGGCGTCTGCCTACGGAAAGCTCACGGGCCGGCCGGCGGCGTGTTTCTCGATCGCCGGGCCGGGCGCGACGAACATGCTCACTGGACTGTGGGACGCCAACGTCGATCGCTCGCCGACGATCGCGCTGACGGGCCAGGTCGAATCACAGGTGCTTGGGACAGGGAACTTCCAGGAAGTCGATCTCGAAGCCGCCTACGGCGACGTCGCCGAGTTCGAGGCGACGGTCCTGCCCGACAGCCAGCACGCCGAACTCGCGACGCGAGCGGCCAAGACCGCCGTGCTGGAACGGGGCGTCTCCCACCTGATCTTCCCCGACGAGATCCAGACGATGGACGCCGAGGGAGTCGACCCCGGTACGCCCGAGGGGCGGCGCACGCCGCGGGACATCTCGCCGCCCGAGGAGAAACTTCGAGAGGCCGTCGACCTGATCGAGTCGGCCGAGCGCCCGGTCATCGTCGTCGGCCACGGCGCGCGCTTCGAGATGGATCGGATCGTCGAACTGGCCGAGCGCCTGGACTGTCCTGTCCTCACGACGTTCAAAGCCAAGGGCCAGATACCGGACTCGCATCCCCTGGCCGGCGGCGTCCTCGGCCGGAGCGGGACCCCCATCGCGAGTCACTTCATGAACGAGTCGGACCTGCTGGCGGTGTTCGGTGCCAGCTTCTCGAACCACACCGGCATCGCATCCTACAAGGACATCGTGCAGGTCGACTTCGACCAGATGGCGCTCGGGAAGTTCCACAGTGTCGACGTACCAGTGTGGGGCGAAGTCGGCGTCACCGTCGCCGAGATGCTCGATCGACTCCCCGACGCCGAGGGACTGACGGCCCGGAGCCAGCGCGAGGAACTGGCCGAGCGCTGGGAAATGTGGCGCGATGAGAAGGCGACCCGTCGAGCTTCGTCGCCGGAGCGGGGCGTCAACTACGCCACCGCGTTCGAGGCAATGACCCGGATCGTCCCCGACGACGCCATCGTCCCGGTCGACGTGGGCAACAACACCTACGCGTTCGGTCGCTACTTCGAGTCGGCGGACCAGCGCGTGCTGATGTCGGGCTATCTGGGATCGATCGGCTTCGCGTTCCCGGCGGCGCTGGGCGCGTGGGCCGCCACGCGGGAACCCGACACCCCGTGGGCCGGTCGCCCCGTCGTGTCGGTCTCCAGTGACGGCGGCTTCGGCCAGTACATGAGCGAGTTCACCACCGCCGTCAAGTACGACATGGACCTCACGCACGTCCTGCTGAACGACGACGAACTCGGCAAGATCAGCAAAGAGCAGCGCACCGGCGGCTGGGACGTCTGGCAGACCGACCTCGTGAACCCGAGCTTCGCCGAGTTCGCCGAGAACTGCGGCGGACTGGGGATCGAGGTCGACGCCGAGGACGACCTCGATTCGGCACTGAAACGGGCGATCGACCACGACGGGCCGGCACTCGTGGAAGTACTGACCGACTCGGAGCCGGTGTGAGCGTGAGTGTCACTGTCACACTGGAGGTGGACGACGCGTGAGCGGGATCACCGCGACGCTGACGAGCGTCCTCGCGGTGCTGGTCGTCGCGCTCGTCGTCCGCCTGCTGGTACGCCACCGCGATCGAGTCGCCTACGCGAGCGTACTCGCCGCTGTCGGGCTGGGGGTCGCGGCGCTCGGCCTCGATCCGGGCCTGGAACTGACGGCCGATGTCATCTTCCTACTGTTGCTCCCGCCGATCGTCTTCCAGGGGACGATCGAGATCGACGTGCGCGAGCTCCGGGACGACGCGCCGCTCGTACTCGTCCTGACGCTGGTCGGGCTCCCGCTCGCCGTCGCGCTCCTAGGTACGGTCGGCACCGTCGCCTTCGGCTTCGAGCTGTCTGTCGCGCTGCTCTTTGCCGCTATCGTCCTCCCGACCGACCCCGCAGCGGTGCTCTCGATGTTCGAGGAGTTCGACGTGGCCGAGCGGCTCGCGGTCACCATCGAGGGCGAGAGTCTCCTCAACGACGGCGTCGCAATCGTGGTCTTCTCGACGCTGGTCGCCACGATCCAGGCCTCGGGAGAGTCAGTCACAGATATCGCAACGGTGGCCGGACTGAGCGGCTTCGCGGCCGACATCGCCGTCGTCGGCGGCGGCGGACTCGTGATCGGTGTCGTCGTCGGCCTCCTGGCCCACCGGCTGGTCCGGGGCCTCTCGGACTCGATGAGCGTCCTCCTGGTGACTATCGCCGTCGCCTACGGCTCGTTTCTCGTCGTTGAACACTACCTGCACCTCAGCGGCGTGCTGGCGACGGTCGGTGCGGGGCTGGCGATGGGTGCCCACGCGGAGACTCACGACGCCATGAGCGACCCCGAACACACCGTCCAGGAGGTCTGGGACACGCTGGCCTTCCTCGTTACGACGGTGCTGTACGTCCTCATCGGTGCCAGCGTCGAACTCGCCGAGTTCGTCGACCACGCAGGACTGATCGCGCTCGCGGCGGTCCTGGTCCTCCTCGTCCGGGCGGCCACCATCTACCCGCTCGTCACCGCGACGAACAGGCTGCTCGGCGACTCCGTCCCGACCAACTGCCAGCACATCATGGTCTGGAGCGGGCTCCACACGGTCGTCCCGGTGGCGCTCGTCCTCGCCGTCCCCGACGGGGTCGCCGCCGGCCGCCCCCTGGAGACGATGGTGTTCGGCGTCGCCGTCCTCAGTCTGGTCGTCCAGGGGCTGCTCATGCCCGCGGTGCTGGACCTGACCGGGCTGGCCGGGGGCGACGCCGACGGAACCGCAGGATGAGATCGATCACCGGGTGGCTCGTCGGCCGAGCGCGAAGACGAACAGCGCGACGAGGAACGCGCCGGCGGCCGCCTCGACACCGGCGAGAGCGCGCGCGAGCCCCCCGACCGGTTCGATGTCGCCGTAGCCCAGCGTGGTGAAGGTGACGACGCTGAAATAGAGAGCGTCGACGAGCGCGCTCGCGCCACCCGTCCCGTAGGTGACGACGGAGCCGGCGTCCCGGAGTCCGCCGGCCGCCGGGTAGAGCGCGGCACTGCCGAGGATGACCCCGATGGACGCCAGCACCGTTCGCTGTGGCCGCTCGCCGTAGCCGGCGACGAGGTCGAGCGCCGCGTTCGTGGCCCACCGGAGCCCGGCGTCGACGCGGTGGCCGGGCGATCGCGCCGGGTCCAGCGCGTGATCGGCGTACCGACGGCGGCGGTATCCCATCTCCCTGAGGAACAGCGCGGCCGCGTTCTCGCCGTCGCCGACCGCTCCGGCACCCTGGCGCGCTTCGAGATAGGTGCGTTCCAGCCCCGCAGTGTCGGCCTCGACGACCGGATCGCCGACGTAGTCGTGCAGTCGCCAGTCGTTTTCCCGGAAGAACTCCCGGTAGGCGGCGAAGGGGAACCCGTCGAAGCGCGTGCGGTAGAACCGGTAGCGATCGAGCGTCTCGCTGGAACAGTCGAGGTCGATATCGCCGATCGTCGCGTCCGTCAGGTCGTAGCACGCCCGGCCGTCGTCGGGCTGATCGAGGCGGCCGCCGTCGACGGTCGCACCGGCGAGGCGACACTCGACACTCCCCACAGGCCGGAAGCGAAGCGACCCGACCACTGCGTCGTCGAATCTCGGCGGACGTTCGAACGCGACCCGCTCGACGGTGAACCGGCGCGCGTCCAGCCCGGTGAACTGGACTGAGCGCCCGAAGGTGGTGTCGACGATCTGTCCGCGCTCGATGGCGGCGTTGGGGAAGTGAGCGCTGCCGGTCACCGAGACGCCATCGAGTTCGAGCCAGCTCTCGGCCGTGAGACTCGCGAACTCGACGCTCCCCTCGGCAGTCACGTCGTCGAGCGAGAACGACCCTGCCACCGTCGCGCGTCGGAAAGTGAGACACGTACCGTCTCGTCTTTCGCCCATGCGGGTGTCAGTGATCGTCACGCTCTCCTCGAAGGTCGCGTCGCTCGCGTCCAGACGACCCAGCGTGCAGCCCTCGAAGACGATCGGCTGTTCGACCGCCGATCCGGAGAGAGCGACGGTCTCGCTGATCGTACAGTCCCGGAACCGTACCGCCGCGAGCCCGTCCGTTTCGAGCACCAGCCCCGAGAGATCGAGCGTGTCGAGTTCCACGTCCACGTACTCCAGTCTCCGCTCGTCGTCGCTGCGCAGGTCTGCACAGACGGCGGCTCGAACGTCGGTGTCGGCCGCTTCCGCGGCGTGGAACGGACACCGTTCGGCGTCCGGGCCGACCGGCCGCGGACAGGGGCTCCGGTCGGCGTCCCGGTCGGCGACGTATCCACAGGCCATTCGTCGAGCCAGAGCGTCCGCAGTCCCCTATAACCCCGATAACACGCGGGTAAGACACGTTTATGTGGTGTCACGCGCAGGTCTGGCTGGATGACCAAGGAACCTCTCGAGGAGCCCGAACGCGTCGCCACGTGGAGCGAACTCGACGACCGCGACCCGGCCCACGCCCGCGTCGAGGGCGTCGATCTCGTCGTCGTCAGATACGACGACGAGGTGTCGGTCCTGTACGGTCGATGCCAGCACCGCGGCGTTCTCCTCGGCGACGGCCACGTCGAGGGCGACAACCTCATCTGTGGCGTCCACGGCTGGGACTACCGCATCGACACCGGCATCAGCGAGTACGACAACAGCGAGCAACTCGCCGAATTCTCGGCCGCGGTCGACGAGGGGGCGGACGCCGTCTACGTCGACGCCGACGAGGTGGCGGGGTGGACCGAGGGGCACCCGCAGCCACGCGACGACCCGACGCCCGGCGAGGGGGACGCCGGAGCAATGGCTGGGGCCACCGACGACATCGACGGCGGCTCGGTCGACCCCGAGTTCTACGGCGAACCCGACTACGAGAAGGAACCGCACGCCCACTACATCCAGACTCTCGCACAGTTGGGTCCCGAGGGAATCGGTGAGCACGGGGACATCTCCGCGATGGGTGTCCCCCGAACTGAGCTGCCGAGCTGGGACGACCTCCAGCTCCAGACCGCGCAGCTCGCCCGAACGCCGCTTTCCGACGAGGCACCGGTCGACACCGGACTTGTGGTCGGTCCCGGAGCCGAGACGCCCCTGGAATTGGAGATCCCAATATTCGTCAGCGACATGAGCTTCGGCGCGCTCAGCGAGGAGGCGAAGGTGGCGATCTCGACGGGCGCTGATCGGGCCGGCACCGGTGTCTGTTCCGGCGAGGGCGGGATGCTCCCCGAGGAACAGGCGGCCAACTCGCGGTACTTCTACGAGTACGCCAGCGGGAAGTTCGGCTGGGACATCGACCACGTCCGGGACGTACAGGCGTTCCACTTCAAGGCGGGACAGGGGGCCAAGACCGGCACCGGCGGCCATCTCCCCGGCGAGAAAGTCCAGGGCCGGATCGCCGAAGTCCGTGATCTCGAACCGGGCACCGACGCCGTCAGCCCCGCCCAGTTCCCCGACCTCCGGACGCCCGAGGATTTCGCCGAGATGGCCGACCGCGTTCGCGATGTCGGCGGCGATATCCCGGTCGGCTTCAAGCTCTCGGCCCAGCACGTCGAGGACGACATCGACTTCGCGCTGGAAGCCGGTGCCGACTACCTCATTCTCGACGGCCGCGGCGGCGGGACCGGGGCTGCACCGGACGTGTTCAAAGACAACATCTCAGTGCCGACGATGGCGGGGCTGGCCCGCGCCCGCGACCATCTGGACGACCGCGGGGCCGACGACGTGACGCTGATCGCGACCGGCGGACTGCGGACCGAATCCGACTTTATCAAGGCGATGGCACTGGGTGCAGACGGCGTCGCGGTCGCCAACGCCGCGATGCAGGCAATCGGCTGTCTCGGGATGCGAGCCTGTGATTCGAACAACTGCCCAGTCGGGATCGCGACACAGCGCGAGGATCTCAGGAGCCGACTCGTCGTCGATTCGGCCGCCAATGGTCTCCAGAACTTCTTCGAAGCGACGGTCGAGTTGATGAAGGTGATGGCCCGTGCGTGTGGCCACGACGATCTCGGTGGTTTCGAGCGTCGAGATCTGACGACCTGGAAGCGAGAGATCGCGGAGCTGACCGGCGTCGAGTACGCTGGAGTTAGGCGATGACGATGGACACGTCGTCCTTGCCCGACGCAGTCCCGAGTCACTCTCTCGACCAACCGAGACGAACTCTTCGCGTTCACCGAGCAACTCGTGAGGTTCGACACCCAGAACCCGCCGGTGGCACCATCAAGTTTCAGGAAACTGCCGTGTTGAATAGCGGTCTCTGAGCCACGTGAAACGACACTGATTTTGAGACCACTAGTTTTAGCACCTAACAAGCCGACTCAAATTTTGACCCTCACGGCTAACACCGCTATTCAACAGAGCACAGGAAACCCATTCGAACTCGGGTCATTGAGGTGGATTGTTTGATACGGACAGTTGTAGGTCTTTACCAGATCGACCACACGCCGTCGTGCGGTCGACTGGGTAAACGCCTACAACCGTCCGTATGAATCCGCGAGCCACCGATGATCGCGAGCGTGACGAATACAGGACCCCACGGATTCTCCTCTGGATATCGCGTTAAGTTTGGCGTGAATTGTGGTAGACGGCGAAGGCTTCGAACCAAGATTCAGCTATCTCAAGCGTGACATGGCTAAAACTATTTGCAAACGATGATGTTCGTCGTTCTACTTCCCAAAAAACACGTTCGATAGGGCCTTGTTTAGACGCAGTACAAATCGGCTCTTGCGGCGTATGCTCCGCGAACAGATCGACACGATGAGGCACTCAGGACAGATTTTAGATCAACCGCAACGGCCCATGACTCGCCGGTTGAGGAGCGTCTAAACACGGCCGTTCGATAGCATTCCGATTCCCATGTGAAATCACCTGGAATCGGTAGCCGTCTTCAACAAGAACTGGTCCAAGATAATCCGCACCGTCGACGAGAAACACCACGTCGTCGAGGTGATAGCGGTGCTGTAGCTCGTCCAGAAACCACCGCGTCGTCTGTTTCGTTGTGGTCGAAAACAGGCTCACGTGAAGAATTTCGTTCGTATTGGGATCAACAGCGCCGTACAGCCAGTGATCTTGACCGTGCAGGCGGATCACCTTCTCGTCAACCGCGAGCTGATCCGCAGTCACCGTCGAGATCGGCTGTAGATCTGCCTTGTGAACCCACTCGTGGATCGCAACGTGGCTCCGCTCGACTCCCAACTCATCGAGATGTTGACTGGCCTCCCGAAGTGACATACCTGACAAGTGACACCGGATACCCACTTGAATCGCCCACTCGGGAGTCCGGTCTCGCTCCACAAACGACAAGTCTACCCACTCGATACTTCCGCTGAGGCGGTCGGATTCTCATAGACACTCAGAACTCGTCCGCGTTATTCTCTAACTGTATGTGTTTACCCGGAGGTCTCAACAGCCGGCACAGCGTGAGCGCGTGAGATCATCTCATTGCTGCTGACGACTCGACGAAGCTCTTGGTAGGGATTGCGTCCCTGCTGGCGCCACGTCGCCAGCAGGGACAAGACCGTCTCGTGAACGAACATTCCTCGGTCATTCCGAAGCGTGCCGATGATTTTCCGGAGAACAACAGGTTCACGAAGTGCGTTCTCAGCCGTATTATTCGTCGGGGAGACCGCTGGCTCACCCACAAAGGTGAGCCAGTGGTCGATCCCACCTTCGATTTTCCCGAGCAGTGTTACCACTGATTCGGTGGTCACTGACCGCTCAACGAGCGATCTGAGTCCGTTCTGGCATGAGCGATGCATCTGCGCTCGTTCACGAGGACTCGGGTCGGTCTCCAGCCACGACTGGAGACCGACGAACATCTGCTTGAGATATCGGTACACCGGTTCTGCCTCCTCGTGGTCACTCGCAGCGTCTTCGGCTTCCCGGAAAAGATGTGCCCAGCACCGCTGAAGATTACTGCTGAAGGCTGGATACGCCGTCCATCCGTCACAGATGACCGTTCCCGCGAAGTCCTCGCCGAGGACTTCTGCGGGAACATCACTCCCACGACTCTGTCTAACCGCGTATAACGTGTGCTTGCCTGTCCGAAACGTCCAAATCCACGCTTGCTCACCGTCGCGTTTGACGCCTGTTTCGTCGATGTGAACCACGTCAGCATCTTGAATCTCTTGTCGGAGCTGCTCGTACTCGCAGCGACCGGCGCGCGCAGCGCGCTCGGTCGCGTGCCACGCGGACGCGCCCGACAACTCCAGTCCGTGTAGTTGCTCAAAGCGATCAGCGATCTTCCGGTGGGGAAGGCGATAATCGTACCGAGACAGTGCTGCTTGGGCGATGACGTTCACCCCGAACTGCCCCTCATCGGGGCAGTCGGGGTGAGTCGCAACTGTCTCCGTTCCACAGGAATGGCACTGGTAGCAGTGGCGGTTGTACTGGGTGACTTCCGGTGGCTGTGGGTCCGGGATTTCCTCGACGAGTCGGGGGCTGACGCCCACCGACTCGTCGAAGTGGTCGCCACACTCAGGACAACAATCGCAGGTGACCTCGACTTCTTCGTCGGGATCAGCTGTCGAACGCCACTCCGGGTCGTGACCGTCCTTCCGACCAGGAGTGCCACCGTCAGTTCGGACATCGTCGTCTTCGTCGTCTTGCTCGGTCGGGGACTCATCGGTCCCCGACCGTCGCTTACTGGGAGGCGTGTGCGGATTCTCGTACTTCCGCAGGCGTGTTTCGAGTTCTTCGATCCGCTCATCCTTCTGGTCGAGTTTCTCCTCTAACTCGTGGATTTTCTCCTCCATCTGGAGAAACCGTGAGAGAAGTTCGTCCTTGGTGAGATCGTCCTCGTTCACCACTCCCACCACGAATTGACACCAGCAGAGCCAACGGGATGGTCTCCGAGGAGCGGAGACCATCCCTGTGGAAACAAACTCACTCTCTGCTGACGGACCATGTGTCTGTCATAGACCACCTCCTACGAGACAGTGACGAAATCAGCTGGGGCTAAACACGTACCTCTAACTTAACGCGACCGCGACGGCATCGAAAAGCCTCAAGCCATTCGGCCTGCTCCGCCTCCAGATAGACCTCTCGGTCGTCGCGGTCATCGTTGGTTCGGGGCTCGTCATCGAGGAGGAGCGGCTCCAGAAGTTCCACAGCGAGACCGACAAGACCGGGCAGCTACGGGAGCGAGTTGAGGTGCTGGAAGAGAAGTTAGACGGGTAGCGCTACTCGTTTTTGAGGACGTCGTCGGCGATCGCCGCGACCTCACCGGCCTCAATGTCGGCGTACATCTCGCTCGTCGTCGCTGGGTCCTGGTGGCGAAGCGCCTTCTGCGCCGCCTCGTGGCTGTGATTTTTGTACAGAGCCTTCCCGATCCCGCGCCGGGCACCGTGGGGTTTCAGATACTCGTGGTCGCCTTCGACCGGGATCTCGCCGTCTTTGCAGAGCCGTTTAAGTACCGACCGGACGCCGGTCGTCGTGATCGACGGCGGTTCGATACCGTGCTCGTGCAGGTAGTCGGCGAGTGGCTGGTCGCCACGGTCGCCGTCGGCGTCGCCTTCGAGCTGGGCGAGCGTCGGTCGGTGGCGCGTCGGGAACACCGGCCAGTCATCGTCTGGTGGTTGCTGGACGCGCTTGTGCTGCCGGAGCGCACTGTGGGCGGCCTCAGGAAACTGGACGGCCTCGTAGTCTTGTGACTTCCCGAGCGCCATGATCCGGTTGCTCTCGAAGTCGATGTCCAACCACCGGAGTCCCTCGCGACGATCGTCATCAGGATCCCGAAACAGTTCGGCCCCACGAGCGCCCGTGTACGCGAGCAGAGTGATGATTGCCCGGTCGCGGACTGGACCAGTAGCGTCCAGGCCGTCTGCGTCGATCGCGTCGCGGGCCTGCTCGTCGACGTAGTCGAGAAGCGCCCGGCGTTCGTCGGGCGACCACGTCTGTTCGGCGTCATCGTTGCTGCCGAGGCTTTCCTCCGGGAGTTCGTCGACGACGTGGCCCTGCTTTGCCGGGTTCTGGTCGATGTAGCCCCACTCGACGCAGTACGAGAGAAACGAGCGGATGTAGCCCCAGTACTGGTGGGCCGTCCGACCGGAGATGCCGTCATCGTCGTCAGGATCGCTCACGCGAGCGCTGACGCGCCGGCCGAGGTACTGAGCGTAGTTGGCCAAGAGTCGGTCAGAAATATCGCTGGTGCCCGTCGCACCGCGATCCTCACACCACACGAGCCACGCCGAGAGTACACGATCGAGTTCCGTCGCGTAGCGCCCGGCGCTGCCTTTCCGCCGCGAGTCGACGAACTGGTCTTTCGCGGCTGTGAGGGTCGGGTTCGCGTCGGTCTGAGTCTGTTCGACCATCCGTGCCGTCTGTACGGCGCGGGGGTCCAAAAGAGTACATACCCTTCCGTGAGTAAGCACAAGTAAATTGGTTGGCGCTGCTTATCGTCCGAATTGCGGAAGTATAGCCGTTGTACCGTCTGAATATCGGCCTACACACAAGCGATAAATCTCATAATGCTATACGCAATCTTCGCATATTCATCTATACAGGAATTGGCTCTAGACAGCTTCAGGCAAGAGAAAACCGGCTATTCAGATTCGCCGGCCCGAGCAGCCTCAACGAGATCCGCAAGTTCGTCGACGTGATCACCCGCCAGTCGGGCGAGCGCGTCGTGTTTCTCGCGCTTCGGAACATCGCGGAGATCGCGCTTCCGGAGCTTGAGATCCAACTCGGCCAGTGCGTCGCCGAGTTCGTTCAGCGACGATTCGCGAGCGTAGATCGCGTCCTGCTTGACGTCGTCGTAGGCAAACGCGGGCTCATCGAGCGAGTCAGATTCGGATTCAGATTCCGACTCGTGTTCGGGTTCGGTTGTGGTCTCAGACATGGATTCGTGCGTTGGCGTCGAGTCATGATCTGCCGGCGTCGCCTCGGACTGGTCGTCGTCTGATTCCTGCTCGGCGTTGTCGAGATCGTCGAAGCCCATTACCGATCGACCTCCCCGGCCTCGACGATCTGGGCGAGTTCGGCATAGTGGTCGAGCTGGTCACAGTCGGCGTCGTAGTCCCGCAGCGGCAGCCCCTGGTCGTTGGCGTTGTCGATCGCCGCTCGATGGCGAATTCCCGGCAGCGGGCCGTCGTACTCCCCGTTGTCGATCTGGTCCCAGTCGTCGGCAGAGAGATACGCGAAGTTCGGGACGTGCTTGGCGACGCCGTCGCGAGTCGTCATTTCTCGCAGGAGTCGCCGATCGCGTGTGTCCTGGTCAATCCGATCCGAGAGGTCAGTCGGCAGCACGGCAAGGATGTCCAGCTCGAAGTACTCGCGGGCTTCGAGGATCAGTCGCTGGACTGTGTTCGTGAGACCAGTCTCGTAGCCGTTCTCCGGTCGAAGCGGGATCATGATGTTGCCCGTCGCGTACATCGCGTTGTCGTTGAGCTTGCCGCGGTTGGCCGGGCAGTCGATCACGATGTAGTCGTACTCGTCGCCCAGGAGTCCGTCGACGAGTTCTTCTTTCAGTCGGGTCGTGCCCATCGTCGCCTCCTTGAGGCCCGACTGGACGTCCTCAAGGTCGACGTGGGCAGGGAAGAGGTCGAGCCCGTCGGTGACGGTGACGATGTGCTCACGTGGATCGCTGTCGCCCAGGAGCACGTCCGCGGTGTGGTTCGTGCCCCAGCAGTCGCCTCTGTACTCTTCGTCGAACCCGAGGTTGAGCGTCATGTGGCCGTTGTCGTCGAGGTCGACGACGAGCGCCGATTCGGTTCTGTGCGCCAGTTCCCGCGCCAGATTCAGCGCAGTGGTGGTTTTGCCGAAGCCCCCTTTCAGGATGCCGACGGCGACGGCGCGAGGTTCCGGTGTCATACGTGCCTCTTTTGAGGTAGGTACATCATATAACTTACCCAACTCACCTACCTTAGGTAGCGTAGCTTAGTTACCTAAGGTAGGTGAGGAGGAGAAGGTGCTGGAACAGTGGGCAGTGTACAAGCCCCAGACCGTAGACCACGGGTAGGTGGTCGCCTACGAGGGGGATCGTCCAGTGGAGACCGCAAAGAGCGGGATCCTCCGATTCCCCGAAGTTTCATAGCTCGCCCGCACGAAATTACAGAGACAATGACTGGTGTGTATGCGGCGAAACTCGCCGACGAGACCGACCACCTCCACGAACGTGTGCGCGACCGGTACGCGCTCGCGTCGACCGACGAGTACGTCTGTGTCGGTCGCGGCGAGATGGATATTACTCGTGGCACGCTCCTCCTCCCCGGACTGTACGCGATGCCCCACTGGAATCTGTTGTTTCCCGAACGGGGCGAGGCGGTCCCGTTCACGGTGACGACGGCCGGCGTCGAGGTGGCGGGCCGCGAGGCGCTCATCACCCAGCGCGCATTCACCTTCGAGTCGACGACCCGACGATTCGACTCGCTGACCGTCTACGACGACGACCGTGACCGACTGTTCGATTTCCTCGGACGCGGCGGCCACATCGTGAGCGAACTCCACCCGCGCGTTGAATCCAGCGAACTCGTCATTGAGGGCGGCAAGCAGTGG
Source organism: Halomicrobium katesii DSM 19301 (assembly GCF_000379085.1). GTDB lineage: Archaea > Halobacteriota > Halobacteria > Halobacteriales > Haloarculaceae > Halomicrobium > Halomicrobium katesii. The sequence goes on along the minus strand of NZ_KB905378.1, from coordinate 46,355 downwards.
GTGCGTGTTGCTGGTCAGTATCTCCCACTCGCCGGGCCGATGGCCGCCACCGTTGAGGTGCGGGACAACTTCCTCGACAGCGAAGATCGCTTTCGCGTCCGGGCGGAGGTGACGAACCCACTCGTCGGTGAGATTCTCGGCTACAGCGGGACGTTCACCCAGAAGACAGAATCTCGGGATATGGACTCGCTTCGCCCGGGCGCGACGCCGACGACGCTCCCCGCATGAACTCCGATGCGAGTGCAGTCGCCGGCGCGGTCGTCTGGGGTGGCGCGCTCGCGGTCGGCTGGCTCGGCCCGATCGAGCGTGCGGTCGCACTCGCACCGCTCGTCGTCGTCCCACTCGGGCTCTCCGCAGTCGGAGAATTCGACGGGCGCAGCGAGCGGTTTCGGCGGGTGGGCGTCACCCTCCAGCCTGTCGGCGCACTCGCGGTGCTCGCGTCGGTCACCGCTCTCGACGGGCTGGCGGCAGCGCTCGCGGCGGCCTGTTGGCTTCCGGTGACACTCTCACTCGGAGTTGCGGGCGCGACCCGGACGCTCGATGCGCGCAATCGCGGCTTCGCGCCACTCGCCGATCGGGTCGTCGATGTCGGGCTCGCGTATCTGAACGTCGCGGCCGTCGCACTCGTCATGTTCCATCTTGACCTTACGCTCTGGTTCGCGCCGGTCATCATCCTGCTCACGTTCGTTCACTTCAACTTCGCGGGGTTCGCGCTGGCTGTCGTGACGGGGCTGTCCGGCCGGGTCGCGCCCGGCGGCTGGTATCGCCCGCTCGCGTTCGTCGTGTTCGGTGGGCCCGCACTCATCGGAATCGGAATCTCGTTTTCGCCGCTGGTAGAGGTGCTCGCAGTTGGGTTGTTCACTCTCGGAGTAACGCTGCTCGCTGGCTATCTGCTCAGCCGGGTGGTGCCGACACGGCCACGCCGGCAGGCGGCGATGCTTACGGTGTCGGCGCTCGCGCTCCCAGGGTCGATGGTGTTGGCCCTCGGCTACGGGCTGGCCGCCTACACTGGGTCCAGCCCGCTCGGACTGCCAATCGGGCAGATGGTCACGGTTCACGGCTCGCTCAACGCCTTCGGCTTCGCCATCTGTGGGCTCGTGGGTTGGCGACTCGCTCGTCCCACGGCGAGCGAAGCACGGTAGCCGTCGACGGGCACTGACGGTATGCGCATCAAGAATAGCTTCATCCCCGTCAGCGGCGTCGGAGATGGACAAGACGAAATATCTGGGTCGCGTCGCAAAGCGGTCTAGACTTTGCCTCCGATACTCTCAATTGAGAAGTCACAGCTCATTGCTGTTTTGATCGAACGGTGAAGCAGTTTGTCGAGAAACGATTCGTAGTAGGCTGGATCAGCGTACTTCACCAGCCGAAGTTGGAGCAGCGCCTCTGACCCCTCTGCCGTCCATCGCATCCACTGGTTCTTACACCGCTTGCTGACTTCGCCCATGATACGGTTTATTGTAGTTTCTTACCGGTGATCGTCGCCACAGAGTAGACAATCACCGGTAAATCGCTACAATAATCCGTATGAGCCGTTCGACGGGCCGGAAGTAGCTGGATTCGTCGTGGTCAGCGTCGGTATCTTCGACGTAGTGAAGGTCGAGTTCGTGCTCACCGGCGGTTGTGACGGCTGTACGGGTGTTGGTGCCGGCTCGTTGGAACCGCTGGTCACCGTTGCCGTGAGCGTGTTTCTCCCCACAGAGCGCCTCGACGCGGCTCGCATCGAGGCTCTCGACCATCGATTCGAGCAGTACTGACTCGACGTTCTGCTCGGTAACGAACTCGGCAAGCGTGGCGAGCGGTACCGTTTTGTCCTCGTCGATGCTAATCGTGAACCGCACGTCGATTGTGGCGTGCATGGGTTGCCTCGTAGGTTGGACACCAGAAGCGACCCGTTCCTCACGGGAGCCAGTTGCTACTGAACTCTAGAGAGCTTTGCGACACGACCAAAAGTTGCGGCGATCTTCCGAGAACGCGATCGCTACGAGGCGATCCGCTCCATTCGCGACGGCGTCGTCGCCGATGTCGAAGCTCGGGTGCCGGGGCCGGACGCGCGGCCGAACGCTGCGCTGGTGTGGCAGGGCGAGGACGAGCCCGAAGAGTTCTATCCGTACCGGCTCTCTGGGAAGGGCGCGAACAAGGAGCACTTCCACACGCTCGGGATCACCGACGCGTTCGCTGGTACCGGCGGCGACGGTCTCTCGACCACGGACCGGGGCGCTCTCGACTACGAGACGCTGCTCGAAATCGACCCCGACGCAATCCTCCTCCGCGGCCACGGCGACAAGTCCCGAGAAGAGTTCCGTAACACGGTCCTCTCGTTCATGCGAGAGCACTCCGTCGCCAGCCAGTTGACTGCCGTCGAGAACGAGACAGTGTTCCGTGGCGGTCCGATTTACGCGGGGCCGCTCCACAACCTCTTCCTGCTCGAACGGTTCGCCAAGTCGTTCTTCCCAGACATCTTCACGGAGGACCAGCTGTTCGACCACCAGCGCGTCGCCGAGATCGTCACGGACGGCGTCTGATCCTCCGCGAGTCTTCGGTGATGGAGCGGGAGTGACTCTCTTTTCACGAGCTGTTCCCGCCTGAAAGGGTGTGGGACCGTCAGTCGTCGTCCGCCGGCTCTGGGCCGGCGTCTCCCATCAGGTCGGTGCCCCGCCACGTCCCCCGGGAGTACCAGGCGAACGCAAGGAGGCCGCCGACGACGTTCGACAGTGCGAACCCGAGCCAGATCCCGGTCGGTCCGAGGATGTCGGCCGCGCCGTAGGCTGTCGAGAGGCGAACGACGCCGAGGACGCCGACGACGATGATCGCGGCGGTACCTGTCTTGCCGGCACCGCGAAAGCCCGCGTTGAACGCCCGCCGGACCCCGATGAATCCGAACGTCGGAGCGACGAATCGAAGGAAGGTCGCCCCGGCGGCGACGACATCCGGATCTCGGGTGAACACGTCCACGATGGCAGGTGCACCGACCCACACGACCAGCCCGACGAACGTCAGCACACCGAGCAGGGCGACCGCCGCGAACGAGACGGTCCGCTCGGCGCGGTCGTGTTCTCTCGCGCCGATGTTCTGTCCCACCATCGTCTCGACGCCGCTCGCGAACGCGACAGCGGGGAGGACCACCAGCGAGAAGACGCGGATGCCGACGCCGTAGCCCGCGACAACGGCCGTTGGGAACAGTCCGACGATGAACAGCATGAGGTTGATAGCGAGCGCACGCGCACCCTCTTCGACGGCAGACGGCAGCCCGACACGACCGATCTTTTTGCCGAATTCGATGTCGGGGATCATCTTTGCGGGCCGAATCTGTAACCCCTGCGTCCCGTACAGGAGGAGACCGACGCCGAAGGCTGCCGCGAGTCCACGACAGGCGACCGTCGCAAACGCAGCACCCCGAATTCCGAGCTCGGGCACTGGACCCCATCCGTATATGAGGATCGGGTCCAGGGCAACGTTGAGGACGACGGAGCCGAACATGACCAGCATCGGCGTGACTGTGTCGCCGTAGCCCCGAAGCAGCGAGATGAACACGACGAACGTGAAGAAGAACCCGATGCCCAGCGAGATGATCCGGAGGTACGCGGTCGCTTCGGTGAGGACGGCCCCCGAGGCACCCAGTACCGCCAGCAGGTCGTCGACGAACAGGTAGCCGGTCGCACCGAGAACGACGGAGGCGATGGTCGCGTACGTGATCGTCTGCGAGGCGACGAAGTTGGCTTCCTCTGTGTCTTCAGCGCCCGTGTGCTGGGCGACGAGGACACTCCCGGCGACCGACACGCCGAGACCGAGAGACAACAGCAGGTACACCATCGGAAACGCGAAGCTCATCGCGGCGAGGGACGTGGTACTGTATCGGCCGATCCAGAGCGTGTCAGTGAGGTTGTACGCCGTCTGGAGCGCGTTCGTCACGGCGATAGGGATGGCAAGCCAGAGCAACGGCCTGGCGATCCCGCCGGTCGTTAGGTCGTCAGTCGGGCCGTCGAAGAGAGCACGGAGTCGCCCCCACAGAGTCATGTCGGATACCCGTTGGGGAAGGTCGTCGCGAACGCCTCCCGCCGGTGCTCATACTGCCGGCTGTACGTCTGTACTGAATTTCGCGACCTCGTGGTCGCGAATATCTTGAAACAGTGATAGCCGGCAGTATCAGTCGACACGCGGCACCGATCCGGTTGGCTCTCGCTGCCGTCCCGGTCTGTCGTCGTTGTCAGTTCCATGGCTGTCCGTTCAGACGACTGATTCGTGCCAGTGCGAGGCAACGTCCGCGCACGTCCCGACCCAGGTGTCGTCGGTGGCGAGCACGCGTTCCAGCAGGCGGTCGAGCATGTCTACGCGACTCGCTCGGCCCACGACTTGGGGATGCATCGTCGGAACGAACAGCCGACGGCGATCGTAGAGTCCCTCGAATTCGGCCCGCCAGGCCTCGAACACCTGCTGAACCGGCGTGATTCCTGCCTGGAACTCAAACGCCGGGGACATGTTGTACCCCCAGTAGACAAAGTCGTCCAGCAGGTAGCAGTTCGGGATTTCGACGAGGTCGCCGCTGTCGCGCAGATACGGTACGTCCGTCGCTTGCGAGGAGGCGTCGTATGTCATTCCGGCGGCCAGGACCAGTTCCATCGTCTGGTCCGTCGTGCCACCGGGTGTCCGGTAGCCGGTGGGCGTCTCCCCGAGGAGGTCGTCGAACAGGTCGAGTGCCTGCTTGAACTCGCGCTCCTCACGTTCCGGGGGCATGTTCCGTGGCGAGTCGTGGGTGTATCCGTGGTGTGCGATCTCGTGACCGGCCGCGTGTATTCGCTGGACGACGGCCGGCCAGTCGGCAGCGACTTTCCCAGGGACGAAGAAAGTACACTGAGCATCGTGGCGGTCGAACACGTCGAGGATCCGCGGGACGCCGACTTTGGGGCCGTACTCTCCCCGATAGCTGATCCGTGCGAACTCCGGGTCGACGCTCCCTGCCGCTCGCCACAATTCGCCTGCGTCGAGGTCGAACGTGAAGGTTGCGGCCGCCTGGTAGTCGTCTGGCCAGGGATCCTGGTCGGTCTCCCACGGGACGCCCTCGTCGATTAGGTCGCGCTGTTCGCCGGTCGATCCGTCGGTGGCTACTGTGGTGTCGTTTGTCATCGGTTTCTCCGGTGAAGTGGTCGTTCGCTCGGTCGGTCGTCGGTTGTCGGCTCTCCGAGTCACGGCTGACGTGGCTCCTGTGTCGCGACAAGTGGGTTGTCAATCTCGGTGTAGACCGACTGTGTCTCGGGCGACCCGGTGAGTTCGTCCATGTCGTGGAACCGCGTCAGTAGGTTCGCCTTGCAACTGATCGTTTCTGCAGTGAGCAGGTCAGTCAGGAGTGACGATGCTGCGTGGTCGTACTGTCGGAGGTGCTCCAGTTCCGTCCGGAATACGTCGAGCAAGGCCCGCTCGTCGACCAGACCTGCAGTCCCGAACGCGTTGACGACGCCAAAGACGTTGTTCAGGACGACGTAGTAGCGCACGCGTTCGTCCGCGATGGCGTCGGGACAGACGGTGTCCGTTCGATCACACACGCCTGGCAGGAGCGCGTCGAGGTCGTCGGCCGCGGACTCTGGGATGTAGTACCCCTGGCTGTCGCGGTACGCGAAGCTCGTGGGATAGCCGTCTTCGAGTTCGAGCACGCCGTTTTGCTGGTGGGCTTCAACGCCGAGTCCGCAGTCGAGGTACAGCCAGAGGACGGGACGGATTGCCGTCTGCAGGTATTGTTCGAACCAGTCCTTGCTGACCGCCTCGGTCGTACGGCCCTCACGCTCGGCCAGCGTCCGGACGATCGTCTCCAGCTGTGAGGTGCCGGCGACGCCGTCCTGACAGAGGGCGACGACTGGCATGACGTTTGCCCCGGCGTCGTCCCGGTATGGGTTCTTCCGGAGGACGGTCTCGAATCCGGATTCCGGCCCGTCTCCCACGTTCACTGTCAGGTACGCCGGGTCGTGGAGCATGTCGAATGACGGGAACTTTCGGTCTACCGTCCGTCCGAGTGCCGTATCGAACAGTTCTGTGATGGCGGCTCCTCGGTCCAACTCGCGCCGCTTGTTCACTCGCTTGGAGTTCGTGATCCGGACGCCGAGAGATGTCTTGACCATGAACGGCGCGTCTGGGCTGTACAGCGTCCGGACGGAAGAGGTCGGATGGAAAACTTGACCGACCGGGCCGAGCGAGACGATGTCATCACCCAGGTGCTCCCGAACGTGTGGCTGTGATTCAAGATAGTCAGCCTGCCAGGGATGGGCCGGGATCAGGATGCCGTCTCCGTCAACGTGGTCGGCGACGAAGGACTCGTCGACGGCATCGTCGGCACGGAGCGTCCGTTCGATCCACTCCGGCGCGCTCTCGGTCAGCGCCGAGCCGTGCTCTACGAGCGAAGGGGCTACCTCGAAGTAGTGCAATCGAAACGAGCCGCCGAGTTCCGGTGCATACGTCTCGCGCTTGTGTGGTGGAATCCCTTCCCGGCTCTTCGGCGTCGGGTGGAGGTGGTGGCCGAAGACGAGCGACTGTTCGGCTTCGAGAAACGTCGTCTCGAAGCTATCGAGCCCGTCACCACGGCGTGCTTCAACAAACCGTTCGACGTTCTTGCAGCTCTGGATGACCCGCAGTAGCAGTTCGTCGGCGGCACCCGAGCCACTCCGCGCCGCTGCCAGTTCCGTCGTCACCAGCGTGACGAGCGTCGGATAGGTGAGTTTCAGTACCTCACCGTCCGGGAGCCGGTAGACGCCGGGCAGGTCGAACAGGTGGCGGTCCGTCGGGGACTCGTACGCCAGCGGGACGAACAGGTCGACGCCTTGCGTCTCGAAGCGGACGTGGATCGCCTCCTCGGGATCCGCGTCGAGCGGGGTATTCTCTGCCGAGCGGACATCGTACGCACCCGTCTCACGGAGATAGCAGTTGAGGAAACTGTGCGTCGTGGCGGCCCTCGCACGTTCGTTCGCGTTCATCGGCGGCCTCCGTAGTGGTTGCCGACGCGCTCGGCGGACGTATCGGCGAGGAACTGTTCGACGTCGAAGTCCTGGAAGACCGTGTCCTCGTCGATCGGATACACCTCGCGGCCGGTGAGCTGTTCGACGATGACGGCGTTGCGGTAACAGCCCAGACCCAGATCCGGGGTGCCGACGCCGTGGGTGTGGACCCCGGCGTTCTGGACGAACAGCCGCCCCGTACAGTCGCTCTCGACGCGGTACTCTTCGGTGATACGGAGCCGCCCCTTCGGATCGCGTTCGAGCGCGTCTTCTAGCGGTCCCAGGAACGACGGCGTCGGCCGGTGGTAGCCGGTCCCGAGAACGACCGTCGCCGCCTCGTGGACGAATCGCTCGTCCTGCTGGGTCTGGTGGCACGTGAGACGGTACCCGTCGTCGGTCGCCTCGATATCCTCGACGGCGGTCGTCGCGAGCATCCCGAAGTCGGGATCGCGCGAACCGATAGACCGCTCGTACAGCGTGTCGTAGATCCGTGCGCTCGTCTGCACGTCGATCCCCTTGTACAGGAGGTCCTGCTCGGAGAGCGTCTCGTCTCTGGTCTCCCGATCGAGGTCGGAGAAGTATCGCGTGTACTCCGGGGTGAAGTGTTGCAGGCCGAGCTTCGAGTACTCCATCGGGAAGAAACCGTCCGACCGGGTGAGCCAGTCGAGGCGGTAGCCGTGATCGGCCTGTCGTTCGAGCAGATCCAGGACGACCTCGGCGGCGCTCTGGCCGGAACCGACGACGGCGATCGCGTCGCTGTCGAGAGCGCCGTCGCGGCGGTCGCGGTACTGTGCGGTGTGAAAGACGGCGTCGCCGAGACAGTCGCGGAACTGCTCTGGAACGTAGGGCCGTGAGCCGACGCCAACGACGAGGTCGTCGGCAGTGAACGCGTACCGCTCGCCGGTTTCCGGGTCGACGGCTTCGACCCGGAAGCCTGCATCGATCTCGGTGACACTCGTGACCCGGCGGCTGAACCGACAGCTGTCGAGTCGATCCGCGACCCAGCCGAGGTAGGCGTCGTACTCCCGACGAGGCACCTGGAACGTCTCGTAGAAGTAGAACTCGTAGATGCGGTCGGTCTCGCGCAGGTAGTTGAGGTAGCTGTACTCACTGGTCGGATCGGCGAGCGTGACCAGATCCGCGAGGAACGGCACTTCGAGGGTCGCTCCCTCGATGAGCATCCCCTCGTGCCAGGCGAACGCCGACGCCTGTTCGAGGAACGCCGCCTCGACGTCCGTGTCCGCGAGCAGGGCCGCGAGCCCGAGGTTGAACGGTCCGAGTCCCACACCGAGGACGTCGACGTGACCACGGTCGATTTCAGTCATTCGCTCTCACCTCCGCCACTGCCGCGTGGCCGTCGGGCCAGATCGTCTCCTCGAAGGTCTCGCGGTGGCAGTACATGAGCAGCGCGTCTTTCTCGTCCATGGCGATCTCTCGGACCGGTTCGAACCCACAGCGACTGAACACGTGTCTGACGACCTCGTTGCGAACGTCGGGCTCGACCACGATCCGGTCGGTCTCGGCGTGTGTGAACTGAAAGCGCAGCATCGCTCTGACGAGCGGGACGGCCAGCCCCTGTCCGACGAACTCCGGCGGGCCGACGAGGAGGTGGAGCCCCTGGTCGGTCGGGTTCGCGTCGAAGTGCTCGCCGACCTCGTCGTCTGTCGCCCAGTAGCACTCCCAGTAGCTCATCGGGACGTGATCGACCGATCCGACGTAACAGCCCACGCCCTCGGTCGCCAGCTTCCCCGCCATCGTCTCGCGAAACACCGACAGCGGTTCTGCCAGGTCCCAGAACGGCTGGACGTGTTCGGCGTTGAGCCACGCGTGCAGCCGGCCGAGATCCTCGGACAGCGAGACCGGACGGAACGCGATCGTCCGGTCGATCGTCTCGTCGTGGAGCCGGAAGCTGTCGTCGCGGCCGACCGACATGGCGGGCGCGGTCATCGCATCACCGCCTGTGAGAACTCCTCGATCAGCGGATTGGGGACGGCAGCGTACACCGACTGGTCGTCCAGCGAGGGGGCGTCGAGTTCGTCGAGTCCGCGGAACCGCGTGAGCAGGTTCGCCTTGCGTGGGACGGTCTCGGACTCGAAGAGCGGGTCGAGCAGCGACGAGGACGGACGGTCGAACTGCCGGAGCGACGAGAGGTGGTCGTACAGGTGTTCGAGGAGCCGACGTTCGTCCACCAGCCCGGCGGTACCGAAGGCGTTGATCACGCCGAAGGCGTTGTTCAGGACGACGTAGTAGCGGATCCGCTCGTCGGCGACGGCGTCCGGGCAGATCGTGTCGGCCCGCTGGCCGACGCCGGGACAGACGGCGTCGATCCGATCGTAGGCACCCTCCGGGAAGTAGTACCCCTGGTTGTCGCGGTAGAAGGCGCGGTCCGGATAGCCGTCGTCATCGAGCGTCAGGACCGTGTTCTGCTGGTGGGCCTCCAGTCCGAGCCCCCATTCGAGGAACAGCCAGAGGACCGGCCGGATCGCCGTCTCCAGATACCGCTCGAACCAGTCGACGCTCACCGCGTCGGGGCTTTGCCCCGTTCGCTGTGCGATGTCGCGAACGACCCGCTCCAGGCGGGACGCCCCCGCAATGGCGTCCTGACACAGCGCCGCGACCGGCGTCGCTCGCCGCCGGCCCGACGGAGCGAACGGGTTCTCTCGGAGGACGACCTCGAACCCGGATTCGGCGCTCTCGCTCTGGACGGTCAGATAGGCGGGGTCTCGGATCACGTCGAACGCGGGGAATCGATCGTCGATCGCGTCCCCGAGTTCGGTGTCGAGCAGCTCCGAGATCGCGACGCCGCGGTCCAACTCCGGGCGCTTGTTCGTCCGCTCGGCGTTCGTGATCTTGACCGCCAGCGAGCCCTTGACCATGAACGGGGACTCGGGCGCGTACAGCGTCCGCACCGAGGAGGTCGGTGCGAACTCGCGGCCGATCGCTCCGAGCGATTCGAGACGCCCGTCAGCGAGCAAGCTCCGTGCCGGATCCCGGTCGAGCAGGTACTGGGCCTGCCAGGGGTGAAGCGGAACGAGCACGCGCCCGTCGTCGACGTGGCGGTCGACGACGTCGTCGGAGACGGTCGGATCGTCTCGGAGGGCCGACGCGACCCACTCGGCGGCGCTGTGCTCGCGCGTGGACGCCTGCTCGACGACGGCCGAATCGGCGCTGACGTAGTGCAGCGAGAAGCTCGTCCCGAGCTCGGGCGCGTAGCGCGGCCCGTCTCGACCCATCCCGCGCCGGCTCTTCGGGGTCGGGTGCATGAGGTGTCCGAACACGAGCGACTGTTCGGCCTCACGAAACGTCGCCTCGGGATCGGTGAGCGCGTCGTCACCACGGCGGGCATCGACGAACCGCGCCGTCGCCCGACAGCTCGAAACGACACGGGCGAGCAGCTCGTCCCGATCGGCGTCGCCCCCGCGCGTCAGTTCGAGCTCCTTGGTCAGGAGCGTCGCGAGCGTGAGGTAGTCACAGTCGTGGATCGTCCCCTCGACGCGGTACTGCACCGGCGTCTCGAAGAGGTGACGCCCGGTCGGCGAGCGGTGTGCGACCCGCGCGTACAGGTCGATGCCCTGGGCTTCGAGGGGACAGTACAGGACGGTCCCCTCGGTGTCGATCGGCGTCTCGTCGGCGGGTCGAAACGCCCCACTGGCAGTCTCGTGGCAGTAGCAGTTCAGGAAGCTGTGCGTCGTGGCGTGGCGCGCGATCTCGCGCGCCGAGTCGTCGTGGTGTCGTGTCAGTCGCGTCATGTCGATCTCTCTCGTTCGATCTCGGTGCCGTGTTCGACGACCGATTCGAGCAGCGCGCGGAGCGACGAGCGCGTCGCGCGCGGGTTCAGCACGGTGAACTTGAGCGTCGCCGTCCCGTCGACTTCGGTGCGGGCGATCACCGCCCGCCCCGCCCGGAGCAGCCGATCGCGGATGGCCGGGTTGATCTCGTCCGGATCGCCCTCGCCGGGCCGGTAGCGAAACAGGACGGTGCTCAGCTGTGGTTCACACACCAGTTCGAGCTCGGGGTGGTCACGAACGTCGTCGCCGACGGCGGTCGCGAGGTCGACGACGTACTCGACCCAGTCGGCGAGGCGCTCGCGTCCCAGCGTCCGGAACGTCACGTACGGTTTCAGGGCGTCGAACCGACGGGTCGTCTGGAGGGACTTCCCGACGAGGTTCGGGACGCCCGCCTCGTCGTCGGCCTCGGGGTTGAGGTACGCCGCGTTGCGGTCCTGTAGCCGGAACTGGCTGCCGTCTCGGAGCAGAAAGGCCCCACAGCTGATCGGCTGGTAGAACAGCTTGTGGAAGTCGACCGCGACGGAGTCAGCCCGGTCGATCCCGTCGAGCGTCGACCGCTCGCGTTCTGAGAGCAGCAGTGCGCCGCCGTAGGCGGCGTCGACGTGGAACCAGAGGTCGTGCTCGGCTGCGCGGTCGGCGAGTGCCGGGAGCGGATCGACGGCACCGTGGTCGGTCGTCCCTGCGGTCCCGAACAGCGCGAACGGTCGGCACCCCGCCGCTGTGAGATCCGCGAGGGTCGCGTCCAGCGCGTCCGGGTCCATCCGGTAGCCGTCGTCAGTTGGGACCTCGACGACGGCGTCCTCGCCGAGACCCAACTGCGCCGCGGCCTGGGCCGCGGTGAAGTGAGCCGCCTCGGAGGTGACGACCCGGAGGTCGTCGGCGTCGGCAGGGAGTCCCTCGGTCTGTACGTCACAGTCCAGTCGCTCCCGACAGTACCACTCCCGGGCCAAGAGCAGGCCCTGGAGGTTCGACTGGGTGCCGCCGCTCGTGAACACGCCGTCAGCGCCGGCAGGGAACGACAGGAGGTCACAGAGCGCGTCGACGACCCGCTCCTCGCAGACGGAGGGCGCTGGGGCCTGGTCGAACGAGTCCATCGACTGGTTCGTCCCCGCGACGAGCGTTTCGGCCGCGAGTCCGGGGATCGTCGGCGGACACTGGAGGTGAGCGACACAGTCCGGGTCGAAGACGCCGACGACGGACGAGAGCACCTCGTCCGCGACCTCGCCGAGCGTCTCTTCGACAGACTGCCCGCGCTCGGGGAGGACACGCCGTCCCGCCAACCGGTCGCGGAGCGTGTCGGGGTCAGCGCCGGAGTACGGCGTCGCGCGGTCGGTCGCGGTCACGACGGCGCGCGTCGCCGCGTCGGCCGCAGCCGCGTACGCGCGGTTTCCCTCGTCGCTCCCGAGGAACGCGTCGTCGACCGGCGGCTGGTCCAGGCGCTCCGTCGCGTCGGGAGCCCCGCCGCTCATGCGAGCACCTCCGCGCGTTCGTCGGCGTCGATCGCCGCGCGGACGCTGCGGTGGAACAGCTCGGCGATGTCGTCGACCTGTCTCGGGGAGACGACCAGCGGCGGGAGGAACCGAGCGGTCGCGCCGTCGCGCCCGCCGGTCTCGACGATGAGCCCGCGATCGAACGCCTCGGCCTGAACGCGCTCTGCGAGGTCGCCGTCGGGCGGGTAATGGCCCTGCGGGCCGGGCTCGCCGGCCGGGTCGACGAACTCGACGCCCAGCATGAGGCCACGTCCCCGAACGTCCCCGACCGCGTCGCTGATCGCAGCGGTGTCTTCGAGACGCTCGCGGAGCCGCTCGCCCATCGCTGCGGCGTGCTCGTCGAGGTCGTTGTCGAGGACGTGTCGCATCGTCACCGTCCCGGCCGCCATCGCGAGCTGGTTGCCACGGAACGTCCCCGCGTGCGCTCCCGGCTCCCACCCGTCGAGTTCCTCGTCGTAGACGACGACCGCGAGCGGGAGCCCCCCGCCGACGGCCTTCGAGACGGTGACCACGTCGGGGACGATGTCGGCGTGCTCGAAGCCGAACAGCTCTCCGGTGCGACCGAGCCCGGTCTGGATCTCGTCGGCGATCAGCGGCACGTCGTGCTCGTCGGTGAGACGCCGGATCTCGCGCAGCCACGGGACCGGCGCGGGAACGGACCCTCCTTCGCCCTGGACCGACTCGCAGATCATGCCGGCGGGCGAGACGACGCCGCTCGCGGGATCGTCGAGCACCCGTTCGACGTACCGGGCGCTGGTTCGCCAGCACTCGTCGCCGCCCGCCCCGAACGGACACCGGTACGTGTAGGGGTACGGGAGGTGGTGGACGGCCGAAGGCAGTTCGGGCAGAGGTTCTTTCGGCCCGGTGTTGCCCATGAGGCTCAACGCCTCGCCAGTCATCCCGTGGTAACCGCCCTGGAAGCCGAGGATCGGCCGATTTCCGGTGGCCGTTCTGACGAGCTTCAGTGCCGCTTCCACCGCGTCGGTCCCGGCGGGGCTACAGAACTGGACCTTCGCGGTGTCTGTCAGCTCGTCGGGGAGACAGTCGAACAGCGTGTCGACGAACCGCTCTTTCTCCGGCGTCGTGATGTCCAGCGTGTGGATGGCTCGCCCGTCGGCGAGCACGCGCTCCATCTCCTCGACGACGGCCGGATGGTTGTGTCCGAGAGCGAGCGTCCCCGCCCCCGCGAGGCAGTCGTAGTACTCGTTGCCGTCGACGTCGACGACCGTCAGTCCCGAGGCGGTCTCGATCGCCAGCGGAAGATATCGCGGATAGGTCCGCGCGCTCGATTCGCGATCTGCCTGCTGGGCGAGCAACTGGTCGGCCGTCGCGTCAGCGTAGTTCACTCACGATCACCTCCAGTCCGGGAGGCCATCCCTCCGGACAGCGTGTGATGGCTCGTCATCAGTTGTTTTAGGTATACCTAAAAATAAAAAGCTACTGGTAATAGTTAGAGTTCTAGTAAAAAGTCGCGAAAATACCCTAAAAGATCGAAATGTTGAAATAATATGCCGAGAGCTAACCGACTGTCAGCAGCCGGCGGATGGACTGGAACCGTCGAAAGTCACTGCACGGCCGAGCGCGACGGCAGTCGATCGGTAAGCGAACCGCTTCAGACGGTTTACTGTCGTCGCTTACCGGCGATCGTCGCCCAACTCGGCGAGCGTGTTCGTCACGGTCCCGTGGGCGGTCACCCCCGGTGGCTCGGGATCGTCGCTGTAGCCGTAGTCGGTCAGGCGGCCGCGGTTCAGACAGAGGCGGGTGAACTCGGGTTCGAACAGATCGAAGCGGTCGAAGCGCTGCTCCAGGTCCGGGTGTGCCGACTGGTACCGCTCGATGCTGTCCCGGACCTGCCGCCAGAAGGTCGTCTCCTCGTAGCCGACTTCCCGTTCGAGGAGGTCGGAAACGTATCGGAGGACACAGATGAACACGGTCCCGAAGATGTGCTGACACAGCGCCTCTGGCCCCTTCTGATGGAGGATGTCGGGATGGTCGTACAGATCGTCGGGAATCACGGACGCCTCGGGGAGGCGTTCGTCACTCAGCGCGATCTCGTCGGCGTAGTCCTTGACCGCGATCCGGACCGGGCGTCCGTCCCGGTGGATCACGAGGACGTTCGTCCCGTGTGGCATGAACACCAGTCCGTACTTGTACAGGTAGTGCAGCAACGGCTCGAAGAGGACGTCGAGGAACTCGTCGATCCAGTCCGACAGCGAGAGCCCCGCCCGAGAGGCGAACTCGGAGACGATCGGCGAGCCGTCGATGTCGCGGTGCAACAGCGCGGAGAGTGGCACCGCCCGCTCGGAGGCCGTCGTGAACGACTGGACGCTCTCGCGCCAGACCGCTCCCAGCAGCTCCTGGTACTGGTAGGGCGCGCCCGAGAGCTGGGAAAACTGGGGGTGCTCGTAGTTGATGCTCGCGATCTCGCCGGGGAGCATGAGGTCACACTCGTCACTGAGGAACGCGTCCCGATCGCGGATCTCCTTGACCGCCGCCGTCACGCGGGGCGCGGCCAGCGCTTGCTCGCCCGGCAGACCGCGATACACGATCGTGTTCAGTATCCGCATCGGGAGCTTGACGTGTGGTTTCGTCGGGTCCGAACGGTTAGTCAGAGTCCGGATCGACTGCTGAGGGAGGTACGTGTCGGGGCCGTCTCCGAGTGGCACGATCTCGTCGGCCGCGATCGCGGGCGCGAACAGCTGGGCCAGCGTGTCCCGCCACTGCCACTCGTGGACGGGCATGAGGTAGTACTCGGCGGGTTCGAGACCCTGCTCCGAGACGAGGCGTTCGAACTCGCCGACGTGGTCGCCGAGGTGTGTCTCCATCAGCCCGTCGTAATCGAGCCCGTCGACGCTCGCGAACGTCGCCTCGGACCGGCGAACTGCGACCCACTGCAGTGACTGGGGACGCTGGTTCTCCGGCGCGTACCGGAGATAGTCCTCGTAGTCGAAACCGATACGCCCCTTGTTGACCGTGAACCACGGGTGACCCCGCATTTCCCCTTCGATCTCTATCGCGTCGAGATCCAGGATACTGTCGGCGGCGTCGGCGGCGTCGGCGTCGATGTGTGTGTCCGCCAGGAGCGTGTTGTTGTACTCCCGGACGAGGTAACTCGCCGTCTGATCGTCGATTCCCAGCGTCTCGCGAGCGTCGAGCAGGAACTGGATCGCGTCGCTCGCCGCCGTCCACGCACCGTCGCCGACGCGTTTCCGGATCGACGACGAATCGACGCGGTAGCTGTCGAAGACCCGCTCCTGTGCCCGGAATTCGTAGGTGGTGTCGCCCAGCGGGACGCGATAGACGCGCCAGTCGCCGTCGACGGCGTACTCCTCGGGGTCGAGGAGTTTTTCGTAGGTAAACTCCGCGAGCATCTTCGCGAGCAGCGCGCGATCGGCGCTCTGCCAGCGGTCCGTCTGCAGGGTCGTCCGGAGCCGCTCGACCGCTGTACTCGAAACGCCACGACTGGCCTCGTCTCTCATGTAGGATATCACCCGTTGGTTTTTAGGCTAGCCTAAAACGTAATAAGTGTTTCTCTCGATCGTGCCCGTCGGGTCGTCGTCCGGTGATTTCGAGCGACTGGAACGCCGGATCGATCGGTGCAGCGAGACAGCGAAAAGACCGCGGATCAGCGGTTAGTTCGACCCGGTGACGGCCGCTGCGAGCGCCTCGCGGTCGAACAGCTGTTCGTCCTCTGAGATCGTCGGCAGCTCGTCGGCGGTGACCTCGCCCGGCCACTCGCCAATATGCATTTTCTTCGCGTCGGTCGTGCCTCGTCTCCGTCGTCTTTCACTATATCTTTTAGCTCAGCCTAAAATAATAAATGGCCTTCGATTTTAGGACAGCCTAAAAACCACGCCAGTTGGCGAACGTGACAGCGCCGTACAGTGGCTTCGGGTGGCTGAAAGGACGATCCAGAACCGTCGGTGAGAGCGACGATTCCCCACCGGGCAACTGTTCGGCCGCTCGAAAATATCTAGCAGAACGGAGTTCGGCCTACTGTCTCGTGGCGATCACGAGGAACGTCTCCGGGCGAACGGCGTCGTGTTCGACGGTGAAGCCGGCGTCTCGGAGTGCGTCCGTCGCCTGCGACGCGGTAAAGCGCTCGTCGAGAGGTGGACCGGCGTCGCCGCTGCCACTGGCCGCCCAGTCGGCGACAACGAGTCGCCCGCCGTCGGTCAGTACCCGTGCAATCTCCGTGAGGGCAGCCCCGTCCGCGAACTCGTGGTACGTCATCGTCGAGAACGCGGCGTCGAGACGGTCGGTGGCCAGCGGGAGGTCTGCGACGCCGCTGGTCACCAGTTCGACGTTGTCTGGAACGCCCTTCTCCCGGTAGTAGTCGTGCATCTCGCTCTGTACGTCGACGGCATACACCGTGTCGGCGATGGCGGCAGCGTCGTCGGTGTAGAAGCCGGTCCCGCTGCCGAGGTCCGCGATTACGTCGTCGCCGTCCAGCGAGAGCGCCCAGAGCAGTTCCTCGGCCGAGAGAGTGCGGTACCGGCGGGCCGCGTCCTCAAGCTTGTCCGCCCGCGCGGCGTCGAACGTGTGAAATCCCATCTCAGAGGTTCTCGAAGGCTTCGTCGACCATCTCCCCGGTGTCGGCGACGATATCGGCCATCACGTCGTCGTCAGGGGCCATGCCCACCAGGCGCGCGAGACGCATGATCGAGACGTGGTAGACGCGCTGTCGGCCGGGCGCTTCCTCCCAGACGACGACGTTGCAGGGCATGAGCGCGCCGAGTCGGTTGTCGGTTGCGTCGAGCGCCCGATCCGCGACGGCCGGGTTGCAGGCACCGAGGACGTAGTAGGGGTCCCGGTCCGCGTCGACCTTCTCGTTGAGCATCTCCGACGGCGAGAACTCGACCGGAACGCCGAAGCCCGCAGCCGTAAACACCTCTCGGACGTGTTCGATGGCGTCCTCGTGGTCCATCTCCAGGGTCGTCTGGGCCTCGCCGATGTCGTCGGGATCGATCTGTGTCGGGTCGATAGGGAGCGTCATTCCTGTCGAATATTGGGGCCACTCAGAAAAACTCTTTCGCCGTCGTCCCAGCGCGGCGAGCGAGATCGGCGACTGCGAACGATGTGACGCCAAGAAATGCGACTTCGTTGGCCGCTTTCTCGACACGAACGAACGAGACGGTAGAGACTGTTCGTCGGTACGATAGCGTGATGGCTGTCGAAGAGAGGCGATCGAATCGGGAAGTAATATTGTAGTACCGGTGAAAATCTATTCGAGGAGCCGGTCACGTTCGTCGGCCGCTCGTTTCGACGTCTCAGTGTCGAGAAGGTGATCGAGGCGTTGCCGAAATTCCTCGTGGCTCAGTTCGCCTTCGGCGTATCGCCGTCGGAGGGTTTCGGCTGGTGTCTCGGCCGCGTCGTCTCGCTCGTCGTGAAATCGGGGTTTCGGGGCGTCGTTCGCCTGCTTGACGACACCGACTGTTAGCTGCGCGGCGATGTAGAGCATCGCCAGAGCGGGGACGAGGAGCAAGAATCCGGCCACGAGGTTACCGACCAGTCCGAAGAACCCGACGACCGCTGCCGGCACGCCAATCAGAGACGCGACGACTGCGACGGCGGTTCGGCCAGTGGGACTCTCTGGCGCGTATCGATGAACCCGTTCAGATATACAGGAGTACTGTCTCGGCCCCTGTACAAGAATGTCTAGAATGAATTACGTCGTGCCCTCGGTCGTAACTGTTCCGGGGCGTTCGCAACTCCAGGTGGTCTCATCACTGAGGCCGAACGCATTCTCCACCGAGCTAATTCGGGATGGTGACTTACAGGACCAGCAACCGGATTCGTTGGAGGATTACGGAGACGCTCTCATCGTATCAAGCAGCAACTGTACTAGCTGATTTAATCATTTCAGACTGAGTAACCGGCAGTACTACTATGACGAAGCCCCCAACGAGAAGTTCACAACAGCCCTCGAGCGGAGAAACTAGTGCGGGAACTCGAAGTCCGGGTGCCCACACTCAGTGGTCTTGAGCGTGCGGAATTGCCTGCACCACAGGTTGCTATAGTAGCCATTGAAACTCAATGCACACCCGATCGCACGACAACAGTGCGATCGATGTGTCAACCGTTTCAATTGTTATTATAGGCGGCCTTGTTTAGACGCAGTACAAATCGGCTCTTGCGGCGTATGCTCCGCGAACAGATCGACACAATGAGGCACTCAGGACAGATTTTAGACAACCGCTACGGTCCGTGACTCGCCGATCGAGGAGCGTCTAAACACGGCCATTATAGGCCCATATTAGAACTCGGGACTGTGGTGAACCGCCAGATGTAGCTTGATTTCACGGTTTCAGCGATCTTGATGTTGTGAACAGTACACATCTGCTCCGTTGAATCCGGTGACTGCGGCCGAGTCGACGGGGTAGCGTCCAGTGTGTCAGATGGAGTCGGCAACAGATAGCGAGTCAGAATCTGTTTTCGCTCTCCAAAGCTGACCCATCAATCGAAGGTCGGTTGTGAGAATTCGTCACCAATGGAGCCTGATAACTGTGTCTTCAGCCTCGATCCCAGTCCCGTCTGCGGATTCAACAGAGCATTCCATTCCATATTATCAGCATTGGGATCTACCTTGGGCACCTGATTCCAGTAGATGTCTTCGACGTTGACATCGTGGCATCGGCAAAAGCCTCCCTCGCGGCATCTCTGTCACCGACCGCGGGTTCCAATATACCGATATTGCGTCACTACCGGCAATACCGCTGAAGAAACTCGACAACTCGCGCTCTACCCCTCCTTCTTCGAAATTTGACTTTCGAAGCCTCAGCCGGTGGCGTTTTTTTTTCGAGGAGATCTTCAGCCTGCTCTCCTTGATCCGGGTTTAAATTAGTCATTGATATCGCTTCCAATCAGGAGGTAGATGACATTTACTGAGTCTTCCGATCACTGAATTATTCCCATTTGTCCTATCAGCGTGCGCATACGGTGGCGTCACTCAGACGAATACTGTTCACACGTCTCGAGTCGCTGGATAGCACAGAACGAACCACCGTTTGTGTCTGTTTCTTTGACGATCTCGAACGATGGCTTCTCTTTTGACCAATGTTGCGTTCGAACGCTGTGTTCACTCGTCTGCACTGAGAGCGTATAGATGGCTCCCACCGGCAACGTAGAGTGTTCCATCGGCAGCAACAGGTGGCGCTTTCACCTCACCGGCAGTTTCGAGGGTCCACTGCCCTGTGCCATCGGTTGCGTCTACCGCGTGGACTTGAGCATCTCGGCCGCCGACAAAAACAGTGTCTTCGACGACCAACGGTGATGGATTAAATAGTGTCTCACCCTCGTACTGCCACAGGACATCCCCCGAGTCGGCATTCAGAGCAGAGAGGCCCCCATCCGTCTTTAGTTAAGCCTCACACCTTGGTTGTGTAGCGGTAGCGAGTGTCTCTTGTAGGATCGGTCGCTGCTTGTGGATCTTTTGAGCGTCTTCGATCAACCGTTCAAGCAGTGGCGGTGGTGAGTAGCCGAGGTATTCACTGAGTTCGTGGAGGATGAGCTGGGCGTGCGACCGGAAGGTCGCCGCCCAGCGCTCTGTCGGAAACACGAGCTCATCATCCGCCTGCTCGGTAACTAAATCCAACAAATCGCGGCTTACAAGCAGCGACAGCAGCGCTGCGTATAATAAGATCTTCACCACGTGTTCGTCGCTTGTGTCGAACTCATCCAGTTCGTACTGCGTCTTCAGCTCGCGGAACAGCAACTCAACTTCCCACCGACAGCGGTAGATCTCCGCTAAATCCGCCGGAAAGAACTCCTTCCTCGCCAAATTCGTTATGTACAGGTGGTAGTCGTCGGCGTCCTCGTTGCGGACGCCGACGACACGAAATCGCTTCGTATCCAGTGAACGCGTCCCATTGTACGGTCCTCGTTTGAACTCTACTTCGACCTCTACATCGATGTACTTCCGATCGAGATCATCGAGAACAACTCGGAGCTGCTTGCCCTCTAAGGGAATGGCGCGGCCGCGCCATTCCCGTAATTCCGCTGTAATCACCGGATTTGCGTTCTGCTTCAGCCGACTCACGAAGTAGCCATCGTTCTCATCGATCAGCGCAAACCGCCGGTACTTGAAGTAGCCGAGATCGAACAACATGAGGCGGTTCTCATACGGACGGTTGTAGGCGTTTACCCAGTCGACCGCACGACGGCGTGCGATCGATCTGGTAAAGACCTACAACTTTCCGTATCAAGCCACGGCCCTGTTTCGAACAGGGTGCTGTCGTGCGTTTTCTCATTAGCAGTATCGATCCGTCTAACTGTCTGCTCTGTGGTATTATGGAGCAGGTGGAGCTTCGCTCCAGCCTGCTCCTCGTGGCGGGCTTCGAACTGATCTGAGAGAAATTCGTGTAACCGCAACACCGTTCCATCAGCGATCATCACGTCTCTGAACCGGTCGATATCAGCGTCAACAGCGTTAGGAACAGCGACCTCGTCGAGACTGCGCTCGACGAGGTCGCGGAAGTACTCTGCACGCTCTTACGTAGACTGGCGAAAAATATCGGCAGCGAAGCAGTCAACGAGTCCGTGGATTGGTGCGCCAGCGAGATTCAATGACCGCAGGAAGCCGTAGGTACGAGCGGCCTGTTCCAAGCCCTGCTTGGACAGGCCGCGGAATTTCTCGATCCACGGTTGCAACAACGACCAGAGACACTCAGCTTGGTTGGTGTGAACACCCGCATCTGAGACGTATGCTTCGTCGTGAACCACCGTTCTGTGGTCGTGCTCCATCTGTTGATACGGCGGGTACTCATCCGTCCAGACCTCTCCCAGTCGCTGGGAGAGGTCTTCAGCTTCTTCGATCACTGGCTTGAGTTCGTCCTTGAACTTCGTTCCTTCCTCAGCAGAAACCACGCGAAGCACGTCGCGGCAGGCCGCGACGAGCGTCAGTTCATCACCCTGCTCACCGCTCCAGCGTGTGCGACCGCCCTCTGGCGACCCGCCGCGGGACAGACCGTCCCGCGGTGGGTCGCGTCTCTTGTACCCAGAGCAGACCTGCTGGGTTTCATCGACCTGCGTTGGCCCGTCGAGAGTGTGATCGATGCGATCCCAGACGACGGGGAAGCCGCGCTGGAACGCGGCTTCCACGTCACGAATCGCCGAGTGAATCGTGTTGTACGCCCGATCAAGTAGGGAAGCAATTTGATTGATGCTGAGCAACGAATCAGCGTAGAGGACGAAGGCGACGAGGAACTCGCCGGGGGCGAGTTCCGCGTCGTAGAACGGTGTACCGAGCGTGTAGGTACTCATGAAGCCGCAGCCACGGCACCAGATACGGTCGAGATCGTCGTAGGTTCGGATGGTTGTCGCGCCACAATCAGGACAGGGTGCCTGTTCCCAGATGGTCTTGAGACGCCGCTCGACGATGGCGTCGAGCGGCTCGGGCCGAAACTCCAAAGCGCCAAGCGATACAAGTTGCTGAAGCATCCCGCCGAATGCTGGTTGTTTGGTCACAGCTGATAGCAGGAGACGGGATGCTTTCCATACAACGGAGTCTTTTCGCTAGCTTGAGCAAGAGCGACTCTGCACGCTCTTACGTAGACTGGCGAAAAATATCGGCAGCGAAGCAGTCAACGAGTCCGTGGATTGGTGCGCCAGCGAGATTCAATGACCGCAGGAAGCCGTAGGTACGAGCGGCCTGTTCCAAGCCCTGCTTGGACAGGCCGCGGAATTTCTCGATCCACGGTTGCAACAACGACCAGAGACACTCAGCTTGGTTGGTGTGAACACCCGCATCTGAGACGTATGCTTCGTCGTGAACCACCGTTCTGTGGTCGTGCTCCATCTGTTGATACGGCGGGTACTCATCCGTCCAGACCTCCTCCAGTCGCTGGGAGAGGTCTTCAGCTTCTTCGATCACTGGCTTGAGTTCGTCCTTGAACTTCGTTCCTTCCTCAGCAGAAACCACGCGAAGCACGTCGCGGCAGGCCGCGACGAGCGTCAGTTCATCACCCTGCTCACCGCTCCAGCGTGTGCGACCGCCCTCTGGCGACCGCCGCGGGACAGACCGTCCCGCGGTGGGTCGCGTCTCTTGTACCCAGAGCAGACCTGCTGGGTTTCATCGACCTGCGTTGGCCCGTCGAGAGTGTGATCGATGCGATCCCAGACGACGGGGAAGCCGCGCTGGAACGCGGCTTCCACGTCACGAATCGCCGAGTGAATCGTGTTGTACGCCCGATCAAGTAGGGAAGCAATTTGATTGATGCTGAGCAACGAATCAGCGTAGAGGACGAAGGCGACGAGGAACTCGCCGGGGGCGAGTTCCGCGTCGTAGAACGGTGTACCGAGCGTGTAGGTACTCATGAAGCCGCAGCCACGGCACCAGATACGGTCGAGATCGTCGTAGGTTCGGATGGTTGTCGCGCCACAATCAGGACAGGGTGCCTGTTCCCAGATGGTCTTGAGACGCCGCTCGACGATGGCGTCGAGCGGCTCGGGCCGAAACTCCAAAGCGCCAAGCGATACAAGTTGCTGAAGCATCCCGCCGAATGCTGGTTGTTTGGTCACAGCTGATAGCAGGAGACGGGATGCTTTCCATACAACGGAGTCTTTTCGCTAGCTTGAGCAAGAGCGATTTAGAATATCCGTTCAGACGTTGATGAATGAGTGATCTACATCCGCTTCATCGTAAGCAGACTCTGCCCAGTCGTCGATCGCTTTTTCTTGCTTGGGAACTGTCCACTCGTCTTCGTGCCAGCTTTCGATAATTACCCAGTTTTCTGATTTCGGAGAGTATCCCACGACGTGGGCTTTCTCATTCCGTTCATTAGCCATAGAGATGGCGACACAAACGGGTTCTCCCTCGAGCATCAGAATAGAAAGCGGAGGGCCTTGTTTAGACGCAGTACAAATCGGCTCTTGCAGCGTATGCTCCGCGAACAGATCGACACGATGAGGCACTCAGGACAGGTTTTAGATCAACCGCAACGGCCCGTGACTCGCCGGTTGAGGAGCGTCTAAACACGGCCCAAGCGGAGTCTTTTCGCTAGCTTGAGCAAGAGCGACAACGGTTTTGTTGGTCAGTTTCGGCCGTTTTTTTCGACTGTTTGTTGAAATTCGGCTTCTTGTTCTGGATCAGCCTCGTGATTTCGCGGCCGTGCTGTCCGGCAGGACAGCCCGGCCTTTCCCAGGAGTTTCCGAGCGTGGCCTTCGCTGTATTCGACTCCGTACTCTTGTTTGACATGGTGAAGGAGCAGTTTCGGCGACCACGCTTGTTGCTCGTAGCCGAGTTCTGTCGGCGATTGTTGGAGCCGCTCGAAGAACTGTTTGCGTTCGTGTTTGTCGAGCTTCGAGGGGCGGCCTGGTCTGGATTCGTCGTAGGGAGCTTGCTCGATCGGTTCTTCAGTGAACCGATCGAGCCAGTTGCGGATCGTCTTCTCCACGACACCATGTCGTTCAGCTAGTGTCTCGTGTTCATCGCCCTGCTTTCGGCCGATTGCAGCAAGAACACGTTCTCGAGGAACCTCACCCTCTGTTTGTTCACGGAGCTCCTGAAGCTCTTCCAGAGTGATATCGTCTAACCGTCCCATTACCGCAAATTGAGTCTACGCTGGCAAATACTTTCGCACGACTGTATGAGTAAGCCGGATCGAGCCGGCGAATCTTCGATTCGACTCGTTCGACGAAGTATAAACTGCTCTGTTGAATAGCGGTGTTGGCCGGGACAGTCGAAATTTGAGTCGGCTTGTCAGGGGCTGATACCAGAGGTCTCAAAATCAGTGTCCCTTCACCTTGGCTCAGAGGCCGCTATTCAACACGGCAGTATAAACTGAAACCAAACTCGGCAAACATCCAGCACCGAGAAGATAAAATCAAATAAGCACATCAGTTACTCTACCCCTTTTGAGGTATTACCATGGCTGCCATTTTGTTGATAGTAGAGCATAAAGAAAATATATATGAATTTGGAGTGTTGGCTTTGGTATGGACCGAAGGAAGTTCGTAGCCCAAATTTGTACAGGAAGCGTCTTTATTTCAGGATGTCTATATACAAATAATACTCCGAGTATGAGGGACAATACACCAATCAAAGATACTGACCAAGGTACAAACGCAGACAATAATGGGACTCCAAACTGCTCGGAAGTTGACCGGTTTGAGCGCGTTGATAATGTTGTGTATTCAGAACACAATGGTTTGCAAATTCAATCGAACAGAGATAGTGTAAGTCTAGGAGATGATATAGCTATATCACTCGTAAACATAAGCAATTCTGAGAAAGGAACTGGGCATAATGGGAAATATACAATAGAAAAGAAAATAGGCTCAGAGTGGCATCCAATTTACGAATCCAAAGAGCAAATTCTATGGACAAGTGTAGAAAAGATTCACAAGCCAGGCAGTGGTTTTACATGGGAATTCAATCTATCCAGGGAAGGCATGAAACATAGTATGGATAGCCTGACTCTTTGTCAGAAGATAATTAAAGGTACATACAGATTTATTCACTTTGGTATCAATGAAGAGAGGAGAGTTCAAGCAATTGCTGAGGAATTTACTGTTGAATAGGGAATAATAACCATTGAATGTGTGTTAAGTGAACAACTATTGGAAATATCGCAGCTCAATTGGTAAGTATAGATCTGTATTTGGTCCATATAATTCTGTCGAATGCACTCACTCGGCTTGATGACTCAGAGGTGAGTGAGTACCTATCGAAGTAATCATTCCCGCAGTCACGTTATCTACTTAAGTCGACAAACCGCACGTTGGGTCATGGTTTCGGAGCTGTTCGACCCCGACAAGTGGGCCGAGATCGACCGCTACGACTTCTCGGACATCACCTATCACCGGGCGAGAGAGACCGGCGCGGTCCGCATCGCCTTCGATCGCCCCGAGGTCCGCAACGCCTTCCGGCCGGAGACGGTCGACGAGCTGTCGACGGCGCTGTCCCACGCCAAGCGCCTGACCGACGTGGGCTGTGTCCTCTTGACGGGCAACGGTCCCTCGGAGAAAGACGGCGGCTGGGCCTTTTGCTCGGGCGGCGACCAGTCGATTCGTGGTGAGTCTGGCTACGAGTACGAAGCTGACGAAGATATCGGGAGCGAGGACGCCGTCGGCAGCGACGCGACCGACGAGCCCTCGCTCGATGGGTCTCGCGAGGACGCACCCGACAACGTCGGCCGCCTCCACATCCTCGAAGTGCAGCGC
Organism: Halomicrobium katesii DSM 19301; assembly: GCF_000379085.1. GTDB lineage: Archaea > Halobacteriota > Halobacteria > Halobacteriales > Haloarculaceae > Halomicrobium > Halomicrobium katesii. The sequence goes on along the minus strand of NZ_KB905378.1, from coordinate 20,936 downwards.
CAGATTCGCCACATCCCCAAACCCGTCGTCGCCGTCGTCCCGGGGTGGGCCGTCGGCGGCGGCCACTCGCTGCACGTCGTCTGTGACATGACCATCGCCAGCGCCGACCACGCGAAGTTCCTCCAGACGGATCCCGACGTGGGGAGTTTCGACGGCGGCTTCGGCTCGGCATATCTCGCCAAGCAGGTCGGCCAGAAGAAGGCGCGCGAAGTGTTCTTCCTCGGGAAGACCTACGACGCCGCGGAGGCGGCCGACATGGGAATGGTCAACGAGGCCGTCCCCCACGAGGAACTGGAGGCGACGGCACTGGAGTGGGCCGAACGGATGAACGGTAAGTCACCGACGGCGATGCGAATGCTGAAGTACGGCTTCAACGCGACCGACGACGGGATGGTCGGCCAGCAGGTGTTCGCCGGTGAGGCGACGCGGCTGGCGTACATGACCGACGAAGCCCAGGAGGGGCGGGACGCGTTCAACGAGGGACGGGACCCGGACTTCGACGACTACCCCTGGCACTACTGATACTGTCGGCTGTCCATCTGTGACCGATTTCGCCACCCGACGCGAGCCAGCGATCTAGAACAGCGCCAGCCCGACGCTGTAGGGCCAGGCGATCGCACCGAGGGCCGCGAACGCGAACGCGCCGCCGGCACCGAACAGGTTCTTCAGGAAGCTCGTCATCTCGTTTTGCCGTTCTTCGGGGTCGTCCATCGACCAGAAGTCGTGCATCGTGACGGCCGACAGCAGCAAGAACAGCCCGAGCGCGAAGCCCGACAGCACCGGGAACGCGCCGACGGCGATCCCCGCTCCCGCGAACAGGAGCAGGCCGCCCGAACCGACGACGGAGAGCTTCGGGGCCGGCAGGCCCTTGAACTGGGCGTAACCGACCATGTCCGCCGTGTTCGTGAAGTGGTTCATCCCCATGAACGCGAGGACGCCGCCAAAGAGGAGGCGTGCGAGCAAGAACAGCTCGCCACTGCCGGCGCTGGCGAAGAGCTCCGATTGAAGCGGGATCATGCGACCACCCTACATCGACATTTCGTGAAGTTATCTACTTTCATCACGTTACCAGCTACGCCGGTGCCGCATATATCGATTTGGCGACATTGCAGTTACCGGGTGACATCCGTGTCACGGGGGCGTCCCACCGCGACGCCGCGTCCGATCGTGTCGCTCCCGACCCGGGCGAACCGCAGTCGCTTTGGGCCTCCCAGCCCGAATACGGAGCAATGAGTACGGCGACGGCGGACGTGTCCAAACGGAGAGCCTGGGTGATGGCCGCCCGCCCGCAGACGTTGCCGGCCGGTTCGGCACCCGTGATCGTCGGGGCCGGACTGGCACTCCACGACGGCGTGTTCGCGCCGCTTCCGTGGCTGGCAGCGCTGGCGGGGGCGTTGCTCCTCCAGATCGGGACGAACTTCGCGAACGACTACTACGACGCGGTCAACGGCGCGGATACGGACGACCGGGAGGGCTTTACGCGAGTGACCGCGGGCGGTCTCATCCCCGCACGACAGGTCAAGTACGCGATGGCCGCCGCGTACGGACTCGCGGTGGTCGTCGGCGTCTACCTCGTCGCGGTCGGTGGCGTGCCGATCCTCGTCGTCGGCCTGACGAGTATCGCCGCCGGGATCCTCTACACTGGCGGGCCCTACCCCTACGGCTATCGCGGACTGGGGGACCTGTTCGTGTTCGTCTACTTCGGCGTCGTGGCCGTCACCGGTAGCTACTACGTCCAGGCGGTGGCCACCAGCGACGCCGGTCTGTTCCCGACGTGGCTCCCCTCGGAGATCGGCCTCGCGACGGCGGTGGTGGCCAGCCTCCCCGCCGCGGGCCTCTCGACGGCGATCCTCGTCGTGAACAACGTCCGCGACCGCGAGACCGACGCCGAGGCCGGCAAGCGAACGCTCGCGGTCATGTTCGGCTACCGCTTCAGCCGACTGGAGTTCCTGGCGCTCGTGGGGATGGCCTACGTCGTCCCGATCGGCTTCGCTCTCGACGGCGCGTTCGGGCTCCCGGCGCTGGCCCCGCTCCTCTCGCTGCCGCTTGCGGTCTCCGTGTCGAAGACGGTCCTGCGTCGCACCGACGGAGAGGCGCTCAATCCGGCCCTCGAACGGGTCGGCCAGACGGTGTTCGCCCACTCGGTACTGTTCGCCCTCGGCCTCGCACTGACAGCATGACGCTGAACCGATTCACGCTCCCGCTCGCGACGCCGCTGTCGACTGCCCACGGTCGGATCGAGTCCCGAGAGGGATTCGTCGTCGGGTTCGAGCACCGCGGAGCGGTCGGCGTCGGCGAGGCGACGCCGTTGCCCGACTGGACGGAGTCACTCGACGAGTGTGAGGCGGCGCTGACGACGGCACTGGAGATCTACGCGGAGCGTGGCCACAGCGCGGCGTTGCTGGAACTGGACGCGGCGACGGTGCCGGCGGCGCGCCACGGCATCGCGACGGCGTTGCTCGACGCCGACGCCCGCGCCGACGGCGTGGCCCTCGCCCGGTGGTTCGATCCGGACGCCGAGACCGGTTCGGTGCCGGTGAACGCGACGGTCGGCGACGGGAGCATCGCAGAGACGACGCGGGCGGCCAGAGCGGCAGTCGACGACGGGTTCGACTGCCTGAAGCTGAAAGCCGGCGTACGCTCGGTCGAAGACGATGTCGAGCGCGTGCGGTCGGTCCGTGCTGCCGTCGGAGACGACGTGACGATCAGAGTCGACGCCAACGGCGCGTGGGACCGAGACAGCGCCCGGCGGGCGTTCGAGGCGTTCGCCCCGCTGGGCGTCTCCTACGTCGAGCAGCCGCTGCCGGCCACCGATCTCGACGGCCACGCAGCCCTCGGGAACGAGGCCGTCGGCGTTGCCATCGACGAGGGCTTTTGCGAGCACACGGCGGCCGAGGTGCTGGCCGCCGACGTCGACGCCGTGATCCTCAAGCCGATGGTGCTTGGCGGCCCCGGAAACGCCCACACGATCGCGATGCGGGCCCGAAAGTCGGGTATCGAGCCGGTGGTGACGACGACGATCGACGCCGCCGTCGCGCGGGCGGCGGCGGTCCACGTCGCGGCCGCGATTCCGGCCGTCGACCCCTGCGGGCTCGCGACTGCCGACGCGCTCGCGGACGACCTGACGGACGATCCGGCCCCGGTGAGCGACGGCCGCATCGCCGTCCCGGACGGCGACGGCCTCGGCGTCGATCCCGAGGAGGTCGGATGGTGACGCTGCCCGAGCCCGAGGAGTGGCCAGTCGAGAACCCGCTCCCCGAACGGTCGAACGACCTATTGTGCGAGCGTGCCAGCGCGACCCCCGACGCGACGGCACTGATCGACGCGGACGGCGGGGACACGTGGACCTACGCGGAGTTCGACAGCCGAGTCGAGGCGTGGCGTGGCGGGCTGGCGACGCTGGTCGACGAGCCAGCGCCCCGGATCGGGCTCGTACTCCCGACGGGACCGGCGTTCGCGACGGCGCTGTTCGCGATCGCCCGCCGGAACGGTGTCGCGGTGCCCCTGAACGTCCGCGAGGCGACCGAGACCGTCGCCCGCCAGGCCGCCACGGCAGGTGTCGACGCGGTGCTCTGTTCGCCCGCCACCGAGTCGACGGCCCGTGCGGTCGCCCCTTCGGAGGCCACCGTCTGTTCGATCGGGGAGCCGTCGGCCGAAGACGTGGCACGCTTCGAACCGGCCGAGCCCGCCGGGTCGCCCGCCGAAGCCGACGCCGGTACCGACCGGCTCGTCCTCTTTACCTCCGGGACGACCGGCACGCCGAAGGGGGTCCGGCTGACGCGGGGGAACCTCATCGCCAGCGCCGTCGGCTCGGCCCAGCGACTCGGCGTCTCTGCGAGCGACCGCTGGCTCGTCTGTCTACCGATGTACCACATGGGCGGACTGGCCCCGATCGTCCGCTCGACGCTGTACGGCACCGCGACGGTGCTACAGCGTTCGTTCGACCCGGCCGAGACCGCACGCGTCCTCGGGGCGGCGTCGATTACCGGCGTCTCGCTGGTCCCGACGATGCTCACGCGGCTCCTCGACGAGGGGTGGCGGCCGGCTGACGGGCTCCGGTTCGTCCTGCTGGGCGGGGCTCCCGCACGGCCGGCGCTGATCGAGCGTTGCAGGGACGCCGAGGTGCCGGTGTACCCCACCTACGGAACGACGGAAACGGCGTCACAGATCACGACCGCGACGCCGTCAGAGGCCTTCGAACAGCCCGAGACCGTCGGGCGGCCGCTGGACGGCACGACCGTCACCGTCCTGAACGACGGCGATCCGTGCCGGCCCGGTGAAGTGGGCGAGCTGGTCGTCTCGGGACCGACAGTGACGCCGGGCTACCTCGACGAGAGCCAGACGGCAGACGCCTTCGACGAGCGGGGGTTCCGGACGGGTGATCTGGGCTACCGCGACGACGACGGTCGCTGTTTCGTCGTCGGCCGCGCCGACGACATGATCGTGACGGGCGGCGAGAACGTCCGGCCGGCACGCGTCGCACGCACCATCGAGCGACTGCCGGCCGTCGAAACCGCGGCGGTCGTCGGCATCCTGGACGAGGAGTGGGGCCAGCGCGTGGCCGCAGCGGTCGTCCCCGTGACGGACGAACTCACGGCCCCTGCGGTGATCGAGGCAGTCGCAGACGATCTCGCGGACTTCGCCGTCCCGAAGACCGTCACGCTGGTCGATGCGCTACCCAGGACACAGTCGGGGACGGTCGACAGACAGCAGCTGCGTGCCCTGCTCGGCCGGTCGGGGAACGACTAGCCGCGGATCCGGACGATGCCGCCAGCGAACACCTGATCGTTGGGGACGACGTACTCCTCGCCCTCGCTCTCGATGTGGGTGACGAAGACGTCGACCTCCTGGACGATGCCCTGCTGGCCCTGGATGCGGACCTCGTCGCCGATGCTGTACGGCTGGCTGAGGACGAGATACACGCCCGCAGCCCCGGCCGACAGCAGCTGTTTGAACGCCAGTCCGCCGAGGAACACGAGACCGAACGCGTAGGCGGCGAGCAGGATCAACAGCGCCTCCGTCGCGACCCCGAGCTGGCCGAGCGCGACGAGTCCGGCCAGAAAGATGATGCTGTACTTGACCAGTTCGGGGAGCAGTTCCGCCTCCGGTAACTTGATGCTCCGGAACTTCTCGCTGACCGAGAGCTTCGCCTTGTCTCCGGCGATGAGCCCGATCATGAGGGCAAACAGCGCCACGAAGAGATTCGGCAGGTAGGCGACGAACGGAGACCACAGCGACACGTCCCGGAATCGCTGTGAGACGGCCCCGGCGAGCAGTATCGCGGCGATGTAGAGCGAGATGCCGACGAGGGTGGCGATCAGCCCGACGGTCGACGTTCCGAACCGCTGGGCCGTCCGCTCGAACGCCGTCCCCTCGACGGCCTCGTCGATGCCGGCGTCGCTGAGGAAGTAGTGCATGTACCGCCACGCGAGATACGCCAGTAACACCCCGAGGACGAGGATACTGATCGCGACCGCCGTCACGGCCTCACGCGAGAACAGGCTGCGGACGATCGCCGGCCAGTCGAACTGCATCAGTACTCCTCCGGATCGACCTCGAGTATCAACTCTCCGCTCTTGAACGCCCGGACGAGTCCGTCACTCTCCGAGAGGACGATGGCGATGGCGTTGGTGTCTCGGGTGACCGCACCGGCGGCCATGTGGCGAGCGCCCAGCCCCTTCGGAATGTCGACGCCCTCGGCGGACGGTTCGAGGTACCGGTAGGCCGAGACGATCTTGCCGCCGTCCGAGATGACGAAGGCACCGTCGAGCCGGGAGAACTCCTTGAGCATCACGTTGACGATCGGATCGCCGACGTGGACGTGGGACTTCTCGAAGGGATTGTACGACAGCGGGCGGGACTTGTTCATCACCTTGCCGGCGTCGCCGACGACGAACAGCGCGCCCACCGGCTTGCCCTTCTGTCCTTTCTTCCCGAGTTCGACGGCCACGTCCAGTACGTCGTTGATGACCGACGGCTCCGCTCGGGAGTTGACGAACAGCCCGTAGACGCCGGAGGGGGAAAACTCGGCGACCTGGACGCGAACGATCGAATCCGGCGTGTCGTCGAACACGTCACCGATACAGACCACGTCGGCGTCTTCCTCGACGTACTCCTGTTCGAGCGCACCTTCGACACCGAAGCGAATCCGGTCGGCCATGTTGGTGAACTCCAGGGGCAACTCGACGAACGTCCCCGCGTCGACCGTGTTTTCCGGAGCGATCACCACGACCTCGGTGTCGTCGTCCTCGAACGACTGGTACAGCGACGCGCTCGGAGAGAACAGAAACACCGCGTCGGTGTCGGCGACGATGTCGTCGAGGAACTCGCGCAACGCGTTCATCATTTTCCTTTTGCTGGGGTGCGTCAAAAAGGTTTGCTGGCCGTCTGACGCGAGTCAGACGACTGTCCGCCGTCAGGGCTCGAACGCGAGGTCGTCGGCGATCGCAGCGACGCGGTCACGAACCACCGCCGGATCGAGTTCGGCCCGATCGGCCAGTGCCAGCGCACCGCCCATCCCGACGCCCTCCTTGGCCTCGCCCGCGACGAACCGCTCCATCGCGACGTGGTCGGCCCGATCGAACGCCGGATCGGTCACCGTCAGGTCGAGGTCGAGATCCGCCGCCAGTCCGCGAACGTCGGCCGAGGGATCGTCGTCGACGAACGACGTAGTCGCGAGCGACAGCGGCCCCTCGATGCCGGCGTGGCGCAAGAGCGCGCCCACGGTCGCCAGCTGGGTCCCGCCGGCCAGCGTCACCGCTCGCCCGGTCTCGATCGCACCGATCGCGACCCCTGCGGCGACGGCCAGCACCGGATCGCCCATCCGGCGGACAGCCCGCTTTGGCTGGTCGGCCGCCTCGCCGGGTTCGATCGCACTCGCGGTCAGCCCCTCCTCGACGACCGACTCCTTCTGGTCGACCGGGTTCTCAGGGAGCGACGAGGAGACCCCACCGCGCTCGCCCAGCGCCCGCAAGACGCCGAGTGCCGTCGTCGTCCCGCCCGGAATCGTCTCTCCGATTACGACCTCGTCGGCGGGCAGCGAGCGGCCGTACTGCCGGGCCGCCTCGAACGCGCCCGGTGCCGACGGGACCGGGTCCTGCTCGCGAACGTCTCGGCCCGGCCTCGCGCCGACCGTCACCGTCGGCGCACCGCTCGGCTCGGCGAGCCCGCCGTCGACGACGGTCACGTCCAGGTCCAGTAACTCGACGACCGCACGCGTGACGACGGCGGGCGTGAAACAGCCGGTCGGGCTCTGGGGGACCTCCGGCGCTCGCACGACATCGCCGTAGCGCAGGATCTCGGCGTCGGCAGCGGGTGTGTGTGCCAGCAGCGATTCGTCGGCCCCGGCCGCAGAGATACCGTCGATCTCGGCCGTCCGTGTCGAACCAGCGACGAGGATCAGTCGCGTGCCACCGTCTGTACTCATTGCATCAGTTCCCGGCACAGGCGGACTTGAACGCGTCGGTTACGACCGAGTCGGTTCGCCCCACAATTTATTGTCGCGGCCACCGCCCGCATCAGTATGGAGGATTTCGAGGAACTCGTCTCGTCGCTGACCCCCAGAGAAGACAACGACGCGATCTCGTCGTACCAGAACACGACCGCCGTCGCGTGCCCGGCCTGCGAAGAGCCGTTCGACGACATGGTCGTCTGCAAGAACGAGTTCACGTCGCTCAATCTGGACATGGATCTCGACCTCTGTACGACCATCGACGACGGCAACGTCGTCATCTTCACGCACAAACCCTGATACGGATTATTGTAGCGATTTACCGGTGATCGTCGCCACGGAGTAGACGATCACCGGTACGCAACTACAATAAACCGTATGAGGAGAACTGCTCACGATAACGCGTATCATACTGTTTGCTGTCACTGCACGGCGAGGTTCGCCACCTCGGGGTGGGGAAATCGGTCACAGATAGACAGCCGATAGTATAGTAGCCATTGAAAATCAATACACACCCAATCGCACGACTGCAGTGCGATCAGTGTGTAAATCGTTTCAATTGTTGCTATATCAGCCAGCACGTTCACAGAGAAATGCGCGGGACCGGATTTGAACCGGACGAAGACTCGCTTCGATCGTCTTCCAGGGCTCAAATCCGATTCTGCTCTTCGCTCACTCCGTTCGCTCATGCGCGGGACCGGATTTGAACCGGCGGACCCCTACGGGATAGCGTCCTAAGCGCTACGCCTTTTCCGTGCTTGGCTACCCGCGCGCAAGAGTGGCTATTCCCGACCGCTTCAAGTACTTAACGCTCTCCGGCGCGGTCCCGGATGGCGTCGGCCAGCGAGTCCGGATCGTCGAGCCGTTCGACGACGGTGAGATCGTCGCCGACAGATCGACGAGCGTTTAAGTTCGATCGGGGCCAACGCGGGTGTATGTACCGCGCGAGCGACCGGCGGGAACACGAGGAGTGGCTGGAGAATCTCGAAGCGACGGCAGATCGACTCGACCTGGAGGGGACGGCACGGTCCCGAGCGGTCGACCTGTTTCTCTCGTCGATGCCGGTCGAAGAGGAACGCTCCAAGCGTGCGGTGATGGCGGCGAGCCTCTACGTCGGTGCGCTGGTCAGCGGACAGGAGCGGTCACAGCGCGTCGTCGCCGACGCGGCGGACGTGTCTCGGTTGACGATTCAACAGCGGTGGAAAGGACTGCTCGAAGACGCCGGGCTGGACGCTCCGGACTGGTGATCGGGCCGTCGGAACTCCGTCGAAAGGTTCGGCCGGTCACGAAGGTAGTGTTCAGAGAAGCGACTGTCAGCGTAGTGGTGCAGACACCGAAAACCCTCGTCGCGCTCCGGCATTCTGTGACGGATATCTTCACTTTGTTCAGATAGTGCCGCCACAGAATGCCGGACCACGACTCGCCCTTTTATCCGCCAGGAGAGCACGCTCTCCTGAGCCTGTGCTCACCCTGTTCGCACAGACGCCAGGATTCGGCCGTTGAGCCGTCTAGACTCTGGTGGATGAAAGGGCGAGCGCAGTTGCGGGAACCCCGACGATGCAAGCACCGACTGGAGCGCAGCGAGTCGCGGGACCGCAACTGCGCGAGGGCTTTCGGTGCTTCGAGGTTTCTGATCCTGATTTCTTATCTGAACACCACCCTCTGAACACTACCAAGCCTATTGGCTCGGTGGAAAGATGAGCCCACGTACCGAGAAACCGGTAAAGTACACGAAACAGTGTAATGGGCCGTGTTTAGACGCTCCTCGATCGGCGAGTCACGGACCGTAGCGGTTGTCTAAAATCTGTCCTGAGTGCCTCATTGTGTCGATCTGTTCGCGGAGCATACGCCGCAAGAGCCGATTTGTACTGCGTCTAAACAAGGCCGTGTAATGTAAGTTATGGGCCCGAACACGGTCGAGTAGCGAGGGCGTCGGTACCACCGGACTCGTTCACTCTGCTGTCCGTTCGTCGGCAGACTCGACGTCGACACCGATACCGTCGTCCTCGATCACCAGCGTGACGCGCGTGACGGCCAGCCCGAACTGCGTGGGGTGGTTGCTCGACCCGTCGACGCTCACTTCCGTATCGACGATGCCAGCCCGGTAGAGCCGTCGCAGTCGACGATACACCGTCGGCTGTGACACGTCGGTGGTCTCGGCGATCTCCTGGGCCTCCATCGGTTCGTCGGCGATCGCGTCCAGTATGTCGAACGTGTACGGATCGCCGACCAGTTCGAGCAGGTCCTGCCCGTCGGGAACCGTCGGGCGAGTTGTATCGTCCGTCTCCTCGGAGTGGCGGCCAGACAGCGGGCAATCGGTAGCGGGGAAGTTACTCATCGATGTATCCGGGCGCGCGTGCGCCCCGACTCGGTGTTGCTCCGAACACGTATTCATGTTTATTACGATACTATTTGAACTATCGATACTATTGTAACTATTTGTACGAAGCGATCGAAGGCACACACGTACCAGACATGCACGGCTCGGATTCGCTTCGTTCTGTCGAGGAGGTACACATCGCACCGCTGGGCTACGAGTACGACCGCATCGGCGACCCGGTCGTCGAGTACGGGGTCGACACGCTCCACCTGTTGACCGACAGTGAACTGGAGACGACCGCGTACCACGAGCGCCTGGAGCGGGAACTCACCGACCACGGCGTCGCGCTGGCGTACCACGAGACCGACCTCGACGACGTGTACGACGTACTGGGCCGGATCACGACCCTCATCGACGAGCACCAGGGAGACATCGTCCGGGTGAACGTCTCCAGCGGTCCGAAGCTCGCGACCGTCGGCGCTGCACTGGCGTGCATGGCGACGGACGCGAGCGGCTACCACGTTCGGACGGCCGAGCACCTCCACCCGGTGGCCGAGACGCCACAGACCGGCGAGACGATCATGGCCGAGCAGCTCCCGTCGTATCCCCTGGAGACGCCGACGACGGACCAGGTTCGAATACTGAACTACGTCGACGAGCACGATACTGCTGCACACACGCCGAACAAGAGCGAGCTCATCGACTTCGCCGAGCGGGAGGGGCTGGCGTTCATCAGCGACTCGGACCCGGCCAACGACAAAGCGAAGTTCGCACTGCTGAACAACCGCATCGTCGAGCCGCTCCTCGAAGACGGCTACGTCGCCGTCGAGTCGGTCGGACGGACCAAACGGATCTCGCTGACGGAGACGGGGGGGAACGCGTTACGGGCGTTCCGGCACAAGCTGCCCGCCGAGTCGGACGGCGAGTGAGCGCGGGACGGTCTCGTCGCTGGGCGGGTCGCTGGACTGCCCGGTGAGAGCGGACGCTCAGATCCGTCGTCAAAATCGGGATCAGGCGTCGAGCGAGTCGACGCCCGCGGTGACGGCTGCCTCGAACTGCGCGGTCGGGAACGCCGAGAACGGTACTGGCGGCTCCGGGTCGTCCTCGGGGTGGCGCAGCTGTGTGCGCCACCACTGCACGTCCTGCCACTCCCCGGCAGTGTATCCGACGTTCTCGTACGTTCCGACGGGCTCGAACCCCATCTCCCGGTGGAACTCGACGCTCGCCCGATTCGGTAGTGTCACACCGGCGTACCCGTTGTAGAACCCCTGCTCGCCTAGCACAGCGAACAGCGACTCGTAGAGGGCGGTCGCGATCCCGGCGCGGCGGTGATCGCCGTCGACGTAGATCGAGAGCTCGACGCTCCACTGGTAGGCCGTTCGGTCCCGGTGGTCGCTGGCGTACGCGAAGCCGACCACTCGATCCTCGCGTTCACACACCAGCCACGGGTACGTTTCGAGGGTCGCACGGAGACGATCTCTCATCTCCCCGCTGGCGGGTGCCGTCTCCTCGAAGGAGACCGCCGAGTCGCGGACGTACGGTGCGTAGATGTCCGCACACGCGGTCGCGTCGTCGGGGCGAGCGCGTCGGATGGTGCTCATCGTGTCGCCCTATCGACCGTGGCCGCTTAAATTGCCACAGATCGAGTGCGCCGAGTCATCGAAGCGCGGTCAGTTCCTCGCGGATCGCGTCCCGTTTCATACTGCCGGCTGTAACTGTTTCAAGATATTCGCGACCACGGGATCGCGAAATTCTGTACAGACTTACAGCCGGCAGCATCACGAGCGGTCGTAGGTCTCGGCGAGTCCGTCCAGTGCCTCGTGGTGTTCGGTCGTGTGCGGGGCCGTCAGCGGCGAGACGCTGACCTTGCCGTCGACGACGGCCCGGCGGTCGGTCCCCTCCGGATCGGGGATGTCGCCCTCGGCCATCCGCTCCCAGATCCGGTCGTGGAGGGTCACGGTCTCGCCGTTTCGCTCGGCTCCCATCTGGTAGACGCGTGACGGCTCGGTGATCGCCATCTCTGCGGGACCACGGTCGGCGACCGGCGCGTTGACGTTGAGATAGTCACACTGTTCGAAGACGCCCGCGCTCATCGAGTGATCGGCGAGATAGCTCGCGGCGCGGGTTGCTTCGCCGTAGCTGTCGTAGTTCTCCTCGACATCGGCGAAGGCCGCGTCCTCGCGGACCGGGATGTACATCGAGACGGCGATCGCGGGCACGTCGAAGAAGGTCGCCTCGACGGCGGCACTGACGGTTCCCGACCGTCCGAGAACGTAGGCACCGAGGTTCGCACCCCGGTTGCAGCCGGCGACGACGAGGTCCGTTTCGGGGACCAGCGACTCGGTGCCGGCGACGACGCAGTCGGTCGGCGTGCCCTCGACGGCGTAGCCCAGTTCGTGCTGGTGGACCGGGACTTCGTGTGAGATCGCGCGCCCGACCGCGCTCTGATCGCTCTTCGGTGCCACTGCCGTCACCGATCCCACCTCGGTCAGTGCGTCGTACAGCGCCCGGAAACCGACGCTGTCGATCCCGTCGTCGTTGGTCAGGAGGATCGACGGCTCGTCGTTCATACGTTCCGTCGGGCCGAGAGCGGGAAAAACACTCCGGCGGCGGCAGCCGCTCGGTCGATCGGCTACGCCGGCACGCGGTCGACGACGGTCTCGCCGTCGACGACAACGTTGTACGCGCCCTCGTCGTCGTTCCAGAGCACCAGCGCGTTCTCCAAGAGGAGGAGGTCGCCGTAGTCGGCGTCGCGGAGATCCTCGTTGAGGATCGACGCCTCGGTGAGGACGGCGAAGTGGTCCGTCGACTGGCTCCCGTCGCCGATCAGGTAGAGGGGATTGCCCGCCTCGGTGAGATCGCCGCTCAGCTTCACGCCCAGCAGGTTGATCCGGTCGGTGACGTAGGAGTCGGCCTCGGCCATCTTCGCGACCCGCGAGCGGTTCCCGCGGGCGTCGATGGCGGTCCGTCCGTCGGTCCGCAGGATCGAGTAGGCGTACTGCACGTCGACGTTGACGAACTCGCCGGGCTGGTAGTCCGGGCCGCTCGCACCCTCGTCCAGCCGGCGCTGGAAGGGCGGCACGTCGATGTCGGGTCGTACGTCGAACGACCACGACTCGCCGGTCGGAGACTCGTGGGCCCAGAGCCGGACTGTCGGGCTGTACACCGTCGCCGGCCCGTCGTCGGCGACGGCCCGCTCGATCTCGCGGAGCCCGATCGCGGTGTTCCTGTCGGCCGGTTCGATCGCCGCCAGCGACCCCGCCGGAGCCAGCCAGTCGAGCGCCCGCTCGACGACGGACGCCGGCTCGTCGAGTTCGTTCAGGACGTTGGCACAGACCACCAGATCGAACTGGTCGTCGGGCTCGAACGACTCCACGGTCGTCCGGTGGATCGTCGTCTGGACGCTCGGGGGCGTCGTTTCGAGCATCGCCCCCAGCACGTCCGCCGCCGCGCTCGGCTCGACGGCGTGGTAGTCGACGAGACACTCCTCGCCCAGCAGGTCGAGCAGCCCCAGCGCCGGGCCGCCGACGCCGGCACCCACGTCCAGGACGCGAATCCGCCTGTCGAGGAGCCCGTCGCTCAGGAGGTCCGCGATCACGTACTGCGTGACGGCGTAGTAGTCGGGCAGGTGGTAGATCGCGTACGCCAGCGCCGTCAGGTCGTCGTACTCGACGGGCTGTTGCCGGAGGTACCGCTCTTTGATCGCCCGGATGCGGTCGCGGAGCCGGTCGCCGCTCTCGCCGTCGGGCCAGCCGACGCCCTCGCGCTCGACGAGCAGGTCCTCCAGTCGGCGGACGTGCTCGGCCGGCAGCGCGTCGACTCCCTCGAAGGCGGGCGACAGCGGTTCGTCGCCGATCGGTTCGAACGTCCCGTCCTCGCGTTCGACCAGCCCCAGATCGAACGCCTCCTCTCGGAGGACTCGTCGAACCACGGCGGGGTGGGGCCGACCGTCGACGTATTCACAGATCTCCTCGGGATCGATCGGGCGGACCTGGCGGAGGTACTTCGCGTTCGAGCGGATCGAATCTCTCGTCTCGTCGTTCATTGTAGGCTCTCGTACAGTTCGGTGAACGTCTCGTCGTCGGCCCGCGCGATCTGTCGTGCGGCGGCCGCCACGTCGTCGGCTCCCTCGAACGCCGCCTGGATGTCGGCGTAGACCCGCGCTTCGCCGTCGGTCAGCTGCTCGACGAGGTCGAACAGCGCCTCGGAGATCGGCGTCTGGAACGTGTCGGGAACGTCCTCGGCCGCGAGCGCGAACGCCAGCACGGCCGTGTGGGCGCGTGCCTGCACCGTCTCCATCGCCTCGTCGTGCTCGGCCGGCGTCGTCGCGACCAGTTCGTTGCCCCGCGCCGTGAGCCGATCGCGGATCGTCTCGGCGATGGGACCGTCGGCGTCGGTCACCACTGCGAGGTTGCCGGGCGCATTCTCCGGCGCAAACAGCGGGTGGAGGCTGACGCGTTCGATCTCGGGGGCGTGTGCTCGCATCGCGTCGATCGGATCGCGCATGCTTCCAGTCACGTCACAGATCGCCCGGTCCGCGCGATCGGCGTACTCCTCGATCACGCTCGCAGCCGCCGGGAGCGGGACGGCGACACAGACGAGGTCGAAGCGCTCTTCGACGGGCGGTGTCAGCGCGCGACCGCCGAGCGCGTCGGCCGCCGCCGTCGCCGCCGTCTCGTCGGCGTCGACGAACGCGATCTCGTCGTCGGCCGTCGCGACGCTGTCAGCGAACCACCGTCCCATCGCTCCCGCGCCGACGACGAGGACTCTCATTGGCACGGGGTAGCCAACGACCGCTCAAAAGCAGTTCGGTCCGCTACATCGCCGGGCGCGTCGATCAGTTGCTGTCGGGGCTGTAGTTGGGCGCTTCGTCCGTGATCATCACGTCGTGGGGGTGACTCTCCTGCTGGCCCGCCGCGGAGACGCGGACGAACTCCGAGCGGTCCTTGAACTCCGGAATCGTCTCCGCGCCGACGTACCCCATGCCAGAGCGCATCCCGCCGACGAGCTGGTGGAGCTCCGACTGGACCGATCCCTTGTACGGCGTCGCGGCCTCGACGCCCTCTGGGACGAACTCCTCGCCTTCTTCCTCTTCCTTGAGGTAGCGCTCGCCGCCGCCCTCGTTCATCGCGCCGACCGATCCCATGCCGCGGTACTGCTTGTACTTCTTGCCGTTCATCGTGATGACGCGGCCGGGGGCCTCGTCGGTGCCTGCGAAGTAGGAACCGAGCATCACCGCGTCCGCACCGGCGGCGATCGCCTTGATCGCGTCCCCGGAGTAGCGGATACCGCCGTCGGCGATCACCGGCACGTCGTGCTGACTGGCCACGTCGGCGACCTGCGAGACGGCGGTGATCTGGGGCATGCCCGCACCGGTGACGACGCGGGTCGTACAGATCGATCCCGGACCGATGCCGACCTTGACGCCGTCGGCGAAGTCGACGACATCTTGGGCGGCCTCGCGGGTCCCGATGTTGCCCACGACCACGTCGGCGTCGACCTCCGCCTCGATCTCGCGAGCGCTGTCGATGACGTTGCGGTTGTGCGCGTGAGCACAGTCGATAAAGAGCACGTCGACGCCAGCCTCGTCTGCGGCGCGCGCACGATCGAGTTCGAACGGGCCAACTGCCGTCCCGGCGACCAGTGCGCCGTCGCCGTCGCGAGCGGCCTGATCGTACTCGCGGCGCTGGAGGATGCCCTGCATCGTCACGAGGCCGATGAGGCGGTCGCCGTCTTCGACGATTGGGACGCGCTCGATCTTGTGCTCGTACATCAGCTCCAGGGCCTCGCGCGCCGTCACGTCTTCGGGTGCGGTGACGACCTCGTCGGTCATGGCCTCGCTGACGAGATCATCCTCGCCGACTTCGAGGTAGGGGCGGATGTCGGTGGCGGAGATGATCCCCAGCACCTCGTCGTCGTCGCCGACGACCGGCGCGCCCGAGACGCCGCGTCGGTCCATCATCTCGTCGACCTCGCGGACGGTCTGGTCCGGCGAGGCCGTGACCACGTCGCGGATGATCAGCTCGTCGGCGCGCTTGATGCGCTCGATCTCTTCGAACATCGTCTCGATGTCCATGTTGCGGTGGAGGACGCCGAGGCCACCGTGTCGGGCCATCGCGATGCCCATGTCGCCCTCGGTGACCGTGTCCATCGCCGCCGAGAGGACCGGAACGTTCAGTTCCACGTTCGTCGAGACGCGTGTGGCCGTGTCGGCCTCGTCCGGCTCGACGCGGGACTCTTTGGGCCGTAGCAGTACGTCGTCGAACGTCAGGGCTTCCGGAACGCGGAGCTTCTCCGAGAAGGGTTCGGACTCGTTCGCCATGTCAAGGGTGGCAGACGTGTGCTGAAAAACGTTCCGAGATTTGCTCCCGAGTGCCGATCGGTGTCACACGCAGACGGCGCGACGAGAGCCCCACTCTAAAAATGGAAACTATCGAGTGTGAAACGTGGACAATCTCCATCCAGACGCTGACATCTCCTATCGTCCGTTGTGTATGAGTCGCAATCTCACACAACGTTTATCCGCTGACAAAAGATAATGATGAACATGAACTGTGCTGTGTCTCCCAGCGCTGGTTCCGTTCGTCGACAGACCACCGACTCCGTGGTTGTCACAAACTGGTTTATGGGAGACACAGGCTTCGAGGGGTTCTCGAAGGGGTGGAATATGCGGTCCCCGAACGGTTGGACGATGCCGTTCCAGCCGTCGGCAGTACCGTCCCCACGCAGCGAGTACCCGACGCCCACGGGTGAGGGCAGACTGTAGCACGAAATGAGTAGCTCCCAACATCCGGTCGCGCTCGCGCTGGAGCGACGCGTCGGTGGTACCACCCGCCTGCTCGCGACGGTCATGTTGCTCCCGCTGCTGGACGGCGTCTTCGCCGCCGTCGTCCTCGCTGGCGGACTCGCGTCGGTGACCGGCATCATCGAAGTCGGCCTGCTGGTCTTCGGTGGCTCTGCCACCCTCGCCGTGATCCTCGCCGAGATGGAAGGCTCTCCCAGGGAGGTCGCCACTCCGATCCTCGCGGTCGGTGCGATCGTGATCGCAGGCTCCGTCGTGGTCGCCGCCCTCGCGCCGACGATCCAGACGGTCCTCGATCCCGTCGTCTTCGAGCGCTTCGCGGCGATCATCATCCTCGCTATCGCCGGCCGGACCGCCAGCGCGAAGATCGGCGACTGGCTCCCGCGCCCGTCGATGATCCTGCTCATCGGCTTCGTCGCCAGCGTCAACGCCTCCGGCTTCTCGCTGGTGGTCCAGACCGATCCCGAACTCATGCTCAGAGCCGCCGCCGCTGCCGGCGTCGGCGTCGCGTTCGCACTCGCCGCCGCCGTCGGCGCGCCGTGGCTCCGCAACGCCGTCGACATCGATCGTTTCCGCTTCGGGAGTGCCGTCGCACTGGGCGTGCTGCCGATCAGCATCCTCACGTCGGTCGAGGCACCGGTCTCACTGGCCGTCCTCGCGGTCACGACGCTGCTCTCGCTGGACCCACAGCGCGCTCGCGAACGCGACGAGCACTACGAGCCCGACGCCGTCGACGTGACCGCTGCCTTCGCCGACGGCGGCGCGTCCCAGGGGGTCGACCATGACACCACCGACGCCAGCTCCCACCCGACGGTCGACGACGACGACGACCGCGCGCCCTGGCTCTGACCGCGCTCGGCGCGACACGAAGTGACAACCCTTAGGTTGCTCAGCGCCCCCGTTGTTGCTATGGCTGACAACCGCGTCGTGCAGGGCCGCATGGTCACACCCGAGTCGCTCGCCGAGTTGATCGAAGACGACGACGTCATGGACGCCGAAGCGATCGATGACGCCGACCGATCGTGCCCCGACTGCGGCGGAGACGTGCTCTCGGTCGGCTACATGCCCGGTATCACGGAGTTCGTCACCGGCTTCAAGTGTCAGAACTGCGACTGGAGCGAGACCGATCGCGACGACTAACCTCCGGACGCAACCGTAACCCCTTTCATACAGGTGGGCTTACGCCGGAGTGCGGGGTCGTGGCCTAGTCCGGGAAGGCGGCTGACTCCAGAGGCAACGTGCCCGGTGACGACACTCCAGGGTTGATATACTGAGCGGCCGACTGATCATCGGCTCGCGTTGATGACCCTCTGGAGTTCCGAGGCACACACCGGAGATATCAGCCGATCGGGGGTTCAAATCCCTCCGACCCCATAGCGTCCTTCAAGTTTTCTAAAGGTAGCAGACATGTAGGCGCTGTTTTCGGCACTCTCAGAAAGGCCGAAAATCATAGTCAAATTTCTGGTAATTCGGGTGATCGTCGGTGACTAGAGAGCGTCAGCTCTCCCCCGACGAGTGGCCCTATCCTCGTGATGAGTTCGTTCGAGCGTCCCGACTCCTCGAAGCAACTGACGACGAAGTTCGACGAGCGGTCGAGGCGGTTGAGGAAGGTGGTCAACAGTGATCGACTGGTCCTCTTATATCCAGTATCGGTGTCCTCTCTGCAACTCGAATTGCATCAACAGGAAGGACCATCCAGCGACGAGAGCGAATCGGTGCAAGAGCTGTTACCGCGTACCCTCGATCGACAACACGAGCGAGGGCGCGGGAGAGCTGGTCCGCCCGGAAGCGCAGCGAAGCGAGCATCCCGGAACAGAGGTCGAGCGCCAATCGACCTCTGCACCAGCTCGACCAACTGGAAGCGACCCCTCGCGGGTCGACCCGGAAGCCCAAGCGTTCTCCCCGAACCCGGAGGGTGAGGGGTATCGTCAGCGGGATGCGCAGTACGACACTGATCACGCAGCTCAGCCCGATGGTCGAAAATGAGCGTTGTCGAGCCGCCCGGACATTTGGGTGGCCTCGACCTCGCCGATAGATGTAACACTCCCGTACTGGCAGACTTTCTTGACGAACGCGATCTCCTCGGTCACGGACCACTGATCGACGGTACACTTACAGAACGCGATACTGACCGAGTTCGCGTTGCGAAGTTCATAGCGGCTCATCCAGAGGGTACGCCACTCTCACATGTCGTTTCGTATGTAATCAAAGGCGTCTCGCCAGAGGCCTGCGAGCGTGTCGACGGCTCTGATTCCGACTACCAGTTTGTATATCGGTTTATCGATGACCTCGTAGCTCCCGAACAGCCGTACGTGCGAAAATCCCGTTCCTCTGGCGTTCTGATGGTGACACCAACCCTCCGCCTTCTTGACTTGATTACAGAAGGCATTACTCAAACGGCTCAGACAGAGGGCCTAACGTATGACCGTGAGTTTCTACGTAACTACCTCTCTCGTGTCGATTCTGTAGACGATGACCTGCGGGAGTTGCTGAAAGACGGTTTTACATCCTACCTGAATCGGATCAAAGACTACCGACTGCTGTTCGACGTTCACTTCGTGGGTCGGACTGGTGGCGAGACCAACCGCCGGATGACGAAGGACTACAAGACCCGTTTCAATGACCAGGGCCGAGTCTCGAAGCAGTTCGCGCGCTTCAACGACGCGCTCGAATGGGCCTACGAACACGCCGCCAACGCCGCTGTCGCCACGTTCACGACTGATCCCAAACGGCAGGCGTCCCTACTCGATGGTATCGACACGATCAATCCGAATTTCAACCGTCTGCTGTCGTATCTGGATTCGGACCCGTCGACGAAAGCCGACACGCGAAATGAGGACGTATCCGGCTGGCGGCCCGATCTCGCCGACGATGTGACCGGGCGACCGCGAGAGCGCCCGGACTACATCAAGGCCTTAGAGTTCACCGAGAAGGGCTATCCCCACGTCCATGTGCTGTTTTTCGATGTACCCACCCGCGAGTCCAACGGAATGCCGTGGCTGTGCGACAAGCCCGAGCTGGCAGCGAAGTGGGCCGACTACGGCCAAGGCGAGATTGTTGACGTGTATCCGCTGACCTACCGCGACGACCTCGACGACCTAGAACCCGAGTTCCAGAGCGACGAGGGCTTCGTCGACTGGTACCGCTTCGGCGACCACGATCACAGCGAAGACTGGGTGCGCGAACGCACTCGGTCGCACGAGCTGATTGAGTTCGGTGACGACGGCCACGAAATGGAATCTACAGCTGGCGCGTACCTCGGGAAGTACCTCAGCGCGACGTTCGGCTCGTTGCTCGACGCCACGGAGTCCTTCGAGGCGGGCAACGACGGCAGAGAGTCGTACGCCGACAAAGCGGCGACGTGGAAGCTCGCGCTGTACTGGGCGACGAACCGGCGCTTCTGGTCCTGTTCGGAGTCGATCACCGAAGGGATCGATCCGAACGACCATACAGAGGACCCCGACGTGCGCGAAGCCGTCCGCTGGTGTTCGCTCGACTCCGTACAAGCGGCAAGTGAGAGCGAAATACGCGACGACCTCGCGCGTCGGCAGTGGGACAATCTCGACGATCTCGACGCTGCCGTTGAGCGGGTGATCTCCGACGTGGAACAGCCGCAGGTGCGTTCAACGCTTCCCGAGGAAGCCACGTTCCGCTGCGTCGTCGACTACATCGGTGCCTATGCGTACTGGGACCTCCCCAGCGACCAGCTGGGTGACGGTCAACGGGACCTCGAGGCTTTCGAGGATTGTACCGACGACAGTGATGATATGTCTGTAGTAGATCGAGAAAACGATCCTCCTATCGTTGATGTCTGGGGCTGAACCGAACGCTGTACGGTTCTACCTTATAGTTCTACTTCCACCACGCATAGAATCATCTTTAAGATAGATCCTATCGATTGATCGATTGAATATGTCAGATTCAAATTCAAGAACCATTGATTCCCTACCTTCACGGCCACTGTCGTTAGAAGAAGCAGATGTTCTTGCTAATTCTGAAATGGACGGTGCTATACTGACTCCGCTTTGGCCGTGTTTAGACGCTCCTCAACCGGCGAGTCACGGGCCGTTGCGGTTGATCTAAAACCTGTCCTGAGTGCCTCATCGTGTCGATCTGTTCGCGGAGCATACGCTGCAAGAGCCGATTTGTACTGCGTCTAAACAAGGCCCTCCGCTTTCTATTCTGATGCTCGAGGGAGAACCCGTTTGTGTCGCCATCTCTATGGCTAATGAACGGAATGAGAAAGCCCACGTCGTGGGATACTCTCCGAAATCAGAAAACTGGGTAATTATCGAAAGCTGGCACGAAGACGAGTGGACAGTTCCCAAGCAAGAAAAAGCGATCGACGACTGGGCAGAGTCTGC